>CAVPWX010000021.1:0-10148 GCA_963709605.1 uncultured Chloroflexia bacterium | reverse complement strand
AGCATGACCGGCGGGTTGCGGTGGCTCCGGCCGGCCTCCCGATCCACGCTCACGCCGATACCTCGGGCCGGGGCGACAGGATGACGACGGCGGTGTCGCGGGATCTGCGGGCCGCGAGGGCGTCGATGTCGGCGGACTTGTCGTACTCGACCCAGCGCGCCCACAGGCGGGGCCGCTCGTCGGCGTTGGCGGCGCGGGCGTGGACCGCCCGGGGACCGTCCGGCAGGTCGACCATCGCTTCCGGGTTCGCCTGCAGGTTGAGCCACCAGGCGGGCTCGGGGTCGGCCCAGCCGTTCATCGCCAGGGTGACCAGGTCCGCGCCGTCCTCGAAGTAGCCGAGGATGGCCACCCGCTCGACGCCGCTCCGGCGGCCGACCGTCCGCAGGCGCATCATGCCCACTGCGTGGCGGTCGCCCGGTCGGAGGCCGAGCCGGCCGCCGGTGACGGAGTAGACGGCGCGCTGGCCCACCCAGAACGTGCGGATGAACCAGCGCGGCGGCAGCGACGGCGACTTCGTCGACGGTTCAGACATCGTGGGCTCCTGTTCGGCGTGAGTAGCGTGGTCGCGTTCGGCGGAGGCCGGGGCCGGCGGCGGGCCGGTGTTCCCTGGACGTCATCCCTGTCTCTGATCGTTCGTGGGTACTGGAAGACCTCGTCGAGCGGTACGCGGAACACCCGGGCGATCCGGAAGGCCATCTCGAGGGTCGGCGAGTACTTGCCCTGCTCGATGGCGATGATCGTCTGGCGCGTCACGCCGACTCGATCGGCCAGGTCGGCCTGGGTCATCTCGCCGGCGGCAAACCGGAGCGCCCGGATCGAGTTCGTGACGCGCGTCGGCTTCACCATCGCTGGAACGGTCCGTGGTAGGCCGCGATCTTGGTGACGGCGCTGACGAGGGATCCCGCCAGGCCCCCGAGGAAGATCGCGTTGGCGATCCAGAAGTGGTCGGCCCTGGCCATCGCCAGGACGAGCGCCACGATCGAGCCCGCGATGATTAGCCAGTTGCCGACCCGCTCGCCGAGCCGGTCGATCTCCCGGTCGCGCTCGTCGTTCGTGTCGGCCTCCCGGGGGTTCGATGCCGCGGCCACGACGTTGCCCAGGACGTTCGCCACGACGAAGACGACGATCGTGACGATCATCGGCTCGACCCACGAGATCTCGGCGATCGGCTGGCCGAGCACCTGCGGCACGACCACGAACAGGTAGACAACGAGCGTCGGCACCCCGACCACGAGCACGACCCAGTTGCTCTTCTCCAGGAATGCCATCGGCGTCTCCAATGTCAAGGATCGTTGACATGAGGGAATGTAAAGGGCAGGCGACATCGTGTCAAGTATCGTTGACCTGTGCGCGCGCCGGCCGCGTCCTTCGTCCGGGATGCCGGACCAGCTGGCGCTATCGTCGTCCGGGCCCGTCGCCTGTCCGGGATGACAGCCCGGCTGACGCCGACGCTCCTCCAGCATCCGACGCGCGCTCGAGGCTGCGGGCATGGGCCCGGATGTGGTCGCGCACCACCTCCAGGTGCTCGCTGGGGGTGTACGGCCGCGAGCCGACTCGGTATGGGATCAGGCCGAGCGTGGGCGACACGATCGAGGCGCGGATCGTCGCGTGAGCGGCTCGGAAGCGGTCGACGATCGTGTCCAGCGGCACGGTCCTCGCCTCCGCCACGCCTCGCTCGTTGAGGTCCGCGAGGCGGCCCCGCAGGGGCGTCGGCCGGCGTCGCATGGACCAGGTCGTCCACGTTGCGGGCGAAGCTCTCGTGCCAGAACGTGACGTGGCCCACGACATCGCGGACCGCCCACGAGCCGTCGACGAGCGCATCGTCGGAGATGCTCGCCGCGGCGGCTGCCAGGAGCCGCTCGACGGCCGCGTCGAGCTCGGCGAGCAGCTCGGCGCGCACGGCCAGCTCCGAGCGATCCGCGACCTCCGAGCCGGAGCCGTTCTCGTGCGCCATGGGGAGGATCTTCGCTGATCCTGCCGCGGCCGGATCGCCCCGCCGGCAGGTCATGGTCGGGCCGTCGACGGCTGGATCCTGGCGGACGAAGAGTCCGATGACGGAGCCGCGCGTCGCCGACGCGACTCGATCGCGGGCGTCCGTAAGATGCCCTGGTGGGTGCGACAAGGCAGGAGGGTCAATGGCCGCCGAGCCACGACGACCACCGCGGCTGACCCCGGTCATCCTGCTCGAGGCCGCCAACCTCGCGTCCGGCGTCGGCAACGCGATCGTCATGCTGACGATCCCGTGGCTGGTGCTGGAGCGGACCGGGTCCCCGGCATCGGCGGGCCTGGTCGCCGCGGCGAGCGCCCTCCCCGCGATCCTGGTGGCGCCGCTCGTCGGCTGGCTGGTGGACCGGTTCGGCCGCCGAGTGGTCAGTGTCGTCTCGGACATCCTCTCCGCCCTCGCCGTCGCCAGCATCCCGGTGGTGGCGATGCTCGGCAACCTCGACTTCCCGACGATCGTGGCGCTCGCCGTGGTCGGCGCCACGTTCGACCCCGCCGGATACGCGGCGCGTCGGTCGATCCTGCCGGACGCCGCCGAGGCCGCCGGCCGACCCGTGGATCCGCTGAACGGCATCCACGAAGGGGTCTTCGCCGTCGGCTGGACGGTCGGGCCCGTCGTCGGGGCGGCGCTGATCGCAACCGTCGGCGCGGAGCAGTCGTTCTGGGCGCCGTTCGTCCTCTTCCTGGTCGCGAGCGGGTGCGTCGCCGCGATGCGCGTGGGCGACGCGGGTCAGCGGGCCCGCGCGGAGGCGGACGGGGGGATGGGGACGGACCTCGGCTGGACGAGCCTGACCAGGGGGTTCACGACCCTCTGGCACGACCGGCCGCTGCGCCTGGTCACGATCGCCGTGGTCGTCCTGGCCGCCATCTACCTGCCGACCGAGGCCGTCCTGCTGCCGACGTACTTCGAGCGGCTGGGCGACCCGGGAGCGCTCGGGATCGTGATCTCCGCGCTGGCGCTGGGCGCGATGATCGGGGCGTTCAGCTACGGGTGGCTGCGGCGGCGGCTCCGGCTCTCCACGATCGCCCGGCTCGTCCTGGCCGGCGTGGCGCTCAGCATCGTGCCGATGGCGCTGCTGCCCCCACTCCCGGTGCTCGCCGTCGCGGGGTTCTTCCTCGGCCTCTCCTGGGGGCCGGCCGACCCGATGATGAGCACGCTCGTGCAGACCCGCATCCCTCCCAACGAGCAGGGCCGCGTCTACGGCGTTCAGATGTCCGCGTTCTACGCGGTCCCGCCCATCGCCATGCTGATCATCGGCGGCGCCGTCGAGCAGTTCGGACTTGCGTGGACGTACCTTGCGCTCGCGGCCCTGCTTGCGGCGTTCTCGATCGCGGCCATGCTCTCGCCGGGCGTCAAGGAGCTGGACCAGGCTCGTCCTTGACGCCGCCCACCCGACGAGACCTGCCGACGTCCCGCGGGTGTCCGACGCGTCTCGCGCGGGCCGTTCATGATCGCGCCGTCAGGTGTGAGCGCGGTCTCGACTTCGTCGAGCTGCCCGACGGCATCGACGAGCAGGCCGCTTCGGCCGCAGGCCGCCGAGGTCGGAGAGCAGCCGAGCCGCGAGAGCCTGACCCTTGTCCGCCGCGGTGAAGGCTGCAATGATGCGGCCTCAACAGCGGGTGGGCCGCGCCGTTCGGGCAGTCCGTCGGGCGCCCCGCGGCCCATGCCGCAAGGGGGGGAACCGGTGCGTTATCTCGTGATCGGCGCTGGCCTGCTGGTCGGGCTCCTCGTCGGGGCCTGCGCGGCGTCGTCCGGCCCGGGACCCGAAATCCCGGCGGACGGCCTCGTGGACGTGGGCGGCGAATGATGGTCACCGTCGGCCGCCGCGCCTACGACCTCATGTACCGGTTCGGCGCACCATGGGAGGGCGCCGATCGAGTCGAGCTGCGCGCGCTCGTCGGGGATGGTCGATGCGCGCCCGAAACGCTCCGGCGGCCCGGCGAACCCGCCGCGCGGGCGGTCGACCTCGGCTGTGGTGCCGGTGGCGTGGCCATCGAGCTCGCGGAGGCAGGCTTCTCCGTCGTCGGCGTGGACTTCTCGCCCGTCGCCCTGGCCAAGGCACGGGCCGCTGCAGCGCGCCGCGGCCTCGGGCCCGAGCGGGTTCGGCTCGTCGCCGGCGACCTGACGGCCGGACACGTGTCGGGCGTCGACGGCCCCTTCGACCTGCTCGTCGACTACGGCACGCTCGACGATCTCCCACCGGCCGGGCGACGGGCCATGGCCCGATACGTGACGCGACTGGCGCGGCCCGGCGCGCGGTTCTTCCTGTTCGCGTTCTCCGCGCGGCCCAACGACCTGCCGCGATTCAGCTTCGGAGGCCCATCGAAGGCATTCCCCGGACTCGTTCCGGGCGAGGTCGAGGCGCTGTTCGAGCCGGCATTCCGGATCGAGGTGCTCGACGCGCCCACGAAGACGCGCCACATCGCGACGTATCTGATGGAGCGGCGGGCCACGACCGATGCCTGACGGCGTGACGGTCGCGACGGCCTTGCTGGTCGGGGGCCCGCTGCTCGGCCTCCTCGGGTTCTACGACTTCGGGCTGTACCGCGTGTGGACGGCCCCCCGGGAAGAGCACCTCGCGCTCGTTCGCGCCCATCGCCGGGGCTGGACCGCCGTCAACATCGGGTTCACCGTCGCCACTGTCCTGACGGCGGCGGGCCTCATCGTCCTCGCCGGGTCGCTGGCGATCGAGGACACGCCGCGCGCCGCTCTTGCGGGTGCGGCCGTCGCGTACGCGATCGGGGGAGTGCTGTGGTGTGCCGTCCTCGCGATCCGGACCCGGACGACGCCGGTCCTTGCCGAGATGGCTGCGGCCGGCACACCGACCGAGCCCGCCGAGACCCTGCTCGGGGCCGCGATCGGCGGGATCTTCGCCGGGTTCGCCCTGACGACCGCCGCATCGCTCGTCGCCGTCGGGGTCGCGCTCGTGATCGGCGGCGGCGTCGCGATCCCGGTCGCGTGGTTCAGCGTGGTCGTCGGCGCGCTGTCGATCGTGTGGGTCGCGACCAGCGGAGACATGATCCCGGCGACGCTGTACCTCCCGACTCTGCTCCTCGGACTCGCACTGCTGGCCGGCTGGTCATGAGCGAGACCGCGTTGCGCGATCACGTGGGTCGGTGGCGCGTTCTACGCGCAGCTGCTCGCCATGCGCGTGTCGCGATCGCCCGATCCAGCGGATCTTCCCAAGTTGGCGCACCATGCCGGTTTCCTGGGCATGGCGGCGAGACGATCCGGTGACGATCGCCTCATCTCGCGTCTGCGACAATCCTCGGATGACCGTCACGATCCCCTCCCGGGCACTGGGCCCCGCGTCTGCCGAGGTCGTCGGATCGATCCATGGGCTGACGTCGGAGCGGGGCTGATGCTTGCCCGGACCGAGCCGGCCTGTCTCGTCATCGCCGACATCGCGGGCTACAGCGGTTACCTCGCCGGCGTGGAGCTGGACCACGCGCAGGACATCCTCGCTGATCTCGTCGACACGGTCGTCGGCGCGCTGCGCCCATCGTTCAAGCTCGCGAAGCTCGAGGGTGACGCCGCGTTCGTCTACGTACCCGCGGCGACGGTGGACGGTCCCGGCCTCAGGGACGTGATCGAGCGCTGCTACTTCGTCTTCCAGCGCCGCGTCCGGGACATCCTCCGGGCATCGACCTGCGAGTGCAACGCCTGCAGCCGGATCCCCGGGCTGGACCTCAAGTTCGTCGCCCACCACGGCCTTGTCGCGCGGCAGCGGATGGCCGGGCGGGAGGAGCTCGTCGGGAGCGACGTCGTCGTCGTCCACCGCCTCCTGAAGAACCACATCGGCGACGACCTCGGCGTGCCGGCCTATGCCCTCTACACGGACGCCCTCGTGGGGGCGATGGGGCTCGCGGATCCCGCGGCGGCGGGGATGCACGCGTACCGCGAGTCCTTCGAGTCGGTGGGCGAGGTGGCGGGCTGGGTCAGCGACCTCGGGGCGGCCTGGGAGGAGGAGCGGCGGCGCGTGCGGACGAAGGTGACCGACGACGACGCGCTCGCGGTGATCACCATCCCGGCGGCCGTCCCGCGCGAGATCCTCTGGGAGTGGACCACCTCCCCCGCTCGGCGGATCCGCTGGACGTCGGGCGTGACGGAGGTGGTCGAGGACCTCGCGAACGGCCGGCGCGGGATCGGAACCGTCAACCACTGCTCGCACGGCAAGAACGTGTCCATCGAGGAGGTCCTCGACTGGGTCCCGCCGGAGTACGAGACGAAGCGGGTCAACACCGGGTTCAGAGGCGTTCCGCGGATCGTGATCACGACGGAGCTCATCGCGCACGGCCCGGGCCAGACCGACCTTGTCTATCGCGTGGCCCGGCCGCGCTCGCTCAAGGACCGGCTCATCCTGCAGGCGATGGAGGGGCAGTTCCGGTCAGCCGTGGTGCGCGACAGCGCGACGCTCATCGATCTCGCCGCGGCCGATGCCTCGGAGCGTGCCGCCGGCCGGGAAGCCGAGCCGGACGTCCCGGCGAGCACCGCCCGCCACCTGGCCGCGCCCATGGCGGCCACCCCGGGCCCCATTGCCTACCTGCCCGATGACGCGGGAGCGGGGTAACGAGCCTCGGCTGTCACCGCGACTCCAGCACCGTCCGGGCGCACCGCCGCCCCTTCTCAGGCGCGCCCGGAGGGGAGCGCCGGTCATCAGCGCCGGCGATAGGCGCCGGACGTGAGCCTGGCCAGGGCCATCCGGCGACCCTCGCGCGAGAGCTCCGGGTGTGCGGCGACGACTGGACGGTCCGGACCCGCTGACCGCGCATGGCGTCCCGTGCGCCTTCCGCGAGTACGAGGTCTGGCTCGACTCTCGGGTCTCGCCGAGGTCGTCACCGACGCGGACGAGCGCCTGCGGGCTGGCCGGGCGTTGACGGCCGCGCTCGGCGTCATCGGGATGGCGACGCTCGGCGTCAACCCGCGAACGGCGTCGGACGAAGAGCTATCCCACCGGACGGAGGGGCTGCCCCTGGTGAGGATCCGCCCCACGGGGATCGCGGCGGGGCCACTCGACCCCGGCGGCAGGGCGTGGATCATGTACCAGCTCGTCGCATTCTGGGCAAGCTGGCGAGCGATCGCCGTGCTCGCTCGACTCGCCAGGCGACGGGCGCGCCGATGACGCGCGAGGAGGTGCGGGGCGGCCCGGCGCAGAAGAGACGGCGGCACGGACGGACGTTTCGTTGCTGCGGGACGCCGTTCAACGTGCGCGTCGCGGTAGTCGTGTGCCTTGGCATCCCGCCCGACGGGCCACCGGCGACGCCCCGCTGTCCCGTTCACGACGTCATCCACACCTTGCTCGTTGACCGGGCCGCTGCGGGGCAGGAGGGGTTGGCGTGAGCGCGAGAAGCGTCGTGGCGGGAGAATGCGGGACCGCGACGGCGGCCCCGAAGGGCCGCCGTTCTTGTCGCCAGGTCAGGCGGACGGCCGGCTCGGACGCGGCGCCCAAGCCTCGCCGATCTCAGGGGGGATACGTGTACTCGTCGGCGGGGGTGGCCGGGGACGAACCGCCCGACGATGTGACGCGGACGTGCACGGTCTGACCCGGCGTGCCGCTTGGCGGGGTGGCGGTGATCGACGTGTCGCTGTTGACCGTGAACGTGACGGCGTTGGTCCCGCCGAACGTCACCTGGGTCGCACCGGTGAAGTACTTGCCACTGATCGACACCGAGGTACCGCCACCGACGCTCTCCACGATCGGTGCGGGATACAGCCGGATGAGATGCGCGCGGGCGCCGAGGATCTGGCCGGCGATCTGACTGAAGACGCCGGGCAGACCGCTGGCATCGACAACGTTGAAATAGTACCTCAGCGGAGGGTCCGCCGTCAGGTCGTCCGGCGTGGCCAGGAGCTTCATCATGTCCGGGTCGGCATACTCCGGGTCGAGGTACGGGCCCTGTCCGATCGTGTAGGGGTTGGCGGGATTGCCGATCAGGATGGAGTACGCGACGTCCGCCGACCCGAGGTAGGCGTCGATCTCACCTTCGGTCGGCCGCATGTTGTTCACCGGGTTGGTCGCCGGAAGGCCGTTCGGACCCCCGTCGCGGTTCGGGCGACCGTCCGAGAGCAGGATGAGGACGCGCCGGACGGCGCCACCCACGGGGTTCCGGGCGTGTCCCGGAGCGCTGAGATCTGCAGCACCCGTCTGCATGCCGACCTTGGTCGGCGTGATGGCCTGCGATGGCGCGTTGATCGCGTCGATCGTCGTCGCGAGCTGAGCCGCTGTGGACGTCCACGCGGTCGGAGAGGAGCTGGCGGTGGTCCCGCTGAAGGTCGTGATCCCGACCCGGTTTCCGGTGGCGCCGATGCCTCCGTTGTTGCTGAGGTCCGTGACCAGCTGCTTCGCGGCGAGCCTGGCCCAGTAGATGCGGCTGTGGCCGTTGGTGTTGTTCCTGCTCATGCTGCCCGACGTGTCGATCACGAGCTCGACGTCATTGAGGATCGGCAACTCCCCACACAGCCCTTTGCAGGCCGCCGACTGGACGACCCCGGTGCTCCCGCTGTTCACCCCGACGACTCGGGCGAACGAGTACGGAGTGGTGACGTTGCCTTCCACGACGACGACGTTGCACTTGTCACCGAGATCCGGCCTGCAGACCGAGCTGCGCGTCTTGCCGGCGCCGGTGAAGTCGCCGACGCGCGGGCTGTGCCCCAGGGCGCGACTCGGGTCGCAGTCGAGCGGGATGAACACGGCGATGTCCGCGCCGTCGAACGCCCCCTCGTCGCCCGTGCCGATCAGGCACCGATAGCTGATGTCGTAGTTCGCTGGTCGAAGCAACCCTGGATAGGTCGCCTGGACGGTCTGGTCGACGAGAGCGGTGACCTTGCCGGCCGCGCCGCTCTTTGATCCATCCACGGGCATCAGGGTGCCGCCGGCAAGGGCGCCAGCGTCCACCGCGTTCACGAGGCTCTGACGGTCGTTGCGGAGCAGGCCGATGTCCACGACCAGCGCGGTGAAGGCTAGGATCACCACCAGGACGATCGTGAACAGCACGAGGATCTGGCCGCGCTCGCCCTCGGCCCCGCGGGTGTGACGGCGCGGGTGGATCTGCAACCGGCGGCAATTCATTCGAGCACCATCTGGACGGTCGAGCTCATGGGGATGGTCGCGCCGAAGAGCAACGGGAAGAAGACGCGATGGTCGTAGCTGACGGTCACCCTGACCGAGTCGCCGGCCTCGGCACCGCCGAACCCACCACAGCTGCCGCCGGCCTTCGGGACTCGGCACGTGGTGGTGCTGACGGCGAGCCCGCCGGCGGCCGCGCTCACCCGGTCCGAGACCGCAGACGGGATCGCTGCCGCATCCTCGGTCATCGGGGTCGCCACCCTGGCCCCCTCGCGCGCCGCGTTGATGACGGTCATGCGCGAGTAGAGCAGAAACCCGAAGTCCATGATCCCGCAGAGGACCAGGAAGAAGACGGGGACGACGAGGGCGAACTCGACGAGAGTCTGGCCGCGCGAACGCGGCCGCCGCCTGGACCTGGATGTCGCACGAGTGAGATGAGGCATCATCGATATCCGTTGTGGCCCCTTGGGTGGATTGGTGGCTCCGAACGGGTCCCCGTGACGATGGTCACGGATCGGCGGGTCCGTTAGTACTACACGCCAACCTTGCACGGTACCTTGCGGGCAACGGGGCTGGGACTCTCGGTGGTGTAGAGGCGCACCAGCGACGGTTCAGGATCGCGGCGCCTTCGGATCGTTGTTCGCGCGCGCCCAGTGCCCTCCGGGCGCGGGCCTCCCATCGGCAGACCGATGCGGCACCGTCGCGATCCCCGGAGCGAGTCGACGGGTCTGCGCTGCTGAGTCGGCAGCAATGCATTGACATGATCGCCCAAATCGGCACAGATTACCGACATGGAGGGACGATCCGGCACTCCGGCCCCGAGCGGGCTCGACGCGATCGACCGGCACATCGTCCGCACCCTGGAGCAGGACGGCCGCGCCAACTTCGCGCAGATGGCCAAGCAGCTCGGCGTCTCGCCGGGCACGGTCCGCACGCGCTATGGCCGCCTGGTCGAGCGGGGCTACCTGAAGGTCGTGGCCCTCACGAACCCGCAGTTGATGGGCTACGACACGATGGCGGTGATCGGCATCCGCGCCGCCGGCGACCGGCTGCTCGAGGTGGCGGAGAAGATGGCCTCGC
>CAVPWX010000020.1:0-475368 GCA_963709605.1 uncultured Chloroflexia bacterium | reverse complement strand
TTGCCCATTTCGCACCCCGCCGCGAGAACGGGGTAGCGGGGACCCGCAAGATCGATCTTGCTTGGTTCTTCATCTAGGTCAGGCTTCCCCGCCTCCTCGTCCTGCTGATGCGTCGGGGCCGTTCCGACATCGCGGAGTCGGTACCGCGGTCGCCGGCACCTGGGACTGCATCACCGGCAGCTCCGGGACGGGCGCCATCACCCTCAACGGCCTGCAGCGTCCCGGCGCTCGGCCGGTCGAAGCGTGCTCCCCCGCGAAGCACGACCTCGACGGCCACCGGCCCCCAACTCCGCACCGGGCGCTCCGCTCTCCTCGGAGGATGGGACGCGCACCGGGCGTCCGGGGGCCGCTGCGGGCGGTGCCAACTGCGACCGGAAGGTACCGACGGCCCTATGCAACCGAGGCGGTACGGAGCACGCCTCGTCGCAGTTGGCGGGAGGCTCTGACACGCGGTCCAAACCCGGACGCCGGGACCGCGCCGAGCCACTGGCGAGACCGACCCGCGCTTCGCGTCCCAGGGAGGACGAGGCGATCTGACGCGCCACGAGAAGGGAGGTGGCCCGAGCAAACGTCTGACCACGTCGTTCCTGCAGCGCGTCCGATCGTGCGACGCGTGACCGTACTTGCAGGGTCCGTCCACGGCGTCGATCGCAGCGTACTGCAGGCTCCAGGCACCTTCATTGGAGCTTGAATCATGAAGCGCTTCCTTGTTGCGCTCCTTGCGGGCGCAGCCGTCTTCGCAGTGGTCTTCGGTGCCGCTGCCACGCTGAGCGTGGACGGGAACACCCTGCAGGGCGGTTATGACGGCGACCTGACCTGCGACCAGGACGGCATCAACGTGTCCGCCCTGGGGCCTGAACACCTACCCCGTGCTCGAGGGAGTCGAGTACGTCACGATCAAGGGTGTCGATGACGACTGCGATGGTGCGCCGACCACTGGGGCTGCATTGCACCTTGGACACCAGCGTCGCTAACGACAACTCGACCTTCGCGTATGCGAGCCGAACCGGCCCCGGCGCTGGTTACAGCTTCGTCATCGCGGCTGGGGGTCCGAACGACCAGTACAAGCTCTTCCTGAAGAAGAGCGACTACTCGACCCCGTGGTACGTCCTCGCTGAGAACATCGTCGGGATCAAGATCTGGTTGGAGGGCGAAGCCTCCGACCTGCACTAGCTCCTCAGCAGGCAGTCCTCCTCGGGGCCCCGCTCCGGGGAGGACCGCCCCTCATGCGAGCGAGACGACAATGTCGCGCAAGAACGCTGCCACGCTCTTGTCCCTGGGCCTCTTCCTGGCCTGGTTCCTCGTGCTGGGGCCGGCCACCATCGGGGGCTCGGCCACCTGAACGTGGTGATCGACGGGACGAGCATGGAGCCTACGCTCGTGGACGGGGACCTGGCCGTCGTCCGCAGGGCGGAGAGCTATCGGCCCGGTGACGTCGTCGCCTTCCGGATCCCGCAGAGTGAGTCCGGCGGCCTGGTGATCCACCGCATCGTCGGCGGATCGGCCGACGAGGGCTTCCTGACCCGGGGCGACAACGGCTCGGGCGATGATCCGTGGCGACCGCGACCCGAGGACATCGTCGGCGGCGTCTGGTTCACGGTGCCGGGCGCGGGCGCGTATCTGGCAAATCTCCGGAACCCGCTGGTCATGGCTCCGCTGGGCCGCGGGCGCTCGACGGGCCTCCTGGACCCGCTCGGGTGCCGGCCCCCGCAACCGTGAAGAGCCGCAGACTCCACGCCTATCTGGGATCGATAGGCTCCGCCAATTCCTGCACGTCGCGCGGGTGCAGCCGTGACCGGGCCCGTCCGCGACAGCAGCGCCTGCTCACGGGCCTGCTCGTGGTCCTGCAGCTCGTGGTCGCGATGGCGGCGACGGCTTCGGCGACATACCTGGCCGTGGATGGCGGAACCCTGCAGGTGTTTTCAGCCGGCCCCGGCCCGGACCTCCCGCAGCCAATTCCGTCCGAGTGCCACGGCACCGACTACGCGGAGGTGTTGATCGGATCTCCCGCGGACGATGCCTTCCGGGCGGCCAACGGCGGCGCATTAGATCTTCGGTCTCGGTGGAAACGACGTCCTGATCGGCGGTAACGGGAAGGACGTGCTGCTCGGCGGCGACGGCGACGACACGCTACACGGCGGCGGCGACGGCGACGTCATCGAGGGCGGCAACGGCAAGGACCTCCTCGACGGCGGGGCCGGGACCGATGCCTGCTTCGGCACGAAGAAGGACGAGTTCGAGCACTGCGAGACCGTGTCGAACGACGCTCGGCGGCCCCCGGCGAAGGTCGATTCACCGCCCGATCCGACGCCGACGCCGGACCGAGTCCGACCCCGGGCGGATCCCGTCACGATCACGCCGCCGCCGGCGTCGGAGCCGACCCCGCCGCCCGACGCGACGCTCCGAGCCGACCCCGACCTCCGCCCGACGCGACCTACGCCGACCCCCGGGGCGACCCCACCCCGGAGGCGACCCCAGCCGCCCCGAGCCGACGCCGGAGCGACCCGGACGCCAACCCCGGAGCCGACGCCCGACGCGCCGACGCCACGCCCGAGCCGACGCCCGAGCCGACGCCCGAGCCGACACCGGTCCCGACGCCCGAGCCGACGCTGGCGCCCTGAGGCGGGCGCCCCGCGAGGCCGTCCCGCTCGACTCGCCGGAACGCCGGCGCCCGGTATCCTTCGCCCATGCGCCTGAGCCACCTCTTCTTCACGACCCTCCGCGACGATCCTGCCGACGCGGAGATGCCCAGCCATCGCCTCCTTGTCCGGGCCGGCTACGTCCGCCAGCTCGGCGCCGGCATCTACTCGCTCCTGCCGCTCGGCTTCCGCGTCGCGAAGCGGGTGGAGCAGGTGATCCGCGAGGAGATGGACCGGATCGGCTGCCAGGAGATGGAGATGCCGGTCGTCCACCCGGCGGACCTCTGGAAGGAGACCGGGCGCTGGTACCAGATCGGCCCCGAGATGGCCCGCTTCAAGGACCGCGGCGGGCGCGACATGGTCCTGGCGATGACCCACGAGGAGGTCGTCGCGAGCCTGCTCGCGGACCTCGTGAAGAGCTACCGCCAGCTGCCGATGATGGTCTACCACTTCCAGACGAAGTGGCGCGACGAGCCGCGCTCGCGCGGCGGCCTCATCCGGGTCCGCGAGTTCGTGATGAAGGACTCGTACACCTGCGACCTCGACGAGGCCGGCCTCGACGTCGCCTACGAGAAGCACTACGAGGCCTACACCCGGATCTTCGAGCGCCTGGGCCTGCGGGCGATCGCCGTCGCCTCCGACGTGGGGATGATGGGCGGCAGCCAGGCCCACGAGTTCATGGTCCTCAACGACTTCGGCGAGGACGTCCTCGTCCTGTGCGAGCGGTGCGGCTTCTCGGCCAACCGCCAGGTGGCGAAGGTCCGGGTCTCGGAGCCGCCGCCCGCGGAGCCCCTGCCCCTCGAGGAGGTGGCGACGCCCGGGACGGCCACGATCGCCGACCTGGCGGCCTTCCTCGGGATCAGCGCTGAGGAGACGGCCAAGGCGACCTTCTTCGTCGACGGCGACGGGCGATTGGTGACGGCGATCGTCCGCGGTGACCTGGAGGTCAACGAGACCAAGCTGGCCAACGCCGTCGGAGCCCGGGCGCTCCGGCCGGCCCAGGTCGAGGAGATCAAGGCGGCCGGCATGGAGCCGGGCTACGGGAGCCCGATCGGCGCCCGCGGCGCCTTCGTCGTCGTCGACGAGCTGGTCGCGCGCTCGTCGAACCTGGTCGCCGGCGCCAACCGCGAGGGCTTCCACTACCGCAACGTCAACGTCGGCCGCGACTACACGCCCGATCTCGTCGCCGACGTCTCGAACGCCCGCGACGGCGACGGCTGCCCCACCTGCGGGGCGCCCGTGATCCTGCGCAACGGGATCGAGGTCGGGAACATCTTCAAGCTCGGCACGAAGTACACGAGCGCCCTCGGCGCGACGTACCTCGGCGAGGACGGGATGGCCCACCCGATCGTCATGGGCTCGTACGGCATCGGGGTCGGGCGGGCGGTCGCCTGCGTCGTCGAGGCCCACCACGACGCGAAGGGGATCGCCTGGCCGGCGGAGGTCGCCCCGTACGCCGCCCACCTCGTCACCGTCTCGGCGGCGAAGGATCCCCGGGTGACCGAGATCGCCGAGCGCCTCCACGACCGGGCCCGCGACGCCGGCCACGAGATCCTCTGGGACGACCGCGACGAATCGCCCGGCGTGAAGTTCACCGACGCCGAGCTGCTGGGGATGCCCCTCGTCGTCACGATCAGCCCCCGCTCGCTGGCGGCAGGCGGCGCCGAGGTGACCGTCCGCGCGACCGGCGAGCGGAGCATCGAGCCGCTCGAGGCGGTCGAGGCGCGCCTGGCCGCCGGGGCCTGACGGCGCGGGAGCGGCCGACCCGTGGGCGCCCTCCTCGAGTACGGCGCCCTCCTGGCCCTCGTGGCCGCCGCCGCCCTTCTCCTGGCCGCGTACCTCCAGCGGCGTGGTGCCGGGGCTCGCGGCGCGCGCGGCTCGTCGGGGGCCGTCGGGGCAGACGTCCCCGACCCGCGCGTCGCGGCCGCCGAGGAGAGCGCCCGCGCCACCGCGCGGGACGCGACCCTCCTCGCCGAGCTCGTCGGGGTCGGGGTCGTGCGGATCGCCCCGGACCTCACCGTGACCGCCGCCAATGAGGCCGCCCATCGCCTGCTCGGCCGCCGTGCCGGGGCGATGCCCGGCAGGAGCGCGCTGGAGGCCTTCACCGACCACCGGGTCGAGGAGGTGGTGCGGACCGCCCTTGAGGCCGAGTACGCCGTGGGCGAGCTGACCGTTCGGACGGCCGAGGCGCCCACCATCCTCGCCCGCGCCCGGCGGACCCCGTCGGGCGACGCCTGGCTGGTCCTGGAGGACGTCTCCGAGCTGCGCCGGCTGCAACGCATCCGGACCGAGTTCATCGACAACCTGAGCCACGAGCTTCGGACGCCGCTGACCAACGTCAGCCTGCTGGCCGAGACGCTCGCGGCGGACGCGGCCTCGCTCCCCGCGCGGGCGGCCGAGCGGGTCGCACGGATCGAGGTGGAGACCGGCCTCCTGGTGCAGATGGTCGAGGAGCTGCTGGATCTCGCGCGGATCGAGTCGGGCGCCGGCGCTCTCGTCGTCGACGACCTGGACCTGGGGCGGCTCGCCGCCGCCACGGCGGACCGGATCCGCCTCTTCGCCGAGCGGCAGGGCGTCGCCGTCGAGGTGGAGGCGCCGCCCGGCGTCCCGCTCGTGCGCGGCGATGCGCAGCGCCTCGGCCAGGCGTTCCTCAACCTCCTCCACAACGCCATCAAGTTCAGCGACGGCGGATCCACCGTCATCGTCCGGGTCACCCCGGCCGAGTCGCGGGTCATCGTCGCCGTCGAGGATCACGGCCAGGGGATCCCGCGGGCCGCGCTGCCGCGGATCTTCGAGCGCTTCTACAAGGTCGACCGGGCCCGGACGCGGGGCGCCGGCGGGACCGGCCTGGGTCTCTCCATCGCGCGCCACATCGTCGAGGCCCACGGGGGCCAGATCTGGGCCGAGTCGGAGGAGGGCATCGGCTCGACCTTCGCCTTCTCGATCCCGGTCACGGGCCCGGAGCTCCAGGCGACGCCGGGGGCCTGACGGTGCGACTGCTCGCCCATCGCGCGAACCGTCGGAGTGGCCGCCTGGACGCGGTCGACCTCGCCGCATGCCTGGCGCTGCGACGCTCGAGCCGGGTGCCGACCTGGCCGCGCCCCTCGGCCGCCGTCGCGGCGTGGCGCTGGAGGCGGACGCGCTGCCGGGGTAGGGGAGGCGGGTCAGAGAGGCCGGCGCATCGCGACGGCGGTGGCCGGACAGGCTGTGACGAACTCCACCGAGCCGGCGATCGCCGGCGGCGCGTCCTCGCGCGCGGCGCGGGCCCATCCGAGCCCGGCGAAGAACGACTCGGCTGTCTCGGTGAGGAGCCACGCCTCGCGGGCGCCTGCCTCGCGCGCGTCGGCCAGGGCGTGGGCTACGAGTGCCCGCCCGATCCCGTTGCCGCGCGCGCGGGCGACCACGGCCACGGAACGCAAGAGGGCCGCGTCGCCGTGGCGCTCCGTCGAGGCGACGCCGAGGAGGCGTCCGTCAGGATCGCGGCAGACGACGGCCGTGCCGCCCGCGACGCACGGCACAAGGCCGGCCAGCGGCAGGCCGGCGGCAGCCACGAGCGCCTCCACGTCCGCGAGATCGGCGACGGTGGCCGGCCCGAGCGGCGGCAGGGTTGTGGCGGCGCGACGGGTCGCCCCGCGAGTGGCGGTCATCCGCCGCAGCACCCGCCGCCCGGGGCGCAGGTCGCGTCGCCGGTGGCGACAGTCACGTCGCCGAGGAGCACGGAACCGTCGACCGGCAGCGCGCGGGCGGCGGCAAGCCCTGCGGCGGCGGCGGCCCGCGTCGCGTGCGGGTCGGCGGCACCCGCTGGCCGGATGGGGCGGACCGCCCGCACGATCGCGCCGTACATCCCGTCGCCCACGGCGTGCGTCGGGAGCAGCTCGATCCCGGCCAGGCCGGCCGCCGCGAGGCCCGTCGGCGTACTCGCCGAACGAGAGCGCGCCCGCGACGCAGCCGGCGAAGCTGCCGCGCTCGGCACGCTCGGCGGGGGAGAGGGCGTCGTCGGCGACGACGTCGCTGACGCTGACGCGCCCGCCCGGCCGCAGGATGCGCGCGATCTCGGCGAAGACCCGCGGCTTGTCCGTGGAGAGGTTGATGACGCAGTTGCTGATGACCACGTCGACCGAGGTGTCGCCGAGCGGGATCGCCTCGATCTCGCCCTTGAGGAATCGCGCGTTGGGGACGCCGGCCGCCGCGGCGTTGCGGGTCGCGAGGGCCAGCATCTCGTCGGTCATGTCGAGGCCATAGGCCGTCCCGGCCGGGGCCACCCGCCCGGCCGCGAGGAGGACGTCGATGCCGCCCCCCGAGCCGAGGTCGAGGACGGTCTCGCCGGGGCGCAGGCCGGCGAGCGCCGTCGGGTTGCCGCAGCCGAGGCTGGCGGCGACGGCGTCGGCGGGGAGGGGCGCCAGCTCGTCCCGGCTGTAGAGGCCCGGGCCGAAGACCGGGTCGCCGACGGCCGTCGGGCCGCAGCAGCCGCTGCCGTCGAGGACGGCGAGCGCCGCCCGGGCGTAGTGGTCGCGAACCTCGTCGCGAAGGGTGTCGGTCATCGGTCGCTCCCGGGGTAGCGTGAGGCGCGGGGACATGATCTCAGGCTGCCGCGTCGCACGTGGCCGAGCCACGCACGGCGGCGCGGAGGCGCGACGCGATCGTCGCCCGGCAGCAGCACGCTGCGGCCTGGAGGAGGAGTGCCAGGCGGCGGCGCTCGACCGTCAGCGAGAGCTCGCGCTCGCGCTCGCGGCGCATGGTGTCGGCAAGAAGCTCGGGGAGGATCATCATCGGGCGGACCTCGGGTGGCGGATCGACTCGCGGATCGTGGCATGTATTTCGATACTTGTCAATATAGAAGGTGATCGATAGACTGCCGCCATGACGAAGTCCTCCGACCCCGACGTCCGCCTCCTCGCGGCGCTGGCCGATCCGGCCCGCCTGGCGATCGTCCGCCAGCTGGCGTCGGACGAAACCGTCTGCGCCTGCGACTTCACCGCCTGCAACGACCTCTCGCAGCCGACCGTCTCCCACCACCTCCGGGTCCTCCGCGAGGCCGGGCTCGTCCACGGGGAGCGGCGGGGGACCTGGATCTGGTACCGGCTCGACCCGTCGGTGGCCGAACGCCTGGCGGCGATCGCCGGCGAGCTCGCCCCGGGCGACCCGCGCCCCGCCACCGCGCTGGGTGGCTCGCCGGAGGTGACCCGCCGCCGGCTGCCCGTCGTGGAGCTCGGCGTGCCCACGCCGGCCGGGTCGCGCCGGTGACGCGCCTGCGGATCGCCACCCTCAACATCCTCAACCTGGCCGATCGTTGGGAGGAGCGGCTGCCGCTCCTGCTCGCCGACGCGGCTGCCCTGCGCCCCGACCTCCTCGGCCTCCAGGAGGTCGTCTACCCGATGCAGCAGGACCGGCTCCTGGCGGCCGCGACCCCGGACGAATACGGCGTGCACCGGGGATGGGCGGGCCGGCCCGAATACGGCAACAGCCTCCTGGTCCGCTCGCCGCTGGCGGCCGCCGGGGAGGTCGATCGCCTCGACCTCGGCCACCGACGGGCCGCGCATCGCGTCCTCGTCCCCCTGCCGGACGGCCCGACGCTCCTCGTCGCGGTGACGCACCTCCACCATCGCGTCCCCGACGCCGTGCTGCGCGACGAGCAGGCCGCGACCCTCGTCGCCTGGCTCGACGCCGCGCCGCCGGCGAGCGTCCAGGTGGTCATGGGGGACTTCAACGCCGACCCGGCCGAGCCGGCCTATGCCCGGATGGTCGCGGCCGGCTTTCGCTCGGCCTACGCGGAGGCGAACGGCGCCGAGCCCTCGGTGACGTGGCCGTCGGGGCTGCAGGCGCCGGCGATGGACACCGACGGCGACCCGGCCTGCCTCGACTACGTCTGGCTGCGCGGCCAGGCCAGCGTGCTCCACGCCCGGCTCTGGGCGGACCGGCCGGCCGCCGACGACCCGACGCTCTACCCGTCGGACCACCTGGGCGTCGTGGCCACGGTCGAGATCGAGTAGCCCACCGGCATCGAGCAGCCCACCGGCAAGGCGTGCGATGACCTTCGGCGCGGGCGGGGAGCCGGACGGCCCTATGTCCCGTCGCCGGCGATTGCAACACTGCGTGCTGATATGACGACGCGCACGTTCCGGGTACAGCTCGACGAGCAGGGGCACGTCGTCCTGCCGACCGGGCTGGCGGAGCGGCTCGGGCTCGTCGACGGCGCGGCCGTCCGCGTCGAGGAGCACGCCGACGCGATCGCCGTCGGCCGGACCAGCGCGAGCCTGGCCCGCGTCTACGTGGAGCCGACTACCCTCTGCAACCTGCTCTGCCGCACGTGCATCCGGAACGTCTGGGACGAGCCGCCGGGGATGATGGCGGCGGCGACCTTCGCCCGCGTCATCGACGGCGTCCGGGAGATCTCGCCGCGGCCGACCGTCTTCTTCGGCGGCTTCGGCGAGCCGTTCGCCCACCCCGACGTGCTGGCGATGGTGGCCGCAGCGAAGTCGGCCGGCTGCCGGGTCGAGCTCATCACGAACGGGACCATGCTCGACGAGGAGACCAGGCGGACGCTCGTCCGGACCGGGCTCGACCGCCTCTGGGTCTCCATCGACGGGGCGACGCCGCAGAGCTACGCCGACGTCCGCCTCGGCGACGCCCTGCCGCAGGTGCTCGAGAGCCTCGCCCGCCTGCGGGAGCTGCGCAACGCGACCGCCACGAGCCTGCCCCGCCTCGGGATCGCCTTCGTGGCCATGAAGCGGAACATCGCCGACCTGCCGGCGGTGATCCGCCTCGGCCAGCACCTCGGTGCCGACCGCTTCTCGGTCAGCAACGTTCTGCCGCACACCCCGGAGATGCGCGAGCAGGTGCTCTACGCGCGGTCGATCGACGCCGAGGACGTGGAGCCTTCGCCGTGGGCCCCGGAGATCTCGCTCCCCCGGATCGATCTCGACGAGCTGACCCTCGAGCGGCTCCTGCGCGTGGAGGCCGGCCGCGGGGGGCGCTCGCTGCCGGGCCACGCCCGGGAGACGGCCACGAACAGCTGCCCGTTCGTCGAGAAGGGGAGCATCTCCGTCCGCTGGGACGGGCAGATCAGCCCCTGCCTGCCGCTCCTCCACACCCACCGCAGCTACCTCGACTTCCGGCCCCGCACGAACCACGCGTTCGCGGTGGCGAACATCCACGAGCGCAGCCTGCTCGAGGCCTGGCGCGACCCCGACTACGTCGCCCTGCGCGAGCGGCTGCTGGCCTTCGACTTCGCCCCCTGCACGATCTGCAACAGCTGCGACATGGCCGAGGAGAACCTGGAGGACTGCTTCGGCAGCCCGACCCCGGCCTGCGGCGGCTGCCTCTGGGCCCAGGGCTTCATCCGTTGCCCCTAGCGGGCAGATGACCTCCGCCCTCACCCCGAGACAGCGGCCCGTCGGGTTCGGCCCGCGGCCCGCAGGGCGATCTCCGTGAACGGTCGCAGTCGCTGGCCCAGCTCCATGGCCGTGCGCTCGAACGCCGCCCGCTTCTCTTCGTCGGTCCCTTCGACCTCGGCCGGGTCCTCGAGACCCCAATGGAGGGAGTTGTAGCTGCCCGGAAAGACCGGGCACGACTGGCGGGCGCGGTCACACACGGTGATCACGTAGTCGAACGACTGGCCCACAAACCTGTCGACCGACTTGCTGGTCGCCTGCGACCAGTCGATCCCGCGCCTCGCGAGCACCTCCACCGCGAACGGGTTGACGCCCTTCGGCTCGGTCCCGGCGGAGTGGACCTCGAAATCGGATCCTCCGAACTGCGCGAGGAGCGCCTCGGCAAGCTGGCTGCGAGCGCTGTTGCCCGTGCAGACGAACAGGGTGCGGATCGGGGCCTCGGACATCGTTGGTTTCTCCTTTGCTGCGCGGCCAGCGGCCGCGATCGTCAGCTCGAGGTCGAGCAGCTCGCTCTCGAGTCGGTCGAGATCCGCGCGCTGGCGGGCGATCGCCGCCCGCTGGTCGGCGAGCAGGGGCACAAGGTCGCCGTCGATCCCACCGCGCTCCAGACATAGCCGCGCCAGCCGGCCCGCGTCATGTGGTCCGAGTCCGAGCCGCCGGAGCGAGACGACCAGGCGCAGGCGGGCGAGGTCGTCGGTGCTGTAAGCACGATAGCCATTCGCCTGGCGGATCGGCGATGGCAGGACCCCGATCTCCTCGTAGAACCGGATCGCGGATGGGTTGACACCGGCGCGATGGGCGAGCTCCGAGATTCTCACCCGTACCCTCGCGCCTCCCGGAGCTGGCGGGCGAACTCAAGCGGGCGCGTAGCCGACGACATCACCGCGAACGTGCGCCGGACGACGCCGACCCAGGCGATGTGGGCCAGGACGGCCTCGAGCGCCAGCAGACTGGAGTGGACGCCGGAGAGAATGGCGATGCGCATGCGGGGATCGTAGACCTTCGAGTCGCTCGAAGGTCAAGCGGTCGGCGTCGCCACCAAGCCCAGCAACTGATGACCAATGGCCCTGCGTTGCCCCCCGATGCGATGTGACACTGTCGACTGTGATGAACGACCGGTTCGACGTGGCCGTCTTGGGTGGTGGTCCTGCCGGCTACGTGGCCGCGCTTCGTGCAGCGCAGCTGGGCGCGAGCGCGGTGCTCATCGAGAACCAGCGGGTAGGGGGCACCTGCCTGAACATCGGCTGCATCCCGACCAAGGCCCTGACCACGTCGACAGAGCTGCTGCTGAAGGCGAGGCGTGCGCACGAGTTCGGCCTCGCCATCTCGACGGTCGTGCCCGACCCGCCCGCCCTCATGGCGTACAAGCAGGGAGCCGTGGACGCGTTGGTCGGTGGGGTCGAGCACCTGCTGAAGAGGTCGGGGGTCACCCTCCTGCGCGGCACGGGCCACCTTTCGGCGCCCGACACCCTCCGGGTGCAGCCCGACACCGGCGACGCGATCAACGTGTCGGCCAGGCGCGTGATCCTGGCCCCGGGGTCGATCCCCGCCCGGCCACCGATCCCCGGCCTCGACCTGCCCGGCGTGATCACCAGCACCGAGGCGCTCGACATCGCGGAGATCCCCGACCGCCTGATCGTGGTCGGCGGGGGTGTCATCGGCCTCGAGTTCGCCTGCATCTACGAGGCCCTTGGCAGCCGCGTGACCATCGTGGAGATGATGTCGACCCTGCTGCCGGGCGCAACCGACGAGGGGATTGCCCAGCGCCTGGCGCTCCTGCTCCGGCGACGGGGCATGGGCATCATCACCGGCGCCCACGTGGAGGAGATCGCGCCCGCCGGAAGTGGCTTGGCGGTGTTCCATCGCGACGCGAAAGGCGCTCCGTCGCGAGTCGACGGTGATCGGGTCCTCGTCGCCACGGGACGCTGGCCGAACACCGATGGTCTCGGCCTGGCCGAGGTCGGCGTGACGATGAGCGGTCGGGCGATCGCCGTGAACGAGCGCCTGGAGACCAGTGTTCCCAACGTGTGGGCGATCGGCGACGCGATCGGCGGTCCGATGCTGGCGCACAAGGCCATGGTCGACGGGCGCATGGCGGCCGAGAACGCATGCGGCGGCAGTCGCACCGTGGACTACCGATCCGTTCCAAGTGTCGTCTTCACGAGGCCCGAGCTGGCCAGCGTCGGCCTGACCGCGGCGCAGGCGCAAGGGCAGGGAGCAGACGTGAAGGTCACCCAGTTCCCGTTCTCAGCCAATCCCCGAGCACGCATCCTCGGCGAGATGGATGGGTTGGTGAAGCTGGTGTGCGAAGCGGGCAGCGGCACGGTGATGGGCGTTCATCTCCTGGGCCCACACGCCACCGACCTCATCGCCGAGGGGGCTCTTGCGGTCCAGGTCGGAGCGACGGCCGACGACCTCGCCTGGACCACGCACGCCCATCCGACGTTGCCGGAGGCGATGCTGGAGGCAGCGCTCGGCTTCCGCGACGCCACCATCCACTTTCAGAGGCGGTAGAACCCATGCCCGACTACCTGGAGACCACGGTCGACAAGTTCATCTTCCGGGTCGCGACCGATCGCCTCTACACCGCCGAGGGCGCCTGGGCCCTCGCGGACGGCGACCGGGTCCGTGTCGGGATGACGGACTTCCTCCAGCAGCTCAATGGCGACGTCGCCTTCGCCGAGGTCAAGGCGGAGGGCACGGCCGTGGCAGCCGGCGACGAGGTGGCGACGATCGAGACGATCAAGGCGAACGTGGAGGTGCTCTCGCCCGTCGGAGGTACGGTCGTCGAGGTGAACCCGGCGATGGAGCTGTCCCCCGAGGCCATCAACCAGGATCCGTACGGCGAAGGGTGGCTCGCCGTCATCGAGGCCTCCGACTGGCCGGCCGACCGCGAGCGCCTGCTGGACCCGCAGGCGTACTTCGAGGTCATGCGCGCCCAGGCTGAAGAGGAAGCGAAGAAGCCGTGAGCCCCGAAGATCGCAAGGTCATGGTCGTGCCCTGCAGCGGCATCGGCAAGACGTACGGCACGGTCAGCCGCGAGGCCGCCTACGAGGTCACCGAGGACTCTGCGGCCGGGGGCCACGGGGCTCGTGGCCCTCTCGCTCCTGGTCCTGGGTGACGAGGACGCCCGCGCCGCGGTCAGGGCGCATCCGGCGGTGACGATCGACGGCTGCAAGCTCGCCTGCGCCGCCAAGATGGTGGAGGAGAGCGGAGGGCACGTCGCCCAGGGCATCGCGGTGCTCGACGTGTACCGGCGGAACCGGGAGCTGAAGCCGCGGGGCATCGCCGAGCTGAACGAGGGCGGACAGCAGCTCGCCCATGCGGTGGCCGAGGAGATCGCCACCGTCGTCGACGACCTGGTCTCCCGCGAGGAGGCATCCGACCATGCCTGAGCTGCCGCAGCGCAAGGTCGGGATCGTCGCATGCTCCGGCGAGGAGCTGGCCGAGGGGACGGTGACCCGCCTGGCCGCACTGCAGGGTGCTGGAGCAGCTCCGCCCCGACGACACGGTCACCATCTGCCTGCCGCTCTTCCTGGCCGGCGGGGAAGGCGACCGGGCCTTCGCCCGTTTCTACCCGACGATCGCGGTCGACGGCTGCGAAAAGCGGTGCGCGGCGCGGGCCACCGAGCAGTTCTCTGGCAAACCAGCCGCGAGCGTCGTCGTGACCGATCTGCTGGCCGAGCACGGCCTGGACCGGCCCCGGGGCGCCCGCCGCCTGGACGCCGCCGGCCGGCAGGCGGCCGAGGTGACCGCCGACCGGGTCGCCGGCCTCGTCGACGAGCTTCTCGGGGAGCGATGGGATCGGCGCCGCGGGTCGTTCGTGGAGGCCGCGCCGCAGGCCGGCTGTGCGTGCGCGTCTGCCATCCCGGTGCAGACCGTGGACGTGGACGGCACGGCCGGTTCCCCTCGCGGCCCTGCCGCTGATCTTCGAGCAGTTCCGCGGCGCGGGGAAGGCGCCCGGCGCGGAGGTTGCGAAGGAGCTGCTCGAGACCGTGAAGATCTACAACGACGTGCCGGCCGGGACCGACGAGGAGTACGCGGCCGCGCTCGCGCGCGAGTACGCCGCCTTCTGCCACCCGACGGGGTCTCGGCCGTGAGCCGCAGGGCGACGTACCACACGACGGTGACGTGGACGGGGGAGCACTGGGGGCAGATCACCTTGGGCAACGGCCCGGAGATGCCCTTCTCGGCTCCACCCGATGCCCAGGGACATCCCGGGGTGCTGACGCCCGAGGATGCCTTCGTCGCCGCGGCGAACACCTGCGTGATGATGATGTTCATCTGGGCGACCGAGCGGTTCCGGCTCGACCTGCAGTCGTACGACTGCAGGGCCGAGGGAACCAAGCTCATCGAGCTCGACCGGACCGAGACCTTCACCTACCTGCGGCTGTGGCCGCGGATCGTCATCCGCGCCGGGGCGGAGCAGCCGGCCGTCGTCGAGGCCCGCGCCCGCCGGGCGTTGAAGTCGGCGCAGAGATTCAGCCTCGTCGCCAACTCCGTGAAGTCCGAGATCGTCGTCGAGCCGACGTTCGAGATCGTGGCCTGATCCCGTGGAGATGCTGCTGCTCCTGACGCCGCTGCTGTTCGGCCTGTCGTTCCTGTCGGGGATGCTCGGCCTCGGCGTCGCCTTCATCGCCATCCCCGTCCTGGGGCTGTTCGGCTACGACCTCATCAACGAGATCCAGCCCTGGGCGCTGCTGCTCAACGGGTTGACCGCGATCAGCGCCGCGATCGCCTTCTGGCGCAAGGGCATGGTCGACAAGCGCGGTGCGCTCATCCTGGTGACGATCACCACGATCGGGGCGCCGCTCGGCGTCTGGCTCCTCCAGTTCGCCACCGTCGACATCGTCTGGTGGCTCTACGTCGGTGTGCTGCTCTTCCTCGCCGTCCGGATGGCGCTGCCGAAGGGCGCCTCGACCGAGGTGGTCGCCGAGATCACCGACCGCAACAGGGCGAAGGCCGCCGGCGCGGCCGTGCCGATCTCCGTCTTCGCCGGGTTTCTCGGCGTGGGCCCCGGGTTCCTGCTCATGCCGACGCTCACCCTGGTCGGCTATTCCGCCCGCCTGGCCGCTGCCACGAACTCCGTCGCGGTGACGCTGCCGTCCTTCTCGGCTTTCGCCACCCACCTCCCGACCGCGACCTTCGACTGGCCGACGGTGATCGTCACCTCGATCGCCGCGGTCATCGGGGCCTGGCTCGGCGCTCGCTTCACGGCCGGCTGGGTGAAGAGCCAGACCCTGTCCCGGATCTTCGCCGTCGCCCTCGTGGCGCTCGCGATCCAGCGCGCCTGGATCCTCCTGACATGACAACGATCGCCACGTCCATGAACGGCACGCCAGAGGAGACCTCCGATGCCGATTGAGCTGCCGGTCCTCCAGGACCTGCGAATGAACCTCCCGGCGCCCGACGTGAGCGATGCCACGGCGGCCGCCGCGCTCCTTGCCGACCCGAACCGGGCCAGCATCGTGCGGATGCTCCGCGACGGGCCCGTCTGCGTCTGCGAGATGGCCGCCGCCCTCGGCGCCCAGCAGAACAACGTGAGCAACCACCTCGCCCGCCTCCGCGACGCCGGGCTGGTGCGCGCCAGCCGCGTCGGCGCCGATACCCGGCGGGTCTACTACGAGCGCGACGCCGCCGCCTGCCGGCGGGCGCTCGAGGCGCTCGGGGAGATCCTCGCGTGACCATGCGCGCCGCCCGCCCGGCGGCCATGTCCCACCGCTGAGAACGGCGCGCCCGGCGCGCCATGGATGGAGGCCTTCACTTGACGAGAATCGAGGTTCTTGGTCCCGGCTGCGACAACTGCAAGCAGCTCGAGGCGAACGCCCGCGAGGCGGTCATGATGGCCGGCGTCGAAGCCGAGATCGTCAAGGTGACCGACCACGCCCAGATCGCCGCCTATGGCGTGCTGTCGACCCCGGGCCTCGTGATCGACGGCAAGGTGGTGAGCGCGGGACGGATCCCCTCGGCCGGCAACATCGCCGTCTGGTTGGACGAGTAGTCAGGGGCGGAGGCCCGCGGCATCGGTCGGCCGTTGGACCAGGGCGCTGACCACGAGGCTCTCCGGCTCGAGGATTCCGCCTAGCCCGGCGAGCCGGCTTCGCCCCCCGACGGGTCCGGGGGGCCGCCGTGCCTCGCTTCGGCGGCCTTCCTGGCGCGGTCGATCAGCGCCCGGATCCGTTCCTGCCCGGCCCGCTCCTCCTCGCTCTTGGGTTCCCTCGTCGGGTCGGTGACGCGCCAGGTGATCCGGCCGCTGATGGGCGGATCCGGCCAGGCGCCGGGATCGTGCAGGAGGCGATCGCGGAAGGGCGTCGGCTCTTCCTGGTAGCAGGCCGCGACGGCCTCGCGGATCACCTCCGGCCGCCCTTCGTGGATCAGGTCGATCACCGTGACCTGGCGACGGAACCGCTCGATCGACGCGACCGGGATGTTGAACAGGTAGGGCGTCTGGGCGCTGGTGCCCACGATCCGCTTCCGCTGGTCGACGCCGTTCGCCATCAGGGCGAGGATCGTCTCGCCGACGTGGTGCCCCGGCGACTCGGGGCCGCAGACGACGAGGTAGCGGATGTTCGGGTTGGCCACCACGTTGCAGATGACCTTCTCCAGCCCGACGTTCTCGGTCTGGAGGGTGCCCGAGAGGGCCGCCCCGCTCTCGACGCCCACCCGGACGAGCGCCTCGATCTCGGGCGGAGTCTCCTCCCGGATCCATTTCAGGATGACTAGCACCGCCACGGGCGAGTAGTCGTTGCCCCGGAGGTAGCAGCCCTCCTCGGGCGGGTAGTCCGGCGCCGGATCGACCTTCCTGATCTCAGCCACGGGTCTCCTGTTCGCCGCCGGGCGACGCCATCGGGGACGTTGGATGATCGACAGCCGGGCGCCATTCGCCTCCTGTCGAGCTCAGCCGTCGAAGGGCGGCTTGCAGTGGGGGCTGTTCGCGACCTTCACCTTCTTGGCGATGCGCTCATCCAGGAACCTGAGGGCGTCCTTGGCGTCCCGGTCGATCAGGATCCGCTCGAGCTCCTGCAGGTCCTCCGCGTCCAGGGTGATGACGAGTTTCGGTTCCACGTGCGCTCTCCCCTCTGGTCGTCCTCGCAGGTCGGCCGCACCATGACGGGTTAGGATCACGAACGGCGAAGCGCCCGCCACGGTTCAGGATGCCGCAGTCCCGCGCGCCCGGCAAGAAGCCTCGGACAGCATTGGGCGTCGGCGCGGTCGACGACGCCATGGCGAACGCCAACTGCAGGCTCCCGATGACGACGGAGCGGGTGTCGCGGAGATCCAAGGAGATGCAGATGCGCGCGGACGATGCTCTGCTGCAACGGGTGTCTCTCACGGTCGACCCACCCTCGCTCAGCGATACGACGAGCGACTGGGCACGAGTTGCGCGCACGCTGCGGCCGCGGCTCGATGACCGTTCGCTTGAACCGACCCTGGCCGTGCTGCGCGACCTGGGTCCAGCGCTGCGGCGCGGGGACTGGCAGGTCGACGCGACGCTGGCTGATGTGGGCGACACGTGGCGCGTCGTCCGCGTCGTACCGCTCGGCGAAGCGTCGCGCACGCTGGGACTCGCGGTTGACCTCGGCACGTCGATGGTCGTCGCAGAGCTGGTCGACATCGAATCGGGCGCGGTCCTCGGATCTCACCTCGTCTACAACGGGCAGCGCATCTTCGGCATGGACGTCACGTCGCGGATGATGCACGCCGAGGAACCGGGTGGGCTCGAAGCGCTGCGCCAGGCGGCTCTCGACTCACTGAACGAGCTCGTGGCGGCGCTGGGCGCCGAGGCGCGGGTCGGCCAGGACGACATCGCGGCGGTGGCCATGGCGGGCAACACCGTCATGATGCACCTGCTCCTTGGCCTCGACCCCGGCAGTATCCGCCGGGAGCCATACGTGCCGGCGGCCACCGCGTTTCCGGTTCTCGACGTCGCCCAAGTGGGATTGAACGTCGGCGAAGGCGCGCCGCTCTATCTCCTCCCGGCGGCGAGCGGCTACGTGGGCGGCGACGTAACCGGCGGCCTGCTCTCGACACGGATCGCGGACGAGGAACCGCTTTCCATCCTGATCGACATCGGCACCAATGGCGAGACGGTACTGGGCAACCGCGAATTCCTGATGGCATGCTCAGGTTCTGCTGGCTCCGCGTTCGAGGGGTGCGGTCTCGAGTGGGGGATGGCAGCGCTACCCGGCGCGATCGACCGCGTCTGGGCCGACGATGGTCGTCTCGCCTATGCCACCGTTGGCGGCCAGCCGCCTCGGGGGATCTGTGGTTCTGGGCTCATCGAGGCGCTCGGCGCGTTCCTCCAGGTCGGCGCTATCGACCGCGCCGGCAAGGTCGACCTCGCCGCGCCCAGCGTGCGTCGCCGCGAAGGATACGCCGAGGTCGTTCTGGCTTCGGCGAACGAGACAGCCGTCGGGCGCGACATCGCGCTGCGGCAGGGCGACATTGCGAACCTCATTCGCGACAAGGCCGCCCTCTACGCGGGTTCGCGAAATCTTGCTTGCGAACGCGGGCCTGGCGTTTGCTGACGTGGAGCGAGTCTTCATCGCCGGCAACTTCGGCCAATCGCTGGAGATCGAGCAGGCAGTACGGATCGGGCTCCTGCCCGACATCCCGCGCGAGCGGATCCAGTTCATCGGCAACAGCTCGTTGGCGGGCGCGCATGCAGCGCTTCTCTCGCGCGCGGCGTGGCGGCGCGCGCGAGAGATCGCCTCGTCGATCACCTGCCTCGAGCTGACCGTCGAGCCGCGCTACTTCGACGAGTACACGGCGGCGCTCTTCCTGCCGCACACCGACCGGACGCTGTTTCCGTCGCTCACGTGAACTGCGCGGCCCCGACCGGCCGGGTCGGCGTGCGCGGTACCATCGTGGTCGACGCGCATGGCGCTGCCGTGGCGGCGAGGGGCCGGATCCCAGGGAGACACGATGGTGGACGACGGGTCGAAGGAACCGGGGTACACGCCCCGCATCTACCAGCAGGTCCGGCGCGACCTGCCCGACGTGGTCGAGGCGTACGAGGGCCTCGCCGCTCGCGTTCGCGAGGCCGGGCCGCTGGGCGCCCGCGAGCAGCGCCTGGTGAAGCTCGGCATCGCCATCGGCCTGGCGTCGGAGGGCGCCGTGCGCTCGCACGTGCGGCGCGGGCTCGCCGAGGGGCTGACGCGGGAGGAGCTGCTCCACGCGATCGTGCTGGCGATCCCCACCGCCGGATTCCCGGCCAGCGTGGCCGCCTACGGGTGGGCGCTAGAGGTGCTCGACGCCGAGGAGAACGCGCGATGAACACCGGCTGGGCGGCCTTCTCGAGCGCCGGGGCGCCGTGAGGGACGTCCTGGCGACCGGCGCTCGCTGGCGAGCCGAGGGGGTGGGGTTCGGCCGGGCGACGCTCGTCCGGTCCGTCGGGTCGGCCCCCTTCGAGATCGGCAGCACCCTCCTTGCCGCCGACGACGGCCGGCTTGCCGGGAGCGTCTCCGCGGGCTGCGTCGAGGGCGCCGCGGCGGAGGCCGTCCAGGCTGCCCGGCGCGGCGGCTATCGCGAGCTGGTGCGCTACGGGGTCACCGACGAGCGGGCCGCCGAGGTGGGCCTCACCTGCGGCGGCGAGATCGACGTCCTCGTCGAGCCGGTCCTGCCCGACGTGGTCCTCGACGCGGCAGGGGAGGGCCGGGCGCTGCTGATCGCCACCCCGCTCCCGGCTGGTCGGCAGGCCGCCGACGTGGAGCGTGTCGTCCTCGACGCCGGCGGGGATCCGCTCCGGCTCTCTTGGCGACGTGGCGGCCGACGCCGAGCTCGCGGACCTTGCCCGGGACGCCCTCCGTGCCGGCGCCTCCCGCATCGTCCGGGCCGGCGGGCGCGACGTCTTCCTCGAGATGCTCGCCGCCGCCCGCCTCATCATCGCGGGGGCCGGCGAGATCGCCGTCTACCTGGTCCGCCTGGCCCACGCGATCGGTCTGCAGACGGTCGTGGTGGACCCCCGGGCCGCGTTCCTGACCCGTGAGCGGTTCCCCGACGCCGACCAGCTGCTGCTCGGCTGGGCCGACGAGCTCGCCGACCGGGCCGGCATCGACGCGGCCGCCCACGTCGTGGCCGTGGCCCATGACCCGAAGATCGACGACCCGGCGATCATCACCGCCCTGCGGCGGGGCGCCTTCTACGTCGGCGCGCTCGGGAGCCGGCGGACCCATGGCCAGCGGCTGGCGCGCCTGCGCGAGGCGGGGCTCGACGACGCCCAGCTGGCCCGGATCCACGCCCCGGTCGGGCTCGACCTGGGGGGCCACACGCCGGCCGACATCGCGCTCGGCATCCTGGCCGAGATCGTGGCGGAGCGGCACGCCGGGCACCGGGCTGCATCGACGGGCTGACGTGCCACCTGTCTGAAACGCTGAGGCGGCGAGGCTCGGGTAGGGAGGCTGGGCCTGGGCGTTGGAACGAGATCCCGGCCGCTCCAGCGATCGACGGTGCCGGCGAGCCGCTCAGCTCAGCGGTGTGCTCGCCGGGTCCGTCCCGCATGTCCTGTTCCGGTAGGCCGATCAGCACCCAACGAGGTGACCGACGGCAGAGGGATCTCTTGGGGCATAATAACACAGTTCACGGTGAGATAAATGGACCGAGCACGAGCCGGCCCATCCCCCACACGGACGACAACGAAGAAGGCGCACCATGTCCGACCCGCCCCAGCCAGCCCGGGCACGATGTGTTCCGCGAACGGATCAGCGGGGCCACGGTGACGGCGACGCCGGCCGCAGCGCGATGACCCGGATCCGCTCCCTCCAGGAGCATCTCAACCGCTGGATGCTGGCCTACGTGAGCCTGGCCATCGTGGTCGGCCTGCTGGCCGGGAACGCGCTTGCCGGGTTCGCGACGAGCCAGGCCGGGCTCCTCGGCGGCGTCACGACGGCCGCGGTCTTCATGATCATCTACCCGATGATGGTCAACGTCCGCTTCGAGGCCGTCGCCTGGACGGTCGTGTCGGCGAGCACGCTGCGTGCCGTGCGATCGGGCGCGGCCTGGCGACGGTGAGGAGCGGGGTACGGGCCGTTCGGCCCCGGGCAAGGGGCCGAAGTTCTCAAACTCATGTTGTACTAACCTTGGTTAGAATAAACGTCATGGACCACCACTCGTCGCGTGGGACCGCCCTGCCATGCTGAAATCCGGGCTCGATCGAGCGCGTGCTCGTCGTCGCCGCGCACCCCGACGACGTCGACTTCAGCGCCGGCGGGACGGTGGCGTTGCTGACGGACGCCGGCATCGCGGTCACCTACTGCGTCATCACCGACGGCGACGCCGGCGGCGTCGATCGTGCCGCCACCCGTGCCGACGTGGCTGCCCGGCGGCGGCGGGAGCAGGTGGCGGCCGCCGCCGTCCTCGGCGTCCGCGACGTGCGCTTCCTCGGCTATCGTGACGGAGAGCTGGTCGCCACCATGGAGCTGCGCCGCGACATCACCCGGGTCATCCGCCAGGTGCGACCGCAGCGCATGCTCATTCACTCGCCCGAGCGCAACTGGCGTCGCATCTGCGAGCTTCACCCCGACCACATCGCCGCGGGTGAGGCGTCGATCGCCGCGATCTACCCCGACGCCCGCAACCCCCTGGCGCACCCGACCCTCGCCCGGCACGAGGGCCTCGTCGAGTGGGAGGTGCCCGAGGCCTGGCTTTTCGGCGCGCCGACGCCCAACCACTGGGTGGACGTCACCGGCACCATCGATCGGAGGCTTGCGGCACTGCGCGAGCACCACAGCCAGACCGACCAGATGACCGACCTGGAGCGCAGCGTCACTGCCCGCCTGGTCGACCTGGCCGCCGAGGGCGGGCTCCCGAACGGGCGCCTGGCGGAGGCGTTCATGGTGGTCAGCACGTGAGAGCACGCGACGGGCGGAGCGGAATCCGCCGCGAGGATGACGCGCCATGCGTCCGGCGGCGGGGAGGAGTGTGACCGTGCCCCTGTACGACTACGAATGCCGACGCTGTGGCGAGGCCTTCGAGGTTCGCGCCTCGATCGCCGAGCGCGAAGGCGGACTGGTACCGACATGCCCCGCATGTGGGAGCCGGGAAGCCCGGCAGCGGCTGACGTTCGCGACGATCGTCCACCAGGCCAGGCGCCCATCCTCGCTCGCCTGCGGTCCGGATCGCGGGCCCGGATGCTGCGGATGATTCCGTCAAACACACGTTGGTCTAACAGTTGTTAGAATGGGAGCCATGAAAGCCCACCCCGCGCACGGGATCGCACTCCCTCTGGCGCACGATCAGCTCGCCGTCCTGCAGGCGGTCGCGGAGCCGAACCGTGCCCGCATCGTGGCCCTCCTCGCCCACGGAGAGCACTGCGTCTGCGACGTCGGCGACGCGCTCGGCATGAGCACGGCACTCGTCTCGCACCACCTTCGGACGCTGCGGGGCGTTGGCCTGCTCCGCGAGCGGCGGAGCGGCCGCTGGGTCTTCTACTCCCTCGACGTCGAGCGGGTCGAGGCGCTGCGGGCCGCGGTCGTCGATCTCCTCACTCCCACCACCGACGCGGCCACGGCCTGCCTGTGCACCGACTGCGGCTCCCGCAGTACGACGGGTCTCGAGCCGTCGCCACTGTCGCGCCTGCCACTGGCCGCGGAGGTCTCGCGATGACCAGCACGGTCGTCGTGGTAGGGGTGCCCATGGCAGCCTGCGACCCCGGGAAGACGTGGCGGGCGGCCGCGGCGTTCGTCGAGCGGCGCCTCGCCGAGCGGTTCGGGCCGGCCGTCGCCTTCGAGTACGCCGAGCTCTTCGGTCCCGAGATGGCCCGACACCCGGACGTCGAGGCGGCGATCGCGGCCGGCGAGGCCGTTCCGCCGGTCGTGATGATCGACGGGATCCGCCGCTTCAGCGGCGGGAAGCTCAACGTCTCCGCCATCGAGCGCGCCGTCGCCGAGGCTCTGCAGTCGGATGCTCTACATGCATGACGCGACCGACAACCCCCGAGCGACCGATACCGACCTACTCGCTGAGCCGACGTGCTGCCCGGGAGGTGCCTGCGGGCCCTTCTTCGAGACGCCCCTCCTCGAGCTGGCGTTCAACCGCATCCGTGACCTGGTCCGCGGCAGGAGCGCGGCTGACGCCGCCCGGGCCGCGGCACGTTCACCGGTCGATCCTCTCGTGCTCACCCAGCCGGCCGCCCCGGCTCCACTCCGCCACCCACAGGAGCAAGCGTCCCATGAGTGATCAGCTGTCCGGCCCCGCGACCCCCGACGTCGAGATCTTCGACCCGCCGCTCTGCTGCCCGACGGGGCTTTGCGGTCCCGTGCTCGATACGACGCTCGTCGACCTGAGCGAGGCGGTCTTCACGCTCGAGGCCGAGGGCAGGACGGTGGTCCGCCACATGATGACCGCGGACCCCCAGGCCTTCATGCGCAACCGCGAGGTCTACCAGCTGATCAAGGAGCGCCAGCTCGAGGTCCTGCCGATCACCGTGATGGGCGGACGCATCGTGAAGACCGACGCCTACCCAACCCTCGACGAGCTCCGCGCCGAGCTCACCAGCAACGCCTGAGCCGCAGCGCTCCCGAAAGGATCCGCGGTGACCCAGTTCCTCTTCTTCTCCGGCAAGGGCGGCGTCGGCAAGACGACGATGGCCTGCACGACCGCGGTCGCGGAGGCCGATGCCGGCACGCGCGTCCTGATCGTGACGACGGACCCGGCATCCAACCTCGCGGACGTGTTCGAGCAGCCCATCGGCCACGCGATCACCCGGATCGTGGGCGTGCCGAGCCTGTCGGCGATGGAGATCGACCCCGACCGTGCGACTGCCGAGTACACCGACCGGACGCTCGCCCCGATCCGCGAGATCTTCCCGCCGGAGATCGTGCGGGTCATGGAGGAGCAGCTCGCCGGGCCCTGCACCGCGGAGGTCGCAGCCTTCGATCGGTTCGCCGACTTCCTCGACCCGACGGCGCCGGCCCCCGCAGCGCCGCCCACCGGCGCCCGGCTTCGACCTGGTGATCTTCGACACGGCGCCGACCGGCCACACGGTGCGCCTGCTCGAGCTGCCCGAGGCGTGGTCGAAGAGCATCTCGCAGGCCGACGCGGGCGCCGGCCAGACGTGCATCGGCCCCGCGGCGGCCATCGCCGAGGCGAAGGTCAAGTACGAGCGGGCACTTGCCGCGCTGCGCGACCAGTCGCTGACACGGTTCGCGTTCGTGCTCCATCCAGAGGCGACCGCGATCGCCGAGACGCGGCGCGCCGGCGCCGAGCTGGCCCGCCTCGGGATCGTCACGACGGAGCTCATCGTCAACGGGATCCTGCCCGCCGAGGAGGCCTCGACCCCGTTCTTCGCTGCCCGCATCGCGATGCAGGAGCGCTACCTCGCCGAGATCGCGCGCCAGCTGCCGATGCCGACCCGGCGCGTCCCGCTCCTCGACGGCGAGGTCCGCGGGATCGCGCGGCTGCGGGCCCTGGTCCCGCTCCTCGCCGACGAGCACGCCACGAGGCCGGCCTTCGGCCATGCGGACCGCGGGTCGACGCGGGCGACGCGCGACGACGAGGCGGCCGTGGCGGCGGCGCTCCTGCCGAACGGGAGCCCTCGGACGATCTTCTTTGCCGGCAAGGGCGGCGTCGGCAAGACGGTCGCGTCCTGCGCCACCGCCCTCTGGTCGGCGCGCCAGGGTCATCGCACCCTCCTGGTGACGACCGATCCCGCGGCCCACATCGGGCAGGTCCTCGGCGCGACGGTCGGGACGGAGCCCGCGCCGGTGGACGGCGTGGACGGCCTCTGGGCGGCCCGCGTCGACGCCAAGGCCGCGGCCATCGCCTACACCGATCGGATCATTGCCGACGCGGTCGCGCGCGGCCGGAGCCCGGCCTCGATCGCCGCGATGCGCGAGGAGCTCGACTCGCCGTGCACCGAGGAGATGGCGGCGTTCGACCAGTTCATCGAGCTGGCCAGCCGCGACGCGTTCGACGTCACCGTCTTCGACACGGCGCCGACGGGCCACACCCTGCGGCTGCTCGAGCTCCCCATCGACTGGAGCCGCCAGATCGACATCAAGGTCTTCGCCTCGGTCGACACGGCCGCCGCCGACGACGTCGCGAAGGCCCAGTTCAGCCGGGTCATCGAGATGATGCGCGACCCGGCCGAGAGCACGTTCGCCTTCGTGATGTACCCGGAGGCAACGCCGATCGTCGAGGCAACGCGCGCCATCGCCGAGCTGGAATCGCTCGGGATCCCGTTGGGACTCGTCGTCGCCAACATGGTCCTGCCCGACGATGCCCTGCAGACGCCGTACTCGCGGGCGCGCTGGAACATGCAGCAGTCATACCTCGCCGACATCGAGCAGCGCTTCTCGGTCCCGGTCCTCGAGGTGCCCCTGCTCGACGGCGAGGTCATGGGCCTCGACCGGCTGACCGAGCTCCTCGAGCGAACCCTCGCCCCCACCGCGCTCGTCGCCTGAACGGAGGCCTGACCCGATGCTCCACCCAACGACACTCGACCCGGCCGATCGCGCGGCCGCCACCCGGGCGGCGGAGGCCGAGGCGCTCTCGGCGGCCGGCGCCTTCGGTGCGACCCTCCGCGCCAGCCCCGAGTTCACCGCCCTCATGGCGGCCGACCGGGCGCTCTCGAAGGATCCCGCCGCGACATCGGCGATCGAGGCATTCCAGTTGCGCCAGGCCGAGCTCCGCGTGGAGCTGATGATGGGGGTCCTCCCCGATGCCCAGCGCGTTGAGCTGGAGCGCCTCCAGCAGGCCACGTACGCGGTCCCGTCCGTCACGGCGTACGTCGCGGCCACGGCCGCGTTCCAGAGCGTGTGTCGCGAGACGGCCGCGGTCGTCAGCGCCCAGATCGGGATCGACTTCGCCGCCAACTGCCGCTCCGCCGGCGGCTGCTGCGGCTGAGGGGAGAACACGATGCTCAGCACAGAGCTCCAGGATGCGGCCGTCGCGTTCGGCCGGGCCCTCCTGCAGGCACCCGCCGTCGCCGCCTCCCGCGCCGCCGCCGAGGCCTTCGAGAACGACCCAGCGGCGCAAGGCTTGATGGCCGATCTCCGCGAGCAGCAGGGCAGCGTGGCGCGCGTCCAGCAGTCGGGCCTTGCCCCGAGCCAGGAGCAGGTCGACCGGCTCCGCCTGTGCCAGGCGGCGGTGCGGGCCAACGACGTGATCATGGCCCACCTGCGGGCCACCAACGAGGTGAAGACCTACCTGCCCGCGGTCGCCCTGGAGGTGAGTGCCGCCCTGGGCACCGATTACGGGAACCTCGCGGCGCCGGCCGGCTGCTGACGTCTCGCCCCGGGACGCCCCGGAGGCTAGCCCCTGAGCAGGTCCGGGGGCAGGAGCCAGCGCAGCTCGCCGCCGCCGGGCTCGAGCGGGCGTTCGACGTCGATCCGGGCGAGGGTTCCCTTGCGCATGGCGATCGGCGCCCCGACGAGCTCCGAGGCCAGCTCGGAGAAGTCGGGGTCGTGCCCGACGAGCACCGGGCGCCGCGGATCGCCGGCGTCGGCGAGCATCTCCTCGACGGAAGCCATGTCGAGCATCTCGCCGAGCCGGGGATCGATCCGCAGGGGAGCCCGGAGGATCTCGGCCACGATCTCGGCCGTCTCGCGCGCGCGGACGAGCGGCGAGGCCAGGACGACGTCCGGGGCGAAGCCGGCCCCCGCCAGTTGCCGGGCGAGGCGCTCCGCCTGGCGCCGGCCCTTCTCGGTCAGGGGGCGCAGCTCGTCGGCCTCCTCCCACGTGGTGCTGTCGCCCGCGTGGGCGTGGCGCAGGAGGCAGAGCTCGACGAGACCCGGCAGGTCGCGGCTCATCCGGCGGGTTCCCGTTCGGCGCGGAGGTCCGCCGCGAGGGTCGTCATCCGGGCGGCGATCGCGTCGCGGGCGGCCCGGAACGCGGCGAGCCGATCCTCCTCGGTGCCCGTCGCCGCGGCCGGGTCCGGGAACCCCTCGTGGGCGGTCCGCCGTGCCCCGGGCACGACGGGGCACGCCTCGCGGGCATCGTCGCAGACGGTCAGGACGAGGTCCCAGGGCCCGTCGAGCATCTCGCCGATCCCCTTGGAATGGGCCCCGGACCAGTCGATGCCGACCTCGGCGAGGACGGCGACGGTGAGCGGGTGGACGCCGGCCGGGTGCGTCCCGGCCGATGCCGCGGCGACCCCCTCGCGGGAGAGGAACGCCTCGGCCATCTGGCTCCGCGCGGCGTTGCCGGTGCAGACGACCAGCACCCGCGCGGCCCCCGTCACGGGTTGAGGTCCTCGCGCTGGCCCGAGGAGACGAAGACGACGTCCTCCGCGATGTTCGTGATGTGGTCGCCGACCCGCTCCATGTAGCGGGCGGCGATGAGGAGCTTCATCGCCCGCTCGACGTTGTCGGGGTCGGCCTTGGCGAGCTCGACCAGGCGGTCGACGCAGCGGTGGTAGAGGGCGTCGATGTCGTCGTCGTGGGTCGCCACCTCGCGGGCCGCCGCGGCATCGCTGTCGACCAGCGCCCGCATGGTGTCGGCGAGGAACTGGGCGGCGATGCGCCCCATCTCGGGGATCGCCAGGTGGCCCTCCAGGGGCGGCACCGGGGCGAGCTCGCGGGCCCGCTTGGCGACGTTCGCGACCGAGTCGCCGATCCGCTCCAGCTCGGCGCCGATCCGGTCGAGCGCGAGGAGGAAGCGCAGGTCGCGGGCCACCGGCTGCTGGGTGGCGATCGCCAGGACCACGTGATCCATCGCCTGGACCTGGAGGGCGTTGATCTCCTCGTCGCCCTCGATGACGGCGAGCGCCTTCGCGTCGTCGTGCGTCTCGAGCGCCTCCACAGTGAGGCGGATCCGCTCCTCGATGATGCTGCCCATCCGGAGGAGAACATCCTTGATCGTCCGCTCCTCGCGGTCGAGGGGCCTGCGGGGCAGCGCAACCACGGGTTCGGGGATGTCGCCCTCGACCCCGCGCAGGATCTCCTCGACCTGGCGGTCGAGCACCGGCTCCTGCTGGGGATCTCGCTCGGTCACGTGCTCTCTCCTCCCGCTCAGCCGAAGCGCCCGGAAACGTAATCCTCGGTCATCTGGTTCTTCGGGTTGGTGAAGATCTGGGCCGTCGGACCCTGCTCCACGATGTAGCCGGCCCGATCATCGTCCATGTTGAGAAAGACGGTGAAGTCGGATGCCCGTGCCGCCTGCTGCATGTTGTGGGTCACGATGACGATCGTGTACTTCTCCTTGAGCTCCGCCATGAGCTCCTCGATCTGGAGCGTGGAGCGCGGGTCCAGGGCGGAGCAGGGCTCGTCCATGAGGATCATGTCCGGCTCGGTCGCGATCGCCCGGGCGATGCAGAGGCGCTGCTGCTGGCCGCCCGAGAGGGCGAGGCCCGAATCGCCGAGCTTGTCCCTGCACCTCGTTCCAGAGCGCCGCCCGCCGCAGGCACGCCTCGACGAGCTGGTCCATGTCGCCCTTCCAGCCGGTGATCCGGGGGCCGAAGGCGATGTTGTCGTAGATCGACTTGGGGAACGGGTTCGCCTTCTGGAAGACCATCCCGATCCTCCGCCGGACCTCGACCGGGTCGACGTAGTCGGCGTAGAGGTTCTCGCCGTGGAAGAGGATCTCGCCCTCGACGCGGGCGCTCGGGATGAGGTCGTTCATCCGGTTGATCGAGCGGAGGAGCGTCGACTTGCCGCAGCCGGACGGCCCGATGAGGGCGGTGATCCGGTTCTTCGGGAATGTCGATCGTCACGTCCTTCACGGCCCGGAACGAGCCGTAGTGGAGGTGGACGTTGCGCAGGGAGACGGCCGTGGGGAGGGACGCCATCTCCTCGTCGAGCGCCGAGTTCGCGCCGGCCGCGATCGCGTCGGCGCCGATCCGGACGTCCCGGCTGGGGGCCGGCTGGGTGTCGGTGGTCACGGGATCCCCCTCGGGTGGACGGTCGTTCTCTACCACTGCTTCTGGTACCGGTTGCGGAGAAGGATGGCCAGGGTGTTGAAGAAGAGGGTGATGACGAGGAGGGCGATGATGGCCGCCGAGGTCAGCGCGCGGAACTCCTCCTGGGGCTTGCGGGCCCAGTCGTAGACGGTCATCGGGAGGACCGTGTACGGGCCCGTGAGGAGGCTCTCCAGCCCGCCCTGGCTCGAGAAGGTGCCGAGGATCGCCCCGGCGAGCAGGAGCGGGGCGGTCTCGCCGAGGGCGCGGGCGAGGGCGAGGATCGTGCCGGTCAGGATGCCGGAGCGCGCGGCCGGGAGGACGAGCCGGCTGGTCACCTGCCAGCGCGACGCGCCGACGCCGTAGCCGCCCTCGCGCAGCGTTCGCGGCACGGCCCGCAGCGCTTCGGCCGAGGTGATGATGACGATGGGAAGGATGAGCGCGGTGAGGGTCATCGCCCCGGCGATGATGTTGCGCCCGTTGTTGGGGAACCCGAGGAACGCGAAGAAGGCCACGAAGACGGTCAGGCCCAGGAGGCCGTAGACGATGGAGGGGACGCCGGCGAGGTTCCGGATGTTGATGTTGATGAATCGCGTCAGCCGGTTGTCGGGGGCGTACTCCTCGATGTAGACGGCGGTGAGGATTCCGAGCGGGAAGCAGAACAGGCTCACGAGGATCCCGATGAGGATGGAGCCCAGGATCCCCTGGCCGATGCCGGCGTTGGCGGGGTTCGACGAGAGGCCGGACGTGAGGAAGTCGAGGCCGCGCTCCTGGTAGACCGGCAGGCCGCGGGAGAGCTGGTCGATGAGCAGGAAGATCAGGATCGCCAGGGTGGCGATGATGGAGCCGAGCAGCAGCAGGGCGAAGATCAGCCCGCGCCAGTCCGGCCCGTGGCCGGCGAGGGCGCGCTGGACGGCGATCGTGGTGACGGAGGGGTTCGGGGAGGTGGCCATTCGCGGGCCTCAGTACGCCTGGCGGACGCGCCGCACGAAGGCGTCGCCGATCACGTTCAGGAGCGAGCGTGATGACGAAGAGCAGGAGCCCCACGAAGAAGAGGCTCTGGAACGCGGCGTTGTCGCCGGCGACCTGGTCCGAGCCGGTGGCCAGCGCGGCCATCGCCGCCGTCATCGTCTGGCCGGGCTCGAAGGGGTTCGACGGAGAAGAGCGAGCCGCCCGAGGCGCCGGCCGCGATCGCCACGACCATCGTCTCGCCGACGGCCCGGCGAGACGCCCAGGATGAGCGCGGCCACGATGCCGGAGACGGCGGCCGGGAGGACGACGCGGGTCGCGGTCGTCACCCGGCGCGCGCCGAGGCCGTAGGAGGCCTCGCGCAGCGACTGGGGGACCGCCTTCATCGAGTCCTCGGAGATCGTCGCCACGAGGGGGATCGTCAGGATGCCCACCGCGATCGCGGCCGCCGCGAGGTTGAAGCCCTTCGCGCCCGGGACGAGCGTCTGGACGATCGTCGGGTTGATGAACGTGAGGGCGAAGAAGCCGAGGACGACGCTGGGGATGCCGGCGAGGATCTCGAGGATCGGCTTGACCGTGCCCCGGACCCGCGGGCTCGCGTACTCCGAGAGGTAGATCGCCGAGAGGATGCCGATCGGCGCCGGCGATGAGCATCGCGATCGCGGTCACGATGCAGCGTGCCGACGAAGAGCGTCGCGATGTCGAACATGCCGCGGCGCGGGAACCAGCCCGGCGCGACCAGCTGCGAGAGGTCGATCTTGAGGAGGAACTCGACCGCCTGCTCGAAGACCGTGAGGATGATGAAGGCGGTGATGATGACCGAGACGAGGGCGGCGGCGAAGAAGAGCGCGGCCGATCCAGGCCTCGCGGGCGCGGCGGGCGCGGCTGCCGACCAGCGCGCTCGGCGCGCCCGGAGCGCCCGGCGCAGTTGCGGTGGCCATCGACGAGAACCCTCCCGAGTGCGGAGTCTAGCGGCGTGCGCGACGCCGGCCGGGTCTCCGAGCCGACCCGGCCGGCGTCGCGCAAGAGGAGAGCGGCTAGCGCGCGTCCCAGGCGGCCCGCGTCGCGGCGAGCTCCTCGGCGGGAAGGTTCACGTAGGGGACGGTCTCGAGGACCTTGGCGATCGTTCCCTCGGCGAGGTAGAAGTCGACGTAGGCGGCGACGGCCGGGTTCGCCTCGGCCTTCGCCTTGTTCACGTAGATGAAGAGGGGCCGGGAGATCGGGTAACTGCCGTCGGAGACCGTCTCGGCGTTGGGCTCGACGCAGGTCCCGTTGGCGTCCTTGCTGATCGGGATCTCGCGGACCGTGTCCGGCGTTCTCCTCGGCGAACGCGAGGCCGACCCATCCGAGCGAGGTCGGGTTGCCGCTGATGCCCTCGATGATGATGTTGTCGTTGGCCGAGCTGGTGTAGTCGCGGCCGGGTCTGGGCCTCCTGGCCGCGCGACTCGGCGGTCTTGGCGATCACGAGCTCCACGAATCAGTCGTACGTGCCGGACTCCTCGCCGGGGCCCGCGATCACGAGGTCGGCGTCGGGGAGGGCTGTGTCGAGCCCAGCTCCTTGGCGATCGCCGCGCCGTCCGACCACTTCGTGAAGCCGGTCGACTCGGGGCCGACGAGGGCGTAGATGTCGGCGAAGCTGAGGCAGGCGATCGCCGTCGTTGTCGGGTTCGTCATGACCGACATGCCGTCGTAGGCGATCTTCAGCTCGACGTACTCGATGCCGGCCGCCTCGCATTCTCCGCCTCTTCGTCCTTGATGGCGCGCGAGGCGTCGGAGATGTCGGTCTCGCCGTTGCAGAAGCGGGCGAAGCCGTCGCCGGTGCCAGGACCCTCGATCTGGTAGTTGCACTCGGGGTTCGCCTCCTGAACAGCTCGGCGACGCCGGTCGAGATCGGCTCGACGGTGGAGCTGCCGGAGACGACGATCGAGCCGGAGGCCGCTGCCGTGCTCGGTGCGTGGCCCGGAGCCCGGCGCCGGGCCGGGGCGGGCGTGGCGCCGCCGCCGCAGGCCGCGACGGCGAAGGCCGCCATGAGCGCAAGGGCGCCGATGCGCTTCGGGGATGCGATGGTCACGAGGTGCTTCCTCCTGGGCTGCCGCCGGGCGCGGCTCGACGCGCCTGCGGCGGCGGACATTCCGAAATACGTCCTCAGCGTCGACAGGGGCGATGAACCACCGGTTTGCGCCCGGTCAACGCTCTGTTAACGACCCGGGATCACCCGGCGTCGCGCGTGGCCGGGGTGGCGGGTCGCAGTCCGCGAGTCGCGGGGCGTGTCGCTCGCGCGGCGGGGATGGCAGACTGTCGGGTACAGGCCGGTGGGTCGGCACGGAACCGGGAAGGACGAGGCGACGATGGCGAAGGGGACGCGCTCGAAGCGGAAGAGGAAGGCCGCCGGACCGCCGCCAGATCGCCGCGCGGAGCGGCTGGAGATGGCGTTGGCGGCCGGCCTGAAGCGCGAAGCGAAGGCCGCGTCCCGCCTCGAGGCGGCGCAGCTCGAGGTGGCGGTCCTGCGCGCCGCGCTGGCCGAGGTCCTCGGGGAGACGCCGGTGGAACGCGCACCGGTCGCCGGCACGGCGACCCCGGCCGCAAAGGCGACCCCGGCCAAGCCCGCGACCACGCGCACCCGCCGGGCTCCGCGCCCTGCGCCGGCCGACCGCTGAGCCAGCCCTCCCGGCGGGCCGTCTTCGCGGCGGTCGACGTCGGCGCCAACTCCGTCCATCTCCTCGTCGCGGACGTGCGAGGCGCACCGCCTGGAGCCGCTCGTCGACGAATCCGCGATCCTCGATCTCGGTGACGTCGTAGCGTCCCACGGCGCGATCCCGGAGCCGTTTCGCGGGGACCTGGTCGGCGAGCTCGTCCGGTGCGCGACGACCGCGCGCGGCCTCGGCGCCCGGGACATCGCGTTCGTGGCGACGCAACCCCTCCGGCAGGCCGCCGATGCCCGGGCCGTGGTGGTCGCGGTCGAGGCCGCCACCGGCGTCCCGCTCCATGTCCTGGACCACGCGGAGGAGGGCCTTCTCAACCTGCTCGGTGCGACGGCCGGCCGCCCGGTCGAGGTGCCCCTCGCCGTGGTCGACATCGGCGGGGGCAGCAGCGAGGTGGTCGTCGTCGAGCCAAGGGCGCGCGCCCGGGCGGGCGCCCTGGCCATCGGCGGCGCGTCGCTCACCCGGGAGCTCGTGGCCCACGATCCGCCGACGCGCGACGAGATGGCTGCTCTGCGGACGGCGGCCCGGACCCACCTTCGCGGTGCCCCGCCGGGCAGCCCGGCCCTGATCCTGGCCGTGGGGGGCACCTCGTCCAACCTCGTCAAGATCGTCCCCGCGGCGCGACACGACCGGGTCCTCACGCCCCGCCGGCTGGCGACCGCGCGACGGACGCTGGCGGCGGCCCCGGCGGCGACGGTCGCCGACCGGTTCGGGATCCGCGCGACCCGGGCCCGGATCCTTCCCGCAGGCGCCGCGATCCTGGAGGCTCTCATGGCCCACTACGGGGTGGCCCGCGTCGAGGCGGTGGAGGAGGGGATCCGGGAGGGCGTCGTCCTGGCCCTCGCCCGCGCCGGTCGCGGGTGGCGCGACCGCCTCGACGATCTCGCCCACGGCTGGGCGGGCTGACGGCGAGGTCCGCCCTCCGGCACCGCCGCGCGGCACAGGGTCGACGCGGCCGACGACGCGGCCGACGACCCGGGCCACGACCGCCGGACGATTGCCCCGGGCGTCAGAGGGCGGCGACCGCCCTCCCCAGAAGGCGCCGGAACGGGGCGCCGCTGACGGCCCGCCAGGGCACGCCCATCGTGCGGCGAAGCCTTGCCAGCTCCCGCTCCTCGAGTGTCAGGTACGCCCCGATCGCCTGCGTCTCGTCACGGGAGAGGGTCCCGGCGTTGGCGACGAGGAATTGGCGGGTGAGGGCGATCGTCACGTCGGCGTCGTGGAGCCAGCCGAGGTGGTCCTGGAGGGCGACGACGCGGGGGATCAGGACGTCGACTTCCGGCCCGAGCACCTCGCGGAAGAACTCGAGGGTGTAGCGCAGCCACTTGGCGGCGATGCGGAGCTGGTGGACCGTCTCGATGTCCGCCCAGCGGAGCACCGACTCGTAGGCGCGCACCTGCTCGTAGGCGAGCCAGATCCGCGACGCGGCGGTGTCGCGGACCCGGTGCGGGGCCACCGGGGTGGCGGGCACGAGCGCGGCCGCACCCTCCGTCGCGACGAAGACCCGGTAGTCCTCCACCAGGCGCTCGTAGGCCGTGCTGTCGAGCTCGCGGAGGAGCACGACCCGGGCGACCTCGCGCTCCTCGCGCCACGCAGCGAGGAGCGGCTCGAAGGACCTCGCCTCCCGGGGGGAGAGGGAGCCCTGGTGGGCGGCCGCCGCCTCGATGAGGACGTCGAGGTCGCGGACCGCGCCGAGGCGCCCGGCCAGGACCCGCAGCCGGCCGCGGAGCCGGCGCGTGCGGTCGGCGCGGAAGCCGTCGCCGAACACGCGCCACGCCGCGCGCATCCGGCGGGTGGCCACGCGCATCCCGTGGAGCTCCTCGATCGCCTTCCCCGATCGCGTGCCGGCCTCGCGGGCCAGCATCCGGGCGAAGTGGAAGCGGACGACCTTGCGGCCGGCTTCGGCGAGGACATCGTCGGCGGTGACGCCCGGCGACTTCCCGACCGCCAGCCGAGGCGCGACGGGCGGCTCGGGCGGGGTCTCCGGCGCCGCCGGCTGGGCCTCTGTCGCCGCCGGCGGCGGCCCCGGCGCCGGGATCACGGGGGGTTCGCTCACGGGCCCGGGCGCCCTGGGCGCGGCCGCCGGCCCGGGCGCCCCGGGCTCTTCGCCCGCCGGCCCGTTCGAGGGGCCGGCCCCGGCCGGCGCCGCGACATCGGGCCCGAGCTCGGGCATCGCCTGGGGCGCGGCGCGCGGCCGGCCGCGCGGTCGCGGGCCGGTGCCGACGACGGCGAGTGCCCGCTCGAGCTTCGATGCGGTCTCCGGCACCAGGTCGGGATCGCCGGCCAGCACGGACGCGAGCGCCTCGAGCCCGTCCGACGGTCCGCGGCGGAGCTCCACCTCGAGCTCCAGGAAGCGATCGAGGACCCGGCCCGCCGCGACCACCGCGACCTCGTCGAGCGAGAGCTCCACCTCGCTCGCCTCGTCGGCGAGGATCCGCGTCCGGCGCAGCTGGCGCACGGTCACGAGCTCGATGAGCGGCGCCTCTCCGGCATGCTCGAGGATCAGCGACCGGGCGGGGGACGAGGGCCAGGCGTGCGGGTCGAGCGAGAGGTCGGCCGGCCCCTCGAGCTCCTCGCGGCGGTGGAGCGCCGTGGCCGCCGGGGTGGTCGACTTGACGGAGATGACGGTCATCGAGGGGCCGCGCCGGAGGCGGGCGGCGTAGCCCGCCCGGCCGAGCGCGCCGTCGGACGTGTCGAGGTAGCGATCCTCGATCTGGACCTGCCGGGCGCGCCCGGCGACCCGGAACGGCCCGAGCGAGCGCGCGGCCGCGAAGCGCGCGGCCGCTGTCGCGCTGGCGACCCGGTACTTGAGCTCCACCTCCACGGTCCCGATCGTCATCGAATCTCCTAGGCCCGCGGGTCCATCGACGCGGTCGGCGGCCCCTCCGGCGCGATCTCCACGGCGACGGCGGCGGCGGCGATGGCCCGTTCCTTGAGGGTCACGAACGTGTCGGTCGAGCCGGGCGCCCGGAGGATCTCCTCCGTCCGGCGCCAGGTCGCGTCGGTGCCGAGCTGCCAGGAGCGGCGGTCGTCTGCCAGCAGGACCGCGATGATCTCCTCGATCCGCGCCTGGGCGGCCAGGTCCTCGACCGGGAAGACCACCTCGATCCGCCGGTCGAGGTTGCGCTCCATGAGGTCCGCGGACCCGGTGTACCACTCCTGCCGGCCGCCGTTGGCGAAGCCGAAGATGCGGCTGTGCTCCAGGAACTCGCCGATGATCGAGCGGACGCGGATGCGCTCCGACCGGCCCGGGAGGCCGGGGTTGAGGCTGCAGGCGCCCCGGACGATGCACTCGATCTCGACCCCCGCATCGTTGGCGTCGTAGAGGTGCTCGACCATCTCGGGGTCGACGAGGGCGTTGACCTTGACCACGATGCGGGCGGGCCGGCCGGCCCGGGCGTGGTCCGCCTCGCGGGCGATGAGGTCGCGGATCCGGGGCCGCAGCGTGTCGGGCGCGACGAGGAGGCGCCGGAACCCCTGCTGGCGCGAGAGCCCGGTGAGGAAGTTGAAGAGGTCGGTCGCGTCGGCGCCGAGCTCCGGCCGGCAGGTGAGGAGGCCGAGGTCCGTGTAGAGGCGCGCCGTCTTGGGGTTGTAGTTGCCGGTTCCGAGGTGGAGATAGCGCCGCAGCCCGGAGCCCTCGCGGCGGACCACGAGGGCCACCTTGCTGTGGGTCTTGAGGCCGACCAGCCCGTACACGACGTGGGCGCCCGCCTGCTCCAGCTTGCGGGCCCAGACGATGTTGGCCTCCTCGTCGAAGCGGGCCTTGATCTCCACGAGCACCACGACCTGCTTGCCCTGCTCGGCGGCCCGGATCAGGTCGCGGACGACCGGCGAGTCGCCGGACGTGCGATAGAGCGTCTGCTTGATCGACAGCACATCCGGGTCGTCGGCCGCCTGGGTGATGAAGCGCTCGACCGACGCGGTGAACGACTCGTACGGATGGTGGACGAGGAGGTCGCCCTGGCGGATCGCGGCGAAGACATCGACGGGCTCACCCTCGTCGACCGGGATCAGGCGCGGCGGCACGACCGGGGTCCACGGCGGATCGCGCAGCTCCGGCACCTCGAGCGTCGCGATCTGCCAGAGGCAGGTGAGGTCCAGCATGTCGGGGACTTCGAAGAGGTCGGCTGCGCCGAGGCCGATCCCGGTCAGAAGGAAGTCGCGCATCCCGGCTGGCATCCCCTCCTCGACCTCGAGGCGGACGGCAGAGCCGAAGCGACGGCGGCGGAGCTCCTGCTCGATCGCCAGGAGGAGGTCGCCCGCCTCGTCCTCCTCGATGTCGAAGTCGGCGTCGCGGGTGACCCGGAACATGTGGGCCTGGACGATCTGCATGCCCGGGAAGAGCGCGTCGAGGTTCGCCGCGATCACCTGCTCGAGGGGGACGAACATGTGGGCCTCGGCCTCGACGAGGCGGGGCAGGATGGGTGGGACCTTGACTCGCGCGAAGCGCTCCTCGTCCGTCACCGGGTCGGCCACGGTGATCGCCAGGGAGAGGCTCAGGGTGCTGATGTAGGGGAACGGATGGCCGGACGCCACGGCGAGCGGCGTCAGGACGGGGAAGATCTCCTCCAGGTAGCGCTCCCGGAGGCGGGCGTGATGCTCTGGGACTGCGGCGTGGTCCACGATGGAGATGCCGTGCCCGGCGAGGCCCGCCCGGACCTGCCCGAAGAGGCGGCTGTGCTCGTTGACCAGGTCCTGGACGCGGTCGCGGATGGCGACGAGCTGCTCGGCCGCGGTGCGCCCGTCCGAGGATCGCCTGCCGCTCCCCGCGGCCACCTGCTCCATGAGGCCCGAGACGCGGACCTGGAAGAACTCGTCGAGGTTCGAGGCGAAGATGGCGAGGAACTTCGCCCGCTCCAGGAGCGGGTTCCGCTCGTCGCGGGCCTCGTGCAGGACGCGCGCGTTGAAGTCGAGCCAGGAGAGCTCCCGGTTGATGTAGGGAACCCCCGCCGGACGGCGGCGTCCGGGGCGGCGGGGGCGCGCGCGGAGGGTGGTCATGCGGGCGTGTCGGCGATCCTGGGGGACCGTCGGGCGCCGGCGGCGCGATTCGGTCCGGCCGGCGATCGTAGCACGCTCGCGCCCCGGCCCCGAGGGCCGGATCGACCGATGTCAGGCGGACGGGCGGCCCGGATCGGGATGCCCGCCGGCAGTTCGGGCGGCGACGCAGGCTGGGCAGGGGCAGTGGGCGCGCAGCGCGGTGTACGTGTAGAAGCCGGTGTGGTGCCCGTCACCCCACGACGGCGCGATCGCGTACCCGCCGACCGGCTCGATCGAGACGAGCCGCGTCTGCTTGGCCGTGAGGGTGGGGTTCGAGTCCAGCCAGCCCGGGAGCCCGGCCTCGCCGCGGCAGTAGGCGCAGGGGCATAGCCAGCGGAGGAGGTCGAAGCCGTATGTGGAGACGTGGCCGTCGGCCCAGTCGATGCGGAGGGTCCGCGCCTCGCGATCGGCGTGGATGCGCAGCGGCGCCGTCACGTCGTCGCCCCGGAGGTAGCTGGAGGTCATGCCCGGATTGTACGGGCGGCGCCGGAAGGCAGGTTCCGGCAGACTTCGCCCGTGCGTCGCAGCGACCCCGGCTCCGTCTTCGTGCGCAACGCCCGTCTCGTGGCCGGGCGCGAGTACGGCGTCCGCGTCCGGAGCCGGGCCTTCGCGATCTCCACGCTCGTCCTCGCGGTGGTGGCCACTGCCGCCGCGCTCGCCCCGCTGGCCATCCGCGTCCTCGAGCGCGAGTCCGTCGTCCGGATCGCGGCCAGCGCGCCCGACGCCCGGACCGCCGACCTGACGCTTCGCTCGCTGGAGATCGTCCTCAACGAAGGCGCCGGCCTCGACCCGACGGCCAGCCCGATCTACGAGTTCATCCTCGTCGACCCGGCGGACGTGCCGGAGGCCCGCGCCGAGGTCGCCGCCGGGACGCTCGACGGCCTGCTCGTCGTGACGATCGGGGCCGAGGAGCGGCTCGACTTCGAATACGTCACCGGGAACCCGGCCGGCCGGCAGGCGATCCTGTTCCGGCTCGTGGCGGTCGCCGTCGCGGCGAGCATCCGGGCCGACGAGGCAAAGGGGCTGATCGGCGAGTTCGTGGTGACCGACGCCATCCCGGGCGACAGGCCGGGAGGCTCGGAGCTCGACGCCGCGGGCAACCAGATCCTCGCCACGATCCTCGTCATCCTCGTCTTCGTCACCTCGGTGACCTACGGGATGTGGGTCGCGACGAGCGTCGCCGAGGAGAAGTCGAGCCGCGTCATGGAGGTGATGCTGAATGCCGCGACCCCCGGGGAGATGCTGGCCGGCAAGGTGGTGGGCGTCGGGGGCGCCGGCCTGACCCAGCTGGCCGCCATCGTGCTGCCCGCGGCCGCGGTGGTGGCCCTCCAGGGGCCGCTGGCCCGCCTGGTGCTGGGCGAGGCCGGCGACGGCACGCCCCTCGCCGGGCTGACACCCGGTATCCTGGCCGCCTTCGTCGTCTTCTTCCTCCTCGGGTTCGTCCTGACCGCGCTCGTCTACGCCGCGGCGGGCTCGCTGGTGAGCCGCCAGGAGGACGTCCAGCAGGTGGCCCTCCCGATGCTGATGCTCTCGTTCGCGGCGTACTTCGCCGCCTTCTTCGCCTCGACCAACCCTGCCGCGCCGTGGGTGGCCCCGCTCTCCTGGCTGCCCTTCTTCAGCCCCTACCTGATGCTGACGCGCCTCGTCGTCGGATGGGTGGAGCCGTGGGAGCTGGCGCTCGCGATCGGCCTCCTGGTCGCGGCGATCCTTATCGCCCTCCTGGTCGCGGCCCGGATCTACGCGGCCGGCGTCCTCCTCTACGGGCAGCGACCGAGCGTCGGCGGGGTGGTCCGGGCGGCCCGCAGCCGCTGACGGCGGCTCCGGCCGCGAGTGGGCCGCCGCCACGGCGGGCAGGGTTGCCGAAGCGCCGGCCGAGGCAGGGCCGCCTCCGAGCCGGGCCGCCTCCGGGGCGCCGGCCGAGGCAGGGCCGGGTGCCGGCCCGCCTCCGGGGCGCCGGCCGAGGCAGGGCAGGCCAGGCGGGCCGGCTCGGGGCCCGGCGGGCCGGCTCCCCGGGGTGATCGGTCCTGCGCGCGCGGTGGCGACAGCCGAGCGTGATCGCTCGGCGGTTCCGACGGATCGCCCCTCTGACCGGGCGTGGCCGTCACCGGACCGATCGCAGGACCGATCGGGCGGGCCCCGGCGCGCACGGCGGGGCGCGTCCCGGCGATCAAGCGCACGTCGGAGCCCGGCTCCCCGGGGTGATCGGTCCTGCGCGCGCGGTGGCGACAGCCGAGCGTGATCGCTCGGCGGTTCCGACGGATCGCCCCTCTCACCGGGCGTGGCCGTCACCGGACCGATCGCAGGACCGATCGGGCGGGCCCCGGCGCGCACGGCGGCGCAGGACGCGCCCCTGCCGGACGGGCCGTTCAGTGGCCCTCGTGCGACCCCTTGACGACGAGCACCGAGCAGTGGGCGTGGGTCAGCACCGAGTGGGCCACGCTGCCCATGACGAGCCGGGTGATCCCCACGTGGCCCCGGGACCCGACGACGAGCAGGTCGCCGGCCGGGTCGCCGGCCGCGCGGCGAAGCTGGTCCGACGGGTCGCCCTCCCGGAGCTCGCCGTCCGCCTGCCGCCCGGCCGCCCGGAGGTACGCTTCCGTGGCGGCCACGATCTCGCGGTGGGTGTTCCGGGCGTTCGCGAGCATCTCCGTGTAGACGTCCATGGCGGCGGCGAACATCGTCGGCGCGATCCCCGAGCGCCACGGCGCGGCGACGTCCACGACGCCGACCACCAGCACCGGAAGCGTCGCGAAGGCCGGCCAGGTCGCCACGACGTCCCGGGCGGCCATCCCGGCCGGGGAGCCGTCCTCGGCGAGGATCACCCGCGCGGCGTGGTCGCCGCGGGCGACGAGGACCGGGCACGCGGCGTGGTCGACAACGGCCGCCGAGACGGAGCCCAGCACCGCGATCTCGACCGGCCCGTGGCCGCGACTGCCGACGACGATGAGGTCCGGCCCCCACAGCCTCGCGTCATCGACGATGGCGGCCGAAGGGCGCCCGCGGAGGAGCTCGGCCTCCACCGTCAGGCCCGCGGACTGCAGCGGCGGACCGGCCTCCTGGAGGACCCGGGTCAGCTCGGCGACGGCCTCGTCCTCCATCTGGTCGGCGTCGACGGGCACGGCCGGGATCCAGGGCCCGCCCCACAGCGCGGGGGCGACGTCGAGCGCGGCGACGATACGGATCGTGGTCCCCGGCGGCCAGGCGAGCGAGGTGACGAGCGCCCGCGCCCGGTCGGCGGACGGGGAGCCGTCGAGGGCGAGAAGGATGCGCATCGGGGCTCCTCCGGGCGGGCAGGCCGAGCCGCCGGGCGGCGGGCTCGGGACACATCATCGCGCGGCGGGCGCGCCATGACCACGGCGGAACGGCCCGTCGCACCGGGCGGAGGGTCGTACACTCGGGGCCATGCTTCGACCGCCGACCCCCGAGGACCTCTACAGGCTCAGGATCCCCACCGACCCCCACCTCTCGCCCGACGGGGCTCTGGTCGCGATGACCGTCCAGGTCGTGGCCCCCGGCCGGGACGGCTATCGGCACGCGGTGTGGCTGGTTCCCGTCGACGGGAACGCCGGAGCGCGCCAGGTGACGATCGGCGCTCGCCACGACACGCGGCCCCGCTTCTCGCCGGACGGCCGCACCCTCGCCTTCCTGTCCGACCGGCGCCCGCTCGTCGAGGAGGAGCCGGGCGCGCCCCAGGACCGCGAGGACGGCACGCAGGTCCACCTCCTGCCGCTGACCGGCGGAGAGGCGCGGCGCCTGACGGACCTCCCGCGTGGCGTCGACGCGTTCGAGTGGTCGCCCGACGGCCGTTCCCTCGTGGTGCGGACCACCTCCTTCGGGGCCACACGCGAGGAGGATCGCCGGGCCCGGGGGAAGCCGAAGCCGCCGCAGCCGGGCGAGATGCCCCACTCCGACTACCGGTACTTCGACCGCCTGCAGGGGGTGCTCAACGGGCCCGGCTTCATCGACGACAAGGTCGGCCACCTCTGGCTCGTCGACGCCGAGACCGGTGCTGCCCGCCGTCTCACCGACGGGCCGACCACCGACGAGGGCCCGGCCTGGTCGCCCGACGGGACGCGGATCGCCTTCTCGGCTTCGCGCGGCCGCGACCACGACCTCGACTACCAGTTCGACGTCTTCGTCGTCGACGTCGGCGAGCGGGGCGGTCACGCGCGTCACCGACGGCGCCGGCTGCGCCTTCGGCACCCCGGCCTGGCTGCCCGACGGGACGACGCTTGCCGTTGCCGGGCATCGTTGGCCGCGTCTCGGCGGCTCCCGGACCGACGTCTGGCTCTTTGCCGCCGACGGCTCCGAGGCGCATCCCGGTGGCGGCCGCAACCTCTCCGGCCCGACCGACCTCATGGTCGCGGCGACGATGGGCAGCGACGTCACGCCGGGCGAGGCGCCCCGCCTCCGGCTCACCCCCGACGGGCGGCATCTCCTGTTCACGGCGCCGGTCCGCGGCTCCTACGAGCTGTGGCGGATCGCGCTCGTGGACGGTGCCGTCGAGCGCCTGACCGACGACCGCCACTACCTGTCGGGCTGGGATGTCGCCGCGCTGCCCGGCGGCGGGGCGCGCGTGGCGGCGATCCGGTCCGCGGCCACGGCGCTGCCCGACGTCCACGTCCTCGACCTGCGCCCCGACGGCCGCGTCGCTCCGCGCGCGGACGTTGCGCAGGGTCACTGCCTTCAACGACCCGCTCCTCGCCGAGCTGGACCTCCGGGTCCCGGAGGAGCGCTGGGAGACCGTGGACGGGCGCGATGTCCAGGGCTGGCTCCTCCGTTCCGCCGCGGCGGAGCGGGGCGAGGCGGCGCCGCTGGTCCTGCAGATCCACGGCGGCCCGCACACCCTCTACGGCTGGGCCCCGTGCTGGGAGTTCCAGGTCCTCGCCGGCGCCGGGGTCAGCGTGCTCTACACGAACCCCCGCGGGTCCGAGGGCTACGGGGAGGAGTTCAACAGCGCGAACCTCCCCGACTGGGGCGATGGCCCGATGCGCGACGTCATGGCCCACGTCGAGGCGCTGGTGGCGGCCGGCGTCGCCGACCCGGCCCGGCTGGGGGTGACGGGCGGCTCCTACGGCGGCTACCTGACGAACTGGATCATCGGCCACAGCGACCGCTTCGCGGCCGCGATGACCTGCCGCAGCGTCACCGACCTGACCAGCCTGATGCTGACCGGCGACCTCGCCGGGGGCGTCTTCGGGGTCCTCGAGTTCGGGGCTCGGCCCTGGGAGAAGCCGGACCTCTATCGCGAGCTCTCTCCCATCACCTACGCCGACCGGATCCGGACGCCGCTCCTCATCCAGCACGCCGAGAACGACCTGCGCTGCCCGATCGGCCAGGCCGAGGCGCTGTTCGCGGTCCTGCGGACGCTCAAGCGGCCGGTCCGCCTGATGCGCGTCCCCGACGAGAGCCACGAGCTGACCCGCTCCGGGACGCCCTACCGGCGGGTGGAGAACCTGGTCCAGGTGCGCGGCTGGTTCGACCACTTCCTGGTCAGGGGGAAGAAGCGCCTGCCGCCGCTCCCCGCCGCCCGGGCCGGGATCTAGGGGAGCGGACCGCCGCGATGGGCGTGCGGATCCCGCTCGTGCGGGTCGCCGGCACCCACCGCGAGGTGGGCCGCGCCGTCGGGGCGGCCACGGCCCCCGTCCTCCGCGAAGCCGTGGCCTTCGAGGCCGCCCTGCCTGCCGGCCGGACCCGCGACGAGCAGCTGGCGCTCGCCGCCCGCTATCGCGCCGCCACTCGAGCGGCGACGCCCTGGCTGGCGGAGGAGATCGAGGGGGCTGCCGAGGGTGCCGGTGTCGATCCGCTGGCGCTCTTCGCGGTCTCGGTCGAGGAGATCTGGACCGTGCGTCCGTCGCAGGCCGGCACGCGCGAGCCCGTGCCGGGCCGCTGCTCCGACCTCGTCATCGGGCCCCCGCACACCGCCGACGGCCACCTGTGGGTCGCTCACAACAACGACCTCGAGGAGGCGAGCGAGGCACGGGTGGTAGCGATCGAGTGGCGCGTCCCCGGCGAGCCGGTCGTCTTCTCGCTGGGGATCGGTCCCTGGATCAGCGTCGGCTGGAACGACGCCGGGCTCTCGCTCACCGGGAACGAGCTCTCCCCGAACGACGAGCGGGTGGGCGTCCCGCGGCTCCTGATGGTCCGCGAGCAGCTGACGGCCGCCACGCTCGACGAGGCGGTCGCGATGGCCCTGCGTCCCGACCGCGCCAGCAGCTACAACACGGTCTTCGCCCACCGCGACGGGCGCGCCGTCAACGTCGAGGGCAGCGCCTGCGCAGCCGTCGTGCGGACGCTCGGGGTGGGGGAGACGCTGGCCCACACGAACCACTACGTCGAGCCGGCCATGGTGCTCTACGAGGGCGACCCCGCGTATGCCCGGCGCTCCGCCGCCCGGTATGAGCGGGCCTGCGCGCTGCTCGCCGGCGCCGAGGCCGGCCCCCCGGAGGCCGTCACGCCCGCCGTCCTGCGGTCCTGGCTCGCCGACCACGAGGGGGCACCCGACTCGATCTGCCGTCATCCCGGCGCTGCAACGGGATCCCCGGGCGGCGACGCGGCCGTGAAGACCGTCTTCTGGACGATCGCGGATGTCACCGCGGGCGAGGTCGTCTACGGCCGGGGCAGCCCCTGCGCCGGTGCGGAGCCGGAGCGGCACGCCTTCGCCTGAGCTCGTCGCCGGGCGCGGCGGGGGAGCCGGACGGGCGCCGGATCACCCGGTGAGATAATCCGTTCATGGCAGCCGGGCGTGCCACCCCGCGACTCCCCGCCGACGCCGTCGAGCGGCGGCTCTTCGTCGATGCGCCGCCTGCGGCCGTCTGGCTCGTCCTGCACGACCCTACGCGCGCGGCGGCGATTGACGGCCTCCTCGACCTCGACCCGGCCGGCCCCGACTGGCCGGCCGCGGGCGCCCGGCGAACCGCGCACCTGCGGCTGGGGCCGCTTCCCATCAGCGCGCAGGTGGAGAGCCTGGAGGCGCGACCGGAACGCCGCTTTCGCTTCGGCATCGCGGGCTCGGCGATCGTCGGGGAGCGACGCTGGGAGCTGGCGCCCGCTGCCGGCGGCACGCGCGTGGTCTGCGCCGTCCACCTGCAGGGGCGCTCGCGAATCGGCCGCGCCGTGCTGCGCCTGGAGCGCCGCGCACTCGGGCCGCGCCTGGAGGCCGAGCTGGCGACGCTCAAGCGCGTCGCCGAGGGGGGCCCGGACCGGACTTTGTGACGCACCCCTTGCCCGCAGGCCGGACGGAAGCCGTGCCGGGACAGGTCGCTGATCGTCGCCCGGACGCAACCGCCGGTCAGAGCCCGGTCGCCGCCGCGGCAGCCGCGGCAGACCGGGCCCCCGGCCGCCGCCCCCGACTCGTCGCCGAGGTCCCCGACGAGGTAGCGCTGGATCGTCGGTCCGACGGCCGCGACGATGACCTCCGTCGGCGCCGACGCCAGCGGCTCGACCGCAACGACGGCGCGGGCCATGAGGAGGCCGACGAGCTGGCTCCCGACGAGCGTCGCTCGCAGCTCGGCGTCGGCCCGCCCGAGCGGCCCGACGAGTGTCGCGTAAGGCTCCTCGGTCATGACCGCGCGGACGATCGCGGCGAACGGTCCCTCGGCGAGGATCGCCCGGAGCATCCCGGCCGCCACGGGGTCCGACGCCGCCGAGCGGACGATCCCGAGCATGACCGGCCGCGTCGCAGGATCGTCCCAGAGGCCGAGCACGAAGCGCACGATCCGGGCCCCGACGCTGGCCGGGTCCCCTGCGAGGAGGACGGGGGCGGCGGCCGCGGGGTCCACCGGCAGCTGCATCGCCGCGACGAAGAGCCGCTGCTTGGTCCCGAAGTAGTGATGGACGAGGGCCGGGTCCACGCCGGCCCGGGCGGCGATCGCCCGGATCGTCGCGCCGTCGAAGCCGGCCTCGGCGAACGCGGCGCGCGCCGCGGCGAGGATCCGCTCGCGGGTGTCGCTGGCGCCGGGCCGGCGCCCCGTCCGCCCGGATCGGACGTGCTGCCGGCCGGGCCCGGCCGGCATGCTCACGCGACCTCGCGCCGGATCGTGAGCGCCGCGATCCCGGCGAAGAAGAGCGCCACGCCGGTCAGCACGAGGAGGTCGAGCTGGAGCGCCGGCGTCGCCAGGTCGGCGCCGGCGATGAGGACCTGGCGGAGGCCGTCGGCGGCGTAGGTCATGGGCATGAGCCAGACGAGCGGCTGGAGGACCTCCGGCAGGCTGCTGACGGGGAAGAGGACGCCCGACAGGAGGAACTGGGGGACGATGACGATCGGGATGAACTGGACGACCTGCAGCTCGGTGCGGGCGAACGTGGAGACGAAGATCCCGAGGCTCACCGAGCCGAGGGCGGCGATGACGACGACGAGATAGGCCAGGAGCGGGTTGCCGGCATTGGCGAGCCCGAGGCCGACCGAGAACGCCGGCAGCGGCCCGAGCGCCGGCACCTCGACGGTCCCGAGCGACCAGAGGAGCAGCAGGCCGACCTGGAGGGCGGCGAAGAGCCCGAAGCCCAGGGTGTAGCCGAGGACGACCTCGCCGCGCGTGATCGGCGTCGCCATGAGGCGCTCGAGGGTGCCGCCGACGCGCTCGCGGAGGAAGCTGATGCCGGTCAGGATGTAGACGAAGAAGTAGGCGAGGAAGGCGAGGATGGCCGGCGCGAAGGGGGCCATCGGGTCGTCGCTCGGCACCCCGTAGAGCGTCGTGTGCTCGATCGTCGGCAGCGGCCGACCGGTGAGCGTGCCGACGGCCCGGAGCATCGCCCGCTGGACGGCGGCGACCTGGGTCGCCTCCCCGATGGGTCGAGGCCGTCGGTGAGGAGCGTCACCGTCCCGGGGTCGGCCGTGCCCAGGCCGGCCGGGAGGAAGATGACGAGCGAGACGGCCTCGTCCTCGAGCGCCGCGCGTGCCGTCGCCTCGTCGGCGACGACCTCGGCCGACCCGCCGTCCTCGGCCAGCGCGGCGTCGAGCGCCGCCGTCGCGCCGATCCCGGCCGCGCCGGCGTCGTTGACGACCGCGGCGTTCACGACCGGCGTCTCGCCCTCGCGGACGATGAACGTGACGAGCCCCGTCATGACGATCGGGACGACGAAGAGGAGCGCCACCGAGCGGCGGTCGCGGCGGATCTCCTGGGCCACCCGGCGGAAGAAGGCGAAGAGGCGATGGCCGCTCATCGGGTCGCCTCCACGGCGCCGCCGAGACGCAGGAACGCGTCCTCCAGGCTCGCGGTGCCGGCCCGGGCCCGGATCTCGGCGCCGCTGCCCCGGGCGGTCACCTTCCCGGTCCGGATGAAGAGGAGCTCGTCGCAGCGGTCCGCCTCGTCCATGACGTGGCTGGAGACGACGATCGTGGCCCCGGCGGCGGCGAGGTCCCGGAAGTGAGCCCAGAACTCGGCCCGGAGGAGGGGATCGATCCCCACCGTCGGCTCGTCGAGGAAGAGCACCGGCGGCCGGTGGACCAGGGCGCAGGCGAGCGAGAGCCGGCGCCGCTGGCCCCCCGAGAGCGTCGAGGCGACGGCGTCGAGGCGGTCGTCGAGGTTGACGAGGCGGAGGGCCTCGAGGACGCTCGCCCGATCGCGGACGCCGTACGCCGCCGCGAAGAAGCGGGCGTTCTCGCCGACGGTCAGGGTCGGGTAGACCCCGTCCGCCTGGGTCATGTAGCCGATCCGGGCGAGGATCGGGCGCGACGGCATCGGGGTGCCCAGCACCTCGGCCCGGCCGGCGGTGGGCCGGGCCATGCCGGTCAGGAGCCGGATCAGCGTCGTCTTGCCGGAGCCGTTGGGCCCCAGCAGGCCGTAGATCCGGCCGGGGGCGAGGTCGAAGCTGACGTCGTCGACGGCCCGAATCGCGCCGAAGACCTTGACCAGGCCGGTGGCCCGGATCGCCGCGGGCGGCAGCTCATCGGCGGTCGGGCCGGATGCCGAGGGAGCGACCGTCATGACAGCCTCCGTCCTGCGCGCCAGGGAGGGCTCGGCCCCCGCGGCGCTGGAATTCATCGACGGATGAATTGTACACCCGCTCGACGGCTCGTTGGGCAGGGCCGAACGGCCCGGGACGGGGGGACCGGCGCCGCGTATAATCCGACCGACGGTCGGTCCGATTATCGAGAGGCCGGTGGCACGCACGCTGAACCCCACGAGCCGCGCCATCCGCCGGGAGGCGTTCCTCGACGCCGCCGAGCGCCTCATCCGGACGAAGGGCTACGAGCAGATGAGCATCCAGGACGTCCTGGACGAGCTCGACGCGTCGAAGGGTGCCTTCTATCACTACTTCGGCTCGAAGGAGTCGCTGCTCGAGGCAGTCATCGAGCGCATGACGGACGCGGCGATGGCGCTCGTCGAGCCGATCGTCGCCGATCCCGACCTGCCCGCGGCCGCCAAGCTCCAGGCGGTCTTCTCGACCGCCGGGGCGTGGAAGACGGAGCGCAGCGACCTGCTCCTCGCCCTGATCCGCTCGTGGCACGGACGGGAGAACGATCTGGTGCGTTTCCGGGTCGCCCGCGCCGGCGCCGAGCGCCTTGTGCCGCTCTTCGCCCGGATCATCCGGCAGGGCGCGGCCGAGGGCACGTTCGACCCGTCGTCGCCCGACGACAGCGCGGTCATCCTCGTCGCCTTCTTCTCCGGCTCGGGCGAGGCGCTCGTCAGCCTCCTCATGGATCGCCTCGACGGCCGGGTCCCGTTCACCGCGGCCCAGCGGCGCATCGCCGCCTACGAGGAAGCGATCGAGCGGATCCTCGGCCTTCGCGCCGGCTCGTTCGTCCTCGTCGACCCTCACGCCATGCAGGTCTGGTTCGCCTGAGAAAGGAGCCCCCATGACCGCCGTCATCGAGACCGAGAAGCTCACCAAGAGCTACGGCAGCCACCGCGGGATCATCGAGGTCGATCTCGCCGTTGCCCAGGGCGAGATCTTCGGCTTCCTGGGGCCCGAACGGCGCCGGCAAGACGACGACGATCCGGACCCTGCTCGACCTGATCCGGCCGACCTCGGGCGTCGGCCCGCGTCTTCGGCATCGAGTCGAGCGCCGACCCGGTGGCGATCCACCGCCGGATCGGCTACCTGCCCGGCGAGTTCGCCCTCTACGACCGCCTGACCGGCGGCCAGCACCTGGAGTACTTCGCCAACCTGCGCGGCGGCGTCGACCCCGCCTACCAGGCCGGCCTCGTCGAGCGCTTCGACCTCGACCCGTCGCGCAAGTTCAAGGAGTACAGCAAGGGCAACAAGCAGAAGGTCGCCCTCGTCATCGCCCTCCAGCACCGCCCCGAGCTGCTCCTGCTCGACGAGCCGACGGCGGGCCTGGACCCGCTCGTCCAGCAGACGTTCTTCGGCGTCCTCCGCGAGGCGGTGGCCGACGGGGCGACGGTCTTCCTCTCCTCCCACATCCTCTCCGAGGTGGAGAAGACCGCCGACCGGGTGGGGATCATCCGCGAGGGCCTCCTGGTCAAGGTCGGCACGGTCGACGACCTGCGCGACCTGGCCCACCACCAGGTCGAGCTGCGCTTCGCGGGCGAGGTCCCGGCGGCCGCCTTCGCGGCGCTGCCGGGCGTCAGCGAGGTGATCGTCGAGGACCACGTCCTGCGCCTGCGCGTCGCCGGGGCGATCACGCCGGTCGTGCAGGCGGCCGCCCGCTACGAGCTGCTCGACTTCGTCAGCCGCGAGCCCAGCCTCGAGGAGACGTTCCTGGCCCAGTACGGCCGCGAAGCCGTGGAGGTGGGCTGACATGGCGATCCAGGCAGGCAGCCCCGAGCGGGCGACGGCCTTCCCGCCGATCCCTCTGCGCCGGAAGCTCTACGGCTTCGGCTCCATCTACGGCAAGACGATCCGCGACTCCCGCCTCGCCTTCATCATCGCGGCCGGCCTGCTCGGCGGGATGGCGCTCGTCATGGGTGCCGCGGTGTCGAACATCTTCCCAACGCCGGCCGCCCGGCTCGAGGTCGACGCGCTCTTCGGGAGCATCCCCGAGTCGATGATGCGGCTGTTCGGCAACGTCGACCTCATCGGCGCGAAGGTCGGCACGCTCGGCGGCTACGTCACCTTCAAGTACAGCGCGATCTTCGCCCTCGGCACCGCCATCTGGTCGATCATGGCCCTGTCTGGGACGCTCGCCGGCGAAGCGCGCCGCGGCAGCCTCGACTTCGTCGCGGCCGCCCCGTTCGGCAAGCGTCGCATCGCCCTCGAGAAGCTGGCCGCCCACCTGACCCTGCTCTGGCTGGCGATGGTGGTTCTTGCCCTCGCGACGACCTTCAGCTCCAACGTCTTCGGTGACGCCGCCCTCGGCGACCACATCTCGCTGCTGTCGTCGGCCGGCTTCGCCCTCTGGATCGGCTGCCTCGCCATGTTCTTCGGCGGCCTCGCGTTCGCCCTCTCGCCGCTGCTCGGGCGGGCCGGCTCGGCCGGGGTCGCCGGCCTCGCGATGGCGGCCCTCTGGATCACGAACGGCCTGAACGTCGGCGGCCCGCTGCTCCTCCTGAGCCCGTTCAGCTGGACGTTCGACCACATCCCGCTCGTCGGCGTCTACGACTGGCCGTCGCTGGCGCTCGTGGGGATCGTCGGCGTCGCGCTCCTCGCGATCGGGATCGAGCTGTTCTCGCGCCGCGACCTGGGCGTCACGGCCGGCCTTTCGCTCCCGCAGCTGCCGGCGGCGGTCCTCGGGGTCCACGGTCCGACGGCCCGGGCGTTCGGCGACCAGCTCCCGCGGGCCCTCTCCTGGGGGATCGGCCTCCGCCTGATCGGCGTCCTCTACACGGCCCTCGCCGGGTCGCTGGCCGACACGATCTCGAGCTCGGGCGGGCTCCTCGACAGCTTCTCGTTGCTCTTCCCCGACGCCGACTTCGCGTCGGTCGGCGGGTGGATGCAGTTCTACGCGGAGCTGCTGTTCATCGCGGCCGGCTTCGCCGCGGCGACGTTCGTGGCGAGGTGGGCGTCGGACGAGGGCGACGGGCGCCTCGAGTTGGTCCTGGCGACGCCGCTGGCGCGGGCCCGCTGGGTCGTCGCCGGCGGCGTGGCGGCGCTCCTCGCGGTCGTCGTGACGACCGTCCTGTTCGCGGCCGGTGTCGGGATCGGGTCGGCGATCGGCGGCCTCAGCTCGGGCGACGCCCTCCTCGGCTGTGCCTCGCTCGGCCTGTACGCGGCCGCGATCGTCGGGATCGGCGTGGCCGTCGGCGGCGTCTGGCGGACGTCGATCGCGGCCGAGATCGCCGCCCTTGTCGTGGTGGCCACCTACCTGCTCGACCTCGTGGCGCCGCCGCTGAACCTGCCCGACTGGCTCCACCAGCTCGCCCTGACCGCCCACTTCGGCAAGCCCATGGTGGGCGAGTGGGACCTGGTGGGCGTCGCCGCCTGCCTCGTCATCGCCGTGGGCGGCATCCTCCTCGGGGCGTGGGGCCTCCGGCGGCGGGACGTGGACTGATGGCGGATCTGGCCGGCGCGGCGGGAGCGACCGGTGCGCCGGCGAACCCGTGGGCGACGCGGACCGTCACCGTCGGCCCGGATGGGGTCGCCCGCTGCGCCTGGGGCGTGGAGGGCGACCCGCTCTACCGCGCCTACCACGACGAGGAGTGGGGCCGCCCGTCCCGCGACGAGCGGCACCTCTTCGAGATGCTCGTCCTCGAGGGCGCCCAGGCCGGCCTCTCGTGGTCGACGATCCTGCGCAAGCGCGAGGGGTACGGGCGCGCCTTCGCCGGGCTTCGACCCGGCCGTCGTGGCCGGCTTCGGCGACGACGACGTGGCCCGCCTGCTGGCCGACCCCGGCATCGTCCGCAACCGGCTCAAGGTGGAGAGCGCGATCGCGAACGCGCGGGCCGTGCTCGCGCTCCGGGACGCCGGCGGCTCGCTGGTCGACCTGCTCTGGAGCTTCGTCGGAGGCGTGCCGCTCGATCGCCTTCCGGCCAATCTCGGCGAGCTGCCGGCCGAGACGGCCGAGTCGCGGGCGATGAGCCGCGAGCTGAAGCGCCGCGGCTTCCGCTTCGTCGGGCCCGACCGTCTGCTACGCGTTCATGCAGGCCACCGGCCTGGTCAACGACCATATCGTCGGCTGCGCGGCGGGGGAGGAGATCCGGAGGGGTCAGACCTGAGCGGGGGCATCGGCCGGGCCGGCGCGGCGTGACGCCGCGCCCTGGCGTCACCCCTTCCGGTTGACGACCCAGACGCCGGCGACGATGAGCGCAGCACCCGCCAGGAACAGGGCGTCCACCGTCTCGCCGAGCACGACGACCCCGAGGATCACCGCGACGACCGGCAGGAGGTAGGCCACGAGGCTGGCCCGCGTGGGTCCCCAGCCGGTAAGCAGCCGGAAGAAGACGATGTAGGCGAAACCGGTCCCCACCGCCCCGAGCCAGAGCACGGAGAAGGCGGCCTCCGGCACCGCCGGCATTGTCACGCCGCCATCGACGACGAAGGCGAGGATCGCCACCAGCACAACCGCCCACCCGACCTGGCCCGTCGAGAGCACGAGCGGGCGGGTGTTCCGGAGGGTGCGCCGCGCGTAGGTGTTGCCGACCGCGTAGGCCAGCGAGGCGCCGACGACGGCGAGCTCCGCCAGCAGCCGCTCCGCGCCGAGGGCGCTGCCCAGGTCGGCCAGGTTCTCGAGAGAAAGGACCAGGATGCCGAGGAAGCCGAGCCCGATGCCGGCCAGCCGCCCCCGGGTGATCCTGCTCGTCGTGGACGAACGTCGCGGCGATGACGAGAGTGAAGAAGGGCGCGGTCGACTGGAGGATCCCGGCGAGGCCGGAGTCGATGTGCTGCTCGGCCCAGCCGATCAGCCAGAACGGGATCGCGATGTTGACGGCACCCAGGACGGCAAGGTGGCCGAGGGTGCGGGCGTCGCGCGGCAGCGGCGTCCGCGTGACGGCCACGACGAGGAGCAGGATCGCGAAGCCGACGAGCACGCGCAGCAGCACGAGGCTCAGCGGCGGGAGCGTCTCGACCCCGATCTTGATGAAGAGGTAGCTGCTGCCCCACATGAGGGACAGCGCGCCCAGCAGGACGGCGTACGAGGCCGACGGGCGGGGTGCCCCGGCGGCGGGCGCGGGCAGATCGGCGGCGGGCGCGGGCAGATCGGCGGCGGGCGCGGGCAGATCGGCCACGGCTTCGCGCCGGCCGGGCTCGGGGGTCACCGGCGGAGTCTGCCACGCTCGGCAGGGCGCCGGCGGGCCCGCCCAGCGACCGAGGGACCGACGCATCCCGACTGCCAGCCCGTACCATGAGGACGCATGCGTGCCCTACGCGCCGTCTTCCTGCTCAACGGGGCGGCCCTCGGCGTCTTCTACCCCTTCATCGCCGTGATCCTCGACGACCGCGGCGTGTCGCCCGAGGGGATCGGCCTCATCACCGCCGCGTCGTCGGCCGCCTTCTCGCTGGCCGTGCCGGCATGGGGCCACATCGCCGACGTCGATCCTGGGACGCCGGCGGGCCCTGGCCGTCGCGGCCGTCGGCTCTGCGGTGTTCGTCCTGATCGCCGGCGCCCCGTCCCGCTCGTCGTCATGTCCCTGGGGTTCGTCGGCTTCAGCCTCTTCGAGAGCGCCTGGGGCCCGCTCGGCGACGCCCTGGCGGTGAACGCGATCACGAACCACGGCCGCGAGTACGGCCGCATCCGGCTCCTCTCCTCGGTCGGGTTCGCGGTCGTCGCCACGCTCGCCGGCTTCCTCTACAACGTGACCGGCTACGGCCCGGCGTTCGCGCTCTGCGCCGGGCTCGCCGTGCTCCTCGGCCTGGCCGCGCTCCGGGCGCCCGACGTCGACCGAGCCGACCTGGAGCGGGTCGACCGGCGGCCACGTGCGGGGCGGCTCGTTCGGCGTCGCGCTGCGGATCCAGCCCCGGCTCTGGCCTGTCCTCCTGGCGATCCTCCTCGTCCACATCGGCATCATCGCCGGCTTCACCTACCTGCCCCTGCGCCTCCTCGAGCTCGGCGGCGGCCCCTCGGACGTGGCCCTGCTGGCGGGCGTGTCCGCCTTCGCGGAGATCCCGGCGATGCTCGTCGTCGGCTGCGATCGCCGCGCGGGTCGGGATCCGCGGCCTCATCGCCGCCAGCATCCTCGTCTACGCGGCGTGCTTCGCCTCGTGGGTCGTCCTCGACAGCCCGCTCGCTCATCGTCGCGACCCGGGTCGCGACCGGCTTCAGCTTCGCCGGGCTGTGGGTGGGCAGCGTCCTGACGATGGCCGTCCTCCTCCCGCCGCGGCTCCAGGCGACCGGCCAGGGCCTCTACCAGCTGACCGGCTTCGGGCTGGCCGCCGTGCTGGCGAACGTCGTCGGCGGGCTCCTCTACGGCGCCTTCGGCTCCGAGATCGTCTTCGTCGCTCGCCACGCTCCTCGCGCTCGGCGCGGCCGTCCTGGCCTACGCGGTCTTCCCGCGGACCGGGGAGCAGGTCGCGCGTGAGGAGGACTTCGAGCGGCAGGTACCATTGCCGCCGGTGCCGGGCTGAGGAGCGGCCACGGGAGCGGCGGCCGTCGCGCCGCCGGTCCGGGGCGACCCGCGGCGGCTGCCGGCGGCGCGAGACGGAGGGACGTATGCGGCTCTGGGGCGGGCGGTTCACGGGCTCGACGGATGCGCTGACGGCCGACTTCACCCGCTCGATCGATGTCGACTGTGCGCTGGCCCTCGACGACCTGGCCGGATCGGTCGCCCACGTGCGGGGGCTGGGACGGGCGGGCCTGCTCGCGCCCGACGAGGTCGAGGCGCTCGTGGCGGGCCTCGACGGCCTGCGCGCCGAGGTGGAGGCGGGGACGCTGGCCTGGGACCCGGCCTTCGAGGACGTCCACATGAACCTCGAGGAGGCCCTCGCCCAGCGGATCGGATCGCTGGCCGGGAAGCTCCACACCGGCCGCTCCCGGAACGACCAGGTGGCCACGGATCTCCGCCTCTGGTCGCGGCGGACGATCGACGCGCTCGACGCGGCGATGCTGGGGATGGAGCGGGCGCTCGTCGACCTCGCCGACCGCGAGGGCGACGCGGTCCTGCCCGGGCACGACCCACATCCAGCCGGCCCAGCCGGTGCTCCTCGCCCATCACCTCCTTGCCTACGTGGAGATGCTGGAACGGGACCGGGGCCGCCTCGCCGACTGCCGCCGCCGGGCCAACGTCGAGCCCGCTCGGCTCGGGAGCGCTCGCCGGGGCCGGCTACGCGCTCGACCGCGAGGCGACCGCCCGCGAGCTCGGCTTCGACGGCGTCACCGCCAACTCGCTCGACGCAGTCTCCGATCGCGACTTCGCGGCGGAGCTCCTCTTCGCCTGCGCCCTCGGGATGGTCCACCTCTCCCGGCTGGCCGAGGAGATCACCTGGTGGTCGAACCCACGCTTCGGCTTCGTCCGGGCCGCCGACGCCTTCTCGACCGGCTCGTCGATGATGCCCAACAAGAAGAACCCCGACCCGGCCGAGCTGGTGCGGGGGCGGGCCGGCCGGGTGATCGGTTCGCTGGCGGGGTTCCTGGCGCTGCTGAAGGGCCTGCCCCTGGCCTACCAGCGCGACCTCCAGGAGGACAAGCCACCGCTCTTCGAGGCCTGCGCCACGCTGGAGGCGTCGCTCGATGTCATGGCCGGGATGGTGGCGACTCTCGCCGTGGACCGCGCCGCGATGGGGCGGGCCGCCGAGGAGGGGTACATCACGGCGACCGCCGTCGCCGACGCCCTCGTCCGGCGGGGCGTGCCGTTCCGCGTCGCCCACCGCGTGGTCGGCCGCCTGGTCGCGGAGGCTGAGCGGGACGAGGTGGCGCTGGGCGAGCTCCCGGACGCGACGATCGCGGCTGCCCTGGCCGAGGGGCGCGACACGACGGCCCTCGGCCTGGCCGGCGACCCCGCGCTCCCCGGGGAGCTCCGCGCGGCGGCGACCGTGGAAGCGGCCCTCGCGTCCTGCGACGTCGTCGGCGGGACGGCCCCCGGGCGCGTCGACGCGGCCCTGGCCGCCGCCCGGGCACGCCTGGAGACCGCCGGGGCGTAGCGCCCGGAGGGCGGCGACGCGCGAAGGACGGCGAGGGGACCAACGGCACTTGCGCGGGCCGCGCGGAGCGCAGAGCCTCGGCGCGGGCGTCCGGCCCGGACCAGCATCGCCCATGAGCGCGGCGCGCGCCGGAGCCCGACGGAGGGATCTCGATGCATCTCGCCGGCCACAAGGTCGACATCGGCGCGCTGATCTTCGGCGCGATCCTCCTGCTCGTGGGCGGCTACTACCTGCTCGTCAACACGTTCGGGTTCCAGCTGCCCGAGCTCGACTGGGACCAGATCTGGCCCCTCGCGCTGATCGCTCTCGGGCTCGCCGTCCTTGCTCGGGCCGTGGCCAGCCGGACCGGGTCGGACCAGTCCTGACGGCGCCGGACGCGGGCGTCAGGACGGATCGAGCTCGAGGCTCGCGATCGTCTCGCGCAGGAGCTCGCCCGAGCGCCGCAGCCCCGACGCCTCCTCGGCCGAGAGGGCCAGCCGCAGCGTCCGCTCGACCCCGCCGCGGCCGACCACGGTCGGCACGGACAGGTAGACGTCGTCGATCCCGTAGTAGTCGCAGATCAGCGAGCTGACCGACAGCACCGTCGACTGGTCGCGCAGGATGGCCTCGACGATCCGCAGGATCCCCGCGGCAACCGCGTAGTACGTGGCGCCCTTGAGCTCGATGATGCGGTAGGCGGCGTCGCGCGTCGCCTCGAAGATCCCGCGCAGTCGCGCCGGGTCGTGCTCCATCCCGTTGGCGTTCGCGAAGTCGGCGAGCGACATCCCGGCGATGTTCGCCAGCGACCAGACCGGGACCTCCGTGTCGCCGTGCTCGCCGGCGATGTGTGCGTGGACCGACCGCGGGTCCACGCCGTAGTAGTCGGCGAGCATGGCCCGGAAGCGGGCGGTGTCGAGGATGGTCCCGGAGCCGATCACGCGGGCCGACGGAAGCCCCGAGATCCGGTAGGCCAGGTAGGCGAGGACGTCGACGGGGTTGGTGGCGACGAGGACGATCCCGTCGGGGTTGGCGGCCGCGATCGGCGGCACGATCTGGCGGAAGATCGCCGCGTTCTTGCGCAGGAGGTCGAGCCGCGACTCGCCGGGCTTCTGGGCGGCGCCGGCCGAGATGACCGTGATGGCCGCCCCCGCGCAGTCGTCCATCGTGCCGGCCCAGATGCGGGTGTTCCGGGCGAACGGGACCGCGTGCATGAGGTCCATCGCCTCGCCCTCGGCCTTCCGCGCGTTGGCGTCGACGAGGACGATCTCGGCCGCCAGGCCGGAGAGGAGCAGGCTGAAGGCGAAGGTCGAGCCGACGGCACCGGTGCCGACGACCGCCACGCGCGTGGGATGGGCCTCGGCGCCGGCCGCCGGGGCGCCCTGGGCCGGGCCAGGCCGGGAGTCGTTCATGGCGCCATTGTGGCGCAGATGGCGCGCGTCCCCAATCGCAACCGCGGCGGAACCGAGACGCGCGCCGGTCGTGGGCCAGGCCTGCTCGCGCCGGCCCTACGGTCCGGCCATCGGACGGGCCCGGCGCGCCCGTGCCGCGCGCCGGCGGGCCGGAGCTGCCCGCGGCACGGAGGGAGGAGCGAGCCGTGGTGGACACCGGAGACACCGCCTGGATCCTGATGTCGACGGGCCTGGTCATGCTGATGACGCCGGGCCTCGCGTTCTTCTACGGCGGCCTCGTCCGCACGAAGAACGTCCTCTCCACGATCATGCACAGCTGGTTCATCCTGGCGCTCGTCAGCGTGACCTGGGTGGTCTTCGGGTACACGCTCGCGTTCGGCCCCAGCCAGGGCGGTCTCATCGGCGGCCTCGACCACCTCTTCCTGCGCGGGATCGGCGCCGAGCCCGGGTCGTACGCGACCACGATCCCGGCGATGCTCTTCGTCGTCTACCAGATGATGTTCGCCATCATCACGCCGGCCCTCATCACCGGGGCGTTCGCCGAGCGCAAGAGCTTCAACGCCTTCGTGGTCTTCGCCCTCCTGTGGTCGACGCTCGTCTACCTGCCGCTCTGCCACTGGGTCTGGAACGCCGACGGCTGGATCTACCAGCTGGGCGCCCTCGACTTCGCCGGCGGCCTCGTCGTCCACATCAGCTCCGGCGTCGCTGCGCTCGTGGCGGCGCTGTACCTCGGGAAGCGGATCCGGGCCGAGTCCGAGCGATTCGAGCCGCACAACGTGACGTACGTCGTCCTCGGCGGCGCGCTGCTCTGGTTCGGCTGGTTCGGCTTCAACGCCGGCTCCGCATGGGCCGCCAACGGCCTCGCCGTGAACGCCCTCATGGTCACCAACACGGCGGCCGCGGCCGCGTCCCTTACATGGCTCTTCATCGGCTGGCTCCACAAGGGGGCGCCGTCGGTCGTCGGCGCGGTTTCGGGGGCGGTCGCCGGTCTCGTCGCGATCACGCCAGCGTCGGGCTACGTCGACATCAGCGGCGCGCTCGCCATCGGCTTCGCGGCGGGCGGCGTCTGCTACGGCGCGATCCTTCTGCGCGAGCGGCTCCAGGTGGACGACGCTCTCGATGTCTGGGCCGTCCACGGCGTCGGGGGCACGCTCGGCGCCGTCCTGACCGGCGTCTTCGCCTCGACCCTCGTCAACCCCGCGGTCAACGGCGGAGGGCTCCTCGAGAGCGGCAACCCGCAGCTCCTGGTCAACCAGGTGATCGCCGTCGGCGCGACCTGGATCTTCAGCGGCACGGTGACCTTCGCGATCCTCAAGGTCGTCGACCTGGTCTTCAGGGTCCGGGTCGGGGAGGCGGACGAGATCGCCGGCCTCGACCGCGCCGTCCACCGCGAGGCGGCCTACACGGCGTGAGCCAGACGGGAGCTCGAGGCAGACCTGGGGCCGCCCGTCTCGCGTGAGGCGCGTGGCCCCTTCCCGTGCCGGGGCCTCACGCCCCTGGCGCGTCCGAGCCCTCCACGCGCACCGCGTACCCCCGCGCCCGGACGTTCCGCAGGCCCGGGTGCCCCGTCTCGATCAGCTTGACGTTCAGGCGGGCAAGGTGAGTGCGCAGCGTCTCCACGTCCACCGCGGCCGGATCCGGCCAGGCCGCGCGAACGAGCAGCCGGTGGTCGACGACGCCGCCGCGGCGGGCGGCGAGGGCGGCGAGCAGATCGAACTCGGTGGGGGTGAGCGCGACGCGGCGGCCGGTCACGCTCGCCTCGCGCCGCGCCATGTCGATCCGGAGACCGTCCGGCAGGACGCCCTGGGCGGCCGCCGCCGGCGCCCCGCGGCGGGCCGCCGCGCCGAGCCGGGCCAGCAGCTCCAGGGGACGGATCGGACGCCCCACCACGTCGACGGCCCCGGCATCGAGGGCCGCCCCGACCACCGCCTCGTCGACGACGTCCGCGAGGACCAGCAGCGGGCTGTCGCTGTAGCCCCCGAGCCGGGCGACCAGATCGGCCGGCGGTCCGTCGCCGATCGCCGGGTCGACCACGAGGAGGTCGGGACGATCTGCCACGAGGCGGGCGATCGCGGCGTCGGCACGGTAGGCGGTCAGGACCTCGTACCCGGCGGCCCCGAGGACGCTGGCGACCGCCCCGACGTCCGCCGGCAAGGGGGCGGCGACGAGGACGCGGAGGCGCGCGGAGGGTCGGCTGGTCATGGGCGACGCGATCGTACGGCCGGGCCGGGCTGCGGCGCGGTGGCGGGCCGGTGACGGCTTGCGGACCGTCCTCAACGGCAACCGGGGCGCCACCGGATTCGCACCGGGCCGTGCCGTCGCGGCACTGATCGCGCCGGGGTGCCCGGGTACGTTCGGCCTCCCGCCGTGAGGGGGATGGCCATGCGTCCCCATGGAGGCCGCCCAGATGGACCGACCTCGCCGCGCCGAGCCCGCCCCGCTGTCGATCCCCGACGCGCCCCTCTACGATCCCCGCTTCGAGCACGACGCGTGCGGGGTCGGCTTCGTCGCCGAGACGAGCCGGGCCGGACGGCGCGGCGGCCGCGTCGTCGCCATGGCCCTCGAGGCGCTCTCCGCGCTGACCCATCGCGGGGCCATCGCCGCGGACGCGAGGACCGGCGACGGGGCCGGCATCGCCCTCCCGGCGACCCTGCACCTCGTCGGGGCCCTGGCCCGCGACGCGGGCGTCGCCGTGGATCCCGCGCGCCTCGCGGTTGGCGCCGTCTTCCTGCCGGCCGATGCGGCCGCAGGTGACGCGGCGCGCCGGATCGTCGGCGCGGCGCTGGCCGCCGAGGGCCTGGCGACGCCCGGCTGGCGGCGCGTGCCGGTGGACCGGTCGGTGCTCGGCCCGGAGGCCGCGGCATCGGCGCCGGAGATCCGGCAGGTGCTCGTCGAGCGGCCGGCCGGGATGGGCCCGACACGCTTCGAGCGCGCCCTCCTGGTCGCCCGCCGGGCGGCCGAGGCGGCCGCCGCGGCCGCCTCGGGCCTCGAGGCGTTCCACGTCGCCTCCCTCTCGACGCGGACGCTCGTCTACAAGGGGCTCTTCGTGGGCGGGGAGCTGGGCCGCTTCTACCGGGATCTCGGGCAGGCCGACCTGCGCGTTCCCTATGCCGTCTTCCACCAGCGCTACTCGACGAACACCCATCCGTCGTGGGCTCTCGCCCAGCCGTTCCGGCTGGTCGCCCACAACGGGGAGATCAACACGCTGCGCGGCAACCGCGAGGCGATGCGCGGGCGGACGGCCCGCCTCGGCGGGGGACGGCTGGGCCGGCGTCTCGCCGAGCTCGCGGCCGCCGGGCGGCCGCTCCTCGACCCGGCCGGCTCCGACTCCGCATCGCTCGACGAGGCCCTCGAGCTCCTGCTCGCCGCCGGCTGGCGGATCGACGCGGCGGCGATGGCCCTCGTCCCCGAGGCGCTGGAGCTGCGCGACGAGCCCGTGCCCGGCCTGGCGGCCTGGCAGGCGGCAGCGGTGGCGCGGATCGAGCCTTGGGACGGCCCGGCCGCGCTGGTCTTCTCGGACGGACGGCGCGTCGGCTGCGTGCTCGACCGCAACGGCCTGCGGCCCGCGGCGTTCGAGGTTCGCCGGGACGGCCTCGTCGTCTGCGGCTCGGAGGCGGGCATGCTCCCGGCCTCGCCGGGCGAGATCGTCCGCCGCGGGCGGCTCGGTCCCGGCGAGCTTCTCCTGGTCGACACCGTGGCGGGCCGGATCCTGGAGGACGGAAGCGCCAAGCGGGCGGCGATCGAGACGGCTCCCGCGGGGACGGCGCCGCCGCGCCTGGAGGCGACGTCGGCCGCGGCGGCCGGCAGCCCGCCCGACGCCGGAGCGGCGCAACGCCGCCAGCTCCTCTTCGGGCTCGACGCCGAGCAGCTCCGGATGACCGTGAAGACCATGGCCACGACCGGCCGAGAGCCGACGTGGAGCATGGGGGACGACACGCCCCTGGCCGTGATGGCGCGGCGACCTCGCGGGGTCGGAGGCTACCTCCGCCAGGCGTTCGCCCAGGTGACGAACCCGCCGATCGACCCCGAGCGCGAGCGGATCGTGATGAGCCTCGAGGTGCCGATGGGCCCCCGCCCGCGGCTCCTGGACTCCGCTCGTCGCGGCGCGCCCCGCTGCGTGCAGCTGCCAGGGCCGCTCGTGGGGAGCGCAGGCCGCGCGGCGCTCGAGGCCCTCGAACGCCGAGGGCCGGACGGGTCGGCGCCATGGCGGGTCACGACCCTCGATGCGACCTGGCCGGCGTCCGACGGGCCGGCGGGCCTCGACGCGGCCCTCGGCCGTCTCGTCGCCGCGGCGGGCCGGGCGCAGGATCGGGGCGCCGAGCTCCTCGTCCTCACCGACCGCGACGCCGGCCCCGGACGCGTCCCCGTCCCGAGCCTCCTCGCGGTGGGGGCGGTCAGCGCCGCGTTGGTCGACGCCGGACGGCGGGACGCCTCCGATCTCCTGGTCGAGGCGGGCGACGCCTTCGACGTCCACGCCGTCGCGATGCTCCTCGCGGCCGGCGCCGACGCGGTGCACCCCTGGCACGCGATCGACCTGGCCCGCGCGATCGCCGGCTCGCGGGGGCAGGAAGACCTCGAGCCGGATGCGGCCGAGGCGCGCCTCCTCGAGGCGCTCGAGCACGGCCTGCGCAAGGTGCTGGCCCGGATGGGCATCAGCACGCTGGCCTCGTACCGAGGGGGCCAGCTCTTCGATGTCATCGGCCTCGCCGACGAGGTGGCAGGACGCTGCTTCCCGGCCGCGCCGCGAACGGCCGGCGCTGCCACCTTCGAGCGCCTCGGGGCCGAGGCCCTCGCCCGCCACGGCGCGGCCTTCCTGGACGTGCCTGCGGCACCCGCTCTCGCCGACCCGGGATTCGCCCGGTTCCGTGCCGACGGGGAGCTCCACGCGTTCTCGCCGGCCGTGGCCAGGGCGACGCAGGCGCTTGCGGCCGGCCGTCCGGCGGGCGTCGGACCCGGCGCGGCGCTCGCGCCGGCCGCCGAACAGGCTGCGATCGAGGAGCAGCTGGTCGCCTACCGGGCTGCCGTGGTCCGCGACGAGCCGGCGATGGTCCGCGACCTCCTCGCGCTGCGGCGGGTGCGCCCGGTGGCGCTGGCGACGGTCGAGCCGGCCTCGGAGATCGTGCGGCGGTTCGTCTCCTCGGCGATGAGCCTCGGCGCCCTCTCGCCCGAGGCGCACCGGGCGCTGGCCATCGGGATGCGGCGCCTGGGGGCGGCCTCGAACTCCGGCGAGGGCGGCGAGGACCCGGCCTCCTACGAGCCCGACGAGTCCGGCGAGCTCGCCGAATCGGCGATCAAGCAGGTCGCCTCGGCGCGCTTCGGCGTCACGGCCCGGTACCTGGCCCGGGCCGAGCAGCTCGAGATCAAGATGGCCCAGGGGAGCAAGCCCGGCGAGGGCGGTCAGCTGCCCGCCAGGAAGGCGACCCCCCTGATCGCCGCCCTCCGCCGCGGGCAGGTCGGGATGACCTACATCAGCCCGCCACCGCATCACGACATCTACTCGATCGAGGACCTCGCCCAGCTCATCGCCGACCTGCGGGCGGTCAACCCCCGGGCCAGGATCGGGGTCAAGCTCGTCGCCTCGGCGGGCGTCGGGACGATCGCCGCGGGCGTCGCGAAGGCCCACGCGGACTACGTCCTCGTGTCCGGCCACGCCGGAGGCACGGGCGCCAGCCCGCTCTCGTCGATCAAGTCGGTCGGCGCCCCCTGGGAGCTCGGCCTCGCCGAGGCCCACCAGGTCCTCGTCCGCCAGGGCCTTCGCGACCGCGTCGTCCTGCGGACGGACGGCGGGCTCCAGACGGGTCGTGACATCGTGGTGGCCGCCCTCCTCGGGGCCGAGGAGTACGGCTTCGGCACCGCCGCCCTCGTCGCGATCGGCTGCGACATGGCCCGCCAGTGTCACCTCGACACGTGCCCCACCGGGATCGCCACCCAGCGCGAGGACCTGCGGGCGAAGTTCGCGGGGACCCCGGAGCAGGTCGTGGCCTTCTTCACCGCCCTCGCCGAGGACGTCCGGCGCGAGCTCGCCCGGCTGGGCTTCCACTCGCTCGCCGACGCCGTGGGACGGACCGATCGCCTGGCGGTCGAGGACGGGGCGCCGCTCGATCTGGCGCCGGTCGTCGAGGCGCCGGCGTGGCGACTCCCGGCGGAGCGGGCGGCCGTCCCGAAGAGCATCGGCCGGCTCGCGGAGGCTCCGGCCGCGAGCCCGCTCGACGAGCGGCTGGCCGCGGCGCTCGCGCCGGCGATGGCGGCCCTCGCCGCGCGCGAGACGCCGGAGCCGGTGGTCCTTGCGGCGGAGCTCACGACCGCCGAGCGCACCGTCGGGGCCCGCATCTCCGGCGACCTGGAACGGGCCCGCGACCGCCGGGGGCGTCGTGGCCGGCCGGCCCCTGCCGGGCCGAGCCCCATCGTCGTCGACCTGCGGGCGACGGGCGCGGCCGGCCAGAGCCTGGGCGCGTTCGCGACCGACGGCGTCCGGGTGGCGGTGGACGGCATCGCCAACGACTACGTGGCCAAGGGCCTCTCGGGAGGCACGGTTGTCGTGCGGCCGGCCACCACGGCCGGCTTCCGCGCCGAGCGGGAGGCCATCGCCGGGAACACCTGCCTCTACGGCGCGACGGCCGGCCGGCTCCATCTCGTGGGGCGAGCCGGGATGCGCTTCGCCGTCCGCAACTCCGGGGCGAGCGCCGTCGTGGAGGGGATCGGGGCCCATGGCTGCGAGTACATGACCGGCGGGGTCGTCGTCGTCCTCGGTCCGACGGGCCGCAACTTCGGCGCCGGGATGACCGGTGGCCGGGCCTACCTCTTCGATCCCGACGGCCGGGCGCCGCTGCGCCTCAACGACGCGAGCGTGCGCGCCGTGCGCCTGGGGGCGCTGGGCACCGGATCGGATGGGGAAGAGCCGCGGCCCGACGCCACCCAGCGCGAGGCCGAGGTCCGGGCCCTCGTCGCCGCCCATGCGGCCGAGGGAAGCGGCCTGGCCGCCACGCTCCTTGCCGGCTGGGAGACGTCGCGGACCGCGTTCTGGCTCGTGGAGCCGCTGCCGGCGGGCTAGGCGACTCGCGGGCCGGGCACAGGCCGCCGGGTCTGCCGTGCCGTGGTCGTCGAGCTCTGCCGGCTGCCGGCCCGCTGCCCACCTATGAGACTCGATCTCATCTGCCGGGTTCGAACGGCGCCGGATTCGGGCCGTCCGGCTCTGGCGAGAGTCCACCGGCGCGGGGACGATCGTCGCGCGTTCCCCCTGCCGCAGCACGAGGCCACCGATGAGCACCCTGGCCGACACCGTCCACGAGCACCACGACCAGCTCATCCCGCGCATTGACGACCTGCTCGAGACCGCCCGCATGGTGGGGACGGCGTCCTGCGAGGAGCTCCGACCCCGCGTCCTCGAGACCCGGGCCTTCCTGACCGGGACGCTCATCCCGCACATGGAGGCCAGCGAGCGCGCGGTCTATCCCCGCCTGGAGGTCCTGCTCTCCGACACCGGGGCGCTCGCCCCGCTGCGCCGCGAGCACGCTGAGGTCCGTCATCTCATCGACGAGCTCGACCGCCTCTGCGCGGCCCACGGCGAGGGTCCGTACCACCGCGGCGAGGCGCTGGCCCTGCGGCGCGTCCTCTACCGGCTGCACGCCATCGTGCGGGTCCACCTCGACGAGGAGGAGATGATGATCGCCCTCCTCGCCCACTCGAGGGACCAGGACGAGATCGAGGCCGTCGCCCGCGACCTGAAGCACGCCGTGGCGGTCCCTCTCTGAGCCGCGGGCCGGTCGCGTCGTCACCGCCCCGTCCCCCGCGGCAGGACAGCGCCCGTGGGTGACGCGTCGCGCTTCGCGGACCTCCTGGCCGCCGGCCCGGTCGCCGCCGACGGGGCGATGGGCACGGCGCTCATCGCTGCCGGCCTGCCGTCGGGCCTGGCGCCCGAGGCATGGCTGCTGACCGACGCGGGGAAGGCGGCCGTGGCGGGTGTCCACGCCGGCCACGTCACGGCCGGCGCCCGCGTCGTCCTCACCTGCACCTTCGGGGCCAACCCGCTGCGGCTCGCCGACGGGCCGGCCGCGGGACGGACGGCCGAGGTCTGCCGGGCCGCCGCCGCCGTCGCCCGGGCGGCCGCCGGCGGGGACGTCGTCGTCGCCGGCTCGATCGGCCCGACCGGCGCGTTGCTGGCTCCCTACGGCGAGCTGGACCCGGGCGCCGCGCGGGAGGCCTTCGCGGCCCAGGCGGCGGCGCTCCTCGCTGCCGGCGTCGACGTGCTGTGGGTCGAGACCATGGCCGACCTCGCCGAGGCCCGGGCGGCCGTGGAGGGGGCCCGTGAGGCCGCACCCGGCCTGCCGATCGTCGCCACCCTCACCTTCGAGCGCGGCCGGACGCTCTTCGGCGACAGGCCGGAAGCCGTCGCCGAGGCGCTCGCCGGCCTCGGGGTCGCCGCCGCCGGGGCGAACTGCGGAACCGGGTTCGAGGCGGTCCTCGACGTCCTCCCCGGGCTCCGGGCGGGGGCGCCCGGGCTCCCCCTCGTCGCGAAGGCGAACGCCGGCCGCCCGGTGGTGGGCCCCGGCGGAGCGGTGACCTACCCGGCCACGCCGGCCGACGCGGCCGTCTACGCCCGGCGGGCGGTGGAGCTCGGCGCCTCGGTCGTGGGGGGATGCTGCGGCACAACGGCGGCCCACGTCGCCGCGATCGCCGGCGCGCTCGAGGGCCGCTGACCCGCGGACCCCGGGTCAGCCGACCGGGCAGGCGTTGCCGCGGGCCCGCATCCGGAGCCGCCAGGCAAGCGTGGCCCCGAGCAGCGCCAGCGAGGCGATCCCGATCAGCGGCTGGAGGGGAGCCCAGACCGCGAGGGCGCCGCTCGTCCCGAGGAGGACCAGGACGATCTTGTTGCAGACGGGGCAGCCGATCGCCAGGAATGCCGCAAGCCCGCCGGCGTAGCCGAGGGCCGACGTGCGGCGCTCGGGGCCGGGGTCGCCCCCCGTCGCGGCCACGGCGCGGCCCGGGTCGGGCGGGTCCATCACGGCCGCGGGCGGCGGCGCGAGATAGGTCCCGGCGAGGAGGCCCATCAGGATCGCGGAGGAGAGCCAGACGGCGATTGCGAACGGCTCGGGCGGGATCTGGCGGCCGAACAGAGGGTTCGGGATGATCGCGCTGGAGAGGCCCAAGGCAACGAGGCCGACGACGCTCCCGGCGGTCGACCAGGCGAGATACCGTCGGTCGGCGAGCCAGGGGAGGCGCCGGAGGAGCGGCGCGGTCACTGGCGCCCCGGCGGGCCGGGCCGCACGGTCTCCCCCTGGTTGATCATCGGGCAACCTCGCTCATGTGTGCTCCCGGGTGGGCTCGCGTCGCCGGCCAGGTGAGGGGCGCGGCCCTCCTGTCGCGGCAGCCGGATTGTAGCAGCGGAGTTGCGTCATTGCGCAATCACGCAAGGTCCGCTACTCCCCAGAGGCCTCCAGCCGGTAGCCCACGCCGCGCACGCTCGTCGGGAGCGGTGCGCCGGCCTCCTCGAGCTTCGCCCGGAGGCGGGCCAGGTGGGGCTTCAGCCACTGCGGGTCCGGGTCGGGATCGTTGGGCCAGCCGGCCGCGAGCAGGCGATCGTGCGGCACGACCCGCCCGCGCGCGGCCGCCAGCGACGCGAGCAGCGCGAACTCGGTGCGGGTCAGGGCCAGGACGCGCCCATCCACGACGGCCTCGTGGCGGCCGGTGTCGAGGACCAGGGCCCCCACGCGCAGCCCCCCTGCGGGTGCATCGCCTCCTTCGAGGCGGCGCATCACCGCCCGGATCCGGGCGAGGAGCTCCTGCTTGCCGAACGGCTTGGTCACGTAGTCGTCGGCGCCGGCGTCGAGAGCCTCCACCTTGGCCAGCTCGTCGGCCTCGCCCGTGAGCACGATGACCGGCGTCCGGCTCGTCCTGCGGATCTCGCGGCAGACGTCGACGCCGTCCCGGCCGGGCATGGCCAGGTCGAGGAGGACGAGGTCCGGCGCCTCCTCCTCGAAGCGGCGGAGGGCGGTATCGCCGTCGTAGGCGGTGATCACCTGGTGGCCGGCGGTCCCGACCAGGGCCGTGATCGCTCCGACCATCGCCGGCTCGTCGTCCACCACGAGGATTCGCAGCCCGGCGGATGCCTGGGGCATGGTCATCGCGCGCGCACCTCCACTCCGTCCATCATGCCTCGGCGGCCTCCGGCAGGGCCACCACGAAGCGGCTGCCGCCGAACCCGTTTCCCTCGATCCAGACGCGGCCGCCCATGGCGTCCATCAGCCGGCGCGCGGCATACAGGCCGATGCCGGAGCCGCGGCCGCGGCGGCGCGCCTTGCGCACGAACGCCTCGAAGACCGTCTCCCACTCCTCGATGGGGACCCCGGGACCGTCGTCGGTCACGTAGACCCGGATCTCGCCGGCCTGGCGCCACGCTCCCACCGAGACGCCCCAGCCGCGCGGAGCGTACCTCGCCTCGTTCTCCAGGAGCTGCTCCATGACCTGCCGGAAGCGCGCTTCGTCGCCGAGCCCCGTGAGCCCGGGGTCGGTGGCTCCCAGGCGGAGGTCGTGGTTGCGCAGGAGCGGGCGCAGGACCTCGATCGTCTCGGCAACGGCGCCGCCGACGTCGAACGGGGTGCGGGCCAGGGCCGCCAGCCCCTCGCCGCGGACGGACACGAGGATGGAATCGACGAGGCGGTCGAGACGGCTGATCTGGTCGACGGCGGCGTTCCGCCAGTCCCCGGAGCTCGCGCGGGCGGGCGCGTCGCCGACGCCCTCGGCGGCGTCGGCCAGGAGGTCGATGTAGGCGCGCACGACCGACAGCGGCGTCCGCAGCTCGTGGGTCACGAGGGAGAGGAGATCCGCGCGGGCCTCGTCGAGCTCCTGCAGGGCCTGCAGCTGCTGCTCCTGCGCCTGCTGGAGATGCCCCTTCTCGACGATGCCGGCCAGCAGCGCCGCGATCGTCACCAGGAAGTTGACCTCGCGCGGCGTGAACCGCCGGGTCGCCACGGTCTGGACGTTCAGGACGCCGACGACGAGGTCGTTCCATGTGAGCGGCACCGACAGCATCGAGGTGAGCCCCGCGAGGTCGAAGCCGCGCAGGTACTTGAACCGCGGGTCGAGCCGGACGTCGGGGATCTCGATCGGCCGCCGGGCGGCCGCGGCCGCGCCGGTGACCCCCTCGCCGAGGGCGAGGCTCACCTTGCCGATGTGCTCCCGGTCGAGGCCGTTGGTGGCCGCGAGCGTGAGCCGGTCGGTGGCATGTTCGAGAACGTAGAACGAGCAGACCTCGACGTGGAGCGCTTCCCGCGTCCGGTCGACGACGGTGTGCATCAGCTCGTCCCAGTCGCGCGCCTGCGTGGCCAGCTGGGCGAACTCGTGGAGGAAGGACAGCTCGCGCAGGGTTCGCAGCATGTCGGCGTCCGGCGTGAGCATCTCGGCCCCGGCTGCCGGGTGCGCCGTGGGCTTCTCGCCGCCGGGCGTGGCGGGTGCGGCCGGGGGCCCGACGGCCGGCGACCGGGGGCGCGGGATGCGACCGAGGTTCGTCATTGCCGGCGATTGTCGCGCGATCGGGCGGCGGGCGCCCGTCCCGGTGGTGGCGGGCGTCCGCGGAGGGGTGGCGCCCGCAACGCTCAGCCGGCCGATCCCGCCGGCGCCGGGTCGGTCACCGTCGCCGGGAGGTCGGGGAGGAGGGGATCGGTCCACGTCCAGGCCGCGCCGTGGTGCGCGCCGACCGCGCCGTGGCGGGCCGCCTCCACGCGGAGCGGAAGCCCGAAGATCTCGATGAACCCGACCGCGCTCGCGTGGTCGAAGGCGTCGCCCTCGTCGTACGTCGCCAGGCTCTTGTCGTAGAGCGAGAGCGGCGAGCGCCGCCCGTTCACCGTCGCGGAGCCGTGATCCAGGCGGACGCGGATCTCGCCGGAGACGGTCCGGTCGGAGCTGGCGACATAGCCGCGCAGGTCGCGGTGGAGGGCGCTGAACCAGAGCCCGTCGTAGGTGAGCTGGGCGATCTCGTGGGCCACGACGCGGTTGAAGCGGAGGGTGTCCTTGGACAGCACGAGCCCCTCCAGCGCCGTGTGCGCGGCGTGCAGGATGACCGCCGCCGGCGCCTCGTAGATCTCGCGGCTCTTGATCCCGACGAGGCGGTCCTCGACGTGGTCGATCCGTCCCACGCCGTGCGCTCCGCCGAGGGCGTTGAGGCGCTCCACGAGGGCCACCGGGCCGAGGCGCTCCCCGTCGATGGAGACGGGGATCCCGCCCTCGAAGCCGATGACGATCTCGACCGCCGGCGGGGCGTCGGCCGGAGCGACCGTCCAGGCGAAGGCGTCGGCCGGCGGGGCCACCCATGGGTCCTCGAGGACGCCGGTCTCGCAGGAGCGGCCCCACATGTTGACGTCGATGGAGTACGGCGAGGACTTCGTGATCGGGATCTCGATCCCCCGCGCCGCGGCGTAGTCGATCGACTGGTCGCGCGTCAGGCCCATCCCGACCCGCATCGGGGCGATCACTGTCAGCCCCGGGTCGAGGGCGTGGACGGCGACGTCGAAGCGGACCTGGTCGTTGCCCTTGCCGGTGCAGCCGTGCGCGACCGCGTCGGCGCCCTCCTTCTGGGCGACCTCCACGAGGAGCTGGGCGATGAGGGGGCGGGCGAGGGCGGTGGCCAGGGGATAGGCGCCCTGGTAGAGGGCGTTCGCCTGGAGGGCGGGCCAGCAGAAGTCGCGGACGAAGGTCTCCTTCGCGTCCACGACGTAGGCCCGGGAGGCGCCGGCTGAGATGGCGCGTCGCTCGACGCCCTCGCGGAGGGAGGTCCCCCCGACGTCGACGGTGAGGGTCACGACCTCCGCGTCGTGCTGCTCGCGCAGCCAGGCGACCGCGACCGAGGTGTCGAGACCGCCCGAGTAGGCGAGAACGACCTTCTTCTTCATGGCTGAGCCTGCCTCCGTTCTGGGACCTAGGGGTACGTGCTGGTGAGATCGGCCCCTGGCAGGCCGGCGGCCGCCTGGGCTGCGAGGGCATCGAAGCGGGCCCGCCAGCGCTCCAGGGCGGGCTCGTCGGCGAAGAGGACCAGGAGCGTGTTGTCTCCCGCGAGCGTGCCGACCTGGTCGTCGAGGCTCGACTCGTCGATCGCCTGGGCGATCGCCGATGCGGCCCCGGGGCGGCTGACGAGGACCAGGGTCAGGCCGCTGCGGGCGATGGCGACGGGATAGTCGGCGAGAATCCGCCGCAGCCGGGTCTCGCCGGGGTCGGGGAGCTCCCGGGCCGGCTCGGTCGTCGCCCCGGACTCTCGCAGGCGTGCTGCCTCCGGTGCCCCGGTGAGAGCCTGCGGCGTGACGTACGCGTGGTGGTCGCCCCGCGCCGCCTTCACGAGCCCCAGGTCGGCGATGTCGCGGCTCACCGTGGCCTGGGTGACGGCGAAGCCGCGCTCGCGGAGGAGCCCGGCGAGCTCCTCCTGGCTGCCGATCGACCGGGCGGCCACCAGGTCCAGGATCGCCAGGCGGCGTGCGGCGCGGTGGGTCCCCCCGGCGCCGACCCGGCGGGAGGGCGCGCGGGTCCCCGCGGACGGCGGGGTGCTCATGCCGGCCCTCCGGTGGCGTCTCGGCCGGCCGTGACCCGCGTGCCGAAGGCCGCATCGCCGAGGGCCCGCGCGAGCGCCCCGGGCGCCGCCGCGTCGCAGATGATCGCCTCGGCCCCCGGGCCGGTGATCCCCGCGAGGGCCGCCCGGATCTTGGGGACCATGCCGCCGGAGATCGTCCCGTCCGCGATCAGGGCCTCGGCCCGGGCGGCGGTGAGCGTCGCGACCTTCGTCCCGTCCGCGCCGCGGATCCCGTCGACATCGGTCATCAGGACGAGCTGGCGCGCGCCCAGGCCGGCGGCGAGACCCCCAGCGGCATCGTCGGCGTTGACGTTGCAGACGATCCCGCCCTCGTCGCGGGCGAGCGGCGCCACCACCGGCACCTGGCCGGTCACCAGGATCGCGTCGAGCAGGTCGCGCTTGATGCCGACGACGTGGGCGACGAGGCCCATCCCGGGCACGCGCTCGGCGATGAGCAGCCCGCCGTCCACGCCCGAGAGGCCCACTGCGTCGACGCCCAGGTCCCGCAGGGCCGCCACGAGCTCGGAGTTGACCACCCCGCGCAGGACGGCTGCCGCGACCTCGATCGCCTGCCCGTCGGTGACGCGCAGCCCGCCCTCGAAACGGGTGGGGACGCCGAGCCGGTCGAGCCACTCGGTCATCCGCTTGCCGCCGCCGTGGACGATCACGACGGGGCGGCGGCGGGCGACCACGGCCACCTCCGCCAGCACCTGCTGCTGCTCGGCGAGGGTCGTCCCGCCGAGCTTGAGGACGAGGATCTCGCTCACGTGGTGTACTCCGCGTTCTCGATCACGTACTGCTCGGTCAGGTCGCAGCCGAAGGCCTCCCCGGTCCCGTCGCCCAGGCCCAGGTCCAGGCGCACGAGGACCTCGGGCGCGTCCATCGCCGCGCGGACCGCGGCGCGGTCGAAGGCGACCGGGCCACCGGCCGAGCCGTCGGAGACGAGGTGGCCGGCGATCGCCATCCGCATCCGACCGGGGTCGACGTAGGCGGGGGATCCGGCGCGGGCGCAGGCGTCCGCGCGGGCGAGCCCGGCCATCTCGAGGAGGCGGACCTCGCCGAGGCGGGCGTTCCCGGCGGCGCCGGCGATCCGGCCCCAGTTGGGGTCGCGCCCGTGGATCGCGGCCTTCACGAGGCTGCTGGAGATCACCGCGCGGGCCACCGCCCGGGCATCCACGTCGTCGCGGGCGCCGGAGACCTGGCAGGTGACCAGGGTCGTCGCGCCCTCGCCGTCGGCGGCCTGCTGGCGGGCGAGCGACCGGGCGACGGCCACGATCGCGGCCCCCAGCGTCGCCGCCCCGGGGGTGCCCGGCAGGACCGGGGTCGCCGCCGCAGCGCCCGAGGCGAGCAGAAAGACCGTGTCGTTGGTGCTCGTGTCGCCGTCGACGGAGAGCTGGTTCCAGGTCCGCACGGTGGCCTCGCGGAGCAGCCCGTGGAGCGTCGCCGGGCTGACCGCGGCATCGGTGAGGAGCACCGCGAGCATGGTCGCCATCCGCGGGTGGATCATCCCGACGCCCTTGGCGATGCCCGAGACGGTCACGGTCGCCGGCACGCCGTCGGGGCCCGGGAGCTGCACCTCCGCGGTGGCGAGCTTCGCCACCGTGTCCGTCGTGCGGAGCGCCTCCGCGACCGCCAGGAGCCCGGCGTCGGTGGCCGCGAGGCCGCCGGCGGCGATGTTGACGATCCCGACGGCGACCTTCTCCACCGGGAGCCGCGTCCCGATGATGCCCGTCGAGAGGCTCAGGACCCCGTGCGGGTCGACGCCGAGGTGAACCGCCGCCGCGTGGGCGATCGCGGCCTGGTCGCCGAGGCCGGCGAGGCCGGTCGCGGCGTTGGCGCAGCCGCTCGTCGCGACGATGGCCTGGGCGCGCCCGAAATGATCGGTCCCGCCACCCCGGCCCTCGGGGCGCGTGATCGCCAGGTTCGCCCGCGAGGCCTGGACCGGCGCCGCGACGACCTGGTTCGTCGTGAAGACGGCCGCGGCCGACGCCGGGCCGGCGGTGGTCCGGATCACGGCGAGGTCGGCGCGGCCGCTGGCCTTGATGCCGGCGGTCGTCGCGCCGGCGGCGAAGCCGGCCGGCATGACGGGCGCGGTCACGACCTCCGGAAGGGAGGAGGGGAGCGGCGCGAGGAGGCCGTCGAGCGGCGCGGCAGGCACGGGAGGCGGGGCGGTTCGCTCGTCCGTCATCGTCGATCGCCAGCTACGGGGCGAGCGGGAGCTGCTCGAGGCCGGCCGTCTCGGGCAGGCCGTGGACGACGTTGAACGCCTGGACCGCCTGGCCGGCGGCGCCCTTGACGAGGTTGTCGATCACCCCGATCGCGAGGACCCGGCCGGTCCGCTCGTCGGCCCGGACGTGGATCCGGCAGCCGTTGCTGCCGAGGACGTGCTTGGTCGCCGGAGGCTGGGTGACAAGGTGGACGAACGGTTCGCCCTCGTACGCGTCGACGTAGAGGGCGTCGAGCTCGCGCTGCGCGACGGGCCGCGTCGGCCGGACGTGGCAGGCGGCCAGGATGCCGCGGGTCATCGGGACCAGGTGGGGGAGGAAGTCGACACCATCGACACCCGGGCCGGCGGCCGCGCCGTGCCCGCCGGCGACTGCGAGGGCCGCCAGCTCCTGCTCCATCTCGGCGACGTGGCGGTGGCCGCCCACGCCGTAGGCCTTCACGCTCTCGTTGACCTCGCCGAACATGAGGTCCTGCTTTGGCTCGCGGCCGGCGCCCGAGACGCCGGACTTGGCGTCGACGACGAGGTCGCCGATCAGGCCCGCCCGGGCGAGGGGAGCAAGCGCCAGGAGGGTCGCCGTCGGGTAGCAGCCCGGCGCGCCGACGATCGCCGTCCGTTCGTCGCGCAGGACTGCCAGCTCGGCCCGGTGGAGCTCCGGCAGCCCGTAGACGGCGCGGGCGAGGAGTCCCGGGCGGGGGTGCTCGAAGCCGTACCAGCGAGGGTAGTCGGCGGCATCGCGAAGGCGGAAGTCGGGCCCCAGGTCGATGATGGCGGCTCCCGTCGCGGCGAGCTCCGGCACGATCTCGGCGGCGGCGCCGTGGGGAAGGGCCAGGAAGACGGCATCGGCGTCGGGGACGGTCGCGTCGACGTGGAGCCCCGTCCGGTCGAGGTGGATGTGGGTCCCGCCGATCGGCTCCTGGCTGCGCCCGCGGCCCACGAGCCCCACGATCTCTACGTGCGGGTGGCGGGTCAGCAGGCGTACCAGCTCGGCTCCCACGTAGCCGGTGGCCCCGACGATCGCCACGCGGATCCGGGCGTTCTGCGTGTCCGCCTGCGGCCCGCGGGGGAGAGGCACGGCCCGGCGCTCCAGCGCGACCCGCACCGATCCCCCGGTGGTCGTGCTCACGGGCGCGCGGCCGGCACGGCCGCGCGGGCAGGGCAGGCCGGGCCGCTCGAGGGCGGCGACGCAGGCGCGGGATGGTCGGGCCGGTCGAGCCGGAGCGCCGGGCTTCTCATGTCGCGCATGACTATACACGCCGCTCGCATAGTCATGCAAGGAGGACGCTCCGGCCCCGGGGGCCGGGGTTCGGGGTTCGGGCGTCGCGACGGCCCGCCGCCTCGCCGGGCCGCCGGCCGCCCGGGACGGGCTATGCGTCGTCGGGGGGAAGCTCCATGGCCGGGCCGGTGACGACCGCCTCGCCCTCGACCGGCGCGGCGCCCTCCGGCGAGATCACCACGTAGCGGTGGTGGAGCTCGGCCGCGCCGCTGGCCAGCGACGTCGACACCGAGCAGTACTTCGTCGCGGAGAGCTCGATCGCGCGGCGGACCGCGTCGATCTCGACGGCCGGCCCCTCGACCTCGTGCACGATCTCGACGCGCTTGAAGGCATGCGGATGAGCGTTCCGCTGGGTCCCCTCGACGCGGAGGACGTAGCGCGAGACCTGCTGCCGCTTCTTCTCGAGGATGCTGACGACGTCCATCGCCGTGCAGCCGCCGATTGCCGCGGCCAGGACCTCGGTGGGGCGGGGAGCGGAGCCGCCGACCTCGTTGTCCATCGCGATCTCGAACCCGGACCCGGTCCGGGCGACGAAGCGGAGGCCGCCCTCGTGGCGGAGGTCGGCGGTCTTGATGGCCATGGGGTGTCCTGCTCCTGGGCGTGGTGGGATCGACGGCGGCGAGGATGTCGCCATATCGTACCCCAACAATTGCGTATTTGCGCAACTCGTTGAAGAGCAGGTCGCGGCGCACCCGAGGCGTCCGGCGTCCCGGCCCCGTGCGATCCGAGCCCGGGCGTGGCGTGATCCCGGGCAGGATCATGGTGCGTGGGTCTGGGCACGGAACCCCGACCGATCGGGCCCGATCGGGCCCGTCGAGCAGTGGTTTCGTGCCGGGTCGTCGGGTCGTTGATCCGGGTGAGGATCAGGCGCCGTCGACGGCAGCGCGGAGTCCTGCCGCCGCCGTCCCCGCGGGGTCTGCCGCCCCCGCGGGGTCTGCCGCCCCGACCGGCGCCTCGAACTGCTCGTGGTAGAGGCGCGCGTAGAGGCCCCGGGCGGCGAGGAGCTCCGCGTGGCGACCCCGCTCGACGATCCGGCCCCGCTCGTAGACCAGGATCTGGTCGGCGCGCAGGATCGTGGAGAGGCGGTGGGCGATGGCGATCGTCGTGCGGCCCTCCATCAGCTGTTCCAGCGCCGACTGGATGAGCCGCTCGGAGACCGTGTCGAGCGCCGACGTCGCCTCGTCGAGGATGAGGATCCGCGGATCCTTCAGCAGCACCCGGGCGATGGCGATCCGCTGCTTCTCGCCGCCCGAGAGCTTGTAGCCGCGCTCGCCGACGATCGTCTCGTAGCCCTCGGGCAGCTCCAGCACGCGCTCGTGGATCGCGGCGGCCCGGGCGGCCGCCTCCAGCTCCGTCTCCGACGCCTCGGGGCGCGCATACAGGAGGTTGTCGCGGATGGAGGCGTGGAAGAGGTAGGTCTCCTGGGTCACGACGCCGATGACGCGGCCGAGGGACGCCAGGGCGATCCGCCGGACGTCGATCCCATCGATCTCGACCGCCCCGCTATCGACGTCGTAGAGGCGCGGCACGAGGTAGGTGGTGGTGGTCTTCCCCGACCCCGACGGACCGACGAGCGCGACAAGCTGGCCGGGATCGGCCTCGAAGTCGATCTCCTCGAGGGCGAACGGCGGAGGAGGGGAGCCGGCGACGGTCGGGGAGGAGGGTGCGCCGTCGCCCCCGGCCACACCGCCCGCGGCCGCACCGACCCCGGTCACACCGCCCGCGGCGCCACCCACGCCGCCGATGCCCGTGCCGGAGGCCGGCCGTGTCTCCGGCAGGACGGCCTCGATCGCCTCCTCGGCGATCGGCTCGACGACCGCGTCGGCCACCGCCTCCCCGGGTGCCGCGGTCTCGTGCGTGTGGCCCCCGGCGGCCGCCGCCTTCAGCGCCAGCCCTGACGGGACCGGCGCCGACGGGTAGCGGAACCAGACCCGGTGGAGGCGGACCCGACCCCGGACTCGCGCCGGCTCCAGGGTCACGGCGTCCGGGGCGTCCACGATCTCCGGGTCGAGGTCCAGGTACTCGAAGATCCGGTCGAAGAGCGCCAGCGACCCGGCGATCTCCACCTGCACGTTCAGCAGCTGCCCGAGGGGGAAGAAGAGCCGGCTCTGGAGCGTCGTGAAGGCGACGATGTCGCCGGCCGTCGGCGCCGACGGGTCGCCGTTCATCGCCAGGACCGCCGCCAGCCAGTAGACGAAGGCCGGGATGATGCTGAAGATCGTGCCGATGATCATGAAGAACCAGCGGCCCACCATGGCCTGCCGCACCTGGAGCCGGGCGAGGCCGCGGTTGAGCTCGCCGAAACGCTCGGTCGCCGCGGCTTGCTGGCCGAAGGTCTTCGTCAGGAGGACGCCAGAGACGCTCAACGTCTCCTGGGTCACCGAGGTCATGTCGGCGAGCGCTTTCTGGGTCTCGGTGGAGACCTCCCGGCGCGCCCGTCCGACGCGTTGCGTCAGGTAGAGGAAGAACGGCAGCATCCCCAGGGACAGCAACGTCAGGCGCCAGTCGATGATGACCATGGCGACGATGGTCGAGGCGACGACGGCGATGTTCGAGGCGACGCTGGTCGCGGTGTCCGTCACCACCGCCTGCACGCCTCCGACGTCGTTGGCAAGGCGGCTCTGGATCTCGCCGGTGCGCGTCTCGGTGAAGAAGCGGAGCGGGAGCCGCTGGAGGTGCACGTAGAGCGCGCTGCGAAGGTCCTGCATCACGCTCTGGCCGATGACGTTGTTGAGGTACGTCTGGCCAACGCCGATCAGCCCCGACACGATCGGGACGACGATCATCAAGCCGACATAGAGGTACAGGTTCGTGTAGTCCTGCCCGATGATCACCTGGTCGGTCAGGAGCTTGAGCATGATCGGGTTCACGAGCCCGAGCAGGCTCGTGGCCACGATGGCCCCGACGACGACGGACACCTGGAGCCGGTAGGGCCGGAAGAAGGCGACGATGCGGCGCACCGTGCGTGCGCGGCGCTCGGGCGGGATCGCGGGCGTGGGCTTCCCGTCGACGAAGGAGCCGCGCGCCAGCCGGCCCGCGCCGCCGCGGCCGGTCATCGGGGGGCGGCCGGCACGCGGGCGGCGACGACGATCGTGGACTGCCGGGAGGGGATCCCGCGGGCGAGGAGATCGCCCACGAGGCCGACGAGGAACGTCGGCAGGCGGCGCCCCCAGGCCCTGGCGAGGTGGCCGACCGGGCGGACGCGGACGTCGACGAAGCCGGCAGCGGCGAGCGCGTTGCGGACATTCCGGGGGTCGTTGCAGGCACCGACGAGGGGGTGCGCGTCGGCGGCGGTCGTCTTGACGAGCGGCTGGACCCGCCGGCGGAGGCCGTCCGGCATCGCAAGGTAGGCCGCCACGAACGGATGGCGCCGGTTGACGGTCGAAAGCACGAGGGTCCCGCCCGGCCGCAGCCACCGGGCGACGTTCGCGAAGGCCGCCGGCGGGTCGGCGAGATGCTCGACCGTGAACGAGCAGAGCACGACGTCGAAGGCCGCCGGCGGGAAGGCCCCCCGGTCGGCGCAGAGGTCGACCGTCGCGAACTCGTCGAGGTGGGGGAGCTGGCCGCCAGCCGGGGGGTGGACGTCGGCGCCGACGAGGCGGCCGATGCGCGGCCGGTACCTCGCCAGGGCCGATTGACGCCCGCAGCCCGCGTCGAGCGCGACGACGGCCGGCGCCGCCTCGCCCGCCCGCGCCCGCTCCGCCTCGGCGCGGGCGACGGCCTCGTCGAGGGCGGCTCGCAGGAGGTCGGCGACGCCGGGGGCCAGGCCCAGGCGTCGCAGCGTCGCCTCGCGCCGATCGCGGACGACTACCACGCGGTGGCGGTGACCGCCTCCACGACCCCGTGCTCCTCCAGCCAGCGTTCCGCGTCGATCGCCGCCCGGCAGCCGTCGCCGGCGGCCGTGACGGCCTGCCGGTAGCGGTGGTCGTGGACGTCGCCGGCGATGAAGACCCCCTCGATCCGGGAGTGCGTCTCGTGCTCCACGACGAGGTAGCCCTTCTCGTCCTTCTCCAGCCAGCCCTCGAAGGGCGCAATGTTCGGGCGGTGGCCGATCGCCAGGAAGAAGCCCTGGACCGGCAGCTCCGTGACCTCCCCGGTCTTCGTGCTCCGCAGGCGGACGCCGGTGACCTGCTCGTCGCCCAGCACCTCCTCGACGATCACGCTCCGGTGGATCTCGACCAGCGGGTTGGCCTCGGCCCGAGCCTGCATGATCTTGCTGGCCCGGAACTCGTCGCGGCGGTGCAGGAGGTGAACCCTCGACGCGAAGCGGGTCAGGTAGAGGGCCTCCTCGAAGGCCGTGTCACCGCCGCCCACCACCGCGACCTCGCGGTCGCGGAAGAAGAAGCCGTCGCAGGTGGCGCAGGCGGAGACGCCATGGCCGCGGAGCCGCTCCTCGGATTCCAGCCCCAGCCACAGGGCAGACGCTCCGGTCGCCACGATCACGGCCTGGGCGCGGTACTCGACGCCGGCGGCCCAGACCCGGAACGGGCGGCTGGAGAAGTCGACCCGCTCGGCTTCCGCATCGACCACGGTCGTCCCGAAGCGCTCGGCCTGGGCCCGGAAGCGCTCCATCAGCTCGGGTCCCTGGATCCCGTCCGGGAAGCCGGGGTAGTTCTCGACGTCGGTCGTGATCGTCAGCTGGCCGCCCGGCTGGTGGCCGGCGATCACGATCGGGGCGAGGTTCGCCCGGGCGGCGTAGATCGCGGCGGTCAGGCCAGCGGGGCCCGAGCCGAGGATCAGCATGTTGGTCTCGTGCGGGCCCCCGCCGGCGGCGACGGAGACCGCCGCCTCAGTGGGTGCGGCCTCGCCGGCGCCGAAGTCTATGGCGAAGCTGCCGAAGGGGGAGGTGGGTTCGGTCATCGTGGTCGCTGGTCTCATGCGGGGGTCGGCCGCGGGCACGCGCGGCACGGGACGGTATCCTAGCACGGCCTCCATACCCCCCGGGAGTATGCCGCCGCGGTGTCCCGGGCCGCCGGCTGCAGGGTCCCCGGGCGGGCCGTCAGACGGCGTGGACGAGCTCCGCGAGCCGCGCCGCGAGGGCGTCGACGCCCGGCTCCTCGATGTTCTGGATCCCCACGATCACGTGCTGCGCCCCCGCCCCGGCGAGCGCGGCGAAGCGGGCCGCGGCGGCCTCCGGCGTCTCGGAGCCCGGCCGGCCGGCGGCGACCAGGCGGGTCTGCTGGAGCGTGGACCGCTCGATCTCCTCGAACGGCCGCCCGACGGCCTCGCAGTGCTCGCGCAGGATCGCGTACTTCCGGCGGAGGACGTCGGGGCCGCCGAAGACGTTCGTCGCGTCGGCGTAGCGGGCCACCAGGCGCAGCGTCTTCCGCTCGCCGCCGCCGCCGACCATGATCGGGACGCGGGGCCGGCTCAGCGACTGCGGTGCGTTGAGGAGCCGCGTGGCGGTGTAGTGGGCGCCGTCGAAGCGGGCCCCGGTACCGCGCTCGCCGTCCCACATCGCATGGGCGATCCGCAGCGTCTCCTCCAGCATCTCGAAGCGGGTCCCGAGGGGCGGCATCGGGAACCCGAGCGCCTCGCTCTCCTCCTGGTTCCACGCAGCCCCGATCCCGAGCCAGGCGCGGCCGCCGGAAAGGACGTCGAGCGTCGTCGCCGCCTTGACCCACAGCCCCGGCAGGCGGTAGTGAACGCCGCCGACCATGAGCCCCAGGCGTGCCCGGCGCGTGTTGGCCGCGAGGTAGCCCAACGTGGTCCACCCCTCCAGCATGGGGTCCTCGACCGGACCGATGCCCCGGATCTGGAAGAAGTGGTCCATGACCCAGATCGAGTCGAAGCCGGCGGCGTCGGCCTCGCGCGCGACCCGGCCAAGCGTGGGGCCGATGGCCGGCGTCCCACCGGGGTAGTCGAAGCGGTTCAGCTGGAGGCCGATCTTCACGAGTGCCGAGCTCCCTGGGCGCCGACCTGGCGGGGAGCGAGGGTACAACGGGCGGCGGCCGGCCGCGCCGCCCCGACCGGCCGCCCCGGCCCGGCCGCCTGTCCGCGGCGGTCAGCGGAAGAGGTCTGCCTCGGGCGGCATCAGGACGTCATCGCGGATGCTGCCGTCGCCGGGGGGCGGCGCGGCGCCGCGCACGAGTGCGGCGGGCCGGCGCGCCGACTTCCCCAGGACGAGCTCGGCCGCCGAGGCGATCTCGTCGGCGACGGCGCGGACGGTGGCGGCCATGGAACGGCCGTCGGCGTCGGGCGTCCCGCGGAGGTCCTCGAGCGGCCGGAACCCGGCCACGCCGATCGCGAGGTCGGTGATCCCGAACCGCCACGGCCGCCCCAGGCTGTCGGAGACGACAACGCCCGGGGCGGTCCCGAGGCGCGCGGCCAGCGCGTCGCGGATCCTCCGGGCCGAGGCGTCGGGATCGTCGGGCAGCAGGAGCACCACGTCGCCGGTCCCGGGGCCCACGTTGCTGGCGTCGACGCCCGCGTTGGCCAGCACGAACCCGTGGCGGGTCTCGGCGATGATCACCCCGTTGGCCATCCGGACGACGCGGACCGCCTGGCGCAGGACGACCTCGACCTGGCGCGGGTCGCGCTTCCAGCGCTCCGCGAAGGCTGCCGCCTCGGGGCGCGGCTCGACCGTCCGCAGGTCGACGACCGCGCCCTCGGCCTTGGAGACGACCTTCTGGGTCACCACGATCACGTCGTCGGGGCGCAGAGGGAGCGCGCCGGGGGTCGCGGCCACGGCGTCGGCGACGAGGGCCCCGAGGTCGTCGCCGGGGCGGACCTCGGGGAGGCCGGCCAGCGGAAGGACCAGGAGCGCGTCGGCCGGGGCGGTCGGGTCCCCGGTCACGGCAGCTCGGTCCGGAAGCCGCCCAGGCCGGCGGCCTCGGCGGCCAGGAGGTCGTCGGGCGTGTCGAGGTCCAGCGCGAGCGGGCCGCCGATCTCGAGGTAGGTAGCCCCCGCCGCGCGCGCTGCGTCGGCGTGCGCGGCGCGGGACCCCTCGCCGAAGCAGAACGGGATCGTGCGCGGCGGGACGACCAGGAGGACGTTGGTGCCGGTCCGGGCCCTGTCCGGGACGATCGCGACGAGCGGGCGCGCTTCCTCGCCGGCCGCCTGCGAGGCTGCGAGCGCCCTCGCGCCGCCGACGACACGGGCCAGCTCGGCGCCGGTCACCGCGGGGAGGTCGCCGGGCAGGACGAGCACCGCGTCCGCCCCGGCCTCCTCCGCCCATGCCCGCGCCTCCGCCAGCCCCTCGTTGAGCCCCCCGCCGCCCTGCGGGATGCCGTGCGCGCCGAGCCGCTCGGCAAGGTCCAGCGCCTCGGGATCCGGCGAGACGACGGCCACCGCGACGACGCCGGGGGTCTCCAGCGCGGCGGCCACGGTGCTCGCCAGGAGCCGCACCACGAGGGCCCGCCGCTCCTCGGCGTCGAGAGCCTCGCCGAGGCGAGCCTTGGCGCCCTCCAGGCCCCGGATCGGGACCAGGGCGACCACGTGGTCGAGGGCGAGGGACAGGTCACGCACGGAGCGATCGTAGACGAGGCCGCGGTGCGCTACCGTACGGCGCGGCATGACGAACCCCCCGGCGCAGCGCCCGCTGCCCTCGCTGACGTTCCTCGGCCACTCGACGGTGCTCCTCGAGATCGGCGGAGCGCGGATCCTCACCGATCCCCTCGTCTTCGAGCGGCTGCTCATCCTGCGCCGCGTGGCGAGCCGCCTGGACCCGGCGCATCACCGGGATCTCGACGCGGTGCTCATCTCCCATCTCCACGTCGACCACCTCCACATCCGCTCGCTCCTCCAGATCGGCCGTGAGACGCGCATCGTCATGCCTGCCGGCGGCGAGCGGCTCCTCACGGGGCACGGCTTTCGCCGGGTCGAGGGCGTCCGGCCTGGCGACGTGGTGCAGGTCGGGCGGGTCCGCCTCACCGTGACCTTCGCCGACCACGACGGCCGGCGCCCCCCGCTGGGGCCGGCGGCGCCGGCGCTCGGATTCCTCCTCGAGGAGGGGCCAGCCAAGGTCTACTTCGCCGGCGACACGGACATCTTCCCGGCCATGGCGGACCTCGCCCCGGACCTCGACGTGGCGATGCTCCCGGTGTGGGGCTGGGGGCCGCGCCTCGGCCACGGCCACATGAACCCGCGGCGCGCCGCCATGGCCCTGCGGCTCCTGCGGCCCCGCTACGCGGTCCCGATCCACTGGGGGACCCTCTGGCCGTACGGCTTCGGGCACGTGGTCCCGGGCCGCCTGACCGACCCGCCCCGCGAGTTCGCCCGCTTCGCCCGCCGCTATGCCCCCGGCGTCCTGGTGCTCCTCACGCCACCCGGCGAGCCGGTCTCGTTCGACCCGGAGGGGCCGGATCCGGCGCTCAGGGTGCCCCGCGAGAAGCCGCCGCGACCGCCGCGGCTGCCAGGGCTGCCCGGGACGCGTCGTCGACCATGACGGTTGGGCCGACCACCGGCTGGACGCCGAGCGCCGCGACCGCGAGGGCCTCGACGGCATCGACCTCGTCGATCAGCAGGGCGTCGATCAGCCCGGCATAGGCGCGGGCGATCCCGGCCGCGCTCGCCTCGCTGCCCAGCGAGACTGCCATCCGGTCCGCCGGGCCCTTGAGCGCTCGGCCGCCGACGAGCGGGGAGACCGCCGCGACACGGACGCCGCGCGCCCGTGCAGTGGCCAGCAGGTCCCCCATCCCGGGCACGGCGAGGATCGGGCCGATCGACACGAAGGGGTTGGAGGGGCAGATCACGATGGCGTCGGCAGCCTCGAGCGCGGCGGTCACCTCGGGGGTGGGCCGGGCGGCGGCGATGCCAACGAAGGCGACCTCCAGCACCTCCGGCGCCTGGTGGAGGCGGACGAAGTACTCCTGGAAGGGGAGCCAGCCGTCGGGCGTGCGGACGCGCGTGCGGACCGGCTCGTCGGCCATCGGCAGGAGCGGCGTCGAGACCCCGAGCGCCCGCTGGATCTCCCGGTTGACCTCGGTGAGCCGGACGCCCTCCCGGAGCCGGCGCGTCCGGTGGACGTGGACGGCGAGGTCGCCGTCGCCGAGGCGGAACCAGGCCGGCTCGCCGAGCCGGGCCAGCATCTCCGCCGCCGACCAGGTCTCGCCGGCGAGGCCCCAGCCGCGCTCGCGGTCCGCGAGGCCCGCCAGGGTGTAGAGCACGGTGTCGTGGTCGGGGCAGACGAGGAGGCCGTGGAACTCCTCGTCGTCGCCGGTGTTGACGACGACCGAGAGCTCGCCGGGCGCGAGGACGGCAGCCAGGCCCTGGGCGAGCTTCGCCCCCCCGACACCTCCGGCGAGCGCGACGACGCGCGGCATCCCGGTCCTCAGCCGGCCGCCGGCGTGTCCGCGAGCGCCGCGCCCGCGGGTGCCGTGTCCGCGAGCGCTGCCCGGACCTCGCCGATCCGGGCGATGGTCTCGGAGTCATGGGGGGCCGGCAGGCGGACGATGATCGTGCCGAACCCGAGGGCGACGTACGGCACCAGGGCCGCGGCAACCAGCTCCGGGGGCCCCAGGAGCGTCGGCACGGGACCGGCGTCGGGGGTCCCGTTGTGGTCGCAGAGTGCCCGGAACGCCCGCGCGGCCTCGGCCGGGTTGTCCCGGATGACGATCGGGAAGCTGACCGTTCGCTCGATCGTGCCCGGGTCGCGCCCGACGGCCGCGCAATGCTCCCTCAGGATGGCGTCGCGGCCAATGACCTCCTCGAGCGTCCCGTTCGTGTTCCAGGCATCCGCCCAGCGGGCGACGGTCCGCAGCGTCTTCTTCGGCCCGCTGCCGCCGACGAGGATCGGCAGGTGGGCCTGGACGGGGCCCGGCGCGAGCAGGGCGTCGTCGAAGCGGTAGAACCGGCCGGCGTGGCCGAAGCGCTCGCCGTCGAGGAGGCGCCGCATGAGCTCGACCGCCTCGTCGAGCCGGTCGAGCCGCTCGCCCACGGTCGCCCCGAAGTCGATCCCGAACGCCTCGTGCTCGCGGGCGAACCAGGCGCCGCCGATCCCGAGCACGGCCCGGCCGCCGGACACGTGGTCGAGCGTGGCCGCGAGCTTCGCGGTGTGGCCGGGGTTGCGCAAGGTGTTGGCCCCGACCATGAGCCCGACGCGGACCCGCGACGTCCGGGCGGCGACGGCGCCGATCGCCAGCCAGCCCTCGAGGATCGGCTGCTCCCAGGGCCCGAAGATCGCGTGGAGGTGATCCCACGTCCAGACCGAGTCCCAGCCGCCGTCCTCGGCGGCGAGGGCGGCGGCCAGGAAGCCTTCCCACGAGCTCGCCTGGCTCCAGAGCTGCGCGCCGAAGCGGACGTCGGGCATCGGCCCGCGGCGGACCGGACCGGACCGGCCGGCGATCTCCTCGTCGAGCACGGGTCAGTCCTCCAGGTGGTCGTGGACGGCCAGGATCTCGACCCTGAACGTGACCCGGTGCTGGGTCCGGAAGCGGGCGATCACGCTGTCGGCCGTCGCGGGGTCGTCGGCGTGGTAGCGGTGCGCCAGGTCGGCGATGTCCGCCTGGGCGATGGCCTGCTCGTCGTCGACCTCGACGACCCGGCCCACGAGGGCGACGAACGAGTAGCCGTCGGCCGGGTCCTGGATCGTGAGGGCGCAGCGTGGATCGCGCCGGAGGTTCGCCGGCCAGCGCCGGCCGTCGGCGCTGTTGATCATGATCCGCCCGTCGGGATCCAGGCGGTACCAGATGACTGCCTGGCGCGGCGAGCCGTCGGGGTCGAGCGTGGCGAGCGTGAGGAAGCGCCGCGGCGTCGCCAGGAACGTTCGGATGTGCTCGGGGAGGGCAGAGAGGTTGGGCATGGCCCGATCGTACGGCACGCGCCTGCCACGCGGGAGCGGCGTATCCTCGGCGAGGCAGACCGGCGCCGAGGCCGGGCCGGACGGAGGTACCGATGGAGCTCGACGGGCTGCGCGTGGCCGTCCTCGCCGGCGAGGGCGTGGAGGATCTCGAGTACTGGGTCACGGTGATGCGCCTGCGGGAGGCCGGCGCGCATGTCGTGTCGGCCGGCCTGGCCCGGGCGACGGTCCACGGCAAGAACGGGCTCGCCGTGCCGGTCGAGATCGAGGTCGGGGGGTTGGACCCGGAGGAGTTCGACGGGCTCGTGGTCCCCGGCGGCTGGATGCCCGACAAGCTGCGCCGCTACGCCGCGGTGACTGACTTCGTGGCGGCGATCCACGCGGCCGGCAAGCCGATCGGGATCATCTGCCACGGGGGGCTCATCGCGATCTCGGCCGGCATCGTGGCGGGCAGCCGGGCGACGGGCTCGCTGGGGATCCGCGACGACCTCGTCAACGCCGGCGCGACCTGGGTCGACGAGCCGGCGTTCCGCGACGCGAACCTCGTCTGGGGCCGCGTCGTCGACGACATCCCGCCGTTCTGCCGCGAGCTCGTCGCCGCCCTGGCGGAGCACAGGGCGGCGCGGTAGGCGGCCGGGGCTCCGCGGCCCGCGCCGCCGGCACAGCTGGCGGGAGTGTCAGCCTGCCAGCGTCAACGCCCGGTCCGGCCGGAGCAGGAACGGCGGCAGGAACGCCGCGAGGTTGCTGAACGGCAGGACGTCGGGGTGGAGGGTGATGCCGAGCGCCTCGCCCATGAAACGCCGGCGCGCCTGGATGCGGCCCCACGCGTCGGGGAAGCGGTCGGCGAGCTCGGCGCGGAGCGACGCGTCCGCGAGGGCGATGCCGTCCTCGATGTTCGTGGTGAAGTAGTCGGTCCCGGTCGCCGGGATGATGTCGACCTGCATCGCCATCCCCGACCGGAGCTCGATCGTCGAGCCGTGCGCCACCGGCGAGCTCACCCATTCGTCGAGGTGGATCAGGTGGCCCGGGTTGAGGAAGATCCCGAAGAAGGGGTCGCCGAGGCGGCGGTCGATGATCGCCTGCAGGGCTCCCCCGGTCTGCCCGACGTGGAGGGCCGCGTACCACTCCGCGATGGCCTCGAAGTACGGCCCGACGAGCCGCTCCACGTAGTCGCGGATGGCGGCGGGGAGCTCGGCCGCGTCCTCGACGACGAAGCCTGCCCGGCAGTTGAGCGCTCCCCAGATCCCGAACGCGGTGGTGAGCCGGTCGCCGCGCTCGATCACGCGATCGCCCGGGCTGAGGAGCCCGAGCGAGGCCCGCGGCCCCGCCGTCAGCATCAGGTGGCAGGAGAGCGGCGCGCCGTTCCAGCGGAGCAGCCGGACGGCCTCCTGCTCGGTCATTCCCGGGCGCAGGCCGGCCAGGAGCCGGCGGACGCCGTCGGACGTCTGGCAGGCGGCCCACTCGAAGGCGGCCAGCTGCTCGACCTCGTTGACGACGCGCAGCCCGTCGGCCGGGTCGATGAAGAGGTCGCCGGCGTTCTCGACGAGGCCGGTCGCCCCGACGAGGGCGCGGAGCTCGTCGACGAGGAAGGCCGGGGCCTCGATCGTCGCGCGGTCGGCATACGTCTTCCAGCCGACGACCCCGACCCGGCTGCCCGGCCCGATGCCCTCGCCGGCCAGGATCCCGGCGAGCGGCTGCGACCGGTCGCGCGGCTGGCCGGGCAGGCTCAGGTCCTGGAACAGGTGGCGGCGCATCGGGAGCGGCGCGGCGCCGGCCATGCCGTGGCACTCGTTGCCCACGAGGATCGCCGGCTGGCCGGTCGGTCCGACGACGAGGATCGCCTCCTCGAAGCGCGGGTCGAACCCGGTCAGGTAGGCGAGGTTCGCGCTGTGCTCGCGGTCGGCGTAGACGACGATCCGGTCGTAGCCGCGGGCCTCCGCCCGCTCGCGGAGCCGCTCCAGTCGCATCGCGTAGGTGGGCGGCGGGATCTCCGGCATCGCAGCGGGCATGCCGAAGTCGGGCAGGTCGATCGTCGCCAGGCGCGCCTTCGTCACCATCGCTGCGCCTCCATCCGCGCCCTGATCACTGCGGCGGGCTCCAGGGCATCGACGGCGGTCGCCCCGCGCTCGACCACGACGTGGGAATCGGCCGCGACGGGCAGCCACGGCCCCGTCTCGCCGTCCGGCCACTGCACCCGGACCTCGGCCCGGTCGGCCTCGCCGAGCCCGAACTGGACCCAGCCCAGCTGGCCGCCGGCGTGGCCGCCGCCGACCGTGAGCTCGCGCTGCACGACGTGGTCGCCGATCCGCACCTCGATCCAGGACCCGATGGCGTCGCCGTTCGGGCCGGGCTGCCGCAGGCGGAGCGCGATCCAGTGGCCCATCGGCGCCGGCGCGGCCGCGTCGCCCGAGCCGACGTTGCGCCACACCTTGGCGCTCTCGCGCCGCTCCACCACGACGAGGTCGAGGAGCCCGTCGAGGTTGAGATCGGCCAGCGCGGCCCCGCGGCTGCGAGCGAAGTCGACGATGCCGGCTGCCTCGGTCGCGTTCACGAACGTGCCGTCGGGCTGGCCGAGGAGCAGGTCGTTCGGGTCCTTCGCGGCGTACTCGTTCATCGCCTCGACGTTCCCCTTCGAGAAGAAGAGGTCCATGAACCCGTCGTTGTTGACGTCCTGGAACTCGGGGTGCCAGGCGGTGGAGGGGAGGACGTCGCCGCCCGTGACCGGCCGATGAGCGGTCGTCCCGCGCTCGAGGGCGATGTCGTGGTAGGTCGGGCCGGTCGCCCCTTCGTCGAGCGTCTGCAGCTTGTTGTCGCCCTGGCTGGTCAGCACCACCTCCGGACGGCCGTCGCCGGTCACGTCCAGGCTGGCGATCCCCATGCCCCAGATCTGCATCGTCTTCCAGCCGTCTGCCGCCGTGTAGGGACGGGGCGCCTCGCCGGGCACGACGCGCCACAGCTGCTCCTCGCCATCGCGGTAGTAGTGCTGGTCGTTCGCCATCCGGAGGTCGCGCTGCCCGGTGCGTCCCCAATCGGAGAAGAGGATCGAGAGCGTGCAGTAGCCGGGCTCCAGGGCGAGCGCCGGCCGGTACCTCGTCCCGGACGCGTCCGGGCGCAGGAACCTGTGCGGATCGCACGCGTCGCGCGATCCGTCGATGGCCTCGCGGGCGACGTAGCTGCCGAAGGCGAGCGTCGGGAGCGCCGCGTCGCCCTCCCAGGTGGCGCTGAAGGCGGCCGTCCACTCGGCGCCGCCGTCGACACCCCAGGCCTCGTTGGCCCGCTCGAAGCGGCAGCCGCCGAGGCCGCGGAGGAGGACGTTCTCGCCGAACCGGAGCACGGCCAGGTCGATTCGGCCGTCGCCGTCGATGTCGAGCGGGTAGGCGCCGGTCACCTCGGCCAGGTCCGTCGCCGGATCCGGCAGGACGGTGAAACGCAGCGTGCCGCCCGCCGGGCTGTCGTTGTGGTACAGGGCCGCCGCGTTGGTGCCGCCGGCGAGGTAGAGCTCGGGGCGCCCGTCGTCATCGCAGTCGAAGACGGCGACGCCGCCGCCCACGAAGAACGTGAACTCGCCGTCGTAGGCGTGCTCGATGCCGGCGGCGGCCGCCTCCTCCACGAACCGGGGCGGCGCCATCGGCTCCGTCGGCCCGGCCGGCCGGGCCAGCGTGGACGCGGCGAGGGCCACCCCCAGCACGGCGAGCCCGACCGCGGCCCCGCCGAGGGCTACCAGGGCGACCCGGCGCGGGCGACGGACGGCTGGCTCTGCGTTCCGCACGCCCGGATTGAAGCACATCCCGGCCGCAGCGACCCGGGCGCCGGCGTGGCATGCTGACCGCGACGGCGAGCGGGGGGTCGCGGCAGGGAGACGCAGCGTGGAAGACGGCATGACGGCCGGTCGGCGGGGTGGCGTCCGCCGGTGCCGGGGTCGGGCGGGCGCGCTGCTGGCGGGGCTCATCGTTGCCGGGCTCGGGCTTGCCGGCTGCGGCGCGCCGGCGCAGCAGTACATCGTCGCCGGCTGCGAGCGCGGCGACCTCGAGGGGCACTCGGTCGCCCGCGCCTGGGACGAGGAGCTCCTCTCGCTGATCCGCCAGGTCGTCCCCGCGCCCGGCGTCCACGCCCGCAATCTCTTCCACCTCTCGGCCGGGATGTGGGACGCCTGGGCCGCCTACGACCAGGCGGCGACCGGCTACGTCGTGACGGAGAAGCACCGCGCCGACGACGTGACGGCCGCGCGCGAGGCAGCGATCAGCTACGCGGCGTACCGGATCCTGGACTGGCGCTATGCGACCGTCGCCGACCTCGGCACGGCGCGAGAGCAGCTGGACTCCGTGATGGCCTCGCTCTGCTACCGGACGGACTACACCACGACCGAGGGCGACGACCCGGCCGCCCTGGGGAACCGGATCGGGGCCGCGATCCTCGAGCACGGGAAGACGGACGGGTCGCTCGAGGACCAGCGCTACGCCGACATGGCCTACCAGCCGATGAACCCGCCCCTCGAGGTCGCCGAGCCCGGGACCTCGATGATCGACGCGGATCGCTGGCAGCCGCTCTCGCTCGCGAAGCAGATTGCCCAGAACGGCCTGCCGGTCCCGGGCAAGGTCCAGACGTTCATCGGCCACCAGTGGGGCCACGTGACGGCGTTCGCCCTGCCGGAGACGGAGAACGGCGTCCCGATCGACCCGGGGCCGCCGCCCCGCCTGGCGGACCCGGCAACGAGCCCCGAGCTGAAGCGCCAGGTCAACGATGTCCTCCGCAAGTCGGCCGAGCTCGACGCGACCGACGGGGTCACGATCGACATCGGGCCCGGCGCGGCCGGCGACAACGCGCTCGGGACGAACGACGGCGACGGCCACGACGTCAACCCCGCGACCGGCGAGCGGTACGAGCCCGACGTCGTGCTCCGGGGCGACTTCTCCCGCGTGCTCGCCGAGTTCTGGGCGGACGGCCCCCAGTCCGAGACGCCGCCCGGCCACTGGAACCTCTTCGCCAACCAGGTGTCGGACGCGCCCGGGTTCGAGCACCGCATCGGCGGGACCGGGCCGGTGCTCGACCGCCTCGAGTGGGACGTCAAGCTCTACTTCGCCCTCAACGGCGCCGTGCACGACGCGGCGATCGCCGCCTGGGGCCTCAAGGCCTACTACGAGTCCGCCCGCCCGATCTCCCTGGTCCGCTACCTGGCCGGGAGGGGGCAGGCCAGCGACCCGTCGCTCTCCTCCTACGACCCCGCGGGGATCCTCCTGGAGCCCGGTCTCGTGGAGGTGATCACGCCGGAGTCGAGCGCCCCGGGGCAGCGCCACGCCGGCCTCGCCGACCACGTCGGGGAGATCGCCGTCCGCTCGTGGCTCGGCAGCCCCGAGGATCCGAAGACCCAGACGAGTGGCGTCGGCTGGGTCAGGGCGCTCGACTGGGTCCCCTACCAGCGCCCGACGTTCGTCACGCCGGCCTTCGCCGGGTACGTGTCGGGGCACAGCACCTTCAGCCGGGCGGCGGCCGAGGTGCTGACGGCGATCACGGGGAGCGAGTTCTTCCCCGGCGGGCTGGCGACCCACACGGTGACGGCCGGCTCGCTCCTGCACGAGGACGGGCCGACGCAGGACGTGACGCTCCAGTGGGCGACCTACGACGACGCGGCCGACCAGGCCGGGATCTCGCGCCTCTACGGGGGCATCCACATCGAGGCCGACGACCTCGAGGGCCGGACGATCGGCTCGACCTGCGGCCTCGAGGCCTGGGCGCTCGCCCAGCGCTACTACGCCGGCACGATCGGCGGCTGAGCCGGCCGTCGAGCGCGGGCGCGCGCGCACCGGGTGACCCGGCGGCGCGGTCCGACCCTAGGCTCGCTCCGCGGCCGCGAACAGCCGCTCGATCACCCGCAGGTTGGCGACGGCGTCCTCGGGCGGCATCGGCAGCGGCTCGCCGTCGAGCACGGCGGCGGCGAACTGCTCGGCCTCCGCGGTGTAGGGGTCCGCCGGCTCGAACGTCAGCGTCTCGATGGCCGGCGCGACGGGCGGATCGCCCCCCGCCGCGAGGTACACGTGGGTGGGCCGGTCGGGCGGGATGTTGAAGGGGATGCCGACCGAGATCCGGCCCTCGGTCCCGTAGACGTGGACCTGCTGGTCCGGCTCGGCCCGGATCGAGCAGGTGAAGGTGGCAACCCCGGCCGGGAACTCCAGGATCCCGCTCGTCAGCACGTCGACGCCGCTGCTCGGGTCGCGGACGATGGAGGCCTCGACCCGGGTCGGCTCGGAGGCGAACAGCATCCGGGACAGGTTGACCGGGTAGCAGCCGATGTCGAAGAGAGCCCCGCCGCCGTACGCCCGGACGTTCCGGATGTTCGCCGGGTCGTCGTTGTAGTACGAGAACCAGCAGGTGACGGCTGCCAGCCGGCCGATGCGGCCGGAGGCCACGAGCTCGCGGACGGCGATCCACGAGGGGTGGAGGCGGTACATGAACGCCTCCATGAGCAGGACGCCGGCGGCCCGGCAGCCTTCGACCATCCGCTCTGCGTCGGCGGCCGTCATGGCCAGGGGCTTCTCGCACAGGACGTGCTTGCCGGCCCGGGCCGCCGCGAGCGTCCACTCGCCGTGGAGGTGGTTCGGGACGGGGATGTAGACGGCGTCGACGTCGGGATCGGCGAGGAGCGCCTCGTACGAGCCGTGGACCCGCGGGATCCCGTGCCGTTGGGCCACGGCGCGGCCGCGTGCCTCGTCCCGGGAGCCGATCGCCACGATCTCGCAGCGGGCGGCCCGCCGGATCCCGGGGATGACCTTCTCGTCGGCGATCTTGGCGGTCGACAGGATCCCCCAGCGCAGGGTGGCCATCGTCGCCTAGCCCCAGGAGGTCTCGGTGACCGGCCGGAGGGCCACCTCGAGGATCCGGTGGTTCCGGGGGCGGGTGAGGACGAACATCACGACCTCGGCGACGTCCTCGGCCGCCATCATCCCCGTGAGGGCCGGCATGTCCTGCGTGCGGCCGCGCCCCATGGCGAAGTCGGTGTGGACGCCGCCGGGGCAGACGTTCGTGCAGCGGACGCCCTGCTCGCGCAGCTCGTGGTCGAGGGCCCGGGTCAGCCCGACCTGGGCGAACTTGGAGGCGCAGTAGGTCGCCTCGTACGGCAGGCCCCGCCGGCCGGCCTCGCTGGCGATCGTGACGAGGTCCGCCGCGTCGCTCTGCAGGAGGTGGGGCAGGGCCGCCCGGACCGCGTAGAGGGCGCCCTTCACATTGACGTCGATCATCTCCTCGAGCTGGTCGGGCGGGAGCTCGAGGAAGGGGCCATACGCGCCGACGCCGGCGTTGACGACCAGGATGTCGAGCCGCCCGAACCGCTCGACGGTCGCCCCGACGAGGGACTCCAGCGCCGCCGGGTCGCGCACGTCGCAGGGCGCGGCGACCGCGCCGGGGATCCCGAGATCGTCGCCGCTCCGCGAGGCCAGCCCGAGCCGCACACCGGCGCCGTCGAGCGCCCGGGCGACCGCGGCACCGATCCCCCGGCTCGCGCCGGTCACGAGCGCCACCCTGCCGTCGAGTCGTTCCACGGGGTCCTCCTCCACCGATCACCGGCGATCACGCAGACCCGGAACGGGATGCGGTCTTGACACGGCCCCCCAAGTGTACGAGCCTTGGCCAGATTTGGAAGAGAGGAACACAAACCCGTGAACCTCGGCCGCGACGAGATCGGACAGCGCAGCGAGACGGTCCGCAGGGCGAACCTGAGCGCGATCGTGCGCGCGCTCCACGAGGGCGGCCCGCTGTCGCGATCGGAGCTCGTCGCCCGGACCGGGCTGACGCGCAGCGCGATCCGCGACCTGATCGGGGAGCTGGCGTCGGCCGGCCTCGCCGTCGAGGAGGGCCCGGTCCGCCTCGGGACCCCGGGCCGCCCGTCCCCGCTCGTGCGGATCGAGCCCGAGGGCGGCGTGGCCCTGGCCCTCGAAATCGCCGTCGACTCGCTCGCCGTCGCGCTCGTCGGGCTCGGCGGCACGGTCTTCGAACGGGTGCGGGTCGACCGGCCCCGGGGTCACTCGGCGGTCGACGACGTCGTGGCCGACCTCGTCGGGCTCGTCGCCGACGTCCGGGCCCGCCGCCCGGCCATCGATCCGGTGATGGGGATCGGCGTCGCGGTCGTCGGCGTCGTCCGGCGGGCGGACGGGCTCGTCTCCATGGCACCCAACCTCGGCTGGAGGGACGCCCCGCTCGGGGAGCGGCTCGCCGCCGCGCTCGGCATGGGCATCCCGATCTCGGTCGCGAACGAGGCGGACCTCGGCGTCCTCGCCGAGCACCGGCGCGGCGAGGCGGTCGGCGTCGACGACGTCCTCTACCTCTCCGGCGAGGTGGGCGTCGGCGGCGGGCTCATCGTCGACGGCCTGCCGCTGACCGGGGCGGCCGGGTACGGCGGCGAGGTCGGGCACGTCCCGTTCGACCCGGACGGCGCGCCGTGCCGCTGTGGCTCGACGGGCTGCTGGGAGACGCTCGTCGGCGAGGGCGCCCTGCTGCGCCTCGCCGGGCACCCGTCGGCGAGCGGCCGGGCTGCGGTCGACGCCGTCCTGGCGGAGGCGGCCGGGGGCTCTCCGCAGGCCCTCGCGGCCCTGGCCCATGTCGGCCGCTGGCTGGGCATCGGGCTCGCCGGGCTCGTGAACGTGCTCGACCCGCGGCTCGTCATCCTGGGCGGCCTGTTCGGGCAAATCCATCCCTTCGTCCGTGATTCGCTGGAGGGTGAGCTTGATCGCAGGGCCCTGGCGGCGCCCAGGGCCCTGGTCCGGGTCGTGCCGGCGCGCCTCGGCGCCGACGCGCCCCTGCTCGGTGCCGCCGAGCTTGCGCTCGAGCCGCTGCTCGCGGATCCCGCGGCCCGGGTGGGGCTGCGGGATGCGCTCGCCGAGCTGGTGAGCGCATGAGGAACCCTACTCCGGGACGATCGGGCGAAGGCCCCGCCGGCCGGTCGTCGGAAACGCAGCGAGGGCTTGAGGAGGGTGGTAGCCTAGCGCGGTGTCCACGCCTGAGCGACAGCTTCACGTGGTGTCCAAGGAGGAGAGATCAAGCATGGTGATTCGTAAGGTTGCGGCGCTCATCGGAGCGGCCGCTGTGGTCGTCGCCGCCTGCGGAGGCGGAGCGACCGCGGAGCCGAGCGGCCCGGCCGCGGGCGGCGACTGCGTCGTCGGCGTCTCCTGGAACAACTACCAGGAGGAGCGCTGGGCGAAGTGGGACGAGCCCGCCCTGAAGGCCGCCATCGAGGCCGGCGGCGGGTCGTACATCTCGAACGACGCTGCGTCGTCGGAGGAGAAGCAGGCCTCCAACGTCGAGAACCTCATCTCGCAGGGCGCCAAGGTCGTGGTCGTCCTGGCCCAGAACGGCGAGGCCATCAAGCCGGCCGTCGCGGCGGCCATCGGCGACGGCATCCCGGTCATCGCCTACGACCGCCTCATCGAGGATCCGAAGGCGCTGTACATCACGTTCGACAACGTCGAGGTCGGGCGGATGCAGGCGCGCGAGATCCTGAAGGCGATGCCGAAGGGCAACTACGTCTTCATCAAGGGCAACCAGGCCGACGCCAACGCGGACTTCCTGCGTGGCGGCCAGGAGGAGATCCTCAAGGACGCGATCGCCGCGGGCGACATCGTGAACGTCGGCGAGTCCTACACCGACAACTGGGATCCCGCAGTTGCCCAGACGAACATGGAGCAGATCCTGACGGCGAACAACAACGACGTCGACGCGGTCGTCGCCTCGAACGACGGAACGGCCGGCGGCGTCGTCGAGGCGCTCCGCGCCCAGGGCCTCGCCGGCAAGGTCCCGGTCTCCGGCCAGGACGGCGACCAGGCGGCCCTCAACCGGGTTGCCAAGGGTGAGCAGACCGTCTCGGTCTGGAAGGACGCCCGCGATCTGGGCACCGCCGCCGGCGTTGCCGCCATCGCGCTCTGCGGCGATCCGGACATCACCAAGGTCCCCAACACCATCATCTTCAAGAGCCCGGGCGGGAACGACATGACGTCGATCCTCCTGACCCCCCTCCCGATCATCAAGGACAACCTGAGCGCCGTCGTCGACGCCGGGTGGATCACCAAGGAAGCCCTCTGCCAGGGCGTGACGGACACGTCGTCCGTCCCCGCCTGCCAGTAGCCGGGTCCCGCCTCTCGAGGCACCAGCGCCCTGCGCCGACGGTCACGCCGCGGCGCAGGGCGCTTCTCATAACCGCCGCCTCATCCTAGCGAGGGCTCACGATGACCGAGGCAGCCGTCCCGTCCGCCACCCAGGGACGCCCAAACCGGTCCCTACGGTCGCTGCTCTTCGCAATGGAGCTCGACACCCGGCTGCTCGGCATGCTGGCGGCGCTCGCCGTCATCTGGCTCTTCTTCCACCTGGTGTCGGGCGGCAGCTTCCTGACGCCCCGCAACCTGTGGAACCTGTCCGTCCAGAGCGCGTCGATCGCGGTCATGGCGACGGGGATGGTCCTGATCATCGTCTCCCGCAACATCGACCTCTCCGTCGGCGCCGTGCTCGCCTTCGTCGGCTACACGATGGCGATGGTCCAGGCCGAGTGGATCCCCAAGACGCTCGGGCTCGGCTTCGACCAGCCCTACACCTGGCTTGTCGCGCTCGGCGTCGGCCTCGCCCTCGGCGCGGCGATCGGCGCCCTGCAGGGCTTCCTCGTCGCCTACGGCGGCGTGCCCTCGTTCATCGTCACGCTGGGCGGGCTGCTGGTCTGGCGTGGCCTCATCTTCCGCTACCAGCAGGGCCAGACCGTTGCCCCGCTCGACGGGTTCTTCCAGCTGCTCGGGGGCGGCCCGAAGGGTGCCCTGGGCGCCGAGCTCAGCTGGCTCGTCGGAGCCCTCGCCTGCGCCGGGATCGTCTACACCCTCTGGGCGGGCCGGCGCCGCCGGCGACGCTACGACTTCCCGGTCCGCCCGATGTGGGCGGAGGTGGTGATCGGCGCCGTCGGCGTGGCTGCCATCGTCGTGGCTGTCTGGGTCGCCAACAGCTACCTGTGGCCCCCGGCGCTCGCCGCGGCTGCCGGGTTCGACACCCCGCCCCCCGTGGGCATCGCGTACCCGGTCATGATCATGCTCGGCGTCGGCCTCGTCATGACCTACCTGGCCACGCGCCGGCGATTCGGCCGCTACGTCTACGCGATCGGCGGCAACCCGGAGGCCGCCGAGCTCGGCGGCGTCAACGTCCGGCGGACGATCCTCATGACGTTCGTCCTCATGGGTGTCCTGTGCGCGATCTCCGGGGCCATCCAGACTGCCCGCCTCAACGCGGCGGTCACGAACCTCGGAGTCACCAACGAGCTGGACGTGATCTCGGCCGCGGTGATCGGCGGCACGTCGTTCGCCGGCGGCATCGGGACGATCCCCGGGGCCATCCTCGGTGCCGTCGTCATGCAGTCGCTCCGCTCGGGCATGCTGCTGCTGAACGTCGATTCGCCGACCCAGGACGTCGTCGTCGGCGTCGTGCTGGTCGCCGCCGTTGGCTTCGATGCCTTCCTGCGGCGGCGGGCGAGCTGAACGGCCGGAGGGAACCACGATGACCATGACCACCGCCGAGCCCGTCTCCCAGCCCGCTCCGCCGCGGGCCCCGCTCGTCGAGATGCGCGACATCTTCGTCTCGTTCGGCGGCGTCCACGCCGTCGACGGCGTCTCGGTCGACCTGCATCCCGGCGAGGTCGTCGGCCTGGTCGGCGGCAACGGCGCCGGGAAGTCCACTCTCATCCGTGTGCTGTCGGGCGCCCACCCGGCCGATTCGGGCGAGGTCCTGATCGAGGGTCAGCCGGTCACCATCGCGAACCCCCGCGATGCGAAGGCGCTCGGCATCGAGACGATCTACCAGACGCTGGCCCTTGCCGAGAACATCGACGCCGCGGGCAACGTCTTCCTCGGCCGCGAGCTGCGGTCGCGGATCGGGTCGCTCAACGACGCGGCCATGGAGTCGGCGACTCGCAAGGTGATGGGGCGACTCAACCCGCGCTTCAAGAACTTCAAGACGTCGGTGAAGTCGCTCTCGGGCGGCCAGCGCCAGTCGGTCGCCATCGCCCGGGCCATCCACTTCAACGCCCGGGTTCTCATCATGGACGAGCCGACCGCGGCCCTCGGCCCCGCCGAGACCGCGCAGGTCCGCGAGCTGGTCGCGCAGCTGAAGGAGGAAGGGATCGGGATCTTCCTGATCAGCCACGACATCCACGACGTCTTCGACCTGGCCGACCGGATCGCCGTCATGCTGCAGGGGAAGCTCGTCGGGACGGTCAACAAGCACGACGTCACCAAGGACGAGGTCCTGGCCATGATCATCATGGGCAAGAAGCCCGGCGAGGTGACCGAGAAGGAGCTCGAGGAGCTCCACAGCTGATCGCCCGCCGCCCGAGGAGGGGCGGGCGGGCGAGCCAGGGCCGGGCCCGCGGGGCTCGGCGTGGGCTGGGAACGCGGCGTCACATCCTCCGGAAGGTCGGCGCCAGCGCCGGGTAGAGCTCGCGGTAGACCGCATGCACCTCGGCGTAGCGCGGCGCGTCGGGCCCGGGCGCCGCGGCCGGCGTGGCGGCCACGAGCCTCGCGGCCGCCGTCTCCACGGTTGGGAACCAGCCGGCACCGACGGCCGCCAGCAGCCCGGCGCCGTACGCGGCCCCCTCCGCGGTGTCCACGGTCGCGATCTCGGCGCCCAGGACGTCGGCCAGGATCTGCCGCCAGAGCGGGCTCGAGGTGCCGCCGCCCGATGCCCGGATGACGCTCGGCGCGGGCATCCCCGCCTCGACCATCAGGTCGAGGCCGTCGCGGAGACCGAACGCCACGCCCTCGAGGACCGCGCGGGTCAGGTGGCGCCGGTCGTGGGCCAGGGTCAGGCCGACGAACGCGCCGCGGGCCAGCGGGTCGGGGTAGGGCGAGCGCTCGCCGGTGAGGTAGGGGAGGAACAGGAGCCCCTCGCTCCCGGCCGGGACCGCGGCGGCGGGAGCCACCAGGTCGTCGTACTCCGTGCCGGGCGCGACCGCGTCGCGGAACCAGCGCAGGCTGCCGGCCGCCGAGAGCATCACCGACATCATGTGCCAGCGGCCGGGGACGGCGTGGCAGAAGGCGTGGACCCGGCCGCGCGCCTCGAAGAGGGGCCGGTCGGTCGTGGCGAAGACGACCCCCGAGGTCCCGAGCGACAGCGCGACGACGCCCGGCTCGACCGCCCCGACCCCGACGGCGTTCGCCGCCTGGTCGCCGCCCCCGGCGACGACCGGCGTGCCGGACCGCAGGCCCGTGGCGGCCGCCGCCTCCGCGGTGAGCGTCCCGGTCACCTCGGGGCCCTCGAACGTCGGCGGCATCCAGGCGGGGTCGATGCGGAGCGCGTCGAGCACCTCCCCCGACCAGTCCCGGGCGGCGAGGTCGAAGAGCATCGTCCCCGAGCCGTCGGCCTTGTCCATGGCGTGCCCGCCGGTCAGCCGCAGCCGGACGTAGTCCTTGGGCAGCAGGACGTGGGCGACCCGGCCCCAGATCTCCGGCTCGTGATCGCGGACCCACACGAGCTTGGGCGCCGTGAACCCGGTGAGGGCGTCGTTGCCGGTGATCGCGACCAGCCGCTCCGGCCCGACGATCTCCCGGATGAGGTCGCACTCGGCGCCGGTCCGCTGGTCGTTCCAGAGGATCGCCGGCCGGAGCACCTCGTCGGCCCCGTCGAGGAGGACGGCGCCGTGCATCTGCCCGGTCAGGCCGACGGCGACGACATCGTCGCCGGGGACGCCGGTGCTGGCGAGGACGGCACGGATCGCGGCGACGGTGCCGTCCCACCACAGGTGCGGGTCCTGCTCGCTCCACAGCGGCCGAGGGACGCTGAACTCGTAGGCCGACGAGCCGATGCCGCGGACGGCTCCCGACCCGTCGAGCAGGATGGCCTTGACCGCCGTGGTCGAGGCGTCGATGCCCAGGACGTGGCTCATCGTGGTCCCCTCGCGTCGGGTCGCTCGGTCGGGGCGGCCGCCGGGCCCGGGACGTCAGCCGCCGGCGTCGACCGCCCAGATGTGGCGGTTGACGACGTTCTCGTACAGCTCCTGCTGGCCCGACACCGGCGTCGGGTCGAGGTCGCCGGCCTCGACCTTCGCGGAGAGGTCGGCGAGGCTCACCGAGCCGTCGAGGATCGCCGTCCCGAGCGGGCCGCTCCACCCGGCGTAACGCTTCTCGACCATCGACGCGAGGGTGCCCGACTCGAGCATGTCGGCCGCGACCAGGAGCGCCCGGGCGAGGGTGTCGATCCCGCCGATGTGGGCATGGAAGAGGTCGGTCCGGTCGGAGCTCTGGCGGCGCAGCTTGGCGTCGAAGTTGAAGCCGCCGGTGGTGAAGCCGCCGCCCCGCAGGATCTCGTAGAGGGCGAGGGAGAGCTCGTCCACCGAGTTCGGGAACTGGTCGGTGTCCCAGCCGTTCTGGTAGTCGCCGCGGTTGGCGTCGATGCTGCCGAACATCCCGTTCGCGACGGCGTAGGCGACCTCGTGCTGGAAGGAATGCCCCGCCAGCGTGGCGTGGTTGGCCTCGATGTTGAGGCGGTACTCCCCGTCGAGCCCGTGGCGGGCGAGGAAGCCGTGGACCGTCGCGCTGTCGTAGTCGTACTGGTGCTTGGTCGGCTCCTGGGGCTTGGGCTCGATGAGGAGGGTCCCTTCGAAGCCGATCTTGTGCTTGTGCTCGGCGACGAGGTGGAGGAAGCGCGCGAACTGGGCGCCCTCGCGGCGCAGGTCCGTGTTCAGCAGGGTGTCGTACCCCTCGCGGCCGCCCCACAGGACGTAGTTGGCCCCGCCGAGACGCTGCGTCACCTCGAGCATGTGCTTGACCTGGGCGGCGGCGTAGGCGAAGACCTCGGGGTCGGGGTTCGTGGACGCGCCGGCCTGGTAGCGGGGATGGCTGAACAGGTTGGCCGTGCCCCAGAGCAGGCGGACCCCGGTCGTCTCCTGGTAGCCGGCAGCCTCGTCGGCGATGGCGTCGAGGTTGTCCCGGAACTCGGCGAAGCTCGCCCCCTCCGGCGCCACGTCGCGGTCGTGGAAGCAGTACCAGGGGAGGCCGATCTTGGCGAAGAACTCGAAAGCGGCCGCCAGCTTCGCCCGGGCGGCGTCCATCGGGTCCATGGCTTCGGTGATCCACGGGCGGTCGAACGTCCCGAGGCCGAACATGTCGGTCCCGGCCCAGGCAAAGGAGTGCCAGAAGCAGACGCCCGGCCGAAGGTGGTCCTCCATCCGCTTGCCGAGGACGACGCGGTCCGGCCTGTAGACCTTGAAGGAGAGGGGATCGGTCGAGTCGAGGCCGCCGAAGGGGATGGGTCCGGGGACCTCGGTGAAGAACTCCTGGCTCACGAGCGACCTCCATGGCGGCGCCCGGCCATCCGATCGTCGCGGCCGGCACTGCCGCTTCGGCGAGCGTAGCAGGTCGCCGCGAGCTCGGGCGGGGCCGGGCGCGCCGGAGGGTCGTGCGGCCCGATACACTCGGCCACGCCGACCGCCTGCGAGGGAGAGCGCCGATGTCGCAGCCTGACCGCCGGGGCGAGCCAGGACCGGATGCCGCGGGTGCCGCGGCCCCGTTCCCGGTCGTCGTCAACCTCCGGTCGATCGGCGTCCCCTTCGCCCGGTGGTGCGAGCAGGCGCTGCGCCTCGAGGCTGCCGGGTACGCGGGCGTGGCGGCGTGGGACCATTTCGTGAGCCGCGGACGGCGCAGCGACCCGGTCCTGGAGGCGTGGACGACCTTGGCGGTGGTCGCCGGGGCGACGACGCGCCTGGGCCTCATGACCTTCGTGGCGAACGTCATGAACCGCCACCCGGCCGTGCTTGCCCGGATGGCGGCCACGCTCCAGGAGGCGACCGGCGGCCGGCTGACGCTCGGTATCGGGATCGGCGGGCACCCGGCGGAGCATCGGGCCTACGGGATCCCGTTCCCCGAGGTCCCGGAACGGGTCGCCCGGCTCGAGGAGGCGGTGGCCGTCCTGCGCGCCCTGTGGACCGGCGGTCCGGTGACACGGCCGAGTCCCTTCTACCCGCTGGTCGAGGCCCACGCCTTCCCGGTCCCGGACCCGCCGCCGCCGCTCGTCGTCGGGGCGCAGTCGCCGGCCGGCGTCGCGCTTGCCGCCCGGGTCGGCGACGGCTGGACGACGCCGGCCCCGGACCTGGCCGCGCTCCTCCCGGCCTACCTCGAGACGCTCGCCGGTGCCGGGCGCGACCGCGCCGCCCAGCGCGTCCTCGTCGCGTTCGACCTGCCCAAGGGCGCCACGCTCGCCGGGAGCCCGTGGGCGGAGGACCCGGCCGGGGAGGCCGGGCGCTGGCGGGCCGCCGGCGCCGACGGGGCGGTGATCGGCGCGGGGAGCGCGGCGGACGTCGACCTGCTCATCGAGGCCGCTTCCCGGCGCTGAACGGCGCGGCGTGTCAAGATGCCGCCCGACCGTGAGCCAGCCGACGACCCCCAGCCCCGCCCGCCCGCTCGTCCGGGAGCCCACCCATCGCTGCGTCCGCTGCGGCGCGCCGATCTCCGTCGCGGACGCCCTGTGCCGCTCGTGCAACCCCGCCGGCCTCAAGCAGCCGGCGGCGTCGCAGGCGCACGGGACGATCTTCCTGGGAATCGCCATCGCGGTCGTGGGCATGGCCGCGGCGGCGGCGTTCTTCCTCGGCGGCGTCGGGCCCTTCTCGGCCGCGATCCGGTCCGCGGCCCCCGACGGGGACGGCCTCGTCCTCACCCTCGCCGTGGACAACACGGGGAGTCGCGCCGGCCACGCGAGCTGTCGCGTCTGGGACCCGACGTACCTGGCCAACCCGCCGGTCGAGACCTTCGTTCGAACGCCCGAGATCGCGCCGGGCGGCTCGGTCGTCTTCGACCAGCGGGTCACCGGCCTCGGCGCGGCCGTCCGGCCCCTCGCCGTCAGCTGCTCGCGATGAGCCGGCAGGGCGCCTGGGCCGTCGAGCTGGCCGCCGCGGTGGAGATTGCCGCCGGGGCCGGGCGTCTCCTCGTGGCGCGGCTGGACGACGCCGGGGCGGTCGCCTTCAAGGGCGTCCGCGACATCGTGACCGAGGTCGACCACGCATCCGAGGCGTTCATCCGCGGCGAGCTCGCCGGGCACTTCCCCCGCGACGGGTTCTTCGGCGAGGAGTCGGGGCGCGGCCACGAGGTCACGCACCGCACGTGGGTGTGCGACCCGATCGACGGGACCATCAACTACGCGAATGGGATCCCGTTCTTCTGCGTCTCGCTGGCCCTGGTCGAGGATGGGCAGCCGGTCGTCGGCGTCATCCACGACCCGATCCGCGCGGAGACCTACGCGGCCACCGCGGACGGGCCGGCCATGCTCGACGGACGTTCGGTTGCCGTGTCCGCCAAGGAGCGCCTGGTCGACCTCGTGATGGGGCTCGCGGTCGGTGGCCGCGCGCCCGCCGTCCGGACGCGCCGGGTGCGGCGGGAGATCCGGATCCCACGCCAGCTCGGCTCCGCCGCGCTCTCGCTCGCCTACGTGGCGAACGGCCGGTTCGACGCCTACAGCCAGACCGTGGGGCTGTCGCCGTGGGACGTCGCTGCCGGGGGCCTCATCGCCGAACGGGCGGGGGCGGTCGTCACGGACATGGCCGGCGGGCCGTGGTTCGACCTGTCGGCGCCGACGATGGGGATGGGCGTCCTGGCCGCCCCGCCCGCGCACCACGCGCGCCTGCTCGAGCTCCTCCGCGAGCCGTCGTAGAAGGGGCCGAGGTCAGGCCTCGCGCCAGCGGTGCGGCCGGCGGCGCAGGCCCGGCAGCTCCCAGCGGTCGCAGAACGCCTCCCACGCCCCGGCATCCGCGCCTCGCCATCGGAGGTCCTCGGCGGTCCGCTCGGGGAGCGGGGCGTCGAGCCGCAGCGTCGCCAGGTCGCGGAAGAGGAGCGCGTCGGCCCAGCGATCCCGCAGCGTGGCCGCCAGCCGCGAGGCGCCCCGCACCGTCGGCGGCCAGCCATCGGGCGGCACGTCGCGGACGCCCTCCAGCGACCCGAACGCGGCCAGAACGGCCGCCGCCGTCACGGCCCCGAAGCCGGGGATCCCCGGGAAGCCGTCGGCGGCGTCGCCGACGAGGGCCAGCCAGTCGGGGATGGTCGCCGGGGGCACGCCCCACTTCTCGCGGACGCCCGTCTCGTCGTAGGTCAGCTCGCGGCGCCGATCGCGCAGGACGACCCGGCCGCCGCGCACGACCTGCGCCAGGTCCTTGTCGGGCGTGCAGACGAGGACCTGCTCCACGGCCGGGTCCCCGGCGAAGCGGGCGGCGGCCGTCGCGAGGGCGTCGTCCGCCTCGAGCTCGACCATCGGCCAGAGCGGGATCCCGAGCGCGACGATCGCCTCCTCGGCGACCGGGAACTGGGCGAGCAGGTCGGGCGGGACGCCCGCCTCGGTCTTGTAGCCGGGCCAGAGCCCGTTGCGGAAGGAGCGGATCACGCGGTCGTGGGCGCAGCCGACGTGTGTCGCGCCCTCGTCGCGGAGGAGGGCGAGGAGGGTTCCCACGAGGCCGGCGACCGCCGTCAGGGGCATCCCGTCGCGGCCGCGGACGGCAGGCCGGGGTGCGTGGTACGCGCGGAAGAGCTCGTACGTCGCGTCGACGAGGTGGACGCGGGTCACCGGGACCGGCGCGGGGATCAGCCGGCGTCCGCGCCGCCGCCGGCCGTCGCCTCGGCGTGGCGCGACTCGACGATCTCCCGGAGGCGCTCGAGATCGGCCTGGAAGATCGCCCCCATGATCGGCTTCTGGAGGAGCTGGCCCAGGTGCGGGAAGATCGGCGGGACGAGGTGCTCGTCCCAGCGCACGAGCGTGCGACGCGCGTCGATCTCCTCGAGGGTGATCCGTCCCTCGCCGGTGAAGGTGCCGACGTGGCGGATGCCGAAGCGGAAGGGCGGGTCGTAGACGTCGACCTCCACCGGGTCGACGACACCCACCAGGAAGATGCGGACGTCGGCCTCGCCGCGCGTGCCCACGCCGACCGGGCCCGGTGTGCGCAGGCGGACGGACCTCATCTCCTCCATCCAGAGGGGCTGGCGCTCGATGTCGGAGACGACATCCCAGACCTCGTCGATGGGGGCACCGATCGTGATCGCCATCTTCATGACGGGATCCGGGCCCTCGCCGCGGGAGACCAGGCTGCCGATCCAGCGGTCGATCGCGAAGGTGCCGCCGACTCCGGCGAGGCCGAGGACGGCGATGTTCCGCAGGCGCATCAGTCGCTCCGTCTGGTTGCGGCAGCCTCGACGGGGCGGTGCAGGAGCGCGGCCCCGGCCGCCTCCATCGCCGCCAGCGCCCGGTCGCCATCGCCGGGGACAATCTCCACCGGGCGGACGGCGTCGACGAGCACGCCGGTCTCGTAGCCGAGGGCGAGCGCGTCGAGGACCGTCGCCCTGACGCAGTAGTCCGTCGCCAGCCCGCCGATCACGATCCGGCGGATGCCGCGGCTCCGCAGGAGCCCGTCCAGCTCGGTCGGGACGGTCGCGCCGGTCAGCGGGTCCCGCATCGTGAAGCCGGAGTAGCCGTCCTCGCCGTTCGTGCCCTTGCGCACCGACGGCCCGGCATCGGCGACGAGCCCCGGGTGCAGCTCCGCGCCCCACGTGCCGCCGACGCAGTGGACGGGCCACGTCGCCGCCGTCCCTGGCGAAGTGGGGCGTGGCCGGCGGGATGCCAGTCCTGGGTGTAGGCGACGAAGGCGCCCGCGGCCCGGGCGGCAGCGATCTCCGCGTTGAGGACCGGGAGGATCGCCTCCGCGCCGGCCACGGCGAGGCCGCCGGCCGGGTCGGCGAAGTCGTTCTGGACGTCGACGGCGAGGAGGGCCGTCCCCGCGTCGTACTCCTCGTGCATGTCGCGACTCTACCGCAGCGTCCTGCGCCGCGTTCGGCGGGCGAATCGGCTACGCTCCGGGGCGCCCCAGCGATCGCACTCGTGGGCCGCCCGACCGGCCGCGACCGCCCGTCCCGCGTCCCGACCCCAGGAGCCCCCGATGTACAGCGACGAGTTCAAGCAGCAGCTCCCGGATGTCGACCCGACCGAGACCCAGGACTGGATCGACTCCTTCGACCAGGTCATCGACCAGGAGGGGCTCGAACGGGCCCGGTTCGTCGCCTACAAGCTCCTCAAGCGCGCCCGCCAGCGCCATGTCGGGCTGCCGCCGCTCACGCAGACCCGCTACATCAACACGATCAGCCCGGAGCAGGAGCCGTACTTCCCCGGCGACGAGGCCATCGAGCGGCGGATCCGCCGCCTCGTCCGCTGGAACGCGGCGGCGATGGTCCTGCGGGCCAACAACGCGTTCCCCGGCATCGGCGGCCACATCTCCACGTACGCCAGCTCGGCCAGCCTCTACGAGGTCGGCTTCAACTGGTTCTTCCGGGGCAAGGACGAGGCGCCGGGCGACCAGGTCTTCTACCAGGGCCACGCGGCGCCCGGCATGTACGCCCGGGCCTTCCTGGAGGGCCGCCTCACGGAAGGCCAGCTCGACCACTTCCGCCGCGAGGTGGTCCCCGGCCGGGGTCTCAGCTCGTATCCCCATCCCCGCCTGATGCCCGACTTCTGGGAGTTCCCGACGGTCAGCATGGGCCTCGGGCCGATCTCCGCGATCTACCAGGCTCGCTTCAACCGCTACCTGGAGCACCGGGGGATCGCCGACACGTCGGGCTCGCGCGTGTGGGCCTTCCTCGGCGACGGCGAGATGGACGAGCCGGAGTCGCTGGGCGCGCTCTGGGTCGCCGGCCGCGAGCGCCTCGACAACCTGACGTTCGTCGTCAACTGCAACCTGCAGCGCCTCGACGGCCCCGTGCGCGGCAACGGCAAGATCGTGCAGGAGCTGGAGGGCATCTTCCGCGGTGCGGGGTGGAACGTCATCAAGGTCATCTGGGGCCGCGAGTGGGACGAGCTCCTCGCCCGCGACACCGACGGCGCGCTGGTCAACAGGATGAACGAGACGGTCGACGGGGAGTTCCAGAAGTACTCGGTCGCGGGCGGGGCCTACATCCGGGAGCACTTCTTCGGGCCCGACCCACGCCTCCGGAAGCTCGTCGAGCACCTCTCCGACGACGACCTGACCCGTCTCCGCCGCGGCGGCCACGACTACCGCAAGCTCTACGCCGCGTACAAGGCCGCCACCGAGCTCAAGGGCGCTCCCACCGTGATCCTGGCCAAGACGATCAAGGGCTGGACCCTGGGCCCGGGGGTGGAGGGCCGCAACATCACCCACCAGGCGAAGAAGCTCTCCGAGGCCGAGCTGCGGATCTTCCGCGATCGCCTGGAGCTCCCGATCGCGGACGAGAAGATCGAGGAGGCGCCCTACTTCCATCCCGGTCCCGATTCCGAGGAGGTCCAGTACCTCCTGGAGCGGCGCCGCGTGCTCGGTGGCTCGCTGCCGAAGCGGATCGTGCGCCCGCGGCCGCTGCCGGCGCCTGCGGAGGGGACCGACGCCGAGTTCGCGAAGGGCTCCGCGGCGGCCGTCAGCACGACGATGGTCTTCGCCAAGCTGCTCCGCAACCTCATGCGGGACCCGGGCTTCGGGCCCCGCATCGTGCCGATCATCCCCGACGAGGCGCGCACCTTCGGGATGGACCCCCTCTTCAAGGAGGTCGGGATCTACGCCAGCGGTGGGCAGCGCTACGAGCCGGTCGACTCCGACCTGGTCCTCTCCTACCGCGAGGCGAAGGACGGCCAGGTCCTCGAGGAGGGGATCACCGAGGCCGGCTCGATGGCCTCGTTCCAGGCGGCCGCGACGTCGTACGCCACGCACGGCGAGCCCATGATCCCCTTCTACATCTTCTACTCCATGTTCGGCTTCCAGCGGACCGGCGACCAGGCCTGGGCCTTCTCCGACGCGCGCGGCCGCGGCTTCATGATGGGCGCGACGGCGGGCCGGACCACGCTCAACGGCGAGGGTCTCCAGCACGAGGACGGCCACAGCCACCTCCTTGCGTCCACGATCCCCCCGCTGCGGGCCTACGACCCGGCGTTCGCCTACGAGCTGGCAACGATCGTCCGCGACGGCGTCGAGCGGATGTACGGGCGCGGCGAGGACCTCCTCTACTACGTCACGCTGTACAACGAGAACCACCCCCAGCCGCCGAAGCCCGACGGGATCGACGAGGGCGTCGTCCGCGGCCTCTACCGCTTCCTGCCGGCGCCCGAGATCGCGGGCGGCGCGAAGGGCCGCGTCCGGCTGGTCGGGTCGGGCACCATCCTCCAGCAGGCGATCGCCGCCCGGGACGTTCTCGCCGAGCGCTTCGGCGTCGCCGCCGAGGTCTACAGCGCCACCTCCTGGCAGCTCCTCCGCCGCGACGCCCTCGAGGTGGAACGCTGGAATCGGCTCCATCCGACCGGGGAGCCCCGGGTCCCCTACGTCGCACAGGTCCTGGGGCCCTCCGGCGGGCCCGTCGTGCTGGTGTCGGACTGGGTCAAGGCCCTGCCCGACCTCCTGGGACGCTGGCTGCCGGCCGGCTACATCTCCCTCGGGACCGAGGGCTTCGGGCGGAGCGACACCCGCGAAGCGCTGCGCGAGCTCTTCGAGATCGACGCCGCCCACGTCGCCGTCGCGGCCCTGGCCGCCCTTCGGGGGACCGGCGACGTGCCCGCCTCCGTCGTCGCGGAGGCGATCGCGGCCCTGGGCATCGACCCGGAGAAGCTCGACCCGCTGGCCCTCTAGGCACGTCCGCGGCGGGGAGGGCGCCATGGCCGGGTCGCCGGAACCCGGACGGGGCGGAGCCGGCGATGTCCTGCGCATCGCCCTGCGCCTCGGTCTCACGTCCTTCGGGGGGCCGATCGCCCACCTCGGCTACTTCCGGCAGGAGTACGTGGTCCGCCGCCGCTGGCTCGACGAGGTGCGCTTCGGCGATCTCGTCGCCCTCGGGCAGTTCCTTCCCGGCCCGGCGTCGAGCCAGGTGGGGATCGCGGTCGGGGCCGAGCGGGCGGGCCTGCGCGGCGGGTTCGCCGCGTGGCTCGGCTTCACGCTCCCGTCCGCGCTGGTCATGGGGGCGCTCGGGCTCGGCGTCGCGGGCGGCCTGCTGGGTGGCGGGGCCTGGGTCGACGGGCTCAAGCTGGCTGCCGTCGCGGTCGTCGCCCATGCCGTCTGGTCGATGGCCAGGGCGCTCGCACCCGACCTGCCGCGCGCGGGTCTCGCGCTCGCCGCGGCGGCGCTGGCGCTGGCCTTCGCGACGCCTTTCACCCAGGTGGCGCTCATCGCGGCGGGGGCCGTCGCGGGGCTCGTCCTGCTGCCGCGCCTAAGGGCCGGGATCGGCCCGGTGCCGGACGCCGGGGCGGAGGCCCCGCCGGCCGCCTCCCGCCGGACCGCCGTCGCCGCGCTCGCCCTGTTCGGGGCGATGCTCGTGGGCCTGCCGGTCCTCCGGGCCGTCACCGGGGACCCGGCCGTGGCCCTGTTCGAGGCGTTCTACCGCTCCGGGGCCCTCGTCTTCGGGGGCGGCCACGTGGTGCTGCCGCTCCTCGAGGCGAGCGTCGTGGCGCCGGGGTGGGTGAGCCAGGAGGCCTTCCTGGCGGGGTACGGGGCCGCCCAGGCGCTGCCGGGCCCGCTCTTCGCGTTCGCCGCGTTCCTGGGGGCGGCGGCGAGCGAGCCGGTACCCGGTGGGGCCGCAGGTGCCCTCCTGGCGACGATCGCGATCTTCCTGCCGGGGGCGCTGCTCGTCGTCGGCGCACTTCCCTTCTGGCAGGTGCTCCGGAGGCGCGCGCGGGCGCGCGCCGCACTCGCCGGCGTGAACGCGACCGTCGTGGGGATCCTGGCCGCGGCGCTCGTCGATCCGGTTGCCCGCAGCGGGATCTCCGGCCCCGCCGACGTCGCCGTGGCTGCAGCGGGGTTCGCCGCGCTCACGACCGGTCGGGTGCCCCCGCTCGTCGTGGTCGCCGGCTCGGTCGTCGCGGCCGTGGTCCTCGGCGCCGCGGGGGTCTGACCCCCCCCGCGCGTCGCGGGCGCAGGTCTCCCCGCGCGGCGCGGGCGCCTGTGTCGCCCACAAGCGGGAACCGGCGCCGGCGCCGGCGCGTCACGGGGCCAGGACTGTCCATCGCCCAACCGGCGGCCACCGCCCCGGCGACCGCTGGTTGCCGGACCACCAGGGAGTCACCGCCATGACCGCACCTCGTTCCCTTCCCGCCGCAGGGGCGCGACCCGCCTGGGTGGCGCTCGGCATCGTGGCCGGCCTGGCCGTTGCCCTCGTCCTCTTCCCGGTGCTCGCGCCGCGTGCAGTGCGTGGCGAGGACGGCGAGGCGGATCGCACGATCAGCGTCTCCGGCACCGGGACGGTGACTCTCGTGCCGGACGTCGCCGACCTCCGCGTCGGGGTCGTCATCCAGCGGACGAAGGTCCGCGACGCCCAGGCCGCCGCCGCCACGGCGATGCAGGGCGTCGTCAAGGCCCTCCGCGCCGCCGGCGTCGCCGAGCGCGACATCCGGACCACGACGCTCTCCCTGCAGCCGGTCTACGAGTACCCGACCAATGCCGCCCCGCGGATCACCGGCTACGAGCTCCGCAACGGCGTCGTTGCGACGATGCGCGACCTCGGGCGTCTCGCCGATGCTGTCGACGGCGCGCTCGCCGCGGGCGCCACGACGCTCGACGGCATCACCTTCCGGGTGGACGACCCGACGGCCGCCGAGGCCCAGGCCCGGACACAGGCCGTGAAGGCGGCGCGGGCCACGGCCGATGCCCTGGCATCCGCCGCCGGCGTCTCGATCATCGGGGTCGCCTCGATCAGCGAGCAGTCGTCGTCGGTGCCGTGGCCGGTTCCGTACGCCGACGCCCGCGCCGCCGAGGCGGCCACGCCGATCCTGCCGGGCACCTCCGAGATCACGGTCAGCGTCAGCGTCGTCTACCTGATCGGCTAGGGCGGGGGCCGCCGCCCCAGCCGACCCTGGGAGCCCGGGCCCTACCGGACGGCCACGACCCGGTGGAGCCGGCCGCCGGCGAGGTCGAGGACGTACAGCTCGCCCTCCTCGTCCTCGCCGAAGGAGGAGAGTGCGATCCCTGCCTCCAGGAGCACCCTCGGGGCGGGCCTCTCGGCGGCAGCCTCCAGGCCCCAGATCGTGCCGCTGCAGAAGTCGCCGAACAGGTAGGTGCCGGCGAGGGCGGGGATCGCCGTGCCGCGGTACACGTACCCGCCCGTCACCGAGCAGCCGCGGTCATGGCCGTACTCGGCGACCGGCAGCACCAGGCCCGCCGTGACACAGCCCTCGGCGGGGGAGAAGCAGGCGCTTGCCTCCATGGTGTTCCAGCCGAAGTTGGGCCCGGCCGGCGAGCCGGCCGGCCAGCGATCGACCTCCTCGAGCGAGCTCTGCCCGACGTCGCCGACCCAGAGGTCGCCGGTCGCCCGGTCGAAGGAGAAGCGCCAGGGGTTTCGCAGGCCGTACGCCCAGATCTCGCCCCGGGCGTCCGCTCGCCCGGCGAACGGGTTGTCGGCCGGGATCCCGTACGCGGCGCCGCCCACGGGGCGCGGGTCGATCCGCAGGAGCTTCCCGAGGAGCGTGTCGAGGCGCTGGCCGTTGCCCTGTGGATCGCCGCCGGATCCGCCGTCGCCGGTCGCGATCCACAGGAGGCCGTCGGGACCGATGGCCAGCGCGCCGCCGTTGTGGTTGGCGAAGGGCTGCTCGATCCGCAGGAGGACCCTCTCGGAGTCGGGATCGGCCCGGTCCGCGGCGGGATCCGGAGCCCGGAGCTCGGCGACGACCGTGTTGCCGGTGCGGTCGGTGTAGTCCACGAAGAACCGACCGTCCTCGGCGAACGTCGGAGCGAAGGCGAGGCCGAGGAGCCCGCGCTCGCCCCCCGAGGCGATCCGCGCCCGGAGGTCGAGGAACGGCTCCGGCACCACGCGGCCGTCGCGGACGACCCGGATCGTCCCGGCCTGCTCGACGACGAAGAGGCGTCCGCTCCCGTCGCCGGCGTGGGTCGCGAAGAGGGGATTGGCGAGGCCCTCGGCGACGGGTTCCAGGCCGATCGCGTCGATGGTCCAGCCGGGGGTCGAGGGAGAGGGAGCCGGCAACGCCGTCGGGAGCGCGGTCGGGCCCGGCACCGCGGTCGGGGCCGGGCTCGCGGACGGCGACGGGACCACCACGGGCGGGGTCGGCTCGGTGGTCGCCGGAGATACGCCGCAGGCGGCGAGGAGGACCGCGACGACGACGGTGGCAGCGAGGCGGCGAGGGGTCTTCATGCCGGCGGTTCGCGCCGATCGGCCGGCGCGGATGGGACCCGTCATGGGGCGACCCGGCAGCCGGTCCGGTCGGCCTCGTGGACCGCGTCGGTGAAAGCCATGTAGCGGACCCCCGTCGCGAAGTCGGTCAGGCGAACCGGGTCACCGTCGCGGATCGCCCCGACGAAGTCCGCCTCGACTCGCCAGGCCCACCGCTCGTCGTCCGGGATCGCCACCTCGTCGAAGCCGGCCGCCCCGGCCTCCGCCAGCTCCAGGCGCGATCCGGCGAAGTCGACCCGCAGGACGCCGCCCGTGCCCACGAGCGTCGCCCCGTTCACCGGGTCCGGCCGTCCGTACGCCGCGATCTCCAAGGTGACCGGGACGCCGCCGGGGAAGGCGGCGACGACGACGGCCACGTCGGGGACGTCGGCCGGGATCGACGAGCCGTCCGGCCCGGCCTGGCTCGGCGCGAAGTTGCGCAGGACCGCCGAGACCTCCGTCGCGTGGCCCAGCCAGCGGGCGACGCTCTCGTAGAGGATCCCCAGCGTCATCACGTTGCTGCCGGAGTGCCGTCGCTCGCGCCGCCACTGGTCCCGCCCGGTGGTGGCGATCCCGCCGGACCAGGAGACGCGCCCGGTCCGCAGCTCGCCGATGGCGCCCGCCGCGAGAAGGCGGCGGATCGTGGCGTCGGCGAAGCCGAAGGGGGCCGGGACGACCATCGCCACCTGCCCGGGATGCGCCTCCGAGGCCGCGAGCATGGCGCGCGCCTCGGCCGCGTCCATGGCCATCCGGGCCTCCACCAGCACGTGCTTCCCCGCCTCGAGGGCGGCGATCGTCACCGGCGCGTGAAGGTACGGCCAGGTCGCAACGACCACCGCGTCCACCTCGGGGTCGGCCACCAGCGAGGGCCAGCCGTCGAACGTCCGCGGTATGTCCAGCTCGGCCGCGACCCGGGCCGTCGATACAGGCGTCCGGTTGACGACCCCGACGATCTCCACGCCGGGGAGCGCCCGGAACCCCGGGACGTGCCGCGCCCGCGCGATCCCGCCCACCCCGACGATCCCGATCCCGATCCGCTCCCTCATCGCGCACCTCTCGGCCCGGCCGTCTCGGCCGGCGCGAACTGCGGCAGCTGCGCCGCCAGCGCCGCCGCGAGTCGCGGCGTCGCGCCGTGCTCATCGTGCCGGAAGAAGACGTAGGCGTCGCGGCCGTCGGCGAGGAACGGCTCCAGGCGGGCCGCCCAGGCGTCCAGATCGGCCCTCCCGTAGAGGCTGCGGCGGAGGCGGAGGTAGACGAACGGAGCGGTGACGGTGACCGGCGGATCCGGGGCGTCGTCGGTCTCGGTGACCACGAGGGCGGCGCCCGCGGCGCGCAGGCGGGCGTGCGTCTCGTCGACGTGCCACGAGGCGTCCTGGGCCTCGAGCGCCAGGGGGATCGCCGGGGGCCAGGCCGCCAGCAGCCGGTCGAGCCGATCGTCGTCGCGCGCCCGATCGGCCGGGATCCGGAAGAGCGCCGCACCGAGGTGGCCGCCGAGCGCGCCCAGGGGCGAGGTCAGCCAGGGGATCGTGCCGCCGGGATCCGCGCCGTAGGCCCGCAGGCTCCCGGTGCGGAGCAGCTTGACGGCGAAGCGGAACCCCGGCGGGACCCGGGCCGCCCACGCTGCGGCCTGGGCATCGCTGAAGTGGCGGTAGTAGGTGCCGCTCAGCTCCACCGCGGAGAGACGCGCGGCGTATGCCACGAGCAGCTCGGCGCGGGGCGTCCCCGGGGCATAGAAGGCGGGGGCCCAGGCCGGGTAGCCGAAGCCGCTCGTGCCCGTCCTGAGCGTGCCTGTCACGCGGGTCAGGCCTCGAGGGCTTCTTCGACCGTCGTGCGGGCCGGCGGGCCCGGCTCCGCGGTGGTCCCAAGGCGCCGGGCGATGGCCTCGAGGGCGCGCACGAGCGCCTCGCGGTCACCCTCGGGGATGGGGGCCAGGAAGTGGGCGTCGACGCCGCGGAGGTGGACCGGCGCCGCATCGCGCAGCCGGTCGAGGCCCGCCGGTGTGAGCTCCGCCCACGAGCCCCGGGCGTCCGTCGGGCAGGCGCGCCGGACCACCAGGCCGTCGACCTCGAGCCGGTCGACCAGCCGCGAGACGCCGCTGCGCGAGAGGACGACGCGCTCGGCGAGCTCGCCCATGCGGAGGCGCCTCTCGTCGGCGATGGCGAGCTGAACGAGGGCGTCGTAGTCGGCCAGGGAGAGCCCGCGCTCGGCGTGGAGCTCGGCCTCGAGGCGACGCGTGACGGCGGCGTGGGCCTGCAGGAACGCGATCCACGCGCGCAGGCGCGGGTCGTCCGGAGCGGGTGCCTCGGCGACGCCGGCACCGCCGCGGGGGCGCGCCGTGGTCTCGGTCATGGATCTCCTGGTCCGGTCTGCGGGCTCGCGCAATCCGGATGATAGCCTGTTCGCGAACGACTAGTTGCTGGCGCAACGATAATGGGAGGCCGTCCGTGATCACCCTGCGACCCGCCGCCACGATCCACGCCGTCGACGGCGGCTGGTTCTCGGCGCGCTGGCACTTCAGCTTCGACCAGTACCGCGACCCCGCCTGGATGGGCGTCGGGCCGCTGCGCGTCTTCAACGACGACCGGCTGATCCCCGGTGCGATCTGGCCGCTGCATCCGCACCGGGACATCGAGGGGATCACCTACGTGGTGGAGGGCACCTTTCGCCACGAGGACTCGGCCGGCAACGGGGGCATCCTCAAGCCAGGCGCGATCCAGCGCGCCACGCTGGGACGCGGGATGTGGCACTCCGAGCAGAACGGGAGCGAGACCGAGGCGCTGCGCTTCCTGCAGCTCTGGATCCTTCCCGACACGCCGGACCTGGAGCCGTCGCTCGACCAGCGCCAGCTCGACGTCGCCGATCGGACGAACCGCCTCCTGCGCGTGATCGGGCCCGAGGGCGGCGACGTCGTGAAGGTCCACCAGGACGCGTCCGTCCACATCGCTCGCCTCGAACAAGGGGCGGTGGCGCAGCACGCCCTCGGCGAGGGGCGGGCGGCCTATCTCTACGTGATCGACGGGGGCGCCACCCTGAACGGCCGGCAGCTCGCGACGGGCGACGCCGCGGTGCTCTCGGACGAGACGGTCTCCCTGGCGGGCGGCGAGACGCCCGCCGAGCTCATCCTCGTCGACGTGCCACTGCGCTGGACGCCAGTGGGGGTCTGGGCCCGCTGACGCGCGACGCGACCACGGGCCGCTCCCGCCGCGCGCCGCCGCGCCCTGCCGCTACTCCGTTGCGAACGTCGGGTCGATGCACTCCGCGACGGTGACCGGCCTCGCGACGGGCGATTTGGGCAGCCCGCTCATGAACTCGATCGAGCGCGCCCAGGCGACGGGGTCGACCGCCCCCATCCCGTTGGCCGCCGTGTAGTCGTTCTGCCACGTGTCGATCGTCGCCTGCAGCACCGCGAGCTGGCCCTCCCGGTCGCTCGCCACCTCGGGCACGCGGGCGATCGCCGCCTCCAGGCCCTTCTGGGGGTCGGCCGCGATCTCCTCCATCGCCCGCCGCGTCGCCGCGATGAAGCCGCGGATCGCGTCGGCCTTCGGGCCGTCGAGGGCCGCCTGACCGACGATCAGGCCGTTGCCGGGAAGCTGGGCGTCCGCTGGCAGGGCGAGCACCACCGTCGGGGTCCCGGCCAGCTCCATCCGGACCGGCTCGTTGTTGACGAACCCCGTCGCCGCGTCGACGGCCCCCTGCTCCAGCGCTGCCAGCTGCCCGTACTGGGGGAAGGGCACGATCTCGACGTCCGCCGTCGTGAGGCCGACGCCCGCGAGGAGCGCCTGCAGCTGGATCCACGACGAGCCGTAGGGGCCGGGGATCCCGATCTTCCGCCCGGCGAGGTCGGCCGGTCCGGCGATCCCCGACGACGCCTTGGCGAAGACGATGCTGGGGAAGTCGGCGTAGACAGTGAAGACATAGCGGATCGGGATCTCCTGGCTCACCGCCGGGATGACGCTCGTCCCGTCCGCGACCCCGATGTCGACGGCGCCCTGGCCGACGAGGGTGACCAGCTCGGAGTCGATCTTGTTCTGGAAGGTCACCTCCAGCCCGGCCTCGCGGTAGTAGCCGGCCTGGTCGGCCAGGTAGAACTGGGCGAACTGGACGTCGGGGATGTAGCCGAGGCCGACGGTGAGCGCCACGGGCTCCGGGGTCGGGGTGGGGGAGGGGGCGGCCGTTGTCGACGCCGCCGGCGTGTCGCCGGGGGTCGAGGGGCCGGGCGTGGCGGCGCCGCCGCAGGCTACGGCGAGGAGGGCGACGGCCGCCATCATGGCGACGAGGGGTCCGGTCGAGCCTCCACGCCGGCGACGGCGGCAGGGGTGGGCTCGGGTGGCGGGCTGCGGCATCTGTGTCTCCCTGGTCCAGCAGTGGCCCCGGGGCGACACGGCGCGCAGCCGCGCCCGGCTCGGGCACGGCCCGTCGCCTTCTCCCATCCGGACTGTCACCGTCGGCCCCGCTGACGCGACCTGGCGGTCGCGGTCGGGTCTGCGCTTCGGCCGGCGAACCGGCGTCGGCGCTCGTGGGCTCGTCCCGCATCGCGGGGCGCTACCACCGGTCGGGGATTGCACCCTGCCCCGAAGGCAGGCGGATCGTAGCACCGGCGCCGGCAGGACGAAGGGCGAGGGGGCCGGTCAGGAGCGCGCGACCACCCGGCGCTCGACGAGAAGGACCGCGCCGTAGAGGGCGATCCCGACGATCGCGATCAGGACGAGCGTGGCGAAGAGGAGGGGGATGTCGAAGAGGCTGCCGCGGGCAAGGTTGATGAGGACCCCGAGCCCCTGCTCGCCGCCGGTCCACTCGGCCACGATGGCGCCCACGACCGCCAGGGTGATCCCGATCCGGAGACCGCCCACGATGCCGGGCAGCGCGGCCGGAATCTCCACGAGGACGATCCGCTGGCGGCGCGTCACGCGGTAGCTGCGGGCCATCTCCAGGAGCCGCCGGTCGACGCCGCGCACGGCGACCATCGTGCTGATCGCAACCGGGAAGAAGACGACGAGAGCGACGATGATCGATCGGGAGAGAAGGCCGGTGCCGAACCAGAGCGCGATCAACGGCGCGAGGGCGAGGATCGGCACGGCCTGGGCGGCGACCAGGTAGGGCGACATGACCCGGTTGGCGAGGCGTGACCGGGCGAGCACGTAGCCGGTCGGCATGGCGGCTGCCGCCCCGACAGTGAAGCCGACGGCGATCTCGCCGAGGGTCGTCACCAGGTGCGGCCAGAAGGTCCCGTCGGCACAGGCCTCGACGAAGCGCTGGGCCACCACGAGGGGGCCCGGGAGGATGAAGGGGGGATAGTCGCCCAGCCAGACCAGCGCCTGCCACGTCGCCAGGAACCCGGCGAAGGCGATGAGCGGCGGGACGATACGCTCGCGCCGGATGGTCATTCCGGCTCGTCCTCGGGCTCGTCGTGGCGCCCCACGTCGCCCGTCGCCACGGCGAAGGCGTCGTCCGTGGCGCCGCCGAGCTGGGCGCGGATCTCGGCGGCCGTGCGGCTCACGACGGCCGCGTCGAGGTCGGCCATCCGGCGGGGCCGCGGCAGGTCGATCGGTACGTCCGCCGCTACCACGGCCGGCCGTGGCGAGAGGACCACGACCCGGTCGGCCAGGAAGATCGCCTCGGAGATGCTGTGGGTCACCAGCACGATCGTCGTCCCGATCCGCTCCCAGAGGCGCAGGAGCTCCACGTTGAAGCGTTCGCGGGTGAGCGAGTCGAGGGCGCTGAACGGCTCGTCGAGCAGGAGGACGGATGGCTCGAGGGCGAGGGCGCGGGCGATCGCGAGCCGCTGACGCATGCCGCCGGAGAGCTCGGCCGGGCGCGCCCCGGCCCAGTCGCGGAGCCCCACCAGGCCGAGGAGAGCGTGGGAACGGGCCTCGCGCTCGGTCCGGGGTTGCCCCGCGAGCTCGAGGGGGAAGGCGACGTTGGTGAGCGCCGTGCGCCAGGGCAGGAGGCGAGGCTCCTGGAAGACGAGCCCGACGCGCGGATCCGGCCCGCCGACCGGGCGCCCCTCTACCTCGACCGTGCCATCGCGCGGGTGGAGCAGGCCGGCGATCACCCGGAGCAGGGTGCTCTTGCCGCAGCCGTTCGGTCCGACGAGGGCGATGACGGACTGCCGTTCGACGTCCAGGTCGATCCCGCCGAGGACCTCGACGGGGCGCCCGGCCACGGCGAAGCCGAAGCGCAGGCCGGCAAGGCGGATCGCAGGCGCGGCTGGCTGCGCGTCGGACACGGGCTCCTCGACGGCGGGATCGGGCGCGCCGGGCGGCGCGCGAACACGACGGCAGCGAGTCTACATCCGGGAAGCGGCGGTGCCGCGCCTCGGGGCCGCGTGTGCCGGGCACGAAAGCGCCCGAAAGGACCGCCGATCCGGTCGCAGCGCCCCCCTTGCGGGGGACTCGCCATCCCTTGCGGGCGGCTATGCGCTCCTTGCGGAGCGCCTCCCGCTCTTGCGAGCGGGGCCGACGCCTTGCGACGCCGGTGCGACCGTCGTCCCGCTTCGCCTCCCTTGCGGAAGGGCCGGCCCTCCTGACGGAGGACCCGGCTCCCCTTGCGAGGAGCCCGGCCGCCTTGCGGCGGCACCGCGGTCCGTTCATCACGGCCCCTTCGGGCTGACCGGATGATCGCCGCGGGCGCCCCTCGCCACAAGGGGTTCTATCCACGAGAATCGGGGCCTGCCGCCGGGTTATCCACGACCCGTCCACGACACGCTTCCCGCGGCGAGGCGGGAGCCCGCGCCGGCGGGGCGACAGGCCGTGCGCCGGGAGCGCCGCGGATCCTGCGCCCGAGGGGTCAGTCGACGCGGCGCCGGAACCCGCAGATGGGGCAGGCGGCGATGCCGCTGCGCGGGTCGAGATGGAGGCTCGTCGGGCAGCCGTTGGTGCCGCAGTAGAGACGCGGGTCGGAGAGCTGGCGGCGCCGGCGGCGCCGTGCCTCGGCGCCCTGGGCGGCGAGGCGGAGGGGCGCGGCGGGTCGCCGCGCCGATGCGAGTGTGGACATGCTGTCCGTTGGACCTTTCCTGCCGGCCCGCGGAATCGTGCGGGATCCGGCTGTGCGATGGTGTGGCCGGCCGACGAGAGGGGTCGGGACGACCGGGGGGCGGGCGCGGCGCGGGGAGCGGTGCGATGGGTGCTCGGACCCTGCGCGGGCGCGTCGCCTGAACGGGTGAAGCATGGCCGACGGGTCCGCCGCTGTCAAACGCGCGCCCCCGGAGCTGGAGCGGCCCGCCCGCGGAGGGCTCGCCAGAGGTGGGGGCGGCTGCTCGGCGAGCCGGACGGGGCCGCCCGCGCGAGCGAGCCCCGGCGACGCTTCTGCTAGGCTCTCCCCCCGTGAGCGACGCCGCATCGACGATCGCGGGCCCGGGCGAGCGCCCCGGAGTGGCGCGCCGCCGCTACGTGCCCGCCCTCCTGACCGCCCTCGTGCCGGGCCTGGGCCACCTCGCCGCGGGCCGGACCCGCCTCGCGGCGCTCTTCGGCCTGCCGCTCGTCCTCCTGGCCGGTCTCGCTGCAGGCGTGCTGACGGCCACGACCGCCGACCAGCTCGTCGGACTCCTCGTCGACGATCGCGTCCTGCTCGCCCTCCTCGCGCTGCAGGTCGGCCTGCTCGGCTGGCGCCTCCTCGCCCTCGGCTCGTCCCTGGCCGACCCGCGGCTCCCGCGCCCCGGCCTGCGAGACCTGCTCCCGATCGCCCTCCTCGTGTTCCTGGTCGCCGCGCCCCAGGTCTATGCCGGCTACGTCACCCAGGTCGTCCGCGAGAGCGCCGACGAGGTCTTCGTCGCCGGGACGGGGGAGACGGGCGCCTGGCGGCCGGCGGAGACGCCGTTGCCAGCCGCGCCGAGCCCCGGCCCAGGGGAGACGTCGGCCCCGACGGCGACCCTGTCGCCAACGCCGACCGTGACGCCGAGTGTCGAGCGGATCAACGTCCTCGTCCTCGGCGTCGACTCGGGGGTCGGCCGCAGGACGTTCCTGACCGACACGATGATCGTCGCCTCGCTCGACCCCGTCGCCGGGACCGTCTCGCTCCTCTCGTTCCCGCGCGACCTCGTCGACGTCCCCCTCCCCGGGGGCGGGCGGTTCACCGGCAAGGTCAACTCGCTGCTCGCCTATGCGCGGCGAAACCCGGGGGAGTTCCCGGGGTCCAGCGGTGGCGGCCACGACGTCCTGATGGCGGCCATGGGCGAGATGACCGGGCTCCAGATCGACTACTACGCCCAGGTCAACATGGGCGGGTTCGTGGCCGTCGTCGACGCCCTGGGCGGGATCGAGGTGAACGTCGCCCGGGCATTCTGCGACCCGTCCTACGACGAGTACGGCTTCACGCGCGGCTTCGCCATCAGCGCCGGCCTCCATCGCCTCAACGGCAACCAGGCGCTGGCGTACGCCCGCGTGCGCAAGGCCGCCGGCGAGTCGGACCTGACGCGCCAGGGACGCCAGCAGGAGGTCCTCTCCGGAATCCGCGACCGTGTCGTGAGCGGCGGCTTCCTGAACGACCCGGTGGGCTTCCTGAAGGCCATGAGCCGGACCGTGGAGACGAACGTCCCCCGCGACCTCGTGGCGACCCTGGTCGACTATGCCAGGACGGTCGACCGGTCGCGGACGTACCGCTCCGTCGTCTCCGGCCGCCCGCTCATCCGGCCCGGGTACGACGTGCGGGGCTACATCTTCATCGCCGACTTCGCGGCCATCCGGGCCCGGGCCGACGAGCTCTTCCCCGTGGCGGGCACGCTGCCGGATGAGAAGTACCGGGCGCCGAAGCCGGTGGCCGGCAGCGCCTCGGGGAGCGGGGTCTCCTCCTGCGTCCCGGCGGCGACCCCGAAGCCGGCGCCGACGCCGAAGCCCACCAGGAAGCCGACGCCGGCGCCCCCGGCGACCCCGGCGCCCTCGGCGACCCCGACGCCCACGGCGGAGACGCCGGCACCCGAGCCGACCGCCGAGGCGACCCAGGCGCCCCCATCGGAGACTGCTCCGCCGGAGGCGACCCCGGCGCCGTAGCCGATTCCCTCGATCGCTCCGATCCGCAGAGGCGGGTGCTGCGCGGCCTGCCCTAGCGGTCGCTGGCCGCCCCGTGGTCCGCGACCGCGGCCACGATCGCCGCCGCGCGCTCGCGGATCACCTCCGGGTCGCCGCTCCCGGTGAGCGACCCGCCGGCCCCGACGGCGCCGACCCCCGCCGCGTCCGGAGGGCAGCGCCCCCGGCGACGATCCGCCGCGACCGGATGTCCGACGCCCGTGCAGAATGGACCGTGGAGGCCTCGTCGCCGGCGCGCGTGGGGCCGCCTCGTGCCGCAGTCCGGGTCTCCATGTCTGGACGCGGCAACCGTGGAGTCGCGCGACCGGAACGGCCGGCCGCGCACCCGCCCGGAGGAGCACCTGTGCGCAAGGCGAACCTGATGGTCTTCGGCGCTCTCGTGGCCGCGACCGCAATCGCGTGCGGCGGCGCGTCGCCGACTGCGGTCCCCGCGTCCCGCGCCCCGGGCGGCACCTCCGGGGCGGCCGGGGCGCCGCTGCTCGTCGCGATCAACAAGAGCGCCGACCAGCAGTACTTCGTCGACCTGCAGGGCTCGTTCGTGGAGACGGCGACGAGCCTGGGCGCCGACGCCGCGACGCAGGATGCGAAGCTCGACCCGAGCCTCGCCGTCAGCCTCGTGAACGAGGCCATCGGCGCGGGCGCCAGGGGCATCGCCATCACCGTCCCCGACCAGGCGATCGGCCCGGCCGTCGCGAGGGCCGCCAGGGACGCCGGCGTCGTCCTCGTCGCCACCGACGACGCCATCAAGGACGCCGATGGCAACCCGGTCCCGTTCGTCGGCTTCGACGGCAAGGAGATGGGCAGGCAGGTCGGCGAAGCGGCCGCCCAGCTGCTCATCGACGAGGCGTGGCTCAGGGACTCGACCAGGAAGGTCGGCGTCCTCTCGGTCGAGGTCCAGGCCCTCTCCGTCTGCAACGACCGCACGGACGGCTCCAAGGCCGCCATCCGCGCCGCGGGCGTCCCCGACGCCCAGGTCTTCTCCGTCCCCTACACGGGCGAGACGTCGTCCGCCCGGGACGCCGCCGGCCCGGTCATCACCTCCAACCCGGACATCACCGACTGGGTCGTCTTCGGCTGCAACGACGAGGGCGTGGCGGGCGCCCTCGACATGCTGGCCACGGCGGGCGTCGACCCGGCCAGCATCATCGCCGTCGGCCTCGGGGCCCACGAGGCCTGCAAACCCTGGGCCGCGGGCCGGCCCACCGGCTTCAGGGCAGCCCTCTTCATCTCCGGGCTCGACGTCGGCCGGATGGCGGCCACGGCGCTCCATGAAGCGGTCGTCGACGGCACGGCGCTGCCGGCCACCTCGCATGCCCCGACGATCATGGTGAACCGGGCGACCTTCAAGAACGTGATGGACCCCGTCTCCCTCGAGAGCTGCTCGAAGTAGCGGGGACGCCGCGCGGCCGGCCCGCGGCCTGCGCCGGGACTCCCCGCAGACCCGGCCCGCAGCGGCAGAATGGACGCCGAGCCGGCGGTGTGGCGATCCCCGGCCGCCGCGCCGCTGCCGGGCACCAGGCCGGCAATGTGCACGAACCAGCTCGAGGAGGTCGACCCGTGATCCGTCCCGGCCCCGCGTTCGGAGCGTTCGAGACGCTCGAGCTCGACGACGGGCGCGTCCGGATCGTCGTCTGCCCCGCTCTCGGGGCACGCGTGATCAGCCTCGTCGACGAGTGGACAGGCCGGGAGTGGCTGGTCCAGGGCGAGCCGCCCGAGGCGGCCACGGACGGCACGGCGCCGACGTGGTGCGCAGCCGACGCGGTCTACTCGGGAGCGGTGGCCTTCGGCTGGGACGAGTGCCTGCCCACGGTCGCCCCGTGCCGCGATCCTGTCGACCCCATCGCTCCGGCGCTCCGCGACCACGGCGACCAATGGGGTCGGCCGGCCGAGGTGACCCCGGACGGGGTCGCCCTCGGCGCCACCTGGGCGAGCCCGGGCCGCCCGTACGTCTTCACCCGCCGTCTCCGCCTGGACGGGCCACGGGTGATCGCCGAGTACGAGCTCGAGAACCGCGGGGCGGTCGACCTGCCGGTCCTGTGGTCGATGCATCCGCTCCTCGCCCTGGAGCCCGGGGCCCGGGTCGAGGTCGAAGGGCTCGTCTCAGTGCGGGTCGCCCACGCCGTCGGCCTGCCCCTGGCGCCCGTTCCAGGCCGCGCCGACTGGCCCGAGACTCCGGGCACCGACGGGCGCGCGGTGGCCCTGGACGTCGTGCGCGGGCCGTCCGCGGGAACCGCCCTGAAGGCCTTCGGTGGCTGGGAGCTCTACGGGGGCTGGGAGGGCGCGGGCGGTGAGGGGCTGCCGGGGGTGGCGGCCGTGGCCCAGCCCGATGGCTCGCGGCTCGAGCTCACGTGGTATGCGCCGATCGCCCCCAACCTCGGCCTCTGGCTCGACGACGGTGGGTGGCCTCCGCCCCCTGAGGCGCCGCGCGTCCAGCACGCCCTGGAGCCGACGACCTCGCCGGACGACGACCTCGCCTCGGCGATCGCGGCGAACCGGGCCCTCGTGCTGGCCCCGGCCGAACGCGTCGCCTGGTCGGCGACGTTCCGGGTCCGGGCGCCCGGCGAATCGCGCGGCGGCTAGGGAGCCGAAGACCGAGGCACGTCACCAGCCGGCGCGACGAGCGGTGCGGGCCGGATGATGCCCCGTCGTCAGGCTGCCGGGGCAGCGAACGCGTACGCCCGGGCCGGGTTCGCCACGAAGAGGAGCGTCTGCTCTGCCGGGCCGATCCCGCGGTCGGCCGGTATGGCGTCGACGACGGCGCGCAACCCCAGGGCCTGCGCCGGCGCCAGCTCGGCCACGGCGTCCTCGACCGACTCGAGGCGGAAGTCGGGGAAGAGCTGGACGGGCCTGCCGCCGTCGATGACGAGGTGCTCGTGGGCATAGGTGATGCCGAGATCGGCGGCGGCGATGTCACCGAGGATGGTGCGGACGAACGGCATGCGCGATCGGCCTCCCCGGGCGGCGGGCACGCGCGCCGGCCCTATTCGTCCGGCTCGACCGGGCCGCTGAGCATGCGGCTGGTCACCCGGACCCCCACGACGAGCAGGGCGACGAAGATGATCAAGAGGATCACCGGCAGCGGCAGGAAGATGACGATGTTCGTGCCGGACGTGAGGGTGGCGGTGAAGACGATCCCCGTCGCGATGATCGCCCCGGCAAGGATGATGCCCGCCGCGAGCGTCTGGCCGACCCGACCGACCTTGCCGATCTCGCGGGAAAGGTCCGCCGTGTTGACCTCGACGACGATCTTGCCCTTCTGGTACTGGTCCAGCCAGGAAAGCGTTGCGGCCTGCAGGTCCGGGATCCGGCGCCCGATCTCCTTGCCCGTCTGGATCGTCGTCTGGCGCAGGGCGGCGACGATCTTCTCGGCGCTCACCTCGGTCGTCAGGAGCTCCCGGGCGTTGCTCAGGCCCTCGTCGAGGAGGCTGAACGACGGGCTCAGCGTCCGGGTGATCTCCTCGACCTGGACGATGGCCTTGAGGGCGAGCGTGAAGTCCTGGTTCAGCTTGAGCCCGTTGTCGTAGAGCGTCCCGAGGATGCCCGAGATCGCGGCGCCGAAGTCGCCGCCGCCCTCGCCGCCGTACTTGAGGTACTGGTAGACGATCGCGTCGATCGCGGCGCGGACGCGTCCCGGGTCCACCTTCCCGCGCTGGATGCTCATCCGGGTCATGACGGCCGCGATCCCGGCCGCGTCCTTCTGGACGACCGACCACATCAGGTCGAGCAGGTCGAACCGCTGGTCGCGGTCCAGCTGCCCGATGAGCCCGAGGTCGAGGAAGACGATGGTGCCGTCGCGCGTGTCGACGAGCACGTTCCCGGGATGCGGGTCGGCGTGAAAGAAGCCGTCGACCAGGATCTGCTTGATGACCGCCCGCAGGAGGCGGCGGGCGACGAGGTCGCGATCGATGCCGGCGGCCTCCATCGCCGCGACGTCGTTGATCTTGACGCCGCGGATGAACTCCATCGTGAGGACCCGTCGGGCGCTCCGGGCGCCGTCGACGTCGGGGACGCGCACGCCCTCGATCGAGGCCATGTTCTCGTCGAGGCGCCGCATGTGGTACGCCTCGTTGCGATAGTCGAGCTCGATGAGGACGCCCGAGGCGAACTCCTCGAGGATCCCCCGGGCGTCCAGGCGGCGCGCCAGCTCGAAGCGGTCCTCCATGACGATGGCCAGGTCCTGCATGACCCCGAGATCGGCGGCCACCATCGTCTGGACGTCCGGCCGCTGGATCTTGACCACCACCTCCCGGCCGTCGGGGAGGGTCGCCCGATGGACCTGGGCGAGCGAGGCCGCTGCGAGCGCCTCCTCGTCGAACGTGGCGTAGAGCTCGGCGGCCGGCCGGTGCAGCTCGGCCTCGATCATCTCGTGGGCCTTGGCCGTGGGGAACGGCGGGACGGTGTTCTGGAGCTTGGCCAGCTCCTCCTGCCACGCCACCGGCAGCGCCTCGGCCCGGCTCGAGACCATCTGGCCGATCTTCACGTAGGTGGGGCCGAGCTGCTGCAGCATGACCCGCACCTTCGCCGGCGTGCTGAGGTCGGCCAGCTCTCGGTTCATGCCGCCGATGAGCTTCTGGAAGCGGTCGCGGATGACCGCCACCGGGGTCGACTCCAGCCCGATCTCCAGCCCGAAGCTGGCGACGGTGTTGTACACCTGCATGAGGCGCAGGTTCTCGACGAGCTTGCTGCGGCGCGGGGTGGGCAGGCGATCGAGCAGCCGCCAGATGGCCCGCTGGCGGTCGCTCATGTCGATCTGCGGCCGATCGATCCCGACGACGATGGTGATCCCGCTCGCGAGCAGGGTGAAGACCAGCGCGATGAGGGTGCCCCAGAACCAGGACGGCTGGCCGACGACGAACTCGCCCGGCGCCAGCCAGCCTGCGACGGCCACCAGGAAGACGTTCACCACGATCAGGATCAGGCCCATCGAGCGCAGCAGGAGGCGGCCGGTCAGCACCAGGATGATCGGCCGGACGAACGCCCCCACGAGCGCGACGAAGAGCGCCATGAACAGGAGCGTGAGCAGCGGGTTCGCCCCGAGCGCCAGGGCGGGGCCCGTGAAGCGGAGGCCGGTGAACGGGTCGGTGTAGTCGACCTTGATGAGGGAGAACAGGAGGAGGACGATCAGGATCGTCAGCGTGTTGACGATGACCTGGGCGATGAACCGTCGCATGGTCGTGGGCCTCCAGGCTCCGGCCGCCGCTCAGGCGCGGGGCGCGCGATCGTCGATGACGAGGTCGCCGGCTGAGGGCACGGTTGCGGTGACCTCGGCTGCACTGACCTCGGTCGGGGTTGCCTCCGCGGGCGCGAGCGCGCCAGCCCCGGCGGGCTCGTCCACCTCGGCCGGAGCGTCGGCAGGCAGGGCGGCGGCGAGCTCGCCGATCCGCGAGCGCAGGTCGGAGCTCGCCGCCTCGAGCTCTTTCGCCGCCAGGCGGACGGCGCGCCCGACCTCGCGCAGGACGGGCTCCCACTCGGTGGCGGCGCGGTCCGCTTCCGGGCGTGCCTCCTCGCGGAGGCGCTCGATCAGCGCCCGCCCCTCGGTCGAGGTGGCGAACAGCGCGCCTGCCGCGCCCGCGGCGGCGCCCATCACGAAGCCCACGATCTCGCGCACTCGCCACCTCCGGGATCGGTGTCCATCCCCTGCTGCGCGGCGACCCGCGCCGTCAGCGAAAGGATGGCACCCCCGCGCCTGCTTCGCACCGTCCAGACGGGATGACACCGGTCTGGATGGGGTGACACGGCCGCCGGCGTCGGCGTGCGCTGCCCGCGCGACGTGCTGGAGGCACGCGAGCGCGAACGGCGGGACCGGACCATCGGCTCGGCGGCCGCCCAGCACGACGTCGTCGATCGCTGGGGCGGCTACGACGTCGAGGTCGACACGTCCGTCCTCACGCCGGAGGCGGCAGCTGCCGTGGTGCGTGCGGCGCTCGACCAGGGTCTGCCGGCCGCGCGCCGTCCCGCTGCCGGGTCCTGACCTCGCGCCGGACGGTCAGCGCCCCGGGGCGCGGACGTCCAGTGGCGAGCGTTGGACGGCGGGCCCCGCTCCGGAGGCGGCGGCGGCACGGCGGGCCTCGACAGCGATCGCGATGCGGTAGGCCGTCAGGAAGACGACAGCCACCGTCGCCAGGACGTAGCTCCACCATGCCCAGGCCGTGGCGGTGTCGGTGCCCGAGAGGATCCCGTGCGCCGTGGCGCCGACGAAGGCGAGGAAGGTGACGTAGTGGAGGACTCGCCAGGTGCGCTGCCCGATCTGGCGGCGCAGATGGAAGCTGGCATAGACGACGGCGACGAGGTAGAGCGCCACCTGCCCGACGCCGACCCAGGCCGGCCGATAGGGCGCGGCGAAGGGCACGACGATCTCGACGAGCGAGAAGGGGACGCTCGAGTCCAGGCCGAGCAGGACCGCGTGGACGCCGGCAAGGCCCAGGCCGATCGCCGCCAGGTCCTGGTGCAGCGCGAAGGTCACCGGTCGGTGGGCGATCGCGTCCAGGATCTTCGTCGAGAGGAGAAGGCCGTAGATGACTGACCCGGCGATCGCGAAGTAGGAGAGGAAGCCGATCAGGCGGGTGGCGACCCAGGGCAGGCGATCCGGGGCGACCTGCGCGATCCGGAGGAGCGCGTCGATGGCCGCGGGCAGGGTGACCGCCAGGACGATCGCGACCGCGACCGCGAAGAGGCCCCACCGGACGAGACGGGTGCGTGGGTCGAGACCCTGGTAGGTCATGCCAGGAAGGCCGACGTGCGGGGCAGGGCCAGGGCGCGCCCGTCCTCCAGCAGCAGGATCGCGCCGGCGACGCCGGCCCGGTCGAGGAAGTCCAGCCCGCCAACGGATCCCAGGATGACCGCGCTCTTGGCGAAGGCCTCGGCGACGGCCGCCCCCGACGCGAGCACGGTGGCCTGGACGACGTCTGTCGCCGCGGGCCGGCCGGTGCGCGGATCGATCAGGTGGTGGGCGTCGGGCCCGAAGCGGTGGACGCTCGTGCCCGACGTCGCGACGCCCCACGTGCGCCGGCCGCGCCCCGGGGCGCCGGGCTCGTCGGCCAGCACGATGACCGCGAGGAGGTCGTCGGCGCCGCGCGGATCGGCCACGCCGATCTCCCAGCGGTCGCCGGGCGCCACGCGCACGGCGACGTCCCCGTCCGCGTCGACCACGGCGCCCGGGTAGCGGTCCAGGAGGCGCAGCGCGCGGTCCGCGATCCAGCCCTTGCCGACCCCGTCGAGGTCGAGGCGGGTGCCCGGCGTCCGGGTGATCATCGCGCCGCGCGACCCGTCGACATCCGTGCGCCAGACGGCGGTCCGGGGCGCGGCCGGACCGGCGGGTCCGCCGCGTGCGCCGGCCGGCCCTTCGCCGGACTCCGCCGCGAGTCGCTCGGCGAGGCGCGTGACGTCGACCAGCCCGCCCGTCATCCGACCCGCATCGTCGGCCCACGCGAGGGCTGCGGCGAGGGTCGGCCGCACGGGAACCGTGGCCCGCGGATCGTCGTTGAGGAGCATCAGCGGGGAGTCCGGGTCGTGGCGCGTGAGCAGGCGGGACCAGGCGAGGACCCGGCCGGCCACACGCCGCGCGTCCCGGCTGGCCGCGTCAGGCGAGGTCGGCGCCGGCCGCCACGTGGATGACGAGCCGCCCGCCCATCGCCCGCGCGGCGTGCGCCGCATGCGCCAGCGCCGGCGCCGGACCGCGTGTCTCGAACGGCACCGGCCGGGCCGTCGCGACGACGGCCACCTACGGCCGCCCGGACTGGCTGGTGACGACGGCTGGCTTCGGGCGGGGCTTCGGCGTGGCGACGGGCGCAGCGATCACGGTCGAGGGCGTGGTGGCGGCACCCGTTGGCGGGAGCTGGCCGGGCGCCAGGACGACGTAGCGCACGACGTGCCGGACGAGGGCGACCTCGTTCGCGCCGCCCGTGACGGGATCGGGGGCCGCGGTCGGGGCGGCGGCCGTCGCCGGCAGGGCGGCGGCGCCGATCACCGCGAGGAGGGCCGACAGCGCCGCGGCACCGCCGCCCGCCAATGCGAGGCGCATCGAGCGGGGGTCGGGACGTCGTCGCGGGGAAGGGGCCAACCGGCCGCCCGCGGCGGCGGGCGGGGAGCCGGCGTGGACCAAAGGAGGAGCAGCCGGCCGCGAGCGGGGATCGCTGCGGATGGGCATCTCAGTCGTCTCCGCCTTCGGACTCGTTCTCGTGGTCACCTTCGTGGTCACCTTCGTGCTCGTCGTCGCCCTCGTGGCGCTCGGCGGATGCCGCTACTGGAGCGGCGGCCGCAGCCGGGGCGGGCGTCACGATGTAGACGGTGTCCACGACGACGCGCTCGGCCGAGATCGGGTCCACGACGACCTGGGACACGGCTGGGGCGGACGCCGCGGCGTCCGCCACGGGCGCCGTGGGGAGGCCGGCGATCACGACGGCGGCGGCGAATGCTCCGCCGGCAGCGAGGGTTGCCACGGCCAGGCCGAGGCGGCTGACCCGGGCGCTGCGGCGGGGAGTCGGCGAGAGAGTCATTGGATGCTCCAGTGCGGCGGGGCGACCCGCGATGTGTTCGAGATGAGCGGATCATCCTCTCCGGGGCTGAACCGGCGATGTGCCGGAGATGTGGGTTCTCACAGGAACGCCGTCCGGCCGTTGACGGGCCGGCACGCCACCGCGAGGATGGCGTCGATGCGGATCCTGGTGGTCGAAGACGAGCCCCGGATGGGCGAGCTGATCCGGCGTGTCCTGGTGGCCGAGCACCACACCGTAGACCTTGCCCCGGACGGCGTGAGCGCGCTGGCGTTGGCCGCCGGCGAGGCGTACGACGTCCTGGTGCTCGACCGGATGCTGCCCGACCTGGAGGGCCTGGAGCTCCTCCGCCTGCTGCGGATGCGTGGCGTGACCACCCCGGCGCTAATGCTGACCGCGCTCGGCGGCGTCGACGAGCGAGTCGCCGGGCTCGACGCCGGAGCAGACGACTACCTCGGCAAGCCATTCGCCTTCGCGGAGCTGCTCGCCCGGGTGCGGGCGCTGGGCCGGCGGCCCGCCGCCAGCGCGCCAGGTCCTCTCACGGCCGGTGACCTCGAGCTCGACCAGGAGCGTCACGTGGCGCGGGTCGGCGCGCGCGTCGTTGACCTCTCGGCCCGCGAGTTCGCGCTGCTCGCCTACCTGATCCGCCACGAGGGCCGGGTCGTCACCCGCCAGCAGATCCTCGACGCCGTCTGGGGCGCCGAGCCCGACGTCTACTCCAACGTCGTCGACCTGTATGTCAGCTACGTCCGGCGCAAGCTCGCCGAGCTGGGCCGGGAGCACCTCCTGCGGACCGTCCGGGGCGTGGGCTATGCGTTGCGGGTGGATGCCCCGTGACCCGGGGAGCGGGCGCCGGCAGCCGGGGACCGAACGCCTCGCTCCTGGCGCGGACGCGGACGCTGGCTGGCACTTGGGACGCTCGCAGTCATCGGCGCCCTCGTCCTCGCGCTCGGAGCCGCGACCGCCATCGTCGGCACGTCGATCCTGCGCTCGGAGGTCGACCGTGCCCTGGTGGCGGCATCGGACGCGTATCTCGCCCAGCTCGGCGGCGAGGTCCTGTCCGAGGAGGGCGAGGAGTCCGAGGGCCATCAGCCGCAGGCATCAGACACGTTCTTCCTTGTCCTCGACGTGAACGGTGCCCTCGTCGCGAACCCTTCCGGGGTCCCCTCGGACGGGCTGCCGGACCAGGCGGCCGTCGACGCTGCCCGGGCAACCGGGAGCGACCTGCGGACGGTGGATGCGAATGGCACCCGGGTCCGCCTGCTGACGGCCCCGATCGAGGAGGACAACACCGCGGTGGGCTGGCTCCAGACAGGCACGGTGCTGACGCTCCACGACCGTCAGACGCAGGCCCTCGTGATGGCGGTCCTGGTCGTCGGCGCGGTGGGCCTCGTGGGCGCGGCGCTGGCGACGCTGTGGATCACCGGCCGTGCCCTTGTGCCGATCCGGGCTGCCTTCGAGACCGAGCGGCGCTTCGTCGCGGACGCCTCCCATGAGATCCGGACGCCGGCCGCCGTGATCCGGTCCTCGGCCGAGGTCCTCGAGCGCGAGGAGCTCGTCGCGCCGCCCGGCCGCCCGCTGGTCGCCGACATCGTCGGCGAGGCCGATCGCCTCGGGCGGCTCGTGGAGGACCTGCTCGCCCTTGCCGCCTCGGAGCAGGGCTCGCTCGCGATGGAGACCGCCCCGGTCGACCTCGTCGCCCTTGCCCGCACCGCGGTGCGGCGCGCCACGCCCCTCGCCGAGGACCGCGGCCTGCAGCTCGACGGACCGCCGGACGACGCTTCCCCCATCGTCGCGGAAGGCGACGCCGACCGCCTCCTCCAGGTCCTCCTGATCCTCCTCGACAACGCCTTCCGGCACTCTCCGCCGGCCGGCCGCGTCTCCGTCACGGCAACCGGCGCCGAGCGGCACGGTCGGGTCGAGGTCCTGCGACCAGGGGCCCGGGGTCCCGGCCGCGATGCGCGAGAAGATCTTCGAGCCGTTCGCGCGCCTGCCGGCCTCGCGCTCGCGGGCCGACGCCGGAAGCGGCCTCGGGCTCGCCATCGCCCGTCGACTCGTCGAGCTCCACGATGGGACGCTCACGGTGGAGGACGCCCCGGGCGGCGGAGCCTGCTTCGTGCTGCGCGTGCCCGTGCGCTGACGCGGCGCCGCCGCATCCGGGGGAGATCCCGCTCCGAACGTTGTAGAGTGAGCAAACCGACCGGTCGGTCGGTTTTCCCCGATCGACCCCGACGCAGGAGCGCGACGGCCCGGCGATGACGACCGACAAGCGGACCACGGCCCAGGCCGAGAAGAGCCGGACGCGGCGCGAGCAGATCCTCGACGCCGCCTTCAACACGTTCGCGAAGCGCGGCTACCGCGACACGGCGGTGGACGACATCGCCGCCGCTGCCGACACGTCCAAGGGCGGCGTCTACTTCCACTTCGCGACGAAGGAGGCGATCTTCCGGGAGCTGATGCGGACGACGGCGGACCGGCTGGCCGCGAAGGTCGACAGGGCCGTCGCCGCCGAGACGGAGCCGATCGCGAAGGCCGAGGCTGCGCTCCACACGGTCCTCGCCACGTTCGCCGGCCACCGGACCATGGCCCGCCTCCTCTTCCTCGACGCGCTGGGCGCCGGCCGGGCGTTCAACGCCGAGACGAACGCCCTGCACGATCGCTTCGCCCGCCTGATCTCCGGGTATCTGGACGAGGCGGTCGCCGACGGATCGATCCCGCCGATCGACACGGCGATCACCGGCGTCGCCTGGTTCGGGGCCCTCAACGAGGTCGTCGCCCGCTGGCTCCTGGCCGACGACCCGGGGCTCCTCGAGGATGCCTACCCGACGCTGCGGGCGCTGCTCCTGCGCAGCGTCGGGGTCCCGGAGGAGCGGATCGCCGCGTGGCAGGGCGCGCCGGGCCTGCCGGGAGCGGCCCGGTGACCGTGATCGACCGACCGGCCGGCCGGGCGATCGGCGCCGACTCGGCGGACCTCGCCGCGCTTCTCGGCGAGGGGATGGCGGCGCCCGCCCGCGCGTTTCACGTCGTCACGCTGCCGGCGGGGGACCTCGACCCGATCGCCCTCTTCGCGGCTGCGCGCGAGCTCGACCTTGAGGCCGCCCTCTGGCTCCAGCCCGCCGACGGGTTCGCCCTGGTGGGGATCGGGAGGGCGTGGGCCGTGGAGCCCGGGGGACCCGGGCGCTTCGCCGCGGCGGCGGCCGCCTGGCGCGCCGTCCTCGAGGATGGTGCCGGTGCCGCGGACGAGGGACGGGGCCTCCCCCGGGGCGCCGGCCCGGTGCTCCTCGGCGGCCTCGGCTTCGGCGGCACCGCGCCGCCCCCGGGCGATGCCTGGGCGCCGTTCGGCCCCGCGTCGCTCGTGCTTCCGGAGCTGGTGCACGCGCGGACGGCGGGCGGATCGTTCCTGACCGGCGCGCGTGCGCCGGGCGCCGACGCCACCGCCCCGCGGGCGCTCGCGAGGCGTTGGGAGCAGCTCGAGGCGCGCGCCCGGGATCTGTCGCCGGCGCCCGCGGCGGTCGTGGCCCGCCCGGCCGATGCCCCCCTTGCGACGGCCGGGGAGCAGCCCGACCGCGCCGCGTGGGATCGTCTCGTGGGGCTGTTCGCCGGAGCGGTCGGCCGCGGCAGACTCGACAAGGTCGTCCTCGCCCGGCGGGTGGCCCTTCGCTCGCCGCGCGAGCTCGATCCCGTCAACGCCCTGCGGCGCATGGCTGCCGGGGGCCCGGAGAGCACGACGTTCGCCTTCGTCCGCGGAGGCGTCACGTTCCTCGGCGCCACGCCCGAGCGCCTGGTGCGCACGGAGGGTCGCGCCTTCCGCACGGTCGCCATCGCCGGGTCCGCCGCCCGGGGCGGGGACGGCGCCGCGGACGCCCGCCTCGCCGCCTCCCTCCTCGCCAGCGACAAGGAGCGCGAGGAGCACGCCGTCGTCGTGGAGATGCTGCGGGGTGCCCTGGCGCCGCTCGTCGAGCGCCTGGAGATCGCGCCGGAGCCGGCCGTCCTCCGCCTCCGCGACGTCCAGCACCTCGTCACGCCGGTCGAGGGGACGCTCCGCGACGAGGCCGGCCTCCTGGCGCTCGCCGGCCGCCTCCACCCGACCCCGGCCGTGGGGGGCGAGCCGCGCGAGGCGTCGCTCGACCTGATCGCCGAGCACGAGGGCTTCGAGCGCGGCTGGTACGCCGGACCGGTCGGCTGGCTCGGCGCGGACGGCGACGGCGAGATGATGGTCGCCCTTCGCTGTGGGCTCGTGGCCGGGCAGGATGCGACGCTCTTCGCCGGCTGCGGGATCGTCGCCGACTCCGATCCGGCCCGCGAGTGGGAGGAGTCGCGGATGAAGCTGCGCCCGGTCGCCTCGGCCCTGGGGCGGCTGGGGGACGACGGGCGATGACCGACCTGGTGGCTCTCCGGGGCTTCGTCGACGAGCTGGTGCGGGGCGGCCTCCGCGACGCGGTGATCTGCCCCGGCTCCCGGTCGGCGCCGCTCGCCCTCGCCCTTCGGGCCCACCCTGGGATCTCCGTCCGGGTGCTGCTCGACGAGCGGAGCGCCGGGTTCTTCGCCATCGGGATGGCCAGGGCGGCGCGGCGGCCGGTCGCCATCGTCGTGACATCGGGAACGGCCGCCGCCAACCTGCTGCCGGCGGTCGTCGAGGCCTCCCTGGCGCGGGTGCCATTGGTCGTGCTGACGGCCGACCGGCCCCCCGAGCTCCGCGACCGCGGCGCCCCGCAGACGATCGACCAGGTTCGCCTCTTCGGGGCCCACGCACGGTGGTTCGCCGAGCTTCCGCTCCTCGACGGGGAGGACGTCACCCGGCGCCATGCGCGCTCCGTCGCGGCGCGCGCCGTGGCCGTGGCGCTCACCGGACCGGCGGGGCCCGTCCACGTCGACGTCCCGTTCCGCGAGCCGCTCGTCCCGGGCGGGCCGCTGGGACCGCTGCCGGCGGGGAGCGGCTCACCGGACGCCCGGCGCGCGGGCGCAGGGCCGGCGTCCGCGGGCGGCTCGCCGGCATTCACGGCCGAGCCCGTCGCCGGGCCCTTCGCGGAAGTCGTCGCCGGGCGGCGGATCCTGGCCGGCGATGCCGTGGAGCGCCTGGCTCGCCGGCTCGGATCCGTCGAGCGCGGGCTCCTCGTCGCCGGACCGCAGGACGACCCGGCGCTGCCGGGCGCCCTGGCCCGCCTTGCCGCCGCCCTCGAATGGCCGATCGTCGCCGACCCGCTCTCCCTCGTCCGCTGCGGCCCCCACGACCGGTCGCGGGTCGTCGCCCGGGGCGACCTTCTGCTCCGCCCCGGCCCCTGGCGCGACGAGCACGTCCCGGAGCTGGTCATGCGCTTCGGGGCGGTGCCGACGTCGAAGCCCGTCCTGACCCTCCTCGAGGAGCGCCGGCCGGCGCAGGTGGTGGTGGACGGAGACGGCGGCTGGCGCGAGCCCGCGATCATCCCCACGACGTTCGTGCACGCGGAGGCGGCCGCGACGGCGCACGCGCTGGCGGACGCCCTCGGGGCGGGCGAGCGGCGCAGGGGAGGCAGCCGCCTCCGGCCCGCGCCGGCGCGGGGCACCCCCTGGCTCGACGCGTGGCTGGCGGCCGATCGCGCCGCCGACCGCGCGCTTCGCGGCTGGCTGGTCCGCACGACGGAGTCCGGCGAGGCGTTCGAGGGCGCCCCGTTCGCCCACCTCGGCGATCTTCTCCCCGACGGCGGGATCCTGTGGGCGAGCAGCTCGATGCCGGTCCGCGACATGGACGCCTGGCTCCCCGCCGGCCCGCGCGCCGTCCGACCCCTGGCGAACCGCGGCGCGAACGGGATCGACGGGGTCCTCTCGTCCGCGCTCGGCGCGGCCGCGACGGGGGCCCAGGTGGCGCTCGTGATCGGCGACCTGGCCCTCCTCCACGACCTGGCCGGGCTGGTCGCCGCCCGCCTCCACGGCCTTTCGGCGACGGTCGTGGTCGTGCACAACGACGGCGGCGGCATCTTCTCGTTCCTCCCCCAGGCGACGGCGGCCGTGGCCGGCGGGGGGTTGCCGGAGCACTACGAGGAGCTCTTCGGCACCCCCCACGGGATCGACCTCGGGCCCCTCGTGGCGGCCCTGGGGGCCGAGCACCGGGTGGTCGACGCCGCCGGGCTGCGGGAGGCGCTCGCGGCGTCGCTCGAGGCCCCCGGCCTGCGGGTGCTGGAGCTGCGCTCCGATCGGGCCCGCAACGTGACGCTCCACCGGGAGGCCGCGGCCGCGGTGCAGGCCGCCCTCGGCGAGATCCTCGCAGCCACCGAGGGGGAGGCTCCGTGAGCGAGCGACTCCGCATGCGGATCTCAGGCATGACGTGGACGGTCCGTGTCGCCGGCCACGGCCCGCCGGTCCTCCTCCTCCACGGCTTCTCGGGGAGCGGCCTCTCGTGGGCCGGGCTCGCCGGTCTCGGGGAGCGGTTCCGCGCGATCGTCCCGGACCTCCCCGGCCACGGCGGGACGGGCTGGGAGGCCGCCCCGGCCGCGGATGCGGACGCCGGAGCAGCGGGCGACGTCGGAGCCGCCGGAGCCGCGATCGAGGCGCCCGCGACAGGGGCCCCGGACACCCGCCCCCGCGCCTCCGTCGAGCGCACCGCCGACGACCTGGCGGTGATCGCCCGCCGGCTCGGCGCCGATCGGCTCGACGCCGTCGGCTACTCGATGGGCGCCAGGATCGCCCTGCGTCTCGCCATCGCACATCCCGATCTCGTCCGGCGCCTCGTCCTGGAAGCGCCGTCGGCGGGGATCGCCGGCGCAGCCGCTCGGGCCGAGCGCGCCGCGGCGGACGCCGAGCGGGCCCGGCTCGTGGTGGGGGAGGGGATCGAGGCCTTCGCCAGGCGATGGGAGGCCGAGCCGGTCCTGGCCGGCGAGGCTGCGCTGCCGGCCGCCCCCCGCGAGCGCCAGCGGGCGATCCGGCGGGCGAACACCCCGCTCGGCCTTGCCGCCTCGCTCGTCCACGGCGGGCAGGGGGCGATGGAGCCGCTCCAGGACCGCCTCGCCGAGGTGGCCGCGCCCACCCTCGTCATCGTCGGCGCCGTCGACCCGGCCCGCGCACGCGCCGAAGAGGTCGCCGCCGGGATCCCCGCCGCCCGCCTGGCCGTCGTCCCCGGCGCCGGCCATGCCCCGCACGTCGAGCGCCCCGAGCGCTTCCACTCCCTCGTCCTCGACTTCCTCACGGAGACCGCCGCATGACCACTCCGCCGCCGCCCGCCGCGGGCACGCCAGCGCCCCGCACGCCGGTCGCCTGGACGCCGGTGCGGGAGTACCGCGACATCCGCTACGAGCACTCCGGCACGGGGATCGCGAAGGTCACGATCGACCGGCCCGAGGTCCGCAACGCGTTCCGCCCCCAGACCGTGGCCGAGCTGATCGACGCCTTCGCCCGGATCCGCGACGACGCCTCCATCGGCTGCGTCCTCCTCACCGGCGAGGGCGACCAGGCGTTCTGCTCGGGCGGCGACCAGAACTACAAGAGCCACGCCGGCGGGTACGTCGGCGAGGACGGCATCGCCCGCCTCAACGTCCTCGACCTGCAGCGCCAGATCCGTTCCCTGCCGGTGCCGGTGATCGCCCTCGTCAACGGCTACGCGATCGGCGGCGGCCACGTCCTTCACGTCGTCTGCGACCTCTCGCTCGCCAGCGAGAACGCGGTCTTCGGGCAGGTCGGACCACGCGTCGGCTCCTTCGACGCCGGCTTCGGGATCGGGCTCCTGGCCCGCCTCGTCGGCGACAGGAAGGCGAAGGAGATCTGGTTCCTCTGTCGCCAGTACGACGCCGGGGAGGCGCTGGCGATGGGGCTGGTGAACAGGGTCGTGCCGCTCGCCGACCTGGAGGCCGAGGGGGTCGAGTGGGCCGAGGAGATCCTGGCGATGAGCCCGACGGCGATCCGCTTCCTGAAGTCGGCCTTTCTCGTCGCCACCGACGGCCTGGCCGGGCTCCAGGAGTTCGCCGGCAACGCGACCGGCCTCTACTACACGACCGACGAGGCGCACGAGGGCTCGCGGGCCTTCCTCGAGAAGCGGCGGCCCGACTTCACCAGGTTCCCGCGGCGCCCGTGAGCGACGTCGCCCCGCCGACGGCCGGCAGGGCCGGGGCAGCCCCCCGCCCGTCGCCGTCCCGGACCTGGCTCCTCGCGATCCGCCCGGCGACGCTGCCGGCGGCGGCCTCGGGCGTGGTCGTCGGGCTCGGCGCGGCGCTGGCCGTCGGGACGCCGTTCCGCCTCGACACCGCCCTCGGCTGCCTGGCGGTGGCCCTCCTGCTCCAGGTGCTGGCCAACCTCGCCAACGACCTCTCGGACCACCGGCGGGGCGCCGACACGCCCGACCGAGCCGGCCCGACCCGGGTGGCCGCCTCCGGCCTCGTCTCCGAGCGCCAGCTCGAGGTCGCGATCGCCCTCGTCATCGGCCTCGCCGGGCTCGTCGGGCTCTGGCTCGTCGTCGTCGGCGGGCCCGTCCTCCTCGCCCTCGGCGGCCTCGCGATCGTCGCCGCCCTCGCCTACACCGGCGGGCCGTTTCCGTACGGCTACCGGGCCCTCGGCGAGGTCTTCGTGTTCGTCTTCTTCGGGCTCGTGGCCGTGGTGGGGACGGCGTACCTCCAGGCGCTGCGGCTGGAGCCGCTCTTCCTCGTGGCGGCGATCCCGGCCGGCGCGCTCATCACGGCGATCCTCGTCGTCAACAACCTGCGCGACATCCCGACCGACGCGGCCGCCGGCAAGCGGACGCTGGCGGTCATCCTGGGCCGGCGGGGGACGACGATCGAGTACGGGCTGCTCCTGGCGGTCGCCTACGCGGTGCCGGTGGTGCTGGTGCCGCTCGTGCCGATCGACGTCGGCGGGTCCGCGACGCCGTGGCCGATCACCGCGCTGCTGCCCCTCGTCACGATCCCGCTGGCGCTCCCTCTCCTGCGAGCCGTGCGGACCTTCGGCGAGCCGCGCGAGCTCAACGCGGTGCTCAAGGGGACGGCCCGGCTCTCGCTCGTCTTCTCGCTGCTCTTCGCGATCGGCCTGGCCTTGGGCGGCCTGCATATCGGAGGACCGGCGTGAGCATGATCGAGCGCCCCGGCCGGCCGGTCGACCCGGCGGCCCTGCGCGCCATCCTCGAGGCGGTCCGGGTCGCCGGCCTGTCGGCGCTCCGGGTCCGGGTGCCGTTCCGGCGTCCATTTGCCACGGCGACCGGGATGTGGCTCCACCGGGAGGCGTGGATCGTCCTCCTGGAGGGAGCCGACGGCCGCGTCGGCCTGGGCGAGGCGGTCCTGGAGCCCGACGCGACCGAGGTCGAGGAGACGATCCTGGCCCGGGCGATCCGCGAGACGGCGGGGCGCGCGCGCGAAGGCGACCTGCCCGATGCCGAGGAGCTGGAGCTGCTCGGCGGTCCCGGTCGGGCCTTCCGCGCGGCCCTGGATGCGGCCCGGCTCGACCTGGCCCTGGACCTCGACCCGGCGCCCGTGCCGGTCAACGGGACGATCGGGTTCGCCGCCCCGCGCGAGGGCGCCGAGGCCGCGCTCCAGGCGATCGAGGCCGGCTTCACGACCCTCAAGCTCAAGGCCGGTGCCGAGCGGGAGACCGAGGACCTCGTGGCGCGCGTCCGGGCGATCCGGCGGGCCGTGGGTCCCGAGGTCCGGCTCCGCCTCGACGTCAACGGCGCCTGGGACCTCCCGACGGCGGAGGAGCGCCTCGAGGCCATCGCCCGGTTCGACCTCGAGTACGTGGAGCAGCCGCTGCCGGCCGACGACAGCGCGGGTGCCGCCGAGCTGCGCACCCGCGTCCGCGTCCCGCTGGCCGCCGACGAGGCCGTCAACTCCGCCAACGCCGTTCGCCGGATCCTGGCCGAAGGTGCCGCCGACGTCCTTGTCGTGAAGCCGGCGCGCGTCGGGGGACCGGTGGCCGTCGCGGAGATCGCCGCCGTCGCCGCCGGGTCCGGCGTCCCGGTGGTGCTGAGCACGCTCTTCGAGACGGGGATCGGGATCTCCGCGGCCCGCGCCTGCGCGGCGGGGCTCCCCGGCGGCCTGGCCCACGGCCTCGCCACGGCCGGCCTCCTGGAGCACGACCTGCTGGCCCTGCCGCTCGCCGTCGAGGACGGGCTGATGATCGCGCCGGGCGGCCCGGGGAGCGGGGGCCTCGGCATCCGGCTCGACGACGGGGCCCTGCGGCGCTTCGCGGTCGAGGCCGTGGAGGCCGCCGGGTGAGCCTTGGCCCGAGCCTCGCCCTCGACCTCCGCCGGCACGCCGCCGCGCGGCCGCTCGCGCTGGCGATCCGGGACGGTGCAGGCGACCACGACTACGCGTCCCTCGATCGCGCCGCGGACCTCGCCACGAGCGGGCTGCAGGCATCCGGGGTCGAGCCGGGCGACCGCGTCGCGTTGCTGGCGGCGCCCTCGGCCGGGGCGGTCGCGCTTCTCGTGGCGATCGCCCGCGCGGGTGCCGTCGCGGTGCCGCTCGGGACCCGGCTCACGCGGCGCGAGGTCGGCGTCGCGTTGCAGCAGACGGCTCCCGCGCTCGTTGTCCACGACGACGACCTCGCGCCCGACGCGGCCGGGCACGGCGTCCCGTCGCTCGCCCCCGCCGAGCTGGCCGCCCGGGCCGCCGGTCGAGGCGCCGCAGGGCGTCGGCCTCGACCCGGCGGCGCCCGCGGTCGCGGTCCTCTCCTCGGGCACGACCGGGCAGCCGAAGGCGGCGCTCCTCTCGCACGCCGCCCTCGCGGCGAGCGCCGCGGCATGGTCGGCCGCTCTTCCGCCCGCGACCGGGTGGCTGCTCTGCCTGGGGCTCGCCCACGTGGCGGGGCTGGGGGTGCTGTGGCGCGCGGTCGGCGCGGGAGTGCCGCTTCACGTCCTGGCGCGATTCGACGCTGCGGCCGTCCTGGCCGTGCTTCGGGCCCCCGATGCTCCGAGCCACGTCTCGCTCGTACCGGTCCAGCTCGCCCGGCTCCTCGACGCGGCGGGCGAGGTGCCCCCGCCGGTCACCCTCCGGGCGGTCCTGCTGGGCGGCGCGCCGATCCCGCCCGAGCTGGTCCGGCGGGCGGCCGGCGCCGGCTGGCCGGCCATCCCGACCTACGGCCTGACCGAGGCCGGGTCCGGCGTGACGGCGCTGCCGGCCGAGGAGGCCGCCGCGACGCCGGGCTCTGCCGGCCGCCCGCTCCCGGGGGTCGCGGTCCGGATCGCCGAGCCGGGCCCGGACGGGGAGGGGGAGATCCAGGTCGCGACGACGGCCGCCTTCTCCGGCTACCTCGGACGCGAGGAGGCGACAGCCGCGGCGTTCACCCTCGACGGCTGGCTTCGGACCGGCGACATCGGCCGGCTCGATGCCGCCGGCCGCCTCTTCGTGATCGACCGCCGGGACGACCTCGTCGTCTCGGGCGGCGAGAACGTGTCACCGGCGGAGGTCGAGGCGGTGCTGGAGGATCACCCGGCCGTCGCCGAGGCCGGCGTCGCCGGCCGCCCGGACGCGACATGGGGCGCCGTGCCGGTGGCCGGGATCGTCCTCTGCCCGGGCGTCGCCGATCCCGGCGACGACGCCCTCCGCGCCTGGTGCCGCGAGCGACTCGCCGGCGCCAAGGTGCCGGCCTCCTTCGTGCGCCTCGAGTCCCTCCCCCGCACGAGCTCCGGCAAGCTCCGCAGGCGCGACCTCCGGGACGTGCTGACGCCCTTTGTCGTCGTCCTCCACGCGACGCTGTCGACGGGCCGCCAGCTGGCCCCTCTCGTGCGCGAGCTGGCGGCCACCGGCGACGTCCGCGTCGTGGCGCCCGATCGCCGGGGGAGCGGGGAGCACCGCCTCGACCCGCCGCGCGAGGTCGCGGTGGCGGAGCACCTCGCCGACCTCGAAGCGCTCCTCGACGCCGAGGGCGTGCGCCGCGCGGTCCTGCTGGGGCACAGCTTCGGCGGTGTCGTGGCCCTGGAGGCGGCCGCCCGGCTACCGGAGCGGGTCGCGGCGGTCGTCGCCTACGAGCCGCCGTACGGGCCGCTGGCGAATGCCCGCATGCGCCGCGCGTTCGAGCTCGTGGCGCGCGCGACCGCGGAGGCGGCGGCGAGCGGGGGGCCGCCCGCTGCCGCCCGGGCCTTCATGCGCGGCGTCGCCGGTCGTGGGGCGTGGGACGCGCTCCCCGAGCGAACGCGGGTCTCGCTGGAGACCGAGGGAGGAGGAGCGCTTGCCGACGCCGCGATGAGCGGCCTGGACCCCGAGGGCCTTGCCCGGATCGTCTGCCCGGTGACGATCCTCACGGGTTCCGCGTCCGAGCCGTTCTACGCGCCAATTGCCGGCGCCCTGGAGGCCCGGATCCCCGGTGCCCGCCACGTCGAGCTGGCCGGGCTTCGCCACACCGCACCGATCATCGATCCTGCACCGATCGCGGCTGCCGTCCGGGCCGCGCTCGGGCTCCCGATCGCGGTCGTGCCCGGGCCCGCCCCGGGCTCGCCGCTCGCCCCGCCCGCCCCTCGCGTCCAGGAGAGCCCCGCATGACGACCCCGCGCGGCGCGCGCGACGACACCCCGAAGGCGACCCCGAGCGACGCGACGCCCTCCGGCCTGGCGACCGAGCGCGGCAACGCCGCCGCTCCGACCGAGGTCGGCGCCATGTTCGACCGGATCAGCGGCGTCTACGACCCCATGAACCTGGTCATCAGCGCGTTCCAGGAACCGCGCTGGCGGCGACGGGCCGTGGCGTTCGCCGCGCTGAGACCCGGCGGGCGGGCGATCGACGTGGCGACTGGGACCGGCAAGGTGGCCGCCGACCTGCTGCGCTCCGCGGGGCCGGGCGGCGAGGTCCTCGGCGTCGACATCAGCCCGGGGATGATCGGCGTCGCGCGGGAGCGCTTCGCCGGTCTGCCGGGGCTTACGTTCGTCGTTGGTGACGCGCTGGCGCTGCCGGCCGAGGACGGCCGCTTCGACGCCGCCACCATCGCCTTCGGGATGCGCAACCTGCCCGACTACACCAGGGGGTTCGGGGAGATGGCCCGGGTGGTCCGCCCGGGCGGCAAGGTCGTCTGCCTCGAGATCTCCCGGCCGCGCAGCCGGCTGGCCCGCCTGATGCGCTGGTGGTTCGACCGGATCGTGCCCCTCATCGGGCGGTTCGCCGGCCAGGGCAGCGCCTACGCCTACCTGGTTCGCAGCGTCCAGAGCTACCCGGCGCCGGAGCGAATCGCGGAGATCATGCGCGAGGCCGGTCTCGTCGGGATCCGCTGGATCGGCATGTCGGGCGGCATCGTGACGATCCACGTCGGCACGGTGCCGCCGCGGGAGGGCTGACGATGCCCCGGACCCCGCTCGCCGGCGGACGGAGCCGGCCTTAGCCTGAGCGCCGATCCCGCCTATCCCTTGCGGCGGTACGACCAGATCGCGAGCGGAGCGAAGACCGCGACGAGCCCGGCGATCCAGGCGAACGCGAGGAGGATGGTGTCCGTCTGGGGCAGGCCGACGATCAGGCCGCGCGCGGCGTTCACCACCACGGTCACCGGGTTGGCCTCCGCGATCGGCTGCAGCCATTCCGGCATCGTGGCGACCGGCACGAACGCCGAGCTGAGGAACGTCAGCGGGAAGACGGGGATGAAGATCGCGCCCTGGGCCGCCTGGGCCGACTTCGCCCGGAGGCCGATGTTGGCCGAGAGCCAGCTGATCGAGTACCCGAAGAACGTGATGAGCACGAGCGCGAGCACGAACTCGGGCACGGTGCCCGTGAAGCGGAAGCCGATGAGGAAGCCGACCAGGGTCATGACGAGCACGGTGTAGGCGTTGCGGAGGAGGTCCGCGGTCGTCTTCCCGATGAGGACCGCGGACGGCGCCATCGGGAGCGAGCGGAAGCGGTCGATGATCCCCTTCTGGAGGTCCTCGGCGAGGCCCACGGCGGTGCCCGTCCCGCCGAAGACGACGGTCTGGACGAAGATCCCCGGCATGAGGAACGTCACGTAGTCGATGCCGGGCGTCTGGATCGCGCCGCCGAAGACGACGGCGAAGAGCAGGACGAACATGATCGGCGTGATCGTGTCGACGACGAGGAGCTGGGGGTTCCGGACGACCGCCAGCATCCACCGCCAGGCGATCGTGAGCGAATCGGTGACGATCCAGAGCGGCGAGCGGCGGACCGGCGTTGCGCGGCGGGGGGCGACGCCGGCGGTGGCTGCGGTCATGCGGCGTTCCTCCGGCCCGGGCGGCCGAACCGCCGGCGCGGTCCCGGGGGCGCTCCCGGCGTCGTCGGCCCTCGCCGCCGGGTCGGCCTCGGCACGGCGGCCGGTGAGGGTGAGGAAGACGTCGTCGAGGCTGGGGCGGTGGAGGGAGAGCTCGGCGACCTCGAGCCCGGCGCCGTCGACCGCCCGGACGACCTCGGCGAGGGTGCCGGCGCCGTGGTGGACCGGAAGGCTGATCCGGCCGTCCGCCAGGTCCGCCCGCGGCTCGGTCGCGGCCAGCGGGCGCAGAAGCTCGAGCGCCTCGGAGGTGCGCGAGGGATCGGCGATCCGGACGTCGACGACGTCCTCGCCGAGGCGGTCCTTGAGCTGGCTGGCGGTCCCCTCGGCGATGACGAGGCCGTCGTCGATCACGGCGATCCGGTTCGCCAGCCGGTCGGCCTCCTCGAGGTACTGGGTGGTCAGGAGGATCGTGGTCCCGTCGGCGACGAGACCCTCGATGACATCCCAGAGCCCGAGCCGGCTGGCCGGGTCGAGGCCGGTCGTCGGCTCATCCAGGAAGAGGACCTCCGGATGGCCGACGAGGCTCGCCGCGAGGTCGAGGCGGCGGCGCATCCCGCCGGAGTAGGTGCGGGCGGGTCGGCCCCCGGCCTCGGTCAGGTCGAACGTCGCGAGGAGCCCGACGGCGCGGGCGCGGGCGGCCGGTCGGCCCATGTGGAGGAGGCGGCCGACCATCTCCAGGTTCTCGCGTCCGGTCAGGTTCTCGTCGACGGCGGCGTACTGGCCGGTCAGCCCGATCGCGGCGCGGACGGCGTCGGGCTCGTGGAGCACGTCGTGGCCGGCCACCGTCGCCCGCCCCCCGTCCGGCCGGAGCAGCGTCACCAGGATGCGGACGGCCGTCGTCTTCCCGGCGCCGTTGGGCCCCAGGAGGCCCAGGATCGTGCCGGGCGGGACGGCGAGGTCGATGCCCCGCAGGGCGTGGACGTCGCCGTAGGACTTGCGGAGCCCCTCGGCGGAGATGGCGAGCTCGGGCATGGGATCCTCGTTGGCCGGCGGGTCGGGTGGCACCGGCACCGAGATCTTCGGCCCGGGAGGGGCGGCGGATGGCGCCGCTCCCGGGCGGGTCAGTACCAGGGCCAGGGGACGGCCGGCCAGTCGGGGTGCGGCTGGGGGAAGCGACCGCTGCGGAGCAGGTCCTCGATCCGCGTCCGGGTCGCGGCGATCTCGTCCGGGACGAGGTGCGGCTCCAGCTGCTCCCGCAGCCGCGGCAGGGCCCGGCGCAGGAGGGCCAGCGCCTCCATCTCGCGGTCCGCGAGCTTCGTCCCGCGCCAGCCCCAGAGGACCGTCCGGAGCTTCGGGTCCACGCTGAAGGTCACCCCGTGGTCGACCCCCTGGACGGTCCCGTCCTCGCGGACCAGGAGGTGACCTGCCTTGCGGTCGGCGTTGTTGACGACGGCGTCGAAGAGGGCGACCCGGCGCAGCCGCGGGTCCGCCGCCCGGATCCGCTCCACGACGTCGGCGTCCTCGCGGACCTCGACCCACAGCTGGAGCATCCCGGGCCCCACCGGCGCATCCTCCCGGAACACCGTGGGGGGCACGACGTCCCAGCCGCTGGCCTGGGAGACGACGAACGCGGCCACCTCGCGGTGGGCGAGCGTGCCGTCGGGGAAGTCCCAGAGCGGCCGCTCCCCGCGGATCGGCTTGTAGACCGCGGCCGCCACCGTCTCGCCGCGCCCGGGGACGTCGCCGTGCACCGCCACGAGGAGCGTCACGTTGGACGCTTCCACCAGCCGCCCCGCGATCTCGATCTCGCCCTGCTGCAGGAAGGGGATCGCGAGCGCGGGCTCGAGCGAGACCGCGGGCGGGAGGATGGGACCGGCCCCCTCGTCCGGCCCGGACGGCTCGGACGGCCAGGCTTCGCCGGCCTCGTCGGGGCGGCGCGCCTCCTCGGTCACGACCGGCGACGCTCGCGATGCGGGGTCGCGCGGCCGATCAGTGGACGTACCCGTTGCGGCGGGGGCACAGGTGGCCGGTCGGGTCGAGCGGCTGGCCGCACAGCGGGCACGGCGGCCGGCCGGCGGCGACGGTCCGGAGGGCTCGCTCGGCGAAGGCCCGGGCGCGCGTCGGCGTCAGGCGAACCCGCACGAGGTCGGGGCCGTCCGGGTCATCGTCGGAGAGCTCGACCTCCTCCTCGTCGTCCTCGGTCTCCTCGCCCTCGGTCCCCTCGTCGTCCTCATCCTCGTCCCGGGCGCGCGCCTCCACCACGATCTCGTCGCTCTCGCCGTCCCAGGCGAGGGTCATCGTGCCCACCCGGAAGGCCTCCACGAGCGGCTCGTCGAGGGGTGCCGTGTCGTCGTCGCCGGGCGCGAGGGCCTCCGGGACGCGGACGCCGCGGCGGGCAACCTCGGCGAGCAGGAGCGCCATGCGTTCGGCGAGGACCTGCACCTGCACCTTCTCGAGCACGACGGAGACGAGGGCGCTGCCGCGCTTCGCCTGGAGGAAGAAGGTCCGGCTGCCGGGCTGGCCGACGGTGCCGGCGACGAAGCGATCCGGGAGGCCGAAGTCGTAGATGCGTCGGGACATGGCGCGACTCTACCGCGCCGGGCCGCGGGCCGCCGGGCCGCGGCCCGGCGATCGGCCGGCCGGGCCGCGCGGCGATCGGCGGGGCCCTGGCATGAGCCCGGCGACGCCGCCGCCGGTGTCGTTGACCCGCTCGACGTGCGTCCCGAGCCTCCCGTACCGGACCACCGAGAGCGCGCAGGGGTCGACCCCGAGCCGCTGGAACCCGTCGAGGTGGAGCCCCAGCGCGTCGGCGAGGATCGCCTTGATGATGTCGCCGTGGCTGACCAGGGCGTAGGTCGCGTCCGGCCCGAGCTCCGCGTTCCAGGCCCGAACGGCGGCGACCGCGCGGCTGCTCATCTCGGCGAGCCCCTCGCCGTCCGGGAAGACGGCCGCGGAGGGATGGCCCTGGACGACCGCCCAGAGGGGCTCCTTCCGGAGCGCCTTCAGCTCGCGGCCGGTCCACGCCCCGTAGCGGACCTCGCCGACCCGTTCGTCGACGTGGAGCGGGGGCGGCGGCTCCCGACCGGCGAGGAGCGCGGCGGCCGTCTCGCGGCAGCGCTCGAGCGGCGACGTCACGACGGCGGCCAGCGGCACCGGGCGGAGCCGCTCCCCGAGCGCGGCGGCCTGGGCGAGCCCCCGCTCGTCGAGGTGGACGCCCGGCGTCCAGCCGGCGAGGACCGGACCGGTGAGCGCCGTGAGGCCGTGGCGAACGATGAGGACGGTGGTCATGCCGGGGACGCGACGCGCGCCATCAGGCCGGGCTCTCGCCGGCCCGCACGTCGCCGGGAGCGGTCTCGTCGCCGGGCGCGGTCTCGTCGTCGTGATCGTGCTCGTCCTCGCTCTTCCCGGACCAACCGGAGAGCTCCGCGCCGGCCTCGGCAGCGATCACCTGGAGGCCGCCGAACAGGGTGAAGCCGGTGATCTGGAGGCCGGGCGCCTCCGCCGTCGGCTCGGGCGCGTTCGTCTTGTTCATCGTGCCGCCGAAGATCGCCGGCACGGCGACGCGGACGGGGACCTCGGGAGCGACCACGACGCGCGTGCCGCCGAACGCGGTCCGCACCTCGAGGCGGGCCCCGGCCGGGTCGAGCGTGGCGCCTCGCAGGTCGAGGTCCACGCCGGCGTACCAGCAGATCACGCGGCCGCCCCGGAAGGCCGGCGCGGTGCTGGCGAACTCCTCGCCGGACATCACCGTGACGAGGTCGATCTCGTCGGCCGCCTCGTCGGGGCGGGGCGGTGCCTTCTTCTTCAGCGAGACCGCGGCGAGGGCGCCGGCCACGCCGGCGACCAGCGAGATGCCGATGGCGAGCCCGAGGAGCCGGGCAAGGAGCCTGAACATCGTGACCTCCGGAGTGCTGGGACGCGAGATTCGATCGTACGTCGGGCGCGCCTCACGCGTTCGCCGGCGCGCCGGCCCCCGCGCCCGTCGGTGGCCGGTACGTGCCCCCACCATGACGCGCCCCCAGCGGGCCCCCGGCGCGGCACGCGCGATCGCGGCCCGTTACGCTGGCGGTATGACGCAGGGTCGGGTCATCGTCGTCGGTTCGGTCAACGTCGATCTCGTCGTGGTGGCCCCGCGCCTGCCCCGTCCCGGCGAGACGGTGACCGGGGGCGACGTGGCCCGCCACCACGGCGGCAAGGGCGGCAACCAGGCTGTCGCGGCCGCCCGGCTCGGCGCCTCCGTGTCGTTCGTGGGGGCCGTCGGCGACGACGACCTGGGGGCCGCAGCCCGCGCCGCGCTGGTCGCGGAGGGAGTCGACACGACCCGCCTCGCGTCCCTGCCCCGCCCTACCGGCGTGGCCCTGATCGTCGTCGACGAGCGGGCCGAGAACCTCATCGCGGTGGCCCCCGGCGCCAACGCGGCGATCACGCCGGTCGCCGTCGACGTGGCCCTGGACGCACTCGGGCCGCGCGCCGGCGACGTGGTCCTGGCCTGCCGCGAGATCCCGCCGGACGCCGTGCGGGCAGCCCTGCAGGCGGCGCGGGCGGCCGGGGCGACGGCCATCCTCAACCCCGCCCCCGCCGACGGCCTCGCCGTGGAGGATGCCGCGCTCGCCGACGTCCTCACCCCGAACGAGAGCGAGCTGGCCCTGCTGGCGGGACCCGGCGATCCCGAGGTCGCCGCCCGGCGCGTCCTGGACCGTGGCCGGCAGGGACGGTCGATCGTGGTGACGCTGGGGGCCGCGGGCGCCCTCGTGGTGCCGGCCGGGGGGCCTGCCGTCGCCGTTCCGGCGGCGGCGGTGACCGCGGTGGATACGACCGGGGCCGGGGACACGTTCAACGGGGCCCTCGCGGCGGGCCTTGCGGCCGGTCTCGCCCTCCGCGACGCCGCCCGCCGGGCGGTGGCAGCCGCCGGCTTCTCCACGACGCGGCCGGGAGCCCGCGGCGGGATGCCCTCGGCGAGCGAGCTCGAGGTGTTCCTGCGCGGCGGGTGAGGATCAGGCGGGCTCGGTCAGGCGGTCGATCAGGCGCCCGAGCTGCTCGTCCGCCAGGCCGTGCCGGCGCAGCAGCGACCGGGAGCCGCCGTGCTCGCGGTCGAGGTGCTCCAGGGCCTCCTCCATGAGCTCGGGAGGACAGTCGACGACGAGCGAGCCGGCCCGCCAGTCGTCCGGCTCGACGTGGGCGACGGGGTTCGCGAAGTGCGCGGCCGACAGCGCGTAGTCCTCGACGATCACCTCCCGCTCCACCCCCGCGACGTCGAGGAGAAGGGCGATGGTGACGCCCGTGCGGTCCTTGCCCGCGGCACACCCGATGACGGCCGGGAGGCCGTCGGGCTCGAGGAGCGCGAGGGCCACCTCGGCGAGCTGGGCGCCGCGGGCGTCGAAGACGTGGCGGTACATGCCGGCCAGCCCGAGGTGCGGCGTCGGGTCGTCGGCGAGGAGCGGCACGCTCCGGTACCGGACGGCCGGCGAGTGACGAAAGACGCTGGGGCTGCGGTCCAGCTCGTCGGGCCAGCGGAGGTCGATCACCTGCCGCAGCCCCGTCCGCAGGAGCGCGGCCTGCCCGGATGGGGTGAGGCGGTCGAGCTGGTCCGCCCGCAGCAGCGTCCGCCACCGCGTGACGCGGCCGTCGTGGGTCGGGTAGCCGCCCACGTCGCGGACGTTCCGGGTGCCGGGCAGCGGGAGGTGGCGATCGACGGACGAGCCGGCAGGGATCCTCATGGACGGGAGGGTAGCCGCCATGCGCCCTCGGCGTCCTCGAGGCGTGCCGCGGGCTGCAGCCCGGCAACCCGGCGGCGCGTCAACGGCTCAGCGGGATCCCCGCCATCCGATCCGCCACCGCGCTGCGGCGCACCTTGCGGGTGTGCGTCCGCGGGAAGTCCGCCTCCGGGAACGGCGCCCGGCCCGTGATCCGCTGGTGGTCGGCCAGCCGGCGGTTGGCCGCGCGCACGGCGGTCGCCAGGGCGGCCGGCTCGTCGGCGGGCGGGTCGCTGAAGGCGGTGCCCTCGCGGTACGCCATCGCGATCCGCCCCGGCTCCGCCTCGTAGACGACGGGTTCGACCAGGCCCTCGGCGACCAGCGCGGCTTCCACGTCCTCGGGGTGGACGTTCATCCCGTTCGGCAGCGCGATCAGCGAGCGCGTCCGCCCGACCAGGCGCAGGGCGCCCGTCGCGTCGAGCTCGCCGATGTCGCCGGTCCGGTACCAGCCGTCCGCGGTGAAGGCGGCGGCGGTCGCCGCCGGGTCGCGCCAGTAGCCGGGGAAGAGCGACGGCCCACGGACGACCACCTCGCCGTCGGGCTCGACGCGCAGCTCCAGCGGCGGCACGGTCCAGCCCACCCGGTCGGCCGGCGTCCGGCCGGGGAAGTTGGTGGTGACGAGGCCCGCCTCGGTGGAGCCGTAGCCCTGGACGACCTCGACGCCGAGCGCCTCCCAGCTGCGCTGCAGGGCGGGCGACAGGTGGGCGGCCGAGCAGAGCACGAGGCGCAGCTCCCCGCCCAGCGCGGCGTGGACCTTCGCGAAGAGGCGCCGCCGCAGGCCCACGGGCAGGTGTGGCGCGATGCGCAGCGCGCGCCGGAACGTCGCGCCGCTGCCGGTCCGGTCCGCCTCGCGGCGGATCGCGCCGAAGAGGAGCTCCAGGACCTGCGGCACGACCACGAGAGCCGTGGCCCGATGGCCCTTGATCGCCGCCGCGATCACGTCCGGGCGGAGCGTGGTGATGTACTCGGTCTCGGCCCCGGCGGCGACTGCGTACACCAGCCCGGCGACCTGCTCCATGATGTGGGACAGGGGCAGGATCGAGACGAAGCGGTTGTTCCCGGGTGGGATCGTCGCCAGGCAGCGCTCGGTCGAGGCGAGCAGCATCGCCTGGGTCACGGTGACGCCCTTCGGGCTGCCCGTCGAGCCGGACGTGCAGAGGATCTCGATCGGCTCGTCCGGGCGGGCCGGCACGCGAGCCGCCAGCGCCGCGACCGCCTCCGGCGGCGCCGGGTCGACCAGGTCGTCGAGGTCGTGGACCGGCAGGCCGGCGAGCACCGGGCTCGTGACCGGCTCCAGTGTCGCGCCGGTTCCGAGGAGGATCGCCGACGGCTCGGTCAGCGCCGCGATCCGCTCGACCGTGTCGGGCGTCATGCGCGCGTCAAGGGGGACGAGGATCACGTTCGCCCGCCCGGCCGCGAAGAGGGCGGCGGCGAAGCCGGGGCCGGGCGCGCCCTGGACCAGCACCCGCTCGCCGGGCCCGAGCTGAGCCCGCGAGGCGTGCCGCGGCATGCTCCACGGCCAGTCCGAACTCCGCGAACGACAGCGACTGCTCGCGCGACGTCGAGGTGCGCACCCCCAGCAACGGGGCCGAGCCCTTCTCGGCGATGGCATGTGCAAGCAGCTCGGGCAGGGTGCCAGGAAGGGGGAGCGAGGTGGTCGAAGCGGACACGGACGGCGGGCCTCTGGTGGGGCGACCGCCGGACGGCTCCAGGCGGGCGACGGGTGCGGGCCGAACGGCGCTCGCCGCCCGGGGTCGAGGAGCATAGCGGGACGCCGGCTCGGGCGCATTCGCCGGGCCAGCCGGCGACGGGCGGCTCACGCGACACCCACCCGGGATCGGACGGGGTCGGCCTGCGCGGATCGCCGGCGCGGATCGCCGGGAGGAACCGCGGCCGGGCGGGCCCGCGGCCGGCCGGGCCTGCCCTCCGTCAGGGCTCGGCGTAGAACGACCCCGACGCGTCGATCGTGGCCGTGCCGTCGATGTTGGCGAGGCCGGTGCAGGTGAACGTCGCATCGCCTCTCGCCTGCGAGTACTCGAGGACCGTGATCGAGCACTCACCGTTCGTCGAGGCGAACGAGTCGGAGGGCTTGTCGCCGCTCATCAGGACGACGGTCAGGGCGAGCGTCGTGACGTCGTCACCGGTGCGGACCGTGGCGTACGTGCCGGGGGTGGCCGGGCCCTGGTAGGTGAGGGCTCCGGCCTGGACGTCCCCGTACTGCAGCGAGACGTATGCCCCGCTGCCGACGGTCCGGCCGTTGATGAACGGCGCGATGTAGCTGGCCGTGTAGCTGCCCGTCATCGCCACGGTGGCCTCGCCCCTTGCGAACTTGGCCGAGACCGAGGGAGGGGTCGGGGAGGCAGCGGAGCCGCACCCGGCGACCGCGAAGGCGATGCTTGCGGTGACGACGAAGGCGAGACGCGCGGTGATCTTCGGCATCGAGGTACCCAGCAGGAGGCTGCCCGGGGGCGGGATCTCCGCCCGGATCTGGCGAGAGTCTATCGGCTGAGGCCATCGGGATGCCAACGCGGTGAGCCGTCGGTTCCCGGTGCCCCGTCAGCGATCACGCCGCCCGCCGCCGGCCGGGCTCGGGCAGGATGGGCACATGCGGATCCTGCTCTGGCACGGCTACCTGCTCGGCGGCACCGGCTCCAACGTCTACACACGCCAGCTCGCCCGCGCGTGGACGCGGGCAGGGCACGACGTGACGGTGTTCTGCCAGGAGCCGCGACCCGATGCCTGCGACCTCGGCGGGGCTCCCGTCGTCCGGCCCGATGTCGGCGGGCTGCTGCCGGTGTTCGTCCTCGATCGCTACGAGGGGTACGAGGTCCAGCTGGTGCAGGACTGCCGTGCCGACGAGCTCGAGCGCTGGGTGGAGGCGAACGCGCGAGCCCTCGGCGCGCACCTCCCCGCCGACCTCCTCTTCTGCAACCACGTCCTGCTCGGGGGGCCGGTCGGGGTGGCGAGCGGCGCGCGCTTCGCGGTGAAGGCGCACGGCTCCGAGCTCGAGTACACGATGCGGGGCAACCCGGCCGCTGGCGGCGTGGGGGAGGGACTGCCTGCGGCAGGCCGCTGCCACCTTCGTCGGGTCTTCCCACGTCCGCCGCGTTCTCGAGGACGTCTGCGGCCATGTCGATCGCGTCCACGAGGTCCCGCCGGGGGTCGACATCGACGACTGGCGGCCGGCGGAGCGGGCGACGGCGCTCCCCGCCCTCCTGGCCGAGGCCCGGCGCGACCCGCCGAACCCGGCCAACGCCGAGGAGCGGCTTCCCGACGAGGGAAATGCCGAGCGCCTCGCCCGGTTCCTCGGGGGCGACCGGCCCACGGTCGTCTACTTCGGGAAGCTCATCGCGAACAAGGGGGTGCAGGTGCTCCTCGAGGCGCTCGACGGCCTCGGCGCGCGCGCCCTCATCGTCGGCTTCGGGGACCACCGGGCGGAGCTGGAGCGGCTCGCCGGCGAGAACGTCCTCTTCACCGGCCCGCTCGAGCACCGCCACCTGGTGCACCTTCTCGCCCTCGCCGACGTGTGCGTCGTCCCGTCGATCTTCCCCGAGGCGTTCGGGATGGTCGCCGCGGAGGCCGCCGCGGCCGGGTGCCCGCCGCTCGTCGCGCGCCATTCCGGGCTCGCCGAGATCGCCGCCGGGCTCGCGGAGGAGTACCCGCCCGGGCTGCGCCACCTCGCCGGCTTCACCACGGGCGACGCCGGCGATCTCCGCGCGAAGCTCACCGAGCTCATCGCCCTCGGCCCTGCCGATCGGACGGTCCTCCGTGCGTCGGCCCGCCGGGCCGCGGTGGAGCGCTGGAGCTGGACGAGCGTGGCAGCCCGCCTGCTGGAGCCGCTCGCGGGGTGAGTGGACCCGGGCCGTCCCCGTCCGGAGGCTTCTCCGATCCCCGAGCGCCGGCCGGTCCTACCGAGCGACCGTCGCGGCGGGCGTACGCGAACGGACGAACTCGCCTGCGGCATCCAGCGCGCGGTTGGCGTCCGCCAGCAGGCCCGCGTTCAGCTGGAAGACGTGCCAGCGGCGCGGGTACTCCTGCAGCTCCGCCTCCACGCCCGCGGCGACGAGCGCCGCGTGCATCCGGCGCGAGTCGGTCAGCAGCAGCTCATCGGCCCCGACCTGGATCAACGTGGGCGGCAGGCCGCGCAGATCCGCCGCGATCGGCGAGGCCAGCGGGTCGTCTGCCGGATGCCCCGCGAGGTAGACGCGCGCGCACTCCTCGAGCCACGGCTTCGTCAGCGTCACCTCCCCCGAGGATGGCGGTTGGAGCGCTCCCAGGCGAGGTCCACCCACGGCGAGAAGAGCACCAGGGCTGCGGGCTGGGGCCAGCCGAGCTCGCGGAGGCGGAGTGCGGTGGCCACCGCGAGCCCACCGCCGGCCGAATCGCCCGCGATCGCGATCTGACTCGGCGCAACGCCGTCTGCCAGCAGCCCACGATAGGCGGCGACCGCGTCGTCGACCGCTCCCGGGAACGGCTCCTCCGGCGCGAGGCGATAGGCGGCGGCGAAGACGCGCGCGGCGCAGCGCGACGCGAGGTGCCCCGTGATGACCCGGTGGCTTGCCGGCGAGCCGACGCAGTATCCGCCGCCGTGCAGGTAGAGGATCGCGCAGCCCGCTGGCGGTGCCCCGCGCACGGTGACCGACTCGCCGGGAACGCTGCCGCAGAAGGCCGCTCGGTACTCGACGCCGCGCGGCGTCGGCGTCAGGCGGCCCACCCGCGCCAGCCGCCGCCGCTGCTGCTCGACGGGGAGCCCGGCGCGGAGAACAGGCCGCAGCATCAACCGCATCCCACTGCGGGTGATGCCGGCGATGAGCCGCTGTGCCGGCAAATCGCCCCGGTCGCGCCCTGCTCCGCTCCGACGGCTCATCCGGCTTCGGCCTCTCGTGAGCGCGGTCCACGCATCTGCAGCCCCCGGCGACCGCCCCCAGCCTCCGTCAGCGCGCGCTTCGCCAGTGTCGCCCCGGAAGCGCGGGCGTCCTCCGCGAACGACTCGAGCGCCTCGTCCGAGGTGGCCGACTCCGGCGAGGAGCGTCATGACCCGGCTCACCCCTGCCTCGCGATACGCGGCGAGCATCTCCACCCGCGCCGCGCCGGCGGCCGGGAGGATCTCGTTCCAGATGTGGACCGAGACGGGGAGCGTCGCCGGGTCGCGGCCGATCTCCTCGCAGCGGGCCCGGATCGTCGGCAGCGCGGCGAGGACGTCGGCCGGCAGCATCCCATCGACGTTCAGCTCATCCGCGTGGCGGGCGGCCAGTCGCCAGGTGACGTTCGGTCCGTTGCCGCCGACCATGATCGGGACGCGTGGCTGCTGGAGAGGCTTCGGCACGTTGATCGCGTCTCGGACCTGGGCGTACGTGCCCTCATACGTGGCGTGGGCGGAGCGGCCGCCATCGAGCATCCGGACGATCACCTCGAGGTCGTCGCCGAGCCGGGCGAGTCGCTCCTTCGTCTCCGGGAACCCGTAGCCGTAGGCGAGCCATTCGTCCCGCTTCCAGCCGGCCCCGATCCCGAGCTCCATCCGGCCGCCGCTGATGGCGTCCATCGTGCTGATCATCTTGGCCGTGAGGGCCGGGTTCCGGAACGCGGTGCAGATGACGATGTGGCCGAGCCGGACGCGGTCGGTCATGGCCGCCAGCGCCGCGAGCGAGGCGAACGACTCGAAGGTGATCTCGTCGGTCGGCCGGGGCACCGTGTGGAAGTGATCGAACAGCCAGATCGATTCGAAGCCCAGCCGTTCGGCCTGGCGGGCCACCTCCGTCGTCCGCTTCCATGCGGCCTGGGTCTCCCAGCCGTCGTACTCGCCCTGCCAGCCCTGCGGCACGATGACCCCGATCTTCACGCGAACCTCCTCCGGCGGGCGGCATCGCCGCCGCGGCGCATCAAGGACCGAAGCTCACGGCGTCGGGCACGGTCGGGCGCAGTCCCAATTCGGCGAGCCACTGCCGGGCGCGACCGCGACGGCGGTCGTCGGTGAAGCGCTGGAAGCGGGCGAGCTCGTCGGGCACGTCGGCCAGCTCGTCCTTGAAGCGGCGGAAGGGGCCCCGGCCGCCGAGCGCGCGGTCGAGCCGCCGGCGAGGTGCTCGTCGGCGACGGTTTCGAGGAACTCCGCCATGTCGCGGAAGCCGGGCCGCGATCCGAGCGAGTCGAACCGGAGCCAGCGGCCGTCGGGATGGTCATCTTCGAGGTCTTCGGCTTCGCCGACCTCGTCTCGGGCTCGCCGATCTGGTCGAGGAAGTCGCTCTCGTAGAGCGGGCCGATCTGCTGGACGTCGCCCGTCCGGAGGTCGAGCCGACCTCCGGTCAGGAGTGGGTCGCTCTCCAGGGCGAGGGACAGGTCCTCGAGGTCGATGGGGAGGTCGCGAGCGGCGGGGCCGGTACGTGCCCGAGCATCGCCCCGAGCTCGACCGCGAGGTCCTCGTCGCCGTCGAGGCCGCGGTTCCGAAGCGTGACGATGTGCTCCCCCGCTCGCTGGGCGGCGCCCGTGACGCCCTGGGCGAGCGCGAGCAGGAGGCCGTCGCCCACGTACTGGAGGGCGTCGAGATCCGGCCGGCCCTCGATCGCGGTCATCGCCGCGCGCCCGTCGGCGGTGTAGACCGCCCCCCTGAGGTCCCGGAAGGTCTCCTCGACGGGGTCCAGGATCGGCTGGTTCGACATGGCCCGCCGATCCTACCGGGAACGGCAGCGGTAGTGGCAGCGCCGCCGGTACGCGGGTGGCGTTTCAGTCACTCGATGACGGCGCCGTCTCCCCGAGGAGCGACAGGAAGCTCGCCGGAGCGTGGATCGGCAGCTCCGCGGCAAGCGCCAGCAGGTGACCATCACCCGACACGAGCACGGCATGCTCGGCGGCGGCGAGCGCGAGCAGATAGTCGTCACCTGGATCCACCGAACGGACGGCCGGGTGGCTCTCTGGATCGGGCGCGAGAGTGGCCGAGCGGGTCAGCCACGCGACGAATGCCTCGGCCTCGTCGGCGCTGATCGCATGCCGCAGCTTCGGGTAGGCCAGCGCTCGCTCGAGCTCGGCGAGAAGGAGCGGCGAGACGATCAGCTCGAACGCGCCCTGCTGCCAGGCAAGCATCAGCCGTGCCGGGGCGCCACCACGTGAGAGCAGCGCGGAGATGAGGACGTTGACGTCCAGGACGGCGCGCAACGGGTCAGGGCTGCCGGTGCCGGGTGGCGTGCTGGGCCTCGACGGCCAGCGCTAGCGCGTCGGGCTCCGTGAGCCGGTTGCGGTCCCACAGCCGCTCGAGGAGATCGAGGCCGAGATCGCGGCGCAGGGCTTCCTCGATGACCTCGCTGTCGCCCTTGCCGCTTCGCGCGGCGTGCACCTTCACGGCGCGGAGGACGTCCTCGTCGACGGTGAGCGTGGTCCGGACCTTCGCCATGGGAGCATCATAGCATCATGATGCGGGGATGTCGACACGAGACCCCCGGGACGCTCGTGACGGGGCGCAGCGACGGGTGTGTCGGCGGGAATTGGCTGGCGAGGAAGGATTTCGAACCTTCAACCCCCTGATCCAGAGTCAGGTGCTCTACCGTTGAGCCACTCGCCAGCGGGCGCACGGGGCGCGTCGAGAGTCTACCGCGTCCGTGCCGGCGGGCTCAACCGCCCGTGAAGTGCCGGCCGTCCGCGAACCAAGCCCGTCCATCGATCTGCGCTGCCGAGGGCGTGACCGAGGCCCTCGCGCGAGCACGGGGCACGCGTCGCCGCGCGGGTCTCATGGGGTGAATGGGACCAGATGCCTAACGGATCATGGTTCAGATGTGACCTTTGCCACACGAATTGCGAGGATCGGGTACTATGCGCCCGACCAATCAAGGCCCATCATGGGCACCGAGCGGGCTGCCGGCCGGCCTTCGCAGGCCGACGAGATCCGCCCGCCGATCATCGTGGTGACACACATGTTCGAACTCTTCGCGATCGTCGCCGTCTGCGGCGCCGCCTATCTCGGCCTCCGCCGCAAGGTCGACGCTCCAGTCGACCGGGTCGACCCGAACCTCTGGCCCTACCGGCACTACTAGGCCGCGGCTGACCCCGCCTTCGGCGCACCTGGGCACCGGTCGCGCTGCCGCGCCTCCGGGCGTCAGGTCGTGTCGTGACGGCCTTGGGCCCGTAGCTTCGCCCAGGTGTCCTTGAGCGTCAGCGTCCGGTTGAAGACCGGGGCGCCGGGCGCCGAATCCGGGTCGGGGCAGAAGTAGCCCAGCCGCTCGAACTGGACGGTCTCGCCGACGGGCAGCTCGGCCAGCGACGGCTCGACGAGGCATCCCTGGAGCACGGTCTCCGAGTCGGGGTTCAGGTCCCCGAAGAGGTCGCGGCCGTCGGCGCCGGGATAGGGGCTGCCGAAGAGGTGGTCGTAGAGGCGGACCTCAGCGGGAACGGCGTGATCGGCCGAGAGCCAGTGGAGGGTCGCCTTGGGACGGCGGCCGTCGGGCGCGTCGCCGCCCCGGCTGGCCGGATCGTACGTGCAGCGCAGCTCGACCACGCGGCCGGCCTCGTCCTTGACGACCTCGTGACAGGTGACGAAGTAGGCGGCCCGCAGCCGGACCTCGCGGCCTGGCGCGAGGCGGAAGAACTTCGCCGCCGGCTCCTCCATGAAGTCGTCGCGCTCGATCCAGAGCTCGCGCGAGAACTCGACCTGCCGCGTCCCGGCCGCCGGGTCCTCCGGGTTGTTGGGAACCTCCATCTGCTCGACCCGGCCCTCGGGGTAGTTCTCGACGACCACCTTGAGGGGATCCAGGACGGCGAAGCGCCGGGGAGCCGTCCGGTTGAGCACCCCGCGCACCGCGTGCTCGAGCTGGCCGACCTCGATGACCGAGTCAGTCTTCGCCACGCCGATCAGCGCCGCGAAGTCGCGGATCCCCTCGGCCGGGAAGCCGCGCCGGCGGAGGCCCGAGATCGTGGGCATCCGCGGGTCGTCCCAGCCGCGCACGTGGCCCTCGTCGACGAGGCGCAACAGGACCCGTTTCGACAGGATCGTGTAGGTGAGGTTCAGCCGCGCGAACTCGATCTGGCGCGGTCGCGAGGGGACGGGCAGGTTCTCGATGAGCCAATCGTAGAGCGGCCGATGGACCTCGAACTCCAGGGTGCAGATCGAGTGCGTGATCCCCTCGATGGCGTCGGACTGGCCGTGGGCGAAGTCGTAGGTCGGGTAGACGCACCAGGCGTCGCCCGTCCGGGGGTGCGCCGCGTGGACGATCCGGTAGAGGACCGGGTCGCGCAGGTTGATGTTCGGCGAGGCCATGTCGATCTTCGCCCGCAGCACCCGCGCCCCGTTGGGGAACTCGCCGGCCCGCATCCGCTCGAAGAGGTCGAGGCTCTCCTCGACCGGCCGGTCCCGCCAGGGGCTGTTCCGGCCGGGCTCGGTGAGCGTGCCGCGGTGCTCGCGGATCTCGTCCGCCGAGAGGTCGTCGACGTAGGCCTTGCCGGCCCGGACCAGGTGGACGGCCCACTCGTAGAGCTGCTCGAAGTAGTCCGACGCGTGGTAGAGGTGCTCGCCCCAGTCGAACCCCAGCCAGCGGACGTCCGCCTCGATGGCGTCGATGTACTCCTGCTCCTCCTTGGTGGGGTTCGTGTCGTCGAAGCGCAGGTGGCAGCGGCCGCCGAACTCCGAGGCGATGCCGAAGTTGAGGCAGATCGACTTGGCGTGGCCGATGTGGAGGTAGCCGTTCGGCTCGGGCGGGAAGCGCGTGACGATCGTCGCGTGCCGGCCGTCGCGCAGGTCGGCGGCCACGATCTCGCGGATGAAGTCGCCTCGTTCCGGCGACATCGGTGGCTGGATGCTCACGTGGCGGCGGCTCCCGACTCGTGGCTGCTGGAGACGCGGCTCCGGGCGACGGCGCGGCCGGCCGCTGGACGGCTCACGGCCGGCCGATGGACGGCCACCGAAGGGCCGAGATTCGGTAGGGGTTGGCTGGCGGGTGCCCCGGCGGAGGTTGGGGCTCCACGGGGGCGGCCTCATTCTAGCGGGGGAGCGACCCCCGGGGACGCCGGTGTGCGCCCCATCCTCCTGAGGGAGAGCGGAGTGCCCGGTGCGGAGCCGGGGGTGTACGGAGGGGCTCCGCCCTTGCTCACTTGCCGCCCACGCGGAGGCCCCCGGCGCTCCTCCGTCGCCGCGCGCTCCCCCCAGTAGGAAAGCGGGCGACCGAGTCGCGCCGGGGGCCGTGTGGTGCGGCCCCAGTCGCCGGGCACGCGCCCGGAGGAGAGCCGGGTGGCGAAGCCGGGAGCCGCGGTGATTGCCTCGGACGCACCATGCCGCGCGGTTGATTAGAGGACCATGAGAACGGGTCGCCGGGCGGCCCCCGGACGCCCGGCGACTGTTCCATCCTCGGAGGTTCGAGGGCCGAGCCGGCCCGCGCCTGGGCCTAGGCGACGCGACAGACCAGGACCCAGTCGCCGCCGCTATGGACGACTGCCGTCCGGCCGATCTTCCCGCCCGGAAGGCGGCACGGGTAGCTCGTCAGCGAATGACGGTCACGCCGCACGACGCGCAGGGTCGCGGCTGCGAGCCTTGCCGCCAACGACGGGCGCTCGACCCGCCCCTCGAGCAGGGCGCGATGGTGGGCATGGCGCCGCTCCTCGCCGCGGTGACGATCCTGTTCATAGGCGTCGGCGAGAGTGTACGGGAGTGAGTAGCGGACGCTGGGACGCATGGAACTAGCCCCCCGCGTGGCTCGCCTCACCCGCTCCTCGCCGCGGGGACGATCCTGTTCGTAGGTGTCGGTGAGTGCGTAAGGGACGCATCGGACTAACCCCCCAGTACTTGCGGAACGAGGTGCTCCACTCGGTGGCATATCACACTCGGAATGCGCGCACCATATGACCGCGAATGTGAGATGGCGATGAGAGCGAGTGCCCGCTCGGAGCCGGGGGCCGAGGTCAGGTATGCGGGACCTACATCAGCCGCGGGAGACCGTCCGCGCCGCGAGAGGGACGGCCCGGTCCTACTGTGCCGGGAAGATCGGGCAGGCCGGCGTGGAACTCGTCAGCATCGCGACGATCTCGCTAGGAGGACGCGGCGTTCGCCGCGCCACGAGCCGGGCGATCCGCCAGGGATCTCCTCTCGTCCGGGCGAGACGGTAGGGATCGAGGCGCGGCCAGAGGAGGAGGGCCTGCCGGCGGCAGGCGCGTGCGGCCTCGCGGCGCGGCACCGAGCCGTCGTCGATCCACCAGCGGATGGGCGTCTCGAGCTTGATCACCGCGAGCCCCTGCTCCCAGATGGACGTTCCGGGAGGCTCGTCGGTCTGCGTCTGCTCAGTCATAGCCGAACTCTGTTCGCAGGCAGTGATCGCCGATGCGACGCACCAGCTCCGGGATGCGCCGGGGGAGCGTCGCCAACAGGTCGGCGGCGAGTCGTTCGAGGGCCGCCGTTGCCGCCGTGCTGACCGGACCGCGAATGGCGTCCTCGACGCGGAGCGAATCCTCGCGCGCGACCCCGCCGCGGGCGTCGGGGCCCAGGGCGTTCACGACGACGGCGAGAAGGAATCTCGTCGAGCCGCGCGTTGCGGCCCTCCTCTCACGCGAGTGCGGAGGTCGCCGGCAGGGTTGACCGGTGGATGCGTCGGCGGGGCGAGCTCGGTGGACGGGGTCGGCTGGATCGGGGTCACGGCGGACACCTCGAGAGCGGCTCGTCACCCTCCGGTCGCCTCCGGGAGGGGTCGAGGTTCGCGATGATCGCGGAGCCCGGATGAGACGGCGGTGAGAGCCGGGTCAGGCCGGCACCCAGAACCAGAACCGGGCGCCACCGCCTGGGCGCTCGTCGTACCCGATCGCCCCCCCATGTGCGTGGACCGCCGCCGCGGCCGTGGCCAGCCCGAGCCCCGCGCCCGGCGACCCTGCCGGCCGTGCCCCGGCGAACGGCTCGAACAGCGACGAGCGGAAGTCCGGCGGGACGCCCGGCCCCCGATCGAGCACCTCCACCCGAAGGACACGTGTCGCCTCGTCGGAGGTCGAGCTCGGCAGCCAGCTCGACGGCGGACGCCGGGGGCGCGAAGCGCGTGGCGTTGGCGAGGAGGTTGGCGATCACCTGGACCAGGCGCGGTCGGTCGACGTGGACGAGGACGTCGGGAGCCGTGACCTCGATTGTCACGTTGCGGGCCGAGGCGGACGCCGCCACGAGCTCCACGCCACCCTGGATCAGCTGCAGCAGGCGCACGTCATCGCAATCGAGCCGCCGCCCCTCCGGCTCCGCGGCCGCCAGGCGCAGAAGGCCGTTCGCGAGCTCGCTCAGGCGGACCGCGTCGGCATGGGCGGCCTCGACCGCCCCGCGCAGGGCCGGCCCGTCGGTCGGGTGGAGCAGCGCGAGCTCGAGCTCGGTTCGGAGCGCCGCGAGCGGCGTCCGGAGATCGTGCGAGGCGCCCATGACGAACGCCCGCTGCCGGCGGACGGACTCCTCGACCCGTGCCAGCATCCGGTTGAGGGTCCTGGCGAGCGTGCCGAGCTCGTCGTCGCCCTCCACCCCGGCCAGCCGGCGGTCGAGCTCGCTGCTCCCGATCGCGTCGGCCTCGCGGGCGAGGCGCGAGACCGGAGCCAGCGCCCGCCCGGCCAGCCACCAGCCGCCGAGCACGGAGAGGATGACCAAGGCGCCGCCGGCGAGGGCCATGGTCTCCGCGAGGCTGCGGAGGTTCCGGTCGATCTCCGAGAGCGTGCTGCCGACGACCACCGTCCGGCCGTCCTGTGCGGGCGCCGCGTAGACGGCGTCGCTCGCCCCGTCCCCGACCTGCAGCGTGGAGAGGCCCGGGGAGGGCGGCGCCACGGCCGGTGCGCCGGCGCTCGCGTAGACCCGGTTGCCGGAGGGGTCCAGGATCACGATGTAGACGCCGAGGGGAAGCGCGCTCGGATCGAGTTGGCCGGTCGGGTCGACCTCCAGGAGGTCGATGGTTGCGCTCGCGGTCGCCTCGAGGACCTCGTCGAGACTGCTTCGGATCGCCGACCCGTACTGCAGCCAGCCGATGGCCGCGACGACCAGCAGGGTCGTCGTGAAGCCGAGGGCATTCCAGGCGGTGAGGCGGAGCCGAAGCGTCACCGTGGATCCGCCGGCCCCGGTGCGCGCTTGTGCCGGCCGCGCCCGCCACGCGATGCTCGCAGGTGTGCGCCCGGCCTGGCGACGCGGAGGACGTAGCCGACGCCCCGGGCGGTCTCGATCCGCGGCGCCGAGGGGTGCGGGGCCAGCTTGGCCCGCAGATACCGGACGTACACGTCGACGACGTTCGAGGTCCCGTCGTACGCCCAGTCCCAGACGCGCTCGATGATCTCGGTCCGCGTCAGCACGTCCCCCGCGCGCCGGACGAAGAGCTCCAGGAGCGCGTACTCGCGCGGGGACAGGCCCAGGGGCACACCGTCCACCTCGACGGCCCGGGTGGCCGGATCGATCGAGAGCGCGCCGGCCGCCAGAATCGTCGGGCGCTCCGGTGCGCCCCGCCGGGCGAGCGCCCGCAGCCGCGCGCTCAGCTCCGCGAACGCGAACGGCTTCACGAGGTAGTCGTCGGCCCCGACGTCGAGCCCGCGCACGCGATCGCTCACGGCGTCCCGGGCGGTGAGCATCAGGACGGGCGTCCAGACCCCCGCGCGCCGGATCTCGCCGCACAGGGCGAAGCCGTCCCCGTCTGGAAGCATCACGTCGAAGACAAGGACATCGTACGGGTTCTCGGTCGCCAGCCAGCGCCCATCCTCGACCGTCGCCGCCGTGTCGACGGCGTGGCCCTCCGCCTGCAGGCCGCGCCGGAGAAGCCCCGCGAGCCGTATGTCGTCTTCGAGCAGCAGCAGGCGCATGGCCGAACCCCCGGCGCCATTGTGCGCCCAGAACGGCAGATGGGTCGATTGCGATGCCCGACGACCATGCGCGCGGCCAGCGCCACGGTCGGCACCCAGAAGCGGTCCCCGCTGGTGACGGTGTACGACCCGGTGAATGGCCGGCCCGTCGGCTGCGGGTGGCCGGAGGCACCGTGGTTCAGGATGGCGTCGTCACCTTCGATCAGGAATTCCCCTGGGCCTATCCACGACCCCGCCGAACCCCTATGCTCGCGCCTCATCTCGAGCCCGGTCGTGGTCACCGCCGCGCAGGCGAGATGAGGGAGGGAGGGGATGCCGTGATCCGTCAGAATCGAATCTGGGTTCTCGGTCTGGCGACCGCGATCGTCGTCGCCGTCGCCGGCTGCTCGGGGGGTTCGACCCCGGCTCCGAGCACCGCCGGGGGCGCCGGGGCGGCCACCGTGGACGTGACGCTCGCGGAGTGGTCGGTGACGCCGTCCACCACCACGGCCGCAGCGGGTGCCGTGACCTTCAGCGTCTCCAACGAGGGGACGACGGTCCACGAGCTCATCGTGGTCAAGACCGACACGAAGGCAGACGCGCTTCCCGTCGCCGGCGCGAAGGTCGACGAGGCCGGCCTCACGGTTGTCGACGAGGTCGAGGATGTCGCCGCGGGGACGACGGCGGACCTCGCGCTCACCGACATGGTTGCTGGTCACTACGTGATCTTCTGCAACATCGAGGGGCACTACGGCCAGGGCATGCGCGCCGACTTCGACGTGAAGTAGCGGCCGTCGGACGCTCGAAAACGAAGCGGGTCGGACCGCACGCGCGGCCCGACCCGCTTCCCCATCACAGGCGCACCTCATCGTCCGCCGGCACCATGCTGGCGCCGCGACGCCCGGACGGTGTCGCCGGCCCGCGCCGCTCGGGAAGGCACGGGCCGTCACGGCATGCGTTCGTGCGGGAGGAGTCCCGCTCAGGGCGCGCGGGCACGGGAGGCGGAGCTGTTCGGGCCGCGGCCTACGATCGCCGGCGGTGGTAGCGCTGCATCAGCTCGGTCAGCGCCGCCCGGGCCTCGGCCCACTCGGGCTGGTCGCCGAGGACGGCTGCTTCGGGACCCCAGCAGGCCAGCTGCGTCATCGCCGTGACGATCGCGTCGTGGCGTGCGGCGCGCGATCGTCCGGCATCGACGACGCCGGTGACGAGGTAGCGGCGGACCAGCTCGAACGGGGCCCGCCAACGGCCGATGCGCACCCGGTCGCCCTCGCGGAGCAATTCCAGCCACTCGTCGTCGCCGACCGGCGCCCTGTCGTGCTGGTGGATGTGGACCACGACGGGCACGCGCCGGGCGGGTGCGAGCGGCGAGGCGAGGAGCCCGTCGGGGTCCGCCTCTCGGTAGCAGACGGGACACGCGGGGAGTGTCGCGGTCTCGCGGGGCCGGGCCCCGAAGGGCAGGCCGCAGCGGCCGCAGACGGCAACGCCCGGACGCCGCGCGATCGTCCCGCACTCGAGGCAGACGGGCAGGGGAGCGACGGCCACGCCGACCTCAGAAGACGCGCTGGCCGAAGGCCACGCGCGCGACGGCCACGGAGCCGTCCGCGGGCCCCTCCACCTCGGCGCCGTCGGTGTCCGGCGTCTCGGGCTCGACGCCGCCGGCGCTGGCGGGCGCGTGCTCGGGCCCGGGCGGGGCGGGGCGGTCCCCGTCGGCCACGATCCGGCGCCGGAACCACGGCGCGAGCATGCCGCGCCGGGCCGGGAGCGACGGAGGCATCCGGCGGGTGCGATGGATCACCCGCCCATGCTCGTCCCGGCCGTTGCCCCTCTGCAATGACCCGTGGGTCAGGGGGACGATGGTCCCCGCGGTGCGTCCAGGTCGAGCTTCGGCCCCCGGCGCACTCCCGATGCGTCACCATTAGCCGGTCGCACCGAGGAGTCCGATGCCCGCCTTCGATCCCGAGGTCCTCCGTCCCGAGTTCCCCGCCCTCGCCGCCCGCCAGGACGGACGCCCAGTCGTCTTTCTCGACGGGCCGGGTGGCACGCAGGTCCCGCAGCGTGTCATCGACGCGGTCGCCGCCTACTACCGCGACGCGAACGCGAACACCCACGGCGCTTTCGCCACGAGCATCCGCAGCGACGCCATCCTCGCCGAGGCCCACGCCGCGGTCGCCGACCTCCTGGGGGCGGCCTCGCCGGCGGAGGTCAAGTTCGGCCAGAACATGACCTCGCTGGCCTTCGCCCTCTCGCGCTCGATCTCCCGCGTCCTGCGGCCGGGCGACGAGGTGATCGTCACGCGCCTCGACCACGAGGCGAACCGGGCGCCCTGGATCGCTGCTGCCTCGGACGCCGGCGCGACCGTCCGGGAGATCGCCGTCGACCTCGCCACCTGCACGCTGGACCTGGCGTCCCTGGACGCGGCGCTCTCGGAGCGGACGCGCCTGGTGGCCGTCGGGTATGCCTCGAACGCGGTCGGGACGGTCAACCCGGTCGCCGAGATCGTCCGGCGCGCCCACGCGGCCGGGGCCTGGACATTCGTCGACGCCGTCCACTACGCGCCCCATGGCCCGCTCGACGTGCAGGCCCTCGGAACCGACTTCCTGGCCTGCTCGGCCTACAAGCTCTTCGGGCCGCACGTGGGGGTCCTCTACGGGCGCGACGAGCTCCTGGCGTCGCTCCCTGCCTACAAGGTGCGGCCGGCCGAGGATCACTGGGAGACCGGCACCCAGGACCACGAGGGAATCGCCGGGACCCTGGCCGCAGTCGACTACCTGGCCGAGATCGGCGACCGCCTCGGCGGCGCCCACCCGGGCGCGGGCAGGCGCGAGCGCCTGGTCGCCGGGATGGGGGCGATCGAGGCATACGAGCGGGGGCTCTCGGCCCGCCTGCTGGGCGGCCTGGCCGCGATCCCGGGGCTGACGGTCCACGGCCTCGCCGATCCCGGGCGAGCGGCCGAGCGAACGCCGACCGTCGCCGTGACCCTTGCCGGCTGGACGCCACGCGGCGTGGCCGAGGCGCTGGCCGCGGAGGGCATCTACGCGTGGGACGGCGACTTCTACGCCACCACGCTGGTGGAGGACCTCGGCCTGGCGCCGACCGGCGGCGTCGTGCGCCTGGGCCTGGTCCACTACACGACCACCGACGAGGTGGACCGCCTGCTGGCGACGCTGGGCGGGCTGGTGTCGACGGGCCCGCGCTCTGCCTGAGGCCCGGCCGGGCCCGGCGCGGCCGTCATGGCGCCGTGTGCGCGTCGCGCCTGTCGCCGCCTAGAGGCTCCCGGCCGCCTGGGCGAGGCCGCGGCCAAGGGCCGCGTGGACCGGCTCCGCCGGCCAGCCGAGGTGGCGGGCCGCCTCGTCGACGAGCGGGTGCGGGGCGTGCCCGTGGGGGTCGTGGCCGGCCGCCTGCAGCTCCGGCCACGACCGGCGCGCCGTCTCCGCGAGATACGCGACCTCCGCGAGCTGGCCCTCCACGAACTCCCGGTGGATCGGCTCCCCGTGGCCCGGCACCACGACCCCGTCGGCGAGGTCGAGGAGCATCCCCAGCGTCGCCGGCCAGTCGAGGGGGAACGAATCCTCGAACCCGGGCGGCGCCCCGTGCTCCACGAGGTCGCCGGCGAAGAGCGTCCCGGCGTCGGGCACCCGGACCACGACGTCGTGGTCGGTGTGGCCCCGGCCCAGGTGGCGCAGCTCGACGATGCGGCCGCCGAGGTCCAGGTCCGTCGCCGTGTCCAGGGTTCGGTCGGGCGGATCGATCGGTGTCCCGTTGAGCTCGGCCGTGAGATCGGGCACCCAGCGGACGACGTTCTCGCGCTGGGCGGGGCCGTGCTTGCGGAGCGCCTCGGCGCAGCCCTCGTGGGCCCAGATCTCGCAGGGCCGGAAGGCGGCGTTGCCGAAGGCGTGGTCGAAATGGGCGTGGGTGTTCACCACGACCCACGGGAGCCGGGTCAGCTGTTGGAGGTCCCCCAGCAGCTGCCGGGCCTGGACAAGCGTCGAGCGGGTGTCCACGAGGAGCACCCGCTCCCGGCCGACGACCGCGCCGATCGTCTGGTCGAGGAAGGGATAGCGGCGGACGTAGACGTCCGCGCCGACTTCGCGCCAGGGGTGCATGGGGGACGGTACGCTTCGTCAGCCGGCGTGGATGGAGCTGAGCCCCTCGAGCGCCTTCCGGGCGGCCTCGACGTCGCTGACGACGAAGCTGAACTGCGCCTGGTCCCCCCAGCGCCCGATGAACAGGTGCCCGTAGATGTTGACCCCGGCGTCGGCCAGCCGGCGCGCCACGCGCGCCATCCCGCCCGGCTGGTCGTCGACCTCGACCAGGAGCGACTCGCCCTCGATGAACTCGTATGTGCCGCGCTGCAGGATCGCCCGCGTCGCGTCGTCGTCGGCGGTCTTGAAGATCACGTGGCCGCTGTCGCCGATGCCGCCACCCCCGATGGCGCGGAGGTCGACGCCGGCGGCCGCCAGCCGCTCGGCGAGGTCGGCGAGCGCGCCCGGCACGTTCGGCAGCTGGACGACGAACTGGTTGGCCATGGGCGGCTGTCTCCTCTGCGCGCCGCCGGTGCGCCCGCGCCCGGCACCATCCGATTGTACGCAGGGCCGGGACTCGGGGCGCGGCGGCACGGCGCGGCCGGCCGGCACGGCGCGGCCGGCCGGCGGGGAGCGGCCGGCCCGTGGGCGGCACGGCGCCGATAATCGTCATGGTCCGCGGTCGATCCGGCGACGGGCGCGGGGGCGAGACAGGAGCGGCACATGGGCGAGACCGGGCAGCTGGGCGACGCCGGGCACGTGGGAGATGCCCGGATCGCCATCGACGAGCGGACCCGGGTCCTGGTGCTCACCGGGGCCGGCATCTCGGCCGAAAGCGGCCTCGCCACGTTCCGCGGCGCGGGCGGCCTGTGGGACGGCCATCCCGTGGAGCAGGTCGCCTCGCCGCAGGGCTTCGCGGCCGACCCCGAGCTCGTCTGGCGCTTCTACTCCCTGCGCCGGCAGCATGCCGCGGCCGCCGCGCCGAACGCTGCCCACCGCGCCCTGGCCGCCCTCGAGCGGCTCCTCGGCGACCGCTTCCTCCTGGCCACCCAGAACGTGGACGGCCTCCACCTGAAGGCGGGAAGCGAGAGGGTCGTGGAGGTCCATGGCAGCCTGTGGCGGACGCGCTGCAGCCGGTGCATGCGGCCCTCCTTCGCCGACGCGTCGTACCCCGTGGAGCCGCCGCTCCCGCGCTGCACCTGTGGCGCCCTGCTTCGGCCCGACATCGTCTGGTTCGGTGAGATGCTCCACGCCGCCGACACCGAGCGCGTCGACCGCTTCATGCGCGAGGCGGCGCGCTCCGGCGAGCGGTTCGTCTTCCTCGCCGTCGGGACGTCGGGCAACGTCTACCCGGCTGCGGGCTACGTGGACGCCGCGCGCTGGCACGGGGCGGAGACGTGGCTCGCGAACCTGGATCCGGCCGAGAACGCCGGGCGCTTCGAGCACGTCGTGCGGGGACCGGCGGGCACGATCCTGCCGCATCTCTTGAACGTCGACGGCTGAGCCAGGGGGCGCCGACCCGGGACCCGGCGCTGCGCCGCGGTCACAGCGGCCGGGTCCGGTTCGTCGTACGCTGCAGGTGGGCGCCGGAGGGGCGGAGGGCCCGGCCCGAGGCGCTCGTCTTCAGCCGCCAGACCGGAGGAAGAGGAGATGCGTCGGCGCCTCGCCATCACGCTCGTCACCGTGGGCCTCGTCGCGGGATGCGGCGGAGGCGCGACCCCCCTCCCCGCGACCCCGACCCCGGAGCCGACCGACATCTTCGTGGAGTCGCCCGAGCCGTCCCTCGAGCCGGTCCCCACCGAAGAGCCGGTCCCCTCGGAGGCGGCCTCGGGGCAGCGCTACAAGGTCAAGAAGGGCGACACGATGTGGGCGATCGCCCAGGAGTTCGGCGTCAGCCTGGCCGACCTCAAGGCGGCGAACCCGGACGTCGACCCACAGAAGATGGCGATCGGGACGATCCTCATCATCCCCGAGCCGTAGCCGCCCCGGCGAAGCGCCCTCGTCCGACCCCCGGCCGCGGACGGCGGCCTTCTTGGCTGCGCCGGGCCCGACCGCCCGGCGGGCGCCCCGGCGAGGAGGGCCCGCGTATCCTTCGGGCGTGACCCGGCTCGCCGTCCCCCGTCAGCCTCCCGCGGCCGTGCGCTCGCTTCCCGGCGCCCTCCCCGGGCCCGCCAAGGCCATCGTGCCGGCCGACCGCGACGGGCTCCGCCGCGCCGTCCTCGACTGGTTCGCGGCGCACGGCCGGGAGCTCGCCTTCCGGTCCCCCGGCCGGCCGGACCCCTGGGCCGTGCTCGTGTCCGAGGTGATGGCCCAGCAGACGCAGGTTGCCCGCGTCGAGGAGCGGTTGCCGGCGTTCCTGGTCGCCTTCCCGAGCCCGGCCGGGATGGCCGCCTCGTCGCCGGCGGACGTCGTCCGCGCCTGGCGCGGGCTCGGCTACAACCGCCGTGCCGTCGGCCTCCATCGCGCGGCCGTCGCGATCGTGGCCTCCGGCGGCGGCGTCCCGGACGATGTCGAGGCGCTGCAGGCGCTCCCCTGCGTCGGCCCCTACACGGCGCGTGCCGTCGCCGCGATCGCCTTCGGGCGCCCGGTCGGCGCGGTCGACGTGAACGTTCGCCGCGTCGTGGGGCGTCTCGTCGCCGGGGATCCCGCCGCCCTTGCGCCGGCGGCGATCCAGGCCGCAGCCGACGCCCTCGTCGACCCGGGCAGGCCCGGCACCTGGACGCATGCTCTCATGGACCTGGGAGCGACGATCTGTCGCCCGGCGCGGCCGGCCTGTGCCGCGTGCCCGGCAAGGGTGTGGTGCATGGCCGGCGGCGGGCGGCCGGCGCGCGGCGGCGGGGTGCCGGCGTGGGGCGGCGCCGCGACCTCGGCGCGGGATGACGCAGCACTCGGCGCGGGTCGCACCCGCCCGCAGTCGCCCGTCCCCTTCGAGCGGACAACCCGCTGGCTGCGGGGCCGGATCGTCGACCGGCTTCGCGACGCTCCGCCGGGGGCCTCGGTCGCCTTCGACGGGCCGGTGGGCACGCATCCGCGAGACACGGTGCTCGCGGCGCTGGGGGCGCTCGCGCGCGATGGGATCGTCGAGCACGACGGGGCCGGAAGCGCCCGACTCGCCGGGCAACCGCACGCCGGCGAGGGACCGTGACTCCGGCTCGGCCCCGGAACCCGGCCGTCGGAAGCGAGCCGCGCTCGGTCGGGTCGGCGCGCGCGCGCGATCCGCTGGCCCGCGAGATCCGTCTCCTTGGCGCGCTCCTCGGGCAGGTGATCGCCGAGCAGCAGGGGCTCGAGGCACTCCTCCTCGTGGAACGGGTCCGTGCCCTGGCGGTTGCCCTCCGCCGCCGGGAGGAGCCCGGCGACCGGCTGGCGCTCGACGACGCCCTCGCAGCCCTCGACGTTCCCCATCTCGAGGTGCTGGCCCGGGCCTTCAGCACCTTCTTCCAGCTGGCCAACCTGGCCGAAGAGAAGGAGCGGGTGCGGACGCTGCGGCGCCGTGAGCGGGCCGCCGGCCGGGCGCCCGTCGGAGGCTCGGTGGCGGAGGCGGTGGCCCGCCTGGCCGCCGCCGGCGACGACGCGGGCGCGATCGCTGCCAGGATCGGGGCGCTGGAGATCTCGCCCGTGCTCACCGCGCATCCCACGGAGGCGCGCCGTCGGACGGTCCTCGTCGCGCTGCGACGGATCTACGGCCTCCTCGACGATCTCGACGACGCGCGCCTCACCCCGGCCGGCGACGCAGAGATCCGGCGCCGCCTCCGCGAGGAGATCACCGTCCTGTGGCGGACCGCCGACCTGCGCGTGGAGCGGCCGACGCCGCTCGACGAGGTGCACTCGGCGATGGTCTTCTTCGACGCCACGATCTTCGCGGCGATGCCGCTCCTGTACCGCGCCCTCGACGCCGCCCTCGACCGCCTCGACACCGGCCTGCCGCCCGGAGCGGCCGCCGCCGACGCTGGGCAGACCGGCACTCGCCCGCCGCGCGTCCCGGCGTTCCTGCGCTGGGGCACCTGGATCGGCGGCGACCGCGACGGGCACCCGTACGTGACCGCGGAGACGACCCTCGACGCCCTGCGGATCCAGGCCGACCACCTCCTCCGGGCCTACGCCGCCGCGGCGGCCCGCCTGATGGTCGACGTGGCGGCTCGGCCCCGCGACGGATCCACCCCGGGAGTCATCGCGCGCCGCCTGCTCGCCGACGTCGACGACCTTCCCGAGACGATGCGGGAGCTGGAGAAGCGGTTCCCGCGCGAGCCCTACCGGCGCCGCCTCGGCGCGATCGCCGAGCGGCTGCGGCGGACACGGGCCCATCTCAGCGGCGTCCCGGGGCCCCGGGGCGGGCGCTACGGAGCCCCCGGCGAGCTGCTCGCGGAGCTGGACGAGCTGCGGGACGTGCTCGACGGTGACGGGCTGGCCCGCGTCGCCCACGGGGCGCTCCAGGATTTCCGCTGGCAGGTGGAGACGTTCGGCTTCCACCTGGCCTCTCTCGAGGTGCGCCAGCACAGCGCGGCCCATCGAGCCGCCCTCTCCGCCCTCGCCGGCCCGGAGCCGGCACCGGGCCGCGAGGTCGTGGCGGGCGTCGCCGCCGGGGAGGTCCTCGCCACCTTCCGGGCGATGGCCGCGGCCCAGAGACGCTTCGGCGAGGCTGCCTGCCGCCGCTACGTCATCAGCTTCACGGAGAGCCCGGCGGACGTGCTGGAGGTCCTGGACCTCGCCGCCCTGGCGGCCGACCCTGCGATCCCGGCGGCCGACACGGCGGGCCTGGCTCCCGGGGCCCCGCTCCTCGACGTGGTGCCCCTGTTCGAGACAGCCGGCGCTCTCAGCGGGGCCCGCAGGATCCTGGAGGGGCTCCTCGAAGACCCGCGGTACCGGGCCCATCTCCGTTCCCGGGGCGACCGCCAGGAGGTGATGATCGGCTACTCCGACTCCAACAAGGAGTCCGGGTACGTGGCGGCGCACTGGCTCCTCTACCGGGCCCAGGAGCTGCTCGTCGCCGCAGCCCGCGAGGCGGGCGTGGAGCTGACGATCTTCCACGGCCGCGGCGGCGCGCTGGGACGGGGCGGCGGGCCCACCCATCGCGCCGTTCTCGCAACGCCGGCCGGCTCGGTCGCCGGGCGCCTCAAGCTCACCGAGCAAGGCGAGGTGATCGCGACGCGGTACGCGAACCCGCCGCTCGCGCAGCGGGCCCTGGAGCAGACCGTCTCGGCGACGCTCCTGGCCTCGACGGAGGGGCACGATCGCGCGGTCGCCGCGGCGGCCCGCGAGGGCGGCGACGCCATGGAGGAGCTCGCCGCCGCCGCAGGCGAGGCATACCGGGCGCTCGTCTGGGACGACCCCGGGTTTGAGGCTGTCTTCGCCGCGGTGACGCCGATCGAGCAGATCGCCGGGCTCCGCCTCGGCTCGCGGCCGGCGGTCCGCGGGCGGGCGGACGTCGGCGGCGGCGAAGCGCCGTCGCTGGCGACGCTGAGGGCGATCCCGTGGGTCTTCGCCTGGACCCAGGTCCGGGCCAACGTCCCCGCCTGGTACGGCCTGGGCACGGCACTCGAGGCCTACGAGGCTCGCCACGGTGCCGCCGGGATGACCCGCCTGCGGGAGCTCTACGCCCGGTGGCCGTTCTTCCGGGTCCTCCTCCAGAACGCCGAGGTGGGGCTCGCCCGGACGGATGCCCGGGTCTTCGGGCGATACCTGGCGCTGGCCGGCGCGGCCGCGAATCCCCTGGCGGCGGCGCTCGGCGCGGAGCACGACCGGACGGTTCGGGCCCTCCTGCGCATCACCGGCCGGGCGGCGCTGCTCGACGGGCTGCCCGCCCTGCAGCGCTCGATCGAGCTGCGGGCGCCGTACCTCGACCCTCTGAGCGAGCTGCAGGTGCAGGCCCTGGCGCGGCTCGGCAGGGAGGCGGCGTCGGACGAGGAGCGGGCGGCGCTCCAGGCTCTGGTCGGGCTCACGATCAGCGGCATCGCCGCCGGGGTCCAGGGAACGGGGTAGCCGACGTCGCGTTCCGGCGCGGCGGCCGCCGGGACCCGGCGCGGCGGGGCTCGAAGCGCTACCCTTCCGTCCCGCCGATGTCGACTCCCGAACGCCCCTCCGCGCGCAGCGTCCCGGGCGACGCCGTCCCGCTCCCCGCCGACGATCCGACGCTCTTCGACCGCGACCTCGCCGGCCTGGCGGCGCGCTGGGCCGACGCGATGAGCCGCGCGCCGATGACCGCGGCGGAGATGACCGGGGCGGACGCGAAGGCCCGGCGCCTCGGGGTGGCCGGGATCCGGCTGATGGAGCACGCGGGCACGGCCGTGGCGGCAGCCGCCCGGGCCCTGGCGGTGCAGGCCGGGCGCTGGGAGAGCGGCCCGATCCTCGTCCTCTGTGGTCCCGGGAACAACGGCGGGGACGGGTTCGTGGCAGCCCGGCATCTTGCGGCCCGGGGCGCCCGGGTCGCAGTCGTGCTCGTGGCTTCGGAGGCGCGACCCGGGACTCCCGACGCCGCCCGCAACTGGGACCGCCTCGCCCGGCTGGGCGGGGTGGAGCGGATCCACGTGCCGGTCGCCCGCGACGTGGCCGTGCTGGGCCATGGGATCGAGCGGGCCGCCATCGTCGTCGACGCGCTGCTCGGCACGGGCGTGCGGGGGCTCCTCCGCGAGCCCGTGCGATCGGCTGTGGAGCTGGCCAATCGCGCCCGTGCGGCCGGGGTCCCGGTGCTGGCCGTCGACTGCCCGACGGCCGTCGACCTCACCTCGGGAGAGCTCTCGGACCCGGTGGTGCGGGCGGACGTGACCATCACCTTCCACCGTCCCAAGGCCGGCCTGCTGACGCGCGGCGGGGCGGCGATGGCGGGCCGGGTCCTCGTCGCTCCGATCGGGATCCCGCTCGAGGCGGATCGTGCCTGACGTCCCGGGGCACGATCGCTCGCCCGGTGGGCGCGAGGTGCTCCTGGTCGCGGGGATGATCCTCGGGGCGGTCTTCGCCGTCGAGATCCTCAGCGCGCTTCTCCCGCCCGTGCGCGACGCGTTCCGCGGCTTCCCGGTCACGATCGCGGTGCTCGTCGCCGGGACGGTGGGAGTGCTCCTGCTGATCGCGCTCCGCCGGCCGCGGCCGTAGGCACGATGGCCGCAGGCACCATGGCCGTCTCGGCCTGACCTCGGCACACGGAATTGAGACGGCCCGGGCGCCGCCGCCCGGGCCGTGTCTCGTGCAGAAGGGCGCCGTCCACCGGCGCCGGTGGCTTCGGCTACGCGCCGCCGCCCTTGAGCGCGGCGAGGCGCGCCTCGACCTCGAGGTCATCGGCCGCGTCGTCGAGGCTGGCGAACTGCGATTCCAGCGAGCTCGTGGCCACCTCGGCCATGCCGCGGGCCTTGGCCTCCTCGTGGCGCACCCGCTCCTCGAAGCGGGCGACCTCGGAGGTCGGGTCCATCACGTTGACGCTCTTGAGCGTGTCGGTGACCTTGGCCTGGGCCTGGGCCATCTTGGAGCGCGCGATGAGCTCGTCCTTCTTCTGGACCAGCTCCTCGCGCTTGAGGCGCATCCCGTTGAGGCCTTCCTTGAGCTTGTCGACCAGGACCGTCTGGGTCGCGATCTGCTCGTCGAAGGTCTTGACCTGCTCCTCGAACGTGATCTGGCGCTTGAGCGCGATCTTGGCGAGGCTGTCGAACCTGTCGGCCTCGGCGGTGTTGCCGGCGGCCCGGAGCTCGTCGGCGCGGCGCGACGCCGCGAGGGCCTTCGAGCCCCACTCGCCGGCCGCCTCCTTCGCCTCCTTCGAGTCGTCCTCGAGGAGCCGCAGGTTGCCGATCGTCTGGGCGACCGCCTCCTCGGCCTCGCGGATGTTGTTGGTGTAGTCGATCACCATCTGGTTGAGCATCTTCTCGGGATCCTCGGCGGAGTCGAGGATCGCGTTGATGTTGGCCCGAACCAGCTGGCCCATGCGGCCGAGGATCGAGGTCTGCGCCATGGAGCGTCCCCTCCGTGCTGTCCCGGCGCCGGACCTCGGCGCCCCATCCAGTTGGATCCGTCTCGTCGGTCGGTGGGTCGTGCCACACCGCCGACGCCCATCGTACTCCGCTCGCTACCAGCGCCCGCCGCCACCGCCGCGCCCGCCGCCACCGCCGAAGCTGCCACCGCCGCCGCTGCGCCCGCCGCCTCCCCAGCCGCCGCCCCCGCCGGGGAAGCCACCGAAGCCGCCACCGCCGCGTCCGCCACCGGACAGCATCCCGCCGATGATGCCGCCGATGATCGCCGCCGCGACGTCGCCGCCACCTCCTCCGCCCGGTCCGCCCCGGCCGCCGCGCCAGGGGTCGTCCCAGCCGCCGTAGTCGCGCTGGGCGAGCGAGAGCGCCTCGTTGGCCAGCCGGGCGGACTGCTCGGCTTCTCGGATCCCGGCAGCGGGATCGGCAGCGCCGGCCGCGACCGCCTGGTCAAGGTGGCGCTTCGCCTCCGCCAGCCGCGTCCGCGCCTCCCCGCCGACGCCGCCGCGGTGGGTCGTCACGTAGTCGGAGGCCCGGGTGAGGGTCGCCTGGGCGCCCCGGATCGAGGTGTCGAGGCGGGCTGCGAGGGCCGCTCTCTGCTCCGCGGCCGTCCGGATCCCGGCCAGGACCTCGTCGGCGATCTCGTTGGCGCGGCGGGCCTTCGCGTATGCCGCGGCGACGTCGGGCTTGGGCACGCCGATCTCCCGGCGCGCGTCGGCAAGCAGAGCCTCGACCTCGGCGAGCCGGCCCGGGAGGTCGGGATCGCCGGGCGAGGTGGCTGCGGCGGCTTTCGCCCGGGCGAGATCGGCCTCCGCGTCGGCGATCTCGGCCGACACCTTGTCGCGCGCCTCGTCGAGCTCGGCCGAGAGCCGTTCGATCGAGTCGAGGAAGGCTCCCGCCTGGGCGAGCGCTTCCTGGCCGACGCGAGCGGCCGCCGCGACCCTCGCGCCGTCCCCGGCCGACCTGGCTCCTTCGCCCTCCGCGATGGCCGCGCGGGCTGCCGCGAGGCGCGCTCGGGCCTCGTCGAGGTTGGGCGCGACGGCCTCCCACGCAGCATCGGCGTAGTCCTGCAGGTGCGCCATCGTGGCCTCGACGGCCGGCAGGCGGGCCTCGACCCCCGCGGCGGCAGCGGGCAGGCTCGCGAGGACCGCCGGCGCCTCGCGTTCGAAGGCGCGCAGCTCCTCGAAACGGTCGGTCTCCTTGTCGAGCCGATCCTGGGCGACGCGGCACCGGCCGATGAGCTCCCCGAGCATTCGCCGCCGGGTCGGCCGGTCTTCCGGGGTCGCGTCGTCGAGCTGCTGGCGAAGGTGGAACGCAGCCCGCAGGTCGTCCTTCGCCGCTGCGATGGCCGCCGCGAACGGGGCGGCAGCGGCCTCCCCGAACTGGGCCTCGGCGAACCCGAGCTCCTGCTCGCTGTCCCGGACGGCGTCGTCGGTGGCGAGGAGAAGGCGGTTGGCCTCGGCGTTGAGATCGTTGTCGCTCATCCCCGCCAGCGGGTCCGCGGACGTGCCCGGGGCGCCGGCGCCGGCCGGGCCGCCGCCGGGGACGCCGACTGCCGCCCCGAAGCGGCGCCGGACGAAGAAGAACCAGCCCACGCCGGCGACGAGCGCGACGACGACGACGACCATGAGAAGGGTGCCGAGGCCGCCGCCGCTGGTGGCGCCTCCGTCACCGCCGGACGGCGATGTGGTCGGGCGCGGCGTCTCGGCCGGTGCGGGTGTCGCGACCAGCTCCGCCTCGAGGGCGGCCGCAACCGAGATGATGGCGCCGGCGTAGTCCTCGTCACGCAGGCCCGGCTCCAGCTCGCGCGAGAGCAGCTGCTCGATCTCCGGGTCGGAGAGCGGGAAGCCCGGCGGGGACGAGAAGCCGTAGGCCCGGTCGTCGAGGGCGATGACCAGCAGGAGGTCGGTGCCGCCCAGGGAGCTCAGGTCTGCAGTCTCCGCCGCGAAATCCACGATGTCCTGGCCGTCGGTCGTCGTGGTGTACCAGACCCACAGCTGGACGTCCGTGGAGTCCTGGAGCGCCTCGAGAGCGTCCCGGACCTCCGCCTCTTCGGCTGTTGAGAGCGCGTTGGCGCCGTCGGTCAGCTGGTCGGCGAGGTTCCGGGGCTCGACGGCGGCCGCGGGCCGGACCCCGACCGAGAGCAGGATCGCGATCACGACAGCGAGCATCGCCAGGATGGCCGGCGGACGGGCGATCGAACGGGACCCGGTGCGGAGGGCGGCGGTCATTGGTCTCCCCCGCGCCCGCAGCGGGTTGGTGGGGCGGGCGCTGCGCCCATTCTCGCGCGATCGCCCGGGGGGTGCGCGGCATCCGGGCGCTACCATGTCTCGAGAACCCCACCCCGTCCCAGCCGGGGCTCGCCCATCCCGCACCCTGGAGAACCCGTCCATGGCCGTCGGCTCGTCCAACTCCTTCGATCTCGTCGTCCTCGGCGCCGGCACCGGCGGCTACTCCGCCGCGTTCCGCGCAGCCCAGCTCGGCCTCAAGGTGGCGCTGGTCGACGAGGACAAGATCGGTGGGACCTGTCTCCATCGTGGCTGCATCCCGGCCAAGGCGCTCCTGGAATCCGCCGACTTCTACCATCGCGTCACCGGGAAGAGCCGGGAGCTGGGGGTGCTGATCGCGGGCGACGTCGCGCTCGACTACGCGGCCGTGGCGACCCGCCGGGACCAGGTCGTCCGGCGCATGTGGACCGGCCTTCGGGGCCTGGTCGGCAAGAACAAGGTCGAGTGGGTCGCCGGGCGCGGCCGGCTCGACGGGCCGGGCCGGGTGCGGGTGACGCTCCACGGGGAGGACGGGACGCCGGGCGCAGGTGGGGAGCGCGTCCTCGACGCGACCGACGTCATCGTCGCCACCGGCAGCCGGGTCAAGAGCCTGCCCGGGATCGAGCCGGACGGGGTGCACGTTCTCACGTCGGACGACGTCCTCAAGATGGCCGACCTGCCGGCGAGCATCGTCATCGTGGGCGCCGGTGCCGTCGGCTCGGAGTTCGCCTCGATGTTCCACGACTACGGGGTCAAGGTGACGCTGCTCGAGTACCTGCCGGCCATCGTGCCCCTGGAGGATCGCGACGTCAGCAAGGAGCTGGAGCGGAGCTTCAAGCGCCGTGGCATCGAGGTCATGACGAACGCCCGCTTCGACGCCGCCTCGCTGAAGGTCGCCGAGGATGGCATCCGGCTGACCGTGGGCCCGGAGGGCGGCGCGGCCAGCGAGATCGTGGCCGACTGCATCCTCGTGGCGACTGGGCGCGCGGCGAATGTCGAGGGGATCGGCCTCGAGACGACCCGGATCACGGTGGAGCGGGGGATCATCCCGGTCGACGGCCACATGCGCACGGTCGAGCCGCACGTCTGGGCGATCGGCGACATCGTCGGCGGGCTCTGGCTGGCCCATACGGCGGCCCACGAGGGTCTCACCGCGGTGCACACGATCGCCGGCGATCCCGATGTCCACGCCATGGACTACGACGCCCAGCCGCGGGCGACCTACTGCCGCCCCGAGATCGCGTCGATCGGCCTGACCGAGCAGGAATGCGAGAAGCGCGGCCTGCCACGTCAAGGTCGGCAAGGTCCCCTTCCAGGCGATCGCCAAGGCCATCATCGGCGGCGACTACGAGGGCTTCGCGAAGGTGATCGCCGACGCCGAGACGGGGGAGGCGCTGGGCGTCCACCTCGTCGGCCCGCACGCGACCGATCTCATCGCGGAGGCCTCGCTCGGCTTCACCCTCGAGGTCAGCGGCCTGGGAGATCGCGGCGGCCACGCACCCGCACCCGACCCTCACGGAGGCCCTCGGCGAGGCGGCCATGGCGGTCGACGGGCGCTCGCTCAACTTCTAGACGATCGCGCCGTGATCGCTCCCGGATCCCCGAGCGCCCTGGATCCCGTCGCCCGGTCCGGGCTGCCGCCCGAGCGCCTCGTTGCGCTCTACCGGCTGATGGCCCTCGCGCGCGCCCTGGACGAGCGCGCCTGGATCCTCAACCGATCGGGGCGGGTGCACTTCGTCATCTCGGGCCAGGGCCACGAGGGCGCCGAGGCGGGGATCACGGCCGCCCTGACCCCCGGCCGCGACTGGCTCCTGCCGTACTACCGGTCCATGACCGGCGTCATGGCGATGGGGATGACCCCGCGTGAGGTCTTCCTTCACCAGTTCGGGAAGGCCGACGACCCGGGGTCGGGCGGACGCCAGATGCCCAGCCACTACGGGCACGCCGGCCACCGGATCTTCACCTCGTCGTCGCCGGTGGGGACGCAGGTCCTGCACGCGGCGGGGATCGCGCTGGCGGCGAAGCTGCGCGGTGTGCAGGAGGTCGCCCTCGTCGCGATGGGGGAAGGATCCTCCAACCAGGGCGACGTCCACGAGGCACTCAACTTCGCCGGCGTCCACCGCCTGCCCATGATCCTGCTCGTGGAGAACAACGGCTACGCCATCTCGGTGCCCGCCGAGCGGCAGACGGCGGTCCGCGACGTGTCCGTGCGGGCGGCGGGGTACGCGATGCCGGGCGTGGTCGTGGACGGCGCCGACGTGATCGCCTGCTACCTCGCGGCGCGCGAGGCGGTGGCCCGGGCCCTGGCGGGGGAGGGCCCCTCGTTCATCGAGGCGAAGGTGACGCGGCTCACCGGCCACAGCTCCGACGACCAGCAGACGAAGTACCGGTCCGCGGACGAGCTCGCGGAGCAGCGCGGGCAGGACCCGCTGCCGCGCTTCCGCGATGAGCTGCGGGCGGCCGGCCTGCTCAGCGCGGTCTCGGAGGCGGCGATCGCGGCGGAGGTCGCCGCGGCCGTTGACGACGCCACGGCCTTCGCCGAGGCATCCCCCGACCCCGACCCGTCGACGCTCCTCCGCCACGTCTACGCGGAGCCCGGGGGAGCGGGCTGATGCCTGGCCGGCTTCCTCGCTGCATCTCGGCCGGAGGTGATCCCTTCCGCCTGATGCGCGTTGCGGACATATCGACCGTGGTCGATGGCCGAGCTGCTATCAGCCGGCGCGCCTCCGCGCATGCAGAGGCGGGCACGGGGCCGGCCCTCGCCTTCCCGCCGCGTCTCGTCCCTCCGCTGCGTGATGCCCGCAACGCGCATACGCCGGGACATGTGCCTGCTGGCGTGATGCCGGCTGGAGGCGGAGCTCCGCGGCATCCGCGACCCGGCACCGCGGCGGGAGCAGCCTGATGCCGGTCCGCACGTTCATCGAGGCGATCCGCGAGGGGCTCCGCGACGAGATGCGCCGCGACCAGCGGGTCATCGTCCTCGGCGAGGACGTCGGCCGCAAGGGCGGCGTCTTCTTCGCCACCGACGGCCTGTGGGCCGAGTTCGGCGATGACCGGGTGATCGACACGCCGCTCACCGAGTCGATGATCGTCGGCGTCTCGATCGGCGCGGCCGCCAACGGCCTCCTGCCGGTCGCCGAGATCCAGTTCGCCGACTTCATCTTCCCGGCGATGAACCAGCTCATCTCCGAGGCGGCGCGGATCCGGTACCGCAGCAACGGCACGTATAGCTGCCCGATCACGATCCGGGCGCCGTTCGGCGCCGGCGTCCACGGCGCGCTCTACCACAGCCAGTCGGTCGAGGCCTTCTTCGCCCACGTGCCCGGGCTCAAGGTGGTGATCCCCTCGACGCCGTACGACGCGAAGGGCCTCCTGCGGACGGCAATCCGCGACCCCGACCCGGTCATCTTCCTGGAGCACAAGAAGATGTACCGCGGCGTCCGCGGCGAGGTCCCCGACGGCGAGTACACGGTGCCGTTCGGGCGGGCGGCGATCCCGCGCACGGGGAGCCGCCTCACCGTCGTCGCCTACGGCCTGATGCTCCACTACGCCCTCGAGGCTGCCGCCCGTGCGGCGGAGGAGGGGATCGAGGCCGAGGTGATCGACCTGCGGACGATCCGCCCGCTCGACGAGGAGACGATCCTGGCCTCTGTGCGCCGGACGGGGAAGTGCCTGGTGGTCCACGAGGACAACCGCTTCGGCGGCTTCGGAGCGGAGGTGGCGGCCCTCGTCGCCGAGCAGGCCTTCGACTACCTCGACGGCCCGGTGAGCCGCCTCGCTGGACCGGAGTCGCCCGCCGCCCCGAACGCGCCGGTGCTCGAGGAGGCCTTCATGCTGTCGCCGGCGAAGATCGCGGGCGCGATCCGCGCGCTCGCCGCGTACTGAGCCGCCGCCGGCCTCTCGCATGCCGGGCCCGGCCGGATGGGCCAAACTAGCGTGACCCAGAGCGCCGGCGAACGTGCCGGAGCACCCGATCCGTGCGAACCATGTGACGCGGGATCCGCCCGCGCAGGAGGGACTCGGTGGCGAAGGTCACGATGCCGCAGCTCGGCGAGAGCGTCGCCGAGGGGACGATCGGGCGCTGGCTGAAGAAGCCCGGCGACCGCGTCGAGAAGTACGAGCCGCTCGTCGAGGTGATCACCGACAAGGTGAACGCCGAGGTGCCGTCTCCCTTCGCCGGCACGCTGACCGCGATCCTCGCCGAGGAGGGGGCGACGGTCCCCAACGAGGCCCCGATCGCCGAGATCGAGACGGCCGAGCGGCGCCGATGCGCCGGAGGTCTCTGCCGCCCCGGCAGCCGGCGGCGCTGCGCCGTCCGAGGCGCCTGCGGCCGCGCCGTCCGATCTGCCCGCGGCCGCGCCGGGTGCCGCCGCTCCCTCCGCCATCCCGGCTGCACCCCTGGTGGCGGTCGGCGACCCCGAGGCGCGCATGACGCCTGCCGTCCGGCGCCTCCTCCGCGAACACGGCCTGACCGCCGAGCAGGTGCGCGGCACCGGTGGCGGCGGCCGCATCACCCGCGAGGACGTCCTTGCCGTCGTGGAGGCGATCCGGACGGGGGCTGCCCCCGCTGTGCCCGCCCCGGCAGCATCCGCGCCGGCGCCGGCACCCCTCCCGGCCGCTCTCCCCGCCCTCGGGCGCCCCGCGCCGGCCGCCCCGGCCGGGACAGCCGTCGTCTTCCCGCCGGGAACGGACGAGGTCCTCGTCCCGCTGACCCGGATGCGGACGGGGATCGCCGCCCAGATGACGCGGGCCCTGCAGGTCCCCCATGCCTACGTCCACGTGGAGGTCGACGCGACGAACCTCGTCCGCCTCCGCGAGTCGCTCAGGCGCGACTACCAGGCCGGCGAGGGGCTCTCGCTGAGCTTCGTGCCCTTCGTCGTGAAGGCCGCGGTCGAGGCCCTCAAGCGGAACCCGACGTTCAACGCGACGTGGACCGAGCAGGGCCTCACGGCGAAACGCCGGATCAACATGGGCGTGGCGGTCGCCGTCGACGACGGGCTGATCGTGCCGGTCATCCGCGACGTCGACCAGCTCTCGATCAACGGCATCAACCGCGCCATCGCCGAGGTCGCCGCCCGCGCCCGGGCCAAGAAGCTTCGCCTCGACGATTTCGGCGGCGGCACCTTCACCGTCGACAACACCGGCTGGTTCGGCAGCAACCTGACGATGCCGATCATCAACGTGCCGGAGGTCGCGATCCTCACCATGGAGGCGATCACCAAGCGGCCCGTCGTCGTCGAGACGCCCCAGGGCGACGTCATCGCCATCCGGCCGGTCATGAACATGGTCATCGGGATCGACCACCGGGCCAACGACGGTGCCCAGGCGGGGTTCTTCCTGCGCGACGTGAAGGCCTGGCTGGAGGGCGTCGGCCCCGACACCGCGGTCTACTAGACTGGCGACCATGGCCCGCCAGCTTCCCGTCCTCGGCGCCGGCGGCGGCGGACGCCGCGCCCATCCCGGCGTGCCGGCGACGATCGCCATGGCGGGAGCGCTGGATGACGCGGCCGGTGCCCCGGGTGGCCCGCGTGCCCGCCGCCACCCGGATTGGCTGAAGGCCGCGATCCCGGCCGGCGAGGCCGTCCGCGACCTCCGCCGGCTCCTCCGCGGCCTCAACCTGAACACCGTCTGCGAGGAGGCCCGCTGCCCGAACCTCGGGGAGTGCTGGGACCAGCGCACCGCCACCGTCATGATCCTCGGCGACGTCTGCACCCGCGCCTGCGGCTTCTGCGCCATAGCGACGGGACGGCCCACCTGGTTCGACCCCGACGAGCCGCGCCGCGTCGCCGAGGCGGTCGCGGCGATGGGGCTCGAGCACGTCGTCGTCACCTCGGTCGCCCGCGACGACCTGCCCGACGGCGGCGCCTCGGTCTTCGCCGAGACGATCCGGGAGCTCCGCGAGCGCTGCCCCGGGATGGGCGTCGAGGTCCTGGTCCCTGATTTCAACGGGGAGGCGGCGCCGCTCCGCGCGGTGATGGAGGCCGGCCCCGACATCCTCAACCACAACGTCGAGACCGTCGAGCGGCTCCAGCAGCCGGTCCGGCGGCGCGCCCGCTACGACCGCAGCCTCGGCGTGCTCGCGCAGGCCAAGGTCGACGCCCGCGAGGTCGGCCTCGACGTCCACACCAAGAGCTCGATCATGGTCGGCCTCGGCGAGGAGCGAGACGAGCTCCTCGCGACCTTCCGCGACCTGCGGGCGGTCGACTGCGACATCCTGACGATCGGGCAGTACCTGCGGCCGACCGTCGACCACCTGCCGCTCGTCCGCTACTACCACCCCGACGAGTTCGCCGACCTGCGGGGCGAGGCTCTCGCGATGGGCTTCCGGCACGTCGAGTCGGGGCCGCTCGTTCGCTCCAGCTACCACGCCCGTGACCAGGTCCCCGGCGCCGAGCTGCGCGCCCTGCGCCGGCAGGCGACGATCGGCGCCGACGGGCGGGTCGTCCCCGGTGCGACAGGGATCGGCGCGTGACTCGGCAGCTCTCCCGCAAGGTCCCGCTCGCCGAGCTCCACTGCCACCTGGGCGGTGCGGTCACGCCGGCGATCATGTGGGGGATCGCCCACTCCCAGGGGATCCGTCTCCCGACGAAGGACTACTGGGAGTTCCGCGAGCTCATCACCGTCTCGCCGACGCGCGGCCGCTCGTTCGACGAGTACCTCGAGCTCTACCACTGGACCGAGCTGATCCAGTCCAGCCCGCTGGCCGTGGAGCGCGCCGTGTACGAGGTCATCGGCGGGGCGTATCGCAAGAACAACGTCACGACGATGGAGCTTCGCTTCAACCCGATGAAGCGGAACCGTGGCGGCGAGCAGGACCTCGACCACATCATCGCCGCGGCGGTGCGGGGCATGGACCGGGCGACGCTCGAGTACCCGGTGAAGCCCGGCCTGATCCTCTGCCTCGACCGGGCCTTCCCGTACCAGCTCAACGAGATCATCGCCGAGAAGGCGATCGTCTGGCGCGACCGGGGAGTCGTCGGAGTGGACGTCGCGGGCCCCGAATCGAACGGCTTCCGGGTGAGGGACTACAGGCGCCTCTTCCACCATGCCCGCCGCCATCGCCTCGGCATCACCGTTCACACGGGGGAATCCGGGCCCGTCGACGAGATCGCCGAGGTGATCGAGCAGCTCGAGCCCGACCGGCTCGGCCACGGCGTGAAGGCCGCGTACGACCCGCGGACGCTGGCGATGATCCGCGAGCGGGGCATCGTGCTCGAGGTCTGTCCGACGTCGAACCTGACCACGCGCGTCGTCTCGGGCTGGGACGAGTTCCGCTGGATCTTCGACACCTTCCGACGCAACGAGATCCGCTTCACCATCAACACGGACGGCCCCGAGATGCTCAAGACGTACATCCGCGACGAGCTGTCGACCCTGGGGCGCCTGGGCATCCTGACACTCGACGAGCAGGTCGAGGTCGCCCGCACGGCGATCCAGGCTTCGTTCGTTCCGAACCTCAGCCAGGTGCCGGCGCCGCGCCTGGAGCCGGCGCCGCGCGGGGTGGTCGAGCGCGAGGAGGCGTAGCCGCGCCGCGGATCGCCGGCCGCGCGCGGTGTGCCGGCCGATAGCCCGCTCAGGACTCCAGGGGCTCGATCCGGTAGGTGCAGCAGCGGTCGCCCGACGCGATGTGCGTCGTGCGCACCACGCGCGCCTCGAGGACTTCCTCGAAGAGCTGCAGCTCGGCCCGGCAGGCCGCCGGGTGCCCGGCGGCAGCGCCGAGGATCGCGCAGTTGTGCTCACGCAGCTCGATCACGCCCCCGTCGGTCGGGGGCGTCACGGCCCGGCAGAGGTAGCCCGACTCGTCCTGCACGACGGCGAGCTCGCGGACCCGCTCGGCCAGCGTCGGCGCCGGACCAAGGCGCTCCGCGAAGCGGGAACGGATCCGGTCGCGCAGGAGGCGGCGCCGGGCCTGGAAGACCTCCTCCACGAGGGCGTCGCCGCCGACCTCGGCGATCGATTCGAGCAGCGTCGTGGCGAGCCCGTCGTAGTTCGCCGGCAGGCTGCGCTGGGCCTCGGCCGTGATGTCGTAGAGGTGGCGCGGCCGGCCCACCCCGTGGCGGATCGCCTGGCGCGCCACGTACCCTGCTGCCTCCAGCTCCCGGAGCCGCTGCAGGGTGCTGGTCCGGCTCATCCCCAGGCGGACCGCGATCGCGTCGGGCCCCGCCGCGCCGCCCTCGCGAAGGGCCAGGAGGATCGCCCGGCCGTGGGCGTCGTCGGGGGCGTGGCCGTTGCGGTGGCCGTTCGAGGCCGCGACCGCACGGTCGCGCGGGGGTGCGCTGGCCGGTTCGCCGGCCGGGTGCGGGGTGGCGCTGGGCTCGCTCACGGGCCGAAGGCTAGCATCGGTCGCCCTTACCCGCCGACGGCGGCCCGTCCGAGCGCCTCGCGGAGCGCGTCCTCGAAGTCCGGGGCCCACGGACCCGGCCCGGCGAACACGTAGGGCGTCGCGTCGACGGAGGCGTAGTCGGCCGGGGCGAGCACGTAGCTGCGGGCGCAGAGGTCGACGACCGGGCGCAGCTCGTCGAACACCTTGCCGTTCTTGAACGCGTAGAGATAGACCCGGGTCGGCTCGGCCTGGTCCACGCCCGACGCGTCGAACGCGATCGCCGTGCGCGCCAGGCGCTGGTCGTCGCAGCCCGGGTCGCCGGAGACGACGTTCTCGACCCCGACGCCGACCCGCGCGAGCTCGGAGACGATCCCCGCGAAGGTGGTGGCCGTCGGCTTCGGCGTCTGGGGGGTGAACGCGGAGCAGCCGGCGAGGACGAGCCCCGCGAGGACGATCGCTGCGACAGGCCGGACGCGAAGGCGGGGGGCGGGGCGGCCGGCGATGCCGACGCGGCGGGGCGACATGGTGGGCCGAGGCTAGCACCGAGCGCCGCACCGCGCTCCCGGCGGCGCCCGCCGAGTCCGTCGCCTCGCCGCGCTACACTCTGTCCCATCCCGCCGCGCACCGCGCGGCGCCGGTCCCGCACCCGATCGGGTGCTCCTTGGAGGTCGCGTGCCCGACATCCGCCCGTTCCGCGCGCTCCGCTACAGCCCCGAGGTAGTGCCCGACCTCTCTCGCGTCGTCGCCCCGCCATACGACGTGATCTCGCCGGAGCAGCGCGCCGAGCTGGCAGCCCGCGATCCCCGGAACGTCGTGGCGATCGACCTTCCGGTCGACGTGGGCGATGCCGACCCCGACGAGAAGTACCGCCGGGCGGCCCGGCTCTTCAACGGCTGGCGATCCGACGGGACGCTGCGGAAGGACCGCCAGCCCTCGCTCTACGTGTACGAGCAGGACTACGCGATCCCGGGGACCCCCGTCCGGCGCGCCCAGCGCGGCTTCTACGGCCGCCTCCGGCTGGAGCCCTTCGGACCCGGGGCGGGGGTCCTGCCCCACGAGCGGACGCTGGCCGGGCCGAAGGAGGATCGCTACAAGCTCATGCGGGCCACGGGGGCCAACTTCTCCGGGGTGATGGTCATCTACGCCGATCCCCCCGGAACCGCTACCCGCCTCCTCTCCGAGGCCACCGAGGCTCCCGCCGCGGCGGATGTGACCGACGACGAGGGCGTCCGCCACAGGCTCTGGATCGTCCCCGACGACGGGGAGACGGCCCCGCTCGTGGCGGGTCTCGTGGAGGCCGCGGGCGGCGAGCCGGTGACGATCGCCGACGGCCATCACCGCTACGAGACCGCGCTCCGCTACCGCGACGAGCGGCGCCTGAGCCACTCGGCCGAGGAGGATCCGGCGTACGACTACGCGCTGGCCCTCTTCATGGAGACCACGGCCGAGCCGCTCCTGGCGCTCCCGACCCACCGCGTCGCGCGAGGGGTGAGCACCGCCGACGGGCTGGTCGGGGAGGCCGGGGCAGCGGGCCTCTTCGAGGTGGAGCCCGCCGACCGTTCGGCCCTCGTCGAGGCGTTCGGGACCGGAGACCCGGCGGCCGGCGGCCGCGGCCGTATCGGGGTCTGGACCCGGGCGGGCGGGGCGGTGCTGACCGCCCGCCGCGACGCGTTCGCCCCATACCTGCCGGTCGGGGGCGAGGCCCTCCGCCGGGTCGACGTCACGCTGCTCGCGGTCGCCCTCGAGCGTCTCTGCGGGATCGACCGGGCGGCGACCATGGCCGGCGGCCGGATCATCTACACGAAGGACGCGGCAGAGGCGATCGACTGGGTCGACCGGCGCACGGATGCCGCCGATGCCGCCTTCCTGCTCGAGGCGACCCCGGTGGCGGACATCGCGGCGGTCGCCCGCGAGGGCGACGTGATGCCCCAGAAGAGCACCTACTTCTTCCCGAAGCCGGTGACCGGCTTCGTCCTCAACCCTCTCGAGTGGTGAGATGAACGACGACCCGCTCGATCGCGACTGGCCGCGCCTGCCCGGACAGCCACCCGGCTCGTCGCACGGCGGTCGCCCGGTCCGCAAGGACGAGATCGAGCTCGACGAGCGCGGCCTCTACGTCGAGAGCTGGCTTCCCGAGCGGCGCTCGCGCCGGCGGCCGCTCTTCTACGTCCACGGCGAGCTCGCGGGCTCGTGGCTCTGGGAACGCTGGCTGCGGCACTTCGCGGGCCGCGGCTGGGAGGGCCATGCCCTCAACCTGAGGAACCACTACTGGAGCAAGACCGCCGATCCCGGGTCTCTCTCCTTCGAGACGTACCTCGACGACGTCGTGGCCGGGCTCGAGCGGGTCGGGCCGAACGCCGTCGCGATCGGCCACGGGATGGGCGGTCTGCTCGTCCTCAAGGCCGCAGCGGAGCGCAGCCGGGTGGCCGGGCTGGTGCTGCTCGACGCCGAGGCGCCCGCCGCGACCCGGCCCCCGGCCAGGCCGCACGTCGTTCGCGACGTGCCGCCGGTCTACGGACGCGCGGTCATCGGCTGGGAGACCCTGCCCGAGAAGCTCCAGCGGGAGAACCGCGACCTGGCGCTCGACGACGTCCTGCGGATCCAGCACCTCCTGGGCCAGAAGCCGCGCGAGTCGGGCCGGGCCAGGGCCTCGATGCTGGCGGGCGTCCCGGTGGAGCCCCGCCTCCTCGACGGCGTGCCGGTGCTCGTCGTCGGGTCGGGGGTGGACGGAGCGCCGGCGGCCCTCGCCGCCGAACGCCTGGCGGCCTGGCTGGGCGCGGAGCACGAGCAGTTCGGCGCCGCGTCGCACTACGGGCTCGTCCTCTCCGAGGAGGGGCACCGCCAGGTCGCCGAGCGGGTCCGCGCCTTCCTCGAGTCGCACCGCCTGTAGCGACGGCAGGTCCGGACAGGCCCTCCCCGAGCGCGGCGTGCTTGCCGCCCTTGTTGCGCCTCTGGTATTCTCGTCCGCGGTCGACGGCCCCGTGGCCGCCCACCTGCCGCATTCGTCTAGAGGCCCAGGACACCGCCCTCTCAAGGCGGAGATCACCGGTTCGAATCCGGTATGCGGTACCAGCGAACGCTCCAACGCCCCCGGTCCGCGCCCCGGGGGCGTTACCTTTTCCCTTGCCGGGCGGAGGCCCGTGACCGGCGTGATCCGGCCCTCGCAACGGAGGCGAGATGCGACCCCAGGTGCCGCGGCGGCTCGTGATCCTGACCGAGGGCCAGTTCGACCCGCACTCGGGCAAGACCGCCTTCGGCGTGATCCGCTACGGGCGGGACGACGTCGTCGCCGTCCTCGATTCCACGCTCGCGGGACGCAACGTCGGGGAGTGGATCCCCGGTCGGGACGTCCCGATCGTCGGGACGCTCGACGAGGCGCTGGCCGTCCCCGGCCGGGAGCGCCCCGATGCGCTGCTGATCGGGATCGCGCCGACCGGCGGCCGACTCCCCGACGAGTGGCACGCGGTCCTCCACGCGGCGATCGATGCCGGCCTGGAGCTCCACTCCGGGCTCCACACGTTCCTCGGCGACGACCCGGAGCTCTCCGCGGCGGCCGCCATCGCCGGCGTCCGGATCGTCGACTACCGCCGCCCGCCGGAGCGCTTCGAGACCGCCCTCGGGCGCCGCCACGGCGCCGGCAAGCGGGTCATCCTGACGGTTGGCACCGACTGCGCGATCGGCAAGATGTCGGTGGCGCTCGAGCTGCGCAACGCCGGCCGGGCGGCCGGCGATCACGTTGCCTTCGTCCCCACGGGACAGACGGGGATGATGATCGACGGCTGGGGGGTCTCCGTCGACCGCGTGATCAGCGACTTCCTCAACGGGACCGTGGAGTGGCTTGTCGAAGAGGGCGAGCGGCTCGGCGACTGGGTCCTCGTCGAAGGCCAGGGGTCGCTCGACCACCCGGCCTACAGCGCCGTCACGCTCGGCCTCATCCACGGCGCGACGCCCCACGCGATGATCCTGGTCCACCGCGCCGGCCTTGCCGCCCACGATTTCGATCACCTGCCCCGAGCGCTCGTTCCCGATCGCCCCGCTGCGCCCCTTCATCGACCTCCACGAGCGGATCGCGGCGACCGTGGCGCCCTCGAAGGTCGTCGCCGTCGCCGTGAACACCTCGCTCTATCCCGACGAGGCGGAGGCACGGCGCGTCGTGGCCGAGATCGCGGCCGAGACCGGGCTGCCGACCGCCGACCCGGTCCGCTTCGGTGCCGCTGCATTCTGGGAGGAGCTGAAGACCGCCGTGGACGAGCTGCCATGGGTCGGCGCGGACGATCCCGTCGTCGCTGCCGGGGCGAGGCGATGAACGCCGGCTGGCACCTCGAATCCCGCGTCCTCCGCATCCCGTACCGCGAGCCGTTCCGGATCGCCCGCGACGCGCACGGGGCCGGGGGCGCGATGTCCACGATGGTGGTCGAGCTCCGCTCGGACCGCCTGCCCGGGCTGGTCGGCCTCGGCGAGGGCTATCCCGACGCCTACTACGGCGAGACGCTCGCGACGATGCCGGTCGTGATGGATGCGCTCCTCGGGGCGATCGGCCCGGACGACCTCGACACCTCGAGCCCGGCCGCCGCCGCGGCCTCGCTCGCGGCGATCGGGGCAGTGTTCGACGCGGACGATCCGCGGCCACGGGGCGGCGAAGTGCGCCCTGGACATCGCCCTCCACGACCTGGCGGGGAAGGCGACGGGAACGCCCGTCCATCGGCTCCTGGGCCTCTCAGCGGCGATCCCGCCGACCGACTTCACCCTGGGGCTCGACGAGCCGGCGGTGGTCGCCGAGCGGGCCCGCCGAGCCGCGCGCTTCCCGGCCCTCAAGATCAAGGTGGGTGGTCCCGCGGACCTCGCGACCCTCGAGGCGGTGCGGGCCGTCTACGGCGGGCCGCTCCGCGTCGACGCCAACACCGGCTGGACGCCGGAAACCGCCGGACCCCTCGTTCCGGAGCTGGTGCGGCTCGGCGTCGAGCTCATCGAGCAGCCGTTCCCGGCCCGCCGCTACGACTGGCTCGGCGACCTCCAGGCAGTCTCGCCGCTCCCCATCGTCGCCGACGAGAGCGCCGTCCTCATCGAGGACCTCGACGCGCTGGTGGGCGTGGTCGACGGGGTGAACGTCAAGCTGGCCAAGTGCGGCGGCGTCGGGGCGGCCGCCCGGATGCTGGCGCGGGCGCGCGAGCTCGGCTTCCGGACCTTCCTCGGCTGCATGGAGGAGACGAGCGTGGGCATCGCCGCGTCCGCCGCCGTCGCGTCCCTCGCCGAGTGGGTCGACCTCGACGGATGCCTCCTCCTGGCCGAGGATCCGTTCGTCGGGCTCGAGCTCGGCGACGACTGCCGGTGGCGGCTCGGCGAGGCGCCCGGCCTGGGGATCTCGCGGGCCTTGTAGCCGGCGCACGGCCGCTGTCCACGGCGGCCGCGCGGCGGGACGGCCCCCGTCCACCGAACGCCCGTTCCTGTGGACAAATCGGTGGGTAGGTTCGTGGACAAGGTCCTTCCGGCGCCGACCGGCCCCACGTAGGATTGCGACGTCGCCGCAGCCCGGAGAGCGAACGGCGACGGAGCCGGGGCACCGAGATCGCGCCCCGCACTGCGGTCGGACCGCCCGAACACGCGGGGATCGCAGGCCCCAGGTCCGTCACCGGTTCAGGCCGCGCTGCGCGGGAGGAGAGGAGATCGATGGAGCCGCGCCCCCACGCGCTCGACGAGGCCGACCCCGAAGCACTGGAGTTCGTCCGCTTCTGCCGGGCGCGCCGCCGGGTCGGGTGGCCGGAGCTCTACGACGAGATGTGGGCGGTGGCGAGCCGCGGTCTCTTCCGGGGCTACAGCTGCGCCGAGCTGGAGGACCGCGGGATCGGCTTCTCCCTCTTCGGCACGCCGCACCTCGCGGCGCTCGCGGCGGCGGTCATCGAGGAGGAGCGCGCCTCGGGCGGGACGGTGGGGGATCGCCGCGGTCGCGTCCGCCCGGCGGCGATCGTCGCCTAGGCCCGGATCTGCCGGCGCGCCATCTCGCCCTCGATCTGGCGCTCGGCCTCGACGTAGGTGTCGATCTGCTCGCGGAGCTGGTTCGCCTGCGGCGTGTACAGGTGGACCTGCTGCTGGAGGATGTAGCTGAGCCGGCGGCTCGTCATCCGGACGTGGTCCAGGTTCTTCATGAGGACCAGGGGGTCCATCGCCGCCAGGTCGTCCGGGTGGTACATCTGCTTCATGGCTCCCGAGTGTAGCGGAGGGCGGCGGGCCTCGACCCGGCGCCGTCGACCCGACGTCGCTTCGTCGGTCAGCGACGGGGCGGCCAGCTCCAGTCGATCGGGAGGGATGCCCCGCTGATCGCCCGGCGCCGGCCTGCCTCCGACGTGGCGAGGACGAGGATCCGATCGACCTTCGTGGCCCGCCCGGCCTCCTCGCCCCACAGCTTCGTCATCTTGCGCGGCGCCGCGATCTCGTCGCGGGCGACGCCGGCGAGCAGGTAGCCCTCCGGGCGCGCCGCGCCCTCCCAGGCCTCGTCGGCCAGGCCGATCGCGATCCCGTCGGCGGCGGCCCGCCCCCGCTCGGCCTCGACGTCACCGAGGACGACGGCGATCACGGCATCGTCGGCCAGCGCCGGGCGCAGCCCCGCGAGGACCTCGCGGAGGAAGACGACGTACGGCTCGCGCCGGTGGGCGTCGTCCAGGGTCGCGTCGATCTCCGAGGCCGAGTAGCCCAGGAACCAGGTCCGCAGCCAGTTGTAGTAGCCGTACTTGAGGACGCGGAGGTAGGGCGGCGAGGTGAGGACGAGGCGCGCCCGGTCGGGGAGGGCCCGCTCGCGGAGGGCGGCGCGGGCTCGGGTGCCCGCGTCGCGAGCGTCGCCCAGGAGGGCGATCCCCGGCGCCGCCGGCCGGCCATCGCGGGCGAGGCGGCGGAGCTTGGCGCCCAGCAGCGTGAAGAGGTCGCGCTCGGGCGAGGCGAAGCCGGTCCGCTCGGCGAAGTCGCGCACGTACCGCGGGGCCATGCTGAAGGTGTTGGGCATCACCTCCGAGAGGTAGCCCGGGCGCTTGCCGTGAAGGATGCCGGCGAGCGAAGCGGCCAGGAAGCGGTCGGCTGGCTCGGCAAGCCGGAGGTGGCCGCGGACGAAGAGGAGCTGCCCCAGCGTCCGCGGGTGGAAGGCGAGGGCGACCTCGGCGGGGACGGGCTCCCTCCCCGCGCCACGGCTCGACGCCGGACCCGGCAGCCGGCACGGTCTCCGGGCCGGCCGCGGTCACGCGCGCCGCCAGGTCGAGCCAGGCGGCGGCCTCGAACGACCAGTCGAGGCGCAGGGCGGCCAGTCGAGCCTCGAGCTCGAGCGCGGCGGGCGGCTCCACCTTCGCCGCGGTCAGGACGTGCGCCAGCGGGTTCAGGTCGTTGCCGACCCCGATGCGGCCCTCCGCGCATGCCTGGAGCGGCGTCGTGCCGCGCCCGGAGAACGGGTCCAGGACGACGTCGCCGGGGCGCGTGTAGCGGGCGACGAAGGCGTGGGCGAGGGCGGCCGGGAAGCTCGCGAGGTACGAGCACATGGGGTGGTAGGCGTGGCCCCACAGGCGAGGCTGGGCCTTCCACTCGGGCTCGATCTCGAGCACGGGAAGGGGAGTGAAGGGGAGGGGGAGCTGACCGGGGACCGGGCGGACCCCGCGGCCCCTGGCTCCGGCGCTCGTCCGGTCGGCTGCGACCCGGATCGCCGGGCGTGGCGGTAGCGTGGCGAGGTCAGGGCCGTCCGGCGCCCGCTCGGCGATGGCCGACCGCTCCGTCGTCGGAGCGGCCCGCGTCAGCGTCGGGGCTTGTTCGGCCACCCGGTCCGTCTCCCTGGTCGATCGCGGCTCCCGGGCCGCGCGGGCGCGGAGCATAGCACCGGGGCACCCGCCGACGGCGCTGGTCCGCGGCTCGGTGACCCCCCGACCCGGCGGCCGCCAGAACGCCGGCGCTATCATTGCCCTGCCTTCGGTACGGGCTGTTCCCGAGGACGCAACGAGCAGCCGCGACGCACACGGGACCACCCTCATGACCACCCTGGAGCGTTCGTCGTCGCGCGAGCTGATCGAGCTCGAAGACCGCTACGGCGCCCACAACTACCACCCCCTCGACGTGGTGCTGGGCCGGGGCGAGGGCGTCTGGGTCTGGGACGTCGACGGCAACCGGTACATGGACTGCCTCAGCGCGTACAGCGCCATCAACCAGGGGCACGCCCACCCGCGCATCCTCGCGGCCCTCGTCGAGCAGGCGGGCCGGTTGCCGCTCGTGAGCCGGGCCTTCCGGAACGACCAGCTCGGCCCCTACTACCGCGAGCTGTGCGAGCTGACGGGCTTCGAGCGGGTCCTCCCCATGAACTCGGGTGCCGAGGCGGTCGAGACCTCTCTCAAGGCCGCCCGCAAGTGGGCCCTCGACGTGAAGGGGGTGCCGGACGGGAAGGCCGAGATCATCGCCTGCGACGGCAACTTCGCCGGGCGCACGATCTCGATCGTCAGCTTCAGCTCGGAGCCCCTCTACCGGGCCGGCTTCGGCCCGCTCACCCCGGGCTTCATCCTGGTGCCGTACGGCGATGCCGAGGCGCTCGAGGCCGCGATCACGCCGAACACCGCGGCGTTCATCGTCGAGCCGATCCAGGGCGAGGGCGGCGTCATCGTGCCTCCCGAAGGCTACCTGCGGCGGGTTCGCGAGATCTGCACCCGCCACAACGTCCTTCTCATCGCCGACGAGATCCAGACGGGGCTCGGCCGAACCGGACGGCTGTTAGCCTGCGACCACGAGGACGTCCGCCCGGACATCGTGACGATCGGCAAGGCGCTCTCCGGCGGCTTCTACCCGGTCTCGGCTGTCCTGGCGAGCGCCGAGGTCATGGACGTCTTCACCCCCGGCACCCATGGGAGCACGTTCGGAGGGAGCCCGCTGGCATGCGCGGTCGCCCGCGAGGCCCTGCGCGTGCTGGTCGAGGAAGACCTGATCGGGAACGCGGCCACGATGGGCGACTACTTCATGGCCCGCCTCCGGGAGGTCGCCAGCCCGCACGTCCGCGAGATCCGGGGCCGGGGCCTGCTCATCGGCGTCGAGCTGCGGCCGGAGGCCGGCGGCGCCCGCCGCTTCTGCGAGGCGCTCCAGGGCCGGGGGATCCTCGCCAAGGAGACGCACGTCAACACGATCCGCTTCGCGCCCCCGCTGATCATCACCAGGGACGAGGTCGACTGGGCGATGGAGCGCATCGGCGCGGTGCTGCTGATGCCGTAGGCCCCGCCGAGGGCTCAGCTGTCGGCCGCAACCCGCCGGCCGCGGCTCCATCGGCGCCACGGTGCGCCGCATCGCCGCGCGTGCCATTGTGTTGCAGCGCCCCCGTAGCTCAGGGGATAGAGCGAGGGACTTCTAATCCCGAGGTCGCAGGTTCGAATCCTGCCGGGGGCGCCACGGATCTGCACGAACAGGCCCTCCGGGCGGACCGGAGGGCCCCGTCGCGTCGGGCTGTACCCCCGTTCGTACCCACAAAGGCGCTCGGTCAAGACCGGGCGATCGGGGGCCATTGCGCAAGGGTCCCGGTGCCCTCATGGTCGCGGGGTGGCGGGCAGCGGCGATGCGCGCGGCACGGCTCGTCCCTCCGTCGCCGCGAGAAACGCCTCGAAGCCCCGCGCCAGCTGGCGCGCGACGTACACGGTGAGGAGCGCGCCGACGAACGGATACGTGACGCGAAGCCGCGCCGTCCAGGTGACGTCGGTGCCAACCTCGACGGGTCCGAGGTGGATGCTGCTGACCTCGTCGATCGGCGGGCGGCTCTTCAGGACGCGATAGCCCAGCCGGGTCGGGCGCTCGAACGTCGTGATCTCCTCGCGGAACCACGCGCTCCCGAAGTCGATCTCCCGGATCGCGCCCACGCCGTTCCGCTCGCCAGATCCGGGCCGGACAAGCTTCGCGGAGCGGACCTCCGGCATCTGCGCATAGCTCTCGTGGTCGGCGAGGATGTCGAAGACACCCTCGATGGGCGCCCTGAGGGTTCGTTGGACCGTCACCGTGCGCATCCTGCCCGACCGTCTGCTACCAGGCCAGCTTCCGTCAAGTGCTGTCCGGCCCCCGGCTCCCGCACCGGGCGTCCGGGGGTCGTCCGCCTCTCGACGGCCCGCCGGGCTGCGTCCATGCTGACCCTGATCACGATGTACGGAGGTGGCGGGACATGCAGGACGCCGATCTGTTGGTTCAGCTCGCCGCGATAGCCGGCGTGTTCGTCGGCTTCGGTGCGCTCATCGCCGTGCGCAACGGCGGTGCGAGCGATGCGCACGAGGTCGCCTACATCCGCTCGATCGTATCGATCGCGTCCTGGGTGGTCGTCGTCGCCCTCGCCCCGGTGACCCTCGGCCGCTATGGGCTCACCGGCCACGACCTCTGGCTCGCGTGCAGCGTCCTCGCGCTCGTCCTTGTCCTCGGCGTGTGGACGGTGAACTCCCGGACTCCCGAGATGCGGCACGAATTCGCAGCCAGGTCGCGGGCGGATCTCGTGCGGGAGGGGGCAACGAACGTGCTCCTCCTTGTCAGCCTCGTGGTCGCCCTGAGCCTCGTCGCGCTCGGTCTGGTCCCGGGCCAGGAGCCGGCGCTCTACCTCACCGCCGTTGTGCTGGGGCTGCTCGGAACTGCGTCGGCCCTGCTCTTCCTGGTCTTCTCGCAGCGACGCCCGCAGGCGGCACCCGACCCCGCGCAGCTGCCCGCGACAGGAGGCTCGAGCGCCTGATCCGAGACGAAGCGCCCCGGTGGGCCCACTTGTGGGGTTCGCGGGATGGGTCGGGCACCGGCGTCCGGGGGCCGTTTGCCCCTCGCCAGACCCGCGACCGGCGCCTACGGTGCCCATCAGCGGGAGGCTCTGACACGCGGCCCACACCCCGGCCGCCGGGACCGCGCCGAGCTACTGGCGAGACCGACCCGCGAGGACGCGGCCCAGCGGAGGTCCCCTACATGAGCGTCTTCTATGTCGTCCAGTGGAGCGTCAACCCGCTTGATCAGGAAGCCTGCGAACAGGCGGTGAAGGCGATCGCCGAGCACGTGAAGTTAGTCCATCCCCCCATCAGGAGCTTCCGGGCCCCGCGCCCTGACGGGCCCCGGCTCCGCGCCGTCCGGCACGACCCGGCATCGCTCGCGGGATGGGTCGGGCACCGGCGTCCGGGGGCCGTTCGCCTCTCGCCAGATCGCTGATTGGCGCCTACGGTTGCCGGTTGGCGGGAGGCTTCGACACGCGGTCCAAACCCTGGCCGCCGGGACCGCGCCGAGCCACTGGCGAGACCGACCCGCGACCGGGTAGTTGACCGATCACCACGCAGGTCGATCACCGCGCTGCAGTCGGGCCGGTGCCCCGGGCGCCGACGCCATGGGCGCGGATGCCACGAGAGGGGAAGGTGGGGAAATGTCCCGCTCAGAGGTCACGGGCTATGCGGCCATGGCGCTGGGTCAGACCCTCGAGCCACTCACGTACCCGGCGCCGCAACTCGGGGAGCATGACGTCAGGGTCTCCGTCAGCCACTGCGGTGTCTGCTTCACCGACATCCATGCCATCGACGACTACTACAGCATCACGGCGTTTCCCTTCGTGCCCGGCCACGAGATCGTGGGCCACGTCGAGGCTCGGGGCCGCGAGGTCGCCGGGCTGAGGGAAGGGGACCGCGTCGGCATCGGGTGGCAGGGCCGGTCGTGCATGCGCTGTGAGTGGTGCGCGCAGGGCGAGGAGCAGCTCTGCCAGCAGATCAGCACGATGGGGACGTGGGAACGCCACGGCGGGTTCGCTTCCTCGGTGACCGTCGATAGCCGCTTCGCGTTTCAGCCGCCGGCCGCCATGGCCCCCGAGGTGGCCGCCGTGCTGATGTGCGCCGGGATCAGTGTCTACTCACCGCTCCGGACCTACGCCACCGGACCGGGGCAGAGCGTGGGCATCCTCGGCGTCGGTGGGCTGGGCCATCTCGCGATCCAGTTCGCGCACGCCCTCGGCTGCGAGGTCACGGCCCTGTCCTCCTCCCGGACCAAGGAGCAGGAGGCGCTCGCCTTCGGCGCTGACCACTTCATCATGATCGGGGACCCTGCCGCCGTGGAAGAGGTCGACTACGCATTCGACCTCCTCCTGTGCACCGCCGATGGCGAGATCGACTGGGAGTCGCTCCTGATGATGCTCAAGAAGAAGGGCCGGCTCGTCCTGATCGGCTTCCCGCGCGTGTCGATGAACCCGACCGACCTCGTGGCGCACCAGCTCTCGATCTCGGGATCCTTCCTCGGCAACCGGGCCACGATGCCGGAGATGCTCTCCTTCGTCCAGACACACAGCGTCGCGCCGCAGATCGAGCTGATGGCCATGACGGACGTGAACGATGCGATCCACAGGCTCAAAGAGAACCGGGCGCGCTATCGGATCGTGTTGGCCAACGACATCAGCGGCGGATCACACTGAGCGAGCACCCGGGACCGCGCCGAGCCACTGGCGAGACCGACCCGCCACGCCGCGGTTGACCCGCCCGTCGAAGCGGTATTCCCCGGCCAAGACCATACGATCGGCTCTTGCGCCGTCGAGTCGACCAGTCGATCGTCGTACTGAGCCCGTCCCCGGCGCGGCGGAGCCCGGCCGGGGTGGGCCGGAGTCGAGGGCGGAGCCATGCGTTTCGACTACAGCGTCACCATCCGCCGCCCCCCGCCGGCCGTCTTCGCGATGCTGGCCGATGTCCAGGACTGGGGGAAGGATGAGCGGGCCGCGCTCGTCCCGGTGATGGAGAAGATCACGCCGGGTCCGACCCGTGTCGGCACCCGCTGGCACGAGGTCATCCAGCTTGCCCCGCACGCCACGATGACGGTCTGGTCCGAGGTCGTCGCCATCGAGCAGGACCGCCTGTTGGAGGAGCGGTTCTGGGCGTGGTGGATGCGCGGCCGCCTCGAGTACACGATAACGCCGACCGACGGCGGCACCGTCCTGCGCCAGCGCGAGCGGCTTGAGCCGCGCGGTCCGTTCCGGCTCGTCGACGGGTTCATCGAGCGACAGCTCGGGCCGGCCATCGAGGCCAGGCTCAAGGCTATCCGTCGGATGCTCGAAGAGGCTGAATAGGGGTAGAGGCCGACGCCGGTGCGTCCAGCCGCCCCAAGTCGCGGCTCCCCTCGCCACAACGCGCTCCGCAACGTGCAGGCCGCTCGGGTTCTCCGGGCGGCCTACCGAATTCTCGCCCCCGGCTCCGCACCTGACGCGGCGCTCTCCTTGGATGGGACGCGCACCGGGCGTTCGGGAGCCGCTGTCAGGCGCGGGGTTCGAGGCTGGAGGAGCTACTGCTACCAGTGGCGTCGGCGCTGGACGACGTACCCAAGAGGAATGAGGATCAGCTAGGGTGACCGCACCGACGAGGAGGATGGCGGGTTGGGCATCGGGCGCAACGACCCAGACGAGGTAGATCGCACCCAGCACCGCCGCCGCCGCGACGACCAGGACGCCCAGCGTTCGCCCAGGATGTCGGCGCATCTCCGGTCTCCAGCACCCTCCAGCGTGCGCCCGAGCGCAGGCGGACGCCAGAGGCTTTCGTCATGACCCCGGCTCCGCACCGGGCGCCCCCGCTCGCCTCGCGGGATGGGACGCGCACCGGGCGTCCGGGGGCCGTTCGCCGGGCGCTCGGGCCGTACCCCCATCCATACCCTTAATGAGGCGCTAGACGGCGGGTCGCGGTGGTAGGAGGCGGCAGTCACCCGAGCGTGCATCGCCCCATCCACGCACGGCTGCGGCAGACTCCTAATCCCGAGGTCGCAGGTTCGATCCCGTCGAGGGCGCCACTGTGATGAGTCGCGACGATGCCACGCACGCGAGAGGCCAGCACCCCCACTAGGTGACGGCAGGCCCACCGCATGGGTGCCATCGGGCCATGTCCCGCCCCACGTTCTCGTCTACCGTGGATCGTGGTTCCGCGGAGCCGACGAGCCGACGGGCCGTCGAGCTGCGGGGCCGGCGCCAGGCGGCACGCGGCCCTGACCGCGGTGCCGCCTTCGGATGGAGAGCGATGAGCAGCGAGCCCCTCGCGCCGCAGTACGAGATGGTGAACGTCCGGAGCGGGCACGTCATCATCGAGCACGACGTGCGCAGTCGGGCCGTCCGGTCCTACTTCTCCGCAGAGGCGGTCGCGCCGGTCGAGGAGTACTGGGAGGGCCGGTGCCTGTGGCGGCACTGGGGTGCGGCCCAGTCGGTCCAGTTCGACGTCAGGGACACGACGAGCGGCGAGGTCATCCCGTTCCGGGAGCTGCTGGGCCTCATGTACTACGGCTGCTGTCGCAAGGACAGCGACCTCCGGCGCATCGGCGAGCTGGCCCAGGAGCATCGCATCTCGATCTACGTGGCGATCACCTACGAGACGGCGGAGGGCGAGCCGACCCGGCTGCCCCAGGACAAGGCCACCGTGCTGAACCGCCTCTTCAACGACCGCGTGCGGGACAAGGCCAAGAAGATCCTTGATCCTGCCCGACCTGTTCAACCTGTACCGCGAGATGACCTACGGCCAGATCATGATCGACTTCGGCCTGACGGCAATGGCCGAGAGCCGCTGATCGTCCGCCCCGGGCCTCCGGGGCGCTCAAGGAGAACCCGCATGAAGCTGCAGGAGCTGGCCCAGAAGCTGGGGCTGAAGCTGGTCACGGCAGCCTTCGACCGGGAGGTCGGTGGCGTCTACATCTCCGACATGGTGAGCGACGTGATCGCGAACGCCAAGGCCGGCGATCTGCTCGTGACGGTCCAGGCCCACAGCAACATGATCGCCGCCGCGAACCTGCTGGACCTCTGCGGGATCGTGGTGACCCAGGGCAAGCTGCCCGGCGACGACGTCGTGAGGATCGCCGAGAAGGCCGAGATCCCGATCTACTCCACCGAGCTGAACCGCTGGCAGATGGCCACTCGGCTCTACGAGGCGGGGATCCGCTGACGGAGCCGGTGGTCCGTGGGATGCGGCTCTCCGAGGTCGCCGACCTGCTCCAGTGCGAGGTGCTCCTCGGCGAGGAGCGCCTCGACTCGATCGAGGTGCGCACCTGCTTCGCCGCCGACCTGATGAGCGACGTGCTGCGCTTCTCCCACTCGGGGGCCCTGCTCATCACCGGCCTGACGAGCCTCCAGTCCATCCACACCGCCGACGTCGCCGACCTGGCCGCGATCCTCTTCGTCTCGAACAAGATCCCGGCGCAGGCGACCATCGACCTGGCGAGGGCGAAGCAGATCCCCCTGCTGAGGACGTGGCGGGGCATGTTCGACGCCTGCGGCGTCATCCACTGCGCGGGGCTGCCGCGGGCGGTCGAAGTCTGATGGCGGCCGAGGCCACCGCGCCGCTGCTCGTCGAGCGGTTCGCGATCCAGGGCGGCGACTACGAGCACGGCGGCGACGCCGCGGCGCGGATCAAGGTGATCATGCGCCAGCTGGGCATCGACCCCGACCTGATGCGTCGGCTCTCCATCGCCAACTTCGAGGCCGAGATGAACCTGGTCATGTACGCCGAGGAGGGCGTCATGGAGTTCCAGGTCCACGCCGACGCGCTGCGGGTGATCGTCGCCGACCGCGGGCCGGGCATCCCCGACATCGAGCTGGCCATGCAGGAGGGATGGTCCACGGCCACGCCGGAGATGCGCGCCCGGGGCTTCGGTGCGGGTCTCGGCCTGCCCAACATGAAGCGCAACAGCGACGAGTTCGAGATCTCGTCCACGGTCGGGACGGGCACCACCGTCCGGTACGCGGTCCACCTGGCGTGATCGCCCCGCGCTCGTCCCCGCCGCTCGGCGCCAACGGGGTGGCCAAGGGACACCTCATCGACCCGGCGGCGTGCGTCGCCTGCCTGGCCTGCTCGCGGACCTGCCCGACGAATGCGATCCGCGTCCGCGATGAGCTCGCCCGGATCAAGTACGAGCTGTGCATCGACTGCGGCGCGTGCGTCCGGGCCTGCCGGCACGGCGCGGCGCGCGCGGCCACGACCCCTCCCTCGGACCTGGCGCGCTTCGAGCACACGGTGGCCGTGCCGTCGCTGACGCTCTACGCGCAGTTCGGGCGGGACGTCGCGCCGGCCCGCGTCCTCTACGCCCTGACACAGCTCGGCTTCGACGCCGCCTACGACATCTCCTGGATGTGCGAGATGCTCGCCGGCGCGACGGACGCGTACGTGAACGAGGGCCGCGGCCCCTGGCCCAAGATCTCGGTCACCTGCCCGGCCGTCGTCCGGTTGGTACAGGTCCGCTACCCGGGACTGATCGCCAACCTGGTCCCGATCGAGACCGCCCGCGAGCTATCGGGCAAGCTGCTGCGCCGCCGGCTCTCCGCCGAGCTCGGCCTGGCGCCCGAGAAGATCGGGATCTTCTTCATCACGCCGTGCACGGCGATCATGGACTCGATCCTGAGCCCGGTGGGCCTGGAGCAGTCCTACTTCGACGGCGCATTGTCCATCGCCGAGATCTACGGGCCGCTGCTGCACGAGCTCCAGACGGCGCCCCCGGACGACGCCATCACCGACGAGATCAGTCCGCGGGGCCTGCTCTGGGCGATGGCGGGCGGCGAGATCGCCGGCATGCGCGACGCCAACACGATGACGGTCAAGGGCACCGACGTCCAGCACGTCTTCGATCGGATCGAGGCCGGGACGTTCCAGGGTGTCGACTTCATCGAGGCCTACGTCTGCCCCGACGGCTGCGTCTCGGGCGGCCTGACGGTCGAGGGCCGGTACGCGGCCCAGCGCAACATCCAGCAGATCGCCAAGAGCCTGGGAGACTCGCCCGCCGTCGGCGAGGAGCGGATCCGCCGCCTGCTGCGCGAGGACTTCTTCGCCGTCTCGGAGGAGATCAGGGCCCGGCCCGTGCAGCCGCTCGGCCGGGACCTGCGCGAGGCCGTGGCGCGGCAGAAGGAGCTCAAGGAGCTCATCCCGATGCTGCCGGGCAAGGACTGCGCGGTCTGCGGGGCGCCCGACTGCGCGACCCTCGCCGAGGACATCGTCCGCGGGGAGGCGTCGCTCGACGACTGCGTCTTCGTCAGGATCGCGCGCCTCGAGGACGACCTCCGGGCGCGGGAGGCACGAGCCCATGAGTAAGCAGATCCTGCTGATGGAGCTGACCTGCCCGCAGTGCGAGGCAACCCTGACCGCCGGCACCCGGGTCCGGCTCGACGCCCGCGTGCGGGAGACGGGCCAGGAAGGCGAGGTCCTTCTGTCGGCCATCTTCGGTGACTACTCCGTGGAGACCGACCTCGAGATCGGGGAAGGGATGACCGCCGACTTCGCCTGCCCCTGCTGCGAAGCCAGCCTCACGCTCCCGGTTGCCTGCAAGATCTGCCGCGCGCCGATGGCCGCGCTCAACCTCGCCCGCGGCGGCTACATCGAGTTCTGCTCCCGCCGCGGCTGCCGGGCCCACGGCATCGGCGGGGTAGGGGACATCGACGACCTGATGGGCCTCATGAACAGGATGCTGGACACGCCGTATGACTGATCCGGGGCACCGACGCCGCGGCGGGCCGCGCCCGCGCTCTCGGCGGTGACAGCATGAGCGAGCACCGGAGGATGGACTTCCGCAACTTCCACTACGCCGGGGCGGAGGGCGTGCTCATCCCGCTGCTCCAGGAGGCGCAGGAGGCTGACGGCTACATCAGCCGCGCTCGGATGGTCGAGATCCACCGCCAGAGTGGGATCCCCATGCCCCATGTCTACGGCGTGGCGACGTTCTACGCCCAGTTCCGCCTGCAGCCGGTCGGCAAGCACCTGGTGAAGGTCTGTCACGGGACGGCCTGCCACGTTGCCGGAGCGCGCGGCATCAGCGAGACGCTGGAGAGCGAGCTCGGCGTGGCGACCGGCGAGACGACCGAGGACCGCCAGTACACCCTGGAGACGGTCGCCTGCCTGGGGTGCTGCAGCCTTGCCCCGGTGATCACGATCGGCCGCGACACGTTCGGCGCCCTCGATGCGAGCTCGGCGAGGAGGGCGCTGCGGCAGCACCGGCGAGCGGCCGCGGGCCCCGCTGCGAGCCCTACCGAGGGCCCCGCCGCGAGCCCCGCCGCGGAGGCGCCAGGTCGATGAGGATCGTGGTCGGCCTGGGAACCTGCGGCATCGCCGCCGGCGCCGAGCAGACGCACCGCGCGCTGGTCCAGCGCATCGCCGCCGCGGACCTGCCCCACGAGGTCGTGAAGACCGGCTGTGTCGGGATGTGCTACCGCGAGCCGCTGGTCGAGATCCGCGACGGCGCGTCGAGCGTTCACTACGGCGGCCTGAGCGCCGAGAAGGTCGATCGTCTGGTCGAGGAGCACGTGATCGGCGGCCGCGTGATCGACGAGTGGGTCGTGCTCGCGAGCGCCGGCCCGGCCGCGGAATCCGACTTCCTGGACCGCCAGAACCGGATCGTGCTGCGGAACTGCGGGTCCATCGACCCGGAGCGCATCGACGAGTACCTGGCGGTCGGCGGCTACGAGGCCCTGCGTGCGGTGGTCGCCGCGAACGACCCCGAGGCCCTGGTCACCGCGATCGTCGACTCGGGCCTGCGGGGCCGCGGGGGCGCGGGGTTCCTCACCGGCATGAAGTGGCGCTTCACTCGCATGGCCCGGGGCGACCGGAAGTACATCGTCTGCAACGCGGACGAGGGCGACCCGGGCGCCTTCATGGACCGCTCGGTCCTCGAAAGCGACCCGCACGCCGTGCTCGAGGGCATGGCCATCGCCGGGTTCGCGATCGGCGCGAGCGACGGCTACGTCTACGTCCGGGCCGAGTATCCCAAGGCCATCGAGCGGCTGGCGATGGCCATCGACCAGGCCGAGGAACGGGGGTTCCTGGGTGAATCCGTCTGCGCCACGCCGTTCCGCTTCCGGATCCGGCTCAAGGAGGGCGCCGGCGCCTTCGTCTGCGGCGAGGAGACCGCGCTGATCGCCTCCATCGAGGGCCGCCGCGGGATGCCGCGGATCCGGCCGCCGTTCCCGGCCACGAGCGGCCTGTGGGGTCACCCGACGTGCATCAACAACGTCGAGACCTTCGCCAACGTCCCGTGGATCGTGAACCATGGCGCGGCGGCCTTCAGCTCGCTGGGCACGCTCAACAGCAAGGGCACCAAGGTCTTCGCCATGGCCGGCAAGGTGCGGCGCGGAGGCCTGGTCGAGGTGCCGATGGGCGTCTCGATCAGGGAGATCGTCCAGGACATCTGCGGCGGCATCAAGGACGGCCGGCGCTTCAAGGCCGTGCAGATGGGCGGCCCGTCGGGCGGCTGCATCCCCGCCGAGCTGCAGGACACGGTGATCGACTACGAGTCGATCAACAGGACCGGCGCGATCATGGGTTCGGGCGGGCTCGTCGTCATGGACGAGACGACGTGCATGGTGGACGTGGCCCGCTTCTTCCTCGACTTCACCCAGCGCGAATCGTGCGGCAAATGCACATTCTGCCGGGTCGGGACGAAGCGGATGCTCGAGATCCTGACGCGGATCACCGAGGGCGAGGGACGCGAGGGCGACATCGAGCTGCTCGAGCAGCTCGCCGGGCTGGTGAAGAGCAACTCCCTGTGCGGCCTGGGTCAGACGGCCGCGAACCCGGTCCTGACGACCCTCAAGTACTTCCGGGGCGAGTACGAGGCCCACATCACCAACCGCACGTGCCCAGCGCACCACTGCCGGAAGCTCCTGACGTACTCCATCAACGAGGCCTGCAACGGCTGCACGGCCTGCGGCCGGGTGTGCCCCTCCGGCGCGATCAGCGGCGAGAAGAAGCAGGTCCACCTGATCGATAGCTCGAAGTGCATCCAGTGCGACGAGTGCTACAAGACCTGCCGCTTCGACGCGATCGTGCGCGTCTGACGCTCTCGTTCGAGGTGAGACCTTCATGGACCTGGTGAAGCTCGAGATCGACGGCCGGAAGGTCATCGCCGACGGGCGCCGGACCATCCTCGAGGTCGCCCGCGAGCGCGAGATCGGGACCATCCCCACCCTGTGCCACGACGGCCAGCTCGAGCCGTTCTCGTCCTGCTTCGTCTGCGTCGTGAAGGTCAGGGGCGCGCGCACGCTGCTGCCGGCCTGCTCGACGCGAGTCTCGGCCGGCATGGTCGTCGAGACCAACAGCGCCGAGGTCCGCCGGGCGCGCAAGGCCGCCCTCGAGCTCATGCTCTCGAACCACTACGCGGACTGCGTCGGGCCGTGCCAGCTCCACTGTCCCGCCGGGATCGACATCCAGGGCTACATCGCCCTCGCCGCCCTGGGCAAGTACACCGACGCGGTCCGCCTCATCAAGGAGCGCAACCCGCTCCCCGCCGTGTGCGGCCGCGTGTGCACCCGCCCCTGCGAGGTCACCGGCTGCCGGCGCAACCTCGTCGACGAGGCCGTCGGCATCGACTACATCAAGCGCTACCTGGCCGACCTCGAGCTCGGCAGGAGGGAGCCCTTCCGGCCCGCGACGGCGCCGGCCAACGGCAGGCGGGTTGCCGTGGTCGGCGGCGGCCCCGCCGGGCTCTCCTGCGCCTACTACCTCGCCCTGATGGGCTACGCCTGCGAGATCTTCGAGAGCATGCCCGAGGCGGGCGGGATGCTGCGCTACGGCATCCCGGAGTACCGGCTGCCCAAGGACGTCCTCGACCTGGAGATCAGCCAGATCCTGGACCTCGGGGTGAAGCTCCGGACCAACGTCGCCCTGGGCGAGGACGTCACGGTCCTCGGCCTGCGCGAGAGCGGCTTCGACGCCATCTTCCTCGGGATCGGCGCCTGGGACAGCACGAAGATGCGGGTCCAGGACGAGGACACGCCGGGCGTGCTGGCGGGGATCGACTTCCTGCGCGACTACGGCCTGCAGCGGGCGGCGCCGCTGGCCGGCCGCGTCGTCGTCGTCGGCGGCGGCAACACCGCCATCGACTGTGCCCGGACGGCGCTGCGGCTCGGGGCGCCCGACGTGAGGCTGCTGTACCGCCGGACCCGGCTGGAGATGCCGGCCAACGCCCCCGAGATCGTCGAGGCCGAGCACGAGGGCGTGCGGATGGAGTTCCTGGTCGCCCCGGTGCGCGTGCTCAGGCGCGACGGGACCCTCGCCGGGCTCGAGTGCCTCCGCATGGAGCTCGGGGACCCCGACGCGAGCGGCCGGCGCAGCCCGAGGCCGATCCGGGGCTCGGAGTTCACGGTGGCGTGCGACGTCGCCATCGCGGCGATCGGCCAGGGCACCAGGGCGCCGGACCTGCTGAGCGGCCGCGTGCCCGCCTTCCTGCCCCCCGGCGAGGATCTCAGCCTGACGCGCTGGCAGACGATCCAGGTCAACGACCGGACCTTCGAGACGAGCGTGGACGGCGTGTTCGCCGGCGGTGACGTGGTCACCGGGGCGGCCACCGCCATCGAGGCCATCGCCGCCGGGCGTCAGGCCGCCCATTCGATCGACGCCTACATCCGGACCGGCAGGGCGGAGCCGGAGCCGGTCCAGTTCAACAGCCGCAAGGACGCGTTCCGAGCCGTGACCGCGGACGACCTCCGGGACGGTGCGCCCCGTCCCCGCCGCCCCATGCCGGAGCTGCCGGTCGAGGAGCGGATCAGGAGCTTCGTCGAGGTCGAGCAGGGGTACAGCCTCGCCGACGTGCGCCAGGAGACAGCGCGCTGCCTGGAGTGCGGCTGCTTCGCGCTCTACGAGTGCGATCTGCGCCGCTTCGCCACGGAGTACGGGGCGGACGTCACGCCCTTCCTGGGCGAGGCGACGCGCCACCGCATCGACCGCAGCCACCCGCTGATCGAGCTGGACCCCAACAAGTGCATCCTGTGCGGCGCCTGCATCCGGATCTGCAGCGAGCTGGTGGGGGTGGCTGCCTACGGCTTCGTCAACCGCGGCTTCAACACCATGGTGCAGCCCTCCCTGGGCGGGTCGCTCCTCGAGACCGACTGCGTCAGCTGCGGCCTGTGCGTTTCGGTCTGCCCGACCGGCGCGATCGTGGAGCGGATCCCGCTGGCCAAGCCGGGGCCGTGGCCGACGACGTCCACGCCGACGATCTGCCACTACTGCGGCGTCGGCTGCCGGCTCGGCTGCGACGCGTACGGCGACACGCTCGTCAAGATGTCGCGGCGCGAGGACGCGCACGTCGCCTCCGGGCTCCACTGCCGGAAGGGACGCTTCGGCTACGGCTACGTCCACGACCGGGCCCGCCTCGTCGACGGGCGGATCCGGGCCGGGCGCGAGCTTCAGGCGGCCAGCGTGGAGGAGACCATCGCCTTCGCGGCGCTGCGCATGAAGGAGCTGAAGCGCGCGTACAGCGGCGCCGAGATGGCCGTGTTCATCTCGCCGCGGCTCACCAACGAGGAGATCTACCTCGCCCAGAAGTTCGCGCGGGTCGTGCTCAAGACGCACCAGGTCACGACCTTCTCCCGCCTGGTCAACGCGGAGTGGGACTGCCCGGAGATCGTCTCCACGGCCACCTACACCGACGTCCTGGACGCTCAGGGGCTTCTCGTCGTGAACGCCGACCTCGCGGACGACCACTTCGTCGTCGACCTGCTCGCCAAGAAGGCGATCCGCACGGGCGCGCGCCTGGTCCACGTCGGACCGACAGCCAGCCGGACGTCCCAGTTCGCCGACATCTTCCTGCGGTGCGAGGACGGGGCGCAGCCGCTCGCAATGCTGGCGCTATGGCTGGAGTGGGCGCGCCTCGCGGGGCAGCCCCTCGGCGACCATCCGGAGCTGGAGCGAGCGGTCGGCGGGCGGACCGCCGCGGAGATCGCCGCGCAGGCGGGCCTGCGGCCCGAGGACGTGACCGCCGCTGCCGAGATCCTCGACCGGAGCCTGGTCAAGACGGTCGTCTTCGACAAGGACTACCGCGGGATGCGGGTCCCCGGCGACGAGCGGCTCTTCGCCTGCGTCGCCGACGCCATGTCCGCGCCGATCCTCACCCTGCGCGAGAAGTCGAACATGCAGGGCCTGCTCGACCTGGGGGCGAGTCCCGACTGGCTGCCGGGCTACGCTGCGATCGACGACGACGACGCCGTCGATGCCTGCGAGAAGGAGTGGTGCGCGTCGCTCGGGGACGTGGCCGGCGGCGGCGCCGACGTCGCGAGCCTGCTGCGTCGCAAGCAGATCAAGGTGGCGCTGGTCCTCGGAGAGGATCCGTTCGGCAACCCGGAGATGCCGCGCGATCTCCTCGAGGGCCTCCTCGCCGCCGACCTCCTCGTCGTCGGCGACCTCTTCCTGACCGACACCGCGCGCGCCGCCCACGCCGTGCTGCCGCTGTCGGCCCACGTCGAGACCGGCGGGACCCTCACCAACCAGGAGCGCCGCATCCAGCGCCTCACGCCGGCGATCCCGCCGCGCAACGGACCGGAGACATGGCAGGTCATCTGCCAGCTCGCCGGCCAGATGGGCTTCCAATTCAAGATGAAGTACGGGTCCGTCGACGAGGTGACCGAGGAGATCCAGCGCGTCGTCCCCTCGCACCGTGGCGTGGACGTCGACGGTCCCGACACTTCCGGCGTGTGGCCGCTCGACGGACGCCGTGCGCCCGCCGGGGTCTTCGATCCCGACGGCCACTCGGCGCCGGCGCGCCCCACCTCCACGCTCGCGCTCGACCACCTCGAGTCGATGTTCGCCCGGCGCTTCGACGAATCCATCGAGAGGGCGCGCGCGGCTCTGCCCCCGGCCGAGTAGTCGCGCCCCGGGGACTGGCCGCTCACCCGCCCCGAGCCGGGGCGACCTCCGCCGCTCGTCGGGCCGCCGGTGCCCTCCAGCACCGGACCACCGGTGCCCGCACCCCACCCCCAATGTACGGCTTGGCCCGGGCCGCCTCGGACCCCTAGCCTCCGCTCGTCAATCCCGCCAACCGCACCGGCATCAACCCGACGACCCCGGCGACCCCGGGACCGAACAGGCGAGGTACCCGCATGGCCGTCAGCGACCTCGGACCGCTGCTCACCGCGAGCGAGGTGGCCGAGATGCTCCACCTCCACGTCAACACCGTGAAGCGGCTCGGCGACCGCGGCGAGCTCCCGTTCTTCAGGGTGTGCTCGCGCGGCGACCGCCGCTTCCGGCTCGAGGACGTGATGGCGTTCCTGTCGCGGAACGCGCGCCACAGCTCCTGAGGCCCCGCCGGCCGGCGCGCCGGCACCCACGAATCGAACGGCCGCGCCTCGAGGCGCGGCCGTCGTGCGTTCCGGGGCATCCTCAGGTGCCGGCCCGGTCCGGCTCCCTCGGCGTCGTTGCCAGGACGTGGCGGAAGATGCCGAGCGCCTCGGCGATCTCCTCCCGGGTCACGTCGAGCGGGGGGATCCAGCGGATCACGTTGTGCTGGACGCCGCATGAGAGCACCAGGAGCCCCTCGTCGGCGCAGCGCCCGACGACGGCCTCGCAGGTCGCCCCGTCCGGCTCACGGGTCGCGCGGTCCTTGACGAGCTCCACGCCGATCATGAGGCCCGGCCCCCGGACGTCGCCGATCAGCTCGTTGCCGGCCGCGATCTCGCGAAGCCCGGCCGAGAGCTCCGTCCCGCGGGCGGCCGCGTTCGCGACGAGGTCGCGCTCGCGGATCTCGGCGAGCACCGCGAGGCCGGCCGCGCAGGCCACCGGGTTGCCGCCGTAGGTCGAGCCGTGCGCGCCCTTGCCCCAGCGCTCCTGCAGCGCCTTGGAGCTGGCCATCGCCGAGAGCGGCAGGCCGTTCGCGATCGCCTTCGCCGTGCAGACGATGTCGGGGACGATGCCGGCGTGCTCGAACCCCCACATGCGGCCGGTCCGCCCGAAGCCCGTCTGGACCTCGTCGGCGACCAGGAGGATCCCGTGGCGGTCGCAGACGTAGCGCAGGATCTGCAGGAAGCGCGGCGGCGCCGGCACGTAGCCGCCCTCGCCCTGGACCGGCTCGACGACGATCGCCGCGACCTCGTCCGGGTCGATCGTCGTGTGGAACAGGTCGCGCAGGTGGCGGAAGGCCACCTCGACCGCCCGCCCCTCGTCGCCGCCGAAGTCGCGGTAGACGGACGGGTACTGGCTGAGGTAGACGCCGGGGAGCAGCGGCTCGTAGCCGCGGCGGTAGTTGGGGTTGGAGCTGGTGACGCTGGCGGCCCCGAAGGTGCGCCCGTGGAAGCCACCGCGGAAGGCGACGAACGCGGGCCGGCCGGTCACCCGGCGGGCGAGCTTGAGGGCCGCCTCGATGGCCTCGCTGCCCGAGTTGAGGAAGAAGACGGAATCGATCGGATCGGGGAGGGTGGCCGCCAGCTCGCGGGCGAGGCGCACCGTCGGCTCGGCGTAGCCCATCGCCGCCATCGGGGCGATCAACCGGTCGACCTGGGCGTGGACCGCGGCGATCACCCGGGGATTGCGATGGCCCAGGGCGCTGACGGCGATCCCGTTGGCGAAGTCGAGGTAGGCCCTGCCGTCGGTGTCGTAGAGGCGGTGGCCCTCGCCGTGGCTCCAGGAGCGCTCGAAGTAGCGGCCGAGGACGGGCGTGAGGTTGGCGGCGGCGAGCGCGGCCAGGTCCAGCCCGGTGGCGGCGGTGGTGCCGGGGGCGTCGGCGGCGGGCGTGGTCGGCGTGTCCATGGAGCCCCTCCCGTGCGTCACCCGTGCCCGCCGGCCACGCCTGACGGCGGCAGGCTGCGGCGGGTCCGGCCGAGTATAGGGGGCCGCGCGGCCGTGACGACACACGACGGGATTCCGCGGGGACTACCATGGTCCGGCGGCGCGGTGGTGCGGCATCGCCAGCGCCGGTACGGGTGACGTCTTCATCACGGCACCGCCGAGGGAAGGGATCAGGACGGTCATGCGAATCGGTGTCCCCAAGGAGGTCAAGAACAACGAGTTCCGGGTCGGGCTCACCCCCAGCTCCGTCCGGGAGCTGGCGCGGCACGGCCACGCCGTCGTGGTGCAGACCGGGGCCGGGGCCGAGATCGACCTCGACGACGAGCGCTACCGGGCGGCCGGGGCGGAGATCGCGCCGGATGCCGCAGCCGTGTTCGCGCAGGCAGAGCTGATCGTGAAGGTGAAGGAGCCGCAGCCGGCCGAGTACGACCTGCTGCGCCCGGACCACGTCCTCTTCACCTACCTCCACCTCGCGCCCGACCGGCCCCAGACCGATGCCCTCGTCCGCTCCGGCGCCACCTGCATCGCCTACGAGACGGTGACCGACGACTGGGGCGGCCTGCCCCTCCTGGCTCCCATGAGCGAGGTCGCCGGCCGCATGGCGATCCAGGCCGGGGCCTTCGCCCTCGAGGAGGCCCACGGCGGCCGTGGCATCCTGCTGGGCGGGGTGCCGGGCGTGGCACCGGCCAAGGTCGTCGTCCTGGGCGGCGGGGTCGTGGGGACGAACGCCCTCCGGATGGCCCTGGGCCTCGAGGCCGACGTCACGGTTCTCGACAAGTCCCTGCCCCGTCTCAAGGAGCTCGACCTCTTCTTCGGGCCGGCCCTCAACACGATCTTCGCCACCTCCGACGCGATCGAGGAGCACGTCCTCGCCGCGGACCTCGTGATCGGGGCCGTGCTCCTCCCCGGCGCCGCGGCGCCGAAGCTCGTCAGCGCCGAGATGATCCGCCAGATGAAGCGCGGCGCGGTCGTCGTGGACGTCTCGATCGACCAGGGGGGCTGCTTCGAGACCTCCCACCCGACGACCCATGCCAACCCGACCTACGTCGTCGACGGCGTCGTCCACTACTGCGTGGCGAACATGCCGGGCGGGGTGCCGCGGACCTCCACCTTCGCCCTCAACAACGCGACGCTCCCGTTCACGCTGGCGCTCGCCGACAAGGGCGTGCGGCGGGCGATGGACGAGGATCCGCACCTGCTGGCCGGGCTCAACGTCCACGACGGCCGGATCACCCACCCGGCCGTCGCCGAGGCCCTCGGCATGGTCTGGACGCCGAGCCGCGAGGCGCTGGCGGGATAGGGCCGCCGGGCGGCCGGTCATGCCGGCCGCCGAAGCGGGCTGCGCCTAGAATGCGGGTCCGTGGCACGCGCCCGGGCACCCCCGCCCGTGCCGCGCCGCCCGTGCCACGACCTGGTCGCCGCCGCGAGGAGTCCCCGTCCCGTGATCGACTTCAGCCTCTCCGAGGAGAACCGCCTCGTCCGCCAGTCCGTCCGCGAGTTCGTGGAGGCGGAGATCCTCCCCGACATCCGCGAGTGGGACGAGCGGGGCGAGGCGCATCCGGAGGTCTTCGCGAAGATGGGGGAGCTGGGGTACCTGGGCGCCCCCATCCCGGAGGAGTGGGGCGGCGCCGGCCTCGACTACGTCAGCTTCGCCATCCTGTGCGAGGAGCTGGAGCGCGCCGACACGGCCTACCGGGTGGTGATGAGCGTCCACGTCGGGCTCAACTCGCTGGCCCTCCTCCAGTGGGGGACCGACGAGCAGAAGCGGCGCTGGCTCGTCCCCCAGGCGCTGGGGCGGAAGCTGGCGACCTTCGCCCTGACGGAGCCGGGTGCCGGCACGGACGCCGGGGCGCTGCAGTCGACCGCCCGCCGCGAGGGCGACGTCTATGTCCTCAACGGGTCGAAGATCTGGATCAGCCTGGCCGACCTCGCCGACCACTTCCTCGTCTTCGCCTCGGTCGATCGCTCGAAGAAGCACCGCGGCGTGACGGCCTTCATGGTCGAGCGGGGGATGGATGGGCTCACGACCGGCACGCTCCACGGCAAGCTCGGGATCCGGGCCGGGAACACCGGGCTCATCACGATGGACGATCTCGAGGTCCCCCACGAGAACCGGATCGGCGAGGAGGGCGAGGGGTTCCTCGTCGCGATGAGCGCGATCGACCAGGGGCGCTACACCGTGGCCGCCGGCGCCGTCGGCCTCGCCCAGGCCTGCCTCGACGCGTCCGTGAAGTACGCCCGCGAGCGGGAGACGTTCGGCGAGGAGATCGGACGTCACCAGCTGGTCAAGCAGATGATCGCGAAGATGGCGGCCGGGACGGAGACGGGCCGGCTTCTCGTCTGGCGGGCCGGCTGGCTCAAGAACCACGGCGTCCGCACGACCCGCGAGACGTCGCTCGCCAAGTGGCACGCCACGGAGCACAGCGTGCAGGCGGCGCTCGACGCGGTGCAGGTCCACGGGGCCAACGGCTACTCGAACGAGTTCCCGGTGGAGCGCTACCTGCGCAACAGCAAGGCCGCCGTGATCTACGAGGGGACGAGCCAGCTCCACACGCTCATCCAGGCGGACTACGCGCTCGGCTACCGCGAGGATCGTCCGATCCGCTGCGAGCCGCTCCCGGCGCAGGGCTTCGAGCGCTGGCCGGCGCTCGGTCGCCATGACTGACGGGCCGGGCGGCGCCGAACCGCCGGCCGCCGCGTCCGCCACCGAGGGCCCGGGCCCGCCGGATTCGAGGCCGGCCGCGGCCGACTTCGAGCCGCCGTGGCGGGAGGCTCGTCGACGAGTCGCCGCGGCATGGGCCCGGGGCGGCGTCCCGGCGCGGATCGCGCTGGCGGCGGCAGGCGTGGTCGCCGCGGGGCTGCTCGGCGCGTTCCTCTTCGGGCTGTGGCACGTCGTCGGCGGGTTCGTCAAGGGCAACTGGAACGCCGCCGGCTTCGGGTTCGCGCTCTCGAGCGTGACCGGCGTCCTCCTCTGGGTCGAGGCCTCGATCGCCCGCCGTCTGCTGCCGCCGGGCGGGCCGCGCGTCGGCGACGCGGATTCCGACGGGTGACCTGGCATCGCGTCTGAGCGCGACGGGTCGGGCCGCCGGGCCTAGTGCCAGATGGGCTCGTAGGCGTGCTCGCCCGTGAGCAGCCGGCCGGCCGCGAAGCGCTCGAGCCCGAACGGCGCCAGGTCGACCGAGGTCGCCGCGCCGTCGAGGATGAGCTCGGCCATCCCGAGCCCGATCGCCGGCGCGGTCTTGAACCCGGTCCCGCTGTGCCCGCAGTCGAGGAAGAAGCCGGCGGGCCCGGCCGGGCCGAGGATCGGTCGCTGGTCCGGGGTGATCCCGTCCTGTCCGCTGTGCGCGGAGCGGAAGGTGCCGTCGATCAGGCCGGGGATCCGGCGGACGACTCGCTCCACGACCCGCTCGCTGAAGCCCGGGGCGGCGTCGGAGGTGTCGCGATCCGGCGAGTCGCCGTAGGCGTTCTCGTCCTCGAGCCCGACCAGCACGAGCTCCGTGCCCTCCGCGCGGAAGTACAGCGAGTTCGGGTGGTCGATGACGACGGGGAGGGGCCGGGGAACCGACGCCGGCGCCCCGAGGTACGCCGTGTCGTGGCGCCACACCTGCACCGGCAGGTCGAGCCCGACCAGGCCCGCCACCCGGGCCGCCCACGGGCCGGCGGCGTCGACGACGACCGGCGCGGCGAATGATCCCCGCGTCGTCTCCACGCCGGCCACGGCGCCCCCCGCCACCCGGATCGACGTCACCTCGGCTCCCTGGACGAGCCGCGCCCCGCGGTCCCGTGCCGCCCCCACGAAGCCCGTTGTCACCGCGGCGGGGTCGGCGTACCCGGAGCCGGGCTCGTAGGCGGCCACGTCCCCTTCGCCAACCGCGAGGGCAGGGCACAGCCGGCCGATCTCGTCGGCCTCGACGACCGAGGTCTCGATGCCCAGCCCACGCTGCATCGCGACGTTCGCGCGCAGCAACGCGGCCGCCGTCCCGGACTCCAGCCACAGGAAGCCGGTCCGGACGAAGCCGCAGTCGCCGCCGATCCGCGTCGGCCAATCCGTGAACCACGGGTACGACGCCCAGGCGAGGCTTGCCTCGGCGGCCAGGTCGTAGTGCATCCGCACCAGGCCGCTCGACCGCCCGGTCGCGCCGGCCGCGACGGTCGACCGCTCGATCACGACCACGCGCGCGCCGCGACAGGCCAGGTGGTAGGCGAGGCTCGCGCCCTGGACTCCCGCCCCGATGACGATGACGTCCGCCGTCTCGACCACGTTGCTCCTCCCTCTCTGTCCCTGGACCTCATGAGTCACGTTCCCTGGCCCGCCCCGGCCCTCGCCGTGCCGGGAGCCCTACGCGATCGGCTCGAAGCGGGCCTGGAAGAAGCGCAGGTACTTCGGCTCGTAGACCATCCGCAGGCCCTTGGCGGCGTCGCGGGCGTCGAAGCAGGCCTTCACCGACTCGGCCACGACGTCCATGTGGGCCTGCGTGTAGACCCGGCGGGGGATCGTCAGGCGGGTCAGCTCCAGCTTCGGGCGCTTGTGGTCGCCGGTGGCCGGGTCGCGGCCCGCGGAGACGATGCCGCGTTCCATGGACCGGATCCCGGAGTCCAGGTACAGCCCGGCGGCCAGCGCCTGGGCGGGGAAGAGGTCCTGCGGCAGGTGCGGGTAGAAGCGCCGCGCGTCGAGGAAGATGGCGTGCCCCCCGACGGGCCGGACGATGGGGATTTCCCAGACCTCAAGGAGCTCACCGAGGTAGCGCACCTGCCCGACACGGCTCCGGACGTGCTGGTCCTGGACCGACTCTTCGATCCCGATGGCCAGCGCCTCCATGTCGCGTCCGGCCATCCCGCCGTAGGTGTGGAGCCCCTCGTAGACCACCACCAGGTTGCGCAGCTCCTCGAAGGTGTCCCAGTCGTTGACCGCCAGCCAGCCGCCGATGTTGACGAGGTGATCCTTCTTGCTGCTCATCCAGGCGCCGTCGGTGTGCGAGCAGAACTCGAGGAGGATCTCGGCGATCGACGTGTTGGCGTAGCCATCCTCGCGCTCCTGGATGAAGAGCGCGTTCTCGACCATCCGCGTCGCATCGAGCAGAACCCTGATGCCGCGCGGCTCGCACCAGGCCCGCAGCTCGCGGACGTTGGCCATGCTCACCGGCTGGCCGCCGGCCATGTTCACGGTGCCCGCGAGCGAGACGTAGGGGACCTTCCCCGGGCCCACCTCGCCGACGAGGCGCTCCAGCTTCTCGAGGTCGACGTTGCCCTTGAACGGGGCGAGCGACTGCGGGTCATGGGCCTCGTCGACGATGACGTCGTGGAACGTGGCGCCGGCAAGCTCCTGGTGCAGCCGGGTCGTCGTGAAATACATGTTCCCCGGGATGTGATCGCCGGGCTTGATCAGGGTCTGGCTGATGAGGTGCTCGGCTCCGCGGCCCTGGTGGGTGGGCACGATGTACCGGTAGCCGTAGAAGCGCTGGATGGCCTCCTCGAGGTGGTAGTAGTTGCGGCTGCCGGCGTAGGCCTCGTCGCCGAGCATCATCCCGGCCCACTGGCGGTCGCTCATCGCCGACGTGCCGGAGTCGGTCAGGAGGTCGATGTAGACGTCGTCGCTGCGGAGCAGGAAGGTGTTGTAGCCGGCCTCGGTGAGGGCGGCCACGCGCTGCTCGCGCGTCGTGACGGTCAGCGGCTCGACCATCTTGATCTTCCACGGCTCCGCCCAGCTGCGGCGGCCGTGCTGCTGGCCCATGGTGTGGAGCGGTTCATGCGCCATCTGGTGGAGGCTCCTCCGGGCGGTGCAGGCGAGGGTGGGTGGTCATGCGCCGGCGTTGCGGGCCGCCCGCGGCCCGAACGATACGAGAATGGCCGACGCTGCGAATGCCCGGCCCGATGCGGCCAGCGCTCACCCGGGCTCGCCCACCTCGTCCGGCACGGCCCGCCGCGATTCGCCACCCCGGGCCCGCACGATCACGGCGACCGCGACCACGATGATCAGCCCCGCGACCAGGGTCCGCGGCTCCAGCGGCTCGGCCAGGATGAGCCAGCCGAGGAGCACCGCGATCACCGGGTTGACGTACGCGTAGGTCGCGACCAGCGAGATCGGGGCGACGCGCAGGAGCCACACGTAGGCCGTGTAGCCGATCAGCGAGCCGACGAGGATGAGGTAGACGATCGCCGCCAGCGACGCCGGGGTGATCTCGTCGAGGCGGACCCGGAAGATGTCGCCGGTGACCACGGCCAGGAGGAAGAGGACGGCGCTGCCGGCCAGCATCTGCATCGCGGTCCCGACCAGCGGCCGCCGCGGGACGTGGGCGGTCCGGCTGAAGAGCGAGCCGGTCGCCCAGAAGACCGGCGAGAGGAGGACGACGGCGACGCCGAACGGATCGAGGCTGCCCGGGCCTCCCGTGGGCCAGACCAGCACGGCGACGCCGACGAACCCGATCACGGTCCCCACGACGATCGTCCGCGTCAGGACGACCCCGAAGAAGAGCCGGCCGAGGACCGCCACCCACAGCGGCAGGGTGGCGATGATCAGGGCGGCGATCCCGGAGGGCACGGTCTGCTCGCCGACGGCGAGGAGGCCGTTGCCGCCCGCGAGGAGGAGGCCGCCGATGATCGCCGCGTCGCGCCATTCCCGCCGGCCCGGGCGGTCGGTCGCCGCATCGCCCGTGCGGATGGTCGCGACGTACAGGAGCCCGCCGGCGATCAGGAAGCGGACGGCCGACCCGGTGAATGGCGGGATCGTCTCGACGGCGATCCGGATGGCGAGGTAGGTGGAGCCCCAGACCACGTACAGCGCGCCGAGGGCCAGCGCGATGCGGACGGAGGACGCCGGCGCCAGGGCCGGCTGCGCTCGGGAGGACATGCCGGGGAAGGATCGCATCCCCGGGACGGCGCTGCTCGCGGCCCCCGGCCGTCGTGGCGGGCCCGCCGCGTGCGACAATCGGTCCGCGATGACGCTCGACGACCGCTTCGAGGACCTCGTGACGAGCCTCGGGGGCTTCTACCGCTCCTGGGTGGTTCACCTCGGGCTCGAGCTCGGGCTGTTCGCTGCCCTCCGGCGCGCGGGAGGGGCGGGGCTGACGCCCGCGGCGCTGGCCGCCGAGACGAGCACCGCGCCGGACCCGGTCGGGGCCTGGTGCCGGGCCGCGTTCGCGAGCGACCTGGTCGACGACGACGGGGAGCGGATCCACCTCGACGACGTCACCGCCGGGATCCTCCTCGACGCCGACCGCCCGGAGTACCTCGGCGGGCAGTTCGCATACACCGTGACGGCGAGCCTCGATTACGAGGCCCTGATCGACCTCCTGCGCACGGGACGGACCGTCGCGGTGCGCCCGCCGCGCTACTCCCGGGCCATCGAGCAGCTGACGCGCCAGGACATCGCGGTCTTCTTCGAGGAAGCCCTGGCCGCGATCCCGGACCTCGTGGCGGACCTCGCGAGGGGCTGCGACGTCGTCGACCTGCACTGCGGGGGCGGCCGCTGGCTCGTCGCGGTGGCCCGGCGCTTCCCGGCGTCGCGCCTCGTCGGCGTCGAGGCCGAGCCCGACTCCACGGCCAGGGCCGTGCGCCTCGTCCAGGAGGCGGGCCTGGCGGGGCGGATCAGGATCGAGGCTCGCGAGGTCTCGACGATCACCCACCGGGCCGCCTTCGACCTGGCGTACTTCCAGCACGCCCTCCACGAGCTTCGGGACCCCGTCCCGGCCCTCCAGGCGGCCTGGCGGGCGCTCCGCCCGGGCGGGCGCCTCCTGGTGCTGGGCTGGTGCCTCCCCGCCACCCGGGACGCGCTGGCGACGCTGCATGGCCAGCTCATCACCGGGGTGGCCCTCGACGAGGCCATCCACGGCGGCCGGCTGCGGACGGTGGACGAGCACGCCGCCCTCTTCGTGGAGGCCGGCCTGCCGGTCCCGGAGGCGATCCCGCTGCCCTCGGACGCGACGCTCCTCGTCGCCCGCCGACGGTGACCTCGACGTGTCCGTCCGGTACCATCGTGGAATGATGGAGACCGACGCCGCACCGACGTTCCGCGACGCCGAGCCGGCCGATGCCGACTGGATCGCCGGCCTCCTCTCCGATGAGGGCTACCCGGCCGGCGGCAGCGACATCGTTCGCCGCCTGGAGCGCTTCGCGGAGATCGGCTCGCCGGTCCGCGTTGCGGAGCACGAGGGCGATCGCCTCGGTTTCGTCGCCGTCCACCTGGTGCCCCGCTTCGAGCACGACGACCTCCTGGCGCGGGTCATCGCGCTCGTCGTGGATCCCTCGGTCCGCTCGCGGGGGATCGGCCGGGCGCTCCTCGCCGAGGTCGACCGGATCGCGGCCGACGCCGGGGCCGCCTTCGTCGAGGTGACCGCCGGCCACCATCGCCTGGATGCGAGGCGGCTGTTCGAGGCCGCCGGCTTCGACGCCTCGCTGACGACCTACCTCCGGAAGCGTCGCTGAGCGACGCCGCCTTCCCCCGTCTTCGGCTCCGGGAGCCATCGGAGGGCCTGCTCGACCTTCCGTGGGAGCTGCCGCTCGGTGACTGGCGTCCCGACCGCGTCGTCCTCCGCGAGCTGCCGGTCGGTCCGTCGCGCCACCTCGTGCGTTTCGTCGTGATCGACGGGACGCTCTACGCGCTCAAGGAGGAGCCGCTCGAGATCGCCCGCCGCGAGTACGACGCCCTCCTGTACCTGGAGCACGTCGGCCTGCCGGCCGTCCGGCCGATCGGCTTCGCGGAGCGCACCGACGAGGAGACCGGCATCCTCGTCACGGAGTTCCTGCGCCACTCGCTCCAGTACCGGCGCCTCCTGATGCGTGTCTCGCTGGAGCCGGGCGGCTATCGCGACCGGCTCCTCGACGCGATGGCCGGGCTGCTCGTCGACCTGCACCGGGCAGGCGTCTACTGGGGCGACTGCTCACTCGCCAACACGCTCTTCCGGCGCGACGGCGACACCTACGCCGCGTATCTCGTGGACGCGGAGACGAGCGAGGTCCATCCCGTCCTGTCCGACGGGCAGCGCGCCTACGACCTCGACGTCCTCGTTGAGAACGTCGCCTTCGGGCTGGCCGACCTGGCCGCCTTCCAGGGGCGGCCGGAGACGATGGACGAGCAGATCGAGGCAGCCGAGGCGGTCCGGACGCGCTACACGCTGCTCTGGGAGGAGCTGTTCCGCCAGGTCGAGATCCAGCCCGGAGACCGCTTCGCCATCCAGGTCCACGTGCGCCGTCTCAACGACCTCGGCTTCGCCGTCGGCGAGATCGAGCTCGAGCCCGGGGCCGAGGGCCGCGTCCACCTCCGCGCCGCCGTCACCCGCCGCGACTTCCACGCCCGGGAGCTGGAGCGGCGAACCGGCCTCGTCGCCCTCGAGGGCCAGGCGCGCCTGCTGCTCAACGATCTTCGCGAGTACCGGGCCTGGCTGGAGTTCTACGAGCAGCACCGGTTCTCGTCGGCGGAGGCGGCCCGGCGCTGGCAGGCCGAGGTCCTCGGGCCGGCGCTGGAGCGCCTGGCGCCGGCCATCGGACCGACGCGCGACGCGCTCCAGGCGTACTGCGACCTGCTGGAGCACAAGTGGCTCCTCTCGGAGCGCCTCCGGCAGGACGTCGGCCTGGACGCGGCGCTGGCCTCCTACCTGGCGGCCGGCGCCCCGGCCCCCGAGGCCCGCGGGGCGGGCGAGTCGCTCGATCTGGAGGCGGAGCCCGAGATGGAGGTCGCGCCGGGGATGATCTCGCCCGACTGACGCCGTCGCCTACCAGCGCTCCTCGTGGACCAGCTCGTCGAGGGCCTTCCGGCCGCCGGCGCGCTTCGGTGCGGCCAGGACCGACTCGTCGGCCGGGTAGCCGAAGGAGAGGATGTACTCGCAATGCCAGTCCGCGGGATAGCCGAGGAGCTCCCGGGCGCGGTCGTGCTCGTAGACGGTCGCGGGGACGCTGCCCACGCCGAGCTCCCAGGCGGCCAGGATCATGTTCTGGGCGGCCCGCCCCAGGTCCCAGGTCACCGACAGCGGCGAGTCCTGCGACCCCGGGTCGGGGGTCACGAGGGCGATGCCGACGGCGGCGCCGGCGAGATGGCCGGCCCAGGGACCGAGCGTCGCCAGCTCGGCCAGGCGTGCCTGGTCGCGGCAGACGATGAAGGCCCATCGCTGGAGGTTCTTGGAGCTGCCGGCCCGGCGGCCCGCGTGGAGGAGGCGCTCGACCACCCAGGGCTCCAGGGGGCTCGGGGAGAACTCCCGCACGACCCGCACGGAATCGATCGCCTCCCAGGTCCCGAGCGCGGGCTGCGGGGCGGGACCGTCGGGCCGGGAGTCGTCGGATCCGCTCATCGGGGCCTCCTCTGGGTCGTCCGGCGAGGTGACGGGTGGACGCGGATCTCCGTCACGACCGCGCGGCGGGCCGGCAGGCGTGGCGCCGCAACGACTCGCCGCGCGTGGCGCAAGCGTAGCGCCTAGGATGGGGGGATGGTCCGACGTGACCCCCACGCCGTGCTCGGCGTGGCCCCGGAGGCGAGCCAGGCGACGATCAAGGCCGCCTGGCGGCGCCTTGCCCGGGAGCACCATCCGGACCTCGCGGCGAACACGGCCGAGCGGCGGGCCGCGACCCGCCGCATGGCCGAGATCAACGCCGCCTACGCGGACCTGCGCCGGCGAGGCGGGCCGTCTGTGCACCCGCTGCGCGGTCCCGGCCGCGGAGCGGGCGCGCCTGCCGGCGAGGCGGGATCCCCGGCCGCGGAGCCGGCTCGCCCTGCCGGGCCCCCGCCGCCCGCGCCGACGCGACCGGTCACCGCGCGGTTCGACACGAGCAACCTCATGCGCCCGAGGAACGCCACGACCACGCCGCGCGGCGACGGGTACCGTCACCACCCGCGCGGGACGCGTCCGCCGCAGGCGCGGCCGGCGCCCGTGGAGCCGCCGCGGGCCTCCGATCCCACGGGTCCCCTCGAGCGGCTGCGATCGCGTCGCAGCCGCCGCCGGCCGCTCCCGTCGCTCGAGAAAGCCGCGGCGACGACCGTCACGTTCGGCAAGTTCCACGGCAGGACGCTGGGCGAGATCGCCGCCCTGGAGCCCACGTACGTGGCCTGGCTCGCCCGGGCGATCACCCGCGACCCCGACCTGCTCGACGCGGCGCGGGTGGTGGCCGCGGCCGCCGAGGCCGACGCCGCGCCCTGAGGACTGCTCCGTCCCGGGCGCCCGCCCGAAGCCGGCGGCTCCCCGGGCGAGCCGGCGGCTCCCCGGACGCGCCGGGGCTCCCGGACGCGCCGCGGGGCGCCCCGCGCCGGGCGCCCCGCCGTGATCGCTCGTGGTCCGGTCCCGGCGGGAAGAGGCCCGCCGGCCGATGAGTCCGCCGCCGCCGTCGCGTCCGGGCCTGCTGGCCGGATGACCGTGGTTACTCGGCTCGTGACCGGGAGCGGCGGGACCCACCCTCGACGTCGCCCCCGGCGTCCTCGACGACCGTGCGTCTCCCGTCCCCGGTCCGTGGCCGACGCCCCAGGTTGCTCCCGGCTGTCGCGCCGACGGCTGACGGAAGAACCGTACGCCCGCCACGAAGCGGGGGCAATGGGAGGCTCGTCCCGCTGCGTACGGGTCGAAGGTCGATGGCGCGCAGGCACCGCCCCGGACGGTCGTCCGGTGCGCGCGCGCACGCCCGCCGCGGTTCACGGCGCCCCGCCGCGCCTCACGGCGCCCCGCCGCGGTTCGCGGTAGGCTCGCGGCATGGCATCCCGAACCCACCGGTCGCGCGCGACGCTGCGCGCGCTCGTCGCGCCGCTCGTCCTGCTCCTAGGGATCGCCGCCCTCGTCGCGGCCTGTGGCCCGGAGCAGGCAAGCGCGTCGTTCGACCCGGCCACGCCCTGCAACGGCGCGGCGCGCCAGCAGATGAAGGGGGCCTACCCGGCCCTCGAGGACCGCATCCCGCTGGAGATCGAGGGACGGCCGGCCGCCAGCCGCGACTCGGGTCGCTTCTGCGCGGCGGAGACCCTGGGCTCGGTCTACGAGGCCGGCGTCACCGAGGTCCGCTTCGGCGGCGGGATCTGGGAGGCCGGCGAGCGCGGGGGGATCCAGCTCGGGGCCTTCGAGGGCGACGGGCTGACCCCGGCGCTCCTCGCCGAGGAGTACCGCCAGGCCGCGGATCGGTCTCGCCGGACCGAAGCCGTGCGGGCGACGACGCTCGAGGTCGACGGCCGGCCGGCGTGGCGCATCGACGTCGTGAACGGCAACTCGCGCCAGGCGATCGTCGTGTGGGGCTCGGACGACGCGGCGGTGGTGCAGGTCGTCGTGGCGGTCGACGTGAACGAGGCGCAGCTCCAGGCGGCGATCGCGGCCTACCGCTGAGGGGCGGGCGCCGGGCGAACGTCAGGGCAGCTCGGGGACCTCGGTCACCGCCCGCGCCGCGGCCCGCTCCACCAGCCGGCCGGCGAACGCCGCCGCGGCCACCAGCGAGGTCCCCGCCCACGAGACGCCCAGCGAGCTCATCAGCGCCTGGTCCCCGGCGAGGCTCCCGCCGACCATGACCGGGAGCGGGTCGTCGGGACGGACCGCCAGGGCTGCCGCGACCGACTCGCGGAGCGAGCCGAGGCGGTCGGGGAGGGAGGCCGTGAAGGCCACCAGCTCGGCGTGATTCCGGGCGAGGAAGCGGGCCAGGTCCGCCGCCGGGACGTCGGCCCCCAGGTTCGCGACGGTCCAGCCCTCCTCGCGCAGGACCTGGTCGAGGCAGACCAGCCCGATCCCATGGTGCTCGCCGGAGACGCCGGCGAGGACGGCCAGCGGGCCGACCCGGGTGACGGGGCCGGCCGGGAGCCGGATCCGGTCGAGCGCCCGGAGGATAGTCTGGCTGGCCAGGTGCTCCTCGGCGATCGTCCAGCGACCCTCCTGCCAGCGCTGGCCGACGAGCGCCATCGCATCCCGCAGGAGGCCGTCGAAGACCTCCGCCCTGCGCCGCTCCTCGAGCGCGCTGCGGAGAACCCACGCCGCCAGCTCGTCGTCGCCATCGGCCAGCAGCCCGGCCAGCAGCTCCGGCGTCAGCGTGGTCGCCGGCGCCGGCTGGCCCGCCAGCGCGGGGTCGATGGGAGGGAGGGAAGGAAGGTCGCTGCTCATCGGATCGGACTCTACCATCCGTTCGCCCCGGCCTCCCCGGCGGATGGCGCCCTGCTACTCTGCGATCATGTATTTCGACGCCCTCTCGTTCCTGGAGGACGAGCGCGACGCCTGGCGACCGTTCGAGGCCCTCCTCGGCATCCCGACGGCTCACTTCGACGCGCCGGTCGAGGGCGCCCACGGCTGGTCCGCGCGGGACCTGCTCAGCCACCTCGTCGCGTACCAGGCCCACTGCCTCGACGTCGCGCGCGAGCTCGCAGTGGGCGATCGGAGCCCCTCGTACGAGGCGATGGAAGCAGCCTGGGCGGCGCGCGGCGATGCGGTGAACGACGAGCTGGCGGCGGCCTGGCGGGGGCTCCCGGACGAGGAGGTCCGTCGCCGGGCGCGCGAGGTCGCCGGCGAGCTGCGCGGCTACCTGACCGTCGTCCCCGAGACGCGCTGGGTGAAGCACCCGGTCTTCGGCCGCTTCTTCGAGGAGGAGCTGCTCGACCACTATGCCGACCACGCGGCCGACCTCGAGGCGGTCCTGGCAGCCGCCGGGTGACCCGGGCGACCCTCGAGACAGCTGCTAGCCGGGCACGCCGCGCGGCTTCCCGGCGTGGTGCTCCAGGACACGCCGGCCGGCCGCGAGGTGCTCGCCGGCGGTGCTGTCGTCGCGGTCCTTGGGCCCGGCACAATGGAAGTCCGCCTCCGCTCGGCCGTCGCCGCAGCCGCCCTCCGCACGCCCGATGTCGTGCCCTCGCCGCGGGGGCGCGCCTGGGTGTGCTTCAGCCCCGGCGAGCTCGACGACTTCGGCCGGGACCGGGCGATCGCGTGGCTCGAGAGCGCGGTCCGGCTCGCAGCGGAGGACGTCGGCGCGTCCTGAGGCCCCGGCGAGACGTGCCCATCGATCGACCCGGGAATCGCACCGCCCCGGCGGGGGACCCGGCGGGGCGGTGGAAGCGCGCTGCGGTCGGCGGAGGAGAGACCCGGCCGGCGGTTCAGTTGAGAGGCTTGACGTACTCCGCGAGGCCGAAGCGGGACTCGAGCTGCTCGGCCGGCTGGAAGCCCATGACGCCCATCGGCTGCTTCCCCTCGCCGGGGAAGAAGGCGATCGTGGGGATGCTCATGATGTTGAACGCCTTCGACAGGCCGGGGTTCGCGTCCACATCGACCTTGACGATGTCGACGGCGCCGTCGTACTTCTGGGCGAGCTTCTCCAGCTCGGGCGCGACGAGGCGGCAGGGCCCGCACCAGGCGGCCCAGAAGTCGACGATGACGGGCCGCTCGGCGTGCAGCACGATCTCCTCGAAGGTGGCATCCGTCGCGTGCTTGATCTCGGCCATCGGTGGCGAGGTTCCTTTCTCCCGGCGTCGCGGGTTCGCGATCCGGACCCTAGCGGGCCAGGACCTGGATGAGTCGGTAGGCCTCGAGGACCATGGGGTCTGTGAGCCGGTAGTAGACGGTGCTGCCGTCGCGCCGGGTCGTCACGAGCCCGGCCGTCCTCAGCACCGCCAGGTGCTGGGACATGTTGGGGACATGGCACCCCACGCAGACCGACAGCTCCGAGACCGAGGCCTCGCCGGCGGCGAGCGTCTCCAGGACGCAGAGCCGCTTGGGATCGGCGAGGGCCCGCCCGATGAGGGCGGCCCGCTGCCGGTCGAGGTCGCTCGAAGGTGCTGCGATGTCCACGGCCGAAGCATCTCACCATTTGCGCAACAACGCAAGTAGTGAGAGCGGGGCGAGGCCGGGACCGGCCGCGGGGGCGGGACGTGGCCCGGACCGGCCGCGGGGATGGCCGGCGCGCTCGCGTCTAGCGGACGAGCGTGCCGCAGCTGGCGCAGAAGCGGGCGCCGGGGGCGAGGACGGTGCCGCAGCCGGTGCAGCTGAGGGGCCCCGGGGCGGGCGGTGGAGCAGGCGCAGCCGGGGCCGGAGCTGCCGCGCCGGCCACGGGAGCTGCCGCGCCGGCCACGGAGCTGCCGCGCCGGCCACGGGAGCTGCCGGGACCGCGCCCGGCATATCGGCGACGCCGGCCTTCAACGGGGTGCCGCACTTCGGGCAGGCGATCCAGCCGGGGTCGTCGATCGGCGCGCTGCACTTCGGGCAGCGACCCGCCACGAACGGATCGATGGCACCGCAGAACGGGCAGCGGGCCACGTCCCGGGCGATGTACTTGCCGCAGGCGGGGCACGGGTGCTTGAACGTCGGCATCGGGGCTCCTCAGGTCCGGGCGGCAGGGACGCGGCGCGCATCGATCATCCAGCAGCGCCCCCGCCGTCCGCCGCCTCGGCGACCTGCGCCTCCTCGGCAGCGCGGCCGGGCCAGGCCGCGGCGTCGTCGCGACACCTGGCATGCCAGGCGATGAGATCGTCGAGGGCGGCGCTCCAGCCCGCGTGGTCGCGGTGAACGAGGCGGGCGATGAACTCGCGGCGCGCGGCGGCCAGCGACGGGATCGCGTGCAACGCGAGCCGGTAGCGGACGCCATCCGGCGTCGCCAGCCGGTCGTCCGGCATGGAGATCGGCTCGCGGAGGAATCGGGCGTCGACGAGGGCGGCCGAGACCTGCGCCACCGCGCGGCTCGCCGCGGCCGCCTCGATCCCCGCCGGGCCGGCCCCGCCCGTGAAGGTCGCCCGCGGCCCTGCACGGAAGCAGTACGTCGCGTGCGCCCCCTCGCTGACGAGCTCGAGCGCCACGAGGTTCCCGGGCAGCGCGACGAGGAACCAGGCACGATGATTCGACGGGTCACCGGGACGTTCCGGAGCGAGCGCCAGCCAGCGGAGCGCCTCCTGACCTCCGGCCCGATCGCGGAGGGCGAGGTACGAGGCCTCGAAGGTCGGCTCGCCGAGCACGCTCCGCTCCAGGGGTGCCCAGGCCTCGCCGAGGTCGGCGGGCGACGCCGGGCGGCCGTCGACGAGGGCCTCCGTCGCTCGAGCCAGCGTGGTGGACGGCACGTCGGGCACGAGGCGGCCGAGGATCGCGGCCGCATCGAGGCGGGCGACCCGCGGGAGGTCGGCCAGGCGGTCGCGGTGGCGGGCTGCGGCTGCGCCCAGGCGCAACAGGTCGAATCCGCCGCCGGGCGGCGGTGACGCGCAGGCCGCCGGCCTGGGGCACGAGATCGACCGCGCCGATCTCCGCGCGCCGGACCCGGAGAGCGGGAAGTCGCTCGTCGAGCGGGGCGAGGGTCACGCCCCAGCCATCGACGGCCATCTGGGCGATCCCGTGCTCGGGAGCCGTGCCGTCCCCTCGGGCGTACTCCACCAGCTCCACCGGCTCGCCGTCCGGCAGGGCGACCAGCGCGTCGGCGAGTCGCTGCCGGAGGCGTCGCTCGCGCAGGGCTCCGATGAGCGGGCCGGTCGCCGCGCCGAACCGCTCCAGCAGCCAGCGTTCGGCGTCCGGCCCGTCACCCGTCGCGACGAGCCCGACGAGGTCCGTGATCGCCACCATCGCGAGGTCGCGGTAGGGGACGAGCCGCGGCGGCCCGCCGTCCGGCGCCAGGATCACGGCCTCTTCGTCGAGGGTGACCGTTCCGGGCAGGGCTGCGCCGCCCGGCGTCCGGATCTCGCCGGCGTAGCTCGGAAGGTCCGCGCCCCGAGGTGCCATCGGGTGGGCCGGCTCAGCCGACCTTCGTCCCGCAGTTGCCGCAGAACCGGGCACCCGTGGGCAGCTCGGCCCCGCACTGGGTGCAGTGGTCGGTGCCGAGGCGCGTCCCGCAGTTGGCGCAGAACTTCTCGGATCCCACCGGCTTGTCGCAGCTCGGGCAGACGGTCCGCCGGGCGGACGTGTCGCCCGAGAAGACCGTCTGGTCCCGCATGGCGTCGCGCATCTGGTTGATCTCGACCGAGGACCGCTCACGCTCCAGCTCGGCGGCGAGGTTCGGGGCGCAGCTCGTGCAGAGGTTGCGGTCGCGGTTGAAGCAGGTCTCGTCCACCCAGGCGCTGCAGGCTGCGCAGCGGGTGAAGAGCGGCATGATCTCGTTGGCGGCCTTCTCGAGGGCCTTGTCGCGCGCGTCGCGGTCCACGAGGTCCTTGGCGCTGCCTACCGCGTTGGAGGCGCCCCACAGCCCGCCGAGCAGGTTGCTGGCGCCCGACAGCACGCTGCCGGCGGTCCCGAGGTTCGAGCGGATGAACTCGCTGCGGTAGCCGGAGCCGCAGTGGTCGCAGCGGAACTCGAACTGGTAGCCATTCTCGTCGGAGAGGTCCGTGTAGTTCCGAGTGAACGGCGTGAAGCCGGGCATCGCAGGAGCCTCCGTCTGGGCGCTGGGTCGGCGGGAGCGTAGCGCCGAGGATAGCGCGCCCGGCGGACACCCAGCGCAGCGCGTCACGCGTCGCCTCACGCCCCGCGCATCGCGTCATGCCCGGCGAGGACCCATACTCGCCCGATGCGCGGGCAGGATGCAGGGCCGGACCTCACCCTGGACCGGATCCAGGCGGCCGCTGCTTTCCTGGCGGGGAAGGTGGAGCGAACCCCGCTGCTCGCCTCGACGACGGCCGCCCGCGTGGTGGAAGCGGCCTGCGGCGCCCGGATCGGCGACGGCCGGCTGTACGCGAAGGCGGAGCACCTGCAGCGGACCGGCTCCTACAAGGTTCGGGGAGCCACCGTCCGCATCGCCGGCCTGACGCCCGCCGAGCACGACGCCGGCGTGATCGCGATCTCGGCCGGGAATCACGCCGCCGCAGTCGCGGTGGCCGCGGGCCTGCTGGGCGTCCATGCGGTCGTCGTGATGCCGGAGACCGCCGTGCGCTCCAAGATCGATGCCTGCCGCGGCTACGGGGCCGAGGTCATCCTGGAGGGTGCCGACACGGCCGAGGCGTGGGCCGCGATGGAGCGGATCCGCGACGAGCGCGGACTCGTCTTCGTCCACCCCTTCGACCACCTCGACACCATCGCGGGGCAGGGCACGGTGGGCCTCGAGATCGTCGACGACCTGCCCGACGTCGACGTCGTCGTCGCGGGCGTCGGCGGGGGCGGCATGGCGTGCGGGGTCGCGGCGGCCGTCAAGGGGCGCCGGCCCGACGCCCGCGTCTTCGGCGTCGAGCCGCGGACGTCGAACGCTCTGGCCCTCGGCCTCGCGGCCGGCGAGCCGGTCCCGATCCGCCCGCTGAGCATCGCCGACGGCCTCAACGCGCCGTTCGCCAGCGCCACGACGATCGCGCTGGCACGCGCGCTCCTCGACGACATCATCCTGCTCGACGACGCCGAGATCCTCGTCGGCCTCCGCTTCGCCGCGGAGCGGATGAAGCAGGTTCTCGAGCCGGCCGGCGCCGCCGCGCTCGCCGCGGTCCTCCACGGCCGCATCCCGCTCCGCGACGGGGAGCGGGTCTGCGTGATCTTCTCCGGCGGGAACGTGGACCTGGCGCGCTTCGGTGAGCTCGTCTCCGCAGCCGGTCGGCTGCCCGACGCCTGAGCAGCCCCGCGCCACCCGTCGTTCCACGCCGCCTCGGGCCGCCGGGCTCGGAGCCGGGCGCGGTGGCGCGGTGGCGCGCCCCGCTTCAGGCCCGGGCCCGCTCGCCGCGGGCGGCCGCCTCCGCGATCTCCGTGATCCGCGCCGCGCGTGTCCCAGGGCGCCGCGCGACCGCTATCCAGCCGAGCAGCATCTTGCGCGCCGACGGCGGGAGCGCCGCGAAGCTGGCCGCCGCCGAGGGTCGTGCCTCGAGGGCCGCCGCGAGGTCGCCGGGAACCTCGAGTCGCTCCGCGGCATCGAGGATCGTCCACGATCCGTCCGCCTTCGCGCGCTCGACGGCGACCAGGCCCGCAGGCGCCATCCGGCCCTCGCCGATCAAGCGCTCGACGCGCGCTTTGTTCGACGCGGCCCAGACGCTGCGCGGCTTGCGCGGCGCGAAGTAGAGCTTGCCGCGCTCGTCGTCCACGTGACCGCCGGTGCTGTCCACCCAGCCGAAGCAGAGGGCCTCCTCGATCGCGGCCTCGTACTCCAGGCGGACCCGGCCGGCGCGCGCGCGCCAGGTCACCAGCCAGGCCCCGCGCGCAGTCGCGTGGTTCGTCTCGAGCCAGGCGCGCCACGTGGCGCGATCATCGGCATGGACCTGTGGCGCATCGTCGAGGACCGACATGGATGCGATTCTAGCTGCGCGAGGACGGGGCACGGCCCGACGGCCACCCCGGCGGCGGGCGTGCTGGCTCGGTTCGGCGCCCGGGCTCAGTCGACCCCGAGCTCCTCGAGGCGGTCGTCGTCGATGCCCAGGTGGTGGGCCAGCTCGTGGATCACCGTGATCCGGACCTCGTCCTCGAGGTCGAGCGGGTCCGGGAAGTCCTCCTCGAGCGGCAACCGGAAGATCGTGATCGTGTTCGGGAAGGGGACGTCGTCGGCGCCCCAGGCCGTGCGCGGCGTGCCGTCGTAGAGCCCGTAGAGCGTCTCGTCGGCGCGGAGGCCGTTCTCGCGGCGCTGGACGGGCGACGGCTCGTCGGCGATGACGATCGCCACCTCGCGGAGCGCCGCGGCGAAGGGCATCGGGATGCCGGCCAGGGCGCGATCCACGAGGTCCTCGAAGCGCGAGTGGCGCGCCTCGCGGCGCCGCCGACGGGCGGCGAGATCGGCGGCGGGGATCCCCCGGCGGCGCTTCGGCATGGCGGCGCTATCGTACGGCGCGATGGACCCCCTCAGCGGCCCCGGGCTGGCGCCGCTCAACCTGCCGCCCGCCCCCCGCCCGGATGCCGGTGCCGCCCCCGCGGGCTTCCTCGTGGAGATGGAGGGCGCGGTCCGTATCCACTTCCTCGACTGGGCGGGCGAGGCCGGGGACCGGCGCGCGCGCGAGCCGGCCGGGCCGGCGGGAAGCCGGGGATCCTTCTCCTCCACGGGCTCGCCCAGACGGCGTGGACCTGGGCTCCCGTGGCAAGGCGGCTCCACGGAGCCGCCCGCGTCGTGGCAATGGACCTGCGCGGGCACGGCCTCTCCGACGCCCCCACGACGGGCTACGACCCCGACCAGCTCGCCGACGACGCGATCGCCGTGGCAGAGGGATCGGGCATCCTGGTGCCCCCGGGCGATGCGCCGGGAGGGCCCTTCGTCGTCGCGGGGCTCGGCTACGGCGCGGTCATCGCGGCGTGGGCGGCCCACGCGCTGGGCGAGCGCTGCTCTGGGCTCGTGCTCGTCGACGGCGGCTGGGAGGACCTCGGCGCGGCGACCGGCGCGACGCCCGACGAGTGGCTGGCCGCGATCGAGGAGCCTCCCGAGGTCCTCGCCTCTATGGCAGCCTGGCTGGCCGACCGCGCGGCCTTCGACCCCGCGTCATGGGACGAGGACCAGGAGCGTGCGGCACGGGCCCAGGTGGTTGAGACTGCCGCCGGCCGCGTCAAGATCGCCGTCCACCCCCATGCCCTTCGCAGCTCGGTGGAGGCCATGTGGCGCTACGATCCGGCGGCGGTCCTGCCGGACGTCGAGGCGACGATCGTGGCCCTGCTGGCCCGCGACGAGGACGGGTCCAGGCTGGCCGCCCTCCGCGACGTCGCCCGGGCGCGGGCCGCGATCGGGCGCCCGCCCATCCGAGCCGGGTCGTTCGCCGGGCGCGGGCACAACCTCGTCCGCCACGAGCCCGACGCCGCGGCATCGGCCGTGCTCGCCGCCGCCTCCGGGTCTACGATGCGGCCATGACCGGCCAGCCGCTGCCCGACCACGTGCGTTCCATCGTCGAGGAGATCGAGACGGAGATCGGCGACGCCGTCCTGCCGGACCCGGAAGCCCTCGTGTCTGCTGCGGCCATCGAGGGCGGCACGCTGACCCGCGCCGACCCCGCCGGTCGCGTGGAGGCCGCCGTCCGCCAGATCCTCCGGGAGATGGGCGAAGACCCCGACCGCCAGGGCCTCCTGGGCACCCCGGGCCGGGTCCACCGGATGTACGCCGAGCTGACGGCCGGCTACCACGTGGACCCCGGGCGTCTCATCAACGGCGCGATCTTCGACGTGCCCTACTCGGAGATGGTGGTCGTCAAGGAGATCCCCTTCTACAGCCTCTGCGAGCACCACCTCCTGCCGTTCTTCGGGACGGCGGCCGTGGCCTACATCCCCGACGGCCGGGTGATCGGTCTCTCCAAGATCCCGCGCATCGTCGAGATGTACGCCCGGCGTCTCCAGGTCCAGGAGCGGCTCACGTCGCAGATCGCCGACTTCCTGATGGAGCACCTGCGCCCGAAGGGCGCCGGCGTGGTCATGGAGGCGACCCACCTCTGCGCCGTCATGCGCGGCGTGCGCAAGCCCGGGACGGTGATGACCACCAGCCACGTGCTGGGCGTCTTCCGGGCGAACGACAAGACCCGGGCCGAGTTCCTCGCCCACCTGCAGCGCGCGGCGCCGGGCGCCTGAGCAGGGCCGGCGGCTATGATCCGGGCATGAGCGATCGACCGGTCAAGGTCCTCATCGCGAAGCCCGGGCTCGACGGCCACGACCGCGGCGCGAAGGTCCTCGCACGGGGCCTCCGCGACGAGGGCTTCGAGGTCGTCTACACCGGCCTCCGCCAGACCCCGGAGATGGTCGTCACCGCGGCGCTCCAGGAGGACGCCGACGTCGTCGGCCTGTCGATTCTCTCGGGGGCCCACATGACCCTCGTTCCCCGCATCTGTGCGCTGCTGCGCGAGAAGGGGCTCGGCGACGTCCTCGTGACGGTCGGCGGGATCATCCCCGACGACGATGTCCCGGCCCTGAACGAGGCCGGCGTCGCCGCCGTCTTCGGCCCGGGCACGACGATCGGCGAGGTCGCCGCCTTCTTCCGGGCCCACGTCCGGGACCTCGACTGAGCCGTCGCGTGGCCGAGCCGGCCGCATCTCGCGGCACCGCCCTGGCCGAGGGAGCGCAGGCGGGCGATCGTCGCGCCCTGGCGCGCCTCCTGACGGCCGTCGAGAACCGGACGCCGGTCGCCGAGGCCGCGCTCCGGCAGCTCCATCCGCGGGCCGGGCGGGCGCACCTCGTCGGGATCACCGGCGCGCCGGGCGCCGGGAAGAGCACGCTCGTGGCCGCCCTCATCGGCGAGCTGCGGGCGTCCGGCCGGTCCGTGGCGGTCATCGCCGTCGACCCCTCGTCGCCGATCACGGGGGGCGCCCTCCTCGGCGATCGCGTCCGGATGCAGTCGTACGCGTCCGATGACGGGGTCTTCATCCGGAGCATGGCCTCGCGCGGGCACGCGGGCGGGCTCGCGGCGTCGTCGGTGGCGGCCGCGACGGTGCTCGACGCGGCGGGGTTCGACGTGATCCTCCTCGAGACCGTCGGCACCGGGCAGAGCGAGGTCGAGGTGGCGGCGGCGGCCGACACGACGGTCGTCCTCGAGGCGCCCGAGATGGGCGACGAGGTCCAGGCGATCAAGGCGGGCCTGCTGGAGGTCGCCGACATCGTGGTCGTGAACAAGGGCGATCGGCCGGGCGCCCAGCGGACGGCCGGGGAGCTGCGGGCGATGCTGACGGTGGCGGCGAGCCCGCGCGTGGCCCGCGGTGCCGCGCTCGGCGGGGCGACCGCTGCGCAACCCGATGCCGAGCGTCCGCACCCGAAACGGCCCGAGGTGCTGGTCACGACGGCGACGACCGGCGAAGGGGTGCCCGAGCTGGTGGCCGCGATCGCGCGGCACCGGGCCGGCCTCGGTGAGGCCGGCGTCGAGATCCCCGTGCGCCGGGCGCGCGCGGCTGCCCTCGTCTGGGCGCTGCTCGGCGATCGCGTGCGGGGACGCCTGCAGGCCCCCGATCGTGCCGCCGGCACGACGGCCACGCTCGACGCGGTCGTCCGCCACGAGCTGGACCCGTACGCCGCGGCGGACCAGCTCCTGGCCATGCTGGTCGGCGACGAGGGCTCGGCCGGGTCGTCCGGGGGCTGACGTGGCGCCCCGCGCGCGGTAGGCTGCCGGACATGCCGATCGAGCGGGCCTTCGTCGCGGGAGCCGGCCTCATGGGCCACGGCATCGCCCAGGTCCTGGCCGCCGCGGGCCGCACCGTGGACCTCTACGAGCCGGACCTCGCCCGGGCCGGCGCGGGCCGGGAGCGCATCGCCGGGAACCTCGAGCGGGCCGTCGCGAAGGGGCGCCTGGACCCGACCGCCCGGGTGGAGATCCTCGACCGGATCGCCGCGACCGACAATCTCGAGGCCGTAGCCGAGGCCGACCTGGTCGTCGAGGCCGTCGTCGAGGACGAGGCGGTCAAGCGCGCGCTGTGGGCCGAGCTCGACGGCCTTGCCCCCGGCCGGGCGCTCTTCGCCACCAACACCAGCTCCATCCCGATCGACCGCCTGGCGGACGCGCTCGCGCCGACACGGCGGCCCGCCTTCTGCGGGATGCACTTCTTCAGCCCGGTCGCCGTCATGCCGCTCATCGAGCTGATCCGCGGCAGCGCCACCGACGACGCCACGACGGACGCAGTCCGGGCACTCGCCGCCGACCTCGGCAAGCAGGTCATCGTCGCGGCCGACCGCCCCGGCTTCATCGTCAACCGGATGCTGATGCCGCTGCTCGCCGAGGCGATGCGGGGGCTGGAGGAGGGGATCGGGACCGCCGAGGACATCGACACCGGGGCCCGGGTCGGCCTGGCCCACCCGATGGGGCCGCTCGCCCTCGCCGACTTCATCGGCCTCGACGTGGTCCTCGGGATCATGCGCGTCCTCCACGCGGACCTCGGCGACGAGCGCTTCCGGCCACCGCGCGTCCTGGAGGAGCTGGTCGCGGCCGGCAAGCTCGGGCAGAAGAGCGGCGCCGGCTTCTTCACCTACCCGCGGACCTGAGGGGCCGGCACGGCCTCGCCGCTCCCGACCGGGGAGCGGAGGCCGTGCGAGATCAGCGCCCGACCGCCCACCGGCTGCCGGGGTCGAGCCGGCGCAGGCCCAGGCGCCGCGCGACGGCCACGACCCGCAGGAACTCCTCGCGCGTCGCGGGCCGGTCGAGGGGCGGGAGCTCGTCGGCCCGGTAGCAGGGGCGGTACTGCTCCATCAGGTTGAGGTACGTGTCGCGCGACACGTCCTCTGCCAGGAAGCGGAGCACCGCCTCGCTCGAGGCGAGGTCGCCGGGGAGCACCAGGTGGCGCACGAGGAGGCCGCGCCGGGCAAGACCGTCGGCGTCCACCCGGAGGTCCCCGACCTGGCGGTGCATCTCGAGGATCGCGGCCCGGTTGACCTCCACGTAGTCGGGGACGTGGGAGAGACGCCGGGCGACGCGCGAGTCGCCGTACTTCGCGTCCGGCATGTAGACGTCGACGACGCCGTCGAGCAGGGCCAGCGCCTCCGGGCTGTCGTAGCCGCCGGTGTTGTAGACGAGCGGCACCCGCAGCCCGGCCTGCGCCGCGACCAGCACCGCGGCCAGCACCTGGGCCACCACGTGGCTCGGCGTGACCAGGTTGACGTTGTGGCAGCCGCGCTCCTGGAGGTCGAGCATCATGGCCGCCAGCTCGAGCGACGTGACGGGCTCGCCGAGGCCGCGCCGGCTGATCTCCCAGTTCTGGCAGAAGTCGCAGCGCAGCGAGCACCAGCTGAAGAAGATCGTGCCCGATCCGTGCCGACCACTCAGCGGGCGCTCCTCGCCGTGATGGGGGCCGAAGGACGAGACGATCGCGCGGTCGCCGGTCCGGCAGACGGCCCCCCGGATCGACCGATGGCGATCGACGCGGCAGTACCGGGCGCACAGGTCGCACGAGGCGAGCCGGTCGTCGGCCTTCCGGGAGCGGCGCGCCAGCTCGCCCGACGCGAGCAGCTCCAGGTAGGCGGGCTCGCGCGGGGCAACACCGTGGGGGCTGGGGTGGCCGCCGATCATCTCCGGAGTCTGGCTGCCCCGGAACCGCCCTGCGAGGGCCATCGGTCGCGTCGCGCGCAGGCGCGCCGACGCCGCGTCCAGTGGGCAGGGCTCATGCGGCAGGCGAGGCGCGTCCGCCGGGCAGGCCCATGTATCCTCGCGTCATGGTCAGCCCACGCGTCGAGCCCGCCGGCTCCCGGGCCCCCGTGTACATCGTCTCTGCCGCGCGGACACCGATCGGCAGGTTCGGCGGGGCGCTGGCCGGCGTCCCGGCGACCGAGCTGGGTGCGGTGGCCATCCGGGCTGCCGTTGAGCGGGCCGGGCTCGACCCAGCGACGGCCGAGATCGACGAGGTCCTCATGGGCCAGGTCCTCCAGGCCGGGGCCGGCCAGGCGCCGGCCCGGCAGGCGGCTCTCGGCGCGGGCCTCCGCGAGACGACCCCGGCGACGACGATCAACCGGGTCTGCGGCTCGGGCCTCAAGGCGATCATGCTGGCGACCGCGCAGATCCGGGCGGGCGACGCGGAGCTGATCGTCGCCGGCGGCATGGAGAGCATGAACCGGGCCCCGTACCTCCTCCCCGGCGCGCGCTTCGGGTACCGGCTCGGGAGCGGCGAGCTGGTCGACTCCACCGTCGCCGACGGCCTCTGGTGCGCCCTCGAGGGCTGCCACATGGGGACCCACGCCGAGCGGGTGGCGATCCGCGAGGGGGTCAGCCGGGCCGACCAGGACGCCTTCGCCCTCGAGAGCCATCGCCGGGCCGTCGCGGCCCAGGACGACGGCCGATTCGCCTCCGAGATGGCCCCGGTCACCGTCCGCGATGCCAAGGGACGGGAGACCGTGGTCGACGCCGACGAGGGCCCCCGCCGCGACACGACCGCCGAGGCGCTGGCGCGCCTGAAGCCGGTCTTCGCGCTGCCGGCCGGCGAGGATCGCGGCGGGGCGGAGGAAGGAACCGTCACGGCCGGCAACGCTCCCGGGATCACGGACGGCGCCGCCGCCACGCTCGTCGCCTCCGAGCGGGCGGTGGAGCGCCTGCGGCTGACGCCCCTGGCCCGGATCGTCGGCTACGCCCAGGCAGAGGTCGCCCCGAAATGGCTCTTCCTGGCCCCGGTCGAGGCGGTCCGCAAGCTCGAGGGGCTGACCGGCCTGCCCGTCGACGCCTTCGACCTCGTCGAGCTCAACGAGGCCTTCGCGGCCCAGGTCCTCGCCGACGGCCGGGCCCTCGGCCTCGACTGGGCGCGGGTCAACGTCAACGGGGGCGCCATCGCCCTGGGGCATCCCATCGGGGCGTCCGGCGCCCGCATCGTCGCGACGCTCCTCCACGAGCTGCGGCGCCGGGAGGGGCGCTACGGCCTGGCGACGCTCTGCCTCGGCGGCGGCGGCTCGGTCGCGATGGCCTTCGAACGGGTCTGACGCCGGCGGACGGCGGGTCGTCGCGACCGCCCCGGGCGCCCGGAGAGCGGCCGGCAGCCTGTGTCGAGGCACGACCCACTGCGGTCGGCGCGCTGGCCCCAGCCCAGAATGGCGCGCGCCGTCCTCCCGCGATAGACTTCCGCCGGGCCGGTAGCTCAACGGCAGAGCAAGTGACTCTTAATCACTAGGTTGGGAGTTCGAATCTCCCCCGGCTCACCAGACCCCACGCACGAAACAGGCCCTCCGGCGGACCGGAGGGCCTGTTGTTTGAGCGACGAACCCCGAGGTGCGACGGCTGCCGATTGTCCCGGCCGGCTCTTACCGAGCCACATTCATGTCGGCTCGCAGCTGCTCCTTGATGCGCTTGATGTGTCCGCGTCCAAGCGCCTTGACCTCGCAGCCGAGCTCCAGGTAGCGGCGGATGGCGTCATCGGAGAGGATGCCGAAGCAGTCGATCACCGCCAGGGGCTTGCCCGCCCACTCGACGACCTGCCGGGGATCGAGCTCGAGGTACTCCTGGTGCGGCACGGCCAGGATCATGGCCTCGGCGTCACGCATCACTTCAGCCAGGTCCTTCTGGACACGGATCTCCTTCAGGTGCTCCTGGTTGCGGAAGAAGCGCGACCAGGAATGGCCCGGGGCCGGGTACTCGTCCTGGAGCTCCAGCTCGTACCAGTGATCGACGTACGGATCGTGGACCCGCATCTCGGCGCCCATCTCGGTGAGCTTCCGCACGACCATCTCCGAGCCGCTGTAGCGGGTGTCGCCGACGTCCTGCCGATAGCTCGCTCCGCAGAGGACCACGTCCGCGCCGGCGACGCTGCGTCCCATGTTCCGCAGCGCGTCGCGCGTGAGCCCGGCCACGTGGAGCGCGCGGGTGTCGTTGATGTCGATGGCGATGGGGCTGATCCTGAAGACGTCGTCACCATCCTCGAAGCCCAGGATGTGCTTGTAGGCCCAGTAGCCCAGCCCGGCGTCCTTCGGCAGGCAGTAGCCGCCGATCCCCGGCCCGGGAAAGATGATGTTATCGTGCGTGGGCCGCATGCGGATCGCCTTGATCACCTTGATCAGGTCGACGCCGTTGCGCTCGGAGAAGAGGCTCCATTCGTTCAGGAACGCGAGGATCGTCGCCCGGTAGGAGTTCTCGACGATCTTCGTGGTCTCCGATTCGATCGGCCTGTCCATGACCGTGAGCGGGAAATCCCTGGTGTTGAGCACCTCGTGGAGGAACTTCTCGACGCGCCGGCGGGCCTCGGTGTTGCAGCCGGAGCACACGCGCCAGAAGTCCCGGATCGACGCGACGTAGTCCCGGCCGGGCATCACGCGCTCGAAGCTGTGGGCCAACAGCGGCTCGCTCTCGATGCCACGGGCGGCGAACGCCTTCTTCATGATCGGCCAGGCCACGAACTCCGTGGTGCCGGGTGCAACGGTGGTCTCGATCAGGACCAGACAGTCCGGCCTGACCTTCTCGCCGATGGTCCGCATCGTCGCTTCGAGGGCGTTCATGTCGGCCTCGCCGGTCCGCATGTTGCCCAGCGCCTGCTTGGTGTAGTCGCACTGCACGTCGACGACCACGCAATCCGCCAGCCCCAGGCAGTCGCTGTTCGAGGTGGCGACGAGCGTCCTCTTCTGGTTGACGCAGCGGTCGATCATGGGATCGACTTCGGGATCCTCGGCCTTGACCGGCGATTGACCGCGATTCAGCAGCGGGATCTTCCAGTAGCTCCGGACGCTGGGCCGCTGACAGCCGATGACGAGCTTGCTCGGCTTGCCGGTCTCCTTGTCCACCGTGTCGGCGATGATCGCGGCCATCACCGCGCCCACGAACCCCATCCCCATGACCACGACGACTTCTTTCCCATCGTCGCGAGCCGCGCTGACGAGCTCCTCCAGGCGCGCCATCTCGGCAAGGTGGTCGTCCTTGCCGGGAAGGGGGAACTTCTCTCCCGAGGGACTGACCGAATACCGCTGCTCTGTCACCGGCGTTCTCCTGTCGATCGATCCGAGTCAACTCACGGAAGCTCAGGCACGTAGTGTCGCGGTTCGCGGCATGGGGCGAAGGCCAATCGCGGCTCGTCCAGAGGGCGAGCTCGACTTCTGGCGCCGTGCGCGCGCCCTCGGGGCGTCCCTGTCGGCAAGGTCGTGACCCCGGCGACGCTGCAGGACGGCAGCAACGACAACGCCGTTGTCGACGTCGAGCTGCAGGGTGGCGGCCGATGCCCTCGGCTACCCTGTCCATGCACGGCCGTCGCGACCGACCCCCGGGAGCGCGGAGCAGCCGGGCACGGGAGCGAGCCTTGGAGATCGCCGCCGGCGTCCACGCGATCAACCTGCTGAGCGTGCCGGCGGCCGTGAGCGTGAACGTGCATGCGATCCTCGAGGAGGATGTCACCCTCGTCGACGCCGGGGTCGCCGGGTCGCGCGGGCGCATCGAGGTCGGCCTCGCGCAGCTCGGGCGCCCCCTCGCCGACCTGCGCAGGATCGTCGTCACGCACGGCCACCCCGACCACGCCGGCGGCGTCGCCGAGCTCGAGGCCCCGGGCGTCGAGGTATGCATGCACCCGGCCGACTTCGAGCGCCTCCTGGTGGGAGTCCGCGACGCCCTCCGGCGCCCGTCCCGCGGTCGCCTCTTCGCGTCGGTCACCCGCCCGCCATCGCACATCCGCCCGATCGAGGACGGCGACGTGCTCCCCGTCCTCGGCGGCCTGCGGGTGGTCCACACGCCCGGCCACACGCCCGGCAGCATCTGCCTCTACGCGCCGCGCGACCGGATCCTCTTTACCGGCGACACCCTGCAGGTCCAGCGGGGCCGCGTCATCTTCGCCAGCCGCCTCTTCAGCGACGACTACGCGGCCGCGCGGGCGAGCGTCCGCCGGATGGCCGCGCTCGACGTCGCGACGATCGTCTTCGCCCACTACCCGCCGCTCGTGGAGGGGGCCAACGACGCTCTTGCGTCGCTCGCGGGCAGGGCCGGGTCCTGAGCCCGAGCCGCCCTCGCAGCCCACGAAGGTCCCGTCCACGACCCGCCCCGCACCAGGCGCCCCGCTCCGTCGCTTGGCCCCGCGACCCCGAAGCGGGGATGGGACGCGCACACGAGCCCGGGGCCGTCGGCCGCCAGAGGTTCGTGCTGGAGGAGCCGAGAGCTACCAGTGGCGCCTGCGCTCCACGACGTACCCGAAACCGTAGAGGATCAGGCTTGCCACGAAACCGATCATCAGGATCGCCGGCGCCGCCCCGGGCTCGACGGCCAGGATGAGGCCGAGCGCACACACCACGGCCACCGCCGCCATGACGAGCACGCTGAGGGTACGACCGGGATGTGCGCGCACAACCCACCTCCTGCGCGCATCAGTCTGTGCTGCGGTGCGTGGGACCGCCAGAGGCTTTGGTCACTCCCCGCTCCGTGCGGCGCTCGTGGGGGCCGTTCGATTCGTCCGCTGACGGCCGCCGCGCCGGGGCGGTGCCAGCTGACACCGGAATGTCGCAGCCGCAATGGACATCGAAGGTTGGACGGGGTACGTGTGTTCGCAGCTGCGGGAGGCTTCGACGCGCGGTCCACGCCCCGGCCGCCGGGACCGCGCCGAGCCACTGGCGGGACCGACCTGCGCGAACGTGCCGGAGGGCTGCGTTGGGTCGGGTCCTTCTGCTTCTGACGTCCGCTCATCTGGCCGACCTCGCGCTGACCACCCTCGCGGTCGCTCGGTACGGCCCATCGGTGGAGGTGAACCCGCTCATCGGGGGCGTCCTCGCGCTCGGCATCGGGGGGATTGTCGCCTGGAAGGCGGCCCTTCTCGCCGTCATCCTCGCCGCGGCGGCGCTCAACCCGAGATGGCAGCGCCCACTGCTCGCCGGGGGGCTGCTCTCGGGCGTTGTCGGGGCGGGGTCCGGGCTGGTGGCGCTCGTCTGAGCCGGGGCCTTGCCCTGATGGCGCGGCGCGGCCGGCCCCCGGGCAAGCGCCGTTCGCGCGGGCTGACCCCTAGGGACGCGCACCGGGCAGCGCGGCAGTTCGACATTCCCAGCGTCGACGTGTAGGCTCCGGCGCCCTCGTCGCCCGTTCCCGCACCCGGGAACGACGCGAGCACTGCTAGTCGGTCCCTCCCATGCGTCCCCCGGTCATGCTGGCGCACGTCTACGCCACGTCCGTCGACGAAGAGCGCCACCGCGGCGAGAATGAGCGCCACGCCCGCCATCGCGCCCTGCTCGCCTCGCATGCCGCTCGCCCGTTGCCACGTGCCGCTCGCCCGCTGTTGCCCCAGAGGTTGGGAGCCGCGATGCTGCGTCTCGTTCGGCGCGACCGCCATTCCCTGACGGCCTACCCGTGCCGCCTTCCTGACGGGAGGATCGGCCGGACGGCGGTCGTCCTGCAGAACGGGGACTGGTCGCTCGTCTGTCGGGTCGCGTAGTCTGGCACCAGGAGCCGATCTCGTCGCCTTCACACCACGCCCCGGCTCCCGAGCTGATCCTCGTCTCGCGGTCGTCCACCCGAGGAGCCCAGCATGCTCTCGACCGAACCGATCACCGTCTCGTGGGACGAGCTCGACCGCCTCGTCAGGGAGCTCGCCGAGCAGGTCGGCAGCGACTACGACCTCGTCCTCGCGATCACCCGGGGCGGCCTCGTCCCGGCGGGGATCCTGGCCTACCGCCTGGACCTCCGCGAGATCCTCGTGGCGGGCGTCGAGTTCTACACGAGCGGCGGCGCGACCCACGAGGCGCCGATCTTCGGGCACTTCCCGGATGCCGAGCTGCTGCGTGACAGGCGAATCCTGATCGTCGACGAGGTGTGGGAGACGGGCGAGACGATGCTCGCGGTCGTCGAGCGCGTCCACGCCGCCGGCGGCCGGCCGACCACCGCCGTGATCCACTACAAGCCCGGCCGATCGCGCGTCGACCTGCAGCCGGACTTCCACGCGGCGCTGGCCCACGGCTGGGTGACCTACCCGTACAAGGTCGGCGACTGACCTATCGGCCGCTGGCAGGGCGGCCGGCCGGTCGCCGGCCGAGCCATCGCGCCGTCCGGCCGCCAGAGCCTTCCCGCCGTCTGCGGCACAATGCCTGCGATGCCACCCCGCGAGCCACCCCGCCGCCCCCCGATGGCCCGCCCCCTCGCCGGATCACCCCAACCCCGCGGCGCCCGCGGCGCGGGCCGCGGCGGAGCGGCTCCTCCCCGGCGGGGCTCGTCCCAAGCCCCTGGCGGGGGACGCTCGGGCCCGGTCAGCGGGACGACCGTCCTGGTCGGGCTCTTCGCCCTGGCCGGGGTGGGGCTGCTGGTCGGGGCGGCCGTCTTCGCGGGGGGCGCTCCAGGTGCGTCGCCCGGCCCGGCCGCGAGCCCCGCCACCAGCCCCGCCGCGGCGGCGGGGGGCGCCTCGCCCACGCCGGACGGCGCCGCCGGCGGCCCGACCGCTGCTCCGGACGCCACCGCGACCCCGGAGCTGCCGCCCGCCGGGTCGGTCGAGCTCCCGCTCTCCCTCGTCGCCGACGTCCGCGACCTGCGTGTCGGCATCTCCACGGCCACGCTGGCCAAGGAGATCGCCGCCGGCCGGGTGGCGATCCCCTGCCGCGTGGAGCGGCTCAGCCTCGGCGGCGAGGACGTGGCCTTCGACGCCTCCACCTGCAGGACGCCGGCGCAGGTCACGACGGCCGTGCGCAGCCTGACCCCGCGCCTGGGGCTCCTGCCGCCGGCCCTCGTGACACCGCGGGTGAAGGTCCTCCGCGTCGGCGGCACCGACGTCTTCGGGCCGCCGTCGGTCCGGGCCCTCGACTATCCCGTCGTCGCCACCGTGACGGCGGCCCCGGACGCCTGGACGGCCTTCGATCCGGCCGAGGTGCGGACGCTCATCTCCACCGGCGACACCTGCCCCGACCGCGGCGTCAGCCACCAGGCCAACACCCTGGAGAAGGGCTGGGACTGGGTCCTCGACGGCGGGACGGCGGAGTACACCGGGACCCACATGGACCGCCGCTTCGACGGCCCCGACGGCAACGGCTGGCCGGTCGTCGACGCCGTCCGCACGGGGAACGAGGGCGCCGTGCGGGCCCTCATCTCGGACGCGGAGATCACCCTCAACGACTTCGAGTGCCCCATGACCTCGAAGTTCCGGCAGCACGACACGGGCACAGTCTTCTCGATCGACCCGAAGGTCGCCCCGCTCCTGGCGGGGGCGGGCGTCGACGTCGTGACGCTGGCGTCGAACCACATGACCGACCAGGGGGTCGACGCCCTGCGCGAGACGCTCGACCTCTTCGACGAGAACGGCATCGCCCGCTTCGGGGCCGGCATGAACCTGTCCGAGGCCCTGGAGCCGGCGGTGCTCGAGGTGCGAGGGGTCCGCTTCGCCTTCGTCGGCTTCAACGAGATCCCCGGCTCGGCGAAGGCCGGCGCCTCGACCCCCGGCGTGGCGTACATCGACGAGGCCACGGTCCGGAAGGGGATCGCCGCCGCCCGCAAGGTCGCCAACGTCGTCATCGTCGTCCCGCAGTGGGGCTGGCCGGAGTACCACGCCAGCTTCACGTCGCGGCAGCGGGAGCAGATGCAGCTCTTCTTCGATGCCGGGGCCGACCACGTCGTCGGCCACGGAACGCACTGGGCGTCGGCCACCTCGATCACGAAGGGCGACCGCGGCTACCGCTTCGTCATCTCGAGCCACGGGAACTTCCTGAACGGGCAGGATTGGAGCCGCCAGACGCAGGAAGGCGTGGTCGTGGAGCTGACCTTCGTCGGCAGAAGCCTCGCCCAAGCCCGCCTCCACCCGTATGTGATGCTCGACAATGCACAGGCCAACATCACGAACGCGACGTCGGACGGAGGCGTTCGTCCTGCAGCAGGTCTGGAGCAACAGCATCCCGCGGTAGAGGGTGCCGCGGCCAACGCCAGCAAGGTCGGCGGCTGACCTGTCCGCCTCCGGGCGCTCGACGTCGAGCGGCGGAGACGGCCCGAAGGCCCTACCAGGGCAGGAGCTCTCCCGAGGCGCTGAAGACGCGATCGAGGACGACCTTCCCCGAACCCGCCGGGTCGAGAAGGTTCGGTTGAGCTCCGTCTAGGATCAGCGTCGGGCGCAGCCACGCCTGGGCCAGGGTGGAGCCGGTGAACGTCAACTCCAGCACGAGACCCTCCTCCGTCTGCTCCGACCACGTCTGATCGAAGACGAAGTTGCCGAGGGAGTACCAGATCGGCCTTCCCCGGTAGACCTCCATCGCCCCGGCCCAGTGCGCATGGTTGCCTACGACGAGGTCCGCGCCGGCATCGATCATGCCGTGCGCGAGCCTCCGCTGCCCCGCCGTCGGCCCCGCCCTGTACTCGACGCCCCAGTGGGGGTAGACGATGACGACGACCGCGCCCGCGGCCCGCGCAGCGCGGATGTCGCTGCGCACCGTTCTCCAGGAGAGCTGGGCGCTGCCCGGCCGGGACGCGCCGGCCCCGTAGCCGGGCGCGATCGAGTCGTAGCTGAGGATGGCCACCTTGGCGTCGGCGACGCTGAAGAAGGCCGGGGCACGGGCCTCCTTCCGCGTCGCCCCGGCGCCGCCGTGCTCGATCCCCAGCCGGTCGAGTGCCTCGATCGTCTGCAGGACGCCGGCGCCCCCCGCGTCGCCGATATGGTTGTTCCCCAGCGAGACCCAGTCGATGCCGGCGCGGTCGAGACCGGCGAGGAGGCGCTGGTCGAACGAGAAGACCATGCCGCTGGAGTGATATCGGGCCTTTGCGGGAGCGGGCCCCTCGAGGTTCACGAGCGCCAGGTCGGCTCCCTCGAGGAGGCGACGCACGAGCGGGGACGTGTCCACGCGCTTGGCTCGGGGCAGCTTCCAACCCATCGTCGAGCAGCAGTACCGGCTCGTGATCGCGGCGGTCCCCCCGTCGAATGGGAAGTCCACGCCCTTGCCGTCGAGCTTTACCGCCTTGTACACGCCGCGGTCGAGCATGACGTCGCCGGCGCCGACGATCGTCCACGTCTGCCCGGGATCGAACCCCCCGGTGTCGGCCTTCAGGCTGGCGTTCAGTGGCCAGTCCGACAGGCTGCGGACCCGGTCCACACCGAAGAGGGACAGCCCGCCCCAACCCAGCGCACGCACGCCCGGCCCCACCTCCGACGCGCGGAGGATCCCGAGGCGGGACGTCTGGGCGGCGAGGTCGGATGTCAGCGCGCGGGTCGAGGAGGCGAGTACGAGCCGGCCGTGCTCTGCCGGCCGGTCCAGGCGGAGCGCGGCGAGGATGCCGGCGGCGTCCGACTCGACGAGCTCAAGCTTCTTGAACCGCTTGTCGGTGCCGGCCAGGATGGCGGCGATTTCGCACCCGGCTGACCGAAGTCGGCGGCGAGCGGAAGTCCACGACGGGGACGATCGGCACGACGACGCTGGCGGTCGGTGTCGCGGTGGGGCGCGGCGTGGGTGCCGGGGACGATCCTGCGGATGACGCCGGAGCCGTTGACGGCGCAACGGAGGGCACTGCGGCCGGTGCAGTGACCGGAGCCTCCCCCGGGGAGGACGCGAGTGCGGGGGCGCGGGCGGCGTCGTTGCCGGCGAGCCCGCCAGTCGGGACCGACCCGCACCCAGCAGTGAGGGCGAGCAGCGCGAGAAGAAACAGCAGCCGGCCTGCCCGGCCTCCGTGCCACATACTTGGATTGTCGCAGACGGTCGGCGGCGAGGTCGTCGTCGAGGAGTGCCGGCCACGCGGACGGCTGGCCTGGGGGCGAGACGGGCTCTCGATCAGGTGCAAGGAGGTCCGGCGGATGAGGCACCGTGGGCTGGCGGGGTTCGTCGCCGCGGTTGCGCTCGCCTCGGCGGTGACAGCCTGCACGGCTTCCGGCACGAATCCGGCGCCACCGTCGGCCCAGGGACGTTCGCCCGTGATCGCGGTGACCCCCTCACCAACCGGCGATGCGGGGCCGACGGAACCCCCGCCGCCGGCGCCGGCATCGAATGCCGGGTCGATGCCCACGCCTTCGGACAGCGGGCCGGCCGCCGGGACGGCAGCCTGGACGACCAGTCGGGTGACGCTCCACCGAGCGGCGGGCGGCGCCGGCCCGGCGCAGGTCCACCTCGGGCCCAACTTCGCCATGACACTCACCTCTGGACGGATGAACGTCGACGGCGAGCCGTGGTACGAGGTCACATGGGAAACGCCCGGGCGGCGCGGCACAGGCTGGCTGCCTGCGAGCGCCGTGATGCTGCACCGGGGGACGGCAGTGGCCTCGGCAGACATCGACGCGCTTGACGCGGGCCTCGCGTCGTACCTCGCAAAGCTCGGCCCCCGCGTCGGCGTTGCCGTGACGGATGTGACTCGCGGGGTCAGGTACACCTACAACGCCAGCCGCGCCTTTGTCACCGCGAGCTCGATCAAGGTGCCGATCATGCTGGCGCTGCTCGGCCAGCTCGAAGCACAGAACCGGCTGCCGACCAGCCGCGAGCGCTCGCTGCTCACGACGATGATCCAGGACTCCGACAACGTCGCCGCAACGACGCTCTACGCTGAGATCGGCGGCCAGGGTGGGATTGCTGCGTTCATGCGCCAGGTCGGTGTGTCCGGCCTCAGCCCGGCCAGCCCCACCAGGGGCTGGGGCTGGAGCACGATCACGCCGAGGGCGATGGCTGCGCTGCTCGAACGGCTCCACGCCGGCACGATCCTGACGGCAGAGAATCGCGCGCTCGCGCTCGGGCTGATGGAGAACGTTCAGGCCAGCCAGCAATGGGGAGTCGGCGACACTCGCCCGACCGGGTCGACGGTCGCGATGAAGGAAGGCTATGCCACGGGCCCGGACGGGGTCTGGGTCGCCAACTCGTCGGGGATCGTCACTGCCGGCGACGAGGTGTACGTCATCGCCGTCTTCACGACAGGGAACCGCACGGTCGCGGAGGGCAAGCGGATCGTCAACCACGTCAGCGGGGTCATCGGGAAGCGGCTCGTCCACTAGGGCACCAGCGCCGACCATCCCGCCCCAGCGGAACCCCTCCTTGACCCCCCGGTCGGTTCCCGTGCTACCCTTCGGCCGTCCTTGGAGGCCGGTCCCGCGAGGCCGGCGTACCGGTCCGGTGAGGCCGGGAAGGAGGCACGCTTGCGCACGCGCACGACCGTCCACCGCGCCCGCCGGGCCGGTGGCGTCTTCGTGTCGGGGCGCGGCGGCGTGGCGGGGCCCGGCGCCGTGGCGGCGGCTGGATGAGCGGCGGCCCGTCGGCCTCCCGCGTCGTGCAGCCGCCCGTCCCGGACCCCTGGCTGATCGTCGACCCGCGCGTCGGGGCGCGGGGCCCGGCCCTGCTCGCCCTGGAGGACGGGACGGTCTTCGCGGGCATCGCCTTCGGGGCCGACGCGGCGGCCGGCGGCGACCTCGTGGTGAACACGAGCCAGACGGGCTACCAGGAGGTGTGCACGGACCCCTCGTACGCCGGGCAGGTCGTGGTGATGACCTACCCCCTGATCGGCAACTACGGCCGGATCAGGGCCGACGACCAGTCGGAGCGGCCCTGGCTGCGGGCACTCGTCGTCGCGACCGCCACGGCGGCCGTCGCCGAGCAGGCCGCCCAGCTCGCCACCTCGCTTCGAGAGGAGGGGATCCCGGCGCTCGCCGGCGTCGACACGCGAGCGCTCGCGCGCCACCTGCGCACCCACGGGTGCCTGCGCGGGATCGTCACGGCGCCCGGCGAGACCGATCAGGACGACGCCGTCGGGCGGGCCCGCGCCCTCCCGCGCTGGGAGGACCAGGATTTCGTGGAGGCGGTCTCGCCCACGATCCCCTTCGAGGTCGGCGACCCGGCGGCGGAGCCCGGCGCGCCGCTGGTGGCGATCGTCGACTTCGGTCTCAAGGCGGGCATCGTGCGGAGCCTCCGCTGCCGCGGCGTCCGGGTCCGGGTCCTGCCGCACAACGCGACGCCCGCCGAGGTGCTGGCGCCGGACGTCGCGGGCGTTGTCCTCTCGCCCGGTCCCGGCGACCCGGCCCGCCTCGCCGATCCGGTGGCGCTGGTCCGCGCCGCGATCGCCGACGGACGGCCGCTCCTGGGGATCTGCCTGGGTCACCAGCTCGTGGGTCGGGCGGCCGGCGCCGAGACGCGCCGTCTCCGTTTCGGCCACCACGGGGCGAACCACCCCGTGCAGGACACCGGGAGCGGCTACGTCCAGGTGACGGCCCAGAACCACGAGGTGACGGTGGACGCGGCCACCCTCCCTCCCGCCAGCGGCTTCCTTGTCAGCCAGGTGAACCTCAACGACGGCTCGGTCGAGGGGCTGCGCCACCGGTCGCTCCCGATCGAGACCGTCCAGTACCACCCGGAAGGCGCGCCCGGCCCCCTCGACGCCCTCGCTGTCTTCGACCGCTTCGTGGCGGCGGCCCGGGAGCGGGCCGAGGCACGCGGGTGAGGGAGGCGCCGCCGCCGGGCGCCGATGCGGCTTCCCGGCCCGGCCGGCCGGCGTCGGTCCTGATCATCGGCTCCGGGCCGGTCGTGATCGGACAGGCAGCCGAGTTCGACTACGCCGGCACGCAGGCCTGCCGGGCGCTCCGCGCCGAGGGCGTCCGGACGGTCCTCGTCAACTCGAACCCGGCCACGATCATGACCGACCCTGACCGTGGCCGATGCCGTCTACCTCGAGCCCCTCACGGTGCCGGCGATCGAGGCCGTCATCGCCCGCGAGCGGCCCGAGGGGCTGCTGGCCGGCCTGGGCGGCCAGACGGCGCTGAACCTCGCGATGGCGTTGTCGCATGCTGGCGTGCTAGCACGCTACAACGTGAGGCTGCTGGGGACTCCCCTGCGGGCCATCGAGATGGCCGAGGACCGCGAGCAGTTCCGCGATCTCCTCGATCGGCTGGCCCAGCCCTATGCCCCGTCGGCGATCGTCGAGGGGGCGACCGAGGAGGCGCGCGCCGCCAGCATCGACGCCGCCCTCGATCGCCATCGGCCTGCCGGCGATCGTGCGTCCGGCCTTCACGCTCGGCGGCACCGGGGGCGGGATCGTGGCGACGGAGGCCGACTACCGCGAACGGATCCGCGCCGGCCTGCGCGCCAGCCCGATCGGCCAGGTCATGGTCGAGAAGTGCCTGGTCGGGTGGCAGGAGATCGAGTACGAGGTGATGCGCGACGCCGACGACACCTGCATCGCCGTCTGCTCCATGGAGAATGTGGACCCGCTCGGGGTCCACACAGGCGATTCGATCGTGGTGGCGCCGGTGCAGACGCTGCCCGACGCGGTCCACCAGCGCCTCCGCAGCGCGGCACTGGCGATCATCCGGGGCCTCGGCGTCGAGGGCGGCTGCAACGTCCAGTTCGCCCTCTCGCCGGACTCCCGCGACTATGCCGTGATCGAGGTCAATCCGCGCGTCAGCCGCAGCTCGGCCCTCGCCAGCAAGGCGACCGGCTACCCCATCGCCCGGGTCGCGGCCCAGATCGCGGTGGGCCGGCGGCTGGCGGAGATCCCCAACGTGGTGACGGGGACCACGGTCGCCGCGTTCGAGCCGGCCCTCGACTACCTGGTCGTCAAGCTGCCGCGCTTCCCCTTCGACAAGTTCCCCCGCGCCGACCGGACCCTGGGCAGCCAGATGAAGGCGACCGGCGAGGTCATGGCGATCGACCGGACCTTCGGGGCCGCGCTCAACAAGGCGCTCCGGGGCCTGGAGCAGGCGGGCGCCGGTCCCCTCGCTGAGGACCCCGCGTGGGCGCCGACCCTCGACTACCTCCGGGCGGCGCTGGGCGGCGACCCCGACGAGGCGGAGGCCGTGATCCGCTGGATCGACGAGAACGGCGAGGCCTGCGAGAGCACCAGGCTCGCCCAGCGAAGCGCCGCCCCGATCGTCCTGCGCCGCTTCCTCGCCCCGTCCGACAACCGCCTCTGGCGCGTCCTCGCTCTGCTCCGCCGCGGCGTGGCCGAGCCGGCCATCGTGGAGGCGACCGGGATCAACCCCTGGTTCGTCGCCGAGCTCGGGCGCTCCGTGGCGCTGGAAGCCCGGATCCGGGCTGCCGGCCCCGCGCTCGTCGACCCGGCGGAGCGGGCCGCGGCCACGCTCCTGGCGACCGCCAAGCGGGTCGCCCTCGGGGACCGCGAGATCGCGGAGCTGGCCGGGGTGGGGGAGGGCGAGGTTGCCGCCGCACGGGCGGCCCTGGGCCTCGCCCCCGGCTTCGCCATGGTCGACACCTGCGCCGCCGAGTTCGCCGCCGAGACACCGTACTTCTACAGCACCTACGCGGCGACCGGCTCGCCCCCCGAGGCGCCCCCGGTGGCCCGCCCCGCGGCCCTCGTGGTGGGCTCGGGCCCGGTCCGGATCGGGCAGGGGATCGAGTTCGACTACTGCGCCGTTCGCGCCGCCGAGAGCCTCCGCGAGCAGGGCTGGGAGGCCGTCCTGGCGAACTCGAATCCTGAGACCGTCTCGACCGACTTCGACGCCAGCAGCCGCCTCTACTTCGAGCCCCTCGACGCGGAGAGCGTGCTCGAGATCGTGGCCGCGGAGACGCCGCCGGGGGCCGCTCCGCTGCCGGCCTTCGTCCAGTTCGGCGGCCAGACGCCGCTCAACCTCGCCGCCGGCCTTGCCGCCGCCGGCGTGCCGCTCCTGGGCGCGTCGCTCGAGACGATCGACCAGGCCGAGGACCGCGTGCGCTTCAGCGCGCTCGTGGACCGCCTCGGCATCCCCCAGCCGGAGGGCGGGATGGCCCGCTCGATCGACGAGGCGGAGGCGCTCGCCGAGCGGATCGGCTACCCGGTGATCGTGCGCCCGTCGTTCGTCATCGGCGGCCTCGCCATCGACTTCGCCTACTCGCGCGACGACCTCGTCGCCCAGCTCGCCGCGGCGACCGTCGTCGACCCCGACCGGCCGGTCCGGATCGACCGCTACCTCGAGGGCGTGGAGGTCGACGTGGACGCCGTCGCCGACGGCGAGACCGTGCTCATCCCCGGGCTCCTGGAGCACGTCGAGCGGGCCGGCGTCCACTCCGGCGACTCGGTCGGCATCTTCCCGCCGCAGACCGTCTCGGAGGCCGACCAGGCGCTCGTCGTGGCGTCGATGGAGCGGATCGCCCGGGCCCTCGGCGTCCGCGGGCTGGTCAACGCGCAGTTCATCGTCCGCGAGGACGGGGTCTACCTCATCGAAGTCAACCCCCGTGCCAGCCGCACCGTGCCGTTCATGAGCAAGGTGACGGGCGTCCCGCTGGTCGACCTGGCGGTGCGGATCGCGCTGGGGGAGCGCCTGGCCGACCTCGGCTGGCCGAACGGGCTCCTCCCGTCGCCCGGCTTCGTCGCCGTCAAGGCGCCGGCGTTCTCGACGGCCAAGCTGCGCGGTGTCGACCCCTCGCTGGGCCCGTTCATGCAGTCGACCGGCGAGGTGATCGGAATCCACGAGGACGCCCGGGTGGCGACGGCGAAGGCGTCTGGTCGCCGCGTCGCTCGTGCCGCCCGCGGCCGGGCCCGGCGGGGCGCTCGCCCTTCTCTCCGTCGCCGACCGGGACAAGGCGCTCCTGGGCCCGCTGGCGACGGCGCTGGCGAAGGCGGGCTACCGGTTCGCCGCGACGCGGGGCACGCGGACCGCCCTGGCGGCGCTCGGCCACGACGCGGGAGCAGTCGCGAGGCTCGGCGCGCCGGCAGGACCGGGTGAGAGCCCCATCATCGAGCTGATCGCCTCGGGGGACGTCCGGCTCGTGGTCAACACCCCGACGCCACGCTCGGGGCCGGTCCGGGATGCCGCCGACATCCGCCTCGCGGCGATCGCGGAGGGCGTGCTCTGCCTGACGGCGATGGAGACCGCGGTGGCGGCGGCGGAGGCGATCGACCCGGAGCTCGCGCCACGCCTCGCCGAGGTGCGCCCGCTCGACGCCTGGGTTCCGCGTCCCGGCGTGCCTCCGGGCCCAAACCGGACACCGCCGGCGCGCGAAGATAGGGCATGACCATGCCCGAGATCGCCTTCGACACACCGCCCGTCGAGCACCGCGCCGGCGCCTGCAACATCGGACCGGCCGAGATCGCCCGCCGGCGCCGCGCCGGCATCGTCGGTCTCGTCGCGGCCGGCGTCCTCGCCGTCGCCCTCGTGGTCCTGGACGCACCGACCACCGCCCGCCTGCTGGTCGGCATCCCGCTCGCCGCGAGCGCCATCGGGTTCCTCCAGGCGCGCCTTCGCTTCTGCGCCGGCTTCGGCATGGCCGGCATCCGCAACTTCGGCGCCGTGGGGAGCGTCGAGCGCGTCGAGGATGCCGCCGCCCGCCACTCCGACCGCATGAAGGCGTACCGGATCTCGCTCGCTGCGGCGGCCATCGGGGGCGTCGGGGCGCTCGCCTTCGCCCTCCTCTCGCTGTAGGGCTGCGGCTCCCCGACACGTCGAAGGGGCGCCTCGCGGCGCCCCCTCTTCCGTCGTCTGCGCCGGGAACCCGGCGCCAGCGCTCACCACGCGTCGAGCGCCGGGCGGGCCGGCTGCTCCGGCTCGAGCCCGTGGATCGCCCGGCCCAGGTCCATGAGCGCGTGGCCGAGGTGCTGGCGCATCCCTTCCCGCGGGCCTGCCAGGCGCTCCGCGGCGGCGTCCGCCCGCAGGCGGGCCGCCCGCTCGTCGACGACGAGGCGCAGGACCGTCTCGTCGCTCGAGAAGACGTTCATGGCCGGCGATCCGCCGAGCCCGACCCTCGTTTCCATCTCATCGTCCCTCCGTTCGATGGTTGTCTAACATAACCGCCTGCGCGGTTCGATCGTGGCGCCCGTCGGCGCCGGCTACTGGGTGGGTCCCCCGAGCAGGCGGGTGAGCTCGATCCCGGCCTCCGCGACGCGGTCGCGCCGGAGGCTGTAGTAGGTGAGGGCGCCCGCCTCGGTCATCGTCACAAGGCCCGCCGCCCGGAGCTGGGCGAGGTGGTGGCTGACGGTCGGCTTGGAGAGCTCCATCCGATCTGCGATCTCGGTGAGGTAGAGATCGCCGGAGGCCAGCAGCCGCAGGATCCGGAGGCGGCTCTCGTCGCCGAGGGCCTTGAAGAGGCGGAGGCTCGCGGCGGGGACGGCGTCAGCTTCGGCGCCCAGGGCCGACTCGGCGAGCGGGTAGGCGAACATGTGCCAGTCGCGCCCGCCGAAGACGTAGTTGTAGGGGCGGGAGAAGTAGCTGGGGCTCATGACGAGGCGCCGGGTGCCGGGCTCGGCGACCCAGCGGACGCCGCCCGTGGTGCGCTCCACGAACTCGGCCAGCGGCATCCTGGTGAGGTCGTCCCGCCGCGCGTCGACATCTCGCTGCTCCATCGCCGCGATCCGGTCCTCGATCGAGGCGAACCGCTCCGCCCAGGCGCGGAGGATCCGGCGCAACGCCCGGAGCTCTCCATCGGGGTCGTCGAGAAGCCGGCCGAGCGACGCTCGGAGGTGCTCCGGCCATGCCGCGACGGCCTCGTCGCGGAGCTCGCTCTCCCCGTCGAGGACCCGTCGCGCGAGGTCCATGCCGGCCTTCGTCTCGTCGCTGTCGGCGAGCACGCCGACGAGGTCGCGGGCGTCGATGCGGGATGCCAGGGCGACCACGTCGGCCGCCGTCCGGACCGCCGGGATCTCCACGACGAGCGGCACCATTGCGCCGCCGATCCCCTTGCCCTCGCCCTCGTCGCCGAAGACGCGGGCGCAGTCGCGCTGCAGGGCGTCGGAGAGCGATGCCCGCGCCTCGGCGTGCCAGTCGCGGTCGGCGGGCAGGAGCTCGGACTCGGTGTCGAGCATGAGGCTGACGAGGAAGTCGATCGCCGGGCGCGCCTCCAGCACGACCTCGAGCTTCGGCGTGCTCGCGGCCGGCGTCATGTCGCGGACGAGCGCCCGGGTCGGGCGGAGTGCCTCGGCGGTGCGAGCGGAGCGGGCCATCTGAGCGTTCCTCGTGTGTCGTCCACTTGTTAGACAGAAATCTAACACCAAGATCAACAACCGTCAAGCCCCTTTCGGCGTCGCGGCCTACAATCGCGCGGCACCCACACCGGCCGGGCGTCGCGTCCGCCGACCCATCCCCCGCACCAGTCGAGGCCCGCATGCCAGTCCCGGTCGTGCCCTTCACCGACGAGCGGCTCCCCAACGGGCTCCGCCTCATCATCAGCGAGGACCACCTCGTCCCCGTCGTCGCGGTGAACCTCTGGTACGACGTCGGGAGCAAGCACGAGCAGCCCGGGCGGACCGGCTTCGCCCACCTCTTCGAGCACGTGATGTTCCAGGGCAGCCGCCACGTGGCGAAGGCGGAGCACATCGCGCTCATCCAGGGGGCCGGCGGGACGATGAACGGGACAACCTGGCTGGACCGCACCAACTACTTCGAGACGGTCCCCTCGCACCAGCTCGAGCTGGCCCTCTGGCTGGAGGCCGACCGCCTCGGGACGCTCCTCGACGCCCTGAGCCAGGAGAACCTCGACAACCAGCGAGCGGTCGTCAAGAACGAGAAGCGCCTTTCCTACGACAACCAGCCCTACGGGACCTGGCAGGAGAAGCTGCTGGGCCACCTCTACCCGGAGGGCCACCCCTACCACCACCCGACGATCGGCTCGATGGAGGACCTGGACGCCGCGTCGCTCGAGGACGTCACGGCGTTCTTCCGGACCTACTACGCCCCCAACAATGCGGTCCTCTCGATCGTCGGCGACGTGGACCCGGCCCAGGCCCGCGCGTGGGCTGCCGGGTACTTCGGCCCGCTCGCGGCGAACCCGGCGATCCCGCCCTTCGCGGTCGACCCGCTGCCGCTGACCCTCGGTGGCGAGCGCCGGGAAACCGTGGAGGATCGCGTCCCGCTGCCCCGCATCTACGCGGCGTGGCGCGCCCCCGCCCTGGGGGACGGCCGCCTCCATGCCCTGGAGATCGCCGCCCAGGTGCTCGCCGGCGGCAAGGGGAGCCGCCTTCACCGGCGCCTCGTGCGCGAGGGCCGGATCGCCCAGGACGTTGCGGTCTTCCTGCTCCCGTTCGCCTCCGGCCCGTCGGTCTTCATGGGCTGGGCGACGGTCCGGCCGGAGGCCACGATCGACGCCGTCGAGTCGGGATTCCTCGAGGAGGTCGGGCGGCTCGTGACCGACGAGATCACCGACGACGAGCTCCTGCGCGCGCAGGCCCTCATCGAGACCGACGAGCTCGGCTCCCTCCAGCGGGTCTCCGAGCGGGCCGACCGCCTGAGCATGTTCGCCACGCTCCTCGACGAGCCCGACGAGATCAACCGCCAGCTGGACCGCTACCTGGCGGTGACCGCCGCCGACGTGCGGGCCGCGGCCGCCGACGTGCTGGCGGACCACAATCGCGTCGTCCTGACCTACGTGCCGGCCGGGGGAGCGCTGCCCACCGAGGAAGCCACGGCGGGCGGCGACGACGAGGAGAGCCCGGGCGGGCCCCTCGAGGACGGTGTGACGGAGGCCCAGGCATGAGCACCCTCGACCCGCTCGAGGCGACCCTCGGGCAACGACCGGTCCCCGGCACGCCGCGCCCCTTCCACTTCCCGGCCGTCGAACGGGGCAGCCTCTCGGGGGGCCTCCCGGTCCACGCCGTGCACCTGCCCGGCCGGCCGTTGATCACCGCGAGCCTGATCCTCCCGATGGGTGCGGTGGACGAGCCCGCCGAGATCGGCGGAGCGACGGTCCTGGCGGCCCGCGCGCTCACCGAGGGAACCCGGCGGCGCGACGCGGTGGCGCTGGTGGAGGCCGCCGAGCGTCTCGGCGCGTCGCTCCATGCCGAGGCCGGCTGGGACGCGACCAAGATCGGGGTCGACGTGCCCGCCGAGCGGCTGGCCCCGGCGCTGGAGCTCCTGGCGGAGGTGGTCCGCGAGCCGGCCTTCCCGCCGCACGAGGTCGAGCGGCTCCGCGATCAGCGGCTGAACGATCTCCTCCAGGCGAAGGCCGACCCGGCTCGCCGGGCGGAGGAGGCGTACCTCGCCACGATCTACGAATTGGCGAGCCCGTACGCGCGCCCGGCCGGTGGCCTGCGCGACACCGTGGCGTTGATAGACGCCGGCGTGGTCGGAACGGCCTATGGGAGCTGGGCGAGCTTCCGGCGGGCGGCGCTCGTCATCGGCGGGGATCTCGGCGGCCTCGACCTCCCGGCGACCCTGGAGCCGATCCTCGGCGACCTCGGCCCCGCGCCGGGCGCCGTCGCGCCGCCCGCCCCGCCGGACGCCGGACGGCTCGACGGGGTCGTGGTCCGCATCGTGCACCGCCCTGGCTCGGTGCAGTCCGAGCTTCGGGTGGGTCACCGGGGCCTGTCGCGGCGGATCCCCGACTATCACGCCGTCTCCGTCATGTCGGCGATCCTCGGCGGCCTCTTCAACAGCCGGCTGAACATGAAGCTCCGCGAGGAGAAGGGGTACACGTACGGAGCCGGCGCCGGGTTCGACTTCCGGCGGCACGCCGGGCCGTTCACTGCCCGCGCCGCCGTGAACACCGACGCGACCGCGCCCGCGCTCGCCGACCTGCTGGCCGAGCTGCGGCGCATGCGGGAGAGCGCCCCGACCGAGGCCGAGCTGCGCGCCGCGCGGGACTACCTCGTCGGTGTCTTCCCGCTCCGCTTCGAGACACCTGGCCCGGTCGCCGCGGCCGTCGGCGGGCTGGTCACGTACGAGCTGCCCGACGACGAGCTGGAGCGCTACCGGCCGGCGATCGAGGCGGTCACCGGTGCCGACGTGCTCGCGGCCGCCCGGAACCACATCGACCTCGAACGACTCGGGGTTGTCGTGGTCGGCGACGCGGATGCCGTCGCGGCCGACGTGGAGGCCCTGGGGATCGGGGCCCTGGAGGTCGTCCGGGACGAGGAGGCGAGCTCCGGGCAGCCTGCCTGAAACCTTTCGCGAGGAGCCTGCCTCAGGAGGAGCAGCGGGCCGGTCAGGTGGACCGGCGGCGCGGAGACCGGAGCCGACCGGCCCGCTTCTGCACCAGGAGGAACCTCGTTCGATGGATCGCTATCGCCCCGGGATCGTGCGCGGCGTCGCCGCCGCCGCCATCTCGGTCTTCATCGTCGCCGGCGTCGCATTCGCGGCCAACGCCGCGCTGACCCCCGCCGCCCCGGCTGCCACGTTCTCGACGGACGACGGTTCCGAGGACGCCACCCTCGCGGCCACGATGTCGCCGGGAGCATCGCAGGCCCCGACAGCCTCGCCGGACGACGACGCGACGACCGAGACCGCCGAGCCGACCGAGACGGCCGAGGCCCGCGAGACTGCGGAGCCGACCGAGACCGCGGAGCCGACCGAGACGGCCGAGCCCCGGGCCACCGGATCACCTGCCGCGACCGGCACGCCCCGGGCAACGAGCTCGCCCCGCGAGACCGCCGAGCCGACCGACACCCCCGAGCCCCGCGAGACCGCCGAGCCGACCGACACCCCCGAGCCCCGCGAGACCGCCGAGCCGACCGACACCCCCGAGCCCGGCGACGACTGAGGCCCCCGATCAGACCCAGGAGGCTCTCGCGACCCGACGGGCGAGGACGACCGAGATGACGACTTCGCGACGAGTCAGCTCCCTCGCGGCGTATCGTCACCCTGGACGCCTCCCCCGGCGGGTCGCTCCTCACCAGGAGTCCGAACGATCGACACCGCGCGCGATCTCCAGCACCGTGACCCGCCCCCGCCCGACGACACCGAGGCACGCCGCGTCGTGGCGACCGTCCTCGCCGGCGATGCCGACGCGTTTCGCCTTCTCGTGGAGCGCGAGTCGCGGGCCATCGTCCGGACCTGCTACCGGATCCTCGGCGACCTTCACGAGGCGGAGGATGCCGCCCAGGAGGCCTTCGTGACCGCGTACCGGGCCCTCGGGACCTGGCGGGGCGACGGCCCGTTCGGCGCCTGGCTCGCCCGCATCGCGACGCGGATCGCGGTGCGACGGGCGAGCCGGCGGCGCCCGGTCGCCTGGATCGATCCCCGCCCGGCTGCGGCCGAGGAGGGCGGCCCCGGCGGCCGCGACGTCGTCGGCGACGCCGCGCTCGTCGCCGCGCTGGGTGGCGCGCCTGATCCCGCCCACCTCGCCGTGCGTTCCGAGCGAGCCGCGGCCATCCGGACGGCCGTCGCGGCGCTCGAGGAACCCTATCGGGAGGTCGTCATCCTGCGCTTCTTCTCTGAGCTCTCGCTGGCCGAGATCGCGACCCAGAGCGACCGGCCGCTGGGCACCGTCAAGACCCACCTGCACCGCGGGCTGCTCCGTCTTCGCCGGGCTCTCGAAGCCCAGGGGGTGGCCTGATGGGCGAGCGCTGGACGCGCCCTGACCGGTTCCGCTCCGACGAGCTCGGGGAGGACGCAACGGCGGGCGAGCAGGCCCAGATCATGGCCACGGCCCGCGAGCTGGAGTGGCTCGCCGCCGCAGACGACGTCGCCCCCACCACGGGCTTCGCGGACCGGGTGATGGCGGCTGTCGCCGCCGAGCCGACGCCGCGGCCCGTCTCGGCAGCCGCCTCCGCCGCCCGCCGGGGAGCGTTCCTCGGCGTGCTCACGGCCCTCGGCGACCTGTGGCGCGTCGCGTGGACGGGCGGCCGTCCGCTCTCGGCCCGGGTCCCGGCCATGGCGCTCGTGGTGGTCCTCATGGCGGCGACCGTGGGGGCCGGCGCCCTGGGGGTGGGCGCGCTCGGCGGGCTGCTGAACCGCCCGGACGTGACACCTCCACCGCTGACGAGCCCGAGCCCGGCCATCCCGACTCCGAGCCCCTCGCCGACGATCTCGCCCGCGCCGAGCGGCTCGCCCTCCCCGTCGATCTCGCCCGCGCCGAGCGGCTCGCCCGCGACGACGCCCGAGCCGACCGAGACGCCGGAGCCGACCGAGACACCGGAGGCCGCGAGGACGCCGGAGCCTGGGGCCACGGCCGTGCCGACGGCGAGGCCGACGGCGAGCACCTCCCCGCGACCCACGGGCACCGCAGAGCCGACGGAGACGCCGGAGCCGTCGAAGACTCCCAGGCCGGGCGAGACGCCGAGACCGACGGAGACTCCCGAGCCGGGCGAGACGCCGAAGCCCGGGGACTGACGGCCTTCCGGCCGGGACGGTCACGGCCGCCGCCGGGGCGGGCGTCCTCGCCGGCCCGCAGCATCGCGGTCCTGCTAGGCTGGCGCCGTGATCGTCGTCGTGGGCCCCGCAGCGTATTCGCCGACTCCCGGCGGGATCGGCCGGGCCGTCGGGCTGGCCCCGGAGATCGCGGCCGCCGCGGCGGCCGCGGGGTCGGCCGTCGAGCTGGTTGCCAAGATCGGCGAGGACGGCGCCGGGGAGGAGCTCCTCCTGGCCCTGGCCCGGGCCGGCGTCGGCCATCTCGCAGTCCTGCGGGATCCTGCCCGCCCCACGCCGCTCGCGCTCCCGCGCTCCGAGGGCCCGGACGAGGACGAGGAGCCGCCCCTTCCCGCGCTCATCGCCGAGGCGGAGGCGGCGGCGGTCCGGCCGCCCGGTGGGAACGGCCAGGGCTTTCTCCCGGGGCCGCTCCTGGAGGCGGCGGACCTCTCGCTCGGCCTCCGCTACATCCGCGACTACGCGGTCGTGGTCGCAGTGGAGCCGCTGGCAGACGGCGGAGCTGCCGTCGTCGCCGAGGCAGCCGCCTTCGGGGATGCGGCGCTGGTCGTCGTCGCGCCGCCCGGCGCGACGGTCCCGCCGGCCTACGCGCGGGCGACCGTCTTCGAAGCCCCGGGGGAGGATCCGGACGGCGCGTTTGCCGGCGTCGTGGGGCGGTACGCTGCGGCACTCGACCAGGGGATCGCCCCCGCCGAGGCGTTCCGGACCGCCACGGGCGAAGGTGGCTGGGAGCCGGCCGCCGGCTGATCCGCGGCGCGCGCTCAGGCCGGGAGGAGTGGCTCCGGCCCTGGCCCGGTGGGCCCGAGCGGCACGACCAGCTCCGGACCCTCGTTGCGGACGTTGTTCACGCGCCTGCTGACCGGGAACCGCACGAGGAGATCGTCGGGCGCCGGGGCGAGCAGGGCGAGCAGCTCGCCGGGCTCGGCCGGCGCCGGGGCCAGCCAGGCTTCCCAGGCCGACGAGGGCAGGATGGCGGGCATCCGGTCGTGGATGGGCGCCAGGGTCGCGTTGGCCGACGTCGTGATGATCGAGAAGGTCCGCACGGGCTCGGCGTCGGGCTCCGCCGGGTCGCGCCAGCTCGACCAGAGCCCGGCAAAGGCCATCGGCTCGCCGTCGACGCGGCGGACCAGGTTCGGCTGGCGGATCTCCGGGGTCATCCGCTCCCACTCGTAGAACCCGTCCGCCGGGACGATGCATCGCCGCCTCGCGAACGACGCGCGGAAGGCGGGCGTGGTGGCGACCGTCTCGGCCCGGGCATTGATGAGGCGGCTCCCCATCTTCGCGTCCTTCGCCCAGGAGGGGATGAGGCCCCAGCGGTAGGGGACGATCGCCCGGCGCAGGTCGTCGCGCTCCACCACGACGAGGCCGGCCTGCTGAGGGGCCAGGTTGAAGCGCCCGCCGGGGCTCGCGGCGAGGTCCTCGGCGGCGAAGAGCGCCGCGAGCTCGGCGCTGGGGCGCTGCTGGGTGAAGCGGCCGCACATCCCCCGGAGTCTACCGCGCGGCATCCCGGCCGCCCTTCTGCTACGGTCGACCGGATGGCCGGTCCCACAACCTCCGACCCCCTGGCCCCGGGCCCCCTCGATCGGGCCACGGCGGTCGCCCTCCTCGCGCGGGCTGACGAGCTGCTCGCGGTCGGTGAGTACGACCTGGCCCGGGCAGCCTACACGCGCCTGATCGGGATGCCCGACCCGGCGCTGACCGCGGCCGCGCTCGTCGGGGCCGGCGAGGCGATGTATCGCCTCGACGACGAGGAGGGCGCCCGCCAGTGCTGGGAGCAGGCTGCGCGCCTCCCCGAGAGCCCACTCACCTACCGCGCCCTGCGCCAGGTCGCGGCCGCCCGGGTTCGCGCCGGTGACCTCCGGGGCGCCCGCGACGCCTACGTCGAGGCCGAGCGACGGGCGCCCGCCGACGAGCGCGCCGAGATCGCCTCGCGGCTGGGCTGGCTGAACAAGGAGCTGGGCGACACGCGCGCGGCCGGCCGCTGGTTCTCGCGCAGCCGGACCGGCGATCCGGCGCCGGTCGCGAGCTACGTGATCATCGGCGTGACGATCGTCGTCTCGATCGTCGCCCTGCAGCCCGTCGGCAACCAGCTGCTCACGGCGCTCTGGCTGGACAAGCAGGCACTCGCGGCGGGGGAGTGGTGGCGACTGGTTACGCCCGTGCTGGTGCACGGCAGCCTGCTCCACCTCCTGTTCAACATGTACTTCCTGTACCTCGTCGGCCCGCTCGTCGAGCAGCTCTACGGGTCGTTCCGGTTCGCGATCCTGTACGTGCTGACGGCGGCGGCCGGATCCGCGGCGAGCTTCCTCGTCGGTGGTCCCTATCCCAGCGTCGGCGCGTCCGGGGCGATCTTCGGACTGTGCGGCGTCCTCATCGCCGTCTCCGCCGTCCACCGGCCCGTCCTCGACAGGCGTGGCCGGGCGCTCATGAGCCAGATCGGGGCGCTCGTCGCCCTCAACCTCGTCATCGGCTTTGGGTTCGGGGCCCTCCTGGACGCCCGGATCGACAACGCGGCCCACGTCGGTGGGCTGCTCGCCGGGCTCTGGCTCGGCTTCGTCCTGCCGCCCGTGCGGGCCACGCTCGCCGGCTACTGGCAGCGGCCGGCGCAGGGGAGCGGGGCGCCCGGGGCGACCGTGGCGGGGGGCGCGACGGCCGCGGCCGACCGGAGGCTCGTGGGGCTCCTCCGTCTTCTTGCGGTGATGGCGGTCGCCGTCGTCGTCGTGGGTGCCGTCCTGGTCGGCACGGCCGTTCGCTGATCTCGCGCGGGGTCGGTCCAATCCGCCGGGCCCCGCCGCCCGATTAGGAGGGTGACCCGAGCGGAAACCACACCCGCCGGGGCGCCGGAGCCCACCGGCACCCGCACGACGGAGGAACCTGATCCCGATGCGCACTCGCTTCCGCGCCCTCGCCGCCCTCGCCCTCGGCGGCGCCCTCTTCCTCGGCGTGGCCATGCCCGCCGCCGCCGCCGACGCCAAGGCGATGGTCCGCGCGGCCCACCTGATCCCCGACGCGCCCGCGGTCGACGTCCTCGTCGACGGCGCCGTCGTCCTCGAAGGCGTGACCTTCAAGGCCGTCAGCGACTACCTCATGGTTGACGCCGGCACGTACACGATCTCCATCAACGCCGCCGGCACCGCCACCGAGCTCCTGAAGATCGACGCCCCGGTCGAGTCCGGCATGGCCTACACGGTGGCCGCGATCGGCACGCTCGACGCGGCCGACACCGAGGACCCGCGCCTGACGGCCTACGTCGACGACCCGGTTGCCTCGTCCGACACGGCCAAGCTCCGTGTCATCCACGCCTCGCCGACGACCCCCGCGGTCGACGTCAACCTCAAGGGCGCGGCCGCCGCCGACGCGCCGGTCAAGAACCTGGCCTTCCCGGATGCGACCGACTACCTCAGCCTCCCCGGCGGGACCTACGACTTCGTGGTCTACCCGACCGGCGGCGACCCGGCCAGCCCGGCCCTCGACCTCTCGGGCACCGCGCTCGAGAATGGCAAGAACTACACGGTCTTCGCGGTCGGCCTCCTCGCCGGCACCGGCGACCAGGCGCTCGGCGTGGTCGTCACGGTCGACGGGACGCTGCCAGACAGCGCCACCGAGTCCGTGCCGGCCGGCACGAGCCCGATCCTCCTCGTGGGCATCGTCGCCCTCTCCATCCTCGGCGTCGGGCTCGCCTTCGGGCGCCGCCTCGGCACCGTCGGCACCAAGTAGCTCCTCGTTCCATCCTCGAACCCCGGCCGGGCAGACGCCCGGCCGGGGTTCGTTCGTTCTCGCCGCATGACCCCGGCCGGGCCGACGCCCGGCCGGGGTTCGTTCGTTCACGCCGGGTCATCCCGGGCGGCCACGGCCCGGGACGAGCGGCCACGGCCCGGGACGAGCGGCCGCGGCCCTCGCCCGGGCCAGGGCCCCGCACGCGATGTCCGAATCCCGCGAGCATCGGCCGCCGTCGGGTGCCATCCTGAGGGCATGACCCTCGATCTCGATTTCGCCGGCCGCTACCGCGCCGTGCGGGGCCGCGATGCCCGCTTCGACGGCTGGTTCTTCACCGCGGTCACCTCCACGGGGATCTACTGCCGGCCGAGCTGCCCGGCGACCACGCCCCGTCCGGAGCACGTCCGCTTCTACCCGACGGCCGCCGCCGCCCAGGAGGCCGGGTTCCGGGCCTGCAAGCGCTGCATCCCTGGCGCGGTTCCCGGATCGCCCGCCTGGGACCTGCGGGCCGACGTTGCCGGGCGGGCGATGCGCCTGATCGCCGACGGCGTGGTGGAGCGCGAGGGGGTCCCCGGCCTGGCCCGGCACCTCGGCTACAGCGAGCGGCAGCTGCGGCGCCATCTCCTCGCCGATCTCGGCGCCGGGCCCCTGGCGCTGGCCCGCGCCCAGCGGGCCCACGTCGCCCGGCTCCTGCTCGAGACGACCGACCTTCCGGTCACCGAGGTCGCCTTCGCCGCCGGGTTCGGCTCGCTCCGCCAGTTCAACGCCACGATCCGGGAGGTGTTCGGGACGGCCCCGACCGCCCTGCGCGTGGCTCCCCGGCCGGCCCCGCCGGCGCCCCGCGGTCGGGTGGTCCTGCGCCTCTCGCGGCGGGTGCCGTTCGCCTGGGGGCCCCTCCTGGCCTTCCTCGCGGCGCGGGCCGTTCCCGGAGTCGAGGAGGTCGTGGACGGCACCTACCGGCGGAGCCTGCGCCTGCCCCACGGGCCGGCGGTCGTGGAGCTCGCCGACGGGGGCGACGCCGTCCGCTGCACGCTCGCCCTCGCGGACCCGCGCGACCTCGGGCCGGCCGTCGCCCGGTGCCGCCGCCTCCTGGACCTCGACGCCGACCCGGTGGCGGTCGGCGAGGCGCTCGGCGAGGACCCGCTGCTCGGCCTCCTCGTGCGCGCGGTACCGGGACGACGCTCGCCGGGGGCCGTCGACGGAGCCGAGCTGGCGATCCGGGCGATCCTCGGGCAGGGGATCACCGTGGCGGCGGCGCGGACGCTGGCCGCCCGCCTGGTCGCCGGCCACGGCACCGCGCTGGCGGCTCCGCAGGGCGGGATCACCCACCTCTTCCCGGCGGCCGTCGACCTGGCCGCCGCAGACCCGGCGTCTCTCGCGGGGCCGGCAGCGCGCCGGAGCGCCCTGCACCTCGTCGCGACGGCCATCGCTGCGGGCCAATTGCACCTCGAGGCCGGTGCCGACCGCGCCGAGGCCGTCCGGCGCTTGCTGGCGATCCGGGGGGTCGGCCCCTGGACCGCCGGGTACGTCGCGATGCGCGCCCTCGGCGATCCCGATGCCTTCCTCCCCGGCGACGTCGCGCTGCGGCACGCCGTCGTCCGGCAGGGCGGCCCGCCGGACCCCCGGGGGATCGCGGCGCTCGCGCAGCGCTGGCGTCCCTGGCGCTCCTACGCCGTCCACCACCTCTGGGCGTCCCTCGCGCCGGCCGAGCCGGCCGCCACGCCACCGACCACGTCCGGCCAGCACGGAGACCACCCATGACCACGCTCTACGCGATCCACCCGAGCCGGCTCGGGGACCTCCTCCTCGTCGGCGAGCTCGCGCCGGACGGCGGCACCATCCTGACCGGCTGCTACCTGCCGGGGCACCGCCGCGGCCCTGCCGTCGATCCATCGTGGCGAGAGGACGCCGCCGCCTTCACCGGGGTCGCCACCGCCCTGGACGCACACCTCGCGGGCATTCCCGATGGACCGGCCGTGCGGGTGGATCTCGGGGGCGGCACCGCCTTCCAGCAGAGCGTCTGGGAGGCGCTGCGGGCAATCCCCTGGGGCGCGACGGTCACCTACGGCGAGCTGGCCGCCGGGATCGGCCGGCCCGGGGCGGCGCGCGCGGTCGGGGCCGCGGTGGCGCGCAACCCCGTCTCGATCGTCGTGCCCTGCCACCGCGTGGTCGGCGCGGACGGGTCGACGACCGGCTATGCCGGGGGCATCGAGCGGAAGGAGATCCTGCTGGCGATCGAGGGGGCGCGCCGGGCTGTCGCCGCCGCCCGCTGAGGCTCGCTCAGCCGTCGAGCTCGCCGAAGGCGACCTGGGGGCCGGGCTCGCCCTGGGCGCCGCCGGCCGGCTCGAGCGTGATCATCGCCGCCGTCGCCGGGGCGAGGTCGACCCCGAAGGGGGCCAGGCAGGCGTGCCGGCCGTCGCAGGTGAAGGTGGTCAGGGCATGGACGCCCGCGACGTCGGCCGACCAGAGCTGGTAGACCGTGCCGGGAGGGGAGGCCGGCAGGTCGGCCGCCATCATCCAGGCGTCGTTCGTCCCGGGGCGATAGACGACGTACAGGACTGCCCCGGCCGCCTTCGGCTCCGGCGTGAGCGTGGCCGTGGCATGGTCGGGCGCGAGGACCACGGACATCGCCGCGTCGTTCGTGGCAAGCTGGGCGACAGCCGCGTCGCGCTCGCGGGCGGTCTCGTCGAGCTGCGTGGAGAGTCCCGCGGCCGTCATCCCGAGCCCGCCGACCGCGATCGCCAGGACGGCGGCGGCCGCCAGGCCGGCGATCGAGAGCCGTCGGTAGCGCGCACGCTCGCGCCGCACGGCCTCGAGGGCGACGACCTCGCCGGGCGCGGGCCGGTCGACGGCCCCCGCGAGCGGGGCCTCGGTGGGCCGGCGGAGCGTCGAGGTGCCCCCGGCGTAGGCGAGCATGGCGGCGGGGACGCCGAAGGGGCGATTCTCCGACGCCGCGACGGCGGCGAGGACGGCGCCCCTGAGCCCGGCAGGGGGCTCTCGCTGCGGGACGGCCAGGGCCATCAGGCCGGCGGTGTCGACGAGCGCCCGGGCGTCGACCCGGCAGGCCGCGCAGGCGCCGAGATGGGCCTCCAGCGAGGCCAGCTCCATCGCGTCGAGGTCGTCGAGCGCCGCGCCGGCGGCTAGCTCGCGGTAGGTTCGGTGATCCATGGTGTCTCGCGGGGGTCCGTCTCGGAGATGCTGGGGCCCAGGATGTCGCGCAGCTTGAGGAGGGCCGTCCGGATCCGGGTCTTCGCGGTGCCGAGCGGGATGTCGAGCTTCTCGGCGACCTCGACGTGGGTCAGGCCGGCGAAGAAGGCCAGCTCGAGGGCGGTGCGCTGGGCCTCGGGGAGCTGGGTGATCGCCGCCCGGACCGTGTCGCGGCGGAGGCGCAGCCAGGCTTCGCGGTCGACGTCGTCGTCGGCCTCGCGGAGCTCGAGGTCCACGTCGGCGGTGTGCTTGCGGACGTTGGCCTCTTTGCGGACGAGGTCGATCGCCTTGTGGCGGGCGAGGGCGAAGAGCCAGGACGAGAGGGCGCCGCGGCTCGGGTCGAAGCGACCGGCGTCCTTCCAGACCGCGACGAAGACCTCCTGCACGACCTCCTGGGCGAAGCGGTCGGCACCCGTGACCTGGTAGGCCAGCGAGTACAGAGGTCCGGAGTAGCGGGCGTAGAGCGCCTCGATCGCCCGCTCGTCCTTCTCGCGGATGCGGAGGAGGAGGGCGGCCTCCTCGGCACGGCGTTCGTCGATCGGGGGGGAGAGGGACTCGTCAGACAACCGCGACTCCGTCCTGGCCGCTGCCGGGGCGTGGCTGGCTGCGCCCCCGGGTCGTGCCGCGGCCATGCTCGGCCGGCTCGGCCGAGTATACCAACGGGCGGGCGCGCCCCCGGTCGCGGGTGTCGCGGCACGGAGAGGGGGAAGGGCGACGATGTCCACGCCACCTTGTTCGGCCGACGGAGGCCCGCGGATGGCGGGGCGCGCAGTCAGGCAGAGTGGTCGTCCGGCCCGGCCGGGCGCCCATCGGCGGGGACGCCCGACAGGAGGTCGCGCCGCGCCCGGAAGCGGTCCAGGACGCGGTAGAAGTTGCGCCGCGCCAGGCGGTCGCGGTCGGCATCGGAGAGGGTCGTCCAGCCGCGGTGGGCGTGGCGGACGAGCGGCAGGTCCAGGCGTCGGGCGCCGCGCGGGGGGGCGCCGTCGTCGGCGCCGGCGCGCAGGACCAGGCTCCACCAGATGTCGAGGTGACGGTAGAAGGCGAACTTCTCGTCGAGCGGCCCCAGGGCGACGTAGTCGGCGCGGCGGAAGCCGAGCCAGTACAGCTCGACGGCGTCGACGGCCGGCCCGGGCCCCTCGGCGAATTGCCGGAGGTCGGCCGACACGAGGCCGAACGCCCCGGCGACCGCGACGGCGGGGTCGGCGAGGGCCTCCGCGAGGGGGCCCAGCGCGTCGCCGACCGGCTCGACAGACGTGTCGGCGAGGACGACGACGTCCCCCCGGGCTCGCCGCAGGCCCACGTTGAGGGCGGCGGCGTGCCCCAGCCGGTCACTGGTCCAGAGGACCTCGGGCGCCGCTCCCGCGATCGGGGCGCGGTCGAGGGCGCCCGGCGCGAGGCGCTCCGCCTGCTCCGGCGACGGGTCGTTGGCGACGACGACCACCTGCGTCCCCGCCGGCGCGTGCGAGCGAAGGCCGGCGAGCACCCTCCCGAGGTCGACCGGCCACTCGTCGGCGACGAGCTCGACGGTGAAGCGGGCGGTGGGCGGCTCGCCGAGGACGGAGGGCACCGCCGCGGCGGCCCCGTAGCGGACGCCCCCGTCCTCCTCGACGGTCGGCGGGACTGCCGGCTGGAGGGCGAAGCCGGTGCCGCGGTCGATCACCTTCCAGCCACCGGCCTCGATCTCGGCGCGCAGGGCGTCGGCGCGGGGCCAGTCGCGCGCGGCGCGCGCCTCGGCGCGGGCGCGGGCGGCAGCGAGGATCGCGACGGGGGGCTCGGGCGGGGGCTGCCTCACCGGCCGAGTGTAGCCGGGATGGCCGCCGCGGCACCGGCCGGCGCCTGCCGCGCTGGGGCAGTATCGTGGGGCGCGAGGACGCCGCCCCCCCTGGCCGGGAGTCGGCCGCGACCCGCCTCGTCCCCAGAGGAGCCCATCGCCGCGATGCCCACCCGCTACTGGCACCCATTCGCCGACATGCACAAGGTCCAGGACCACGAGGTGGTGCTGGTCCGGGGCGAGGGAGCGTGGATCGAGGACGCCGACGGGCGCCGCTACCTGGACGCGACGGCCGGCCTCTGGTACTGCAACGTCGGCCACGGCCGGACCGAGATCGCCGAGGCGGCCGCGGCCCAGCTGTCGAGCCTGGCGTCCTATTCGAACTTCGGCGCTCTTGCGACCGCGCCGACCCTGGAGCTGGCCGATCGCCTGGCCGCTCTCGCGCCGATGGAGGGCGCGTCTGTCTTCTTCGGCTCCGGTGGCTCCGACGGGGTCGACACCGCGGCCAAGCTCGCCCGGCGCTACTGGGACGCCCTCGGCCACACGGAGAAGAGGATCGTCGTCAGCCGGGAGCACGCCTACCACGGCATGCACGCCTTCGGGACGGGCCTGGCCGGGATCCCGCTCAACCGCGAGGGCTACGGCGGCCCGATCGTCGGCGACACGATCCAGGTCTCGGCCCACGACGTCGAGGAGCTGGAACGGCTCTTTCGGGCCCGTGGCAAGGAGATCGCCGCCTTCATCGGCGAGCCGGTGATCGGTGCCGGCGGCGTCATCCCGCCCGAGGACGGCTACTGGGAGGCGGTGACGCGCCTCTGCGACGCCCACGGCGTGCTGCTGGTGGCGGACGAGGTCATCACGGCGTTCGGGCGCCTCGGCACCATGTTCGGGAGCGAGCGCTACGAGATCGCGCCGGACATGATCTGCTTCGCCAAGGGCGTCACCTCCGGCTACCTGCCGCTCGGCGGGGTGCTCGTCGGGCGCCGCGTCGCCGAGCCGTTCTGGGACGGCCCGGCGGGCCCGATCTTCCGCCACGGCTACACCTACTCGGGGCATGCCACGGCCTGCGCGGTGGGCCTCGCCAACCTCGACATCCTGGAGCGAGAGGACCTGCTCGGCCGGGTGCGAGCGCTGGAGCCGGTCCTCGGCCGCGAGATCGCCCGCCTCGACGAGGCGCCGCTCGTCGGCGAGACGCGGGTCGTCGGCCTGACGGCGGCCGTGGAGCTGGACGGGGACGTGCTGGCCGCGGACCCGGGCGCGCCGGAGGTCGTGGCGGGGGCGCTCCGCCGGCACGGGATCCTGACCCGCGTCCTGCGCGGCGTCGCCCTCCAGGTATCGCCACCCCTCGTCATCACCGAGGATGAGATCCGGGGCATGGTCGACGGCTTCGAGGTTGCCCTGGCCGAGGTGGCGGCAGGCTGACGCAGGGCGCGCCCGGCCCGCGGGCGCGCCACTCGCGGGTCGCTGGCCGTGCCGCCGGCACCCGCGATCCTCCGGAAGATCAGCGGCGGGCCTCACGTGATCCTGGCGGGGATCACCACGGCACCGTCCACGCAGGAAACCCGCGGCAAGGCACCCGGATCCACCCTGATGCCGGGAGGTTCTGTGCTCGGCACGCAGCCCGATGATCCTCCCCCGGATCGCCGTCTGGTGAGAGCCCCATCGGTCGGGCGGGCCACAGCGGGGTCGCGCCGCCCGCCGGGGGCGGGCGGTGTAGCATCGGCGGCCATGAAGACGCTCGACGCTGGAATCCCCGATCAGCTCAGGACCATCGAGGAGCTCCAGGCGGCATTCCGCGCCCGCGACTACATCGCCGACCGGAGCCTCGCGACCTCGGTCTTCCTCGCCCTCGCGCTCGCTCGCCCGCTCCTCGTCGAGGGCGAGGCCGGCGTCGGCAAGACGCAGCTGGCAAAGACGCTCGCCGAGACGCTCGACACGCGCCTCATTCGCCTCCAGTGCTACGAGGGCCTCGACGTCACGACGGCCGTCTACGAGTGGAACTACGCCCGCCAGATGCTGGAGATCCGGCTGCTGGAGGCGCGCGGCGAGATCGAGCGGGCGACCGCCCACGACATCTTCGGCCCGGACTTCCTCCTCAAGCGCCCGCTCCTCCAGGCGTTGGAAGCGTCCGAGGACGGTGCCGCCCCGGTCCTCCTCATCGACGAGATCGACCGCGCCGACGAGGAGTTCGAGGCGTACCTCCTCGAGATCCTCTCGGACTTCCAGGTGACGATCCCCGAGATCGGCACCGTGCGGGCGGCCGTGCCGCCGCGGGTGATCCTGACCTCGAACCGGACGCGCGAGGTCCACGATGCGCTTAAGCGGCGCTGCCTCTACCACTGGATCGACTACCCCAGCGCGGCGAAGGAGATGGAGATCGTCCTGGCCCGCGTGCCGGCGACCCCGGAGCGCCTGGCCAGCCAGGTCGTCGCCTTCGTCGGCCGGCTGCGGGCGACCGACCTGACGAAGGTGCCCGGGGTCGCCGAGACGCTCGACTGGGCGGCCGCGCTCCTCGCCCTCGGCGCCCGCGAGCTGGCGCCCGATCTCGTCGACGAGACGCTCGGCGTCCTCCTGAAGTACGAGGAGGACGTCCGCCGGGTCCGCGGCGCGACCGTCGCGACCTACGTCGACGAGCTCGCCGCAGCAGGGCTCTGAGCGGCAGGCAGCGGCTGCCCACGGGCCGCGAGCCTCCGGCGGGCACGCGCCCGCAGCTGGTCTCCTCGCCGGACCGGCACGCCCGGCCGCGTGCCGCCCCGGCTCCAGGCGCCCTTCGACCCGTGCACGCGATGGATCGACTCGACGACCAGCGGCCGTGGCGGCGGACGGGCGCGCGCGGCACGGTGGATCGCCGCTTGTCCCGGTGTACGATCCCGGTCACCGTCCGGCACCCGAGGGACAATGACCGGAACCCGAATCCCGGCGCCCGATCCGCTCGCCGACTTCGACGGCACCGTCTTCCTCAAGAACGCCGTCCTCTTCACCCGCGCCCTGCGCAGCGCCGGCGTCCGGACCGACCTCGGTGGCGCCCTCGACTTCGCCCGCGCCCTCACCCTCGTGGACGTCGGCGACCGGACCCAGGTCCACGCTGCCGGCCAGGCGATCTTCTGCCGGCGCCACGCCGACCTCCCCGTCTATGACGCCGTCTTCGACCAGTTCTGGCGCCGCCACGTCGCGCGGATCGCGCCGGCCGCGCCGTCCGTCGGGGCGCCGCCGCAGCAGAAGAAGCCGGAGCAGGGTGCGGTCGCCCCGGAGTCCAGCGCCGAGCGCCAGGGCCGCCGCACCGGCCGGCCCGAGCAGGCCGAGCCGTCCGACGAGGACGAGGGCGAGCAGGAGATCGGGGAGGGGAGGGTGGTCAGCCCCCGGGCGTTCTCGACCGCCGAGGCGTTCTCCCACCGGGAGTTCGACCGGATGACGACGGCCGAGCTGCGCGATGCCGGGCGGCTCATCGACCTCCTTCGTCCTCGCCTGGAGACCCGCCTCACGCGCCGCTACGAGCACCACCCGCACGGGCGCCGGCTCGCGCCGCGGGCGATGTATCGGCGCAACCTGGCGACCGGCGGCGACCTCGTCGACTGGGTCTGGCGGCGCCGCGTCCGGCGGCCCCGCACGATCGTCGTCCTGTGCGACGTCTCGGGATCCATGGAGCGTCACGCCCGGCTCCTGCTGCGCTTCGTCCAGGCGCTCACCCGGGCGTCGGGCGTGCGCACCGAGTCGTTCGTGTTCGGGACGCGGCTCACCCGGATCACCCACGAGCTGCGCGGGCGCGACCCGGATCTCGCGATCCACCGGGTCAGCGAGGCCGTGACGGACTGGTCGGGCGGGACGCGGATCGGTGAGTCGCTGCGCACCTTCAACCTGCGCTGGGCGCGGCGGGTCCTGCGGACGTCGGGGGTCGTCATCGTCGTCTCGGACGGCTGGGACCGTGGCGACCCGACGCTGGTGGGCGAGGAGACGGCGCGGCTCCAGCGCAACTGCCACCGCCTGATCTGGCTCAACCCGCTGGCCGGCGTCGACGGGTACGAGCCACTCGCGGCCGGGATGGCGGCCGCCTACCCCTGGATCGACGACTTCCTGCCGATCCACAACCTGGCCTCGCTGGAGCGCCTCGGCGAGGTGCTTGGCGGGCTCGGCCTGGGGGCGGCCGGGCGGCCGCCGCGGGTCGGCGTGCCGAACGTGTACCGTGTCGAGGCGACGGGGAGCGGCCGGCGGGCGATCACCGCCGTCGCGCCGCGGGTCTTCGGGCTGCCGTCGCGGGCGGGTGCCGGCGCGACCGCCGACCCGTCGACAGCACGACCCCTCGGGTCGTGAGGCGCCTCGCGGGGGGAGGAGGACGGGCATGAGGGAGCTGCTCGACCAGGTGCGCGCCTGGCAGGCAGAGGGGATTGAGCTCGGCCGGGCCGTCGTCGTCCGCACCTTCGGCTCCGCCCCACGCCCCGAGGGGGCGAGCCTGGTCGTGACCTCGGACGGCCGGCTCGCGGGGAGCGTGTCGGGCGGTTGCGTGGAGGGCGCCGCCGCCGAGGAGATCCAGAGGGCCCGGACCGATGGCGTCAGCCGCGTCGTCCGCTACGGCATCACCGACGCCCAGGCCTGGGACGTCGGCCTGGCCTGCGGCGGGACGATCGACGTGCTGGTCGAGCCATTCCTGCGGCCCGAGGTCCTCGAGGCGGTCACCGGGCGCGGCGGCGCGGTGGTCGCCATCCCGCTGCCACCCGATGCCCCGGGCCCGGCCGCCGGACCACATGCCACGGGAGCCGGCGAGGCACCGTCGGACTCCGTCGTGGTCGCCCTCGACGAGACGCTGGCCGGCTCCACCGGCTCGGCGGAGGTCGACGGGGCGCTCGCGCGGGCCGCCCGCGACCTGCTGTCCCGGGGCGTCTCCGCGATCGTCGAGGCCGGCGGCCGGCAGTACTTCCTGGAGGTCCATGCGCCACCGCCGCGCCTCGTCGTGGTGGGGGCCGTGCAGGTGGCGATGTCGCTGGTGCGGCTGGCCCGCGAGCTTGGCTACACCACGGTCGTGGTGGACGCGCGGGCCGCCTTCGCGACGCGGGAGCGGTTCCCCGACGTCGACGCGCTCGTGGTCGGCTGGCCGGACGAAGTGGCCGAGCAGATCGGCCTGGCCCCCTCCGACGCGGTCGCCATCCTGTCCCATGACGTGAAGCTCGACGAGCCGGCGATCGTCGAGGCGCTGCGGCGGGGTTGCCGGTACGTGGGCGCCATCGGGTCGCGGAAGACGCAGGCCGCACGACGGGCACGGCTCCTGGCGGCCGGGGTGGGGGAGGCCGACCTCGATCGCCTGCGCGGCCCGATCGGGCTCGACCTCGGCGGCCGGACGCCGGCCGAGACGGCGCTGGCGATCATGGCCGAGATCGTTGCGGCGCGGTACGCGGGCTCGGGCGTCCCGCTGCGGACCCTGGCGAAGCGGTAAGCGAAGCGGCGCAAGCGGAGAGGGGGATGACATGAACGGACACGACGCCAGCTGGGAGCCGCGGGCCATGGAGGCGGCGGCAGCCGACGTCCTGCGGCAGGCCGCCGAGCTGGCCATCGAGTACCGGACGGGCGTGCCGCAGCGTCGAGTCGGTGCGCGGCCCGGGCTGACGGTCCACGAGCTGCGGGCCCGATTGGGCGGGCCACTTCCGGAGAGCGGCGAGGATCCGGGCCAGCTGGTCCGGGGGCTGGTCCGCGACATCGACGACGGCCTGGTCGCGATGACGTCGCCGCGGTACTTCGGTTTCGTCATCGGTGGCTCGCTGCCGGCGGCGCACGCCGTCGACTGGCTGGTCTCGACGTGGGACCAGAACGTCGGGCTGTTCCTGGGAACGCCCGGGGCATCCGTCGTGGAGGAGGTGGCAGCCGCCTGGCTGCTCGACATTCTCGGCCTGCCGTCGGGCTCGTCCGTGGGCTTCACCACGGGCGCCACGATGGCCAACTTCACGGCTGTGGCGGCCGCTCGTCACGCGCTCCTTCGCGAGGCCGGCTGGGACGTGGAGGAGGACGGGCTCACGGGAGCGCCGCCGATCCACGTCGTGGTGGGGGAGCGAGTCCACGCCTCGATGGTGATGGCGCTGCGCCTCGCCGGCCTCGGCCGGCGAAGGGCGCACCGGGTGGCGGTGAACGACCAGGGAGCGATGCTGCCCGGCGACCTGCGCCGCGTCGTACATGATCTCCCGCCCGGACCCGTGTTCGTAGCGGCCCAGGCCGGCGAGGTCAACACGGGCGCATTCGATCCCCTCGCAGTGGTCGCGGAGGTCGTGCGCGAACGGCCATCCGCGTGGATCCACGTGGATGGCGCCTTCGGGCTGTGGGCGGCCGCGTCACCGATTCTGCACCACCTCGTGCTCGGTCACGACCTCGCCGACTCGTGGGGCACCGACGCGCACAAGTGGCTGAACGTGCCGTACGACGCCGGGATCGTCTTCGTCCGCGACCCGGCCGCCCACCGCGCGGCAATGAGCGTGGCGGCGGCCTACCTGCCGCAGGCGCCCGGATCGGAGCGCGATCCGTTCGACTACGTGCCGGAGCTGAGTCGCCGCGCGCGAGGCTTCGTCGTTTATGCCGCCCTTCGGTCGCTCGGCCGGGATGGCGTCCGCGCCATGGTCGAGGCGAGCTGCGCGATTGCCCGCCGGATGGCGGATGCGCTGGCCCGGGATGCCCGCGTCGAGCTTCTCAACGAAGTCGTCCTCAACCAGGTGCTCGTCCGGTTCGCCGGCACGGACGACGTCACGGCGGAGGTCATCCGCCGGGTCCAGGAGGAAGGGACGGCATGGGCCGGCGGCACGACCTGGCGGGGAAGGCTCGCGATGCGGATCTCCGTCTCGAACTGGGCGACGACGCCCGACGACGCCGATCGATCCGTCGAGGCGATCCTGGCGGCGCTGGCGGCCACCGGGGCGGGCCGTCGGTGACGGAGCGTCGCTCGGCGATCGGCCGGTCGGGCATCGCCGGCATCGTCCTCGCCGCGGGGACTGGGTCGCGGTTCGGCGGCGGCAAGGTTCGCGCGCCGCTCGACGGGCGGCCGCTCGTGGCCCATGTGCTCGCAGCCGCTCGCGCCGCCGGGGTCGGGCGCCTCGTGCTCGTCCTCGGGCGGGACGCCCCTGCCGTGCGCGAGGCCCTCCTCGAGCACGACCCGGCAGCCCTCGGCGGCGTGCTCGTGGCCGTCAACCCCGCGCCCGAGCGAGGGCTCGCGTCATCGCTGCGGATCGGCCTGGCCGTCGCCGTCGCCGCGCCGGCCCCCGCTGCCGTCCTCGTCCTCCTGGGAGACCAGCCGCGGGTCCGCCCCGACGTCGCCGCCGCGCTCCTGGCCGCGGCCGCCGCCGCCCCGGGCGATGCCCTCGCCGTCGCCCCGGCCTACGCTGCCGACGACGCGCCGAACCCGGTCCTCCTGCTCCCGCCGGCGTGGTCGCGCACCGCCGAGCTCGCCGGCGACCGCGGGCTGGGACCCCTGCTGGCCGCGCGCCCCGACCTGGTCGTGCGCGTGCCCTTCCCGGGCGACAATCCCGACGTCGACACCCCCGCCGACCTCGCCGCTCTCGAAGGGAGCCGCTCGTGACCGACCCCGATCCCGCCGCCGCGACAACCGCCGACCCGGGCTCGGCGGCGCTCGCCGCGTGGGCCGTCCGCGTCCGCGCACACCACGAGCAGAGCGCCCGGGTCCGCGAGACCGCCGAGGCCGCCGACTTCTACGCGCCGGTCTCGCGGGTCTTCGTCGCCGATCCCCGACGGACCGACGACGAGGTCCTCGACCATCTCCTGGCGCTGGCGCGCCCCGGCGAGACGTGGCTGGACATCGGGGCCGGGGCCGGCCGCTACGCGCTCCCGCTCGCGCTCCGGGTGCACCAGGTGATCGCCCTCGACCCGTCGCCGGGGATGCTCGCCGCCCTGCGCGAGCAGGCCGCAGAGCAAGGGATCGCCAACGTGCAGACGATCGAGGCCCGCTGGCCGGTCGATCCCGCGACCGGGCCGCCCCCGACCGCCGACGGCGCCCTCATCGCCAACGTGGGGTACGACATCGAGGCGATCGGGCCCTTCCTCGAGGCGATGGAGGCCGCCGCCGGACGCCTCTGCGTCGCGATCCTCGCCGACGGGTCGCCCGCGGCGGCGGCCCACCCCTTCTGGCCGCCGATCCACGGCGAGGAGCGGGTGGAGCTCCCGGCGCTCGACGCATTCCTCGGGCTCCTTCGGGCTCGCGGCCGCGAGCCCCGTGACGTGCGCCTGCCCCGCCCCGGGCGCGGCTTCCCGGCGCGCGAGGACCTCCTCCACTGGCTGCGGAACCAGCTCTTCCTCGAGCCCGGGAGCGTGAAGGACGCGATCCTGGCTCGCGAGCTGGACCGGCGAATCCGGGCGAACCCGGACGGGTCGGTCGGGCTGGCGGGCCCGGTTCCCACGACGACCGGCGTCGTGGCCTGGGTCCCGCGGCCGGCCGGGCGCCGGAGCCCCGGGTGAAGCTCGACGGCAGCCTCGAGATCGCCGCCGCCCGCGACGAGGTCTGGGCGTTCCTGGTCGATCCCGACCGGGTCGGCGGCTGTCTGCCGGGGGTCGAGTCGATCGAGAGGCTGGCGGACGGCCGGTTCCGGGCGCGAGCGCGCGTCGGCTCGGGCCTCTTCTCGACGAAGGCCGAGATCATGGGTCAGTACACCCGGCTGGAGCCGCCCGACGAGGCGACGCTGGTCGCGCGCGGCTCCGGGCTCGGCAGCACGGGCGAGGCGACGGCGCGACTGGCTCTCCGGGACGGCGAGGCCGGCGGCACCATCGTCGAGTGGACGGTCGAGGTGACGCTGGCCGGGATCGCCGCCGCCTTCGAGGGCCGGCTCTCCGATGGGACGGCCGACCGGGCCGTCGGCGAGGTCGTCGACTGCATGCGGGCGAAGCTCGAGGCCTGACACCCGGCGTCCGGCCGGGCGGGCTGCCGGTGCCCCGGCCCCGGCGGCTCCGGGTGCCCCGGGCTCCGGCGACTCCGGCGGCCCCGGCGGCCCCGGCGTGCGACACTCCATGCATGGAGCTGGTGACCCGGGCCATCGGCCCCCTCCAGACGAACGTCCACCTGGTGGCGGACGCGCGCACGCGCCAGGCGATCGCGATCGACGCCGCCATTCCGGGACTGCCCTGGATCACCGGGGAGCTGGAGGCGCGCGGCTGGCGGCTGGCCCTCATCGTCTCGACGCACGGCCACTGGGACCACGCGGGCGAGAATGCTGCGCTCCAGGCGTGGTCGCGGGAGGCCGCCGCAGCCGTCCCGTCCGCCGTCGCCTCCGCGCGGGCCGGCACGGCGCCCGACGCGACGTTGGACGCCCACGCCGCCGAGCACGGCCTGGCGGTGATCGCTCCCGACGGCCGCGCCCGCCGTTCCGACCCGTCGAGTGGCGCCGAGATCGCTGCGCACCCGGCGGACTGGTACCGCCTGATCGACCCCGAGCCGCTCTTCGCGCCCTTCCCGATCCCGCCCTGCATCCCGGCGGCCGAGCTCGCGGAGGGCGGCGTCATCCGCTTCGGGGACGTCCGGCTCGACGTCCTCCACACGCCGGGCCACACGGAGGGCTCGGTCTGCCTCGTCTCGCACGAGGCGGGCGTCCTCTTCTCGGGCGACACCCTCTTCGCCGGCGGCTGGGGGAGGGTGGACCTCCCCGGCGGCGACCCCGCGGCGATGGTCGAGTCGCTCCGCCGCCTGGCGACCCTCCCCGATGCCCTCCGTGTCCTGCCGGGCCACGGCCCCGCCACGACGATCGCGCGCGAGAAGCCGTGGCTCGCGCTCCAGGCCCGGGAGGGCCGGCTGCCGCTCTGAGACGGCGCAGAACCCGGCCGGCGCTCAGCGGCCCCACTCGCCGCGCTTGGCCTTCGAGCGGGCGGCGCCCGCCTTGCCGATGGCGGCCCAGCGCCTCTTCTCGGCGCGGCGGGCCCCGGCGTCCATCTCGAGGGCCCGGTAGCGCTCCTCGCGGGCGAGCTTCTGCCAGCCGGCGAAGCGGTCGGCCCCGAGGGCGCCCTCCGCTACCGCCGCCCGGACGGCGCAGCCGGGCTCGGATTGGTGCCGGCAGTCCGAGAAGCGGCACGACTCCGCCGCCGCGGCCACGTCTGCGAACGCCAGGTCCAGGCCGGTCCCGTCGTCCCAGAGCCCGAGCTCGCGGAGCCCGGGCGTGTCGAGCAGGAGCCCCTCGCCGCCCGGCAGTGCGACGAGCTGCCGCCCGACGGTCGTGTGCCGGCCCCGGGCGTCGTCCTCGCGGATCTCGCGGACGAGGAGCCGCTCCTCGCCGAGCAGCGCGTTGGCAAGCGTGCTCTTCCCGACGCCCGACGAGCCGACCAGGGCGACGGTCCGCCCGGCGCCCAGGAAGGCGCGGATGGTGTCGAGGCCGGCGCCGCTGATCGCGCTCGTGGCCACGACCGGCACCCCGGCCGCGACCTCCTCGAGCTGGGCTTCGGCCACGGCCACCTCGACCGGGTCGCGGGCGAGGTCGACCTTGGTGAGGACCAGGACCGGCCGGGCGCCGGACTCCCAGGCGGCCGTGAGGAAGCGCTCCACGCGGCGCGCGTTCAGGTCGCGGTTGAGCGACGTCGCAACGAGAATGACGTCGACGTTCGCCGCCAGCACCTGGACCGGCGCCCCGTAGTCGGCCGGGGCCTTGCGCCGCAGCTGGGTGCGGCGCGGCAGGACGACGTGGACGGAGGCCGCCCCCTCCCCGGGCCGGGCGTCCACCGCGACCCAGTCACCCACGACCGGCAGCTCGGCCGGGCCGGCCTCGTGGCGCAGTCGCCCGGTGATGCCGGCCCCGAGGACCGGCCCGCCGTCGCCGGTGAGCACGTCCCAGGCGCCGCGATGCGCGGCGACGACCCGTGCCGGGACGAGCCCGGCGGTCGGTGGCTCGGACCCGGCTGCCGCCGGCGCGAACGCCGCCTGCCAGCCGGCGTCCCAGCCGAGCCCGGCGAGGCCGGCGGCCCCCGACGGAGCCCCCGCGGCGCTCATCGTCCCGCCCCGGGTTCGTCGTCGAGCGGGCGCCGCCATTCGACCTCCCGGAAGACCGCCCGGAAGCCCATCGTCTCGTAGAGCCGGAGGGCGCCGGTCTCGTTCATCGCGTCCACGCCGAGCGCGGCCTCGGTCATCCCCCGGCCACTCAGCGCGTGCAGCGCCCGGCAGATCAGCGCCGAGGCAACGCCCTTCCCGCGCCAGGCGGCCCGCGTCGAGATGTTCTCGCACCAGCCCCGCCGCACGCGAAGGCGGCTGTTCTCCTCCTCGTTGATGAAGGGCCGGACCATGCCGACGATCTCGTCGCCGGCCCAGGCCACCTGCCAGAGGTCGGTGTCGCGGTTGAAGGGGTCGGCGAGAAACTCCTGCCAGCGCACCTCGGAGCCGTCCTCGATGGCGGCCCCCCAGTGTCCGGCGAAGGCCTCGACCTCCGCCTCGAAGATCGCCCGGAGGTGGCCCGGCTTCGCCGGCCGGACCTCGACGCCCGCCGGCAGCGCCCGGTCGGGGATGTCGTCGAGCGTCGGCCGCAGCATCTCGTAGCCGAAGCGAACGCTCGCGAAGCCACGGGCCTCGAGCACGGCCTTCGGCCTCGGCGTCCTCGCCGAACGTGGCGGCGACGACGACGTTGCGGCGGCCGTCGGGCGGCAGCGCCGCCGCATTGTCCCGGTGGCGCGAAAGGGCCCACTCGAGGAGCGCGCCGAACGTGCCGTCCGGCGCCTCGGGCGTCGAGAAGATCGCCGTCCCGAACGCCCGGTCGCCGCGGTGCTCGTCGCGCCACTCCACGCGGACGTAGGCCACGGGGTGACCGTCGACCTCGCCGATCCGGAGGTCGTTCGCCAGGTCGCCGTGCTCGAGGTGGTCGTAGTAGGCGCGCAGCCCCTCGGCGGTCAGCACGGCGAGGCTGCCGGCGGCGAGGCGCGTGGCGTTGTTGATGTCGTTGAGGGTGGCCGCCTCCTCCGGCCAGCGGACCGGCCGGAGGAAGAGCCCGGGAACCGGGGTCGGTGTGGCCGCGACGGGGAGGCCAGCCGATGTCGTCTCGGCTGCGCGCGCGTTGATCGCCGTCATCACCCGACTCGCTTGAGCTTGCCGGTGCGCTTCGCGTACCGCTCGGCGCGCCCGAAGAGCCAGAGGCCGGCCGGGATGAGCACGATGCCCATGATCGCCAGCGGCCAGATGTCGTACCAGACGTCCGCGAGCGTCGCCCCGTCGAGGAGGCCGGCGCGGACGCCGTCGAGGATGTAGGTCGCCGGCGAGAGCTTCGCCAGCACCTGCATCCAGGCCGGCAGGACGTCGACCGAGTAGTAGACCCCGCTCACCACGAGAAGGCAGGACTGGATGACGAACGTCATCTGGGCCCCCCGCTCCACGTAGAGGAGCGGCAGGATCGCCGCCATGACGCCGATCCCGACGATGGAGAACGAGCCCACGACCATGATCCCGGCCGCCGTCACGAAGTTCGCCTGCGAGAGGTCGAGCTCGAAGAAGAGCGTCAGCACGACGAGGACGACCGTCGTGTGGATGAGCCCGTAGATGATCGCGTAGGCCGTCGAGCCGAGGAGCTGCGAGGCGCGCCGCACCGGCGCCATCATCGTGTACTCGAGGGTCCCCTCCCAGCGCTCCCAGCTGATCGTCTCCGCGATGAAGGAGAAGACGGTCGAGAGGTAGTTCCAGAAGATCGCCCCGATGACGAGGCTGAAGGTGAGCCGCTCGTCGGCCTGCTCGGCCCCGATGAACGAGATGGCGAGGGCGCCCGCGATCGCGTACACGAGGAAGGCGAGCTCCCAGCCCCAGTAGCGGCGGCTGAGGTTGAAGTTCCGCTCGATGAAGGCCATCGACGCGCCGAGCTCGCGCGCCGCGGTTCCCGTCGGGCGGTGGAGGGTGGTCACGGGTCGGTGTCTCCGGGTGGGGTGGGGGAGGCCGGCCGGCCCCGCATCAGCGGGAGCCGGCCGGCTGGAGCCGCTCCGAGGCCGGGTCGGCGGCGATGCGCGCGCCGATGCGGACGATGGAGCGGCCGATCGCCCGGCGGATCCGGCGCTCGTCGGCGCGCGACGCCCGGCGGGCGATGCGTGCCTCCTGCGCCTCGGCCGCGAGCCGGGCGGCGCGGTCCGCCTGGACCGCCATCTTGAAGCGGGTGAGGTTCATCTCCCGCACCTCCCTTCCCTGGGCGGGGGGATGGATCGGGTGGCGCCGGGCGCGGCCGGCAGGGGCGTGCAGGTCGAGCCTGGTCATTCGTCGTCCTCCGGGGCCGGCTCCTCGACGTCCTCGTCGAGCGAGCGGCCGGTGTAGGTCAGGAACACGTTGTCGAGCGTTGGCGGGAGGCCCGTCTCGCGGGCGACCCGGCGCTTGAGGCCGTCCGGGGTGTCCTCGGCGACGAGGCGCCCCTGGTCGAGGATCCCGATCCGGTCACAGAGCCGGTCGGCCTCGGCCATGTCGTGGGTCGTCAGCAGGATCGTCGCGTCGTGGGCCGCCCGGACCTCCTCGATGAAGGACTGGACCTCGAGCTTCGAACGAGGGTCGAGCCCCGTCGTCGGCTCGTCGAGCAGGAGGAGCGTCGGCGAGGTCAGCAGGGCCCGTGCGATGGCGACCTTCTGCTGCATCCCCCGGCTCATCTGCTCGATCGGGCTGCCCATCCGCTTCTCGGCGATGCCGAGCCGGGCGAGGATCCGGACCGCCTCCTCCCGGGCCTCGCCGGCGTGGAGGCCGTAGAGGCGGGCGGCGAAGGCCAGGTTCTCGTGCGGCGAGAGCTTCTTGAAGAAGGCGGCGTCGACGCTCACCCGGTTGATGAGGCGCTTGACCGCCATCTCGTCCCGCTCCACGTCGTGGCCGAAGATCTCCGCGCGACCCCGATCGAGGGTCAGGAGGGTGGACACGAGGCGGATGAGGGTGCTCTTGCCGCTCCCGTTGGCGCCGAGGATCCCGTAGATCTCGCCCCGCTCAACGGTCAGCGAGACGTTGTCCACGGCCGCCACCGGTTTCTTCTTCCGGCCCACCACGAACGTCTTGGAGACGTGCTCCAGGTGCAGGGCGGGAGGCCCGACGGGCCGCGCGGGTGCGGGCTCGGCGTTACCGACCGGGACCGGGGCGATCATCTCGTCGCGTGCCGAGACGGGCCGCCGGAGCGCGATCTTCGGTTCGGTGAGAGTGCTGCTCACGGTTGTCTCCGTTCGTCTCGGTGGCGGCGATCCCGGTGGAGAGGGGCCCGCTCGCGGCCTTCGATCGTCCGGAGACGAGAAGAGCCGCGGGCCCGACGTCATTCCTGCGTCGTGGGCCCGCGGCTCCGGGTCGCCGCCCCGCTGCGCGGGGCAATGAGAAAGCCGCTGGGCCCTGATCTGGCCCGCGGCTCCGGTTCCTTGCCTGGCGGCGCTGCCGCCGCGTGACTAGGCCGAGCTGGGCACAGATCGCCCGCAGAGCGCGCCGACAGGGGCGGCGCAGGGCCGCTCCGGGGCGCTCATGAGGAAGATCGGGTTGCTCATTCGGTGACTCACGCTCCGCTGTCGTGGACGCGGGACTGCCGCGCCGGGGCGGACCTTACTCCCGCCCCGGACGGGCTGTCAAGCCCGGAAGGCGGGATGTCCACGCGCCCGGGTGTATCGAATGGGCGGGCGGGCAGGGCCCCGGGACGATCTCCATCGGGGCAGACCGGCCGGGCGGCCTCCGTCGCGGGGAGCGGGCCGCCCGCCGGTCCCGGTCGGCTCCTACTTCTGCTTCTCCGCCATCTGTCGGTCGACCTCGCGCTCGATGGCGTTGTTGCGGCGCCGGCGGACGAACCACCAGCCGACGACGACCGGCCAGATCAGCGCCCCCACGGCACCGAGGATCGCGGCCACCGCGTAGGCGGGGATGGGGTCCATGAAGTCGGTGGCGTCCCAGACCAGGAGGAACCCGAACGTGACGAGCCCTCCGATCGTGACCGCGATGAGCCGCTGGATCATTGACTCGCCCTCCTTGCCCGGCTACCTCCCGGAACGCGCGCAGTATCGCGCATGGCGTGTCGCCGCGAAAGGCGGTCGTGCACGATTGACGGCCCCCGGGGCCCCGCGTAGTCTCGATCACCCGCCCGCCTCGCCGCCCCGGAGTCCCCGTGCCGTCCGAACCATCCTCGCCGACGCTTCCCGGCCTCGTCCGGGCGCGCCTGCTCGACGCTCCCTTGGCCGCCCTGGCCTGGCTGCTGCTCGAGCGGGGCGTCCCCGTGCTCATCGCGGGCGACGGACCATCCGGCGCATGGCTCCTCGACGCGCTTGTCGAGGTGCTCCCGGCCGGCCGCCGTCCCGCTCCCACCGGTGCCACGGCGCCCGACCGGCTCGTGCGCGTCGCTGGGACGCTGGAGCGGGGCACGACGCCGGGCATCCTCCGCGCGGCCCTCGCCGCCACGACCGGGCGGAGCGGGCTCGCCGCGCTGGTCGATGCCCCCGACCTCGCGGGTGTCCTTGACGTGCTGGCCCGTCAGGGCCTGACCGACGACGAGGCCTCCTTCCTCGGCGTCGTGCTCGTCGTGGAGCGGCGCGACGAGACCTTGGGTGAGCCCCGTCTTGCGGCCGCCCACTACCTCCGGCCGCTGGTCCGCGACGCTGGCGGTCACGAGCGACGCCAGCGCCCCGCGATCCTGGCGACATGGGAGCCGCGCGGCGATCGCTGGGAGGACTTCGCGTGGGGGATCGGGCCGGACCTGGCGGAGCGCTGCCGGATGCGCGCGGGGGACTTCGAGGTCGAGCGCGCCCGCCGGGCGGCCCTGCTGGCCGACCTCGTCGCCCGCGGCGATCTCGATGGCGAGGCTCTGCAGGCGGCGGCGGGCCGGCTCGCGCTCGACGCGCCGGTGGTCGGCGGCTGACGGGCCCGTCCGGCGCTCCGCGGCCGCGGAGCGCGGGGCAAGTGGGCTAGGCTGGCAGGCGGAGACCCCGGCCCGACTCGCCGGCACAACGTCCGCCCTCCACCGGAGACGCCCGATGCCCGACCCCGCCTCGCCCGTCCGGGCGCTCCCGCTCGGGGAGCCGTCGCTCCGCCCGCTCTCGCCCGAGGGCCTGGCCCGGATGCATGCCGCCAGCCTGCGCATCCTCGATGAGACCGGCGTCGCCGTCGGGTCGGTGACGGTCCGGGACCGGCTGGCGGCCGCCGGCGCCCGCGTCGATGGCATCCGCGTGCGGCTGCCGGCCGCGCTCGTCGAGGCGGCCCTCGGCGCGGCGCCGCGCTCCTACACGCTGGCAGCTCGCGAACCGGCCTGGGACCTGCCCCTCGACGGCGCCCACGGCTACCTCTCGGTCGACGGCAGCGCCGCGGAGATCCTCGACCAGGAGACGGGCGCCCGGCGCGCATCGACGGAGGCAGACCTGGCGCAGGTCACGCGCCTCGCCGACGCGCTCCCGGAGATCTCGTTCCTGTGGCAGGGCGTGGAGGCCGGCGATCGACCGGTCCCGGTGCGCCCGCTCCACGAGCTGCGGACCCAGCTGGCGAACAGCGGCAAGCACGTCCAGCTCATGACCGCGGTCACGCCGCTTGCCGCCCGCGGCGCCGTGGAGATGGCGCGTGCCGTCGTCGGCGGCGCCGACGCGCTTCGCTCCCGGCCCATCCTCTCGTCGTTCCAGGTGAGCCTGAGTCCGCTCACGTTCGAGGGCGACGCCCTCGAGGCCGCGCTCGTCTACGCCGCGGCGGGCGTCCCGGCAGGCTTCGTGGTGATGGCGATCGGCTGTGCCACGGCGCCGGCGACGCCGGCCGGCGTGCTCGCCCAGAGCAACGCCGAGGTCCTCGCGGGCATGACGATCGTCGAGACGCTGGCACCCGGCGCGCCCACCTTCTACGGCGCCTGCTCGACGACGATGGACCTGCGCACCGGCCTCACCACCTGCGGCGGCCCGGAGGACCTGCTCTACCAGGCGGCCTTCGCCCAGCTCGCCCGCCACTACCGGCTGCCGGTCAGCGTCGGGACGTTCGCGCCCGGCGCCAAGTCGGCCGACTGGCAGGCGGGTCTCGAGAACGGCCTCTCCGGCCTCGTCAGCCTCCTGGCCGGGGCCGACATGCTGTCGGGAGCAGGGCTGCTCTACGCCGCCCGCGTCTTCGCCCTCGACGAGATGGTCCTCGACGCGGAGATCTTCGGCCTCGTCCGCCACCTCGCCGGCGGGATCACGGTCGATGACACGACGCTCGCGGTCGACGTGATCGGCGAGGTGGGCCCGGGCGGCAACTTCCTGGCGGAGGACCACACGATCGACCACATGCGCGGCCTCTGGCAGCCGCGCCTGTTCGACCGGGGCACCTGGGAGGACTGGGAGGCCGGCGGCCGGCAGACACCGCGCGATCGAGCCCGCGAACGGGCGCGCTCGCTGCTGGCGACCCACGTTCCGCCGCCGCTCGCGGACGGGCTGGGGAAGGAGCTCGACGCGATCGTGGCGGCCTTCTCGCGGGAGGCGGGGGTGGGCTGACGTGTCCGCCGGCGGAGGGTCCTCCCGACCCCGTGCTCAGGGCGTCACGCGGGAGGTCGAGCTCTACGCGCCGGTCAAGGCCTTCCTCGAGGCCCAGGGGTACGACGTGAAGGGCGAGATCGCCGGGTGCGACCTCGTGGCCGTCCGGGCCGACGAACCACCCGTCGTCGTCGAGCTCAAGCTCGCGTTCACGCTGGGCCTCGTGCTCCAGGGCGTGGACCGGCTCGCGATCGCCGACACCGTGTACCTCGCCGTCCCGGCCGCCGCGGCACGGCGGCGGGGGATCCGTCCGCTGTGCCGGCGCCTCGGCCTCGGGCTTCTCGCCGTGCACGCTCCGCGTCCCCGCGTCGAGGTCCTCGTCGACCCCGGACCGTACCGCCCGCACCACGACCGCCGCCGCTCGGCGCGGGTGCTGGGGGAGCATCGCCGGCGACGCGGCGACCCGACGCCCGGCGGCGGCGCCCGCGTGCCGATCATGACCGCCTACCGACAGGAGGCACTCCGGCTCGCGGGCGCCCTGCGCGATGGTCCGGCCACGGTTGCGGCGCTTCGAGTCGCCGCCGAGGCGCCGAACGCGCAGCAGATCCTTGCCCGCGACGTCTACGGGTGGTTCGAGCGAGTGAGACGAGGTTCGTACCGCCTGCGCGACGAGGGACTGGCGGCGCTGAGCGTGTTCGCGAGCGAGGACTCGTAGGCCGTCCCGTCGGCCCGCGGGCGACGGGCCGCCCGGACGGGGAGGGCGAGGAACCGCGCGTCGTACCATTGGGGGGCCGCAGGCCGCCGGGCTCCGTGCGCCGGCCGGGACCTGCACGCCGACATCGCCCCTTGCGCGGCGCGGGCCCTCGCCCCGCCGCCCGCCACCGACAGGAGACCCGCGCCCATGGCCACCGTCGCCGCATCCGTTCCCGAGCTGATCGCCCTCCTCGACGGGACCGCCCGCATCGAGGGCGATCGCGTGATCGTCACCGACGAGGCCGTCTTCCGGGCGCGCACCATCGAGGACCTGGCCTGGACGCAGACGTTCTCCGAGGATGCCGCGACGGTCGAGGCCGCCCGCTGGATCATCTGGGAGGCGAGCCAGGCGCTGGGAGCCCGGTCCGCCAGCATCCAGGACTTCTACACGGCCCGGGCCCGCGGCGAGGTGACGCGGCTTCACCGTCCCCGCGATCAACGTCCGCATGGACACCTTCGACACCGCCAAGAAGATCTTCGAGACGGCGAAGGCGAAGGCCGTCGGCCCCGTCATCCTCGAGCTCGCCCGCTCCGAGCAGACGTACACCTGGCAGCGCGTCTTCGAGTACGCCCCGAACTGCCTCGCCGGCGCGATCGCGGCCGGCTGGGTCGGCCCGGTCTTCATCCAGGGCGACCACTACCAGTTCAATGCCAAGAAGCACGCCGCCGATCCCGAGGCGGTGACCGAGGAGATCCGCAACGCCTGCCGGGATGCGGTCGCTGCCGGCTACCTCAACATCGACGTCGACAGCTCCACCCTCGTGGATCTCTCGAAGGAGACCGTCGACGAGCAGCAGCGGGTGAACTACACGCGGGCGGCCGAGATCACGGCCCTGATCCGCGAGCTCGAGCCCGAGGGCGTGACGATCTCCGTCGGCGGCGAGATCGGCGAGGTCGGCAAGCAGAACTCCAACGAGGCCGAGCTGCGCGCCTACCTCGACGGCTTCCGCCGCGAGCTCGATGCCCGCGCGCCCGGTGCCGTCGGGGTGAGCAAGGTGAGCGTCCAGACCGGCACCAGCCACGGCGGCGTGCCGCTGCCGGACGGCGGCGTCGCCGAAGTCAAGCTCGACTTCGAGGTCCTCCGTGTGCTCGGCGAGGTCGCCCGCACGTACGGCGCCGCCGGCGCCGTCCAGCACGGGGCGAGCACCCTCCCCGACCATCTCTTCCATACCTTCCCCACCGTCGAGACGGCCGAGATCCACCTCGCGACGGGCTTCCAGAACGCCGTCTACGAGCACCCGGCCTTCCCGGCCGAGCTCCATGCCGAGATCGAGGCGTGGTGCCACGCCAACGCCTCCGACGAGCGCAGGGAAGGGATGACGGACAACCAGTTCGTCTACACCACGCGGAAGAAGGCGATCGGGCCCTTCAAGCGGCGGATCTGGAGCCTCCCCACGAAGGGCGAGATCCTGGCCAGCCAGGCCGTGAAGCTCGCCTTCCTCTTCGACCAGCTGAAGGTGACCGGGACGGCGGATCTGCTCGCCCGGTACGTGGCCAACGGCCCGGAGTGGCATCGCCCCACCCCCCAGGCGCTGGCGACGGCGCTCGCGACCGGGGCGTCGCGCTGAGCATGGCCGACGGGACTGCCTTCGGCCCGGCCTGGAGCGCCGGGTTCCGGCGGGCGAGCGAGAGCGACCTCACCGCGTGGCTCTCGCTCGCCCTCGAGATGTGCGACGAGGCCGACCGCCTCGCCCTGCGCTGGTACCGCCGCGAGGTCCCGACGGTCCGCAAGCCTGACCGCACGTTCGTCACGGAGGCCGACCGGGCGATCGAGCGCCTCCTGCGCGATCGCATCCGCAACCTCTACCCGGAGCATGGCCTGGTCGGCGAGGAGTACGGCGACCAGGAGGGCGCGGCCGGCGTCCGCTGGTACATCGACCCGATCGACGGGACCCACAACTTCATCCGGGGCGTGCCGCTCTTCGGGACGCTGATCGCGGTGGAGGCGGAGGGCGAGCTGCAGGTCGGCGTGATGTCGGCGGCCGCCATGGGCGAGCGCTGGTACGCGGCCCGCGGGACGGGCGCCTGGCACATCGACCGGGAGGGCAACCGGCGACGGATCCGGGCCAGCGAGGTGACCGCCCTCGAGGACGCCCAGATCATCTACGGCAGCTTCCGGGAGACCGTCCGGTCCGGCCTCATGCCGGGCCTCGAGGGCCTCGTGGACGCCTGCTGGCGCGAGCGCGGCTTCGGCGACTTCTGGGGCTATGCGCTCGTCGCGGAGGGTGCCGCGGAGGTGATGCTGGAGACCGGGATGCACAGCTGGGACGTGGCGGCGCCCCTGGTGATCATCGAGGAGGCCGGCGGGCGCATGACCGACCTCGAGGGCGCGCGGGGCGTCGACACGGCGTCGTTCGTGGGCAGCAACGGCCACCTCCACGACGAGATCCTGGCCCGCCTCCGCGGGGAGGCGCCCCGCCCGCTGACCGACGAGATCAGGCGAGGTCGAGGCGGACGAGCCAGCGCGGCAGCCCCGCGCTGTGGGCGTCCGTGAGGATCACCCGTCGGAAGCCGGCCGCCTCGAACATCGCGGTGAAGCCGGTGAACCCGAACGTCGAGGAGACACGGGCTCCGGCGGGGTCGATCGGGTAGGCCTCGACGACGGGGGCGCCCTGCGAGCGAGCGTAGTCGACGGCGCCCCGCAGGAGCGCTCGCGCGACGCCCCGCCGGCGATACCCGGGTCGGACCACGAAGCAGCCGATCGACCAGGCTGGTGCGTCGTCGACCTGCGGGATCGTCCGCGAGCCGACGAGACGCGGCATCGCCGCCCGGGGACCCAGCCCGCACCAGCCGACCGGGATCCCCCCGTGGTAGGCGATGACGCCGGGCGCGAACGATCCCGCCCGGACCTGGGATTCCAGCCGGGCACGGTTGTCGCGGGGCGCGCCGTCACCCCGCCGCGAGCCCCGCCAGGCCTGGCACCAGCAGCCGCGCTCGTCGCTCCCCCCGAGGAGCGTGACGACATCCGGCCAGCGCTCGGCGGTGGCCGGATGGACCTCGACGGCCTCGAGCGGGATCGGGGCTGGGCGCCCGGCCATCAGGCGCCCGCGGCGGCGACGCTCTCCTCGAGAATGCCCAGGGCCAGGTCGACCTCGGCCGCCGTCGTGACGAGGGGCGGGATGATCCGGGTCACGTTGGCGTAGGCGCCAGCGCTGAGCACGATCAGTCGCCGCTCCAGGGCCCCGGCGATGACCCGCTTCGCCAGGTCCGGGTCCGGGACCCGTCCGTCGCCCTCGCCGGGTCTGACGAGCTCCATGGCGACCATGCAGCCGAGGCCGCGGACGTCGCCGACCGCCGGATGCCGGGCCTGGATCGCCCGGAGGCCGGCCAGGAACTGGGCACCGCGCTCGCGCGCGTTCCCCACCAGCCCTTCCTGCTCGATCACGTCGAGCGTCGCGTTGGCGGCCGCGCAGGCCACGACGTTGCCGCCGTACGTCCCGCCGTGGGCGCCCGGCCGCCAGGCCGAGACGAGCTCCGGCCGGGCGACGATCCCGGACAGCGGCAGTCCCGAGGCGATCCCCTTGGCGAAGACGAGGATGTCCGGCTCGACATCCCAGTGGCGGACGGCGAACAGCTCGCCCGTCCGGCCTATCCCCGTCTGGACCTCGTCCGCGACCAGGAGGATCCCGTGGGCCCGGGTGATCTCGCGAAGCCGGGGCAGGAACCCCGGCGGCGGGACGATGTAGCCGCCCTCGCCGAGGACCGGCTCGACGAGGACCGCCGCCACGTGCTCCGGGTAGGTCAGCGTGCGGAGCGTCAGGTCCAGCTGTGCCTCCCAGTCGCAGGTGCAGCCGGCGTCGGGCGCGTGCGGCCCGCCGGGAGCCCGGTAGCAGTAGGGGAAGGCGGTGCTGTAGACGGAGCCCGGCAGCGGCTCGAAGTCGCCGCGGTAGACGTTCTTGGCCGTCGTGAGGGCCATCGTCTGGGCCGTCCGGCCGTGGTAGCCACCCCGGAAGACGAGGATCACCGGCCGCTTCGTCGCCGCGCGGGCCAGCTTGACGGCCGCCTCGACTGCCTCCGCGCCCGAGTTGGAGAGGAACCCCTGCCAGGGCCCGCCCGGGAGCAGTGTCCGCAGGCGATCGTAGAGGCGCAGCCCGGCCTCGTGGTAGACGATGTTCTGCTGGCCGTGGAGGAGCTTCGCCGCCTGGGCCTGGACGGCGGCGACGACGCGGGGATGGGCGTGGCCGGTGTTGGTGACGCCGATCCCCGAGCTGTAGTCGAGGTACCGCTCGCCGTCGACCGTGACGAGCCAGCTTCCCTCGCCGTGGTCGACGACGATGTCCGTCACGCGGCTCCAGACGGCGGGGACGACGGATCGCTCCGGGAACGCCGTCCCGGCGGAGGGCGAGGAGGCGGCCGTGTCGACCATGGGGTGCTCCTTCGGACGGTCGGCGGCGTGTTGACCCACAGGATCCGTGTCTCGTCGGCGCCGAGGGCGACGAAACGGCGGGGAGCGACGAGCGGAACGTAGGGGCGTGGTCAGGGCCCAGCTCGTGGTGCTCGTGCTCGTCGAGCCAGACGGCGACCCGGCCCTCCTCTGGGGAGCCCGCGGAAGAACGGCGCGCTGGCGCCCGGGGACGGGGCGGCAGCCCGCCGGGCCCGGTGCCGCGCCTCCTCTCGCGCGTGCACCGACTCTACTGCGCTGCAGTAGCCAGCGGGATCGTACGGTCACGCCGAAAGCCGTGTCAACCGGCCTTCTTCGTCGCGACGCAGGTCGGGCGGTGCGGGTTTCGTCCGATGGCCAACCCAGCTGCGCGGATTCCGCACCCGCAGCTCGGGCGGCGCCTTCTCCCGCGGCCTGCGCCCGGCTGCGACCCGGCGCGTCCAGCCGGTCGCCGCGCTACGATGCGACTCCCGGGCGCGAGGCCCGGGCTCGCAGCGTCCCGCACCGGAAGGACCCGACCGCCAGATGAGCACGCTCACCGAGGGCGCCGTCTTCGATGCCCTCCGCACCGTCCAGGAGCCCGAGCTGGGCCGCGACATCGTGACCCTCAACATGGTCAAGGGGATCGTGATCGAAGGGTCGCGGGTGGCGTTCACGATCGAGCTCACCACGCCCGCCTGCCCGCTCAAGGACGAGATCGAGCGCAGCGCCCGGGCCGCCCTCGCCGGGATCGGCGTCTCCGATATCGAGATCACATGGGGGGCCATGGTCCGGCGGGCCGCGCCCTCTTCGGGCCCCCAGCTCCTCGAGGGAGTGAAGAACATCATCGCCGTGGCGTCGGGCAAGGGCGGCGTCGGGAAGAGCACCGTCAGCGCGAACCTGGCGGTGGCGCTTGCCCAGGCGGGGGCGGCGGTGGGGCTGCTCGACGCCGACATCACGGGGCCCAACATCCCGCTCATGATGGGGATCGGAGGCGCCCCGAAGGCCAGCGCCGACAACCGGATCCTGCCGCTGGAGCGATATGGGGTGAAGGTGATCTCGATCGCCTTCTTCGTCCCCGACGGCCAGCCGATCGTCTGGCGAGGACCCCTCGTCGGCGGCGCGATCCAGCAGTTCCTCCGGGACGTCGCCTGGGGTGAGCTCGACTACCTCGTGGTGGACCTGCCGCCGGGGACCTCGGACGCGCAGCTGACGCTGGCCCAGGCCGTGCCCATCTCCGGGTCCGTCCTGGTGACGACGCCGCAGCAGGTCGCGATCTCGGACGTGGAGAAGGCGCTCGCCATGTTCCAACGCATGAGCGTCCCCGTCATCGGCGTCGTGGAGAACATGAGCTCCTTCGTCTGCCCCCACTGCGGCGAGGCGACGGAGATCTTCGGCCGGGGCGGCGCCGAGCGCTTTGCCAGCGAGCACGACGTGGAGTTCCTCGGCGGGATCCCCCTCGACGTGACCGTCCGCCAGGGAGGCGACGCCGGGATCCCCGCCGTGGCGCAGCGCGAGCCGGGCCCCGCGGCCCGGGCGATGACCGACCTCGCGAAGACGGTCGCCGCCAGGATGAGCGTCCGGGCGGCGCGCCAGCAGCCGGTCCTGACGATCAGCTGAGGGTGCGCCCCGACGGTTCCCGCGGGGGGTGATCGTGGCGGTATGATCACCCGCAACGCATCCCGCGAAGGAGCCCGACCCTGAGCGCGCAGCCACCGTTCGACGCGTCCCGCCCGACCGAGCCATCGGTTCCCGTGCCACCCCTCGATCCGGCGGACGCCGCCGCAGCCGAGGCCGCCGCCGCGGCTGCGGCCGAGGAGGACGCCGCGGCCGAGCTCGCGGCCGATGCCGGCGTCGCTGCCGAGGCCGCGACCGGCGGTGAGCCCGCCGCAGCCGATGAGCCCACCACAGCCGGTGAGCCCGCCACAGCCGGTGAGCCCGCCGCAGCCGATGAGCCCGCGACCGCCGATGGCCCGCCGATCGCGGGCTCTGCCGGCGGCACGCCGCCGCCCGGCCCGCCACCGCCCGGCCCGCCGCCGGGAGGCCCGCCCGAGGGCTCGGCCGGCGGGCCCCCGCCGCCCCCGCCGCCCCCGCGACCTCCGAAGCCCCTCGGCCTCCGCGAACAGGCCCAGCGCACGATCGAGGCCGGGCGCGGCCTCGTGGCGGCCCACGTCGTGCTCGCGAAGGCCGAGCTCGCGACGATCGCCGCCGACCTCAAGCTGGTCGCCGCGCAGGTCGGCGTCGCGATCGCCCTCCTGGTCTACATCCTCCTCCTCGTACCCGTCGGGACGGCGCTCTTCCTCGGTGAGTGGCTGTTCGGCTCGATCGGCTGGGGGATCCTCCACGGGGCGTTGTTCTCCGTCGCTGTCGCGGTCGCCCTCGTCCTGGGCGCCCTGCGGATCAGCCGGACCTACCTCGTCGGAACGCTCTTCCTGGCGATCCTGATCGGGATCGCGGTCGGCACCGTCTTCGGCCTGGCCTGGCCGAACGCGGCGTACGCGGCCATCAGCGAGTCGCTTGCCCCGGCCGTCGACGCGGCCTACCGCACGCCCCTCTTCGCGATCGCCGCTGTGGGGAGCCGTCTTCGCCCTGCTCGGGATCATCGGCGGGGCGCGCGCCGGGGGTGTCGGCGGCGCGATCGGAGGGTTCTTCGGCGGCGCGATCGTCGGTGCCCTGTTCGGCGCGTTTACGGCGATCTCGTTCAGCCTCCAGGTCGGCATTGCGATCGGCATCAGCGTCACGCTCATCGCCTGGCCGATTCTCGCCGCGCTCGCGCTCCGAGACTACGACTGGGAGGACCTGCAGCGCCGCTTCGTGCCGCAGGCCTCCATCGACGCCGCGATGGAGACCAAGGCCTTCGTCGAGGCCCGGCTGCCCGGCCGCAAGGGCGGCGAGGAGGATGCGGCATGAGCACCCCGCTGGACCTGCCACCGCCGGACCCGGCCACCAGCGCCGCCCTCGACGACGTCGTCGCCTCCCGGCAGGCCCTGGCCGACGAGCTGGTCCGGCTGGAAGCTTCCGCCAGGGCGGCCGTCGACATCCGGGCCAAGGTCCGCCGGAACCCTGGCAAGACCGCCGCCGCCGTCGGCGGGACGGCGTTCGTCGTCGTCGGTGGCCCGCGACGGATCTTCCGGTCGGTGAGGCGCCGGGTCTTCGGTGCCCCGGACCCGTTGCCCCCGAGCCTCCTCCCGGACCAGGTCGAGAAGGCCGTGCAGGCCCTCGGCGACGACGGGGCGAAGGTGCGGGGCGCCCTGGAGCGCGAGTTCGCCGCCTTCGTGGGCGGGGGCGTGCGGGCGGAGAACCGGTTCCGCCACCGGCTCCTCTACGCAACCGCGGCACCGTTCGCGTCGACGGTGGCTCGCGAGATCCTCAAGCGCGTGACGGCGACCTCCGGCGAGGACGTCGCCCGCCGCGAGGAGGAGATCCGGGCCCGGATCGACGGCGGGGGAGCGCCCACCGGCTAGACTGCCCCCCGGGCGAGTGGCGGAATGGCAGACGCGCCGGCCTTAGGAGCCGGTGCCGCGTGAGCGGCGTGTCGGTTCGACCCCGACCTCGCCCACCATGAAGGCTGGATGGGACCCGACCCCCACCAGCGAGGTGGCGATCACGCCCAGGCGAGACTCGTCAGCACGGACACCGACGCGCGGGAGGTTCACTGGCGCCCTCCTGCTGGCAGCTGTGCTCGCGGGATGCTCGGGAGCGGTGAGCCCCGCGTCCACCCCGACGCCGAGTCCCAGCCCCACGGCTGCTCCCGCGCCGACTCCCGGCCCGACGCCCACCCCCACCGCGACCTTGAGCCCACGCCCGTCCGCCTCGCCTTCCCCGGAGCCACCCGCGACCGGGGTCGCCCTGACGCTCCCCGCGAACTGGCAGCGCGTGGGTATGACCGAGGCCGCGCTGAGGGACTACCTCGCGACGGCCGGCAAGTCCAGTCCCCTGGTCACCTCGAATATCGACGAGCTCATCTCGAGGGGCGCGTATCTGCGGCCTCGGTTCTTCGCCTTCGGCTATGACGGCGCCACAGTGATCGGCAACGTCAGCATCGACTCGCGCGAGACGGAGGGGTACACCCTCGAGATGCTGCTCCCGGCGATCGAGGGGATGCTGGGTCAGGTTGGAGCGACCGGCATTGGGTCCAGCCGGGTGCGCCTCCCGGCGGGTGACGCCGTGCGCGTGACCTACTCCATCACGACGAGGGTGAAGCAGATGGGCGCCACGTACCTCCTCGAGGATGGGGGCTTGCTCTACCAGGTCACGTTCACCTGCCTCGCCGCGCCCGCCAACACCTGCCTCGAGCAAGCCGCCGCGATGGTGCGGACGCTCGCGATCACCCCCTGACACGGGACTGGGAGCCGCGCCGCCCCCGGCTCCGCGCCGGGCGCTCCGCTCTCGCCGGAGGATGGGACTTGCACTGGGCGTCGGGGGGTCGTTCGACTCTTGCCAGGTGCGCGACTGCCGCCTACGGTGCCCGCCAGCGAGAGGCTCTGGGCGCGGCCCCCGCACTGGCGGCGGGGACCGCGCGAGCCACCGGCGAGACCGACCCCGGTGGGCGTTGTCGGAGGGATGGAACATGGGGAGGAGGCGTTCCGTGACGGGGCTGATGCGCCGCCTGGTCAGCCGCGTTCGGCGTCGTCGAAGCGATGGCCGGGATCGACCCGCTGGGCTGGAACGCGTGCGCACCTCCTGGCCGAACCAGCACAGCGCCCACGAGACAACGAGCGGCTGCCTCCTCCTCGGCCACAACGCAGAGGAGTCGCACCTCCACCTCCACTGACCGCTCGGGTCGGCGCGGTGCGCATGCCGGCGGTGCCCGATCGATCGCCCGGCGGCCACTCTCCCTTGGGGCCGACTGGCCCTAGTCCCTGCACTCCGGCGGCGTTGTACGCTGTCACCAGCGATGTCGACCTCGCGTTCACCCCGGCCGTCTCCATCGAGGGTGTCGCCTCTGGCAGGCGCCCGAGCCGTCCACCGCGACGAGGTGTTGCCATGAACCGACCCGCTGGTCGCGACCGTCCTCGGCCCCGAGTTCCCCCTGACCCGACTCCGTCGGCGTTCCGCCACCCGATCGACGTCCCCGAGACGGGCCGCTGCGCCACGTGCGGCCGGAGTGACGCCAGCTTCCTCGTGCTCGACGATCGCGACATGCAGTGGCGCTGCTCGGCGTGCTCCAAGCCCGCGGAGGAGAGCCCGGCGTGGGTGTGGCACGGCTGACGGCTCCAACCAGGTCGTGATCACGGCCGTCGAGTCCTCGCCGTACGTCTAGCCCTGCCGGCCCCCCGGTTCGAGCGCTGGGCCCGGCTGCGGGGTCAGCCCGCGCAGGCCGTACCCGGTCGGGTTCGTCCCGCGGGGGGTCCCCGGATCGGGCGCCCCCCGGGAGCCGCCCCTATACTTCTACGGCCATGCACGTGACCACCACCCCCTCCGAGAAGAGCACGGTCCTCGTCGAGGTCGAGCTCCCCGCCGACCGCGTCGCGCGCGCCGTTGCCGACGCCACCCGGCGCCTCAGCCAGCGGACCCGCGTCGCCGGCTTCCGTCCCGGGAAGGCGCCCCGCGGGATGCTCGAGCGCGTCCTGGGCCAGGGCGCCGTCTGGGAGGAGGCCGTCGAGACGCTGGTCGACGCGAGCTACCGCGACTGGCTGAAGGGGACGGCCGACACCCGTCCATCTTCGTCATCGGTCGCCCGTCCATCGACCTCGTCGAGGCCGAGGAGGGCCAGCCGCTCCTCTACAAGGCGAACGTCCCGCTGCGGCCGGAGGTCAAGCTCGGCGACTACGCGAACTTCCCGTTCAAGCCCGAGATCGACGCCGTCGACGACGCCAAGGTCGAGCGGGTGGTCGACGAGCTGCGCGACCAGCAGGCCACCCTCGGCCCCGTCGAGGAGCGCCCGGCGCCGAAGGGCGACTGGGCCGTGATCGGGTTCGCCGGCACCCGCGACGGCGCCCCCTTCGAGGGCGGCACGGCCGAGCGCATGCCCCTCGTGATCGGCGAGGAGCGCCTCATCCCCGGCTTCGAGGACCACCTCGTCGGCCTCCGGCCGGGCGAGGCGGCCGAGTTCGACATCACCTTCCCCGACGACTACCAGGAGGAGTCGCTGCGCGGCGCCGCGGCCCACTTCCGCGTCGAGCTCAAGGAGCTCCGCGAGAAGATCCTGCCGCCCGCCGACGACGAGTTCGCCCGCTCGATGGGCGACTTCGCGGACCTGGCCGCCATGCGCGCGGAGATCCGCACGCGGCTGGAGCGCAACGCGCTCGACCGGGCCCGCCACGGGTTCGCCGACCGGATCATCGAATACGCCGTCAAGAACGCCACGATCGAGATCCCCGACATCCTCGTCGACGAGGAGGTCGAGGTGATGCACGACGAGCTGAAGGGCGCGCTGGCCCGCCAGGGGATCACCGAGGAGGCGTACCTCGCGGCCACGGGCAAGACGGCCGAGGAGCTCCACGCCGAGATGCGGCCGGGCGCCGAGGAGCGCGCGAAGACCCTTCTCGTCCTCGGCGAGATCGCCACCCGGGAGGGGATCGACGTCCCCGACCGCGACATCATCGACGAGATCATCCGGGCGAAGGCCCGCTACGCCGCCGAGCCGAAGCTCGCCGCCTACTTCGACACGCCGCGCGCCCAGACCGCGATCCGCAGCTCGCTCCGCCGCTCGCGCGTCGTCGAGACGCTCATCGACGGCTGGCTGGCGGCGCACCCCGAGCACCCCGCGATCCCGCACGCGGAGGGCCACGAGCCCGCGGCGGTGGCCCCCGGCGAACCCGAGTCGCCGGCCGCCGTCGAGGCGACCGAGGCCGAAGCCTCGCCGTCCGCCGTCGACGCGATCGAGGCCGAGGCTTCGCCCGCGTGACCGCCCGCCATCCCCATCGCCGCCCGCCGGCCGCCGGCCGCCCGGAGGCACCGCCCCAGGAGGTCCCCAGATGCTCGTCCCGATGGTCATCGAGTCGTCGAGCCGCGGCGAGCGCGCCTACGACATCTACTCGCGCCTCCTGCGCGAGCGGATCATCTTCCTGGGCGACCACATCGAGGACAACCTCGCCAACCTGGTGATCGCCCAGCTCCTCTTCCTCGACTCCGAGGACCCGGAGAAGGACATCAACCTGTACATCAACTCGCCCGGCGGGGTGATCACCTCCGGCCTGGCCATCTACGACACGATGCAGCTCGTGCGGGCTCCGGTCAGCACGATCTGCGTTGGGATGGCGGCCAGCATGGCGGCCGTCCTCCTGGCCGCCGGACACCCCGGCAAGCGGTACGCCCTGCCGCACAGCCGGATCATGATCCACCAGGGGTCGGGCGGGTTCCGCGGCAACACCCCCGACGTCTTCATCCAGGTCAAGGAGATGGAGACGCTTGTCAACGCAAATCACGCGCTCCTTGCGAAGCACACGGGCCAGGAGATCGAGAAGATCATCAAGGACACCGAGCGCGACTACTTCATGAGCCCCGAAGCGGCGCAGGCGTATGGCATCATCGACGCCATCTACACGCCGCCGGCCAAGGTCGGGGCGGCGTCGCCGGGTCTTCCGGCGGCGAGCAACCCGGCCCAGCCGGCCCCGTCGACTGCCGACGGCGGTCCCGCCCCGGCGGGCGGGTAGGGGCCGAACGCCGCGGGCCGCGGCCGCAGAGAGGGTGAGGAGATCGATGACCACCGGCAAGACGCCCAAGGTCCCGTATCGCTGCTCGTTCTGCGGCAAGAGCCAGGAGCAGGTGCGCAAGCTCATCGCCGGGCAGGGCGTCTACATCTGCGACGAGTGCATCAACCTCTGCCAGGAGATCATCGAGGAGGAGATGCTGGAGCAGCCGCGCCAGAAGCAGGCGACGGCCAAGCTCCCCGCCCCGCGGCAGATCAAGAACTCCCTCGACGACTACGTCATCAGCCAGGAGAAGCCCAAGAAGGTCCTCTCCGTGGCCGTCTACAACCACTACAAGCGGGTCAACGCCGGGGCGGCCACCGACGACGTGGAGCTCCAGAAGTCGAACGTCCTCCTGGTGGGTCCGACGGGATCCGGCAAGACGCTCCTGGCGCAGACGCTGGCCCGCGTCCTGGACGTCCCCTTCTGCATCGCCGACGCCACGTCGCTCACCGAGGCCGGCTACGTCGGCGAGGACGTCGAGAACATCCTGCTGCGGCTGATCCAGGCGGCCGACTTCGATGTCGCCCGGGCCCAGCGCGGGATCATCTACATCGACGAGATCGACAAGATCGCCCGGAAGGCCGACAACCCCTCGATCACCCGCGACGTCTCCGGCGAGGGCGTCCAGCAGGCGCTCCTCAAGATCCTCGAGGGGACGGTCGCGAACGTTCCGCCCCAGGGCGGACGCAAGCACCCGCACCAGGACTTCATCCAGATCGACACGACGAACATCCTGTTCATCTGCGGCGGCGCCTTCGACGGCCTCGAGAGGATCATCGAGGAGCGGGTGGGGAAGCGCTCCCTGGGCTTCGGTCAGGACGGGAAGGGCACGAGGTCGGAGCGCCAGCGCATCTTCGACCGCCTGATGCCGGAGGACCTCCTCAAGTTCGGGCTCATCCCGGAGTTCGTGGGCCGGCTGCCGGTCGTGGTGACGCTGGCGGCGCTCACCGCCGACGACCTGGTCCGGGTCCTGACGGAGCCGAAGAACGCCATCACGAAGCAGTTCCAGCGCTTCCTGGGCCTCGACAAGGTCGAGCTTGTCTTCACCGACGGTGCGCTGCGCGCCACCGCGGAGCAGGCGCTGGCGCGCAAGACCGGGGCCCGCGCCCTGCGCACGATCGTCGAGGAGGCGCTCCTCGAGGTGATGTACGACATCCCGGAGCGGACCGAGGTCCGCAAATGCATCATCACCGAGGAGACGATCCGCGACGGGCGCCCACCGCTCCTGCTCACCGAGGCCGAGGTGGAGAAGGGCGTCGACGAGACGAACCACGCCGAGGTCGTTGCCGCCCGCGGGGAATCCGCGTAGCCCGAGCCGATCCGACCCAGGCTCCCGCGATCCTGCGTGACCGTTCGCGCGCCTGTCAGGCGGGAGCGGCTCCGTCCGGCTCGGCCAGGTCGACCAGGCCGACGAGGGCGGTCGGATCGGGCGGGAGGCCGGCCCGCAGGTCGCCCAGCAGGCCGTCGAGCGTAACCTGGGCCAGGAGGAGGTCGAGGACGAGCGCGCGGTCCTCGACGGCGCTCGGGATGAGCGCCGGTCGGGCGAGCGCGGCGGCGTGGGACGCCACCACGGCTCCCCCGACGTGCGCCCACCAGGAACGGGCCCAGCCCTCCGCGTGCCGCGCGTCCTCCGGAGGCAGGCCTCGTCGCTCGGACCCAGGTCCGCAGACCGGTCGCAGGGCGATGCGCCGCAGAGAGGCGAGGACCCCGGCTACGTCCGCGAGCGGCGAGCGGATGCGCTGCCGGTCGGCCGGGTGACGGAGGTCGGGCCCTGGGACGCCGATCACGAACGCCTCGCCCGACCGGACCAGGCGTGACGCCTCGATCGGCCCGCCGTAGGTGGCGACGCGGAGCCCGTCGAGATGCCGGGCAAGCACCCCGCGGAAGCGGCGGTCGAGCGCGGGTCGCGACGCGAGCGCGGCGGCGACCCACGGGGTCGGCATCCCGTCGGCCCCCGCGTCCGCAGTGGTCGGGGCCTCGCGCAGCGCCTCGGCGACCTCGCCGAGCAGCGTTCGGACCGTTTGGTAGAGCGCCCGCCGGCTCATCGTAGTGAACGGCTCCGGGGCGGGTCCGATCGGTCGCCCCAGAGCGTCGTGCAGGCCGGCCAGGCTGGCCCCGACCTGCCGGGCCGCCCCGAGAATCGCGGCAAGCTTGCCGGCCACGAAGTCGTCCGGGTTGGCGGTCGCCGTCTCGACGAGCCCGCTCGACGCGAACCGGCCGGGACGGGCCACGTCGCCCTCTGAGACCACCGCGTCTAGAAGGCGGTCGAGCGAGGCCGCGGCCTCGTCGGCGAAGGTCGTGGCGCCGCCCGCGCGTTCCGCGGTCGCGAGGCCGACGACCGCGGAACGCCCCTCGACGACTGCCTCCAGCGACCCGATGACCGGCTCCACGGGCGCCCCGGCGGCCAGGAGCTCGCGGGCCGCGACGATCTCGGGAAGGGGAGCCGCGTCGACACGCCCCAGCAGGCGCATGGTCGGCGCCGCGCTCTCCCCACCGAGGCGGCGCGGCCCGTTCGGGCGGCGATCGTACGCTCGGCCCCGGAGCCCCGTCTCCCGGCCGTCCGCGGCGGGCTTGCCGACGGCGAGCCGACCGAGCCACCGAGCGATCTCCGGGTCGGCCGAGGCGTCGAGGAGGGCGCCGCGATCCACTGCCTCGCCGCGCTCGCGCAGCCGCGCGATGACCCCGCCCGACCGGCCGGCCACCTCGTCGGAATCGTCCACGGCCTCCATGAGGAGCGGGACCGTGATCGTCTCGCTCGATCGCGTCTCCGCGTGCACGAGGATGAGCGCGGCGCGGCGGCCGGGGACCTCGAGGGCGAAGGACCCCGCAACGCGTGTCGACGAGACGACGGCTCCCTGCCGTCGATAGACCGGGTCGCGGGCCAGCCACCGGGCGAGGGCGCCGGCCAGCGCCGTGCCGCGGCCGGCACCGGCCGCGGCACGGCCCGCCGGGGTGCCGTCATCCGCCGGGACCAGGACGGGGGCCCGGCCGGCGGGGTCGTCGGCCGTCTCGAGGCGGAGCCAGAGGAACGAATGGGGGCCCACGACGAGCGGGTACGGCCTCCCGGTGAGGGCCGGGAACTCCGTTCCGCCGAAGAGCTCCACCACTCGCCGCCCGGCGTCCGGGGCGAGCTCGAGCTCGCACCACTGGGCGTGGCGGGACAGGTTTGCGACGGCGACGATCGTCTCGTCCTCGTGCTCCCGCCGATAGGCCAGGATGTGCCGGTTCGAGGTCGGGACCACCTCGAACGTGCCCCGAACGAGGGCCGGGTGTCGCCGTCGCAGGGCGATGATGCTGCTTTGTCCACGCCAGGAGCGACGACGGGTTCGCGGCCTGGGCGGCGACGTTGACCTCGCTCGAAGTGGTACTCCGGGTCGACGATCAGGGGCATGTACAGGCGCCGGCGGCTCCCCTCCGAGAAGCCGGCGTTGCGACCGGAGGTCCACTGCATGGGGGTCCGAACCCCGTTCCTGTCGTCGAGGTGGTAGTCGTCGCCCATCCCGATCTCATCGCCGTAGTAGAGGACCGGGGTGCCGGGCAGGGAGAAGAGCAGGCTGTTGAGGAGCTTGAGCTGGCGCCGAGTCCCCGCGAGTGGGGCGAGCCGCCGCCGGATGCCCAGGTTGATCCGGGCCGCAGGATCGCCGGCGTAGGCGCGGTACATGTAGTCCCGCTCCTCGTCGGTGACCATCTCCAGGGTGAGCTCGTCGTGGTTGCGCAGGAAGGTCGCCCACTGCGCAGTCTCGGGGATCGCGGGAGTCTGCTCGAGGATGTCGACGATCGGGAAGCGATCCTCGGTGCGGAGTGCCATGAAGAGCCGGGCATGAGCGGGAAGTGGAACGCCATGTGGCATTCGTCGCCGCGCCCGCCACCGAAGTACTCGACGGCGTCCTCCGGCCACTGGTTCGCCTCGGCCAGGAGCATCCGGTCGCCGTAGCGCTCGTCGACGTGGCGCCGCAGCCCGCGCAGGAAGGCGTGGGTTGCCGGCAGGTTCTCGCAGTTCGTCCCGTCCTCCTCGTACAGATACGGCACCGCGTCGAGGCGCAGACCGTCGAACCCGAGACTGAGCCAGAAGTCGACGACCCGCAGGATCTCCCTGTGCACGTGGGGGTTCTCGTAGTTCAGGTCCGGCTGGTGGGTGTAGAAGCGGTGCCAGTAGTAGGCGCCCGCCACCGGGTCCCAGGCCCAGTTCGAGGTCTCGAAGTCGCGGAAGATGACCCGCGCCTCGGGATACCGATCGGGTGAGTCGCTCCAGACGTAGAGCTTCGTCGCCGCCCGCGGGGAGTCCGCGTAGGCGGTCCGGCGCCGTCCGGCGCCGTGCTACACTCCCGCCCTCACGGCGGTGACCGGGAGGAGTAGCGCCGGCAGGGGCCGAAGCGAGCGCGGGACGGTGCGAGCCGCGCGGCCGACCTCGGCGCGAACGTCGCCCCCGAGCCGTGCGGCCGGCGCCCGATAGCGCGCCGCGAGGGGAGCCGGAGCACGCGCCCGCGATGAGCGGCCCGCGCCGGCGCCCGAACCAGCAGGTGGCACCACGACCCCGTTCGTCCGCTGGACGAGCGGGGTGTTTCGTTTCGGAGGCACGCGGCGATGGCAGACGGCGGGACCGCGAAGGCGACGGCGGTCGACGTGACGGGCACCCCCGCCGGCGGGCTCGCCAAGGCCTATCGGCCCGGCGAGTTCGAAGGTCCCATCTACGACCGCTGGCTCGCCGCCGACGTCTTCGCGCCGGATGGCGCCGGTTCCCGCGCCGCCGCCGGCGCGACCCCGTTCGTGATCATCCAGCCGCCCCCCAACGTCACCGGCAGCCTCCACCTGGGGCACGCCCAGCGGAGCGCCGTCGAGGACCTGATGATCCGCCACGCCCGGATGACCGGCCGCCCGGCCCTCTTCCTGCCGGGCCTCGATCACGCCAGCATCGCCGCCCAGGTCGTCCTCGACCGCATCATCGCCAACGAGGGCGAGACACGGGCAAGCCTGGGCCGCGAGCGCTACCTCGAGCGGATGTGGCGCTTCATCGAGGAGACGAAGGACGTCATCCTCGGCCAGCAGCGCCGCCTCGGCGCCTCGATCGACTGGGGCCGCCTCCGCTTCACCATGGACGACGTCTCGAGCCGCGCGGTCCGGGAAGCGTTCCACCGCCTCTACCGGGAGGGGCTCGCCTACCGCCACGAGACGCTCATCAACTGGTGCCCCGGCTGCCGGACGAGCCTGTCGGACCTCGAGGTGATCGCGACGCCGGAGACTGGCACGCTCTGGACGGTTCGCTACCACCTGGTCGACGAGACGACGCGGGGCGACGAGCCCGGGGCCTTCATCACGGTGGCCACCACGCGACCGGAGACGATCCTCGGCGACACCGGCGTGGCGGTGCACCCGGACGATTCCCGCTACCGCGACCTCGTCGGGCGCCGGGCGCGGATCCCCTTCGTGGACCGTCTCGTCCCGATCATCGCCGACGCCGTGGTCGATCCCGCCTTCGGCACGGGAGCCGTGAAGATCACCCCCGCCCACGACAGCGACGACTACGCGACCGGCCAGCGCCACGACCTCCCCTTCGTCGACGTCATGCGCGACGACGGCCACATCTCCGAGGCCGGCGGCCACTACGCCGGGCTGGAGCGCTACGCGGCGCGCCAGCGGATCCTCGCCGACCTGGAGGCTGCCGGCGACCTCGTCGGCAGCAAGGCCCACGAGATGATCATCGGGCGCTGCCAGCGCAGCCACGACGTCGTCGAGCCCCGCCTCAAGACCCAGTGGTTCATCCGGACCGCGCCGCTCGCGGAGGCGGCCCTCCATGCCACCCGCACCCGCCGAACCGTCATTCTCCCCGAACGCTTCGAGAAGGTCTGGGAGCACTGGCTTACCGAGATCCGCGACTGGAACGTGAGCCGGCAGCTCTGGTGGGGCCACCGGATCCCGGCCTGGTACTGCCCGGACGGCCACGTGACGGTGACCGCGGCCAAGGACGGACCGGACGCCTGCGAGGCCTGTGGCCGGCCTGCGGGGGAGCTCGTCCAGGACCCGGACATCTTCGACACCTGGTTCAGCTCGGGGCTGTGGCCCTTCTCCACGCTCGGCTGGCCCGAGGAGACCCCCGACCTGGCCCGCTTCTACCCGGGCACCGTCATGGAGACGGCCTACGACATCATCTTCTTCTGGGTCGCCCGGATGATGATGCTGGGCATCCACCTGGCGGGCGACGCCCCATTCGACGTCGTCTACCTCTCCGGCCTCGTGCGCGACCCCTACGGCCAGAAGATGTCGAAGACGAAGGGCAACGTCGTCGATCCGCTGGAGGCGATCGACGAGTCTGGCGCCGACGCCCTCCGCTTTGCCCTCATCCACGGCGCCGCCCCCGGCAACGACCAGAAGTTCAGCGCGGAGAAGCTGGAGAACGCCCGCAACTTCGCCAACAAGCTCTGGAACGCGGCGCGGTTCGTGCTCGGCGCGCGGCCCGCGACGATCCCCGCAGACGTCACTCGCCTTGCCCCGGACGGGGCGCGCCTTGGCCCCGCCGAGCGCTGGCTGCGCAGCCGGGTGGCGGCCACGGTGGCGGCGGCCGATCGGGCGCTCACCGACTATGCCTTCGGCCAGCTGACGGGCACGCTCTACGACGCGATCTGGGGCGAGTACTGCGACTGGGCGCTGGAGCTGGCGAAGGTCCGCCTCGCCGACGAGTCGCTCCCCGCCGAGGATCGCGAGGCGACCTGGTGGACGCTCGTGGAGGCGCTCGACACCTACCTTCGCCTGCTCCACCCGGTGATGCCCTTCCTGACGGAGGCAATCTGGGGTCACCTGCCGAAGGCGCCGCTCGATCCCGAGCTGCTCGTCGTCGCCTCCTGGCCCGCGGCAGGCGCGGCCGACCCGGCGGCCGAGGCCGACACGGCGGCGCTCCTGGACCTCGTCCGCGCGGTCCGCAACGCGCGCAGCGAGGCCCGGGTCACCCCGACGGCGTGGCTGCCGGTGGACGCGGCCGTGCCGGCGGAGCTCGTCCCGGCCTTCGACGCGCTGCGTCCCGCCCTCGAGCGCCTGGCGCGTGCCCGGCCGCTGACGCGGGTGACCGACGCGGTCGCCCTGCACGAGATCGCGGCCGGGGGCCTGGCCGTGGTGGCCGGGGACCTCGAGGCCGTCGTCCGACCGGCCGTGGGCGGGGACGCCGACACGACGGCCCGCGACCGCGCCCGGCTGGAGAAGGAGCTCGCGGACACGGAGGTCCTGCTCGTCTCGGCGCAGGCCCGCCTGGCCGACGAGCGGTTCACCGCGAAGGCGCCCCCGGCCGTCGTCGAGGGCGCCCGCGTCCGCCAGGCGGAGCTGGCGGAGCGGGCCGACAAGCTGCGGGCACGGCTGGGGCGTTGACCGGATGAGCATCCAGCCGAGCCGCGCCTCGGCCGCGTCCGTCGGGCAGGCGCCGGGCTGGTGGCGCCGAGCCGTCGTCTACCAGGTCTACATCCGCAGCTTCGCCGACGGGAACGGGGACGGAGTGGGCGACATCGCCGGCATCCGGAGCCGCCTGGCGTACCTGCGGGACCTCGGCGTCGACGCGATCTGGGTCAACCCCTGGTATCCGTCGCCGATGGTCGACGGCGGGTACGACGTGGCGGACTACCGAGCGATCGATCCGGCCTACGGCACGCTCGACGACGCCCGCCTGCTCATTCGCGAGGCGCACGACCACGGGCTCCGCGTGCTCGGCGACATCGTTCCCAACCACACCTCGGCGGAGCACCCCTGGTTCCGCGAGGCCGTGGCGAGCGCGCCCGGCTCGCCGGCCCGCGAGCGGTACGTGTTCCGGGACGGCCGCGGCCCGGGCGGCGAGGAGCCGCCGAACAACTGGCCGAGCGTCTTCGGGGGGCCGGCGTGGACGCGGGTCGCGTCGGCCGGGGGCGGCCCTGCGCAGTGGTACCTGCACCTCTTCGACCCCGGGCAGCCGGACCTCAACTGGGAGAACGGGGAGGTCCGGGCGGAGTTCGAGGCGATCCTCCGCTTCTGGTTCGACCTGGGCCTCGACGGCTTCCGGATCGACGTCGCTCACGGCCTCGCCAAGGACGCCACTCTGCCCGACCTGCCGCCGGACGCCGACCCGTGGGTCCCGGAGGACGACCACCCGTTCTGGGGACAGGACGGGACGCACTCCGTCTACCGCGCCTGGCGCCGGATCGCCGAGGCCTACGGCGCCGACCGGGTCTTCATCGGCGAGATCGGCCCGATGGGGCCCGACGGGCAGGCGCGCCTTGCTCGCTACCTGCGCCCGGACGAGCTCCACCAGGCCTTCAACTTCGACTTCCTCCGGGCGCCATGGGACGCCGCCAAGCTGCGCTCCGTCATCGACGCGACCCTCGCGCCGCTCGCCGAGGTCGGCGCGCCTCCGACGTGGGTCCTCTCGAACCACGACGTGACCCGCCACGCCACCCGCTACGGCCGCCCCTATTCCGGCCTCGAGGCGTGGGAGACCTGGGTCGAGCGCCAGCCGGCGGATCGCGCCCTGGGCCTGCGGCGGGCACGGGCGGCCGCCCTGCTCATGCTGGCGCTTCCCGGCGCCGCGTACGTCTACCAGGGCGAGGAGCTGGGCCTCGGAGAGGTCGAGGACCTGCCCGAGGAGCTGCTGCAGGATCCCACGTGGGAGCGGTCCGGCCACGAGTGGCGCGGCCGCGACGGATGCCGGGTGCCGATCCCGTGGTCCGGGCATGCCCCGCCCTTCGGCTTCGGACCTCCCGGCTGCATGCCGTGGCTCCCCCAGCCGGCCGGGTGGGACGCCCATACCGTGGAGGCGCAGGCCGACGATCGCGCCTCGATGCTCGAGCTGTATCGCACTGCCCTGCGCATCCGCCGGACGCACCCCGGGCTCGCCGGGGAGGAGCTGACCTGGCTGGCGAGCCCGCCGGGGACCCTCGTCTTCGAGCGCGGGGCGGGCCTGCGGTGCGCCGTGAACGTGGGTGGCGAGCCGTATCGGCTCCCGCCGGCCGGGGCCACGCTGGTCGCGAGCGAGGAGATCGTGGACGACGTGCTGCCGGCCGGCGCTGCCGCGTGGTTCGTCGTGGCGGACGGCCGATGAGTGCGGCGACCGGGCGCGCCGCGGGCGCCCCCGTCCTGGCCCTCGACCTCGGGGGCACGCAGCTGAGGGCCGCCGTGGTGGCGGCCGATGGCCGGGTTCTCGCGGCGCGTCGCTCGCGCACCCCGGTCGAGGCCGGCGGCGCGGCGATCGTGGCTGGCTGCATCGCCGCCCTCGCCGAGGTCCGCGACCTCCATGCCGGCATCGCCGGCCTTCCCCCGCTCGCCGGCATCGGGATCTCGGCGCCGGGGCCCGTGGACCCCTGGGCCGGCGTCATCCTGGATCCCCCGAACCTCGGCCGGACGTTCCACGACACGCCGCTGGCGGCGCTCGTGGGCGACGCCCTGGGCCTGCCGACCGTCCTCGACCGCGACACGCAGGTGGCGGCCCTTGCCGAGGGGCGCTTCGGGGCGGCCGCCGGCTGCCCCGACTTCCTGTACCTGACGGTTTCCACGGGGATCGGTGGGGCCGTCGTCACCGGAGGGCAGCTCGTCCGTGGCCCCGACGGCACTGCCGGCGAGCTGGGCCACCTCCTCGTCGACCGGGACGGGCCGCCCTGCGGCTGCGGCGTGAGCGGGCACCTGGAGGGCATCGCGTCGGGGAGCGGCGTCGCCCGCTCGGCCCGCCGGGCGGCGGAGCGGGGCGAGAGCGCGCTCCTGGCCGAGCTCGTGCGCGACCGCGGCGATGCCTTCGGCGGGCGCGACGTGGCCGCGGCCGAGGACGCGGGCGATGCGCGTGGCCGGCGCGATCATGGCCGGCGCGCGGGAGGCCTTCGCCCTCTCCTGCGTGTCACTCGTCGACGTCTTCAACCCGGCGCTGATCGTCGTCGGCGGGAGTGTCGCCGTCGGACAGGGGGAGCGCCTCCTCGGGCCGGCCCGGGACGCCGTCGCCGCGCGGGCATTCCGGCGGCCCGGCGCTCGGGCCCGGATCGTGCCGGCCGCCCTGGGCGACGATGTCGGCCTGGTCGGGGCCTTCGTGCTGGTCGAGGAGCGGATCGGCCCTCCCTGACCGAGCGTCGCGTGCGGTCACCCGCCGCTGCTAGGATTAGCGGCGTCCGATCCGAGGGAGGTTCCGTGCCGCTCGAGTTCCTGAAGCGCAAGCCTCGCGACGAGGAACAGCCCGTCGCGCCGCAGATCATCCCGGAGGATGCCTCCGCCCAGGAGTACATCCTCAAGCTCTACTACGCCGGGAAGAGCACCGAGGGAGTGCGCCTGCAGGCCGGCCCGCGGGCCCTGGCGGAGCTGCCCTCGATGCTCGTGGGCAGCGCCCGGAGCGAGATCGAGGTCGTGGAGCCGCTCCCGATCGAGTTCAGCGAGGCTTCCCCCGCGATCATCCGCTCGTCGGAGGCGATGCAGTGGGTGAACGCGCACCACGGCCACGGCCCGATCACCCGGCACGCCATCTACGTCCTCGAATCGCTCGACGCGATCGACCTGGCCTTCGACACCCTGGCCGTGGCGCTCCTCGACGGCGAGGTGGACACCTCCGGGTACCCCGACTACAGCGCCATCGTGGGCGGCGTCGCCTCGCACTGGGACGAGGGGACGGGCGACATGCTCGTCCGGGCGGTCGTCGGCTGGGGTGGCCGGGGAGTTCGCGGCGACACCGACCGTATCGCCGCGCGGATTCTCGGGGGGCTCTTCCAGAACATCCTTGCCAACCAGTACTCGCTCGGCGTCGCGCCGGCCGACCGGCCGGTCCCGGCCGCCGGCCGCGGCGGCCTGGTCTGCGCCCACTGCGGGTTCGCGTCGGCCCACGAGCGGGCCTTCTACTGCCCGAAGTGCGGCATGCGCCTCCTGCGGGGCTGAGGCGGGACGGGGATCGAGGCGACACCGTGCCGATCTATGACTACATCTGCAGCGACTGCGGCCACCGCTTCGAGGTGCTCCGCGGGCTCAACGAGGCAGGTCCGAGCCAGTGCCCCCTGTGCCAGGGCCCCGTGAGCCGGGCCTTCGCTCCGCCCACCATCGTCTTCAAGGGGAGCGGCTGGGCAAAGATGGATCGCCGCTCCTCGGGCGCCCCGGCGAAGAAGGCGACGTCGGGCACCAAGGCGGCCGAGCCGCCCGTCGCCGGCGCAGCCTCCGGCGACGCGGCACCTGTCCCGTCGCGCGACGCCGACGGCCGAGCCCCGTCGTGAGCCGCTCCGCCGCCGACTGGATCACCCTCGCCGAGGCCGTCGAGATCCTCGGCGGGGCCAACATCCACCTGCGAGCCGAGACGCTGGGCCGCTGGGCACGGACGGGCCGGCTCCAGACGCTGAAGATCGGTGGGCGGCGCTACGTCCGCCGGGCGGAGATCAGGGGGCTGCTGCGCCCGCGCCGGCGGGTCGCCGCCGAGGCGCTCCAGCCGGGCCTCTTCGAGGAGCTCTGACCTGGCCGGGCCGGCGGGGTCCGAGGCGGGCGCGGATGCCCCGCGGCGTGCGGTGCCGGCCGAGAAGCCGAGCGTCATCGAGCGGATCGCGGTCCGGGTCGTCGCCGTCGCCGAGCCCATCATCGCCCGCGTCCTGGGCGTGCCGCGCATCGGCATGGCCCACCAGGTGTACACGAGGTACTCCGTGGCGAGCGGTCCCGTGCTCGCTCGCGGCCTGGCCTACGCGGCCCTCTTCGCGGTGGTCCCGGCGCTTCTGGTCGTCGTCTCCATCGCGGGGTTCTTCGTCCAGGACCCGGCCACCCGGGACGAGATCGTGGCGATCGTGGCGGACCAGTTCCCGCCGCTCGCCCCGCTGATCGAGGAGGTCCTCCTCAGCGCCGGCGAGCTGGCGGCGACGACGGGAGTCATCGGCCTCGTCCTCCTCATCTGGTCCGCCAGCGGCGTCGTCCGCGCCCTCGACGGGGCGTTCCGCGTCGTCTTCGAGGACGACGGGACCGGCCGGACGCCGATCCGCGACGTCGTCGTGGTGGTCGCGGTAGCCGGGGGCATCTTCGCAGCCGCCCTCCTGCTCGTGCTCCTCACCCTCCCCGGCCCGCTGGGCGACCTCCTCGGGGCGCCGGACCCCCTGGCGAACAGCGTCGCCTCGCTGGCAGTCGGGACCGCCCTGGTGGGACTTGCCTACCGCTTCGTGCCACGGCCCCGTCCGCCATGGCGGGTTCTCGGGCTTCCGACGCTCCTGGTCTCGCTCGCGATCTGGCTCCTGACGGTGCTGTTCGCGGTGCTCGGCCCGCTGCTGTTCGGCTCGGCGGACCTCTACGGAGCGTTCGGGTCGCTCTTCCTCGGCCTGATCTGGCTGGGCTACGTGACCCAGCTCCTGCTGGTGGGCGCGGCATGGGTCGCCGAGCGGGACCGCCGGGCGCGCGCCGCGATCTTCGTCCCGGGGCACGCTCCCGGCATCTGACGCCGGGCCAGGGCGGTCCCCGCCGGGTGACGGGTTCCCGTCAGCCCTGGCGGCTGCCGCAGCGGCGACAGAAGCGGGCGTTCGCGGACAGGGAGAGGCCGCAGCTCACGCAGGCCTGGATCGCCGGGACGGCCTTCCCGCCCGGCGAGGCGGGGGTGCCGAGCACCTCCTGGCTGCTGGCGGCCCACACGCTCGCGGGGGTCTCCGGCCGCGACGTCGCCAGCCGGGATGCCCAGGGGGCTGCCGTGGGCCCCGGCACCTGAGACGCAGGCTGCGACGGGGCCGGCCACGCCGGTGCCTCGGGCCAGCTGACGGGCGGGACGGGTGTCGTCTCCGGCGCCGTGATCCGCCAGGTCGGCTGCTCGACGGTGTCGATCGGGGCCGGGGAGGTAGGCGCGGCGGGCGCCGTCGCGGCGGCGAGCGCAGGCGCCGCCGCGGGCGCGGCGGGCGCGGTGGGCTCGGCCGGCGAAGGCGTGGGCGGGGGCTGCCCCGGTGCTGCCGCCCGGCCGGGGCGGAAGCGGCCGAGCAGGTTGCGCGTCTGCCTGCGGGCGGCGACGGCGCGATCCGCGGGGGCGACCGGCGTGGACGGCTCGGGGGTCGCGGGGGTCGCTTCGGCGGCCGCCACCAGGTCGGGGATCGGCGCGGGTGCCGCGTCGGGAGCCGCCGCGGGCGGCACCTCTGCATCGGCGGTCGTGGCGGTCGTCGCCTCGACGACCGCCTCCTCGACGACCGGGAAATCTGCAGCCGGCGCGACCGCCGGGCCGGCGGAGGCATCCATGTCGTCCGGGTGGACGGCGGCCAGGGCGCTCTCGACCTCGGCCAGCTCGTCCGGGGTCAGCTCCTCCAACGGCGAGGCCAATGGCTCCGCCGCCACGAACGAAGCCAGGCGGGCGACAACCTCGGGCGCCTCGGGGGGCGCCGGCGTGGCCTCGGCGATCGGCTCGGGGAACGCCTCCGGCACGCCGTTGCCGCCCTGTGTCCCGCGATCGAGATCGATTCGCGGCCAGGCCGTCACCTCGACCGGCGCGGGCTGCTCGATCGCCGCCAGCTCGGGGCCGGCAAGGGGAATGTCGGGGAACGCCGGCGGGAGGATCTCGCGGCTGAGGTCGGGGGCGCAGGTGAGGCATTCGCCGGCCTTGGCGTTCCAGCAGTTGGCGCACGTGTACTGCCGGCACGTCATGCAGAAGTTGAAGGCCTGGTGGAACGCGTCGAGCTGGCGGGTGACGCTGGATCGCTCCTCGTCCTGGCGCGCCGCGGCCATCGCCTCCGTCATGGGCATTCCGTCGTTGGCGACGTAGTTCTTGAGGCCCCGCGTGAGGACCCGGACGCGACCGATCCCGCCGCGGCGTCCCTTGGCGGGCGGCTCCAGGGAGTACCGCGTGCCGCAGCGTTCGCAGAAGGATTCGGTGATGGTGTCGGTCATCAGGCCCCCGGGCATGCGCACCCGCGCGCGGGTCGCGTGGACCCGTCCGCGGGGCCGAGAGTATACCGTAGGGGCCCGGACGCCCCGGGGACCGAGGTACTCCCGGGAACGACCGATCGTCCTCACCCGGCTCCGCGCGCGACCCGTGACCAACGGAGACCAGCCCCCGCCGATGCGCCTCCTCGCCTCGCTCGAGCACTTCCTCGAGCGCCTCTTCGAACGCCCGACCGCCCGTCTGCTCGGGGCCTCTCTCGAGCCGGTGACGCTCGTCCGCCGCTTGGAGCGCGCGATCGACGAAGAGCGGCGCGCGGGCGCCGACGGGATGCTCGCCCCGACGCGCTTCACCGTGGAGGTCAGCCCGGCCGATGCCGCCTCGCTGGCGCGCCTCGAGAGGCTGGAGGACGACCTCGCCGACGCGGCGCTCGATCATGCCCGGCGGCGCGGCTACCGGATTCCCGAGCGACCGACGGTGGCCGTGGTCGGGTCGCCGGCGATCGAGCCCGGGGACGTCAGGGTCGCGACCGGGTTCGCCGACGGGCATCGGATGGCCGTCGGGACGGGCCGGCAGGTGGAGCAGACGCTCGTCCACCCGCTCCCGCCGGCGGTCCCGCCGGGAGCGGTGCTGCGCGTGGCGCCCCCCGGGGCCCAGGCCCGCGACGTGGTCCTCGACGGGCGTCCCCTGACCATCGGTCGAGCCACCGACGCGGACGTCGTCATCGTCGACCCGCTCGTCTCGCGACGCCATGCCCGCCTGGCGTCCCGCGGCGGGCGCATCCTGCTCACCGACCTCGGGAGCACGAACGGGACGCGCGTCAACGGCGAGGTGATCAGGGAGGCGATCGTGGGGCCGGGAGACCGCCTCGAGATCGGGGCGACCTGGCTGGAGGTGGTGCTGCCGGACGGGGGAGGGGAGGGTCGATGGACGCCGGCTTGAACCTCGCCCTCTGGATCCTCCGCCTCGCCTTCCTGGCCCTCCTCTGGCTCGCCCTGGCGCTCATGGCGCGGGCCCTCCTGCGGGACGTCCGGGCCGCGACCCGCGATCCGGCCGCGATGCTCGGGCGCCTCGTCGTGACTGCCTCGGGGGGCCAGCCGGTGATGGGGTCGGTCTTCGCCCTGGACGCCGTCACGACGCTCGGGCGCGACCTGGGGAGCAGCGTCGTGGTCGACGACCCGTACGCCTCCGCCAATCACGCCGTCCTGACGTTCCGGGGCCGGTCGTGGTACGTGGAGGACCTGGGGAGCACGAACGGGACGTTCGTGAACGGCGCCCCCGTGGGCGGGCTGACGGCGCTCGGCTACGGCGACGAGATCCAGGTCGGCGAGGTCCGTCTGCGCCTGGAGCGCGGGCGCGGGTGACGGGGGTCGACGCCGGTCGCGGTGCGCCCGTGCTCCCGGCCTTCCCCCGGCCGCGGGCGCGGCCGAGGGAGCTCGGCCTGCTGGCCGGCGTGGGCGTCGCGCTGGCCGTCGGCAGCCTCTCCCTGGGGCTCTACCGCACGGGCCGCCTCGAGCTGGCGGACCCGGCCGGGCTGGCCCTCTACGCCGCCGGGCTGCTGGTCGCTCACCTCGTCCTGGTGCTGGCGGGCCGCCGCGTCGACGAGATCCTCCTGCCGGCGGTGGCCTTCCTGGGCGGCGTCGGCCTCCTGCTGATGCAGCGCCTTCCCCAGGACCTGGTGGTCCAGGAGGTGGGTCCCTGGACCCTCGGGCTGGGCGGCCTGCAGCTGCTGTGGCTCGGGGTCGCCCTCTTGGTGGCCACCACGGTCGCCGTCGGGCTGCGCTCGGACCGCTGGCTGCGGCTCTACAAGTACACCTGGGCCGCGGCGGGGCTGGTCCTGCTGGCCCTCACGTTCGTCTTCGGGAGCGAGGTCAACGGGTCGCGCCTGACCATCGAGATCGGGCCGGTCTCGGGGCAGCCGTCGGAGCTCCTCAAGGTGATCCTCGTCGTCTTCTTCGCCGCCTACCTGGCCGAGAACCGGGTGCTGCTGGCCGACGCGCGGGTCCGCCTCGCGGGCCCGATCTCCGTGCCGCCGCTGCCCTACCTCGCCCCGATCGCGGCGATGCTGGCCCTCGCCCTCGGCATCGTCGTGATCCAGCGCGACCTCGGGGCGGCGCTCCTCTTCTATGCCGTCTTCCTGGGCCTTCTCTTCCTGGCCACCGGGCGGCTGATCGACGTGGTCCTGGGCCTCATCCTCTTCGCCGTCGGCTTCGCCGCCCTGGCAGCCCTCTTCCCGCACGTCCAGGACCGGATCGCGGTCTGGCTCGACCCGTGGGCCGACCCGCTGGGGTCCGGCTACCAGCTGGTCCAGGCGCTCCACGCCTTCGCCCGCGGCGGCCTCGTGGGAACGGGCCTGGGGGCCGGCCTGCCGGAGGTCGCGGGCCGGCTCCCGATCCCCGCGGTGCACACCGACTTCCCCCTCGCGGCGATCGGCGAGGAGATGGGCATGGTGGGGGTCGTCGCCGTCCTCGCCGCGTACCTCGTCGTCGTCGAGCGGGGTCTGCGCATCGCGGCTTCGTCTCGCGACGACTTCCGGGCGCTCCTCGCCGCAGGCCTGGCACTCGTCGTCGGCCTCCAGGCGGCGATCATCGCCGGCGGCAACCTGAAGCTGATCCCGCTCACCGGGATCACCCTGCCGTTCGTCAGCTACGGCGGCTCGTCCCTCCTCGCGAACGCCCTCGTCGTGGGAATCCTGCTGGCCCTGTCGGACCGGGGGCCGGCGCCGCTGCGACCTCCCCGGCCGCCCCGCCTCGGGCGGCTCCGTCGTCGCGGTGAGGCCTCCCGATGATCGCCCGGGAGCGGCCCCTCGCCGGGCGGATGCTGGGGCTGGCGATCGTCGTGACCCTGGCCTTCGGTGGCCTGGCGGCCGGCGCCGGCTACTGGCAGGTGCTGCGCGCCGACGAGCTCGCCTCGTCGCCGACGGACGCGAAGGTGCTGGCGGCAGCCGCCACCGTGGTCCGGGGGCGGATCCTCGACCGCGACGGCAGGACGCTCGCGTCGAGCCGCCGGACCGGGGATGGGACGCCCTACCGCATCTATGCCGACCCCGCGCTCAGCCACCCCGTGGGGTACGCGTCGTCCCTGTACGGCGCCTCCGGGCTGGAGCGGGCGTACGCGGCCGAGCTCACGGGCACCGGCGGTGGCGACTCGCTCTCGCGGCTGCTCGCCAAGTTCCTGCCCCCGGCGGACCGGCGCCTGGACCTGCAGACGTCCCTCTCGCTGGCCTTCCAGCGCCTGGCGGTTCGGCTGCTGGGAGAGAGCCGCGGCGCCGTCGTCATGCTCGACCCGCGAACCGGCGAGATCCTGGCGATGGCTTCGACGCCGGTCTTCGACGCGTCGGCCGTGGCCGATCCGGCGACGGCGCGGGCGACGTTCGAGCAGCTGCGGGCCGACGCGTCGTCGCCGCTCCTCAACCGGTCGACCCTCGGCCGCTACGTCCCCGGGTCGGCCTTCAAGATCGTGACCGCGATCGCGGGCCTCGGGAGCGGGGCCGTGACCGCGGCGACGGCCTATCCACAGCAGCCCCCGGCCGAGGAGGACGGCCTCCTCGTCTCGGGGTTCCGGATCCGCGACGGCCACCACCCGTTCACCGGCGACCGGGCCCTCGACTTCTACGAGGCGACCGAGGTCTCCTGCAACATCTGGTACGCGCTGACAGGTCTCGAGACGGGCGGGGGCGGCCTCGACGCGTACGCCCGCCGGCTCGGCTTCGGGGGGCCGATCCCCTTCGACCTCCCGACCGCCACCTCCCAGCTGACCAACGGGGGCGGGCCGCTCCCCGGCGGCTTCGAGGACGACGTGGAGCTGGCGAACGCGTCGTACGGCCAGGGCGAGGTGCTGGCCACGCCCCTCCAGATGGCGCTCGTGGCGGCGACGGTCGCCAACCGCGGCGAGCTGATGGCGCCCCGCCTTGTCACGGGCTTCGTCGACCGCGAGGGCCGCCGGACGGCGGTCGGCCCCGCGTCGATGGGGAGGGTCCTGGACACGGCGTCGAACGTGGCCATCGTCGAGGCCATGACCCGGGCGGTCGAGGGCGACTACGGCCGGCTCTTCACCGCGGGCGCCAAGGTCCCGGGCGTGCTCACGGCCGGCAAGTCAGGCACCGCCCAGCTCGGTGGGATCGGCGAGCCACACTCGTGGTTCATCGGCTTCGCCCCGGCCGATGCGCCGACCGTGGCGATCGCGGTGCTCGTCGAGCAGGGCGGGCGCGGCGGCGAGCGGGCCGCCCCGCTCGCCGGCCGGATGCTCCGGGCATACTTCGCGGCGCAGCCATGACCGAGGACCCCGAGACCCCCGCGCCGGGCCCTGCCGCGCCTCGCCGACCGCTCGTGGAGAGGATCGGGATGGCCGCGATCGCCGCCGTGCTCGCCGTCCTGTTCGGCGGGGTGGCCGCGCTCTCCTTCGCCTCGGGGGAGCCCTTCCTCGGGATCATGGCCGCGATCGGGACCCTGATGACGGCCTGGGTCGGCCTCCTGACCCTCCTCCGGGGCTGACGCCCCGCGTCGCGGCGCGACGCCCCGAGCCCGACGCGCTGGCCCGGCGCTCCGGCCCAGCCGCGGCGAGGCCCGCGGGAACCGTCCCGGGGGATCGGGCGTACTATTCCCGGACCCCGAGCCCGCCACCACGCCGAGGCGACGTCGCGGCACCGAAGTCACCCGCCCCGCCGCTCGCCCAGCACCGCGAGGAGCCCGATGACGAAGATCCAGGAGTCCGGCGACCGGGTCGTAGCGAACGTCGAGCGCGTGATCGTCGGCAAGCACCACGAGGTCCAGCTGGCGCTCGTGGCGCTCCTCTGCCGGGGCCACCTGCTCATCGAGGACGTGCCGGGGACCGGCAAGACGGTGCTCGCCAAGGCGATCGCCCGGAGCCTGGGCTGCTCCTTCCGGCGCATCCAGTTCACCCCCGACCTGCTCCCCTCCGACGTCACCGGCCTCTCGATCTACAACCAGAAGACGGTCGAGTTCGAGTTCCGGCCGGGGCCGATCATGAGCCAGGTGGTCCTCGCCGACGAGATCAACAGGGCGACCCCCAAGACGCAGTCCGCGCTGCTGGAGTGCATGGAGGAGCGCCAGGCGACGATCGACGGGATCAGCCATCTCATGCCGGATCCGTTCCTCGTGATCGCCACCCAGAACCCCATCGAGTACGAGGGGACCTTCGCCCTCCCCGAGGCGCAGCTCGACCGGTTCATGCTGCGGCTGCGGATGGGCTACCCGACGCCCACCGAGGAGATCGTCATCCTCGACGAGCAGAAGCGGATCCATCCCCTCGATGCGCTCGCCGAGGTTCTCTCCGTCGCCGATCTGCGGGAGATGCAGACCGCGGTCCGCGAGATCTACGTCGATGCCAGCGTCTCCGAGTACATCGTCCGTCTCGTGAACGCGACCCGGACCCACCCCGACGTCTACCTCGGCGCCTCGCCGCGCGGCAGCATCGCCCTCTACCGCTCGGGCCAGGCACGCGCCGCTCTCCTGGGTCGCGACTACGTGATCCCCGACGACGTCAAGGCGCTCGCCGGCCCGGCGCTGGCCCACCGCCTCATCATCAAGACGAGCTCGTCGATCCGCGAGGTGGACGCCGAGGCCGTCGTCCGCGAGCTGCTGGAGACGGTCCCCGTCGATGCGCCCGCCCGGCCGGGCGGCCCGCGGCGGATCGAGGCCGAGGAGACCCGGGCCCGCTAGGCCCGGCCATCCTCACCGACCCCGGCGCCCGGTGATGCGAGTCCTGCGCCGTCTGCCGTTCCTCATCGTTGCCACGGCTCTCGTCGTGGCGGCGTTCAGCACCGGCGCCCCGTTCCTGTTCTTCCTCGTCTACCTCGGCCTCGTGGTGCTCGGCGGGAGCTACCTCGTGACGCGGTTCGGCCTGGCCGACCTCGAGGCCGGCTACGCGGTGAACCAGCTCCAGGCGCACGTCGGCGAGGTGCTGCGGGCGACGTACACGCTGCGCAGCACGAGCCGGATCCCGAAGCTGTGGCTGGAGGTCCACAACCCGACGACGCTGCCGATCGCGCTCCCGGGTCGAGCGATCTCGCTCCGGCCCCGGGGGGAGCGGTCGTGGATCGCCAAGGTGCCCCTCAGCCGGCGCGGCCACTTCCGGATCGACCCGCTCCAGATCCGGACGGGAGACCCGCTGGGCTTCTTCGAGGCCAGCGCCACGGTCGGCCACGGGCTGACCCTGGTCGTCTACCCGCGTGTCGAGCCGATCCCGCGCTGGCGGCTGCAGGCGGTGAGCCTCGAGGGGAGCCGTGCAACGCCGGTCCGCACGCAGCAGACCACGCCGCTCGCCACCTCGGTCCGGCCGTACGCGCCCGGGGACGGGTTCAACCGGATCCACTGGCCGTCGACCGCGCGCATGGGCGAGATCCAGGTCAAGGAGTTCGACCTCGAGCAGACGGCCGATGTCTGGCTGGTCCTCGACCTGCACCGACCGACCCAGGTGGGCAGCGGCGACGACGGGACGGTCGAGGTGGGCGTGCGGGTCGCGGCCGCGATCGCCGAGCGGGCCATCGAGGAGAACCGCGCCGTGGCCCTGACCACGACCGGCAGTCGCGTGACCGTCCTCCCGCCCGACCGGGGGCCGCGGCAGCGCCAGAAGATCCTGCAGCTCCTCGCCGCCGTCGAGGGCGACGGGACGACCCCCCTCATCGAGGCCCTCGTCAGTGGCCTGCCCCTGCTCCGGCGGGGGATGTCGGCGATCGTGATCACCTCCTCGACGGAGCCCGGCTGGGTCCGCCCGCTGGCAACCCTGCGCCCGCGCGGCATCGGCTGCCAGGTGGTCTGGCTCGACCCGGCCGTCTATGCCCGCCGGGTCGCCGAGCTCGAGGGGCGGGCCGACGACCCGGCGACCGGCGAGGTGCTGGCCGCCCTGGAGCAGGCCGCCCGGAACGCGCGGCACCAGGTCGCCGAGTTCGACCTGCGCACCCACGTGGTGCCGCCCGGCGTGCACCTCGACGAGGTGCTCGTCGGATGACCGCGGCGCAGCTGCCCTTCGAATCCGGCGCCGGCAACCCGGCGCTTCGCGACCGTGCCCGGCGCCTCCCCCTGGCCCCCGCCGAGGGCTGGTCGAGCGTCCTCCTGCTCGCGCTGGCGTGCGCCCTGGCCGGCTGGGCGATCGACGACTCGCGGTGGGTCCTCGGCGACGAGTCGCTCACCGACTTCCTCCCGTGGGCGGGGGCGCTGGGCGTCGCCTGGGGCTTCGCGGCCGCCAAGCTGGGGCGCGGCCGGCTGGTTGCCCACGGCATCGGGGCCGTCCTGGCGACCGCCTTCCTCGTCATCTCGATCGGGAGCCAGCTCGCACCCGGCGAGGACGTTCCCGGTCTCTTCCGGGTGACGGCGGAGTCGATGCTGGCCGCCTACGACGACCTCGTGATCCGGGGCCGGGCGACGACCCGCGAGATCGCCCACTTCCTGCTCGTCCTCGGGGTCCTGGTGTGGGGGACGGGCCAGTTCGCGGGGTATGCCGCCTACGCGCATCGCCGGCCGCTCTCCGCGGTCGTCCTGCCGGGAACGATCCTCGTCGTCAACGTCTCCATCACCGTTCGCGACCAGTTCGGGCTCCTCGTGGTGTTCGCCCTCGCGGCCCTCCTCTTCCTGGTCCGCTTCCACGTGGCCGACGAGCAGCGGACGTGGGCCCGCCACCGGATCGCAGACGTCGGCAACGCGGTGGGCCTCTCCCTGCGGGCCGGCCTCACCTTCGTCGGCCTCGCCCTCGCGACGAGCCTCGCGCTGACGTCGGTCGCCTCCTCGGCGCCCCTCGCGGGCGCCTGGCAGGGGCTGGACGAGCGGCTCGTCGACGTCGGGACCGAGCTCGCCCGGCTCTTCCCGGCCGGCGGCCCGGGGACGCGGTTCGGCGGCGCGACCTTCGGCGCGTCGGTGACGGTCGAGGGCCTCTGGACCTCCGACGACACGCCGATCCTCTCGATCACCTCCGATCCCGGCGCGCCACGGCTGAAGTGGCGGGCCGTGGCCTACGATCGCCTGGTCGGCAACCAGTGGAGCCGCAGCGAGACCGTCGAGGTGCCCGTCGCCGCCGGCCGGCCGCTCCTGACCGGGACCAGCGACGAGCCGTCGGTCGGAGTCGCCTTCCGGGACGTCTCCTTCGTCGTCCGGGGCGCCACCGGCTCGCCCGGGATCCTCGTCGCGCCGGGCACGGCCCTGCGGGTCGATCGCTCGGCCCGGGTGACGCTCGTCGAGCGTGGTCCGGAGACGTGGTTCGGCGGGATCCGCGTCGACGGAGGGACGTCCTACGCGGCGACGGCGCGCGTCCCGATCACCGACCCGACGGTGGAATATGCACTGACCGAGAACCGCCTTCGGGCAACCGGCACCGACTACCCGGCCGACCTCCTGGCCGTCTACACGACCCTCGAGGTTGGCACCGCGGGCGAGGACGTCCGGGCCCTGCTGGCGACGATCCTCGAGGCGGCCAGGCCGCGGAGCCCGTACGACACGGCGCGGGCGATCGAGTCCTACCTGCGGGACGGCGCCAACTTCACGTACGACGCGAACGTCCTCGACGTCGAATGCGACGGGCGCGGCGTCGCCGACTGCTTCGTCGTCAGCCGGCGCGGCTACTGCGAGCACTTCGCGACCACGATGGCGGTGATGCTGCGGCTGCAGGGGATCCCGGCGCGCCTCGTTGAGGGCTACCTGCCGGGCGACCGCGACGCCGCGGGCGAGGAGACGATCCGGCGCTCCGGCGCGCATGCCTGGGTCGAGGCCTGGTTCCCGGGCGTCGGCTGGGTCGACTTCGACCCGACCGGCGGCGGCGTGGGCCAGCCGCAGGAGATCCCGGCCGGTCCGCCGGTCGCCCCGGCGACACCTGTCCCGAGCGGCGCGCCCGGCGCTTCGCCGGTGCCGGTCGACCGCGATGGCGACGGGCCGGACCGCCCGGCCGGCGGCGGGAGCACGCCGCCACGGACGCCCGGGATCGGGCCGCTCATGGTCCTGGTCATCCCCGCCGCGGGGCTCCTCCTCGTCCTCGCCGCGACGTGGCTGCGGCGCCGTCTTGGGCGCCCCGTGCAGCCCGACGTCGTCTACCGCACCGTCGTCGGGATGGCCGGCAGGCTCGGCCACCCGCGGCGTCCGACGCAGACCGTCTACGAGTACCTCGGAACGCTGTCCGACGCGGTGCCGTCGGCGCGGCCGGAGCTGCAGCTCGTCGCCCGCTCGACGGTGGAGACGACCTACGGCCGCCGCCGCCTGTCGGCGGACCGCCTGGCCGCCCTCGGGCAGGCCCAGCGGCGGCTGCGACTCGTGCTCCTGCGCCTGCTCTTCCGGGCGGGGCGGCCGGCGCAGCTAGACGCGCCGGCGGCCGGCGGCGCCTGGCGGGCCGCCTACAACGCCCCCGTCCGGGCCCGCTCCGCGGCGGCGTCCTCGTCGTCCCGGGTCGCCTCGGCGGCCGCCAGCTCGAGCGGCGCGAGGTGGTCGGTGCGGTTCCAGGCCCGCAGGATCGTGCGCCCGTTGCGGACGTCGAGGACGGCGATCCCCGTCGTGGTCTGGGTGAAGGTCCAGAACCGGTCGAGCGGCAGGCCCAGGAGGGCCAGGAGAGCCACCTTGAACGCTCCGTCATGGCCCACCAGGACGACCCATGGGCCGGCGTGGGGGTCGTAGTAGGAGGGGGTGCCGTCGGGGCCCGGGCTGGCCGCGGCCGCCAGCTCGGCCAGCACGCCCGCCAGCGCCGCGCGGACGCGAACGTCGACGTCGCGCAGCGATTCGCCGCCGGGGGCGTGGACGGCGACCGGGTCCCGCCGCCAGCCGGCGATCTCGGCCGGGTAGCGCGTCTCGACCTCCCGCTGGAGCAGGCCCTCCCATTCGCCCTGGGCGATCTCGGCGAGGCCCGGCTCGGGACGCAGGCGCGGGACCGGGCGGCCGGCGGCGGCGAAGGCGGAGGCCACCGCCTCCGCCGTCTCCCGGGCGCGGGCGAGCGGGGAGTGGACGACGGCGACCGGCTCGCCGGCGGGGACCGGCAGGCGCGGCGGGAGATCGGGGGCCGCCAGGCGGGCACCGGCGAGGGCGGCCTGGCGGCGGCCGAGAGGGGAGAGCGGCGTGTCGGCGCGCCCCTGGAACCGCCCCTCCGCGAGCCAGACGGACTGGCCGTGGCGGAGCAGCACGATGGTGGCCGCGAGGTCGCCCGGCACGGCCAGGGGCGCCGGGACGGCCAGTGACGCCGGCACGGACGCCGGCAGCGGCACGGACGCCGGCAGCGGCACGGACGCCGGCAGCGGCACGGAGACCGCCGGCCGGTCGGGAGGCGTCACGAGGCCGCCCGCGGCCCCGCCGCCGGACACGGCGCGGTCACGGGGCCGGCTCGAGGTCGATCAACCATTGGTCCATGACACCGTCGATCGCCCGGATCGCGGTCTCGGTCGCGGCCGGGACGGGATCGTCGAGGGCCAGGAACATCACCGCGTCGCTGCGGGGCGCCGAGCGCCCCAGGTGCATCGCGCTGATGTTGATGTCGACGGCGCCCAGGAGGCTGCCCACCCGGCCGATCATCCCGGGCCGATCCTTGTGCATCGAGATCAGCATCCACGGCGCGGGGGCGACGTCGAGCCAGTAGTCGTCGAGGCGGACGAACCGCGGCTCGCCGTTGGCCAGCGTCCCGGCCACGGTACGGATGGTCCCGTCGTGGCCCTCGCCGGAGATCGTGACGAGGGTCGCGAACGCGCCGGCGTCCGGCGTCTTGCGCTCGACGACGGTGAGGCCCCTGGTCCTCGCGAGCAGCCCCGCGTTGACCAGGTTCACGCGCTCGTTCGTGGCGTCCTGGAGGAGCCCGCGCAGGACGGCCGCCTGGAGGGGCGAAACGTCGTGCCCGGCCAGCTCGCCGGCCACCTCGAGGGTGACCGTGCGGACGCCGCCCCGCGAGAACTGGGCGAAGAAGCGGCCGAGCATCTCGGCCAGGGGGAGGTACGGGGCGATCGCCCGCGCCGTCTCGGGGGTCAGGAGGGGCGCGTTGACCGCGTAGCGGGCCGGACGCCCGTCGAGGATGTCGAGGACCTGCTGGGACGCCTCCTCGGCGACCGCGACCTGGGCCTCGGCGGTCGACGCGCCCAGGTGGGGGGTGAGGACGGTGTTCGGGGCGCCCAGGAGCGGGTTGTCGGGGGCCGGCGGCTCCGCGGAGTAGACGTCGACGGCGGCGCCGGCGATCGTCCCGGTGCGCAGGGCCTCGGCGAGGGCGGCCTCGTCGACGACGCCGCCCCGGGCGACGTTGACGAGGAACGCGGTCGGCTTCATCCGGGCCAGCTGAGCGGCCCCGATCATGGCGGCCGTCGCCTTCGTCCGGGGGACGTGGAGGGTCACCACGTCGCTGCGCGCAAGGAGCTCGTCGAGGGGCACCAGCTCGATGCCGTGGTTGGCGGCCGCCTCGACCGTGACGTACGGGTCGATCGCCCAGGATCGTCATCTCCAGCGCCCCGGCGCGGTCGGCGATCGCCCGGCCGATCTTGCCGAGGCCGACGATGCCCAGGGTCTTGCCCCGCAGCTCGACGCCGGTGAAGGCGCTCCGCTTCCACTCGCCGCGCCGTACGGAGGCGTCGGCCGCCGCGACCCTGCGGGCCAGGGCGAACAGGAGAGCGAGCGCGTGCTCAGCAGCGGCGATGGTGTTGCCCGTCGGGGCATTGACCACCGTGATGCCCGCGTGGGTGGCTGCGTCGATGTCGACGTTGTCGACGCCGACGCCGGCTCGGCCGATCACCGTCAGGCGGGTTCCCGCGGCGATCATCGCGGCGTCGACCTTCACCTGGCTGCGGACGAGGAGGGCGTCGTACTCGGGGAGGATCGCCCGGTACTCCTCGGGCGTCAGGCCGAACCGCTCGTCGACCTCATGATGCTGGCGCAGGAGCTCGACGCCGGAGGCGGCGAGCGGCTCGGCGACGAGGATCCTCATGCCGTCACCTCCACCGGGGCCGGGGCCCCGAGGACCTCGAGCGCCGCCCGCTGGGCGGCCGCGACCGCGGCTCCGGGCGTCACGTCCCGGCCCACGCGCAGGGCCGCCTCCTCCATCACGGCGATGGCGCCGACGATGTCCTCGATCTCGACCGAGCCGAGGTGCCCGACCCGGAAGATCCTCCCCTTCAGCTTGCCCTGCCCGCCGGCCAGGACCAGGCCGCGCCGCTTCACCTCGCCGTTGAAGGCCTTCCAGTCGAGGTCGTCGGGGACCCAGGCGGCGGTGACGGTCTGGGAGGCGCAGGCGGGGTCGGCCAGGAGGTCGAACCCGAGGGCGCGGAGGCCGGCGCGGGTGGCGGCCGCGCTGGCGGCATGGCGGGCGAAGACGCCGGCGGGCGTCTCCTCCTCCATCAGGCGGAGCCCCTCGTCGACCTGGTACATGACGGCGACCGCCGGTGTCCACGGCGTTTGGCCGGTGGCGGCACTCTCCCTGGCCCGCTTCAGGTCGAAGTAGAAGCGCGGCATCCGCGCCGTCTCGGCGGCAGCCCAGGCTCGCTCGGCGACCGCGGCGAAGGCCATCCCGGGGGCGGCCATCCAGGCCTTCTGGCGACCCGCTCACGACGAGGTCGAGGCCCCAGGCGTCCATCTCGAACGGGACGGCGCCGAGGGCGCTGATCGCGTCGACGAGGACGAGCGCGCCCGGCGCGACCACGCGGACCGCGGCGGCGAGCTCGGGGATCGGGTTGGTGACGCCGGTCGAGGTCTCGTTGTGGGTCAGGAGCACGGCCTTCACGTCCGGCTCCTCGAGGAGGGCGGCGCGGACGGCGGCCGGGTCGGCGGCACGGCCCCACTCGGCCTCCAGGCGGCGCACGTCGGCGCCGTAGACCTCGGCGACCTTGGCGAAGCGATCGCCGAAGGCGCCGCAGGTGACGGCGAGGACCCGGTCGCCCGGGGAGAGGACGTTGACCACGGCCGCCTCGAGGGCGCCGGTGCCGGCGGCGGTGAGGAGGACGATGTCGGCCTCCGTGCCGAAGAACGGCGCGCATCCGGCGGACGATCCGCTCCATGAGGGCGGCGAACTCGGGGCCGCGGTGGTTGATCATCTGGCGCCCGCCGGCGGCCATGACGGTCGGCGGCAGCGCGGTCGGGCCGGGGATCCGGAGGTTCTGCTCGAAACGGGGCACGGCTCGGCCTCCTGGTCGGTCGGTTCGGCGTCGGGGATTCGGTTCGGCCGGCGGGCCCACGGGAGCGCACCGGGGAGACGAGGGTAGGTGGGATCGCCCCGGGCTGTCCAGCGTGGTATATATGACTGCATATGAGCACCCTTCGGCGCACGACGATCCTCGCCGACCCCGATCTTCTCGACCGCCTCGACCGGCATGCCCGCCGGGCCCGGACGACGAAGACCGCGGTGATCGCGGCCGCCCTCGAGGCGTACCTCGAGGCGCACGACGCGCCGCGCGCTCTGCCCTTCGTGGGGATCGGCCGGAGCGCCCACGGTCGCCTCTCGCTCGACGCCCGGCGGATCGCCGGACGCGAGCTCGGCGGTCGTCCCCGCGGCGCGGTGGAGTAGGTCGGGGCCGCGGGCATGGCGATCCTCCTCGACGCGTCGGCGATCCTCGCCGCGGCCGACACGGCCGATCTCAACCATGCCGCCGCGCGGGCCTGGTTCGGGCGCGTCGACGAGCCGCTTCTCGTCGGCGCGCTGACGCTCGCAGAGGCCGATCACCTCCTCTCGCGGGAGCTCGGCCTCCAGGCGTCGCTCGCGCTGGTCGCCTCCATCACGTCCGGGGCGCTCCGCGTCGTCACCCCCACGGAGGCCGACCTGGAGCGGGCCGCGGCCCTCATGGAGGCGGCGGCGGAGCACCGGCCGCACCTCGCCGACGCGTTGCTGGTGGCGGCCGCCGAGCGGCTCGGAGTTCGCCGCGTGGCGACCTTCGACCGGCGTCCCCTGGCCGTCCTCGCTCCCGTCGGGCCCCGCGGCGAACGCCGGCTCGAGCTGGAGCCCTAGCCGGCGCGTACCATGCGGGCGTGCCCCCGCGTCGCCCGGCCGGCCGGGCCCCCGACCCGCTCTTCGCGCCCCCAGCCGCGCTCATGCCGCTCGCGGCACGGATGCGTCCCCGGACCGTCGACGAGGTGGTGGGGCAGGCACACCTGCTGGGCCCGTCGGCACCGCTGCGGCGCCTGGTGGAGGGGGGGCGCCTCCCGTCGATGATCCTCTGGGGCCCGCCGGGCTCGGGCAAGACGACCATCGGGCGGCTCCTCGCCGAGGCCGTCGGGGCGCGGTTCGAGCAGCTCAACACGACGATGGACGGCGTCGCGGCGTTGCGCGACGTCGTCGCCGAGGCGCGCAGCGAGGCCGCCTTCCGGGGAGCCACGACCGTCGTCCTCCTCGACGAGCTGCACCGCTACTCGAAGGCCCAGCAGGACGCCCTTCTCCCGCACGTGGAAGCCGGCACCATCGTGCTGGTGGGTGCCACGACGGAGTCGCCCTTCGGTGGGGGCCTGACGCGGCCCCTCCTGTCGCGCCTGCGGGTCTTCCGCCTGGAGCCCCTCGCGGACGGGGAGCTCCGCGAGATCGCCCGCCGCGCGCTCGAGGACTCCGAGCGGGGCCTCGGGGGCCGGGCTGCTCTCGACGAGACGGCCCTGCGGCAGCTGATCGGGTACGCCTCGGGCGATGCCCGGCGGCTCCTGGGGATCCTGGAGATGGCGCTTTCGCTGGCGGTGCGGCGCGCGTCCGAGGCCGCAGGAGCGCCGGAAACCGCGGGAGCGCCGGAAACCGCGGGAGCGCCGGCGCCGGCCGACGGCGCTGTGATCGCCTCCGCCGGCCCTCTCGCGATCGAGCCCGCCGACATCGCCCGGGCCGCCCAGTCGGCCACCCTCGACTACGATCGCTCCGGTGTCGTGAGCGCCTTCATCAAGAGCATCCGCGGGGGCGACCCCGACGCCGCCCTCTACTGGCTCGCGACGGCGCTCGAGGCGGGCGAGGATCCCCGCTACATGGCCCGTCGGCTGGTGGTCAGCGCGAGCGAGGACGTCGGGCCGGCCGAGCCGCGGGGCCTGCCCCTCGCGCTCGCGGCGCTCGAAGCCGTCGAGAAGATCGGGGCGGAGACGAACGACGAGGGGCTGTATGCCCTCGCCCAGGCAACGGTCTTCCTGGCCGAGGCGCCGAAGGACGCGTCCGCCGGCAGGGCCTTCTTCGCGGCGCGCGAGACGGTGCGCTCCGAGGGAAGCCGGCCGGTCCCGGCCCACCTGCGGCCCGCGGCGAAGACCTATCGCAACCCGCACGACGACCCGGCCGGGGCGACCGGCCAGGGCTACCTGCCGCGGGGGCTCGAGGAGCGCCGGTTCCTGGAGCGGCGCAGCCGGGCCGGGGGCCCGGACAGGACCTGACGGGACGCGACCGCCTCTCGCGCGGCGGCGCGGGGCACCTAGGCCGGGCCGACCCCCAGGGCGCCGAGGATCAGCCAGCTCGCGAGGAGGAGGCCGAAGATGCCGGCGAAGACGACGGCGATCTTGCGCAGGTCGCGGACGACGTAGACGTACTCATCGTCGGCGATCGCGGTGAGTGCGCCGACCGGGCGCGGCCGGACCGCCGCGCTCGTGCCGTTCCCCGTCCGCCGCCGGTCGCGGCCGCGAGAGAGCGAGGCGGAGGCCGTCCGCTCCTCGGCCACGATCTGGGCCTCGAGCTGGGCGGCCCGCTCCAGCTCGTCGTCGCTGAGGCTTCCGCTCGGGCGGTCCGGCGTGGCGGGCCTGCCGGCGGGGGCCGGGGCGGGGGACGCCGGGCGGCCGCCGCGCCGGAGTGGAGCGCGCTGGCCGGGTCGCGAACCGCGCTGCCGCTTCGCCATGGGTCTGAAGATCTCCTCGTTCGGTCTCGGCCGTGGCCGACGGCTCGTGCCGGCCTGCCGGGAGCGCGGGGCGTCGGGCGCCCGCCGCGCGGAAGGATACGCCATCGGGGCGTCGGCGGGCGCGGGAGGCCGGGCACGGCCGATCGCCCGCTGCCGCCGGGCGCCGGGAGCCGGCCGATCGCCCACTGCGGCCGGGCACCCGCAGCCGCTCGGCCGTCCGCTGCCGCGGGGGCCGATACGCCCGTGGTGAGCGGCCCCTGCTAGACTCGGGCCACCCCCAGCGGAGGAGCCGTGAGCGATCTCGACGCGCTCGTCACCGAGAATGCCGCCCTCGTCACCCTCGTCCTGGCGCTCGTCGCGCTCGGCCTTGCGATCGGGCTCGGCGTCGTGGCCCGCCGGGCGAGCCGTCTCGAGGAGCGCCTCGGCGCCCTGACCCAGGGCGAGGACGGCCGGAACCTGGCCGGGGTTCTCGACGCGCACCTCGAGAAGGTGGTCGCCGTCGCCCGTCGCCAGGACGACCTCGATGCCCACGCCGGGGCGCTCGATGTCCAGGCCCGGCGGGCGGTGCAGGGCGTCGCCCTCGTGCGGTTCAACACCTTCGAGGACACGGGCGGGAACCAGAGCTTCGCCCTGGCCCTCGTTGACCCGGCCGGCGATGGCGTGGTGGTGACGAGCCTCCACGCCCGCAACCAGACCCGCCTCTACGCGCGCTCGGTGCGGGCCGGTGCCGCCGAGGGCACGCTCTCCGGCGAGGAGGCGGAGGCCATCGGTCTCGCCTCCGCGCGCGCCCTCGGGCGCTGACCCGGAGCCGGCCGCAGTGGCCCGCTCCACCACCGGCCGGCCGCCGCGCCGCACCCCCCGGGGCCGCGGCGAGCCGCCGCTCCTCGAGCAGATACCCGTCTGGCGCGAGCACGTCGCCGTGCACGGCGAGCAGGAGGGGGTCGCGGCGCCCGTCGGCATCGACGCTCTCCTCGCCGGCCTGAATGCCGACCAGCGGCGTGCCGTCACCCACGGGGACGGACCGCTCTTGGTCGTGGCCGGCGCGGGAACCGGCAAGACGCAGGTCGTGACGCGGCGGGTCGCGTGGCTGATCGGCACGAAGCGGGCCCGGCCCGCGGAGATCCTGGCCCTGACCTTCACCGACAAGGCCGCCGAGGAGATGCAGCTCCGCGTCGACCAGCTCGTGCCCTACGGCTACACGGACACCCTCGTCTCGACCTTCCACGCCTTTGGCGACCGGCTCATCCGCGAGCATGCGCTGGAGCTCGGCCTGCCCTCCGACCCGCGGGTCCTGTCGCGCCCCGAGACGGTGATCTTCCTGCAGGAGCGCCTCTTCCGGCTCGACCTCGACGAGTACCGGCCGCTCGGAAACCCGACGCGGTTCCTGGATGCCCTTGCCACCCTCTTCTCGCGTCTCAAGGACGAGGATGTCTCGCCGGCCGCCTATGCCGCCCACGCGGAACGGCTGACGGGGGAGGCCGAGGCCGCCGAGGGGCCCGGGCGCGACGCGCTCCGCGAGACGGCCCGCCGGCAGGTCGAGCTGGCCGGCGCGTTTCGCCGCTACCAGGAGCTGCTCGGCGAGGCGGGCGCGATCGACTTCGGCGACCAGGTCGCTCTCGCCCTGCGGCTCCTTCGGGAGCACCCCGCCGCCCGGGCGGAGCTGCAGGCCCGCTTCCGGTACATCCTCGTCGACGAGTTCCAGGACGTGAACCGCGCCCAGGCAGAGCTGGTGGCGCTCCTCGCGGAGCCGCGCCGGAACGTCATGGTGGTGGGCGACGACGACCAGTCGATCTACCGCTTCCGCGGCGCCGCGACCGGCGCCATCGTCGACTTCCTCGACCGCTTCCGGGGAACCCGGACGATCGTCCTCCGCCGCAACTACCGCTCGCGGGCCCCCATCCTCGACGCGGCCTACCGGCTCATCCGGTTCAACGATCCCGACCGCCTGGAGGCCCAGCAGGGGATCGTGAAGCGCCTCGTGGCCCAGCGGCGCGGCGGCCCGCCCGCGAGCCCGGTGCGCCACGTCGCCTTCGGGACCGGGTCGGAGGAGGCCGACTGGGTGGCCGCCGACGTCGCCGCGCGAATCGCGGCGGGGGCCGTTTCCCGCGACCACGCCGTCCTGGTCCGGGCCAACGCCGATGCCGATCCGATCCTTCGCAGCCTCAACGTCGCCGGCGTCCCGTGGCGCTTCTCGGGGACGTCGGGCCTCTACGGGCGGCCGGAGATCCGCCTTCTCCTGTCCTTCCTCCGTGCCGTCGGCGACCCGGGCAGCTCGGTCGACGTCTATGGGCTCGCCGCCTCGGAGGTCTACGGCCTCGGCGGCGACGACCTGGCGGCCCTGGCGAACCGTGCGCGGCGGACCAACCGCTCCCTGTGGGAGACGCTCGCCGAGGTGGAGGGCCAGCCGGGCCTCCTCCGCCTGCGCCCCGAGACCCGGAGCTCGCTGGGCCGGCTGGTGGCCGACCTGCGCCGCTTCGTCGAGCTGGGCCACCGGCGTCCGGCTGGCGAGGTTCTCTACGACTTCCTGCGCTCGTCCGGTTTCCTGGGTCGCCTGGTGGCGGCCGGCACGCCGGCCGCCGACGAGGCCGTCTCCAACATCGCCCGCTTCTTCGAGATCGTGCGGGCCCAGTCGGACCTGCTCGCCGACGACCGGGCGGTCTTCCTGGGGCCCCATCTCCAGACGCTCATCGACGCCGGCGACGACCCGGCGACCGCCGACCTGGACCCCGACGCCGACGCGGTGGCCGTGGTGACGGTCCACAAGGCGAAGGGCCTGGAGTGGCGGCTCGTGTACCTGGTCGGCCTCGTCGACGGCCGCTTCCCGGCCCGTGGGCGTCGCGAGCAGCTGGCAGTGCCGGACGAGCTCCTGCGGGGCGTCTTCCCGGCCGGCGACGCCCACCTGCAGGAGGAGCGGCGCCTCTTCTACGTGGGGATGACCCGGGCCAGGGACGAGCTGGTCCTCGCCCACGCCATCGACTATGGGGGAAAGCGGACCCGGCGCGTCTCGCCGTTCGTCCTCGAGGCGCTCGACCTGCCCGCGGGGACGAGCCCCGCGACCCGCTCGGCGAGCCCGCTGGAGCGCCTCGCCGCCCACGCGGCGCCCGCGGGCGCCGCGACCGCGCCGGACGTCCGGGGCGGCACCGGCGAGGCGGCGGACGAGCCGCTCGTGCTCAGCTTCTACCAGGTCGACGACTACCTCACCTGCCCCCTCAAGTACAAGTACGTCCACGTCATGCGGGTGCCGATCGCGCCCCACCACGCCATCGTCTACGGGTCGGCCCTCCACCAGGCCGTGCAGGAGTTCCACCGGCGCCACGCGCGGGGCGAGGTGATGAGCGAGGAGGCGCTCGAGGCGGCCTTCGAGGCGGCCTGGCGCAACGAGGGGTTCGTCAGCCGCGAGCACGAGGAGGCACGCCTGGAGGCCGGCCGCGCCGCGCTGCGCCGCTTCCGCGAGGAGCAGCTGGCGCCCGGGGCGGTGATCCCGGCCTACGTGGAGCGCGAGTTCGCCTTCACCCTGGACGGCGACCGGGTCCGGGGCCGGATGGATCGCGTGGACGTGATCCCGCTCGAGGCCGGGCCGACGGACGGGGTGGTGGGCGCGGAGGGCCGCGCGGAGGCCGAGCCGATCATCCCGGTGGGCGCGGAGATCTCGGGCGCCGACGTCGTCGAGGCCACCCTCCCGCTCCTTCGCGAACGGGTCGTCATCACCGACTACAAGAGCTCCGACGTGCGCGATCCGGCACGGGCCCGCGAGCGGGCGAAGGAGTCGCTCCAGCTGACGATCTACGCCATGGCCTGGCAGGCCCAGACGGGCCATCTCCCGGACGCCGTGGCGCTCCACTTCCTCGAATCGGGCCTCGTGGGGACGTCCGCCGTCGACGAGCGCCGCGTGGAGCAGGGGATCGCGGACATCCGGGCGGCGGCCTCGGGCATCCGCGCCCGGCGGTTCGAGCCGACCCCGACCTACATGGCCTGCTCGTGGTGCGCCTTCCGGGACGTCTGCCCGGCGAGCGTCGCGCGATGAGCGCCGCACGATGAGCGCCGCGGGGCCACATCCCGCCCTTGCCGCAATCACCTTCGACTTCGGCAACACCCTCGTCCCCGTCGACCGGACGTCCCTGGAGGGCGTCGTCGGCATGCTGGCCGACGCGGCCGTGCCGCGGTACGGCGTCGACCGGACGGCATTCCTCGCGGCCTGGGCCGAGGAGCGGGCCCGCCAGCTCCGCGAGGAGGTGCCGCGCTTCCGCGAGGTGGACCTCGCGACCCGCCTGCGGCGCGTCCTCGCCCGGCTGCGCGGGATGGCGCCGCCCGGCCCCGCCGCCGCCTGGGACGACGAGGCGGTCGCCGCGTGCTCGACGGCGGACGAGGTCGCCCACGGCCTGCGCGTCTACAGCGACGCGTTCGTCGCCGGCATCCCGCCCGACCCGGCCGTCGGCGCGCTGCTGGCTCGCCTGGCGACCCGCTTCCGGCTGGGGATCCTGTCGAACTGGCCCCTCGCTGTCACGATCGACCGCTATGCCGCGGCGGCCGGCTGGACGTCGCACCTGGCGGCGATCGTCGTCTCCGAGCGGGTCGGGACGATCAAGCCCCACGAGGCCATCTTCCGGGCGGCGGAGCGGGCGCTGGCCGGGCCCGGTGCTCCGCCTCCGGCGCCGGCCTCGATCCTCCACGTCGGCGACGACTGGGCCGCGGACGTGGTGGGCGCCGCGCGCGCGGGCTGGCGGGCGGCGTACCTGCGGGCCCGCCCCGCCGATTCGCCGCTTCCCGGCAGCGAGCCCGACGACGGGGCGGAGCCCGACCTCGTCCTGGACCGGCTGGCCGACCTCGAGGCGGCACTGGCGACGCTGCCGGGACCGCCGGGCTGATCGGCAGCTAGACTCGATCCCGTGGAGTCGCGCGACCGGCTGCTGAACCTCGGAATCCTGGTTGCCGCGGCCGCGGCGTGGGCCGTCGTGGCGCTCGTCGTGCTCAACCGGGACCCGTTGGAGGACCCGGTCGCGGGGCTGCTTGGCGCCGTGGCCATCGGAACGGCCGTCGGGCTCTCGGCCATCCCCCTGTTCTGGCTTGCCGTCTTCGCCCGCCACGGCCGGATCGCCTACCGAGGCGACTGGCTCCGGGCGACCCGGCGGGGCCTGTGGCTCGGCCTCGTGGTGGGCCTCTTCGTGGAGCTTCGCGTGGTCGGGGTCTTCTCCCTGCCGATCGCCCTCTTCATCATCGTCCTCGTCCTCTTCGCCGAGCTCACGCTCTCCATCGAGCGCTGAGCCGGCGCCCATGACCAGGAGGTCTGCCGTGCCCGCCGCCCGCGATCTCAAGGCTCGTGCTGCCGCCGCCGTGGAGGCCGCCCGCCCCGAGATCCTCGAGCTCTCCGCCCGGATCCACGCCAACCCGGAACCGGCCTTCGAGGAGGTCCGGGCCGCCGCCTGGTGCGCCGAGGCGATCTCCCGGGCCGGGTACGCGGTGGAGCACCCGGCGGGGCGCCTCGCGACCGCTGTCCGGGGCCGCCTCACGGGCGGGAAGGGCGCGAACGGCCCGCGGATCGGGATCCTCGCCGAGTACGACGCGCTGCCGGGCCTCGGCCACGGCTGCGGCCACAACACGATGGCGGCCTCCGGGGTGGGGGCGGCGATCGCCCTGGCCGCGCTCCGCGACGCGTTCGCCGGGGAGATCGTCTTCCTGGGCACGCCGGCCGAGGAGCGGGGGAGCGGCAAGCAGCTCATGCTCGACGACGGGCTCATGGACGGCCTGGACGCGGCGCTCCTCTTCCACCCCGGCGACCGCGACATGGTCGGCTGCCTGCTCCTCGCCAGCGAGGACGTCGACGTCACGTTCACCGGGAAGGCGGCCCACGCCGCCGGAGAGCCGTGGGAGGGCAGGAATGCGCTGGACGCTGCCGTGCTCCTCTTCCAGGCGATCGGGCTGTGGCGGCAGCAGCTGCCCCAGCACGCCAGGGTCCACGGAATCGTGCTGGAGGGCGGAACGGCGGCGAACATCATCCCGGACCGGGCGACGGCCCGGTTCATGATCCGGAGCACCGACCAGGCCTACTTCGAGGGGATGCGCGGGCGATTCCGGGCGCTCGTCGACGGCGCGGCGATGATGGCCGACGTCGAGAGCGAGCTCGTCTTCTCCGGCGGCTCGACGACGATGAGGGACAACGGGATCCTGGCGGGGCTCTGGCGGGCGAACCTCGAAGCCGCCGGCCGGGTCGACGAGGGCGTCGACCCGGAGCACATCGGCAGCTCGGACATGGGCAACGTCTCGCTCGTCCTGCCGACGATCCACCCGACGCTCGCGATCTGCGACCACGGCGTCCCGTGGCACTCGATCGAGTCGCGCGACGCGGCGGCCACCCCCCGTGCCGACGAGACGACGCTGCTGGCCGCGACGCTCGTCGCCCAGACGGCGCTCGACCTGCTGGCCGACCCGGCGCTCGCCGAGGCAGCCTGGCGCGAGCTCCGCGGCGAGGATTGACGGTGGCCTCGGCACCGGAGCCGCGCATCGCGACGCTCCCGAACCTGCGTGACGTCGGGGGCCACCCGACGCGGGACGGAGGCCGCGTCCGGGCCGGCCTCCTGTTCCGCTCGACCGACCTCTCCCGCCTCGACGACGCGGGCGCCGCCGACCTGGAGCGACTGGGCGTCCGGACCGTCTTCGACCTGCGCTCCGCGGCCGAGCGCGAGGGGCGTCCCGATCGCCTGCCCGAGAGCGCCGAGCATGTGATCGTCGACGTCCTGCGGGACTCGGCAGGGTTGACGCCGGCCGACATGGAGCGGGTGCTGGCCACGCCGGAGGGAGCGGCCCAGGCCCTCGGCAACGGCCGGGCGGAGCGCTTCTTCGTCGACGCGTACCGGGAGTTCGTGGAGCTCCCGAGCGCCCGGGCCGCCTACGGGCGGCTCTTCCGGGAGCTCGCCCGGCCGGCGCGCCGGCCCGCGCTCGTCCACTGCACGACGGGCAAGGACCGGACGGGCTGGGCGACCGCGACGCTGCTCCTGCTCCTCGGTGTGCCCGACGAGGTTGTGATGGAGGAGTACCTCCTCAGCGGCCCCGTCATGGCGGCGCTCTTCGCCCCCCACCTGGCGGCCTTCGAGGCGCTCGGCGGCGATCCCGCGCTGCTGCGGCCGCTCGTCGAGGTTCGCGCCGGGTACCTGGAGGCGGGGCTGGCGGCCATGCGCGAGTCCTACGCGTCGGTCGAGCGGTACGTCGGCGACGGGCTCGGGGTCGACGGGGCCACCCGGGAGGCGTTGCGCCGGGCGTTCGTCGAGCCGGGCTGAGGCCGCAGCGCGCTATCATCCCCGGGCGCCCCGCCGGGCGGCAGACCCGAACCGGCGGCGCCAGCACCGGCGGCCGAGCCGCCCGGCGACGCTCGGACCGCCCGCGCCTCGCCCGACCGCCAGGAGGATTCGCGTGACCGATCGACCCGGGCACGATCCCGCTTCGGGGGGATCCACGGGCTGGCGCGCGCCCGACGCGTTCCCGGACGTCGACTTCGGCCACCTCAACGGCTGGGACCGCGATTTCGAGGCCTTCTCCGACTACGACCTCCCGACCTACGTCGGGCCGTCGACGTTCTCCAAGCTGCCGTGGGTCACCGACCCCGCCGAGATGCGGCGGCGGGAGGTCGACGTGGCAATCGTCGGCGCGCCGTTCGACGATGCGGTCAGTCACCGGCCGGGCGCCCGCTTCGGCCCCCGGGCGATCCGCGAGGCCAACTACACGACCGGCTCGATCAACTCGCTCCAGCTCGGCCACGTCGAGCCCTTCGAGGTGCTGACGGTCGTCGACGCCGGCGACGCCAACATCATCCCGGCCTGGCTCGAGCGGGGCCACGCCTTCATCTACCGCAAGGTCCGCGAGGTCGCGGCGACCGGCGCGATCCCGATCGTCCTCGGCGGTGACCACTCGATCACGTGGCCGTCGGCCACCGCGATCGCCTCGGTCCGGCGGCCGGGGAGCATCGGGATCGTCCACTTCGACGCCCATGCCGACACGGCGCCCGAGGACTGGGGCGTGCTCGCCGGCCACGGGACGCCGATGCGGCGGCTCATCGAGAGCGGCGCGGTGAAGGGGAAGAACTTCGTGCAGGTCGGCCTGCGCGGCTACTGGCCGCCGGTCGACGTCTTCGAGTGGATGAAGCGGCAGGGCATGCGCTGGCACTTCATGCGGGAGATGGATGAGCGCGGCGCGGAGGCGGTCGTCGACGACGCGATCGCCGAGGCGCTCGACGGCGCGGACGCGGTCTACCTGTCGATCGACATCGACGTCATCGACCCCGGGATGGCGCCGGGGACGGGAACGCCGGAGCCGGGGGGCATGCTGACCCGCGAGGTCCTGCGGGCGATCCGCCGGATCGTCGGGGCGGTGGACCTGGCCGGGATGGACATCGTCGAGGTCTCGCCGCCGTACGACCACGCGGAGGTCACGTCGGCGGCGGCGAACCGCTGTGCCCTCGAGGCGATCTCGGCTCTGGCCGTCAAGAAGGCGGCCGGACGGGAGGTGCGGTTCCTGCGGCGGTAGCAGGCGGGCCGCACGTCCGATCGGAACGCCCGCCATCACGGGCAGCGGGCCCGGCCGACGGGGCATCTCGCACGGGAGCTGCCTGCCGCGTGTGCCTGCCGGCGGCCGTCCCGCCCGGGCGGCATGCTCCGAGGTCCGCGCCACGGGGTAGGATGCCGGCATGACCGCGCCGAACGACCGCGCGCCGGCCGAGACCCCCGCCGAGACCCCCGCGGAAGCCCCGGCGGAGGCGCTGGCCCGCCTGTACGACCTCGACCTGTACGACGACCCGGGGGACCTCGATCTCTGGACCGCGCTCGCGGCGCAGTCCGGCGGACCGGTCCTGGAGCTGATGGCGGGCAGCGGCCGGGTTGCGGTCCCCCTGGCGGAGGAGGGGCACCGCGTCACCGCGGTCGACATCGACGCCGCAATGCTGGCGCGGGCCCGGCGCCGGGCCGAGGCTGTCGGACCCGCCATCGCCGCCGGCCTCGACCTGGTGCTCGCCGACGTCGTCGGCCTGGACCTGCGCCAGGCCGCCGACGGGGCGCGACCCGACCGTCGCTACCGTCTCGCGTTCATCGCCCTCAACTCGATCCTCCTCCTCCCCGGCCACGCCGCGCAGCGGGCCGCCTGGCAGGCGCTCGCCGCGCACCTGGAGCCGGGAGGCGTCGCCGCGGTGGACACGTGGCTCCCGGACGCCCACGACCTCGCCCGCTACGACGGCCGCCTGCACCTGGAGTACCACCGCCCCGACCCCGAGACGGGCCGCTGGGTGACGAAGACCGCCGCCGCCCAGCACGACGCCGCGACACAGACCGTGGCGCTCACCACGATCTACGAGGAGGGCGACCCGGGGGAGCCGGCCAGCCGCTGGGTCCGCCGCGACGTGGTGCGCCTGCTCACCGCGGACGAGCTCCGCGGGATGGCCGAGGCAGCCGGCCTGGAGGTCGAGCTGGTGGCGGGCGGCTATGACCTCGAGCCGCTGGGACCCCATGACGATCGGGCGATCGTGATCGCCCGAATGCCGGGCTCCGGGGCCCACGATTGAGCGTGGTATGGTCGCCGTAATGTCCGGAACCGCCACCCCGATCCGCCTCCTCCTGGTCGAGGACGTCTCGCAGGTCGCCCAGTACGTGCGCGGCCTCCTCAACGCCCAGAACCAGGTCAAGCTCGTCGACGTCGTCAACGACGGCGGGCGCGCCGTCGCCCAGGCGCAGCAGCTCCGGCCCGACGTGGTGATCGTCGACTGGCTTCTCCAGGGCCGGACGAAGGGGGAGAAGGTCGTGGCCCAGCTCCGCGAGGCCGGCCTGGGAATCCCCGTCGTCGTCCTCACGGTGCCCCAGAACCCGGTCGCCAGGGACCCCGCGGCGGGCGTCGACGCCGTGCTCGGGATGCCGTTCTCCGGGTTCGAGCTCGTGAACGTGGTCGTCGCGGTCCACCAGGCGGCGATCGCCGCCAGCAATTCGGTCCGCTCCCAGACGATCGTGGTCTACGCCCCGAAGGGCGGGGTCGGCAAGACGACCGTCGCCTTCAACCTGGCCGTCTCCCTGGGGCAGGCGGGGACGCGAACCGCCCTCATCGACGGCAGCCTCCAGTTCGGGGACCTGCGCTCGCTCCTGCGGGTCCCCGTCGACGCGCCCTCGATCCTCGACCTGCCGACCGACCGGATCGGCGAGTCCGACCTCCAGGACGTCCTGTGGCGAGATCCGTCGGGGATCGACATCCTCCTCGCCCCTCCGCGCGTGGAGATGGCCGAGATGGTCAGCGTCCGCGACGTGGAGAAGGCGCTCTCGCTGCTGCGTCGGATCTACGGGGCCATCGTCGTCGACATGCCGTCCGCGCTCGGCGACATCCCGCTGGCCCTCCTCGACGCGGCGGACACGATCCTGGAGATCGTGACCTACGACTCGACCACGATCCGCAACACCCTGGCCATCGCCGACGCCTTCCGGGCGATCGGCTACCCGCCGACGAAGGTCCGCTACGTCGTCAACCGCGCCGACTCCACCGGCGGCATCGCGGCCGAGGACCTGGCCCGCGCGCTCGGCCGCCTCCCCGAGCACACGATCGTCTCGGACGGCCTGCTCGTCATGCAGGCGAACAACGAGGGCGTCCCCTTCGTCCTGGCCTTCCCGGACGCGCCGATCAGCCGCGACGTCGCCAGGCTCGCAAGCGAGCTGATGGCCCAGGTGCCGGCCGTCGCGGGACGGCGCTGAGCCGGTGGCCGACCCCCGCCCCGTCGGCGTCTTCGACTCGGGCGTGGGCGGCCTCACCGTCCTCCGCGAGATCCTGCGGCGCCTGCCCGGCGAGTCGACGATCTACATCGGGGACAACGCCCGGGCGCCCTACGGCACGCGGACCGACGACGAGGTGCGCCGCTTCAGCACCGAGGCCCTCGATCGGCTCGTCCGCGAGGACGTGAAGGCCCTCGTCGTCGCCTGCAACACCTCGACCGCCGTGGCCCTCGGGGAGTACCGCCGCCGCTACGACACCGCGGTCCTGGGCGTCATCCGGCCGGGAGCCCAGGCGGCCGCGCTCGCCACGCGGACGCGGCGGGTGGGCGTCATCGGCACCCCGGCGACGATCCGCTCCCACGCCTACTTCGACGCGATCAAGGAGGAGAACCCGGCGGTCGAGGTCTACGAGCACGCCACGCCGGCGCTCGTGCCGCTGGTGGAGGCGGGGGCGCTCGCCGGGGGGCCGGTGGACGATGCCGTGGCCGACGCGCTGGCGCCGCTCCTCGGCCGCCGCAACGAGGACGGCGAGTTCATCCACCCGCTGCCGGCGTCGGCCAGGATCGACACGCTGCTCCTCGGCTGCACCCACTACCCGCTGCTGCGCCCGGCCCTCCAGGCGGCGGTCGGCGAGGGGGTGGCGGTCGTCGACTCGGCCACGGCCACGGCGGGGGCGCTCGCCGAGCTCCTCTCCATCAACGGCCTCGAGGCGCCCGGGTCCAGCCGGGGGACGGCGGCCGACGCGGGACGGGAGGGCCACGACGCACCGCCCGTCCGTGCGGTGCGGCCCGTCCACCGGGTCATGACGACCGGCGACCCGGCCGCCTTCGAGCTGATCGCGGGGCGGATGTTCGGGGAAGTGTTCCCCGCCGTCGAGGCGATCGAGCTGGAGCCGGTCGCCCGGTGAGCCCGGCGACCGCGCGATGAGCGGCTCGCGCCGCCGTCCGGCCCCGGCCGGTGCGTGGCAGGCCGGCTTCGTCATCGGGGCCGCGCTGGGCGCCGCGGTGACGGTCCTGGGGCGGCGGGCCGAGGCCGAGGCGCGCACCGGCCTGGTCGACTGGCGAGCCGTCGAGCGGATCGCGGAGGGGCGGCTGCGGAACGCGCCGGGCCGCCTGGGCCCGGCGGAGGTGGCCGCGGCGGGGCCGGCCTACGACGCCGCCATGCGGCAGGTCGTGCCCGCCCTGGAGGCTGCCCTCGAGACGCCTCTGCCCGGCATCGTGGAGCGCGTCGCCGTCATCGAGCGGGCCGGCTGGGTCCGGGCCAACCTGGCGACGTTCGCCGGCCTGTTCGGGCGTCTCGAGGGGGAGCTCCTCGACCAGCTCGTCCCGCCCGGGGCCGGCCTCGGCAAGGCGTCGCTGGCGCTGGCCAATCGCTGGATCACCACCCGCCAGTTCGGGCTTCTGCTGGGCTTCATGGGCCAGCGCGTCCTGGGCCAGTACGACATCGCCCTCCTGTCAGCCGAGGCGGAGCCGGGCCAGCTCCTCTTCGTGGAGGAGAACATCCGCAGCACGGCCCGCGCCATCGGCGTCCCCCTCGATCCCTTCCGGACGTGGATCGCCCTCCATGAGACGACCCATGCCTTCGAGTTCGAGGCGCACCCCTGGCTGCGGCCGTACCTCGCCGAGCGGCTCGAGGGGCAGCTCGCGGGCCTCTCCCGGAGCGCGGCGGACCTTCCCCGCGATGCCTCGCGGGCGCTGGGGCGAGCCCTCAGGGGCGGGGACGGGCACTGGCTGGAGCGCCTCATGTCGGCCGAGCAGCGCCGCCTCTTCAGGGAGACCCAGACCGTGATGAGCCTGCTCGAGGGGTTCAGCGACCACGTCATGGACCGCGTCGGGCGCGACCTCGTGCCCGGCGTCGAGACGATCAGCGCCCGCTTCCACGCGCGCCGGGCGACGCGCACGCCCATGGAGCGGGCGATCCTGCGGATCACCGGCCTCGACCTGAAGATGGAGCAGTACGCCCGCGGCGAGCGGTTCGTGGCCGCGGTGGAGCGCGCGGCGGGGCCGGCCGGCCTGCGCCGGCTGTGGGAAGGCCCGGAATCCCTGCCGCGGGACGGGGAGCTGGAGCGGCCCGAGCGCTGGGTCCGCCGCGTCGTGGGGACGCGCCCGTGACCGGCACCGCCGCGACCGGGCCCGGGCGCGGGCCGGCCGGCGTCCCCCGCGCGATCGCCCTCTCGCCGATCCTCTCGGCGCGCTACCGGCCCGCAGACCTGGAGACCGTCCGTGCGGCGGCCCCCGGGTCGCGGATCGTGACCGTCTCGCGGGAGGGCCTGGCCGACGCCCCGCTCGACGACGTGGAGGTGCTCCTCCACGGCTTCCTGGCTGCGGACGCCTACGAGCGGCTCCTGGCCCGGGCGCCCGACCTGCGGTGGGTGCATTCGGCGGCGGCGGGCGTGGAGCGGCTCCTCACGCCGGCCGCTCTCGCCCGCGGGCTCGTCTTCACCAACGCCCGGGGCGTCTTCAGCCGGCCGATCGCCGAGTACGTGCTGATGATGGTGCTGGCTGTGAACCGGCGGCTGCCCCAGCTCCTCGAGCTCGCCGCCGAGCGGACGTGGCAGCCGCTCGAGGGACGCGAGCTCCGTGACACGACCCTCGGGATCATCGGGTTCGGCAGCATCGGGCGGGCCGTCGCCGAGCTGGCGGCTCCATTCGGGCCGCGGATCCTGGCCACCCGGCGCTCCTCGGAGCCGCGGCCCGGAGAGCCCCCGCCGCCGCCGGGCGTGGAGGTGGGGGGGCCGGAGACCTTCGGCCAGGTCGTTGCCGCGGCGGATTTCGTGATCCTCGCGCTGCCCCTGACCCCGGAGACGGAGGACCTCGTCGACGATCGCGTCCTCGCCAGCATGAAGCGGACGGCGTGGCTGGTGAACGTGGCCCGGGGGCGACTGATCGTGGAGCGGGCCCTCCTCCGCGCGCTGCGGGAGGGGACGATCGGCGGAGCGGTCCTGGATGCCTTCCGCGAGGAGCCGCTCCAGCCCGACTCCGCCTTCTACGGGCTGCCCAACGCCATCGTGACGCCCCATACCTCGTGGTCGAGCGGCCGCGTGCTGGACGAGACGGTGGAGCTGTTCGCCGAGAACCTGCGGCGCTACGCCGCCGGCGAGCCGCTGCTCAACGTGGTCGACCCGGCCGTCGGATACTGAGGTCATGCAGATCGCGATCGTCGGGCTTGCCGGGGCCGGCAAGACGACCGTCTTCAACACCCTCACCCGGGGCGACGTCCAGACCGGCGGCTTCGGGGGCATGGAGCTCCACGTCGGCAACGTCAAGGTCCCCGACGCCCGGCTCGACCGCCTCGCCGAGATCTTCCACCCCCGGAAGATCGTCCACGCCGACGTCACGTACATCGACCTCCCGGCGCCCCCGGCGTCGTCCGAGGGCCACGTCGGGACCGAGGAGCTCCCGGCGGAGCACCTGGCCCGCCTCCGCGACGCGGACGCCCTGCTCCACGTCGTCCGGGCCTGGGACGATCCCCATCACCCGCACCCGGCCGGGTCCGTGGACGCCTGGCGCGACCTGGAGCAGCTGGAGCTCGAGTTCGTCGTCGCGGACCTCGCCATGGTCGACCGGCGCCTCGAGCGCCTGCGCGGCCAGGGTCGTCACGGGACGCCGGCGGAGCGCGAGGCGAACGAGCGGGAGGCGGTCGTCCTGGAGCGGATCCGGGTGGGGCTCGCCGACGGGCGGCCGATCCGCGACGCCGGCCTGGATCCGGACGAGGAGAAGGTCCTGCGGGGCTTCCGCTTCCTCACCCAGAAGCCGGTCCTCGTCCTCCTCAACGTCGGTGAGGGTGACCTGGCGCGGGCGGGGGAGCTCGTTGCCGACGTCGCGGGACGCTACGACCACCGGCAGGCCCTGGTCGACGCCCTGTCGGCGCGCATCGAGATGGAGCTCGGCCAGCTTGACCCCGACGAGGCCGCCGTCTTCGCCGAGGAGCTCGGCATCACGGAGAGCAGCCTGGACCGGGTGATCGCCCTCTCGTACCGGCTCCTGGGGCTGATCAGCTTCCTCACCGCCGGTCCCGACGAGGTGCGGGCCTGGCCGGTCCCCGAGGGGTCGACCGCGGTCGACGCGGCCGCCGCGATCCACACCGACCTCGCGAAGGGCTTCATCCGGGCGGAGACGGTGCCCTACGAGGACCTCGTTGCCCTCGGCTCGACGGCAGAGGCCCGCAAGCACGGCAAGCTCCGCTCCGAGGGGAAGACCTACCGGATCCGCGACGGCGACGTCGTGGAGATCCTCTTCTCGAAGTAGGGGAGCGGCCGTTCGCCCCGTCCCCTCAGTTCTTCAGAAGGTCGTCGCCGTCGCCCGTGTACTCTGCGAAGACGCCCCGGTAGTCGGCGCTGGAGCGGAACATCTCGAGCTCGTCGTCGGTGGTGGCGATCAGGTAGTTCTCGTCGTCGTCGGTCGAGACGTTGACCGCCGCGGTGAGCCGCTCGTCGGAGATGTAGGTGAAGCCGTGGCTGCGCTCCAGCTCCACCGCGATCGCCTCGATGAGGGTATCTTCCTCGAACCCGGCCACGAGCTGTCCGCGGATGGCCTGGACGAGGTCGAAGAAGTCCTCCGGCGCGATCTCCTCCTCGCACGTCAGCAGCACGTCCGAGTACAGCTCGTCGTCGCCCTCGTGGAGCTCGTAGTAGTACACGTGGCCTCCTCGCCTGCAGACCCGGCCCGGCCAGTATACGGACCGCCCGGCACCCTCCCGGCGGTGCGGCCGCTTCGCCTTGCCGACGGTGGCGCCGGCGCGCGGCAGGCTCGCGTGCCCGTGGCCGACCCGGACGTGGCGGAGCCGGAGCGCGCCGCGGCCGCCGGTCCCGTGCCGGCCGTCGTCGTGGTCGGCGCCGCCTCGCGCGACATCGATCACAGGGACCCGCGCGGCTGGCGCCTCGGCGGCGGCGCCACCTACGGGGCGCTCGTCCTGGCGCGCCTTGGCCTGCGGGTCGGGGTCGTGCTGGGCGTCGACGCACCGGCAGCGGAGGCCCGCGAGCTGGACCTCCTCCGCGACGCGGGAGCGGAGCTTCGTCTCGTGCGCCTTCCGCGGGGCCCCGTCTTCCACCTCGAGGAGACCGCGGCCGGCCGCACCCTGCACTGCGAGGATCCCGGCGGGCCGCTGCCGGTCGCGTCGCTCCCCCCGCCTGGCGTGCGGCGCCCGCCTGGTATCTCGCGCCCGTCGCCGACGAGCTGCCCGACGGGTGGGCCGCGATCCCGCCCGGGGCCGTCGTGGCGCTCGGCTGGCAGGGGCTCCTGCGCGAGCTCGAGCGCGGCGCGCCGGTGCGGCCACGCGCGGCCGCCCCGCGGGCTCTCGTCCGGCGCGCCGACCTCGTCTCCGTGAGCGCGGAGGACCTCGACCCGGCCGCCGACCTGCGGGGGCTGCTCCGCCTCCTGCGGACCGGGACGCTCTGCACGCTCACCCACGGCCGTCACGGCGGCCTCGCGATCGCCGTCCGGCCGGGGGCGCCGCGAATGCGCTCCTTCCCGGCGGTCCCGGCGCCGGCCGTCGTCGACACCACGGGTGCCGGAGACGCCTTCCTGGCGGGCCTCCTCGCCGCCCGGGTCGCGCCGGCGCTGGTGGGCCGCCAGCCCCACCTTCCCGGCCGCGCTGCGGTTCGCGGCGACCCTTGCCGCGACGCACGTCGCGGCGCTCGGCCTCGCGGGCGTGCCGACCCTGGCGGCGGTGCAGGAGGCCCTCGGGCGGGCGCGGCCGGGCTGAGCCGGCTCGCGGCACGGCGGCGAAGCCGCCGGAGGCGCGTCGCCAGGGCGACATCGAACTCGGGATCGCCTCCCCAGCGAAGGCGCGTCCGCTCGGCGGCGCGGGCGGCGGCCTCGGCGGCCCGGAGCGCGCCGCCGGCGTCGAGGAGGCCGTGCTCGCGAATCTTGGCCGCCTCCACCCAGGCGCGGGGAGCGGCGGGCCCGCCGTCGGCCGCGAGAGCCTCCCAGGCCGCGAGAGCGTCCTCCGTCCGCCCGAGCCGGCGCAGGGTCCGCGCGCGCTCTGCGCGGATCCGGTCGCGCGAGACCGTCGCGGAGGCCGGTGCCGGAGCCCCGAACGGCCAGGCAGACGAGCCGAGCGCCGGTGGCCGCCACGCCGCCGCAGCGTCCTCGAGGCAGGCGAGGGCGTCCGCGTGGCGGCGCTCGCGGGTGAACGCCCGGGCCAGGGCCACGAGATCGCCGGCCGGCGCCTCGGAGCGGCGATCGGGATCCGCGTACCGGGTGTCGAGAAGGGCAAGGAGCCGGGCGAGGGACGCGACGTCCTCGGCGTTGTGATCCAGGACCGGCCCGAGCGGCTCCGCCGCGCCGCCCCGCACGAAGTCGAGGTAGCGTCCGGGGATCTCCCACCCGCCCACGTCGCGGTGGCGGTGGACTCCCAGCAGCTCGCGCTCGACGGTGCCGAGGCGCGCGTCGCCCAGGCGGTGCCGGAAGAGACGCCGGACGGCGGGAAGGAGGTCGAGCATCCCCGCGTGTGGCGGCGCCGCGCGGCGGTGGAGACGGTAGCGAGTCACCAGCAGTGGCCAGTCGAAGCCGCGGCCGTTGTAGGTGACGAGCCAGGCGTCGGGCGGGATGGCCCGCTCCAGCTCGGCCAGCAGGGCCGGCTCCTCGCCGTGGTCCGGGCAGACGAGCTGGAGGCGCCGCAGCCGGTCGCCCTCCCACCAGCCGAGCCCCACCAGGAAGGCGAGCGTCCCGGCCGCGGTGCCGAGACCCGTCGTCTCCGTGTCGAGGCAGACGAGCCGGGCGGCGGGCCCTGGCTGGCCCGGCAGGCGGGCCAGCCGCTCGCGGACGAGCGGGACGGCCAGCGACGGCGGCTCCACGCGCACCACGAGCCCGCCGTTCGCGGCGACCACCTCCCCGGCGAGGGTCGCGGCCAGACGCTGGGCGAGTGGCGCCCCTCGCTGGGCTCGCGGCGAGGTATGGCATCGGGCTCCCGCGACGAGCACCGTCGGCGCGGAAGCTCGCGAAACGGCGCGCCAGTGTCGTCGCGTCGCTCACGTCGTGTCTCGCGCGGCGCGGCCGGCGGCAGCCGGCCCGACCGCGGGGCGGGCCCCGAGCCGCGAGAGCAGCCGCAGGGCAAGGACGCGCGCGTCGAGACCCACCTCGCCGCCCGCGGGGCGGGGGCCGGTGCACGAAGGACAGCCGCCCTCGCAGCCGCACGACGCCACGAGGTCCGCGGCGCCTTCAACGAGCTCGGCATGGCGCTGCCAGAGGCGCTCGGCGAGGCCGACACCGCCGGGGACGGCCTCGTAGAGGTAGATCGTGGGCAAGCCGTCGTGGGGCGAGCGGACCTGGGCGACGAGACCGAGGTCCCGGGGGTCGACCATCATCAGCACGCTTGCGACGGCCTGGAGCGCCCGGCCTGCGCCGGCGAGCGCGACATCGAGCTCGGCTCTCTGCCAGCCGGTCGAGGCCTCCCCGGCGGTGAGCCAGTAGGCGGTCGTCTGGAGCTCGATCTCCGGCAGGTGGATCGGCCCCCAGCCCAGGTTCTCGTTCGTGACGAGCTTGAGCTTCTTGAAGAGCGTCGCCCGGCTGGCGACCATCACCTCGCCGTGCCGGCGCACGGCGCCGGGCGCCGGGGCGCTGCCGAAGACGTCGAGGGGCTTGAGGGTCACCGCCCGGTCCGCCTGCGTGTAGTGGTCGACGTCGACGCGGCGGACGTAGGCCTTCCGCTCGTCCCAGTCCAGGCGGTCGACGTGGAACTGGGCCGACTCGTGGAGGTAGATGGCGTCCTCGTGGACGAGGGTCTGGGCGGAGAAGATGTCCAGCTCGCCGATCACCTTCGGCCGGTCGGGGGTGGTGTCGATGATCACGACGTTCTCCTCGGCGGCCGTTCGCAGGGAGATCGACGAGGCGGGGAAGTTCTCCGAGGACCAGTACCAGCGCCCGTCGTCGCCCTGGTGGACGTGGCCGTCCTCGGCAAGGAAGGCGAGGAGGTCGTCGGGGTCCCCCGGGCCGAAGGCGTCGCCGGGGGCGAACGGGAGCTCGAACGCGGCCGCCTTGAGGTGGGCCAGCAGGACGTGGAGGTTGTCCGGGTCGATCCGGGCCTCCTCGGGGGGCTGGTCGAGGACGAACTCCGGGTGGTGCACGACGTACTGGTCGACCGGGGCGGCAGAGGCGACGAGCACCGCCACGCTCGTCCCGTTGCGCCGGCCGGCGCGTCCGACCTGCTGGCGGGTTGCCGCGATCGAACCCGGGTAGCCGGCGAGGATCGCGGCGTCGAGGCGGCCGATGTCGACACCGAGCTCGAGGGCATTCGTGGCGACGACGCCGAGGACCTCGCCGTCGCGCAGACCCTCCTCGATCGACCGTCGCTCGGTGGGGAGGTAGCCGCCGCGGTAGCCGCGCACGCGGGAGCGCGGTCCGGCGTGCTCGCGGAGCGTCTCGCGGAGCCCCGTGAGGATCAGCTCGACGGCCGTGCGCGAGCGGCCGAAGACGATCGTCTGGCGTCCCGCCCGCAGGAAGGGGAGCGCCCAGCGCTGGGCGAGGGTGAGCGCCGACCCCCGGGCGCCGGACGCAGCGTCGATCACGGGGGGGTCGACGAACAGCAGGTGCCGCTCCCCGGCGGGGGCGCCGCTGCGATCGACGACGAGCGGGGCGCGACCCGCCAGGAGCGTCGCCAGCTCGCCGGGGTTGGCGATGGTGGCCGAGCAGGTGACGATGACCGGGCTCGACCCGTAGTGCTCGCAGAGCCGGAGGAGGCGGCGCAGGACGTTCGCGACGTGGCTGCCGAAGAGGCCGCGATACGTGTGGAGCTCGTCGACGACGATGACCTGGAGCTGCTCGAAGAGCTGGAACCACTTCGTGTGGTGGGGCAGGATCGCCGCGTGGAGCATGTCCGGGTTCGTCACGACCACCTGCCCGGCCGCCCGGATGGTGGAGCGGATCGGCGCCGGGGTGTCCCCGTCGTAGGTCGAGGCCGAGACGGGCAGGCCGGCCGCCGCGGCGAGCTCGCGGAAGGCCACCACCTGGTCCTGGCCGAGGGCCTTCGTCGGGAAGAGCCAGAGGGCGCGGGCCGACGGGTCGTCCGCCAGCGCCTGGAGGACCGGCAGCTCGTAGCAGAGGCTCTTGCCGGACGCGGTGGGGGTCACCACGCAGACGTCGCGGCCGGCACGGACCTCGTCGAGCGCCTCGGCCTGGTGGGTGTAGAGGGCCTCGATGCCGCGCGACTCCAGGGCGCCGCGGATTTGCGGGTCGAGCCAGCCGGGGAAGGGGGCGGTCGACGCCACCCGCGCGGGCTCGACCGCGTGGCGCACCACGCCTCGCGCGAGCGACGGCTCGGCGAGGATCCCGGCGAGCACCGCCTCGACCCCGGCGGGAGCGTAGGTTCGCATCCTGGATGGCCTCCTGTGTATAGAACGTCTGTTCGAACCCAGGCGGAGTGTAGCAGGGGCAGCAGCAGCGGCACCGGCCACGCTGCTGCGCACGCGTGCCACCTCGTCTGGCACGAAACCCCGGTTTGACACTCGGTCAGTGCGCAGCTACCCTCTGGGCATGCCGCGGAACCCGCATCCCGCCCCCGGCGACCGACGACGCTCCGGCCGACCCGTCCGGGACCGGCGCCCCCGGGGCGCCCGACGGCGCGCCTCCGGCCGCCCCGTCGCTGGCGGGGCTGGGGATCGCCGGCGTCTCGCGGCGCCGCATCGCCTGGATCGGGCTGACGCTTGCCGCCGCCTGGATCGTCGTCGGATTCGCGGGGCAGGCGGCCGACGCGGCACGCGCCTCGACCCGCGTCAAGGCGGAACAGGCCCTCAACGCCGAGGTTGCGGCCCAGACCGATGCCCTTCGCAGGGAGCTCGAGCTCGTCACCGAGGAGCGCTGGGTTCTCCAGCAGGCGCGGGCCTACCAGCTCGGTTCGCGGAAGGAGCGCCCCTTCGCCATCGCCCCCGGCGCGCCGGCGCTGCCGGACGATGCTCCCGGGTCCGCCGCCCGCCGGCTCGGCGCCGACCCGGTCGAGCGCTCGCCGCTCGAGGCCTGGCTCGAGGTCCTGTTCGGGCCCCGAGCCTGACCGGCCGCGCGCCGCCGGCGACACACGGCCGCGGGGCGGCCCTCGTCCTGCTGGGCCTGCTCACCCTGGTCTGGGGCGTCCACTGGGTCGTCGCGAAGGTCGGCCTGGAGTACATGCCGCCGCTGACGTACGGGGCCCTGCGGGTGGCCGGGGGCCTCGGCACGGTCGTCCTCATCCTTGGCCTGGGGCGAAGCCTCCGCCTCCCGGATCGCCGCGACCTGCCGGTGGTCCTCTCGGTCGGCCTCGGCCAGGTCGCAGGCGGGGTGGCCCTCATGAACCTCGCCCTGCAGGTCGTCCCTGCCGGGCGCTCGGCGATCCTCGTCTACACGATGCCGATCTGGGTCGTCGTGATCCAGGCCACCTTCCTGCGGATCGCGCCGGCCCGGGCGGAGCTCGCCGGCCTGGCCCTCGGCCTTGCCGGCATCGCCGCGCTGCTCAACCCGGTGACGATCGACTGGGCGGCCCCGGGCGGGCTCGCCGGGGCGGGCCTCCTGCTCGCCAGCGCCGTGATCTGGGCCGCGACGTCGATCCACGTCCGCCGTCACCGTTGGGCAGGGTCGCCCGCTGCGCTCCAGCCCTGGCAGCTCCTGGTCGCGGTCGTGCCCCTCGCTCTTCTGGCGGCGGCGCTCGAGCCGGGGACCCCGGTCCAGTGGGAGCCCGCGACGGTCGTCATCCTCCTCTACAGCGGGCCGCTCGCCACCGCCTTCGCCTTCTGGGCGAGCCAGTCGATCACGCGGTCCCTCGGGCCGCTCGCCGCCACCGTCGGCTTCCTGGGTGTGCCGGTCGTCGGGTTGGCCTCGGGAGCGCTGATCCTCGGCGAGCAGCTCACGGTGGTGGACCTCGGGGGGTTCGCCCTCGTGGCCGGGGGCATCCTCCTGGTGACGCGCCCGATGGCGCGTCGGCCCGGCCGTCGGCCTCCCGGGTCGCCCGCCCCGGCCCCGCGACCGCCGGACCCCGTCGTTCCCGGGGAGGAGTCGCTGCGCTAGAATGGCCGCCGAGGCGGAGTAGCTCAGTGGTAGAGCAGGGGACTCATAAGCCCTTGGTCGGTGGTTCGAATCCGCCCTCCGCTACCACCTCTCAATCCCGCCTTGTGTGCATGCGCCGCGACGACGAGCGCCGCGACGACACCTGATCCGTCCACGGCTGTCCACCTGGTCAGTCGGACGGCTCAGTTCCCTGCCGGCAACGGGACCGGTTCGCTCCAGTGCAACAAGGCGAAGGGGCACGGCGTCGTATCCGCAGCGGGAGGCATTGCGCGCCGGGAGCGACCCCGACGGCAGGTCCGGACGGTGGCGAGGTCGCACCTGGCCGGCATGCGCGAGAGGGGCAGTGAGCGAACCTGAACGGAGGAAGGCCGAACGGAACGCCGGCGTATTCCTCACGCCCGCCCCCCTTCCACTGGTCGTGGTCCCGATGCGGACCCTCTCCGACGAGTACCACGACGAGCCGGCCGAGCCCGAGGACTCCGATCGCGTCCCTGAGCCCGAGCCCCCCAGCAGGCTTCGGCGCCTGATCCGACGCATCCGGCACGACACCCCGCGCTGAGCGAAGGCTGTCGTCCCCCGAGCGACCGCCCGGCTCGGTGCCTATCGAAGATGCGGTCGATGGAGTCGCCGCCGACCTGGGCCAACCGGGCAGGCATTGGCAAGCGATGAGCGGACGTCGGTACCCTCGCTCCGGCCCCGACCACGCCCCCGGTTCCGCACGGGGCGCTCCGCTCTCCTCGCCGGATGGGACGCGCACCGGGCGACCGGGTGCCGTTCGCCTCTGGCTACCAGCGATCCGCCACAGGGGGGCCCGGCGGGTCATAGGGGTAGGTGTCCGCCACGTGGGCCATCGCCACGTCGGGGGTGACCCGCCCGAGCGTCGGGCAGCACCACACGAGCCCGTCATCGTCGGGGGTCCGTCCCGTGTACAGCGTCAGCCCGGCAGCGGCCGCCACGTCTGCGAGATCGGCCCGCAGGGCAGCGTCATCGAAGGGTGGGGGCGTGGGGGTATCCATCGCGGGCACTCCGGGTGGGACACAAGCGTACCACCTCTCCGGGGACCTCGGGCCCCTCGGCAGCGCACGGGACGCCCGCTCCGGCTCGGAGGATGGGACGCGCACCGGGCGTCCGGGGGCCGTTCGCCTCTCGCCAGACGCGCGACCTGCGTCTACCGTGACCCCCAGCGGGAGGCTCTGACACGCGGCCCGAACACCGGCCGCCGGGACCGCGCCGAGCCACTGGCGAGACCGACCCGCCCCGGCCCCTCCAGGGAGGCGCAGTCATGGGTCACATCAGCAGGACGATCCACGTCGAGGCGACGCCGGAGCAGGTGTTCGATCTCTTCACGAACCCCGGAAGGTTCCAGGAGTGGATGGTGCCGGCGGCCGAGGTGAAGGACATCACGGGCACGCCCGGCACCGTCGGCCTCGGCTGGACCACCGCCTCGACGTTCGCCGGGCGCAAGATGGAAAGCCACATGAGCGTCACCGCGGTCGAGCGGCCGCGGTCGTTCGAGTTGAAGAGCACCGGCAGCGGGACCGGGACGGTGCGCGGGCGCTTCGAGCCGGCGGCGGGCGGCACGGACATCACGATCGAGAGCGAGTACGAGATGCCGCTCGGCTTCATCGGTGACGCCGCGAACAAGCTCTTCGTCGAGAAGTCGTTCGCGGAGTCCTGGGACAAGTCGCTGGCGAAGTTCAAGGCGCTCGCCGAGGCCGAAGCCCCGGCCCACGTCTAGGGGCAGGAGTTCGTCACCTGCCAGACACAAGAAGGCCGCGGCGGCCGCGCCGCGGCCTCTGGACGATCCCGCCGTCTCCGAGGGGCACCGGCGGCGGGTTCGACGCGAGGCGTCCGGGATGCACGCGCGTCGAGCCGCGACGACCTCCGGCTCTGGCGCATCCCCGGGCCGCGGTCATTGCGATACCCCTTCCGCGCCGCTGCCGAGACGGAGTCGCTGCGAGATCGCCGAGCCAGGCACATCGTGACCTGACCCAACGCGGACAGCCACAACCTGGTGAATGCGGCCGTCAGCCGCGGGCCGCCGTCGCGCGCGCGCCGGCGCGCTCCCGCGACGCCGGCGGCTCTGCCTTCTCGAGGACCACCTCGAAGAAGTCCCGGCTGAGCTCCCAGCGCGGGTAGCGGCCCAGCACGTCGTGGAACCGCTCGTAGAACGCCTCGTCGAGAGGCGTCTCGCGGAAGCGCAGGGCGAGGATGCGGAAGCCGATCTCCCGGATGTAGTCCTCGTAGTGGGCCCACGTCAGGCGGTTGACCCAGGCCGCCCCGTCGACCTCGACGCCCCGCCGCGCGAGCGCCTCGGAGATGACGTCGTCGCTGAACAGGAGGTGGGGGAACGGGAAGGAGATGTGGCGGTACAGGTGCGAGGCCTGGGGGCCGCGGTGGAGGTTCGCCTTCATCCAGAAGAGGCCGCCCGGCCGCAGGACCCGGTGGGTCTCGACGAGCATCCGGTAGGGGTGCAGGACGTGCTCCCAGACCGTGAACGACATCGCTCGGTCGAAGGACTCGGGGGCGAAGGGGTTCGTCGTCGCGAGGTCCGCCACCTGGAGGTGGACCCGGTCGCCCCGCAGGGCCGGCCACGCCCGGCGCTCCACGACGTCCACGCCCCAGGCGTCGGCGCCGAGCGCGTGGGCTGCATACCAGAGCTCGTACCCGCCGCCGCACCCGACCTCGAGCACCTTGCGGCCGGCCAGGTCGACCGCCCGGTGGACGCCCCGCACGCGCCCGACGGCCGACTCGATCATGGCCTCGTGGTCGTAGCGGCGCGGGGTGGGGACGAGCGGGCGCTCGGCGTACTCCGCGTTGAGCCGCTCGAACAGCTCGACGTCGTAGCGGATCCGGGGCCCCGTCGTCGCGGCAGCTCCGACGGGGTTCATCGGCAGCTCCACGGCGGGTGGGACCGGCAGCTCGGCGGGGAACGGGACCGGCGCGGGCCGCGGCCGGTGGACCAGCGGGCAGCGAGCCCCAGGAGCTCGCCGGCGGCGGATCGGGCCGCCGGCCGGCCGCCGGATCCAGCCGCTCACCGGCCCCGACGAGGCCGCGGGCGAGCCGGCGCCGCCCCGCCCGGCCGGCGCGAACGACGGGTCGCAGGAGAGGGGCGAGGGCCGACGACCGGGCGCGATCGCGCAGGCCTACCATCGGCCGGCTCCGGCTCGCGAGGGGGTGAGGGCTGGTGGCACGGTCGCATCCTAGCGTCCCGGGGGGGCATCCGCCGCCGCGCCGGCCGCGTATGGACCCATGCAGGACCCGCTTCGGGTGTCCGCGACCGCGCCGGAAGGCCCCGGCGGGCCGCGACGTCCCCGCGGTCTATACTCGCTACGAAGCCGACGGAACGCCGGCGGCTCCGATCTCCCGGAGGCCAGGTTGAACGGCAAGTTCATGCGCAACGGCATCGTGATGCTCGTCCTCGTGGTGGGCACCGTGGCGTTGCTGTACACGTTCCTGATGTCGTCGCCGAGCGACCAGACGGTGGCGTACTCGCAATTCCTCGGCAACGTCCAGAAGGGCCAGGTCGCGGAGGTGGTCCAGCAGGATCTCCGCCTGACGGTCACGCCGACGGGCGGCAGCGCCGACTATGCGGTCGTCGTGCCGGGCATCGGCTTCACGGACGTCTTCGGCGACGTCCAGAAGGCCGCCGAGAGCGGCGGGATCGAGCCCTCGACGATCACCTTCTCCGGGAAGGAGGCCTCGCAGTCGGGCCAGTGGATGAGCCTGCTCATCGGCGCCCTCCTGCCGGTCCTGCTGATCGGCGGGTTCCTCTTCTTCATGATGCGCCAGGCCCAGGGCACCAACAACCAGGCGATGAGCTTCGGCAAGAGCCGGGCCCGGATGTTCCTCGGCAACAAGACCGTCGTGACGTTCGCCGACGTGGCCGGCGTCGATGAGGCGAAGATGGAGCTCCAGGAGGTCGTGGAGTTCCTCAAGTACCCCGAGAAGTTCAACTCGCTCGGGGCGAGGATCCCCCGCGGCGTGCTGCTGGTGGGCCCGCCCGGCACCGGCAAGACGCTCATGGCCCGGGCCGTCGCCGGCGAGGCCGGCGTTCCCTTCTTCAGCATCTCCGGCTCCGAGTTCGTGGAGATGTTCGTCGGCGTCGGCGCCAGCCGCGTCCGCGACCTCTTCGACCAGGCCAAGCGGAACTCGCCCTGCATCGTCTTCGTGGACGAGATCGACGCGGTCGGCCGCCAGCGGGGGGCCGGCCTCGGCGGCAGCCACGACGAGCGGGAGCAGACCCTCAACCAGATCCTCGTGGAGATGGACGGCTTCGACACGAACACGAGCGTCATCGTGGTCGCCGCCACCAACCGTCCCGACGTGCTCGACCCGGCGCTCCTCCGCCCCGGCCGCTTCGACCGCCAGGTCATCCTCGACCGCCCCGACATGAGGGGCCGCGTCGAGATCCTGGGGGTCCACACCAAGGGCAAGCCGCTCGACAAGGCGATCAAGGTCGAGGAGATCGCCAAGCAGTCGCCGGGCTTCTCCGGCGCCGACCTCGCCAACCTCGTGAACGAGGCGGCGATCCTCGCCGCGCGCCGCAACAAGAAGCTGATCGGCATGTCGGAGTTCCAGGAGGCGCTGGAGCGCATCGTCGCCGGCCCGGAGCGCAAGTCGCGGGTCATCTCCGACACGGAGAAGCTGATCATCGCCTACCACGAGGGAGGCCACGCCGTCGTGCAGCGGATCCTCCCCAAGTGCGACCCCGTCAGCAAGGTCACCATCATCAGCCGGGGCATGGCCCTCGGCTACACGATGGCCCTCCCGGCGGAGGACCGCTACCTCCAGAGCAAGACGGAGTTCGAGGACAAGATCGCCGGGATGCTCGGCGGGAACGCCTCGGAGCGGCTCGTCTTCGGCGACACCACGACCGGCGCCAGCAACGACATCGAGAAGGCGACCGACCTCGCCCGCCGGATGGTCACCGAGTTCGGCATGAGCGACAGGATGGGCCCGCGGGCCTACGGCAAGCGCGAGGAGATGATCTTCCTGGGAAGGGAGATCAGCGAGCAGCGCAACTACTCGGACGACGTCGCCCGCCAGATCGACGAGGAAGTCCGGAACATCATCGAGACCGCCTACGCCCGGGCCCAGGACGTCCTGACCCAGCACCGGGCGAAGCTCGACCTGCTCGCCGCGACGCTCGTGGAGAAGGAGACCCTCGACGCCGAGGAGTTCGAGGCGCTCTTCAACGACCTTCCGCCGAAAGAGCCGATCCACGGCGTCGTCCCCAAGCTCACCGGGGCACCGGCGGAGCCCTCGGCCCAGCCGGCCTGACCGGAGGCCGGCCCCGGCCGGTCGACGTGCGCACCCCGAAGGGGCGGGAACGACCCGCCCCTTCGTCGTGTCGGAGGCCATAATCCCGGGAGCGCCCCCCGTGCCCACCCGATGGAGGCTTCCCGTGACCATCGACCATGGCGCCCTCGAGGCGCACCTCGCCGCCAGCGCGGAGCGGCGGCTCGCCCGCTACACCGACTTCCTGCGCATCCCGAGCATCAGCGGGATCCCGGCCCACGCCCCCGACTGCCGGCGGGCGGCCGAGTGGCTCGCGGGAGAGCTGGCCGGGGCCGGCCTCGAGCACGTGGAGGTCGCGGAGACCGGCGGGCACCCCGTGGTCTACGCCGACTGGCTCCACGCGGAGGGGGCGCCCACGGTCCTCCTCTACGGCCACTACGACGTCCAGCCGGTCGACCCGCTCGACGAGTGGGAGGCGACGCCCTTCGAGCCGATCGTCCGCGACGGGCGGATCCTCGCCCGGGGGGCGTCGGACGACAAGTCCAACGTGATGATCGCGCTGCTCGCGGCCGAGGCGGTGCTGGCGGTGGAGGGCGCCCTGCCCATCAACCTCAAGCTCGTCTTCGAGGGCGAGGAGGAATCCAGCTCGGTCCACCTCGACGCCTGGCTGTCGGCGAACGCCGCCCGCCTGGCCGCCGACGTGGCGCTGGTCGCCGATTCCGGCTTCTTCGAGGGCAACCTGCCGGCGATCACGGTGGGGCTCCGGGGGATCTGCGCTGCCGAGATCCACGTCCGGGGCCCGTTCCAGGACGTCCACTCCGGCCAGCACGGCGGCGCGATCGAGAACCCGATCAACGCCCTGGCGGCGATCATCGCCGCCCTCAAGGGTCCGGACGGCCGGATCCGGATCCCCGGCTTCTACGACGACGTCGTGGCGCTCTCGGAGGCCGACCGCGCCACGCTCGCCGAGCTGCCGTTCGACGAGGAGGCCTACCGCGCGGGCCTCGACGTCCCGGCGCTCGTCGGGGAGAGCGGCTTCACGACGCTGGAGCGGCGGAGCGCCCGGCCCACGCTGGACGTGAACGGGATCTGGGGCGGCTTCTCCGGCGAGGGGAGCAAGACGATCATCCCCGGGAGCGCCCACGCCAAGGTGACCTGCCGCCTCGTCGCGAGCCAGGATCCCGACCGGGTCTTCGGCCTCCTCCGCGACTACGTGCTGCAGGTCGCCCGGCCGGGCGTCTCGGTCGAGGTCGTCTACCTCGGCGGCGGCCGGCCAACGCTCACGCCGATCGATCACCCGGCAACGCGGGCGTTCGCGAGGGCGCTGGAGGCGACGTTCGGCCGTCCGCCACTCTACGTTCGCGAGGGCGGCTCGATCCCCGTTGCGGCCAGCTTCGCGACGATCGTGGGCCTGCCCGTGACCGTCATGGGGTTCATGCCGCCGGACGGCAACTTCCACGCCCCGAACGAATGGATGGACCTCGCCAGCTTCGAGGGCGGGATCCGTGCCCTCGCGCGCTTCCTCGACGAGTTCGCCGGGGCGGGGATCTGAGCCGGAGGCTCGTCGGCGGGTGGGGGCCGGGTGGTACTCCGGTAGGGTGTTCGCGGCGGGGGCGGGTGCTACGATGCCGGCACGGGGGCAGGCCCCGCCGTCCGCCACGCCAGGGGAGCGAGTGCACGCGTGAGCACCGAGATCGAACAGCCCGCCGCCCGCGGGCCGAAGGCGCAGTGGCGCCTCGACGCCGACACCGGGAGCCTCGTGCCCCGGTCGGCCCTCGACGTCCTCGTCGACCTCAACGACAAGATCACCTCCGGCAACCTCGCCGACTACCAGCCGGTCCCGCTGGGCTTCACCCCGCTGGACAAGACGATTGGTGGCGGGCTGCGGGCCGGCGAGCTGCTGCTGATCGGCGGGGCCCAGGGCACCGGCAAGACGACGATGGCCCTCCAGATGGCCCGGAACGTCGCGTCGGGCGGCCAGGCCAACGTCCTCTACATCTGCTTCGAGCACGAGGAGCACTACCTCCTGAACCGGCTCGTGGCCCTGGAGTCCGCGTTGGCCCACCTGCCCCACAAGACCGGCGCCATCAAGATCCAGGACGTCCGCCGTGAGATCCTCGGCTCGTGGGTCGCCGACGGCCAGGGGACGGGCGGCGGCGCCCAGCTGGCCTCGAACCCGCGCCTGCGGCCCAGCCTCGACCGGATCGGCCGCTATGGGCAGAACCTCTTCCTGATGCGGGGCACCCAGACGGCGAGCACGGTCGAGAACACGCGGCGCCTCGTCCAGCTCCACAAGGAGCTGTCCGGCGGCCGTCAGCTCCTGGTCATCGTCGACTACCTCCAGAAGGTGCCGATGTTCCCGGAGCCGAACACGGAGACCGAGAAGGTCACGGTCGTCGTCAACGGGCTTAAGGACATCGCCCTCGCCGAGCAGGTCGGGATGATCGCCATCGTGGCTGCCGACAAGGAGGGCCTCAAGGCCTCCCGCCTGCGCAACCACCACCTGCGAGGCTCGTCGGCGATCAACTACGAGGCCGACATCATCCTGATCCTCAACGAGAAGTACCACATCGTCGCCAAGGTCAACATCGAGTTCAACCCCTACCAGGCGCAGCGCTTCCGTGACTGGGTGGTCCTCTCGGTGGAGAAGAACCGGGGCGGCCAGGACAACGTCGATCTCGAGTACGAGAAGCACTTCGAGTTCTCCTGCTTCGACCCGAACGGGCGAACGGTGCAGGAGAAGCTGATCGAGGAGCGCCTCTACAACGAGTGAGCCGCGCCGCTGATGCGGCGCCCGCGGGCGTTGTCGCCTGCGCTCCTCGCTCACGCACCCCGGGGTGCGCTCGCTCCGGTGCTCGGCTCCGCCTTCGGGGGCGCTCGCCTGAGCGGCGCGGACCGGGGGCCGGATGCGGCCCCGCCGGCGTTGTCGCCTGCGCGCCTCGCTCACGCACCTTGGCATCGGGTCTCGGCCCGGCCCGCGGTCTGCCGCTGGGTGCTTCCTGCCGGCGACGGCGTGCCGTATCGTTGGCGCATGAGCGAGCACGCTGCGTCCTTCCCCGAGATCGTGGAGATCGTCGTCGAGATCCCGCGGGGCAGCCGTAACAAGTACGAGTTCGACGAGGAGGCGGGCGTCTTCCGCCTGAACCGCGTCCTCTCGTCGGCGGTCTTCTACAACTTCGACTACGGGTTCATCGAAGGCACCCGGGCCGACGACGGCGACCACACCGACGCCCTCCTGGTGATCGACGAGCCGACGTTCACCGGCTGTCACGTCTGGGGTCGCCCGATCGGCGGCCTGGAGATGCGCGACGAGATGGGCTTCGACTTCAAGGTCCTGTGCGTCGCCATCGGCGACCCGCACCAGGCCCACATCGAGCGCCTGGAGCAGGTCCGGCCGCACCGCCTCGTCGAGATCGAGCACTTCTTCCAGACCTACAAGATGCTCGAGAACAAGGCCACCGAGGTCGTCGGCTGGCGCGACCGCGACCGGGCCCACGAGATCCTCCGGGCCGACCGCGTGGCCTGGGAGCGGGAGCAGGCCCACGGGCGCTGACGAACGCGCCCGGCGGCCGTCGGGCGGTGGCAGGCACGGCGGGGACTTCCGATACCCGGAGGGGAACCCCGGCGACCTCCGGGTCTTCGTGGCCGTCCCGCTCGCTGACGACGCCCGCGCCGCGGTCCTGGCTCTCGTCGGGGAGGTCGCCGGCGATCCGCGGGTGGCCGCGGCGGGCCGGCTGCGGTGGGCGGTGGGGGACCACCTGCACCTCACGGTCCGTTTCCTCGGGGCGACCGCCCCGGGGCGCGTGGCCGACGTCGCCGCCGCGGCGGCCGCAGCCGCCGCTCCGCAGGCGCCCTTCGAGGTTCGCCTGGCCGGCGCCGGCGGCTTCCCCTCGGGCGACCGGCCGCGCGTCGTGTGGCTCGGGCTGGCGTCCGGCGTCCCGGAGCTGACGGCTCTGGCGGCCCGCCTCGGGGACGAGCTGGCGGCACGCGGGTGGCCGGCCGAGGACCGCCCCTTCCGGCCCCATCTCACGCTCGCCCGCGCCGACGGCATCCCCGGGGCAGGTCGTGCCGTCGACGCCCTGGCCGCCGCGGCGGCAACGCTGGACACCGCCTGGACGGCCGACCGTCTCGTCGTCTACCGCAGCGAGCTCGGCCGCGGTCCTGCGCGCTACCTGCCGCTGGCGGTGGCGCCCCTCGGGGGCGGCTCCCTGCCTTAGGACACCGCGCCGCGGGCGACCGCCGACGGGTACGATGAGGCCATGCCGCGCCTCGCCTGCTGGAGCTGTGGTCGCCAGGTCTACGCGACCTCGCCCCTTTCATCGCTCTTCGGCGACGAGCGTCGCTGCCCGCGCTGTGGCGCGCCGATGAACCTGGAGCGCCGCGAGGTCGTGCGGCGCGACCGCATCCGTCGGCAAAGGCCGCCTGACGACCCCGGGCCTCCGGCGGAGACCGGGGAGCGCCGCGTCGAGGAGCGGCGCCGCGGTCCCCGCCGCCGTCCCGGCTGACCCACCCGTGCGGATCGCCCTCCTTGGCCTGGGCCTGATCGGCGGCTCCATCGCCCGTGCCGTGCAGGGAGCCGGGTGGCCGGTTGCCGCCTGGACGCCATCGGGGGCGGGACCGCGCGCGGCGCTCGCCGCGGGCGTGGTCGACGCGGCTGCCGGCTCGGTCGACGAGGCGGTCGCCGGTGCCGGCCTCGTCGTCCTCGCCGCCCCGCCGACCGCCTGCCTCGACCTTCTGGACGAGCTCGCCGGTCCCGCCCGAGCGGCGCTGGACCCGGATGCCGTCGTCACCGATGTGGCCGGCGCGAAGCGACTCGTCGTGGGCCGCGCGGCCGCCCTGGGTCTTCGCTTCGTCGGCGGGCACCCGATGGCCGGCCGGGAGACGAGCGGGTTCGCCGCCGCCGAAGGGTCGCTGTTCCGCGACCGCCCGTGGGTGATCGTCCCGCCGGTCCCGGACCCCGGGGACGCCGCGGCGTCAGGCCGCGTCGAGGAGCTCGCCCTCGCCTGCGGCGCCCGCCCCGTCCGGATGTCGGCCGCCGACCACGATGCGGCGGTCGCGGCGATCAGCCACGCCCCCCTGGTGCTCGCCGCCGCGCTCGTCGAGGCGATCGCCGGTGGCCCGGACGAGCCGGAGGCACCCGGCTGGCCGGCGGCGGCGGCCCTCGCGGCGACCGGCTGGGCGAGCGCCACGCGGCTGGCCCGGGGAGACCCCTGGATGGGCGCCGGGATCGCCCGCGCGAACGCCGTTCCGCTGGCCGAGCGCCTGCGCGAGATGCGGCGGCGGCTGGACGAGTGGATCGCCCTCCTCGAGGCGGGCGACGCGGAGGGGCTCGTCGACGAGGAGGCGCTCCGGGCGCGGCTCGCGGCGGCGCGGGCGCGCCTGGAGGGCGGCGGGTGACGGGCGAGCAGGTCCTGGTCGTCCCCCGCGAGCGGATCATGGGACCGCGCGCCTGGCGCGGGATCCTGAGCCGCGGCACGGAGCCCTATCTCGCCGCGATCGCGGAGGCCGGGCGGTTCGAGCCGCGCGCGGCGATGGAGCGCGATCCCCGCTTCAAGCAGGTGATCCCGTATCTCGTCCTGCGCGACCGGGGCCGCTACTTCCTGATGCGCCGCACCCGGGCCGGCGGGGACGAGCGCCTCCACGAGCGCTTCTCCATCGGCGTCGGCGGCCATCTCAACCCGGGCGACGTCGATCTCGCCGGGGGGCTCGTCCGCGAGTGGTCCGAGGAGCTCGCCGCGGACTTCGTCCCCGAGTTCCGCCTGCTCGGGCTCCTCAACGACGACGAGACGGACGTCGGGCGGGTCCACCTCGGCGTCGTCTACCTGGCCGAGGCGGCGGGGCGGCCGGTCGCCGTCCGCGAGACCGACAAGCTGGAGGGACGGTTCGTCGCCCCGGCGGACCTGCTCGCCGTGTACGACCGGATGGAGACCTGGAGCCAGCTGGTCTTCGACTTCGTGAGCGGTCGCGCAGCGGGGGTGCGCGGCGGCGAGCCCGGGACGGGCCGCGAGGCACCCCGCCGGTACTGACGGTCGGCTCTTCCGGTCCCCACCGCCGGCGGTGCGATACTTGTCGCGGAGCCATCATGAAGCGTCGTCTCGTCACGCTGGTCCGCCTCCTGCCGCTCGTGCCCCTGGGGCTCGGGACTCTCGGGCTCGTGCTGGGGACCGTTGCCCCGGCCCGCGCCCAGGACGGCACCCGGGAGGCGTACGTCCTGCCCACCACGGGCGTCGTCGACGGCGTGATGGCCGGCTACGTCGCCGACGGGGTGGCCAAGGGGGCCCGGGAGGGCGCCGAGGCCGTCATCGTCAAGCTCAACACTCCCGGCGGCAGCCTCGACGCGACCCAGCAGATCACCAGCACCTTCCTCGAGGCGGATGTCCCGGTCATCGTCTGGGTGGCGCCCGCGGGCGGCCGGGCCGCCAGCGCGGGCACCTTCATCACGCTCGCCGCCCACCTGTCCTGGATGGCGCCCGGAACGAACATCGGCGCCGCCAGCCCGGTCTCGAGCAGCGGCGAGGACATCGGGGGGACGCTCGGCGAGAAGGTGATGAACGACGCGATCGCGAACATCACCGCGATCGCCGAGGCCCGCGGCCGGCCGGTGGACTGGGCCGTCTCGACGGTGAAGGAGGCGAAGAGCTACTCCGCCGCCGAGGCGGTGGCCGCCGGAGCCGTCGACGGCATCGCCGCCACGATCGAGGAGGTCCTCGCCGCCGCCGACGGCCGGACGGTGATGCTCGCCGACGGCAGTGAGGTCACCCTGGCCACCGCGGAGGCGACGCCCGTCGAGGTCCCGATGAACCCGTTCCAGGCGTTCCTCCACCTCCTCTCCGACCCGAACATCGCCTTCATCCTCTTCACGATCGGGTTCTACGGCCTCATCTTCGAGCTCCAGAACCCGAACTTCGTGACGGGGGTCCTGGGGGCGATCGCCCTCCTCCTCGCCTTCATCGGCTTCGGGAGCCTGCCCCTCAACGTGGCCGGGCTGCTGCTCGTCGTCCTGGGCCTCGTCCTCCTCTTCCTCGAGACGCAGGTGGCGAGCCACGGGCTGCTCGCGATCGGGGCGGCGGTCTGCGTCGCGCTGGGGGCGGCCGCCCTCTACACGGAGCCGGGGACCCCGACCGCGCCGGACGTGGCGGTGGCGTTGCCGGTCATCGCCGCCGTCGTGATCACGACGGCGGCGATCGGCGCCCTCGTGGCCGTCGTGGCCTACAGGTCGCGCCACGCCCCTCAGAGCCCGGTCCTCGTCGGGTCGCTGCGGATCGTGGGGGAGACCGGCAAGGTGGCCCGCCCGCTCGACCCGGTCGGCTCGGTCGTCGCCATCGGCGAGGAGTGGACCGCCCGCAGCACGGACGGCCGGGCGATCCCGCGGGGCGTGCCGGTCCGCATCGTGCGCCAGGACGGACTCACCCTCTACGTCGAGCCGGAGGGCACCGGGGCCTGACCGGGGGGACGGCCCGGCCGGAGATCGGCGAGCCGCCAGGCGACCGGGGGTATGCTGGTTACCTGCCGGATCTGAAAGGAGCGGGCCCGTGGACTTCCTCTACCCGATCGTCGGCCTGATCGTCGCCCTCGTCATCGTCCTGGCGATCCTGTATCTCTCGGTGCGGGTCGTGCAGCAGTACGAGCGGATGGTCGTCTTCCGCCTCGGCCGGACCGACGAGCGGCTCGTCAAGGACCCGGGCCTTCGCTTCCTGATCCCGATCGTCGACCGCCCGGTCAAGGTCGACATCCGCGAGCAGTTCATCGAGGTCCCCAGCCAGACGACGATCACCAAGGACAACGCCCCCATCAACGTCGACTTCCTCATCTACTGGCGGATCGTCGACCCGCTCAAGAGCCTCGTGAACGTCGCCTACTTCGCCGGCGCGCTGCAGGGCGTGGCGACCACGACCCTCCGCGCCGTCATCGGCGACATCCTCCTCGACGAGGTCCTCTCCCGGCGCGAGCAGATCAACGAGGTCCTGCGCACCAAGCTCGACGAGGTCACCGAGCGCTGGGGCGGCAAGGTGACGACGGTCGAGATCCGCGAGATCACCCCGCCGCGCGACGTCCAGGACGCGATGAACCGCCAGCTCTCCGCGGAGCGGACGCGGCGGGCGGTCATCACCGAGTCCGAGGGCCGCCGGCAGTCCGAGATCAACATTGCCGAGGGCGCCAAGCAGGCCGCGATCCTGACGGCCGAGGGCGAGCGCCAGGCGCAGATCCTGCGGGCGGAGGGCGCCCGCCAGTCGCAGATCCTCAACGCGGAGGGCTTCGGGCAGGCGCTGACCCGGATCTACGAGTCGGCCTCCGCCATCGACCAGAAGACGATGCTCCTGCAGTACCTCGAGGCGCTCAAGCGGATCGGCGACAGCCCCTCCACGAAGTACATCATCCCTGCGGAGTTCACCCAGCTCGTGGGACCCCTGACGGCCGGCCTCGGGGCGGCGATCGGGGCTGCCTCGAGCGCCTCCCCGGAGAGCCAGCAGCCGGGCGCCTGAGCCGGGCCCCGTTACTTCCGGGCGGGGGTCGACCCGGACCCCCGTCCGCTACTATTCCTCGCGTCCGGGGGCGCGACGCGCCATCCCGGCCCAGCCAGAGAGGTTCGGATGGGCGTCAAGATCCTCGTCGTCGACGACGACCCGAACGTGCAGCGCCTGCTGAGCTACACCCTCAAGCAGGAGGGCTACGACGTGGTCGCGGCCGCCGACGGCGCCGAGGGCTTCAAGCTGTGGGGCCAGGAAGATCCCGCCCTGATCCTCCTGGACGTGATGCTCCCCAAGCTCGACGGGTACCAGGTCGCGGGCAAGATCCGGGAGGAGGAAGGGGCCTCCTCGCACGTCCCGATCATCATGCTCACGGCCGAGGCCGAGGTCGAGCAGAAGATCCGGGGCCTGCGCGCCGGCGCCGACGACTACCTCGTCAAGCCCTTCCACCCCGCCGAGCTCGTCGCCCGCATCAAGAGCCTCCTGGCGCGCTTCGCGCCGAAGGACCTCCTCGTCGGCCGGCCGCCGCTGGGCCGGGTCCTCGCCTTCTACGGGGCGAAGGGCGGCGTGGGGACCACGACGATCGCGATCAACGTGGCGATCGCCCTCCAGCTCGAGCTCGGCCGCCGCGTCTGCCTCGTCGACGCGAACCTCCAGTTCGGCGATCACCGCGTCTTCCTCGACCTCGGGCTCGACCGCAAGAGCATCGTCGACGTGGTGACCGCGGGCATCGATTGACGCCGACATCGTGCGCAGCGCCCTCGTGGAGCACGACTCCAAGATCGACCTGCTCCTCGCGCCCCCCTCGCCGGAGACAGCCGAGCTGGTCACGAAGGAGCACGTGTCGCAGATCGTCGACGTCCTGCGCGGCATGTACGACTACGTCGTGATCGACGTGGACAAGCGCCTCGACGACCTCAACCTGGGCGTCTTCGATGCCGCCGACTTCCTGTTCGTGGTGATGACCGCCGACCTGTCGTGCCTCAAGAACGTCCGCCTCGTGCTCGAGACCCTCGGCCACATCGGGTTCGAGGGCGACCGCATCAAGCTCGTCCTCAACCGCTCGAACGCCTTCACCGGGATCAACGCCAAGACCGCCGAGGGCGCCCTCAAGCGCTCCATCGACCTCCTGGTCCTCAACGAGTACCGGGGGGCGATCAGCGCTCTCAACTCCGGGGCCCCGGTCATGCTGACGAAGTCCGACTCGCCGCTGGGCCGCTCGTTCCACGACGCGGCCCGCGCGATCGACAAGGCGGCGAGCGCCGCGCCGGCGACGTCCGCGGTCGCGACCCGCTGACGCACGCCCTGGGCCTGCCCGAGGCGGGATAAGGGGCTGATAAGCCGGCGGTGACCGGCGGGTGAGCGGCCGCCGCTACCGTGCGGCCCATGCTCGCAAGCGTCCTCTCCGCGACCCTCCACGGCCTCGAGGGGCGGCCGGTCCGCGTCGAGGTCGACGTGGCCCCGGGCCTGCCCGGCTTCACCATCGTCGGCCTCGCCGACGCGGCGCTCCGCGAGGCGCGCGAGCGGGTCCGCGGCGCTCTCCGCAACAGCGGCTTCGTGCACCCGCCGCGCCGTATCACCGTGAACCTCGCCCCGGCCGACGTGCCGAAGGCCGGCTCCGCGCTCGACCTCGGGATCGCGATCGCCGTGCTGGTCGGCTCCGAGCAGGTCACGCCGCGCGGCCGCTGGGCGATGCTCGGGGAGCTCGGCCTGGGGGGCGAGGTGCGACGCGTGCCGGGGCTGCTCCCCATGGTCGCGGCCCTCGCGCGTCGCGGCGCGGGCCGGGTCGTGGTCCCGGCAGAGGCTGTCGACGAGGCGCGCCTCGTGCCGGGGATCGAGGTCGTCGGCGCGAGCACGCTTGCCGAGGCAGCCGACGTGCTGCGGGGACGGCGGGTGGCCGGCCGCGGCCCCGCCAGCCGGGCGGAGCTCGTGCCCCTCGAGGCGCCGCCCATCGCTCCCTCCGCGACCGGCGGAACGGACGAGGACGTCCCGAACCTGGCCGACGTGCGCGGTCTCCTGGAGGCGCGGCGCGCCCTCGAGATCGCCCTTGCCGGGGGCCACGGGCTGGTGCTCATCGGTCCGCCCGGCTCCGGGAAGACGATGCTGGCCCGCACGATCCCGGGGATCCTGCCGCCGCTCGACGACGACGAGGCGCGCGAGGTGACGATCGTCGCCTCGGTTGCCGGCGCCGCTCCCCTGCGCGGACTGGTCCGGCGGCGCCCGTTCCGGGCGCCCCACCACACGGCCTCCTACGCGGCCCTCGTCGGCGGCGGGCCGCGGATGGCCCCCGGCGAGGTCACGCTCGCTCACCACGGCGTCCTCTTCCTCGACGAGCTCCCCGAGTTCGACCGGTCCTCGCTCGAGGCGCTCCGCCAGCCGCTCGAGGAGGGGCGGGTCAGCGTCGCGCGGGTGGGCCGCGCGGTCGTCTTCCCCGCGCGCTTCCAGCTCGTCGCGGCGATGAACCCCTGCCCGTGCGGCTGGGACGGCGATCCGGCCGGCCGCTGTCGGTGCCCCGGAGGGGACCCGGAGCGCTACCGGGGCCGAATCTCGGGTCCGTTGCGCGACCGGATCGACCTGTGGGTCGGCGTCCCCCGGATCGCGCCGCGAGACCTGCTCCGGGCGGCGGAGCCGGAATCCTCGGCAGCCGTCGCAGGGCGCATCGCCGCCGGGCGGGCTCGCCAGGTTGCCGGGCGCGGCCGCCTCAACGGCCGCCTGTCCGGCCGGGCGCTGCGCTCCGCCGCGGCCCTCGATCGAGCCGCGGAACGACGCGCGATCGCCCTCGCCGAACGGGCCGGCATGACCGCGCGGGCGACCGAGCGTCTCGTCCGCGTGGCCCGCACGATCGCCGATCTTGCCGCCGCAGATCGCGTGGCGACGGAGCATCTCGAAGAGGCGGCCCGCTATCGGCCGCCTGCCGGCGACCGGCGCGCGGCGTTCGGAGCGGCGTGACGTGCTGGGCGTGGGGCGCGGCGGTCCCGTGGGCGAGCTGACGCCGCTGCCGGCGGACGGCGGAGCGGCCGGCCCGCCGACGGGCACGCCCCCGGCGGCCCCGCGGAGCGAGTCGTCGCTGCGGGGCGGAGACAGGCCCGGCCGGGCGGGCGCACGGCTGCCGGCAGCGACGTCGTCGGCGCCGAGCTCCGGCGGTGGCCGCCGGATGTCCGAGCGGGAGGCCTGGGTCGTGCTGGCCTCGATCGACGGCCTCGGGCCGGTGAGCTTCGGAGCCCTGCTGCGGGCCCACGGGAGTGCCCGCCGGGTCCTCGAGGTGGCAGCTCGCAGGGGTGGCGCGGGCCGGCTCGTTGCGGGGGCGGCCGCGGAGGACCTTCGTCTCGCGCCGGAGGTCGCGGCGGCCGTGGTACGGGCAGGCCATGGGTCGCGGGCGCTGCTGGCCCGTCTCGCGAGCGCGGGCGTCGAGCCGATCACGGCCGAGGATGACGGCTACCCGCCCCGCCTGCGCGGCATCGAGCTGCCGCCGCCCGTCCTGTTCGTCACCGGCGATGCGGGCGCGCTGGCGACCGTCCGTGCCGTCGCGGTCGTGGGCACCCGGCGTCCCACGGATGACGGGCGATCGACCGCCTCGCAGATCGCCGCGGTGCTCGCCGCCGCCGGGGCGACGGTCGTCTCGGGGCTCGCGGTGGGGATCGACGGTGCGGCGCACGCGGGGGCGCTCCTCGCCGAGGGCGCAACCGTGGCCGTGCTCGGGAGCGGCCATGCCCGGCTCTACCCGCCCGCCCATGCGCATCTCGCCCGCGAGATCGTGCGCACCGGCGGGGCGGTGGTCGCCGAGGTCCCCCCGGATGCCGATCCGCGCCCGGCGAGCTTTCCGCGCCGCAACCGGATCATCGCGGCGCTCGCCGACGCCACGGTCGTCGTGGAAGCGGGAGAGCGCAGCGGGGCGCTCATCACCGCGAGCTGGGCCCTCGAGCAGGGGCGCGCCCTCTTCGCCGTCCCGGGGCCGCTGGGCCGCCCGCAGAGCACCGGGTGCAATCGGCTCCTACGGGCCCACCCGGGCGAAGTTCGGATCGTCGCCGGGATGGACGAGCTCCTCGAGGACCTCGGCTACGGGATCCCCCTTGCCGTTCGCCGCCGACGGCTCGAGCGCAGCGAGTCCCCGTTGCCCGACGCCGGCGCGGTCCTGGCCCGGCTCGGCCCCGCGGAGGCCGCCGTCGTCCGCCGCCTTCTCGAGGGCCCGGCCACCGCGGATTTCTCGCCGGTGCCGCCGACCTCCAGGCGGCGACGGTGCTCGCCGTGCTGACCCGCCTCGAGGAGGAGGGCCTCGTGGTCGGCGCCTTCGGCCGCTACCGCCTCGCGGGGGCGCTCGGCGGGCTACGATCCGTCCGAGCCGGGCACCGCGGCAGGTTGCCGGCCGGAGCGTCCCACCTGTGAGAATGGTTCCGTGGCAGAGGCATCCCGGAGGCGGCCGCCCCGGCGGAGCCCGGGGATCGCCCGGCGCGCGAGCGCGCTCTCCCGCGCGGCGGCGAAGCCGCGAGGCGTCGAGGCGCAGGATCCCGGTGCTAGACTCCGGCGCCATGGGCCGCAATCTCGTGATCGTCGAGTCGCCTGCCAAGGCGAAGACGATCGAGCGCTACCTGGGGCCGGGATACGCTGTGCTCGCCTCGTACGGCCATGTCCGGGATCTGCCGGAGAACCCCGGCAAGGGGAAGTTCGGCGTCGACGTCGACCACGACTTCGCCCCCGAGTACGTGATCCCCGACGAGCGCGCGCAGCGTCACGTCGGCGCCATCGAGCGCGCCGCCCGGACCGCCGACCGGATCTTCCTCGCCACCGACCTCGACCGCGAGGGGGAGGCGATCGCCTGGCACGTCGCGGAGGCGGCCTCGCTCCCGCCGGAGAAGCTCGCCCGGGTCACCTTCAGCGAGATCACCGAGGCGGCGATCCGCGACGCTTTCGCCCGGCCCCGGGAGATCAACCGGGATCTCGTCGACGCGCAGCAGGCACGGCGGATCGTCGATCGCCTGGTCGGCTACACGCTCAGCCCGCTCATCTCGCGCAAGGTGCGCGCGGGGCTGTCGGCCGGCCGGGTGCAGTCCGTCGCGGTCCGTCTCGTCGTGGAAAGGGAGCGGGAGATCCGCGCCTTCGTCGCCCGGGAGTACTGGACGATCGTGGCGACGCTGCTCGCCCCCGACGGCACGTCGTTCGACGCGGAGCTCGTGCGGATCGACGGGGCCAAGCCGGAGATCGGCGACGCGGCGACCGCCGAGGCGCACGCCCGGGCGCTGCGGGCCGGCCGCCCTGTCGTCGCCGACGTCGCGACGAAGAAGAGCCGGCGGAGCCCCGCGCCGCCGTTCACCACCTCCACCCTCCAGCAGGAGGCGAGCCGGAAGCTCGGCTTCAGCCCCAAGCGGACGATGAGCGTCGCCCAGCGCCTCTACGAGGGCGTCGACACACCGGACGGCCACCTGGGCGTCATCACCTACATGCGGACCGATTCGGTGGTGATGTCCGGGCAGGCGCTGGGCCAGGCGCGCGAGGTGATCGCGGCCCGCTTCGGGGTCGCCTACACGATGCCCAAGGGGCGCGTCTACCGCACCACGTCACGGAGTGCCCAGGAAGCGCACGAGGCGATCCGCCCGACGTCCTTCGCCCGCGACCCGGAGTCCCTGGCGGGGCACCTCAAGCCGGACGAGGCTCGGCTCTACCGGCTGGTCTGGCAGCGGGCCCTTGCCAGCCAGATGAAGGAGAAGGAGCTCGAGACGACGACGGTCGACCTCGCCGCCGGGCCGTACGGCCTGCGGGCGACGGCGACGCGAACCCTCTTCGACGGCTTCTCGGCCGTCTACACCGAGGGCCGCGACGACGCCGAGGACGACGCCGAGCGGACCCTCCCGGCGCTCGTCGTCGGTGACGAGGCGTCGGTCGAGGCGGTCACGCCGGCCCAGCATTTCACGGAGCCCCCGCCCCGCTACACCGAGGCCAGCCTGGTGAAGGCCCTCGAGGAGAACGGGATCGGGCGGCCGTCGACCTACGCGGCGACGATCTCGACGATCGTGGACCGCGGCTATGTCGTGATCCGCGAGCGCCGCCTGCACCCGGAGCCGGTTGCCGAGATCGTGACCGACCTCCTCGTCGACCACTTCAGCGAGTATGTCGACCTGGAGTTCACGGCCCGGATGGAGGATGAGCTCGACGAGGTGGCCCGCGGCGAGCGGGCGTGGGTGCCGTTGCTCGAGGCGTTCTACGAGCCGCTCCGGGCCCGGGTCGAGATGAAGCGGCGGGAGCTTCGACGGGCCGACTTCACGACCGAGGCAAGCGACGAGACCTGCTCGCTCGGTCACCCGATGGTGATCCGGCTGGGACGCAACGGGCGTTTCCTCGCCTGCTCGCTCTTCCCGGAGCACAAGGAGTCGCGGCCGCTGCCGGGCGAGGAGCCGGCCGGGCCGGCCCTGCCGGGTGTCGGCGAGGCCTGCCCGACGTGCGGGGCGACCGAGGGCGGCGTCCTGGCCGCGAAGCGCGGCCGCTACGGGCCCTTCGTCGGCTGCGACCGCTACCCGGCGTGCGACTACATCAAGCGCGAGGGCCCGCCGCCACCGGCCCAGCTGCCGTTCGAGGTGCCGTGCCCGGCGTGCCGCGAGGGCCGGCTCGTCGCCCGCCGTGCCCGCCGGACCGGATCCGTCTTCTGGGGCTGCTCCCGCTACCCGTCGTGCCGCTTCACGACGTCGCGCGAGCCGCTCGGCCCGCTCCACGAGCCGGACGGCGGGCCGCTGGTGCGGGCAGCCGACGACGCCGCGCTCTGCCTGGGCTGCGGCGCCACGGTGCCCCTCGCTGGGGCCTCCCTCGAGCCGGGAAGCCGGATCGCGGGCGGGGAGCCGAACCCGGCGGCGCTGGAGCGCCCGGGGGGCGGCCGCGGCGGGGGTGGCCGGCGCGGCGGTGGTGCCCCGGGGGCCGCTCGCCCCCGCAGGTCGACGGCCTCGCGGCCGCGGGCGGCGCGCAAGGCGTGAACGGGGAGGGCGCCCTCGAGCGGTACCTGGCGAGCCTCGCCGCCCGCGATGCGTCCCCGCACACCCGCCGGGCCTACGGCACGGCCCTCGTCGCGTATCTCGACTGGCTGGACGGGGCCGGGCACGACTGGCGCACGCCCGGCCGGGCCGCCCTTCGGACCTACCTCGCCGAGCTGACCGAGGGGCACGCCCGCACGACGGTCGCCCAGCGCCTGGCCGCCATCCGGTCCTTCTACCGCTGGGCCCGCCGGACGGGCCTCGTCGCGGCGGACCCGTGGGCGGCCCTGGCCACGCCGCGGCGCGCGCGGCGGCTCCCCGCCGTCCTCGGCATCGCGGAGGTGGAGCGGCTCCTGGCGGCCGCGGCCGTCGAGCGCCCGACGGGCCGAGGCCGGTCGCTGCCGCCGGCGCCCGGGCCAGGGGAGAAGCGGTTCCGGGCCACGACCGCGGCCGAAGAGTCGGCGGGAGATGGGAGTCCCGCGGCCGGGGACGCCGAACCCGCCGCCGGCAACCCGCTCCGCCACGCTCTCGCGCTGCGGGACGTCGCCCTCATCGAGACCGCCTATGCGGCCGGGCTGCGGATCTCGGAGCTCGCCGGCGCCCGGCTCGGTTCGCTCGACCTCGCCCGGGGGGAGATCCGCGTCGCCGGCAAGGGACGCAAGGAGCGGGTGAGCCTGCTCGGCCGCCCGGCCCGCGCGGCCCTCGCCGCATACCTGGCGGACGGGCGGCCGGCGCTGGTTGCCCGGGCGGCGGGCGGGCGCGGGGCAGTCCCGAGGCCGTCGGACGCGCTGTTCCTCAACCATCGTGGCGCCCCGCTCGGGGCCCGGGGGATCCGCTATCGCCTCCGGCTCGCGAGCGACCGGGCCGGGCTGCCCGCGGAGGCCACGCCGCACACCCTGCGGCACTCCTTTGCCACGCATCTCCTCGATGGCGGAGCGGACCTGCGGGTCGTGCAGGAGCTGCTCGGCCACGCAGACCTCGCGACCACCCAGGTGTACACGCACGTCGCGCCGGCGCGGCTGCGCAGCGTCTACCGCCGGGCGCATCCCCGTGCCGGCGGTACGGAGCCGCGGTGAGCGGCGCGGCCCGCGACCTCGCCCGCGCCGGCCTGGTGGTGACGGGCGCCCTGTTCATCTCGCGGATCCTCGGCTGGGTCCGGGTCGTGGTGATCGCGGCGAGCCTGGGGATCAGCCGGGAGCTCGACATCTATACAGCGGCGTTTCGCCTGCCCGACCTCCTCTTCCAGCTGGTGGCCGCGGGCGCGCTCGCGTCGGCCGTGATCCCGACGATCTCGGCCCTCATGACCGCCGGGGAGCGGGGGCGCGCCTGGCGCGTCGTCTCGACGATCGCCAACCTCCTGCTCGTCCTGCTGGCGCTGCTCGCGGCCGCGGCGTTCGTCGCGGCACCGTCGCTCGCGCCGCTGATCGCGCCCGGCTTCGACGCGGCCGACACCGCGCGTCTCGTCGAGCTCACCCGGATCCTCCTGCTGAGCCCGATCTTCCTCGCCCTCTCGGCGGTCGCGACGAGCGTCCTCAACTCGTCCGGGCGCTTCGCCGCGTCCGTCCTCGCGCCGATCGCCTACAACCTCGTGATCATCGTCGCCGCGCTCGTCCTGGTCCCGTCCTTCGGCCTGCCCGGGCTCGCCTGGGGGACCGTGATCGCCGCGGCCGCGACGGTCCTCGTCCAGGTCGGACCCGTCTTCCGGCAGGCCCGGTTCGTGTACACGCCGCGGATCGACCTCGGCGACGCGGAAGCGCGCCGGACCCTCATCCTGCTGGGGCCGCGGGCGGTCGGTCTCGCCGGGAGCCAGATGGTCCTCCTCGTGCTGACGAACCTGGGCTCGACGCTCGCGCCGGGGGCGATCGGCGCCTTCGGCCTGGCCTTCGTGATCTTCCAGATCCCGCTCGGCACGATCGCGTACCCTCTGGGGATCGTCGCCCTCCCGACGCTCTCGCAGCGCGTGGCGGCCGGCGCCGTCGACGAGTACGTGGACCTCGTGACCCGGGCCCTCCGCCTCCTCGGCTTCGTCATGCTGCCCGTCGCCTGCATCGCCGCGGGGGTCGCGCTGCCCGTCGTCGATCTCGTCGTCAACTTCGGGCGGGTGGAGGAGGCCGGGGTGATCCTCACGAGCGAGGCATTCGTCGGGCTCCTCGCCGCCCTGCCGACGGAGGCCATGGTCATCGTCCTCTCGCGAGCCTTCTTCGCCGCCCGCAACACGTGGATCCCGGTCGCCGCCGCGCTGACCTCCGTCGGCGTCGCCGTCGGCGCCGCGCTGGCGCTCGTCACGCCGCTCGGCATCCTCGGCCTCGCGCTCGGGCTCGTCGCGGCCTCGTGGGTCGAGGCGTCGATCCTCCTGGTCGCGTTCCGCCGGCGCCACGCGGGCTTCGGCCTGCTCCGGCTGGGCCGGGCCCACCTCTGGTACTTCGCCGCGGCCGTCGCCGCCGGGCTCGTCACCGACCGCGCGTACGACCTCGCTGCCACGCGGCTGCCGGCGGACCCGGGGATCCTGCTCGCCGCCCTGGCGCTCGCGGCGGCAGGAGCCGTCGGGCTGGCCGTCTATGTCGCGCTGGCCGCGCTTCTGCGAGTCCCGGAGCTGGGAGCCGCCGTCGCGCTCCTTCGCACCGGCCTGCGCCGGAGGGCTGCGTGAGCGGGGCGCGGCCCGAGATGCGGGCGGACGCGACGCGCGACCCGGCGGCGTGGGACGCGTTCGTCGAGGGGACCGAGCACGGCTCGTACCTGCAGCTGGATGGCTGGGCCCGGGTGAAGGCTCCCAACGGGTGGACCGCGCGACGGATCGTTGCGGGCGCCCCGGGCGCCCGGATCGGGATGCAGGTCCTCCTGCGCCGGCCGCGCCCGCTTCCCTGGTCGTTCGCCTATGCCCCCCGGGGGCCCGTCGCCGAGGCGTGGACCTCCGACGCGATCCGCGCCCTGACAGCCGCCCTGCGGAGCGCCGCTCCCGATCTTGGACGTGTCTCTCACGTGCGCATCGACCCCGAGGTCGAGGCCGACGGGCAGGACGACGTGGGCGGGGCGCTGCGGGCCGGGCTCGTCGCGGCGGGCTGGCGGGCCGCCCCGTCGATCCAGCCGCCGACGAGCAGGGTCGTCGACCTGACCGCCGACGAGGCGACGCTGTGGTCCGACCTGCGCAAGAAGTGGCGGCAGTACGTGAACAGGGCCCGGTCGAACGGGGTCACGGTCGTCGAGCTTCCCGGGGATCCGGTCGGCCCGTTCTACGCGATCTACCGCGAGACGGCCGAGCGGGCCGGCTTCCTGATCCGCGTCGAGCAGGCCTACCGTGACGCCTGGGAGGCGTTCGCCCCGGCGGGGCGCGCCCGGATCCTCTTCGCCGTCGGCCCGGAAGGGGAGCCGCTGGCGAGCCTCTTCCTCGTCCGCTGCGGGCGCCGGGTGGTCGAGCCGTACGGCGGCATGACGCTCGCGGGGGCGGAGCTGCGGGCCAACTACCTGCTCAAGTGGGAGGCGATCCGGCGGGCCCGGGAGGAGGGCGCCGCCGTGTACGACCTGTGGGGCCTGGCGCACCCGGGGATCGCCCACTTCAAGGCTGGGTTCGGCGGCCGCGAGGTCCGCTACGTCGGCGGCTGGGACCTCGTCCTCGATCCTCTGGGTCAGCGCGTCTACGACACGGCCCAGCGGGCCCGCGTCCGGTGGGCCCGGGCGCGCGCCGGGCTCGGGCCGGGAACGGCGGCGGGGACGTCCGGCAGCGCCGCGCCGACCGGCGCCGACGAGGGATGAGGGCGGAGATGGACGCCGGCTCGCGGAAAGGCGGCGGCCCGGGGGCGGGTGGCGGCCCGGGCGGGATCCCGGTGCTCAGGGTGGTGCGTGAGGCGGCGCCCGACGAGCTCCCGGGCTGGGATGCGCTCACCGTGGACGTGCCCGGGGGTGACGTGCAGCAGTCGCTGGCCTGGGCCGTGCACCGCGAGCGGACGGGCTGGCGGAGGCATCACCTGGTCCTCGACGACGGCGCGGCTGTGCTGGCCCTGGGCCGGCCGTGGCGCTTCATCGGCGGCGGGCGGCTCTACGTCCCCAGGGGGCCGGTCCCGGCAGGGGCGGGGCCCGAGGTCGTGGCCGGGCGTCTCGCGGCGATCGCCGCGTGGGCGCGCGACGCCGGCTTCGACGCGATCCTCGCCGACCCCGAGATCCCTGCCGGCGGCGGCTTCCCCGCGCTCCTCGCCGGCCTCGGCTTCCACCAGGTGGAGGAGATCGGGCCGTCGCGCCACCGCGTCGGCGTCCCCATCCCGCCCGGCGCCGACGACGCCGCCCTGCTGGCGGGAATGGCCCCCAAGACGCGCCAGCAGGTCCTCGCCGCCGAGCGGCGGGGCGTCCGCGTCCTCCGCTACGACGTGCGGGCCGGCTCCGAGCCGGGGCCGGGTCTCGAGGTGCCCGACCCCGGCCGCCTCGTCGACGCGGCGGAGCAGGCGTTCGCCCGCTTCCACGGCCTGCTCGTGGCGACCGGCGCTCGCCGTGGCTTCCGCGTGGGCAGCCGGTCCGTCGCCCTGGCCTGGTGGCGGGCCGCGCTGGAGGCCGGCCACCTGCTCTTCCTGGAGGCTCGCGGCAAGGAGGACGAGCTCATCGGCGGGGCGATCTTCTACCGCCACGGCGGGCGCCTCACCTACGGCAATTCCGGGGACGTGGCCGCGCTGCGTACCGCGTATCCGGGAGCGACGGGGCTCGTCCTCTGGAGGGCGCTCCAGCTGGCCGCGCGCGAGGGCCGCGAGGAGCTGGACCTCGCCGGCGTCGACGTTCGCGGTGCCCGCCGCGAGCCCCTGCCGGGCGAGTCGACCTACGGGCTGCTCCGGTTCAAGCAGTCGTTCGGAGGAAGCTGGATCGAGCAGTCCGGGGCGCACGAGCGGGTCCTGCGGAGGCCGCGGTACGCGGTTGCGAGCGGCGCCCAGCGCGCCGCCCGGCTTCTCCGGGCGCTTCCCGGCGCCGGGAGCCGTCGAGCCGGAGGAACGGCATGAGGCGCTGGCGCGCACCCGGTGCGGGTCTCCCCGGGAGCCGGCGGTGAACGAGGGCGCCTCGGTGGCCCTTGGCGCGCTCCTGGAGGCCGCCGAGCCGGCCGGCCCGCGGCGGCTCGGCAGGCTCGTCGACCGGCTCGCGGCAGCCGGGCGCCTCCGCGGAGCCCTGCCGCCGGGAGCGGCCGATCGGCGGGTCAGCGGCATCGCCTACGACTCGCGCCGGGTCGGCCGGGACGGGGTCTTCGTTGCCGTGCCGGGCGCCCATGTCGACGGCCACGCGTTCGTCGGCGCCGCCGTCGCCGCGGGGGCGACGGCGGTCGTCGTGGAGCGCCCGGTGCCGGACGCGGGGCCGGCCGTCCAGCTCGTCGTGGACCGCGGCCAGCTGGCCCTCGCCGTCGTCGCGGCGTGGTGGTACGGGGACCCCGGGCGGGAGCTCGGCGTCGTGGGGATCACCGGCACCGACGGGAAGACCACGACGGCCGGGATGGCGGCGGCGGTGCTCGACGCGAGCGGCGTCCGGGCCGGGCTCGTCAGCACGGCCGAGCAGCGAGTCGGGGGCCTTCGCGCGGAGACGGCCGCCCACGTCACCACGCCGGAGGCCCCCGAGCTCCAGCGGGCCCTGCGCGCGATGGCCGCCGCTGGGGACGCCGCGGCCGTCGTCGAGTCGACGTCGCACGGCCTGGCCCTCGAGCGGGTGGGGGAGATCCCGTTCGACGTGGCGGTGCTCACGAACCTCACCCACGAGCACCTGGAGCTCCACGGCACGTTCGAGGCCTACCGGGCGGCCAAGCGCTCGCTGTTCGAGCGGCTCGGGCGCCCCGCCGGCCGGCCGGCGAAGCCGGCCTCGCTGCCCGGTGGGCGGCCGTGGCCGAGCGGCGGCATCGTCAACCTCGACGATCCCAGCGCCGCGAGCTTCGCCGCCGCGACGCGGGCCGCCGGCGCCCGCCTCCTCACCTACGGCACCGCCGCCGGCGCCGACGTCCGGGCGACCGGCATCGAGGAATCTGCCGCCGGCCTGCGCGCCGGAGTAACGACCCCCGGGGCCGGCTGGCGCTGGAGCTCCCCCTCGTCGGGCGCTTCAACGTCCACAACGCCCTGGCCGTCGTCGCGCTCGGCGAGCTGCTCGACCTCGACGCGACGGCGGTCGCCGGCGGCCTGGCGGCCTTCCGCGGCATCCGCGGCCGCATGGAGCGCGTGGCCCGGGGCCAGCCGTTCGCAGTGGTGGTCGACTACGCCCACACGCCTGCCTCCCTCGCAACCGCCCTCGACGTGCTGGCCCCGCTCGTCGCCGGCGACGGCGGCCTGGTCGCCGTCTTCGGGTCCGCGGGGGAGCGGGACGTCGCGAAGCGGGCCTTGCAGGGCCGCGTGGCCGGCGAGCGGTGTCGCCTCGTCATCGCGACCGACGAGGACCCCCGGGGCGAGGACCCGGAGGCGATCCTCGAGCAGATCGCGGCCGGCGCCGAGGCGGCCGGCAGGCGCCGCGGCGAGGACCTTCTCCTGGTCCCCGACCGCGAGGCCGCGATCCGCGAGGCGCTCTCCCGCGCGCGTCCCGGCGACGTCGTCCTGCTGGCCGGCAAGGGCCACGAGCGGAGCATCCTCTACGCCGACCACGAACGCCCGTGGGACGAGCGCGCCGTCGCCGAGCGCCTGCTCGGCGAGCTCGGGCTCGCGGATCGCTAGGCCCCTGTCGAGCGCCCGACCTCCTGCGGGCGGCATGTGCGCGACCTCGGCCCGTGGCGACCGCCCTGCTATCCTCGCCGGACCGATGTCGATCGAGCAGGTCCCCGTGGCAGCCCCGGTGCCGGCCGAACCGCCGGCGTCGCGGCCGCGGCGCGCGCCGTCCAGCCGGCGGGGGCGCGGAGACAACCGGCCGCTGCCGGTGCTGCGCCGTGAGCTGCTCGCGGCGGTTGGCGTCCAGGCGCCGGGCGCCGACGTGGAGGAGGTCGGCCGGGCCTTCGACTTCGCGGTCGTGGCCCACGAGGGCCAGCTGCGCGCCACGGGCGAGCCCTACGTCACCCACCCGATCGCCGCGGCGCTGACCCTCGCCGACCTGGGGCTCGACGGGTCGGCGATCGAAGCCGCGCTCCTCCATGACGTCCCCGAGGACACGGAGTACGGCATCAGCGACGTCGAGGAGCGCTTCGGCGCGGAGGTTGCCCAGCTCGTCGACGGCGTCACCAAGCTCTCCAGGTTTTCGACCCACAGCCACGAGGAGCGACAGGCCGAGAACATCCGGAAGATGCTCCTTGCGATGGCCCAGGACATCCGGGTCGTCCTCATCAAGCTCGCCGACCGCCTCCACAACATGCGGACGCTCGGCGGGCTGCCCGTCGAGAAGCAGCAGCGGATCGCCCGCCAGACGATGGAGATCTATGCCCCCCTCGCGGAGCGCCTCGGGATCTGGCAGGTCAAGTGGGAGCTGGAGGACCTCTCCTTCAAGGCTCTCGACCCCGACCGCTACCGCGAGCTGGCCGCCAACCTGGACGGCCGTCGCCGCCACCGGGAGTCGTACATCGAGCGGGCCATGGCCGTCCTGACCCCGGAGCTCGAGAAGGCCGGGATCAGGGCGGACCTCAATGGCCGACCGAAGCACCTCTACAGCATCTGGAAGAAGATGCAGCGCAAGTCGGCCGCCTTCGGCGAGATCTACGACGTCTATGCCATCCGCATCCTCGTCGACGAGGTGCGGGACTGCTACGCGGCACTCGGCGCCGTCCACAGCCTCTGGAAGCCGATCCCCAACCAGTTCGACGACTACATCGCGGTGCCCAAGCCGAACGGCTACCAGAGCCTCCACACGGCCGTCATCGCGCTCGACGGTAAGCCCCTGGAGATCCAGATCCGGACCCACGCGATGCATGCCGTGAGCGAGGTCGGGATCGCCGCCCACTGGCGGTACAAGGATGGATCGCGCGCCGAGCGCGACTACGATGCCAAGCTCGCCTGGCTGCGCCAGCTCATGGACTGGCAGCGCGAGGTCTCCGACGCCCGCGAGTTCGTCGAGGGGATCAAGCTCGACATCTTCCAGGACCAGGTCTTCGTCTTCACCCCCAAAGGCGACATCAAGGACCTGCCGGCCGGCGCCACCCCGCTCGACTTCGCCTACCGCATCCACACCGACATCGGTCACCGCACGATCGGGGCCAAGGTGAACAACCGGCTGGTGCCGCTCGACTACCGGCTGCGCAACGGCGACATCGTGGAGATCGTGACGACCAAGGCCGAGCACGGCCCGTCGCGCGACTGGATGGCGATCGTCCGGACCTCCCACGCCCGGGAGAAGATCCGGCAATGGTTCAAGAAGAAGGACCGTGACGAGAACATCGTCCACGGCAGGGAGGCGCTCGAACGCGAGCTCAGGCGCCTCGCCCGCACGACGATCGCCGCGGTCGGCCACGATCTCCTGCTCGAGGTGGCGAAGCCCTACGGCCACGACACGCTCGACGACTTCTACGCGGCGATCGGCTATGGCGCGATCTCGGCCCAGTCGGTCGTCACGCGCCTCGGCGTCGTCGACGACGGCCAGCTCGCCCTGCCGGCCACCGCGCCGACCCCGCTGCGAGCGGGAGGTGTGCGCGTCAAGGGCGTCGGCGACCTCCTCGTGCGCTTCGGGAAGTGCTGCCACCCGATCCCCGGCGACCCCATCGTGGGCTTCATCACCCGCGGCAAGGGAGTGACGGTCCACCTCACCCGCTGCCCGACGGTCGTCAACGAGCGCGAGGTCGCCCGGCTCATCGACGTGGAGTGGGAGGCGGCGCCGGCGCAGACGTATCCGATCGCGATCCGCGTGGAGGCGCACGACCGGACCGGCCTCCTCAATGACATCGCCGGCGCGGTCGCGGAGAGCAGGGTCAACATCCTGGCCGCGAACGTCTCCGTCAACCAGGATCACACCGCGATCGTCGTGGCGACCCTCCAGGTCGCCTCGGTGTCGCAGCTGGCCCGCGTGATGGGCCGCCTCGAGCAGATCAAGGACGTCGTCGCGGTCCAGCGGGACCTCGGGTAGGCCGACCGGGCGGCTAGACTTGCCGTCGATGCCCAGCTTCCGCGCCCCCCGGGGCACCCGCGACCTCCTGCCGGCGGAACGAGCCGCCTTTGCCCGCCTGGAGCGGATCGCCCGCGACCTCGCGGTCCGCTACGGCTACCGCGAGATCGAGACGCCGCTCTTCGAGCAGGCGGCCGTCTTCGAGCGCGGCATCGGCGCAGTCACCGACGTCGTGGAGAAGGAGCTCTTCCGGGTGACCCCGAGTCGCGGCGAGGAACGCGAGCGATGGGCGCTGCGGCCGGAGGCGACGGCCGGGATCTGCCGGGCCTACGTGGAGCACGGGATGCAGACCTGGCCGCAGCCGGTGAGAGTCTCCCTGGCCGGCCCGATGTTCCGCTACGACCGCCCCCAGGCCGGCCGCTACCGCCAGTTCTGGCAGTGGGACGTCGAGGCGATCGGCGACCCGGGCCCGGCGGTGGACGCCGAGCTCGTCGAGCTGGGCGCGCGCTTCTACCGCGACGCGGGCCTCGGCGACGTCGAGGTGCGCCTGAACTCGATCGGCGACCCGGCCTGCCGGCCGGCCTACGTCGAGGAGCTGGGAGCCTACTTCGGGCGGCATGCCGGCGCCCTGCCCGAGCTGGAGCGGGAGCGCCTCACGACGAACCCCCTGCGGCTGCTCGATTCGAAGGAGCCCGCGATGGCCGCCCTCGTCGCGGCCGCGCCGACGATGGCCGACCGACTCTGCGGGCCCTGCGCCGAGCACCTTGCGGCGGTGCGGGCGCATCTCGAGGCGCTGGGAATTGCCTACCGGCTCGAGCCGACCCTCGTCCGCGGGCTCGACTACTACACGCGGACGACCTTCGAGTACTACCGCCGCGGGGCGGAGGGCCAGCAGCAGGCGCTCGGCGGCGGCGGCCGCTACGACGGCCTCGTCGAGCTGCTGGGCGGGAAGCCGACCCCGGGGATCGGCTTCGCCCTCGGGTTCGACCGGGTTGTCCTCGCCCTCGAGGCCCTCGGCGCCGCCGGTGCCGCCGACGGCGGGCCGATCGCGGTCGTCGTGGGGGCGAATCCGACGGCGACGGCCGCTCGTCTGGCCCTTGCCACGCGGCTGCGCGACGAGGGGCTGGCGGTGCGGGCGGACCTCTCCGCGCGGAAGCTCGGCCGCCAGCTGGAGGGCGCGGTGCGCGAGGGCGCCCACTTCGCGGTCATCCTCGGCGACGAGCTCGCGGACGGTGCGGTCCAGCTCCGCGACCTCGACGCGGCGTCCCAGAAGCTTGTCGCGGTCGACGACCTGGTGGCGCTCCTGCGGCGAAAGACGCGCGACGCCTGACGGAGGGGGACGGGGGACCGATCACGAACGACGCGAGGTCGGCCCCGGACTGAACGCTCACCCTCGGACGCCCGCCGACGGCCGAACACCGGGGGTGGTTGACGGGGCACGGACAATCGAACGATCCCGGGCCGCGTCCCCGCCGGCCCGCTGTGCCCCACGAGGAACGAGATGAACGTCCCCAGCCCGTTCCCGGCCAGCGTCATCCGCTTGCCGTCCCCCACCGCGGCGTGCACCTGCGAGCACTGGATCCACTGCGACCACGCCTGCCACGGGCGCCGCTGCGACCCCACCGAGAACTCCTGTGACGTCGCCTTCCTCCCCGACGAGGGCGGTCTCACCCGCTGGGGCTGCGCCGACTGCACGCCGGGCGAGGGCGCCCCCCACTACCTCGGCTGCGAGCTGATCGGCTGGAGCGTGCCCGCCCGGCGCGAACCGCTCGGGTAGCAGCCCGGTCGGGAGCAGGTCCCGGCGGGCAGACCGGCCGCGAGATGCCCGGGCGACAGCACCGCCGGCCCGGGACAACCCCGAGCCGCACGACCGCCGGCCCCGGACAACCCCGAGCCGCTACCATGACGCGGCCATGACCGAGCCGACCGCCTCCCTCGCCACGCCCTACCGGACTCACACCTGCGGAGCCGTCCGCGCGGCCGACGCCGGGAGCCAGGTCCGGCTGGCCGGCTGGGTGCATCGACGGCGCGACCACGGCCAGCTCGTCTTCCTCGACGTCCGCGACCGCCACGGCATCACCCAGGTCGTCGTTGACGCTGCCGACGCTCCCGAGGCTCACGCCGTGGCCATGCGCTGCCGCAACGAGTTCGTCGTCGGCGTCGACGGCACGGTCGCCCGGCGGCTCCCGGGGATGGAGAACGCGCGCCTCGCGACCGGCGAGATCGAGGTCCAGGCCCGCACCCTGGCGATCCTCGCCGAGGCCAGGACGCCGCCCTTCTACATCAACGAGCCGGACGCGCCCGTCGACGAGGCGGTGCGCCTGCAGTATCGCTACCTGGACATCCGGCGCGAGCCGATGCTGGAGCGGCTGCTTCTGCGCTCGCGCCTGATCTCCACCATCCGCCGCGTCCACGAGGAGCACGGCTTCGTGGAGATCGAGACCCCGATCCTCATCAAGAGCACGCCGGAGGGCGCCCGGGACTTCATCGTCCCCTCGCGCCTCCAGCCCGGCACCGTCTACGCGCTGCCGCAGAGCCCGCAGCAGCTCAAGCAGCTCCTGATGGTCGCGGGCATGGACCGCTACTTCCAGGTCGCCCGCTGCTTCCGCGACGAGGACCTCCGGGGCGACCGCCAGCCGGAGTTCACGCAGCTCGACCTCGAGATGAGCTTCGTCGACGAGGACGCCGTCATGGGCTTCGTCGAGACGATGGCGATCGAGGTGTCGAAGGCCGTCGCCCCGGAGCGACCGATCCGGGAAGTGCCCTTCCCGCGCTTCACCCACGAGGAGGCGCTGGAGCGCTTCGGCTCCGACAAGCCGGACCTGCGCTTCGGCATGGAGCTGGTCGACCTCGCCCCGGCGCTCCGGGCGGCGGAGGGGGCCCCCGCCTCGGGGTTCCGCGTCTTCGACGAGACGCTGGCGGCGGGCGGGCGGGTCAAGGGGATCGTCGTCCCCGGGCTGGCCGGCGCCAGCCGCTCGCAGATCGACGAGCTCACCGAGACCGCGAAGCGCTTCGGCGCGCGCGGCCTGGTCCACCTCGCCGTCGCCGCCGACGGCATCCACGGGCCGACCGTGAAGTTCCTCGGCGAGGAGCGTGTCCGCGCGATGGCCGCGCTTGCCGGGGCCGCGGAGGGCGATCTCCTGCTCGTCGTTGCCGATGCCCCGCTCGTCGTCGCCGACGTCCTGGGGCGCCTGCGGGCCGAGCTCGGCGGCCGCCTCGGCCTCGCCGACCCGGACGTCCTGGCCTACTGCTGGGTCCACCGCTTCCCGATGTACGAGTGGGACGAGGACCGCACGGGCTGGCACGCGACCCACAACCCGTTCTCGGGCGTCGTGCCGGAGGACGAGCACCTGCTGGTGACCGCGTCGGGCGACCCGTACCGGCCGTCGCACGAGGACCCCGCGGGCCGGGCGCGGGCGATGCAGTACGACATCGCCCTCAACGGCTGGGAGCTTGGCGGCGGCAGCGTGCGGATCCATCGCCGCGACCTGCTGGAGCGCAGCTTCGCCCTGCAGGGACACTCCCTCGAGGCGATGCACGAGAAGTTCGGGGGGATGCTCGAGGCGTTCGAGCACGGGGCGCCGCCGCACGGCGGGATCGCCCTGGGCATCGACCGCTGGGCCATGATCCTGGCCCGCCAGACGAACATCCGCGAGGTGATGGCCTTCCCCAAGACCTCGTCGGGCACCGACCTGATGCTCGACGCGCCGTCGGCGCCCGACCCCGAGCAGTACGCGGAGCTGGGCCTCCGTTTCGTGGGCTTTCCGGAGAAGGCCTGACCGCGGCGGCCACCCGGCCGCACCCGTTGCGCCGGCGCGCGACAATGAACCCGCGTTCGCCGAGCGGACCCGTATCCCGCAGTGGAGGCCAGCGAGATGGGCACCCAGTTCGTGGTCCAGCTGGACAACCGGCCGGGCAGCTTCGCCGGCCTGACGCGGGCTCTCGCCGAGCAGCGCATCAACCTCCGGGGGATCTCGGGCGGCGGCACTGGGGCCTGCGCCTATGCCGTCCTGACCACGGACGACGACGAGGCGACCCGCAGGGTCCTCCGTTCCAGCGGGTACCCGTTCGTCGAGGGCGAGACGCTGATCGTCGCGGTCGAGGACAAGCCGGGCGGGCTCGCCGCGGTCGCCGAGAAGCTCGCCGCGGCCGGGATCGACATCCGGGGCGTCCTCTTCGTCGGGCGGACCGACGGCACCGTCGAGACGGCGTTCTCCGTCGACGATGTCGCCCGCGCCCGGAGAGCCCTCGGCCTCGAGTAGGCGGGGTCAGGGCGCCGCGGCGATCCCCGCGAGGACGGCGGCCCACGCCTCCACGATCCGGTCCTGCTGCTCCTGCCGGGAGATCGTCGCCGGCGGGTCGTTCGGCTGCCCGGTATACCAGCCGCACTGCTCGTGGTTGCCGCCCTCGACGCGCACGTAAGCGGTGTCCGGCGGCAGCAGGGCCATCGTGGCCGGGTCCTCGATCTTCGCCGCCGCGGCATCGAGCGAGCCGTAGACCGAGGAGGACAGGAGACCGCTCGCCGAGAGGTCGGCCGCACTGTACGCGCCGCAGAAGACGAGGCCGGCGACAACGTCGGGGTGGTCCGCGGCGTACTGGGCCGCCATCGCGCCGCCGAGCGAGTGTCCGCCGATCGCCCACTGCTCGATCTCCGGGTGGGCCGCGATCACGCCGTCCGCGGCGCCGACGCCGAAGATCGCGAAGTTGAGGGGCATGGGCACCACGACGGCCAGGTACCCCCGCCCGGCGAGCGCCTGGGCCGTCGGGGCGTAGGCCGCGGCCGGGACCTTCGCGCCCGGATAGAGGACCAGGCCGGTCGTGGGCGAGGCCGCGGTCGGAGCGAACGTGAGCCCCGTCTCGTCGTCGACGTAGGTCACGGTCGCGGTCGAGGCCAGCGCCGCCGTGGCCTCCGGAAGGAGCGGCTGGGGGCTGAAGAACCACGCCAGGCCGCCGACGACGGCGAGGGCGATGACGCCGACGATCGCCAGGACGACGGTCCGCCGGCGCGGCCGGGGCCTCCGGGTCGCGGGCGCCGCCGCCGGCGCTGCCACGGTCGGCGGATGGGTCGGCGCGGGCGGTGCGGGCGGTTCGAGCGGCTCGGTCACGGCGCGTCCTCCAGCCAGGTGGTCAGGATCTCGTTGAAGGCATCCGCCTGCTCCTCCATCGGGAGGTGGCCGGCGTCGTCGACGACCTCCCAGGCGGCTGCGGGGAGCGCCTCGCGGAGCGCCTCGCCGGACGCGAGCGGGATCCACGGGTCCTCGCGCCCCCAGACGATGAGGGTCGGCGCCTGCAGGACGTCGGCGATCGGCGCGTCGAGCTCGTTGTCGCCGCTGTCGCGAACGATCGCCAGCAGGCCGAGGTCCCAGTCGAGGGTCTGGAGCGGGGCCGTGTAGCCGGCGAGGTCGGCATCGGTGACGCGGGCCGGATCGGCGTAGGCGCTGCGCAGGATCTCGCCCATGCGTGCCTCGTCGAGCTGGGAGCGCAGCACCAGCTGCCCGATGCGTCGCACGTTGGGGAGGCGCAGGAGGCCGGCGCCGATCCCGCCGGCCCCGCCGCCTCCCGCCGGGCCCGTCGCCGCATCCACCAGGACCGCCCGCTCGAGCCGTCCCGGGTGCCGGGCGGCGAGCCAGGCAACCACGTTCGCGCCCATGCTGTGCCCGACGAGGGTGGCAGAGCCGATCCCCCGGGCGTCCATCACCGCAGCCACGAGGTCCGCCTGGCGGGCGTGTGTCGTCTCGCGGTCCCAGGACTTGTCCGCGAGGCCGAAGTTGGCGAGGTCCAGGGCGACCGCCCGGTAGCCCGCCGCCGCGAGGGCCGGCATCGTCGCCCGCCACGACCAGCTCGACCCGCCGAAGCCGTGGACGAGCACGACCGGCGGGCCGTCGGGGGGCCCGGCCTCCTCGACCCACGTCCGGGTGCCGTCCGCGTCGACCAGGGAGCCCTCCAGGCCGAGATCGGCCGCGACGTCGTCGGCCGGCCTGTCGGGCTGGGGCGGCAAGGGGATGAGGAACGGGACGACGATGAATGCCGCCAGCAGGAGGAGCAGGGCGATGCCGAGGCGGCGGGGCCAGCGGCGACGCGGCGAGGACCGGGGCGGCTCCGGCTGGATGCTCATGCCATTCCTTCGCGGCCGTGGCCATCCCGGGGTGGGGGCCGCGTGCCTCAGTCGACCGTCTGGACCGGCGCGGGCGGCTCGTCCGGACCGGCGGCGGCCGGGGAGCCCCACTCGTGGTGGTGTGCGGAGGCGGGCTCCGGCGGACCCTCGAACGGGGGCAGCTTGTCGCGCGGCGTGGCGAGGTCGTGGGTGGTCCCGGGATCACCCAGCTCCACGACACGGCTCGGGACGCCGGCGGCGGCCAGGTCGTCGAGCAGCTCCGCGGGGACACGGTCCACGCCGAGCCCCCGCAGGATCTCGAGGTGGGCCGTGGGCACCAGCGCCGGCCAGCCGGCCCGGCCGCGGAAGGCGGGGCGGAGGACGGCCGCTCGGTCGGCGCCATGCGCCTCGATGAGGGAGGTGACGGTCTCCGCGTCCACCCAGGCCATCCCGGCGGGCCAGACCAGGGCCGCGGCGGTCCCGTCCACCCGGGCGCGGGCGACGTCGATGCCGCGGCACACCTGCGCCACCGGACCGCTCCCCTCGGGGGCCGGGGCGGCCAGGACCGCGGCCGACCCGGCGAGGGCGACCGCGAGGGCGCCGTCCGGGTCGGCGGCAACGACGATGATCGGCAGCGCGCCGCCGGCCCAGGCGGTGTCGGCGAGCCGCCGGGCGTTGGGCACGCCCTCGACCTCGCGCAGGGCGGTACCGCGATCGGCGGCCAGGATGACGGCGGCGACGGTCATGGGGTGCTCCTCAGTCCGCCCGCGATGCTAGCAGGGCGGCCATGCCCGGCGCGGACGCCCTCGCGGCGGATGTGCGACCATCGGCCGGCCCGTCACCGCCCAGGAGCCCCGCCCCGCCGTGCCCACCGCCCCCGTCGCGCCGTCGAGCGCAGGCGCGACCCCGAGTCCCGCCTCCGCCCTCCGGACCGACCTTCGCAACGTCGCCATCGTGGCCCACGTGGACCACGGCAAGACGACCCTCGTCGACGGGATCCTCCGCCAGACCGGCGCCTTCCGCGAGAACCAGGCCGTCGTCGACCGGGTCATGGACTCCGGCGACCTCGAGCGCGAGAAGGGCATCACGATCCTGGCCAAGCAGACGACCGTCGACTATGCCGGGATCCGCATCAACATCGTGGACACACCCGGGCACGCCGATTTCGGCGGCGAGGTGGAGCGGAGCCTCAACCTCGTCGACGCCGTGCTCCTCCTCGTCGACGCCGCCGAGGGACCCCTCCCGCAGACCCGCTACGTCCTCCAGAAGGCGATGGCCCGCCGCCTGCCGGTCGTCGTCGCCATCAACAAGATCGACCGGGGCGACGCGCGCCCGGGGGAAGTCCTCGACGACGTCTACGGGCTCTTCATGGACCTCGGCGCCGACGAGCACCAGATCGAGTTCCCGGTCGTCTACACGAATGCGAAGGCGGCCACCGCGACCCGCGACCTCGCGGTGCCCGGCACCGACCTGCGACCGCTCCTCGACCTCCTCGTGGAGCTGACCCCGCCGCCGGCCTACGCGCCCGGCCACCCGCTCCAGCTGCTCGTCACGAACCTGTCGGCGAACGACTACGTCGGGCGGATGGCGGTCGGGCGCGTGGTGAACGGCAGCGTCCGGGTCGGCCAGCGGATCACCGTCGTCCGCGAGGAGCCCGACGACACCGCGGGGTCGATCGAGCCGGGGCGCACGGTCACGCTCTCCGGCACGGTCACCAGCCTCCAGACCGCCCACGGGATCGAACGGATCGACATCGAGGAGGCTGGGCCCGGCGACATCGTCTCGGTCGCCGGCCTGCCGGAGGTCACGATCGGCGACACGCTCACCGACCCGGCCGACCCCCGGCCGCTGCCGCGGATCGAGGTCGACGAGCCGACGCTGCGCATGACGTTCGGGGTCAACACCTCGCCCCTCTCCGGGCGCGAGGGGAAGTACCTCACCAGCCGCCAGCTGCGGGCCCGCCTGGAGCGGGAGATCCTCGGCAACGTCGCGATCCAGTTCTTCCCGACCGAGACCGGGGACACCTACGAGGTCCGGGGGAGGGGAGAGCTCCAGCTGGCCGTCCTCGTCGAGCAGATGCGCCGCGAGGGCTACGAGCTCCAGGTGAGCCGGCCCGAGGTGATCCTCCACGCGGTCCCCGGCGGGGTCCAGGAGCCCTACGAGCGGATCACGATCGACATCCCGCCCGACTACATCGGCGAGATCCAGCAGGCCATGGCCGGGCGCAAGGGCCGCCTCGAGCAGATGTCGACCGACGCCGACGGTCGGGTTCGCATGGAGTTCGTCCTCCCCGTGCGGGGCCTCATCGGCTACCGTGGGCAGCTGCTTACCGAGACCCGCGGGACGGCACTCCTGCACCAGATCGGCGAGGGCTACGGGCCATGGGCCGGCGAGGTGACCCACCGCACGAACGGGGTGCTCGTCGCCGACCGGGCCGGGACCTCCAACGCCTACGCCCTCTTCAGCCTCCAGGACCGCTCCGAGCTCTTCATCGGCGCCGGCGTCGAGGTCTACGAGGGGATGGTCGCCGGCGAGAACGCGCGCTCCGGCGACATGGACGTCAACGTCACGAAAGAGAAGAAGCTGACGAACATCCGGACCCACGCCCACGACGAGGCGCTCCGGCTCACGCCGCCCCGCCCGCTCACGCTGGAGGCGGCGATCGAGTTCATCGGCGACGACGAGCTGGTCGAGGTCACCCCACGCTCCATCCGCCTCCGTAAGCGGCTGCTATCCATGCATGACCGCCGACGCCAGGCCGGCCAGCGCGAGGATGCGCGGCGGGCCGAGGGCCGCTGAGGCCGAGGCGCCCCGGCGGCCGGGACCGGGCCGAAGCCTCGCGGCCCGGCTCAGATCGGCAGGTCGCCCTCGTCGGCGCCCTCGAACGGGTCGAGCGTCTCGGTGTAGAAGCGGCTGTAGAAGTTCGTGAAGTGGGCCCCGTGCGCGCGGAGGACCGCCCGGATCGTCTTCCGTCGCGCCGGGTCGGTCTCCCTGACGGCCACGACGGGGTGCCCCCGGCGCGCCTCCAGCTCGTAGCGCCGGAAGTCGGGCGCCTGGTCCATCTGGGTGAACTGGACGAGCCGGTAGAGGCGGGCGACGAGCCCGTGGTGCGTGCCCCGTCCGTCGATCCGGAGGGCCGCCTCCTCGCCGACGAGGACGTGGATCGCCTGCGCGTCGAACCCCGCGGCTCCCAGCGCGGCCACCGCGGCGGCGGCCGCGGCCGGGGAGGGGAGGACGCCCATCAGGTGGTCGGTCGGGTAGCCCAGGAGCCAGCCCGTCGGGCGGGCAGGAGTCGTGGGGGCAGCGGCGTCATCAGTCACAGGCAAGAGGATACCGGCGCGGGGCTGCGCCAGGCAGCGGGCTGGGGCGAGCGTTGGCCCGACAATTCCGCGCGCTCGGCTCCGGGGCCGGCGTGGGCTACCGCGCGCGACTGCCGGGGAGCGACGAATCCTGAGCGTTCGTTGAGCGCCGCGGGACGGGCGCCCCGCCCTGCCTCTTGGAGGTGGGGACGATGCTGGAGGCATGGAGATCCACGGTTCGTCGCAGTCCGCCGCGATCCTCGCCCCGATCCTCGCGACCGGCCCGGCGGGCGGCGGCCGCCGCACCCCAGGCGTGCAGGCGCACGTCCGCGAGCGCGCCGAGCAGGACGTCACGGCGGCGATCGCGATCGTGGCCGGCCACCCCAGCCTCCGGGTCCAGGTCTGCGGCATGGAGAGCGACCCGGCGCTGATCCGCCGCATGGACGAACGGGCCGCTGCCGTCCACGTCCTCCTCGTGTGGAGCCTCCGCCGGAGCGGTGCCCTGGACGTCGTCGCCCGCTCGGCCTGAATCTCGCGTGAGCCCGAGGCCGAATGGCGGCGGCCTTCGCGCGCTCGTCACGCTCTCGGACCCGCCAGCGATCTCGCGCTTCCCCCGGCGGCGGCCGCGTCGCCGGGACGCTCCCGGCCGCGGCCGTACAATCGGCGCCTGATGCCGGCCACCTCCGTCTATCTCGACCACGCGGCCACGACGCCGCTGCGCCCCGAGGCCCTGGAGGCGATGCTCCCGTACCTGGGCGGCGCCTTCGGCAACCCCTCCTCAGCGCACGCCTTCGGCCGGACCGCCCGCAACGCCCTCGACGAGGCGCACGAGCGGCTGGCCGCGGACCTCGGCGGGGCGACCCGGGAGGTCGTGCTCACCTCCGGCGGCACGGAGGCCAACAACCTGGCCGTGAAGGGCGCGGCCTGGGCCGGCAAGGCGCGCGGCGGCCGGCTCGTCGTCAGCGCCGTGGAGCACCACGCCGTCGCGCACGCGGCGCACCACCTCGAGAAGTTCGGCTTCGAGGTCGTCGCCGCCCCGGTCGACGGCTTCGGGCGCCTGGACCCGGACGCGGTCGAGGCCCTCCTCGACGAGCGGACGATCCTCGTGGCGGTGATGCTGGCGAACAACGAGGTCGGGACGATCCAGCCGGTGCGGGAGATCGCCGACCGGGTGCGGGCCCGCCGAGGGATCCATCTTCACGTGGACGCGGTCCAGGGGGCACCGTACCTGGACCTCGACGTCGCCACGCTCGGCGCCGACACCGTGGCGATCTCAGCCCACAAGTTCGAGGGCCCCAAGGGCGTCGGCGCGCTGTGGGTCCGGCGCGGGACGCCGCTCCTCGCCCAGCTCCACGGCGGGAGCCAGGAGCGGCATCGGCGGGCCGGGACGGAGAACGTGGCCGGAGCGGTCGGGATGGCGACGGCCTACGCGCTCGCCTGCGCCGAGAAGCCGGCGACCTGCGCGCGCCTCGCCCGCCTGAGGGGCCGCCTCCAGGCGGCCTGCCTCGCGGTCACGGGGGTGGAGCTGACGGGGCACCCGGCCGAGCGCCTCCCGGGCCTCCTCTCCGTCCTCGTCAGGGGCGCCGACGGCGTCGCCGCCTCGGTTGCCCTCGACCTCGAGGGGATCGCCTGCTCGACCGGGTCGGCCTGCGCCACCGGCTCGCCCGAGCCGTCCCACGTGCTGATCGCGATGGGCGTGGACGAGGCCGACGCCCTGGGCGCGCTGCGCCTCTCCCTCGGCCGGGGGACGACGGCGGACGAGGTCGAGGCCGCCGTCGCGGTCGTCCCGCGCGTGCTGGCCGACGTCCGGGATGGGTCCGCGGTGATCGCCGCCGATCCGCTCGGCAGCCGGATCGCCTGAGGCCGTCGTCGTGCGCGTGCTCGTGGCCATGTCCGGCGGCGTCGACTCGTCGGTTGCCGCCGCCCTGCTCGTCGATGCCGGCCACGACGTCGTCGGTGTCTGGATGCGGGTCCACGACGGCGCCGACGCCTACTCGGAGGCGAGGAAGAGCTGCTGCAGCGCGGACGCGGCGGAGGACGCCCGGCGGGTCGCCGCGCAGCTCGGGATCCCCTTCTACGTCCTCAACCTGGAGCGGGAGTTCGACGCCGGGGTGATCCGCCCGTTCCTCGCCGCGTACCTCGGGGGCGAGACGCCCAGCCCGTGCGTCGACTGCAACAGCTACGTCAAGTTCGGGGCGCTGCTGGGCCGGGCGCGCCACCTCTACGACTGCGACGCCGTCGCGACCGGCCACTACGCGCGAACCGACGTGGTCGAAAGGCCGGGAGGGCCGACGCATCGTCTCCTGCGCGGGGTGGACCGCGCGAAGGACCAGGCCTACTTCCTCTATGGGCTCCGCCAGGATCAGCTGGCCCGGGCCTGCTTTCCGCTCGGCGAGCTGACGAAGGACGAGGTCCGGGCGATCGCCCGCGCGAGGGGCCTCGCCACGGCCGACAAGCCGGAGAGCATGGAGATCTGCTTCGTGCCCGAGGGCGACGTCAGGGGAGCGCTCCGTGCCCGCGCCGGCTGGACCCCGGGACCGGGGCCGGCGGTTGATGCGTCGGACGGCCGGGTCGTGGGGGAGCACGGCGGCGCGGCCGCCTTCACCGTCGGGCAGCGCCGCGGCGTGGGCGTCGCCGTCGGCGAGCCCCGCTACGTCAGCCGGGTCGATCCGGCGACGAACACGATCGTGCTCGCCCGGCGCGCCGACCTCGAGACCCGCTGGTTTCCGATCGCTGACGCCGCGTTCGTCGCCGGGCCACCGTCCGGGGACGCCTTCCGGGCCCTGGCCCAGGTCCGCCACCGGGCGACCGCCGTCCCCGCGGTCGTCCGGCGGGAGCCGGGCGGCGGGCGCGGGCGCTGGACCGTGGCCACCGACGACCCCGTGTGGGCCGCCGCGCCGGGCCAGGCCTGCGTCCTGTACGACCCGGACGAGCCCGACGTCGTCCTCGGCGGGGGGCGGATCGCCCGCCCGGCACCGGATCCGCCGTGATCGGCCCGGCCGTCGTCATGGCCCTCCTCGTTGGGTCGTTCTGGACGGCATTCGCCGTCCTGGTGACCGGCGTGGCCGGCGCCCGGCTCCCCTTCGTCCTGGTCCTCGCGGTGCTGGGGGCCTGGGCCGGCGACGCGCTCGGTGGGCGGCTCGGGATCGACCTGCTGCGGATCGGCGACTTCCGGCTCGTCGCGGCGTCGCTCGGAGCATGGGCCGGGATCGGCCTCGTCGTCCTCGTCTCGATCATGGGCCCGACGCGACCGGTCGGCCCGGGGAGCTCCAGGGGAGGTGGGCGATGATTCGGCTTCCGCGCCGGGCCCCCGAGGACCGCCTGGCGGTCTTCCTGCGCGGCCTCGTGATGGGGGCGTTCGTGGGGGCGATCATCGCGGGGTCGGCCGCCCTGCGGAGGGCGCTCCGTCGCTGACGGGCGGCTCGGGCTCGCCCGCGCCACCCCGGCGCTCGCGGCACCTCCCGACCCAGGCGAGGCCGTCCCCACGCGAGCCACGACGCCCCGGCGCCGTCCCGCGCGCCCCGTTCGCTACCATTAGCCGGATGTCGACCCCCGAGACGCCCCCGACGCCCCTGGGCACCCTGCCCGCCGCCGAGATCCGGCGGCGCTTCCTGGAGTTCTTCGCCGCGCGTGGCCATGCGATCGTGCCGAGCGCGAGCCTCATCCCGGCGGGGGACCAGACCCTCCTCTTCACGAACTCCGGGATGGTCCAGTTCAAGGAGGTCTTCACCGGCGCCGAGACGCGCAGCTACACGAGGGCCGTCGACGTTCAGCGGTGCCTGCGGGTGGCCGGCAAGCACAACGACTTCGAGGAGGTCGGGCGCACGCCGCGCCACCACACCCTCTTCGAGATGATGGGGAACTGGAGCTTCGGCGACTACTTCAAGCGCGAGGCGATCCACTGGGCCTGGGAGTTCCTGACGCGGGAGCTCGGCATCCCGGCCGGGCGCCTGGCGGCGACGACCTACTCGGACGACGAGGTCGCGTGGGCGATCTGGCGCGACGAGATCGGCCTGCCGCCCGAGCGGATGGCCCGCTGGGGCGACGTCGACGCCGGCGACGACAAGAACTTCTGGCGGATGGCCGAGACCGGACCCTGCGGGCCGTGCAGCGAGATCCACTACGACCGCGGGGCCCACCTCTCCGAGGGCCCGCACTGCACGCCGGACCATTCGGAGCAGTGCCCCCGCTGGCTCGAGATCTGGAACCTCGTCTTCATGGAGTTCAACCAGCTCCCCGACGGGCCGCGCGTCCCGCTGCCATTCCCCAGCGTCGACACCGGCCTCGGCCTGGAGCGCCTGGCGTCGGTCCTCCAGGGGGTGCTCTCCAACTACGACACCGACCTCTTCACGCCGATCCACGAGACGCTCCGCCGGCTCCTCGGTCACGACCCCGAGGGCTTCGAGGCCGAGCGCTTCAGCTACCAGGTGATCGCCGACCATTCCCGGGCGATCACGTTCCTGGTCGCAGACGGCGTCCTGCCCTCCAACGAGGGGCGTGGCTACGTCCTCCGGCGGATCCTGCGCCGTGCCGTTCGCCACGGGCGCCTCCTCGGCCGCCGCGAGCCATTCCTCGTCGAGACCGCGGCGACGGTGATCGACGTCATGGCGGAGGCGTACCCCTACCTGCGCGAGGAGCGCGAGCGGGTCCTGGCCACGATCGCCCGCGAGGAGGCCCAGTTCGCCCGGACGCTCGACGCGGGAACGGTCCACCTCGAGGAGGCGCTCATCCCGCTCACGGACGCCGAGCGGGTCGTCGGGCGGCGACCCGAGGACGTCCCGGATGACGCTCCCGTCCTCGCCGGCGACGTCGCCTTCAAGCTCCACGACACGTACGGCTTCCCGGTCGACCTGACGGTCGAGCTCGCGGCCGAGCACGGCGTCCGCGTGGACCGGCCGGGCTTCGAGGTCGCCCTGGCCGAGCAGCGCGAGCGGAGCCGCGGCGGCCGCAAGGCCGAGCTGGCCCGCCACGCCGAGCTGCTGGCGCTCTACGAGTCGATCCTCCGGCGAGCCGGCGACACGGCCTTCCTGGGCTACGAGACGACGACGGCGGAGGCGACCGTTGTCGCGATCGTGCGCGAGGGCGTCGCCTACGACGAGCTGACCGGCCACGGCGAGGCCGAGGTGATCCTGGACCGGACGCCCTTCTACGCCGAGGGCGGCGGCCAGGTCGGCGACCGCGGCGAGATCGCGGAGCCCAATGGTGGCTCGCCGCTCTTCACCGTGGAGGACACCCAGCGCCCGACCGGCGGCCTCGTCGTCCACCGCGGAACGCTCCACGGGCGGCTGCGGGTCGGTGAGTCCGTGGCGGCCGTCGTCGACGCCGAGCGGCGGGCCCGGACGATGCGCAACCACACCGCCACGCACCTCCTCCACCGCGCCCTGCGGAACGTCGCCGGCCCGGCGGCGAAGCAGGCAGGGTCGCTCGTCGCGCCCGACTATCTGCGCTTCGACTACCCCTTCGACCGGGCCCTCACCGACGACGAGAAGCGGGAGATCGAGGACGAGGTCCGCCGGGTCGTCCGCGAGGACCGCCCGGTGAGCGTCGCCCTTCTCTCCATGGCCGAGGCGATCGAGGCCGGCGCCGACGCCTTCTTCGACGAGAAGTACGGCGAAACCGTGCGCACGATCCGGGTCCAGGACTACAGCTTCGAGCTGTGCGGCGGCACGCATTGCCGGGCGTCGGGGCAGATCGGGAGCTTCGTGATCACCGCCGACCGGAGCATCGGGTCCGGGATGCGCCGCATCGAGGCCCTGACCGGCGACGGCGCCGACGCGCACCTCCGCGAGCGAGCCCTCCTGCTGGACGCGGTCGTGGATCGCCTCGGGGCGCCGGGGGCCGACGCCGTCCTGGACCGGATCGGGGCCCTCGACGCGGAGCTGCGCGAGGCCCGGCGGCGGCTGCGCGAGGGCGGCGGGGGCATCCCCAGGCCGGGCGATCTCGCCGCCCGCGCCGAGGAGGTGGCGCCGGGCGTCCGCCTCGTCGCGCACGCCGGCCCCTGGGAGTCGATCGACGCCCTCAAGAGCGCCGCGAAGGAGGTCCGGGCGGTCCTCGGCTCCGGCGTGGTCGCCCTCGCCCTCGACGCTGAGGAGCCGCAGCTCTTCGTCACCGTCTCGGACGATCTCGTGGCCCGCGGCCTGGCCGCGGGCGACCTGGTGCGGACCGCGATGGCGTCCGTCGATGGCAAGGGGGGCGGCCGGCCGGAGATGGCGCAGGGGAAGGGCGCGCGCCGCGGGGGGATTCCGGACGCCCTGGCGTCGATCCGGGCGGCCGTGGGCGCCGTCGGGCCGGCGGGCGGGTAGGGCAGCGGAGCCGCCATGGCCTTCCTGCGGCGCTTCTGGCAGCGCGACGGTGGCGACCAGCTCGCCGCGTGCACGGCCCTCGACGTGGGAACCGAGTTCGCGAAGGCGCTCGTCTTCGAGATCGACGGCCAGGACCACGGCACCGTCCGTGGCGTCGGCCGGAAGCGCCAGGGACTCGCCCACATGCAGTCGGGGACGGTGGCCGACATCGGCGCCGTCGTCGACAACTGCGCCGTGGCCCTCCAGGAGGCGGAGGAGATGGCCGGCTTCCGGCCGAGCCAGGTCATCATCGGCATCGCGGGCGAGCTCGTGAAGGGGTTCACCACGTCCCACACCCAGGAGCGGAAGAAGCCCGACGTCCCCATCACCGACGCCGAGCTCCAGAGGCTCATCGACGGCGTCCAGCGCGAGGCGCTCGAGGAGGCCGAGCGGTCGATCACGTGGGAGACGGGCCTCCCCAACGTCGACGTGCGCCTGGTGCACGCTGCCGTGACGTCGGCCAGCATCGACGGCTACGCCGTGACCAACCCGGTCGGCTTCCAGGGCCGCCACGTCCGGATCGGCATCTTCAATGCCTTCGCCCCTCTCGTGCACCTCGGGGCGCTGGAGAGCGTGGCCGCCGAGCTCGACCTCGAGCTCCTGGAGATCGTGGCCGAGCCATACGCGGTCGCCCGGGTCGTCGGGTCGGAGCAGGTCCGCCAGGCGGGAGCGCTCTTCGTCGACATCGGGGGCGGGACGACGGACGTCGCCCTCGTCCGCTCCGGGGGGATCGAGGGAACCCGGATGTTCGCCCTTGCCGGGCGCGCCTTCACGAAGTCGCTGGCCGACCGGCTGGACCTCCCGTTCCCCCGGGCCGAGGCGCTCAAGGTCGACTACGCCCGTGGGCTCGACGTGGAGCGACGCGAGGAGATCGCCTCGATCGTCGCGGACGACGTCGCGGTCTGGGCCGCGGGGATGGAGCTCGTGCTCGACGAGCTGGGCGGCGGCGACCTCCTGCCGTCGCGGATCTACCTCTGCGGCGGCGGGTCGCGACTGCCGGAGACGGCCGCCGCGCTGCGGGGCGAGGCCTTCTGGCGACGCCTTCCGTTCAGCCGCCCTCCGGAGGTCTCGGTGATGGGCCCGGAGATGGTCGAGTCGCTCGACGACGCCACGAAGCTCCTGGTCGACCAGCAGGACGTCACGCCCCTGGGCCTCGCCAACCAGGCGATCGAGCTCCAGGCGGAGCGCGACCCGCTCGACGCGGCCCTGCGCCGTGTCCTCCGGGCCATGAGGCTGTAGGGCCGGCATGGCGACCGTCTTCCTCGACGTCGACGACGAGATCACCTCTGCGGCCGCGCGCATCCGCACGGCTGAGGACGTGGAGCTCGCCATCGTTCTGCCCGCCGGCTCGCGGATCGCCACGAGCCGCATCAACTTCCGCCTGCTCGCCCACGAGGCGACGACGCGGAGCCGCCGCCTGTCCATCGTGGCCCCGGAGGCGTCCGCGCGGGCCCTCGCGGCGTCGGCCGGCCTGCCCGTCTTCGCCACGGTCGCCGAATACGAGGAGGCCCGGGGCGGAGGCCCTGAGGCGCCCCCGGAGCCCCCCCCGCAGGAGCCCCCGCGGCCACCCGCCCGGGACTCGTCGGCGGCCGTCGCCGGGGCGGCCGTGGCCGCCGCGGGAGCCGCCTCCGCCGGCCTCGCGCGCGGCGGGGCGCCGGCGCGCCCTCCCGGTCCGGGCGTGGCTCCGCGCGCCGGCGCACATGCCCGCCCGGCGGAGCCTCCCGCCGCCACGACGTCGGCGGGGAGCTCCCCGCAGCCCTCCCCCGGTGCCGAGCCGGCGGGTGGCGGCCGGCCCCAGGGCGAGGCCGCGCGGCCCCGCGGCGCCGTCGGCGCCTCGACCGGGCTCGGCGGCGTCGGGGCCTCCGTGTCGCGGCCGCGTCGGCGCCGCTGGCCCCTGGTGCTCGCTTCGCTCCTGGCCGTCGGGATCCTCGGCAGCGCCGGCGCGGCGGTGGGCTACGTCCTCCTCCCGACCGCGACCGTCGAGCTGACGCTGGCCGCGGAGCCGGTCGGGCCGGTCTCCTTCGTCGCGGTCGCGGACCCCGATGCCGTCACCGTCGACGTGGCGTCGGCCACGATCCCGGCGACCCGGATCTCGTTCCCCCTGTCCGCCAGCGGAAGCTTCGAGGCGACCGGGAAGCGCGTCGAGACGACACGCGCGGCGGGCCAGGTCCGCTGGACCAACTGCGATCCCACGCGGGCCTACACGATCCCCCGCGGGACGGTGGCCCGGACGCCGTCGGGGATCGCCTTCGCCACCCAGGAGGCCGTCTTCGTCCCCGTGGCGATCATCGACCCACCGCGGATCACCTGCTCGAACCGCACCGTCGATGTCCTGGCAGCACGGGCAGGACCCGCGGGCAACGTCGAGGCCGGCACCATCACCGTCGTCCCCGGCGAGTACAACGACGTCGTGGTCAAGGTCGTCAACCCCGCTGCCACGAGTGGCGGCACCCGCGAGGAGTTCCCCACGGTCGTCGAGAAGGACGTCGCGGCGGCCATCGCGACCCTCACGAAGCAGCTGGACGCCCAGCTCGCCGAGCTCGCCGCAGATCCGCCGGGCACGCCGGAGGGCGCCACGGCCTACCCGGAGACGGCCCGCCGGGGGGAGCCCACCCCTTCCGAGCCGGCCTCCGAGATCGTCGGGCGGGAGGTCGCGACATTCGAGCTGTCCCTCACGGCCGAGGGGACGGTCGTCGCCTCCGACCCGGCGCCGATCGAGGAGCTGGCCCAGGACCGCATCGCGGCCGAGGTGCCCGACGGGATGACCCTCCGCGAGGGGTCCACGAGGACCACCATCGGCAGCGGCGAGGCCGCGGGCGAGTCGATCCTGTACCCGGTGACCGTGAGCGCGGAGGCCGTCCGCGAGATCTCGGAGGAGGAGGTCCGGACCCTCGTCAAGGGCGCGACGCCCGCCGAGGCGGAAGAGGCGCTGGCAGACTACGGCACCGTGGAGGTCGTCCTCTGGCCCGACTGGGTGACCACGATCACGACTGTCGACGCCCGCCTCACGGTGAGCGTGGAGGGCGTCCCGCCGGCCGAGCCGGTCGTGACACCCGCCCCGACGCCAGGCGCCGCTCCGCCGGCATCCGGCAGCGCGCCCCCGGGCGCGTCGCCGCCGGCGACCGCCGCTCCGTGACGCGGCTCCTGGGGATCGATCTCGGCACGCGGCGGGTGGGGCTTGCGATCGCGGAGGACGGGGACCTCCGCGCCCGCCCGCTGACGACGATCCCGCGGCGGCGGACCACCGCGGCCGATGCCGAGGCGCTCACGAGGATCGCGGCCGCGAACGGCGTCGACGAGCTCGTGGTGGGGTTTCCGCTCGACATGCGGGGCACCGAAGGCGCGATGGCGGCCGAGACGCGACAATGGGCCCTCGACATCGCGCATCGGATCGACCTGCCGGTCCGCCTGCGCGACGAACGGCTCTCCAGCCACGTGGCCGAGACCCGCGTCGGCGCGGCCGGTCGCGGCCGGTCGGGAGGGCCGCCGGGCCCGGTCCGCCGGGCGGCCCACCGGGCGCGCGTCGATCGCGAGGCCGCGGCGGTGATCCTGGAGGACGAGCTCGAGGCGCGGCGTCACGGGACCGTCGGTGAGCTCGTCTCTCCCGGCGGACAGCGCGCCATGACGAACGAGGAGGAGGCATGACGATCCGCCGTGGGGGCGGGCCCCGCGACGAGCGGGAGGTCGCGGCCGGGAGCCGGCCGGCGGCCAGGCGCGTCCACGGCGCCGGCGGAGCGCATCCGCACGTCGGGGAGCCTGGCCGCGCCGGGACGGTCACGGCCTACGAGATGGCCCACCGGCGCCCGGGCAGCGGCGCCGGCGGCCTCCTCCGCGTCGGCATCTTCCTCGCGATCGCCGCGGCGATCATGCTCGTCCTTCTCGGCACCGTCCTCCGTCCGCTGTCGCGGAGCATCGTCGTCGGCCTCGCCGACGCCAACCCGGGGGCTCTGGCGATGCCGTTCGTCGCCGACTTCGTGCGCGAGGACCTCGGCGACGACCTCACCGCGCCGGCCAGCAGCGACCCGACCCAGGTCGACTTCACGGTCACCGCCGGGGAGACCGCGTCGGGGATCGCCGGCCGGCTCGTCGACGGGGGGCTCCTCCGGGACGCCCGGGCCTTCCTCCTCATCGCCATCGAGAGGGACGTCGCCGGTGCGCTCGACGCCGGCACGTTCCTGCTGCGCCGGAACCTGACGCCCGACCAGCTGGTGGGCACGCTCCTGGAGGCCAAGGATCCCTCGATCACCATCCAGCTCCGGACCGGGCTCCGCCTCGAGCAGATGACCGCCTATCTCGAGGCCCGGCCGGACGAGATCGCGACGCTGCAGCTCGAGGCGGCCGACTTCCTGGCCCTCGTCCGCAAGCCGCCCGCCTCGCTGCTGGCGGACTACCCGTGGCTGGAGCTTCCGAAGGGCGCCACGCTCGAGGGGTACCTCGCCGGCGGCGCGTACCGGATCCTCCCGGATACGAGCGCCGAGGAGCTCGTCCGCAAGATGCTTGACCGCTTCAACGAGCAGGTCGGACCGACGCGCATCCAGGCGGCGGCCGACGGCGGTCGCTCCCTGCACGAGGTGGTGACGCTGGCGTCGCTCGTGGAGCGCGAGTCGCCTCTCGACGCCGAGCGCCCGCTCGTCGCCGGCGTCTACCAGAACCGCGTCGCCCGGGAGATGCTCCTCAACGCCGACCCCACCGTGATCTGGGGCGTCGACCTCCTCGCCCTCGAAGACCTCGGCCTCGCCCGCTGGCCGGAGTACTCGTTCTGGAACGTGCCCGAGGAGCCGCTGGCGTCCATCGAGTTCCCCGCCTCGATTTCGGGCTACCAGACCTACCGTTCGCGGGGGATGATCCCGGGCCCGATCAGCACGCCCACGGTCACCTCGATCGAGGCGGCCCTCGCACCCGACACCGCGAAGGGCTACCTGTACTTCGTGGCGATCCCCGGCGGCAACGGCAGGCACGACTTCTCGAAGACGTACGAGGAGCACCTCCAGAAGCTCCGCGAGTACGGCTACATCCGGTGAGCCGCCGCCGGTGAGACGACGGCCGCCCGCCGCGGGCCCGCCCGTCCCGGACGACTTCGCGGGCCCGCCGGGGCCCCGACGTCGGCGCGCCTGGGAGGAGGCCGACCGCGCGGCGCGCCCGGTGCGCCTCGCCCGGCTGCGGGCCCGCCTCGCCGAGGCCGGCGTCGACGCCTACTTCGGCGTCGGGCGCGAGGAGATCCGCTACCTCGCGGGGGTGGTGCTGGGCGAGGGCGAAGAGAAGGTGGCCGGCCAGTCCGGCCGCTTCCTCGTGTCGGCCGACGAGGTCGTCGTCCTCGCCGACTCGCGGTACACGCTCCAGTGCCGCAGAGAATCCCCCGGCTCGCGGCTCGAGGAGCTGACCGGCGACCTCGCGGCCCACTGGCCGGCGCTTCTGGCGTCCATCGGGGCGCGCCGGGTCGCGGTGCCGGCCGGGGACGTGCCCCACGCGCTCTGGCAGGCGCTGGCCGCGGCGGCGCCCGACGTGGAGCTGGTCCCGGCGGACGCCTGGGTCGACGCGGACCGGGCCGTCAAGGAGCCGTCCGAGGTGGAGCGGATCGCCGCGGCCGCGGCCGTGGCCGATCGAGCCCTGGCCGCCCTCCTCCCGGAGATCCGGCCGGGCGTGACCGAGGCCTTCCTCGCCTGGCGCCTGGAGGTCCTCATGCGAGAGGGCGGGGCCGAGGCGCTCGCGTTCGACGTGGCCGCCCTCGCGGGACCGCAGGCGGCTCTGCCCCACGGCTCTCCCGGGGCGCGGCAGGTGCGCGCAGGGCAGGTCCTCCTCGTGGACTTCGGGGCCCAGGTCGCTGGCTACCGGAGCGACATGACCCGCACCCTGTTCGTGGGCGAGCCGCGCGCCCGCGACCTGGCGATCCACGAGCTCGTCGCCCGGGCGCAGCGGGCGGCGATCGGCCTGCTCGAGGCCGCCGTGGCCGCGGGGGGAGCGCTGCCCTCCGGCCGCGCGGCCGACGCCGCTGCTCGGGCCGTGATCGAGGCGGCTGGGCACGGCTCCCACTTCGGGCACGGTACGGGCCACGGGATCGGCCTTGCCACCCACGAGCGCCCCAGCCTGTCGCGGACAGCCTCCGACGCATCTCTCCCGAGCCCGACGGTCTTCTCGGTCGAGCCGGGTGTCTACCTCGGCGGCCGGACGGGTGTCCGGATCGAGGACCTGGTCCTCCTCGACGCGACGGCGCGCCGCGTGGAGTGCCTGACGAGGTTCCCCCGCGAGGTCCTGGTGATCCCCGCGTAGCACCGTGGGGCCCTCGGGCGCCGGGCGGCCCCGTGCCCGGGCGGGGAGCGCGCCGGCGCCGCGTTTGCGGCGGGTTGCGAGGCGGTGGTACCGTTGGCCCGTTCAGCCCCAGCTGAACGGCCTCGCCCAGCCCGAGCGCCCGGGTCCCGTCCAGGAGCCCCATTGCCCGTTCGCCGAGCGCTAGTCGCCCTCCTCGCGGTCCCCGTCCTGGCCGCCGTCTACCTGTCGCTTGTGCTTCGCCGCGGCCCGGCGACCAGGATCGCGCTCTCGCTCGGGGTCGGCGGCATGGTCGTGCTGGCCGCCGTCGGGGTCCCCTCCGGCACGATCGGCGCTCCCCCGGCGACGCAGGCCCCGCTCGCGGCCAGCGCGCTCGGCCCGGTGGTGGCCACCGGTCGCGGGCTCGCCTCCGCTCTCGTCGTCGACTTCGATTTGCCGATGGACGCCGCCTCGGTGGCCGCGGCCCTCGACGTCGAGCCGGCTGCCGAGGTGCGCCTGAACTGGTCGGCCGACGGCCGCCGTCTCTCCGTGGAGCCCGTGGGCCGCTGGCGCCCGACCACCCTCTACACCGTGACGGTCGGGACGGCCGCCCGGGACGGCGACGGCCGGGCCCTGGCGGCCCCGATGCGCGCCGGGTTCCTCACCCGGGCGGCCACGACGGCCACGCTCGCGGTGGTGGACAGCCTCCCGTCCGGTGTGGCGCTCGACAGCTCGATCGCGATCTCCTTCGACCGACCGGTCCCGATCCAGGGCGTGCTGCGCGCGTTCCTCATCTCGCCGGCCGCCGACGGCGAGATCCTCGTCGCCACGGACGGCCCCGACGGCAGCGACCCGACCCTGGCCGACTTCTTCGTGTGGCAGCCGTCCGACCTCCTCGCCTCGAACACCCGCTACACCGTCTCCCTCGCCGACGGGCTGGTGGACGCCGACGGCGCGGCCGTGGAGGTCGTCGTCCCCCTGTCGTTCACCACCACGACCGCCCCCTCCGTGGTGCGCTTCCGGCCGCGCTCCGGGACCGAGGACGTCGCGCGCGACGTGCCGGTCTCCGTCCGCTTCACGGCACCGATGGACCGGGCCTCGACGACGGACGCCTTCAGCGTCGAGGTGAACGGGACGACGGTCGCCGGCAGTGTCGACTTCGCGGAGGACGACACCGTCCTCGTGTTCGATCCGAAGGCGAGCTTCCCGTACGGCGCCGCGGTCGTCATGCACGTGGGCGGTCGCGCGCTCGGCGCGGACGGCACGCCGATCGACCGGGCGCGGGCGGTCGGGTTCACCGTCGTCGAGGAGCCGGAACCCGAGCCGACGCCGGGGACGGACGATCCGGCTGATGGCGGCACGGCGAAGCCGACGCCCCGGCCCACGCCGGTACCGCGGCCCGCGTCGAGCTCATGGGTGGCCGCCGAGAAGTACCTCCTCTCGCTCCTCAACTGCACGCGTCGCGGCGGCTGGGTTCTCGCCGACGGGTCGTGCTCCGACCCCGGCGGGAGCGGGATCCCGGCCCTCCAGTACCACGCGGGCGTCAGCGACAACGTCTCCCGGCCCTACGCCAAGAAGCTCGCCAGCAACGGGGTCTGCTCGCACTTCTACGGCGGCGACCCCGGCGACCGGCTGCGGGCCGCCGGGTACTCCGGCTACCAGTGGGCGGAGAACATCAGCTGCCGGTACTTCGCGGACCCGCGCGACGCCGCGGTCAGCCTGGTGCGCTTCTTCCAGAGCGAGAAGTACTGGAGCCCCGTGGGGGGCCACTACATCAACATGATGAGCCGCAAGTACACCCATGCCGGGATCGGGCTCTGGGTGTCCGGGGGCAACCTCAACTTCGTGGTCAGCTTCTACACCCCGTGAGCCCGCAGGGTCCCAAGCCGCGAACTGTCGTCGTCGACGGCCGGTCCTTCGAGCGGATCCCGGTCCGGACCCGGGTCCTCATGCCGGGCGATGACATCGCGGCGGCGATCCGCGAGCACGCCGGCGACCAGCTGCGGCCCGGCGACACCGTCCTCCTCTCGGAATCGGCGGTCGCGATCATGCAGGGCCGCGCCCGCGACTGGCGCACGATCCACCCCGGCCCGCTGGCGCGCTGGATGTCCGAGAAGGTGATCAAGACGTCGTGGGGGACGGGCCTCCGCAGCCCGTACGCCATGCAGTACGCCATCGAGCTGACCGGACTCGGGCGGATCCTCCTCGCGAGCGGGGCCCACGTCGTCGGGAAGGCCCTCGGAAGGAAGGGCTGGTTCTACGTCGTCGCGGGGCTCAACGCCCGCATGATGGACGCCGAGCACACGATGGGCGTCGCCGAGTTCTACGAGTGCTGCATCCCGGCGCCTCACGACCCGAAGGGGACGGTGGCTGCCGTCAAGGCGGCCCTCGGCGGCGAGGTCGACGCCGCCATCGCCGACATCAACGACGTCGCCCCCGCCTGGGTGGTCGCCTCCACGCTGCCGAAGGAGCGCGAGCGCCTCCTGGCCCGCAGCTTCGACGACAACCCGCTCGGCCAGACCGACGAGAAGACGCCGATGGGGATCTGGCGCGAGGCGTCGGCGGCGTCCTGAGCCCCGGGGCGTCCCGGGCGGAGCGCGATCGACCGTCTGCTACGATCGGCCCCGACACACCGTCCCCCGCGCCGGCACGCGTGACCGCCGGCCCCCCACGGAGCACCCGACCGCATGATCTCCACCGGTGAGCTGCGCAAGGGCGTCGTCATCGAGCTCGACGGCGACCTCTGGCAGATCCTCGACTACCACCACATCAAGATGGGCCGCGGCTCGGCCCAGGTGCGGATCAAGCTCCGCAACGTGAAGAAGGGGAGCACGGTCGAGAAGAGCTTCCAGGCCGGCGAGAAGTGGCCCCGGGCCCAGCTCGACCGCCGGGCGATCCAGTACCTCTACCGCGACGGCGACGACTTCCACTTCATGGAGATGGAGTCGTACGAGCAGTTCCACCTGACTGCATCGCAGATCGACGACATCGTGCCCTACCTCAAGGACGGCATGACCCTCGACCGGATCACGTACGAGGGCGAGACGCTGGGCGTGGAGCTCCCGATCACGGTCGACCTGGTGGTCGCGGAGACAGAGCCGGGCTTCGCCGGCGACACGGCCACCGGCGCCCGCAAGCTGGCGACGATGGAGACCGGCCTGGTCGTCTCGGTCCCGCTCTTCGTCCAGGAGGGCGACACGCTGCGGATCGACACCCGCACCGGTGAGTACCAGACCCGGCTCTGACCCGCGGTCGAGCTCGAGTCCGTTCGGAGGCCCGTCGATGGGCGACCGGGAGCCCCCCGAGTGGGCGCTGCCCGCCTGGGACGCGATCGACCCGCTGCCGCGGCGCGGTGACGCGACCGCCGGCAGCCCCGCGGCCCCGGGCGGCACCTTCGGCCTGCGCGTCCTCGGCGTCTCCGAGGTCACCCGCGCCGTCCGCGACGCCCTGCGCGGTGACCCGCGCCTGGCCGACATCTGGGTGGAGGGTGAGGTCGGCCGGGTCACCATCAGCTCGGCCGGCCACGCCTACTTCACCCTGAAGGACGAGCGGAGCCAGCTCGCCTGCGTCTGGTTCCGCGACGACCGCCTCGCGAGCCCGTTCGAGGCGCGGACCGGGCTGCGCGTCGTCGTCCACGGGCGGATCGACGTCTTCGACGCCCAGGGCGTCTACCAGTGCTACGTGGCGGCCGTCCAGCCGGCCGGCGTGGGCGATCTCGCGCTGCGCTTCGAGGAGACCAAGGCGCGCCTGGCTGCCGAGGGCCTCTTCGATCCCGCCCGCCGTCGCCCGCTCCCTCCGCTCCCCGCGACCGTGGCCGTGGTGACGAGCCTCTCCGGCGCGGTCCTCCACGACGTGCGGCGGGTCCTGGAGCGCAGGTGGCCGCTGGCGCGCCTCCTCGTGAGCGCCTGCCGGGTGCAGGGGGACGGCGCAGCCGAGACGATCGTGGCCGCGCTGGGGCGCCTCGCGCGGTACGACGCCGCCTGCCGCGCCGCGGGGCGCCCCGACGAGGCTCCGGCGGTCGTGATCCTGGCTCGCGGCGGGGGCTCGCTGGAAGACCTCTGGGCGTTCAACGACGAGCGCGTCGTGCGGGCGGTGGTGGCCCATCCCGTCCCGGTCGTGGCGGGGGTCGGCCACGAGACGGACGTGACGCTGGTCGACTTCGCCGCCGACGTGCGCGCCCCGACGCCGTCTGCGGCCGCCGAGGTGGTGGTCCCCGACCGCGTCGAGATCCTCGCCGGGGTCACCGCCCGGCGAGGGCGCCTGGACGCGGCCGTGGCGAGCGAGATGGGCGGGCTGGCGCAGCGGATTGCCGCCGAGCGCCGCGCGCTCGAGGGGCTCCGGCCGGAGGCCCGGCTGGCCGCCGCGCGCGAGCGGGTCGGGTACCTCCTCGATCGCGCCACCGCGGTCGCGGCCTCGCGTCTTGCGGCGGAGCGGCGTGGGCTGGAGCGCGCCCGCGATGGACTGGAGCCGGCGGCGGCGCGCCGCCTCGGCGAGTGGCGAGCCCGCCTCGACGCGGCACGTGGGGCGTTGGCGGTCCTCGGTCCGGAGGCCACGCTGGGGCGCGGCTATGCCATCGTGCATCGAGCAGTCGACGGTGCCATCGTCCGCGAGCCGGCCGAGGCGCCGGCGGGGACGGCCCTGCGGCTGCGGGTCGCCCGCGGGGAGATCGCGGCGCGCGTCGAAGACGGAGGCTGACCGTGGAGTGGATCCTGTTCGCCCTGTTGATCGCTCTGATCACCGTCGTCGGGATCGGGATCGGCCTGTTCGCGGCCGGGCGCCTGTCCCGCTGGGGCGACCGTGCAGTCGCGAAGGACGACGACGTGTTCATGACCGCGGTCGGCCCAGTGGACGACGACACCCGGGAAGGCCACGACGCCGGGAGTGACGGCGGATCCGGCGGATCTGACGACACCGACGGCGGAGGAACGAGCGTGGGGGACGGTGGCGGTGGGGGAGACGACGGTGACGGAGGCGGTGGCGATGACTGAGCAGGCACCCCCGGCGGTCGACGAGCTGACCTTCGACGCCGCCCTGGCCGAGCTGGAGCGAACCGTGGCCGAGCTCGAGGCGGGCGGGCTCCCCCTCGAGCGCACGCTCGCCCTGTACGAGCGGGGCGTCGCCCTCCAGCAGCGCTGCGAGCGCCTCCTGGGCGACGCGGAGCTGCGGGTCCGCCGCCTCGTCGAGGGTGCCCGCGGCGCGCTGGCCGAGGCCGAGCTGCGGGAGGACGACGCCGGCTGACCACGCCCGCCGGGAGCGACCCCGCTGCCCCCGGTCGCGGTCGCGGAGCGGTAGACTCGGCGGGTCGCGAGGCCATGGCGCGGATGCCGGCGTGCTCGGCATCCGGATGGGCCACCGGGGCGAACCGCATCACGAATGGGAGACGCGAGGCGTCCCACCCCCGGCGGCGCTCCGGCCCGCGGGAGAACGCAACGAGTCGAGGAGCCAGCGTGGCCATCCTGCCGAGCATCACCGGTCCGGGCGACATCCGGGGCCTCTCCGAGCGCGACCTGTTCGCCCTCGCCGAGGAGATCCGGGAGACCATCATCGCCACCGTCGCGCGGAACGGCGGCCACCTCGGCTCGTCGCTCGGTGTCGTCGAGGTCACCCTGGCCCTCCACCGGCTCCTCGAGTCGCCGCGGGAGCCGATCGTCTGGGATACCGGTCACCAGGCCTACCCGCACAAGCTCATCACCGGCCGGTACGAGCGGTTCGGCACCCTCCGCCAGCTCGGCGGCGTGGGCGGGTTCCCCCGGCGCTCGGAGAGCGAGCACGACGTCTTCGACGGCGGCCACGCCGGCACGGGGCTCTCGATCGCGGCCGGCCTGGCCACGGCCCGGGACATCCGGCACGGGCTGGAGCGCATCGCCGTCGTCGTCGGCGACGCTGCCCTGATGAGCGGCCTCTCGCTGGAGGCCCTCAACGACATCGGCCACCGCAGGACGCAGGTCCTCATCGTGCTGAACGACAACGAGATGTCGATCAGCCCGTCGGTCGGCGCGCTCTCCAAGTACCTCTCGGAGATCAAGCTCTCCAACGCCTGGAAGCAGTCGCGGACCGCCTACGACCGGACGGTGGAGCGGGTCCCGGTGGTCGGTCCCACGGCCCTCGAGCTGTCGCGGCGGGTGCGGAAGTCGTTCGTCAGCTTCGCCCAGCCGGGCCAGCTCTTCGAGGACCTCGGGATCACCTACATCGGGGTTGTGCCCGGGCACGACCTGCGGGCCCTCGTGCACACCTTCCGCAGCGCCCTGGACCTGGGCGGGCCGGTCATCGTCCACGTCCGGACCCAGAAGGGCCGCGGCTACCACCCCGCCGAGAAGGACCAGGTCGGCTTCCACGGGGCCGCCCTCCCGCCGATGGCGGACACGTACCAGGCCCGGCGCGGCGCGTCGGCCAGCCCGCTCGGCGCCGGGGAGATCTCCGCGGTCGCGGTGGGCCCGGGCAATGGCGAGGCCAACGGAGGCGCCGTCCCGCCCGCCGGCAAGCCGGCGCCGAAGGTCCCGAACTACACCCACTTCTTCGCCCAGGAGGTCCTCGACGCGGCGCGGGACGACCGCCGGATCGTGGCCATCACGGCCGGCATGCCGACCGGCACCGGCCTCAACAGGTTCCAGGCGGAGTTCCCCGACCGCTTCGTCGATGTCGGGATCGCGGAGCAGCACGCGGTTGCCCTCGCCACGGGGATCGCGATGGGCGGCGGGCGGCCCGTCGTGGCGATCTATGCCACGTTCCTCCAGCGCGCCTTCGACCAGATCGTCCACGACGCCTGCCAGAACGATCAGCCCGTCCTGATCGGGGTCGACCGCGCCGGGCTCGTCGGCGAGGACGGCACCAGCCACCAGGGCATGTTCTCGTTCCCGGCGCACCGCCAGATCCCCAACCTCGTCATCGCCTCGCCGAAGGATGAGCAGGAGCTCCGCTCCATGGTCCGCACGGCACTCGCCCAGGACCACCCGTTCGCCCTCAACTACCCGCGCGACGCCGGCTTCGGCGTCCCGGCTCGCGACCCGGAGGTCCTGCCGGTCGGCCGCGGGGAGGTCCTCCGGGAGGGGACCGACATCCTGCTCGTCGGCCTCGGGCCGATCGTGCAGCGGGCCGAGGAGGCCGCCGACGCGCTGGCCGCGGAGGGCTGGTCGGTCGGGGTCATCAACGCGCGGTTCGCCAAGCCACTGGACCGCCAGCTGATCCTCGACCAGGCGCGCGGCAGGCGGCTCGTGGTGACCCTGGAGGAGAGCACGACGATCGGGGGCTTCGGCTCGGGCGTCCTCGAGGCGCTCGAGGAGGCGCGGCTGGTGGACCCGGCCTTCCGCGACGTGGCCCTGCGGATCGTGGGGATTCCCGCCGACCGGTTCGTCGACCACGGCTCCGTGGCCGACCTGCGGAAGCTCATCGGTCTCGACACGGCCGGCATCGTGGAGCAGGTCCGCGAGACGCTGGCGACGCTGCGGGCCGTGCCGGGGCACCGCCGGCGGGCCCCGGGGGCGGCGCGGGCCTGACCCGCGTGACGGCGGCCCGGTGAGTCGCGGCGAAGCGACGCGTGGCATCATCGCGGGGTGACCCGCTCGAGCTCCCCGCCACGCGCCACCCGCGTCCGCCTCGACCAGCTGCTCGTCGAGCGCGGCCTCGCCGAGTCGCGCGCCCGGGCCCAGGCGCTCGTCATGGCCGGGCGCGTCAAGGTCGGGAGCGGCGACGGAGCCCGCCACGACCGCAAGGCCGGCGATCTCGTCGACGCGGGCATCCCGGTCGAGGTGGCGGCGACCCTCGCCTACGTCTCGCGCGGCGGGGAGAAGCTGGCCAGCGCGCTGGCCGCCTTCGACGTCGACCCCGCCGGCCTCGCCTGCCTCGATGTCGGGGCCTCGACCGGCGGCTTCACGGATGCCCTGCTGCAGCGCGGCGCGCGGCGCGTCCACGCCGTCGACGTGGGGCGGGGGCAGCTGGCGGAGTCGCTGCGGCGCGATCCCCGCGTCATCGCCCGCGAGCGGACCAACGCCCGCACGCTGACGCGCGCGCTCATCGGCGAGGCGGTCTCGCTGGCGGTGATCGACGTCAGCTTCATCTCGCTGCGCCTCGTCCTGCCGCCCGTTGCCGCCTGCCTGGAGCCCGGCGGTGCGGTCGTCGCCCTCGTCAAGCCCCAGTTCGAGGCGGGCCGCGGACGGGCCCCCGGCGGCGTCGTCCGTGATCCCGCCGTCCACCGCGAGGTGCTCGCCGGAGCGCTCGACCACGCCCGCGAGGCGGGGCTGGTGCCGGTCGGCCTGGTCGCCTCTCCGCTCCTCGGGCCGGCCGGCAACCGCGAGTTCTTCCTGCATGCCGTCCTCTCCCCGGGCCGCCCCGAGGCCCCCACCTGGGAAGCGCGGGTCGCCGAGCTGGTGCCGTCGTGAGCGTCGTGCGGCGGATCGGCTTCGCCTACAACCCGACCAAGGAGGAGGCGGTCGAGCTCTCGGCGCGGGCCACCGGCTGGTGCGCGGTGCGCGGGATCGAGAGCTGGGCGATGGCATCGGGCGACACGACGACGCTGCTGGCCGCCCTCCCGGGGGTGGACGTCCTCGTCGTGCTCGGCGGCGACGGCACCTTCCTGCGGGCCGCCCGCGCCGTCGCCGAGGCGCAGGTGCCGATCGTGGGCGTCAACCTCGGCAAGATCGGCTTCCTCTCCAAGGCCGAGGCCCATGAGCTCGAGGAGCTGCTCGGTCGGATCGTCGAGGGCCGTTTCCGCCTGGAGGCCCGGATGGCGCTGCGCGGGACGATCCACGGGGAGCGCGGCGGCGTCGCCCGGCAATCCTTCATCGCCCTCAACGACGTTGTCATCGCCCGCGGAGCGCTGGCCCGGGTGGTGCACCTCGACGTCGAGATCGGGCCCTCGCACCTCGCGACCTTCATCGCGGACGGCCTCGTCGTGGCGAGCCCCACCGGCTCGACCGGCTACAGCTTCTCGGCCGGCGGCCCCATCCTGGACCCGCTCAGCCGGAACCTCATCGTCACCCCGATCGCGGCCTACCTCTCAGCCCTCGGCTCGGTCGTCGTGAGCCCTGACCAGGTGGTCCGCTGCCGGGTCCTCGAGGCGCACGAGGCGCTCGTCTCCGTCGACGGGCGCGAGGACTTCCCGGTGGAGGTCGGGGACGCGGTCACCGTCGCGGCGCTGGAGCACCCGGTGCGCTTCCTCGAGCCGGAGGGCGCCGTGCCGTTCTGGGACCTCCTCCGCCAGAAGGCCCAGCTCCTTCCCTCGTGACCGGGCCATGACGGACGGGCTGGCCGGCGGGCCCCTCGCGGGCCGGCTCCTGGAGCTGGCGGTGGCCGACCTCGCTCTCCTCGAGCGGGTCCGCATCGCGTTCAGCGCCGGCCTCAACGTCGTCACCGGCGAGACCGGGGCCGGCAAGAGCCTCCTGATCGACGCGCTGGGCCTCGCGCTCGGCGCCCGGGCCGATCCGGGACTCGTCCGGCACGGCGCGACGGCCGCGCGGGTGGAGGCGCTCTTCGACCGCCTGCCGGAGCCGCTCGTGATCCTGCGCGAGGTGGCGGTGTCCGGCCGGTCCATCGCCCGCCTCGACGACGAGACCGTCACGGCCGGACGCCTGGCCGCGACGGCCGGCCCGCTCGTGGAGATCCACGGCCAGCACGAGCAGGCGCGCCTCCTCGACGAGCGCTGGCAGCGGGACCTCCTCGATGCCTTCGGCGGTCACGACGAGGCACGGGCCGCGACGGCCGCCGCGGTCGAGGCCTGGCGCCGCAACGAGGCCGCCCTCGCGGCGCTGGCAGTCGATCCGCTGGAGCTCGAGCGGCGGATCGCCCTGGCTGAGCACGAGGCGGCCGAGATCGCGGCGACCCGGATCCGGCCCGGCGAGGTGGCGGAGATCCGGGCCCGCCTCGCCGCGTCGCGGCACGGCGAGGCGATCGCTCGCGGCACCGCGGGCATCCTCGCCCTCCTGGCCGGCGACGAGCGAGAGGCCGGACTCACGGGGGCGCGGGAGCAGGCAGCGCGGGCCGGCGAGGAGGCCGCCGTGCTGGCACGCCTCGACCCGCGTTACGGCGCCCTTGCCGAGCGGCTGGCGGGACTGGCCGCGGAGCTGGAGGACGTCGGCTTCGAGGCACGGTCCCTCGGCGAGGACGTCGACCACGACCCGGCTGCGATCCTCGCCCTCGAGGAGCGGCTGGCGCTCATCTTCACCCTCGAGCGCAAGTACGGGGAGGACGCGCAGGGCCTCCTCGCCCGCGCCGACCGGGCGGCCGTCGAGATCGAGCGGCTGCGCGGGCTCGGCACGGAGCGGGCGCGGCGGGCCGCCGAGGCCTCGCGTCTGCTGGAGGGCGTCGGCGTGGCCGCGGAGGCCCTGTCGGCCCTCCGGCGGCGGGCGGCGGCTGCGCTGGCCCGCGAGGTGGAACGCGTCCTCGCCGAGCTCGGCCTCGGCGGGACGCGGATCGAGATCGCGGTGGGCCGCCGCCCGGCCGGGCCCGACGAGCCTGCCGTGGAGCTCGGCGGCGACGCGGTCGCCTTCGACGCCTCGGGAGTCGACGGCGTGGTCTTCCGCATCGCCCCCAACCCGGGCGAGCCGGCCCGCCCGCTCGCGAAGATCGCGTCCGGCGGCGAGCTCTCGCGCATCTCGCTCGCCGTCGAGGAGGTCCTCGCCGATGCCGATGCCACGCCGACGCTCGTCTTCGACGAGATCGACGCCGGGATCGGCGGGCGCAGCGCGGACCCGGTGGGGCGGACCCTGTGGGCGCTGGGCCGGCGGCACCAGGTGCTCTGCGTGACCCACCTGCCGCAGATCGCGGCCCACGCGGATGCCCACTTCGCGATCCACAAGACCCAGCGCGACGGCCGGACGGTGACCGAGGTCCGTCGCCTCGACGACGACGAGCGCGTCGCCGAGCTGGCCGCGATGATCGGGGGCCCCGCGGGCGGCGCGGCGGCCGAGGCGTCGGCCCGCGAGCTCCTGGAGCGCGCGGCGCGCTTCCGCGCGTCCCGGGGCGGGGCGGAGGCAGGGCCATGAGCGGGCCCGCGGCGGGCCCGGGGCGGAGCGGGCCCGCGGCGGGCCCGGGGCGGAGGCGTCGCGGGGCGGCCAGGTCGGAGATCCCTCCCGACCTCGCGGCGGCGAGCGCGGCCTTCCTGCAGCACCTGCGCGTGGAGCGCGGGCTCTCCCCGGCGACGATCGCCGGCTACGGCGCCGACCTCGCCGACTTCGGACGGTCGGCCGAGGCGCGGACCGGGTGGGCCACCGCTCCCGACGCCGCCCTCGACTACCTGGGCCGGCTCGCCGGGGGCACCGGGCCGTCCGGGCGGACGCTTCGCCCGACGAGCCTGCGGCGGCGGACAGCCGCCCTCCGGTCGTTCTATCGCTTCGCCCTCGCCGAGGATCTCGTCGCCGTCGACGTAGCGGGCCACCTCGACCTGCCCCGCGAGCCGCGGATCCTGCCCGACCCGCTCTCCGTGGAGGACGTCGAGCGGCTCCTGGCCGCGGTCGACCCGGAAGCCGAGGTGGGGACGGGTGGCTCGGCGGCGTCGCGGAGCCGGCGTGCAGCGGCGGCCCTGGCCGCCCTCCGCGATCGGGCGCTCCTGGAGCTCCTCTACGCGGCGGGCCTGCGGATCGGCGAAGCGCTCCGCCTCGACGCCGACGATCTCGACCTGGCAGGAGGAAGCGTGCGTGTCATCGGGAAGGGCGACCGCGAACGGGTCGTGCCGATGGGCGACGTCGCGATCGCCTGGCTCGAACGCTACCTCGCCGCCGGACGCCCGGCGCTCCTGGCGGGGGACCGGACGCGCCCGAGCCGCGGCGGGCCGGTCTTCCTCTCGAGCCGGGGGCGGCGCCTGGGGCGCAACGCCTCGTGGGCGATGGTCAAGCGGGCGGCCGCGGCGGCCGGTCTCGGCGACCGCGTGTCGCCGCATACGCTGCGCCACTCGTACGCGACGCACCTCCTGGAGGGCGGCGCCGACCTGCGGGTCGTACAGGAGCTGCTCGGACATGCCAGTATCTCGACGACGCAGATCTACACGCACCTGACGGGCGAACGGATCCGCGAGGTGTACGCGCAGGCGCACCCGCGGGCGTAGCGAGAGGGAGACACGAGGCGTGGGCTACACGGAATCGCTCCTGGCGACCAACGAGGAGATCGTCTACCGGACGAAGCAGCACTGGATGGCGCCGATCTTCGGGACGATCGCCGGGGTGGCGGTGCTCGTCGGGGGCGTCGTGCTGTTCGTCCTGCAGCTGACGATGGGCAGCGGCATCCTCCGGGACCTCGCCTTCTGGGCGTCGCTCGTCCTCGTCGTCGTCGGCGTGGCGATGGTCGGCTACTCGTACATCCAGTGGTGGGTCGAGGACTACGCCGTCACGAACCAGAAGGTCATGAAGGTTGCCGGGCTCCTCAACAAGAAGACGAGTGGCGCCGCGCTCGAGAAGATCAACGACGTGGTCATGGAGCAGGGGCCGCTGGGCCGGATGCTCGGCTACGGGACGCTGAAGGTGGCGACCGCCTCGGACAGCACGGACATGGTCTACGAGACCATGCGTGCCCCGGCCGAGTTCCGGCGGGCGATGCTCGACCAGAAGATGGTGTTCGAGCAGGCCGACGCGCGCCACATCGCCGAGGCCGTCCGCGCGGCAGCGCCGGTGCCCCCGACTCCCGCCACCGAGGTGACGGTGCCGATTCCCGCGGCCCCTCCGCCGCCTCCCCCGGCGCCGGCCCCGGCCGTGCCGACCGTGGACGAGAGGCTCCGGAGCCTCGCCAAGCTCCGCGACGACGGGATCATCTCGCCCGAGGACTTCGAGGCCAAGAAGGCCGAGATCCTCGAGCAGATCTGATCGGAGGCGAGGCCGCCCCACCGGGCGGCCGACCCGCGCGAGCGCAGGGGGCCGGGCGCGGTACGATACGGGCCCACCCCCCAAGCCGGAGCCTCGGTCCAGCGTGTCCCTCGACGCAGACACCGTCTACGCCCTCGCGGCGGTCGCGATCTTCCTCGTCGTGGGGTTCCCGGTGCACGAGTTCGCCCACGCCTACGCGGCCTACCGCCTGGGTGACGGGACGGCAAAGATGTTCGGCCGGCTGACACTGAACCCGATCGTCCACCTCGACCCGCTGGGAGCCGGGATTCTCGTGATCTCGGCGCTCTTCGGCGGGTTCTTCATCGGCTGGGCCAAGCCGACGCCGGTCAACCCCCAGATGCTCCGGGGCCGGCATGGCGACTCGATCGTCGCCGCCGCCGGCCCCGTCTCGAACATCGTCATGGCGGCCGCCGCGGCCGTCGTCATCCGCGTCATGGTCGCGGCCGTCGGCAGCGACGTGCCCACGGACCCGGTCCTCTTCGCCTTCAACGTCCTGATGTACTTCGTCTACATCAACATCGCCCTCTTCATCTTCAACCTCCTGCCGATCCCGCCCCTCGACGGGTCGCACGTGCTGTTCGACTTCATGAGCCCGCGGATGGCATGGAAGACCCGGCCGTTCCTCACCCGGTGGGGCCTGATGATCCTCCTCGTCGTGATGATCCTCCCCATCGGCGGGCAGTCCCTTGGTGCGCGGGTCATGGTCCCGCTGATGGATGGCATCGCAAGCGTCCTGGTGGGGTTCTAAGGTCCGGCAGCTCGGGCGGCACGTGGCCGCCCGGGTGACGCCCGTGGAGCGGGCGGCGCTGGCCGAGTGGCTGACGCCCGCCCAGCTCGCCCTCTTCGACGGCATGCCCGTGGCCGATCGGCGCCACGGCCTGGACGTCGTCGCGGCGCTCGGCCCGGCCGGCGTCGCGGATGCCGACCTGCGCCTCGCGGCGCTCTTCCACGACGCCGGGAAGGGCCGCTCCATCCGGCTCTGGCATCGCGTCGCCTGGTCCCTCGGCGAGCTGCTGGGGGCGTGGGTGCATGGGCTGGCCGGGCGCCTGCCCGGCGGCGCCGACGCGATGGCACGCTTGCGGGACCACGCGGAGCGCTCGGCGGAGCTGGCGCAGGCCGCGGGGTGCACCCCTCGGGCGGCGGCCCTGATCCGCGGCAGCGTCGAGCCGGCCGACGCGCCGGCGCTCGGCGCCTTGCGTGCCGCCGACGAGGCGAGCTGATGTCGTTCGAACCGGTCCCGCACCCCGCGGCCGTCCCCCCGGAGATCGCGTTCTCGGCCCGCCGCCGGCCCGAGGACGCCACCCGGGTCCGCCTGGCCGAGTGGGAGGGCCCGCTGGGCCTCCTCCTGGCGCTCGTCGAAGCGCGACGCCTCGACGTGATGACGGTGCCCCTGGGCGCCCTCGCCGGGGCCTACCTCGATGCCATTGCCGGCGTCGAGGTGGATCGCCTCGGCAACCTCTCGACCTTCGTCGGGGTGGCCAGCCAGCTCATCCTGATCAAGAGCCGGGGCCTCCTGCCGCGACCCCCCGAGCCGGCCATCCCGCTCGACGACGAGCCCGACCCGGAAGCCGCCCTCCGAGCCCGCCTGCTCGCGTACAAGGCCTATCGCGACGCCGCGACGGCGCTCCAGGCCCGGGCGCTCGCCGGGCGCCAGCTGGCACGCCGCGACCCGGCCGTCGCCCTCGCCGCCGCGCGGTCGGGAGCGATCGCACCGCTGCCCCCGCGCCTGGATGCGGCGATCCTCGTGGTAGCGCTGGAACGGCTCGCCGCGATCGCCCCGCCGGTCGTGCCGCCGCCGGAGGCCATCCCGCGCTCGATCACGCTCGCCGAGCGGGCGACCCTGATCCGGGCCGCGCTGGCCGCGGCCGGTCCGGTCGTCCTGCAGGACCTGCTGGCGGGCGTCCGCGACCGGGTGGTCATCGTCGTGACGTTCCTGGCCATGCTGGAGCTGGTCAAGAGCCGCGAGATCGCGGTCCAGCAGGACGTGCCGTGGGGCCCCATCATCGTGCGACGGATCCCGGGCCCCGCCGGGGGCGGGCCGGCAGCGCAGGAGCCGGCGCCGGGGGCCGGCGAGGAGGGCGCGTGAGCGACGACGAGCTCCTGGTGAGCGGGCTGCCGGAGGCGCCGGCCGAAGACCCGGCCGCAGAGCTGCCGGGCGACGAGCTCACGGAGGCCCAGCTGGAGGCGCTGCTCTTCGTGGCCGAGCGGCCCCTCGGCCGCCGCGAGCTCGCCACGGTCACGGGGGCCTCCGCGGCGACGATCGACGCGCGCCTCGGCGACCTCGAGGTCTCCCTTGCCGGCCGGGGGATCCGGCTCCTGGTCGACGGCGACCGGGTGGCGCTCGTGACCGCCCCCGACGCGGGCACCCTCATCGGGCGCTACGTCGGCCGCGAGCCGGCGCGGCTCTCGCCGGCGACTCTCGAGACGCTCGCCATCGTGGCCTACCGCCAGCCGGTGACAAAGGCCGGGATCGAACGAATCCGCGGCGTCGACGCCGAGTACGCGATCCGCAGCCTGCTGCACCGCCGCCTCGTTGTCGAGCTGGGTCGGGCCGACGCCCCCGGCCGGCCGATCCTCTACGGGACCTCGGTGGACTTCCTGGAGCGGTTCGGGCTCCTCTCGATCGCGGACCTGCCGCTCCTCGACAGCGCCGTTGCGGAGCGGCTCCTGCCGCCCGAGGCGGACGATCGGGGCGACGACGGCCCGCGCCGGCGACGACGCCGGCGCCCCCTGATGCCCGCCGAGCGGCTGGGCAAGGTGCTGGCGGCCGCCGGGGTCGCGAGCCGCCGCGCCGCGGACGCCCTCGTCGCCGACGGGCGGGTGACGGTGGACGGCCACGTCGCGAACCTGGGCGAGAAGGCCGACCCGGCGCTGCAGGCCATCGCCGTCGACGGCCGCCTCATCGCCACAACGGCCCCGGCCACGGTCCACCTGGCCGTCCACAAGCCGGCGGGGGTCACCTCCACGGCCGCCGACCGGCACGCTGCCCGCACGGTGCTGGACCTGGTCCCGCCCGGCCTGGTCCCCCGCGGCACCCGGCTCTACCCGGTAGGGCGGCTCGACCGGGACTCGGAGGGCCTGCTCCTCCTCACCAACGACGGCGCCTGGACCGACCGAGTCCTCCACCCGCGCCACGGCGTCGAGCGCGAGTACGCCGTCGCCCTCGCGGGCCCGCTCGACGCCGCGCGGCGCGCCGGCCTCGCGGCCGGGGTCCCGATGGAGGAGGGGATCGCCCGGCTCGTCTCGCTCCGTCCGGCCACGCGCACGGAGACGGCGCTCCTCGCCGGGCTCGTCGACCCGCCGCCCGGCCGCGACCTGGCCTGGTACCGCGTCGTCCTTGCCCACGGCTGGCGACGCCAGATCCGCCGGATGCTCGCAGCGGTCGGGGTCCCCGTCGTCCGCCTCGTCCGGGTCCGGGTCGGGACCCTCCGGCTGGATCTCCCGGCGGGACAGGCCCGCCGGCTGACCCCCGCCGAGGTGCGTCGCCTCGCGGCGCCGCGCCCCCCCGAGCGCTCGCCCGTATCATCCGTCGCGGGCAGTCGCGAGGGAGGCAGGCCGCGATGAGAGCGCCGGTGATCGCGCTCGACGGGCTCGGTTCGTCGGGGAAGAGCAGCGTGGGTGCAGCCGTCGCCGCGGCGCTCGGGCTGCGTTTCCTGGACACCGGGCTGCTGTACCGCTCGCTCACGTGGCTCGCTCTCGAGCGGGGCATCGATCCCGCCGACGGTCGCTCGGTCGCGCCGCTCGCCGCGGAGATCGACCTCGGCGTGGACGAGACGGGCCGGCTCACCCACGTCCTCGTCGGTGGCCGCGACGTGGCCGCCAGCATCCACACCCCTCGCGTCGACCGCTCGGTCTCCACGGTCGCCCGCCAGCCGGAGGTCAGGGCAGCGCTCCTGGGCCGGCAGCGGGCGATCGCCGCGGCCGGGGGGATCGTCGTGGCCGGCCGCGACATCGGCAGCGCCGTGCTCCCGGACGCCGACGTGAAGGTCTGGATCGACGCCTCGGCCGAGGAGCGTGCCGGCCGCCGCGCGGCGGAACGGGGGATCGATCCCGCGTCGCCGGCCGGGGTCGCCATCCTCGAGGACCTGCGTCGCCGGGATGCCGTGGACGGCTCGCGGGCCTTCTCCCCAGCGCGCGCAGCCGACGACGCCGTCCACGTCCGCACGGACGGCAACTCGTTCGAGGAGACCGTCGGCGCTGTGCTGGCCGTCGTGCAGGCACGGACCGCGGCCTCGCCCCGACCGCGGCCTCGCCGGAGCCGCGGACGCCGGTCGCGCCGGAGGGTCAGCCGTGAGCGACGGGTCGTCGCGGCATCGCTCGGCCCAGGAGGAGTCGGCGTTCGCGCTCCCCGCCGACCGCCTGCCGTGGTTCCTGCGAGCCAGCGACCTTTTCGGCCGGACGCTGATCCGCTGCTGCACGCGAGTCTCCGTGGCGGGCCTCGAGCATGTGCCCAGGAGCGGGCCGCTGATCCTCGCCAGCAACCACATCAGCAACGCGGACCCGCCGCTCGTCGCCTGCTGGCTCACCCCCGCCCTCGGGCGTCCCGTCCACTGGATGGCGAAGGCGGAGGCGCTCGACTGGCCGATCGCGGGCTGGTTCATGCGCCAGAACGGGGCCTTCGGGATCCACCGTGGCGCCGCCGACACGGAGGCGTTCCGCCTCGCCAAGTCGGTGCTCGACGACGGCCGCGTCCTGGGCACCTTCCCGGAGGGCACGCGCAGCCCGACGGGGGCGCTCCAGGTGGGCCGGGACGGGGTGACGCTCCTCGCGCTCCGGACGGGCGCCCCGGTCCTGCCGATCGGCGTCGCCGGGACGGACCGCTTCTGGCCCCGCGGCCGGAAGCTGTGGCGGGTCGGCGGGCGCATCTCGATGCGCGTCGGCGAGCCGTTCGTGCTCCAGCGTCGGACCGGCCCCGACGGCCGCCGTGAGACGCTGGAGGAGACGACGACGCGCCTGATGCTGCGGATCGCGGAGCTCCTGCCGGAGCGGCACCGCGGCGTCTACGGCCCGCAGCTTGCCGGGGTGCCATCTGGTCCCGGACCCGGGCCGAACCATGAGTGACACGCCGTCGACCCGGGCCGGCGGGATCCCGGGTTTTCGATGGAGGCGTGACATAATCGGGTCATGAGCATGGTCCAGGACGTCCGCATCGCGAAGCGCACCGGCTTCTGCTACGGGGTGCGCGAGGCTGTCGACAAGGCCAAGGAGGCCGCGGACGCGGGCAAGCTGACCCACACTCTCGGGCAGGTCGTCCACAACGAGGGCGTCGTCGCCGGGCTGAACGCGCGCGGCGTCGTCTCGATCGCCAGCCTGGAGGAGGCCGAGGGCGGCTCCACGGTCGTCATCCGTGCCCACGGCGTCACGCCGGCCGTGCGCGAATTGGCGGCCGCCCGCGGCCTCGACGTCATCGACGGCACGTGCTCGTGGGTGATCGCGGAGCAGAAGCAGCTCCAGAGGCTGGTGGAGGACGGCTACACGATCGTCCTCCTCGGCACGCCGAACCATCCCGAGGTCGTTGGCCTGCTCGGCATCGCGCCGGACGCCATCGTGGTCGACGAGGAGGAGGACTGGGACAGCATCCCGCGCAGGAAGCGGATGGCCCTCATCACCCAGTCCACGCAGCCCCCGTGGAAGTTCGAGCGACTGGCGGCGCGCATGGTCCACCTCGCCCACGAGCTCAAGATCGTCAACACCGTCTGCCCGGTGACGATCCGCCGCCAGGAGGACACCGTCGAGACCGCCCGGGAGGTCGACTTCATGGTGGTCGTCGGCGGGCGCAGCAGCGCGAACACCAAGGAGCTGACCCGCCTCTGCGAGATCGTCGGCACGCCGGTGATGCAGATCGAGCACGCCCGCGACCTGGTCGACCCGGCGGTCTTCGGCGAGGCCCGCCTCGTCGGCGTCACCGGGGGCACGTCGACGCCCATCGAGGACCTGGAGCTCGTGGCGGAGCGCATCCTGGAGATGGCCGGCACGCCCGGCGCGCAGGCGCGGGCCCGCGAGCTGGCCTTCGAGGCGCTCAACGCCGCCGCCACGCCGGCCGGCAGGACGACTTCGCTCCCGGTGAACCCGCGCATCTCCGCCCAGGCGGCCCACGAGGGCCGGCTCGGCCTCAGCGAGCGCACTGCGGGTTCCGGCCCTGCCGCTGCCGCGACCGTGCCGGCCAGCGCCCCGGCCGCGGCGCGGGCCGCCCGTTGACCGGGACCGCCTCGCTGCCCGTCGTTGCGATCGTCGGTCGGCCCAACGTCGGCAAGAGCACGCTCTTCAACCGGGTCGTCGGCGATGGCCGGGCGGCGATCGTCGAGGACCGCGCGAGGACGACCCGCGACCGGATCTACGGCGAGGGCGAGTGGAACGGCCGCACCTTCCTCGTCGTCGACACCGGCGGCCTGGAGCTCGTCCCGGGGGACGCGATCGAGGAGAAGGTCCAGGAGCAGGCGCGTCTCGCCATCGCGGAGGCCGACGTCATCGTCTTCGTCGTCGACGCGACCACCGGCCTCACGCCGGCCGACGGGGAGGCGGCGGGCCTGCTCCGGCGGGCCACCGCGCCGGTCTTCGTCGCCGTCAACAAGGCCGACAACGCGAAGCGCGAGCTCGACGCCGCGGAGTTCTGGGCCCTTGGCTGGGACCAGACCTGGCCCATCAGCGCCGCGCACGGCCGCGGCGTCGCCGACCTCCTCGACGAGATCGTCCTGGCGCTGCCGCCCGAGAGCGAGGTCGAGCGTGCTCGCAAGGCCCGCGAGGCCGAGACCGACCGCGAGGCGGACCTGATCGCCGACGAGCTGGCCGAGGGCCTCGAGCCGGACGAGCTCGCGTTCGCCGACGACGGCCTGCCCGGGCCGGTGACCATCGCCCTCGTCGGCCGCCCCAACGTCGGGAAGTCGAGCCTCCTCAACGCCCTCCTCGGGGAGGAGCGGGCGATCGTCTCCGAGATCCCGGGAACGACCCGGGACGCCTTCGACACGCGCCTCGCCTACGGCCAGGGCGAGGTCGTCCTCGTCGACACGGCCGGCATCCGGCGGCGCGGCAAGGTCGCCTCGGGGCCGGCCGCCGAGCGCTACTCCACGCTGCGGGCCCTCAAGGCGATCGACCGTGCCGACATCACGGTCCTCGTGGTCGACGCCGTCGACGGGCTGACGGCGCAGGACGCCCACGTCGCCGGGTACACCGTGGACGCGGGGAAGGGCCTCGTCATCGCCGTCAACAAGTGGGATCTCGTCGAGGACAAGACGGACCGCACCTTCGACCAGTACGTCGGCTGGATCCGCCGGGAGGCCCCGTTCCTCGACTTCGCCCCGGTGGTCTCGATCAGCGCGAAGAGCGGTCAGCGCGTCGACCGCGTCCTGGAGATGGCGGTCGACGTCTGGGGCGAGCGGCGCAAGCGGATAGGGACCGGCGAGCTCAACCGGCTCCTGGCGGAGGCGACGGCCCGCCAGGTGCCGCCTGCCGCCAAGAACCGCCGGCCGAAGCTCTTCTACGCGACGCAGGCCGGGATCGAGCCGCCGACCTTCATCTTCTTCGCCAACGACGCGGAGCTGATCCACTTCAGCTACAAGCGCTACCTGGAGAACCGCATCCGCGACGTGCTGGGATTCCACGGCGCGCCGATCCGGCTGATCTTCCGCAACCGCGGGACCGAGCGCCCGCGCCGGAGGCGCGCCGGGACCCGGAGCGGGGGAACGCGGACCGCGAGCGTTCGCCGCCGGGGCTGAGCCGGACCGAGGACCGGCGCCGAGCGTGGCGAAGGCCCGACCGTCAGATCGGGCCTTCGTCCTGCGGCTTCGAGCGTGGGCGCCGGCGTCAGACCTCCCGCTCCAGCAGCACCGGCAACGGGGTGCTCGGCTGCGCCGCCGGCGAGTACGACGGGTGATGCGTCAGGTCCGCGCTCACCACGGTCCAGCCCTGCTTGCCCAGCTCGTTGAGCCGGTCGAGCAGCTCGGAGAGGTGGGCCTCGGGGTGCTCCTGGAAGGGCATCCGCTCGATCCGGTACTCGACCGGTCGAGTCCCCATCGCCGCCTTCTCGAGCAGGATGGGCAGGGGGACCGCCGGCTGGGCGGCCGGCGAGTACGACGGGTGATGCGTCAGGTCGACGCTCACCACGCGCCAGCCCTGCTTGCCCAGCTCGTTGAGCCGGTCGAGCAGCTCGGAGAGGTGAGCCTCCGGGTGCTCGCTGATCGGCATCCGTTCCATCCGATACTCGACCCGCCGGGCCGAGGCGATCTCCTTCTCGGTGACGACCATGTCTGTCCCAGTCCCGTTCTGCTGTCGGTCCGCGGCGCATCCGCGGGCTCCGACCGCCTCGTCAGGATGGCGCGGCGGCGGGCGGGCGTCAGTGACGCCGGTGCGGGGCCCGCGTGACCGGGGTCACCCGGGCCCCGACCGTTCGCCCCATCCGGCACTTGGGTCCGCGCGGCAGTTCGCCGTATCGTCAGACCGGACTCCGCGGAGGCTCACCGCGGCACGACGACCATGGACCGATCGATGGATGCACTCGACGAGCTGGCTCGGGACGGGCTCGAGGACGGCTTCCTCTTCGCCCTCCCGCGCGGCGCGGCGGATCGCCTCCTGGCCGAGGCGATCCGGATCAACCTGCCGGCCGGGGCCCTCATCTACCGCGACGAGGAGAGCCCGCGCCTCATCGTGGTGGTGACCGGCCTCCTCCGCGTGTTCCTGACGTCTCCCGACGGGCGGCAGGTGACCGTCCGCTACGCGCGGAGCGGAGACGTGGCGGGCCTCGCCCTCGTCATCGGCGGCCCCGCGCCCATGAGCATCCAGGCGATGACGAGCTCGCTGATCGTCGCCCTGCGCGTCGACACCCTCCGGGCGCAGCTGGCGAGCGACCCCGGGGTTGCCCGCGCCTGCGCCGAGGAGCTGACACGCCAGCTGTACCGGCTGCTCGACGACATCTCGGAGCAGGCCTTCCGCCCGGTCCGCCAGCGCCTCGTGCACCAGCTGCTCCTCCTGGCGAGCCGGGGACCGGGGCGCCACCTGGTCGTGCGGGCGAGCCAGCAGGAGCTGGCCGACGCGATCGGGTCGGTGCGGGAGGTCGTGACCCGGAGCCTCCACGAGCTCCACGAGGAGGGGCTGGTCCTCGTCACGCGCGACGGGATCCGGCTCCTCGACCCGATGCGCCTGAGCGACGTGGCGGCGAGCGGCGATCGTCCGCGCGATACGACGGGCGCGACCAGCTGAGGCCGGCCCACGACCGGAGTCCGCTCCCTCCGTCAGAGCTCGACGCCGGGGCTGGCGCGCTCGAACGCCTCTGCTATTCTTGGCCGCGTCGGGGTGTGGCGCAGCTTGGTAGCGCACCTGAATGGGGTTCAGGAGGTCCCGCGTTCGAATCGCGGCACCCCGACCATCGATCTGAGCACGAAAGAGGCCTCTGGCGGACTGCCAGAGGCCTCTTTGATTCGGGCCGTACCCACACTTGTACCCACAACGGGTTCTAGCCGGTGCCGAGAATGCCGTCCATCCGCGCCGCCGAGCGGTCCTGCATCGTCCGGGTGAGATGCGCGTAGACATCTGCCGTCGTGCTCAGGTTCGCTGTGGCCAAGCGAGCGGGAGACTACGGCCAGCTCCTCGCCGGCTTCCAGCATCAACGTCGCGTAGGCATGCCTCAAATCGTGGAACCGCTGCTGCGGCAAACCCGCGCGCGCGAGCGCGTGCTGCAATGACTGGGTGACGTTCCGCGAGTCGAGCGGCCCGCCGGTGCTCGTCGTGAAGACGAAACCTTCGTCGTGCCACCGTCGGCCGGCGGCAAGCCGTTCTTCCACCTGGCGGACTCGCTGGGCGCGCAAGGCGGCGATGGCGATGGCCGACAGGACGAGCGTCCGCTTCGATCGCTCCGTCTTCGGCTCGGCCACGTCGGAGGTCCCACGGCGGAGCGTCCCGAGCACCGCCAGCGTCCCGCCCTCTAGGTCGACGGCATCCCACCGGAGCGCCAGCAGCTCGCCCTGCCGCGCCCCAGTCGCGACCGCCACCGTGTAGAGCGGCCCGAGCCGATCACCGGCCACCGACGCCAGGAAGCGGCGGGCCTCGTCGGCCGTGAGCGGGTGCAGCTCCACCCGGGCCATGGCCGGCGGGTCGACGAGCACGGCGACGTTGCGTGTCACCTTGCCCGCCCGCACGGCCCTGGCGAGCGCGATCCGCAGGACCGCGAAGGCGTATCGGATGGTCGTCGGGCTGAGATCGCCGCGAGCCTCACCCTCGACCGGGGCGTTTCCATGCCGGTTACGCTGACGACGGCCCCCGGCTCCGCACCGGGCGCACCGCTCTCCTCGGGGTTGGGACGCGCACCCGGCGTCCGGCCTAGAACTTCACCACGGCCCCCGGCGTCGGGGCGCCCTGCCCGCTCTGGTCCGCCGGGATGGGGACGGCGGCGACGCGACCGGGGGCGATTGCCGGTTCGGGGCCACTTTCAGGTCCAACGCCTCTGGCGGCCTGCTGTGGCACTGGTCGATCCTGTGGCCGATGGAGGTGCGCGATGAGCGCAGTCAAGTCCCTGACGGAGACGGACTTCGGCCGCTGGCGGTTGGCAGCCAAGGACCGGATCTTTCCCGTGGGCACGGAGGTTGACGTCCGCTGGGTTGGCGGGCGGATCCTCGTCGCCTCGAGGTCGTTCACGCATGTCCTCGAGGCGCCGCATGCTACCGCGAGCGACGATGCCCGAGCCCTGCGGATCACGTGGGATTCGAAGCTGATGCTGCTGGTGCCACTCGAAGGCCAGGACCCGGAAGCGGTGGCTCGCGAGATGAACGCAGACCTCGCCGTCGCGACGTCCTGACCCTCTGCGTGACCCCGGCTCCCGCGCCGGGCGCCCCGCCTCGGCGGGTGGGAGGCGCACCGGGCGTCCGGGGGGCCTAGACTCTGCCCCACACCCCCGGCGCAATGAGCGTGGCCGGGGGTGTCGCCATGTCCCGGCCGGTCGCCCTGCCGTACCCACAATCCGTACCCACAACGGGCTCCGAAACCGGGCTACCAGATAGACGGACGGATACCCGCTGTACGCACGAATTGGGCTCCCGTGCGGGCGCTGGCGCTAGATGGGGTTCAGGAGGTCCCGCGTTCGAAATCGCGGCACCCCGACCATTTCCCTGAGCACGAGAGAACCCCCGGAGGACTCCTCCGGGGGTTCTTGAATTCGTGATCTGACCTGGCCATACACATTCGCCGTCGTCGCGGGATCACGGTGGCCGAGGAGCTTCGAGACGTTGGCCAGGTCCTCACCGAACGGCCGTCGCACTGCAGGCGCCCGTTCCATGGCGTGATCTTGTGCGTGCGGAGGGATGACTAGGCATGCGCCGCCAGACCCACCTTGCGCCGACTACCGCGTTCGGGCTCGACACGAGTCTCACCGCCGCGGTCGAGCTTCTGTCAACCGCCACATCAGGATCAACCCCACGACCACGCCCACCGACACGCCCAGGGCGATGCCCGCCCCGACGTGGCCGATAGGCGTTCCGATGGCAACCCCGGAGACGAGTCCGACGCTGAGCGCAAGGACCCAGGCGTATCCGGCGATGCCCGACCTGCTGGGTTCGCGCCTTCCGGGCTCCGGCGTCACCTTGTGTCTGCCCTCGTTCTGAGCGCGCTTCGGTCGCCGAGGCGCCTGTCCCGCCGCGTCAGTCCGTCAGCCCGCCGAGCGCCTCCTGCATCGCGGCCCGATACCGGCGGAAGGCCGTGCGTCCCTCGTCGGTCAGCGCGACCATCGTGTGCGGCTTCCGCCCCCGATAGCCCTTCTCGATCGCCACGTAGCCCGCCGTCTCCAGCCTGGTCAGGTGAGAGCCGAGGTTGCCCCAGGTGAGCCCCGTCTGCTGGAGCAGGTAGGTCGCGTTGGCGCTCTCGACCACGAACAGGTTGGCCATGATCGACAGCCGAGCCGGCTCGTGGATCAGGCGGTCCACGCCCACCTGACCGGCCCCGCGGTCATCGGTCGCCAAGGTCCGCCTCCGGTTCGGGGTTCACGCGAACCGGGTAGGTCCTCACGAAGTGCACGAGCTTCCAGACGCCGATGGCGAGGATCGGCGCCGCCAGGATCCCGAAGGCCAGCGGCGGTGGTACGCGGACGCCCCACAGGACGTCCGGCCAGATCAGCAGGGGTCCCACCAGTCCGAAGAGCACGCCGTAGAGGTAGAAGCGTGGAACGTCGAGCAGGTACGCCATCAGGCCGAGGACGACGGTGGCGTTGACGAACCACACGACCGGCAGCAGGACCTCCACCGTTGCTGGCGGAGTCCCCGTGCCTCCGGCGACCCCGCCGATACCGAAGGCCACCACCCCGAGCACCATGGACCCCAGGAGAACCAGCCTCGTGGCGGTGATCCTGCGTCGGCGCTCGGGCCGGGGCTTGAAGTCGCCCAGTCTCGGGCGCAGCAGTCGGACTCGCAGGATCGTGAAGGAGCTCACGAGGACGACGGCGGCCGCGAGCATCACCGCGAAGCTCGCCAGCTCGCTGGCGAGCCAATCCTGGATGACGGCGCCGAACGCGATGGCCACCATCATCAGGCCGAGGAGGATGTCGAAGAGCCCGTCCTCGTAGAACTTGCTGAATGCCTGTCGTTCAAGGGCCCTGAGGTCCGGGAGGTGGGTCATCACGGTCATTCGCTCCCCAAGCCAGCTTACATGCCGCAGAGTACTCTGCAAGGCAGAGTTTGTCAATAGGACGGCCCAGGCGGGCGACCGGCCGTTCGACCATCCCTCCCTGGTGCCGACCCCGGACATGCCCGACAACCAGATCGGGACCGCGATCGGGACCGAGCTGCCGCCGTAACCGTCCGAGAACCTGTACCCGGTCGGCTTCCGCTGGGTTCACGCCGCGTTCGCGAACGACGTCCTCAATTGGCAGAACGTCGAGACTTCGCCCGGCGTGTTCGTGATCGATCCGGCTGCCGACGCTGTGATCACCGACTACGCGACGAACGGGATGACAGTCGTTATGACCCTCGGCATCGGAGAGGCTGACAACGAGGTGTACGGCCAGCACCTCGCGACAGCGGAGGAGATCGAGCGGTACGCCGAGTACGTCCGCTTCATGGTCCGCCACTTCCAGGACCGGGTCCGCTACTTCGAGCTGTGGAACGAGCCCGACATCGCGGTCTCCCTCGCGGACTACGTCGCGATGGTCCGCGAGGTCGTCCCGGTCATCCGCGCCGAGGCCCCGGCCGCGAAGATCGCCATCGGTGCCGTTGCCGGGTTCGGGGAGATGGACTATCCCGGGTACGGGCAGTACGTCCGGTACACCCTGCGCACCGAGTGGCTGTTCGACCTCATCGGCTCCGGCGTTCTGCCGCTCGTGGACGCGATCTCCTGGCACCCGTTCTACGCGGACCGCGCCGACGATCCGTACTACCAGGGCTACCCCGACGTCGTTCGCGAGATCGAGACACGGGCCGAGGCGGCCGGCTTCCACGGCGAGTACCACGCCGGGGAGATGCACTGGACGACGCCCCTGCAGCCCGGCTACGAGTGGGAGCAGCCGGTCTCGGGCGCGGCCTCCAGCAAGTACCTGGTGCGGACGACCGCGACGCATCGCGGGCTCGGCGTCGCGGCGGTCATCGCCCCCTGCGCCGGCGACGACCAGAACGTCATCCGGAACACAAACGTCCTGCTCGCGGGGGCTCAGCCGACAAGCGTCCCCGTCGGGGTGACGACGGCGGCGATGCACGTCCGGCAATACGCCTTCGCGCTCCCCAACGGTGACCGCCTCGTCGCGCTCTGGAACGACTGGCTGCCGGTCGATGAGGACCCGGGCATCGCCGCGACCGTGACGCTCGGGCAGAAGGACGTGGCGGTCACGGCGATCGACGTCGTACACGGCACGTCGCAAGCACTGATGACGTCCACGTCGCGTGGAGACACCGTGATCAAGGGCCTGCTCATCAAGGACTACCCGATCTTCCTGCTGATCAGCGCCAAGTGAGATGACGACGCGCCGCGATGTGGCGGCGGTGGATCATGCCCCACGGCCGCCCAGACCGCCGCGCCCGCCTGAACGAGCGACTCCGCCAGGCGTTCCTCGAGGGAGCCGAGGAGGACTCGCGGCGACGCCTCGGTCGCGGGCTGACGGAGAAGGAGCTCGAACGGGTGTTGCGGCACTACCCGGGGGACGTCGAGCAGCGGCCGAAGCCGTAGGCCGTTCGCCTCTCGCCAGATGCCCGACCGCCGCGTACGGTGACCGGCGGCGGGAGGCTCTGACACGCGGTCCACGCCCCGGCCGCCGGGACCACTCCGTGCGGAGGCTCCCCCGCACTCGAGGGAGCTGGCAGGAGCATGTCGACCCAGGACGCAGGCGGGCGTTGGCTGCGACCGGGCGCCGCGGCCGCGATCGCGGCTGCGGGCGTCCTGATCCCGGTGGGGTACGCGGCCGTGGCTTCCCAGACGTACGCGGGCCCATTCGCCGGCGCGGTCGCGGGGTTCGTCTTCCTTGTCCTGATCGGCAGCCCCGCGGTCGCCGGGCTGGTCGGCGCTGCCCTCGTCGGCGGCTGGGATGGGACCGGGCCGCTGCTCGCCGGATTGCTCGTCGGGTGCGTGGCGGTGGAGGTGGCGTCCGTCGTCGCAATGGACGAGCCCGTCGACGTGGGTGGGACCGTCCAGCTCTTCGTCATCTGTGCGGTCCCGCTCCTCGTCGGGTACGGGATCGGTCGCGGGCTCGCCAAGCTCGGCTGACCGTCCCAGGAGACCCCGCCCGACCCCGCACCCCTGGGGTCGATCGCCTCTCCCGCTCGCTCTGGAGGATGGGACGCGCACCGGGCGTCCGGGGGCCGTTTGCCTCTCGCCAGATGCCTGGCTCGCGTCTACGGTGACGGGTTGGCGGGAGGCTCTGACACGCGGTCCAAACCCGGCCGCCGGGACCGCGCCGAGCCACTGGCGAGACCGACCCGCAAGTGCGTCCCAGGGAGGGATGCAGGATGTTCGGCTCTCGCGTGGCCGTCCGCCTCGGGTTGTTGCTGCTGGCCGTCGCGCTCTTGGGCGCCTGCGGCGCCGTCACGATCCAGACGCCCGCGACCCCATCGCCCACGGCCAACCCCGACGTGGCGTTCTCGGACGCCCTGAACACCGTGTGGAGCACCCCCTACGACGCGGCCAAGGTCGCGGCGCTCTATGCGCCCAACGCGGTATTCCACGACATGGTTGCCAACGAGACATCGACGGGGCTGGAGGAGATCCAGACGAAGGTCAAGGACTTGGCCGCTCAGAACTTCAAGGTTACGAGCACCTCGGCCCCGATCCGGCAGGACAACTTCGTCGCCGTGTTCATCAAGTTCGGCGCTCCCGACGCCACGTACCCGGGCCTCGGGGTCTATCGAGTTGAAGGACGGCAAGGTCCTGAACCAGTGGGTGTACCCGGCACCCTGAGCGAGGTTCGGCAGATAGGCGACAGACCCGCCGAGACAGCGAGCACTCAGCCGCCATTGCCTGTCCCCACCCCGGCCCCCGGCTCTGCGTACTGTTCGCCGGGGCTGCTGTCTGGTTGGCTCGGGTTTGGGGATCGACCCCGCCCAAGCGTCACTCAGCGAGGCGAGTGGCCTGCGACCAGACGACCTGCCAGCGTCAACCGCGGCGTTCGTAGAGGTCGGTGTGCCAGAGTCGAGCGACGAAGCCGGGCCTCTCCATCTCGGCTTGGTACCGCAGGACCGCGGCAGTCCCGCAGAGGCGAACCTCGAACTCGGCGGGCTCCTATCGGACGTCGTTGGATGTCCCCGGTCGAGACGGCGTCGAGATCCTACGGGACGGTTCCGATGACCTGGACCTCGACCTCGCGCCAGCCGATCATCGACGGAGTCTTCAGGGTGGTGACGCGGACGTACCGGATGCCCGGGACCGGAGCTGGTGCGGTGTACTCGAGCCACTGTCCGTCGCTGGTGTCGCCCGTGAACCGCACGAGCTCCGTCTCCTCGCCCGCGTCCGTCCGGACGGTGACGAGGTGCTCGGTCGCGCCGTCGATCTCCTGGTAGGTCAGCAGGCGGATGCCGGCGATCGTCGCCTCCGAGCCGTAGTCGACCTCGATCCACTGCGGCGCCGGGACGGCACCGGCGAGCCACGGCGATGCCGGGTCGCCATCAAAGGCGCCCCCGACCTGGACCATCCCCCATCGGACGTGCGAGGCGGTTGCGGTCACCGTGGCGATGGGCGCAGCCGAGCTACCTGGTGCAGGTGTTGACGACTGGCGGTCCTGAAGCTGGACCCGATACACCTCGGGGTCGCTCAACTTGAATGACTGGTAGAAATGGTCGAGGAGCGCCACCTGCATCTGCATCTGTCCGGCCTCGAGCCCTGCCTGGTCGTCCCCGATGGCGGCGTCGCGCATCGCGGCGACGGCTCGTGCAACCCCGTCGAAGAGTCCACGCACGTCCGTCGACCACGGGCCGGTCCCGGGCTGGTCCAAGTACGGCGCGACGGCGGCGCACGCGTTCCGCAGGTGCCCGATCACGGTCTCGGCGCTCGCCCGGATCTCCTCCGCATCGCCGGTGCCCAGCGAGGCCACGAACGCCTGCCACGCAGGGGATGGTGATCCCGTGTCGGGGTTGCCGATCGCCGCAATGAGCTCCGTGGTCTCAGCGTCGAGGGCCTCTTCCGACAGGTAGGGCCCGGGCCACACGCCCGGCTGGGCGGTGGGGGTGCTCGCTCCCTCCGCCAGCGGCGGACAGACGACCATCGACGCTGTCGATGCAGGCGTCTCCGTCGCCTCGGGTGGGGCGATCGACGATGTTGGAGCAGTCGAGGTCGTCGCCGCCGGGGAGGAGGGCCCGGCCCCCGCGCATCCCGTGAGGATCACGGCTGCGACAAGTAGGACTCCGGATCGGTGCCGTGCGCCCCAGCCTCGCATGTCCACACCTCGGCGATCGCCCCGGCCTCATCTCATCACGGGGCTGGAGCGACAACATGTATCTGTCGAGCGCGATCGACAAGGGCCGTTCGACACGGACGGAACCGCAGCCTCGTGACGGGATACCGACGCAACCCGGCCCACACGCCGGCCCTCATCGACGAGCTCGAACGGACGGTGATCGAGATGGAGACCCTGGGTGAGGGAGAGCCGTTGTGAGCGCCAGCGCGACGTATCTCTGCGGGGCCTGCGGCACGGTCGCCGCGACGGTCACCCTCGTGGTGCCGGGCCAGCGGGACCCGAGGCTGACGCCCGAGCCGCCCGGCGTCCCCCCGGGCAGGAGCACCCTCCTCGGGACGGTCTTCCCGCGCTCGGGCCGGCTCTCCATCGACGGTGGCCCGGTCAGCCTCACCCTCGCACCCGTGCCGATGGAGGAGGTCGCCACCGCGCTCGAGACCGGGAACGCCGCCGCGCTCTACGCGCTCGACCCGGAGCCCCAACACTGACGCTCCGCTCCGGCCTGCCGGGATGGGTCTGCCACCGGGCGTCCGGGGGCCGTTCGCCTCTCGACACTTCCCGGCACCGCGTGCATCGTCCCGCCAGCGGGAGGCTCTGACACGCGGTCCGCGCTCTGGCTCCCGGGACCCGCGCCGAGCCACTGCCGAGACCGACACGGAGAGCGTCTCTCGGAGGGATGGAACGTGCGGATGAGGCGTTCCATGGCGGCATGGATGAGCCGCTTGGTGAGCCGCGTTTGGGATCGTCGAACCGATGGCCGCGATCGACCCGCTCGGCTGGAACGCACGGGCGACTCCGGGCCCAACCAGCGCAGCACCCACGAGACAACGACCGGCTGCCTCCTCCTCGGCCACGACGCAGAGGAGTCGCACCTCCACATCCACTGACCGCTCGGGTCGTCGTGGTGCTTCACCGCATGGCAGGCCCGAGCCGGGATGGAACGCCAGACCCACCATCGCCGAGGAGATCACACGATGGACGTTCAGGAAGTACTCAACCATGCGCGAGAGGCCATGACGGTCAAGCGTGTGTTTGGCGAGCCCTACGAGAAGGAAGGCCTGACCGTCATCCCCGTGGCCAACATCATGGGGGGTGCGGGCGGCGGTGGCGGGACGGGCGTTGGGGCCAAACTCGAGGGCGCGAGCGAGGAGGCAGTCGAGAACGGCGCCGCGGGCTCTGGATACGGGATGGGGTACGGGCTGCGAGCGTCCCCGGCCGGGGTCTACGTCATCAAGGGCGGCGAGGTCGAGTGGAAGCCCGCCCTCGACATGAACCGTCTCACCCTGCAGCGCGCCGCCGTCGCCGTCGTGGCTCTGCTGGTCTTCCGTTCGATCATCAGGACGCTGGCGAAGCGCTGACCTTCTCCACGGCAGGCCGGGACGCGCACCGGGCGGCCGGGGGCCGTTCGTTGCGCTGTCGCGTCAGGAAACGAACGGGAGGAGGAGCCGCAGCCACGCGGCCGCGGTCAAGCCGACGGCGATCACCGCGAGCCCCAGGGCCACCATGCCCTTGGCCCGCTGGCGACGCCGAGTCCGGATGGCGCCTCGTCCCTCGAACGGGTCGTTGCGTCCTGGCAGTCGCCCGGTCATCTGGCCTCCAAGGTTGCCGCGGCCACGGTGGGTGAGAGGCCAAGGATGCTCGCCGCCTGCTCCGGCGACCAGCCTGACTTAGGAGATCCCGGCAGCGCCGAACTGCACCGGGGACAGACCCAGCCGTTCCTATCCTGGCCCGTCACGTGACGCGTCCTGCGCCATACTTCCCGGCACCCGACAGCCGCCAGGAGCAGGACAAGCGCAACGGTCGCGCCCGCCGCTGCCATCTGATGCTGCGCGGCCTCTGCCGGCGTGTCGCCCGTTGCCGAACCCATGACGAACGCGAAGAAGATCAGGACACTGGCCCAAATCTTCCAGCGATTCATCGTCCCCGCTCCCGCCACCTGCCACTCTACGTCGTACCCGCCGGCTCCGCACCGGGCGCTCCGCCCGCCCCGGAGGATGGGGCGCGCACCGGGCGTCCGGGGGCCGTTCGCCTCTCGCCAGGCCCGCGAACAGCGTCTACGGTGACCGCCAGCGGGAGGCTCTGACACGCGGCCCGAACACCGGCCGCCGGGACCGCGCCGAGCCACTGGCGAGACCGACCCGCGAAGGCGTCCCAGGGGGAACTGGTGTGGAAGGACGCGACGCGGGCCGCCGGCTGCTGGCCGGCCTGGCCTCCCTGACCCTGCTGGCCGGCTGTGGCGCCGGCGCGAGCCCGACTCCATTGCCCGCATCGCCGACCCCGGCCGGCGTGCCCTCGGCGGCGGTCGCCACACCGACGCCAACCCCTGCGCCGACCCCAGTGACCTACGGGCCGGTGACCCTGGTCAGCGGCACCCGATAGGTGCCCCGGCTTGAACCCGGACTGGACGCAGGACCCCGACGACACCTGGCAGGTCCGGGATCTGCCCATCGACTGCACCGACACAACCGACGATCCTCGCGTCAGCGGCACCCACACCGCGTCCGCGAACATGGACGTGTGGGGGAACCCCGACGCAGGACGTGGCTCGGGCGTCCAGTGGGCCAGCGTGCGCCTCGAGAATGACGGGGGAGCCTGGGAGGGCCGGCAACTGGGGCGTCTGGTCCCTGCCCGGACGCGGGGACATCATGGTGTTCTGGTACAGGGGGACCGGCGGCTACGAGGGGCTGTCCTACTTCGAGTTGATCACGGGCTCGGAACCCTGGACGATCCAGGGCCAGATCTTCCCGGGAGATCCTCCACCCCCTTACTCGGAGGGGACGACGCTCACGCGGCTAGAGGCCGATGGGCCGGTCGCCGAGCCCGCGGTGGCCGTGGTCACGGGCAGAGCGACCTGTCCCACGGGCGACTTCGGGACCCCAACGACCGACGCCGACGGCGTCCATCACTACCGGGACATGCTCTGGAAGTGCACCGTGTATGCCGTCGATCCCCGCGTCACGGGGCACCGAGATCGCCCCATGGAAGCAGGACCTGTGGGGCACGTTCGAGAAGGGGACGCGGATGCCCGTCAGCGGGGCCGCCGTCCAGTGGGGCACGGCACGCCTCGAGAATGACGGCGGAGCCTGGGAAGGCACCGGCTCCGGCGTCTGGTCTTCGGATCGCGGCGACATCCTCGCCTTCTGGTACAAGGGGACCGGCGCCTACGAGGGGCTGTCCTACTTCGAGCTGTGGACCGGACGATACGAGCCCTGGAAGATCCAGGGCCAGATCTTCCCCGGCGATCCCCCCACGCCGTAGGGCGGATCGCTCCGATCCTCCCGCGCCTCCCGGCTCCGCACCGGGCGCTCCGCCCCATGGGACGCGCACCGGGCGACCGGGGGTCGTCCGCCTCTCGACGGCCCGCCATGCTGCGCTCATCGTGACCCCGATCACGATGTGCGGGAGGAGACGAGCCATGCAGGACACCGAGCTGTTCTTGTCGGTGGCGGAGATCGCCGGCGTGTTCGTCGGCTTCGGGGCGCTCATCGCCGTGCGGAGCGGCGGCGCGGGCGAGCCGCAGGAGGTCGCGCCCATGCGTCTCGTGGTGGGGTTTGGGGTGCTGACCGTCATCGCGGCCCTCGCCCCGGTGACCCTGGGCGGCTATGACCTCGGCGACCACGAGGTGCTGGTGCTGAGCAGCGTCCTGGTTGCGATCGTCTTCGTGGTGCTCTGGTTCGTCCACGTCCGCGCACCCGAGTACAAGGAGGCCGTGCCGATCGTGATGGCGACCCGGCCGGCCGTCCAGACCGCCCTTGAGAATGCGGCCTCCTTGCTTTTCATCGGCGCCTCGGCCCTTGCCCTGGCCGCCATCGTGCTGGGCGTGGCCCCGGAGCTCGAGGCGGCCCTCTACTTCACGGTCGTCGTGCTCCTCCTGGTCATGGCCGCGTGGATGCTCCTGTGGCTCGTCTTCATGCATCGGCGGCCCGCGAGCGCCTGAGGCAGCCCGGCTCGATCAGGCATCGCTCCGCCGATGGATGGAACGCGCACCGGGCGTCCGGGGGCCGTTCGCCTCTCGCCAACCCCGCGATCCGCGTCTACCGTGCCCACCAGCGGGAGGCTCTGACACGCGGCCCACACCCGGCCGCCGGGACCCCGCCGAGCCAATGCGAGACCGACCTGAGACGAGCGTCCCGGGGAGGGCGCCGATGAGCCGGTTCACGTACTCGATCCATATCGGCGCCCCGCCGGAGCGGGTGTTCGACGTGCTCACCGACCCGCGGCGGCGCCCCGAATGGGACCCCGGGGTCGAGATCAAGGACTTCACGGACCCGTCGGCGGCCGCCATTGGCACCGATTTCACGATCGTCGGATCGGTGTTCGGTCGCAGGACGGAGAGCCGCCGGAGGATCACGCAGTTCGAACGGCCGAAGATCTTCGGGCACGAGAGCCCCCGCGCCAAGATGCTCGTGCGCCTCGAGCCGGCGGCTGGCGGCACGGACCTCGCGATGGAGGAGGAGTTCGTCATGCCTCTCGGCCTCGTCGGTGAATGGGCCGCGAAGCATCTCTTCAAGCGATGGGTGATGAGCGAGATCGACAAGACGGCCAAGAGGCTCAAGGCGCTCGTGGAGGCCGAGGTGCCAGCCCACGCCTGAGGCCGCCCCGGCTCCGCACCGGGCGCTCCGCTCCCTCGTGCGGGAGTAGCGACCGCCATCAGCGCCCCATCGCCGTCTCCATCATCGGCGCGGCGCTGGGCGTCTGAAGGCCGGCGCACGGCTCGCGGCGGGGCGGCACACGGCTCGCGGCGCGGCGGCGCGGCGCGCCGGGCGGTCGGGGCCGCCTAGGAGAGCAGGTCGTCCATCAGGTGGGCCGTCGGTGGATGGACCGCGAAGACCTCGTCCTCGACGGCCTGCTCGGCGGCGTCCCGGTCGGGTGCGTCGCCCTCCGCGAGGAGGTGACCCGTCGGGCTCGTGATCCGCCAGTGCCAGGTGTGGGAGCCCTCGCAGACGGAGACGACGGCATCGCGACCGTGGAGATGGGTCGCGAAGGCCATCCGGACGCCGGCAGGGCAGGGGATCGGGTGCCATCTCGCGATCATGCATCGCGCCTCTCGGCCAGGTCGCGCTCGCGTCCGGGCCTTCTCAACGGTGCAGCGACCCGGAGCGTCGCGCAAGTGCCGGATCTCCCGTGAGCGCCGGGCGGCCGGCGTGATCGGCGCCGGGTGCCATGCGGCACCGCCAGCATGCATCGACAGGCGCGGCGTCGAGAGGCATGCGGCGCCTAGACTTGCGGCATGGCGAACGACCCCGAGGAGCGCGACGAGCTCGACGCGGCCCAGCGCGATGGCCTCGGCGACATGGACCCCGAGCGCTTCCGCGCCGCGGCGCACGACGTCGTCGACGCGATGGCCGACTACCTGGCGGGCGTCGAATCGCGCGCGGTCCTCCCCTCGATCGAGCCGGGCTCGATCCGGCCGGCGTTCCCGGCCTCGGCCCCCGAGGATCCCGAGCCGCTGGCGGCCATCCTTGCCGACGTCGACCGCCTGGTGCTCCCCAACGCGACCCACTGGCAGCACCCCGGGTTCCTGGCCTACTTCGCGACGACGGCGTCCGCGCCGGGAATCCTGGGCGAGATGTGGACCGCCGTCCTCGGCCAGAACCCGATGCTGTGGCGGACCTCGCCGATCGGGACCGAGCTGGAGCAGGTTGTCGTCGGCTGGCTCCGCGAGGCGATGGGCCTGCCGGATTCCTTCGACGGGCTTCTCACCGACACGGCCTCCACCTCGACGCTCATCGCCCTGGCGGCCGCCCGCGAGGCCGCCGGGCTGCGCGCGGCGGCGGACGGCCTCGCCGCCCGGGCCGGTGGCGGGCTGCCGGCCGTCTACGCCTCGACCGAGGCACACAGCAGCGTCGAGAAGGCCTGCATGACCCTGGGCCTCGGCCGGGCAGCCCTGCGCCGGATCCCTGCCGACGACGACTACGCGATGCGGCGTCGACCTGCTGGCGAACGCCATCGAGGAGGACCGGGCCGCCGGGGTCGTCCCCGCGGCCATCGTGGCGACCATCGGCACGACCTCGTCGACCTCGGTCGACCCGGTGGCGGCGATCGCCGACGTCGCCGCCCGCGCGGGGGCCTGGCTCCACGTCGACGCCGCCTACGCCGGGGCGGTTGCGCTCGTCCCGGCCCGACGCGGGCCGTTCGCGGGCTGGGAGCGGGCCGACTCGATCGTCGTGAACCCCCACAAGTGGCTCTTCACGCCGCTCGACGCGTCGCTCTTCCTGGGCCGCCGCCTGGACGTCGTGCGGGAAGCGTTCAGCCTGGTTCCCGAGTACCTGCGCACGCTCGACCACGAGCGCCCCGTCCACGACTACACCGAGTACCAGCCGCAGCTGGGGCGCCGGATGCGGGCCCTCAAGCTGTGGATGCAGCTGCGCTACTTCGGGCTGGCCGGGATGCGCCGCCGGATCGACGCCCACTGCCGGCTGGCGGCGGAGCTGGCCGCGGCGGTCGACGCCGAGCCCGACTTCGAGCGCCTGGCGCCGGCACCGTTCTCGACGGTCTGCCTGCGCTGGCGGCCGGCCGCGCTCGCCGGGCGCGAGGACGAGCCCGGGGTGCTAGCCGGGCTGGACGCCGCGAACGAGCGCCTGATGGCGGCGGTCAACGCGACAGGCGAGGTCTTCCTCTCCCACACCCGGCTGCGCAACCGCTTCACGATCCGCGTGGCGATCGGCAGCCTGCGCACCGAGGCGCGGCACGTCGACCGGGCCTGGGAGCTGCTGCGGCGGGAGGCGCGGGCGCTCGAGGCCTGACGGGCGCCGGACACCCGGGATCGCCGGACACCCGGGATCCGGGCACCCGCGGCTGGCGGGGGACCCGTGCGTCAGGCCGGCTCGCCCTTGGCGTAGTCGCGGAGCTCGGACGTCGTCGGCAGGATCGGCTTCCGGCCCCGGGCCACCTTCATCAGGATCCACGCGAGCGGGATCGGCACGAACCAGAAGTACATCCGGTAGAGGAAGACCCCGGCCGTGATCGCGGCTTCGTACCCGGTCCCGGCGATCGTCGTGAAGGCCGAGATGAAGAGGAGCTCGGACACGCCGGCGCCGCCCGGGGAGAGCGGGATGATCGTGATGCACATCACCAGGGCGTAGATGCCGAAGATGACGCTGGGAGAGAGCGCGTCGGCGGGGACCCCGCAGATGCGGAGGGCGATGAGGAGGACGGCCGCCCAGGCGAACTGGGCGAGGACGGCGATGCTCAGGGCCGCGACGCCACGCCGCCGGATGACGAGGCCGAGCTGGTCGCGGAAGCGGTGGATCGCTCCGGACACGTCCGGCGCGCCAGTTCGCTTGAGGCGGCGCATGAGCGACTCCGTGACCCGCTGGCCGGTCCGGCCGATCCAGTCGGCGATCCGCTCGGAGCGCACGATCCCGACGATGAGCGCGGTCACGAGCACGAACGCCACCGCGCTGATGATCGTGATCGTCCAGGCGGTCCCGGAGCTCTTGGCGCTGGCGAGGTCACCGCCGACAGCGAGCGCGACGATCCCGAACAGCGGCAGGAACATCCGGCTCAGGATGTTGATGACGCCGTAGAGGGCGACCCCCGACGTCGCCGGGGCGTTGCCGACTCCCCAGCCGCGCACCACGACCCAGAGGACCCCCATGTTCCAGGGGCCGAAGGGGACGCTCGCGCCGATGCCGGCGAGGATGAGCCAGGACATCGTCCCCCGGATCCACGAGAGGCCCTCGATGAGGGCGCTGAAGATGAGGCCGCTGACGACCCAGGCCAGGGCCCCGAGCGCGGTGATCACGAGGAACTGGTCGAGCGTGAGGGCCTTGAACGCGTCGATGACGTCGTCGTAGTCGATGTACCGCGGGATGATGATCCCGAAGACGACGACAAGAACGCCGACGATCAGGCCGGACCGCAGGAGCGCCGCCCGGCGGCTCGGCGGGGCGGCCGCGGTGACGGGGCTCTCCTGTGCCGGCGCCAATGCGTCGGCCGCGCCTGGCGCCGGGTTCGGGACGTCGATCGGGGCGGGCTGTTCCTCGCTCACGTGGCGCGCCTCCTTCCCTGGATGGTGGCAGCGTAGCCGATTCGGGGCCGCTCAACGGCGCCGGACCGTACAATGGCGGCCGCCAGCAGCCCCCCGGACGAGGAGCCAGCGCCCGTGCCGCCGATCACCGAGCTGTCCCGGATCGAGCCGATCCATCTCCAGCGTCTCGAGCGCCAGGGGATCTTCACGACCGGGCTGCTCCTGGAGGTCTCGGAGACCGTCACGCGCCGCCAGACGCTGGCCGACCAGGTCGACGCCTCCACGAACGACGTCCTGGCGTGGCGTGACGAGGCCCTCATGCTCAACCTCGCCGGCTTCGGGGCGGTGGAGCACGAGCTCTTCCGGTATGCGGGCATCGAGGGGCTCCGGGCGATCCTGGCCGTCGACCTCGAGGCGTTCCGCGCCGCCATCGCGCGCGGCGCCGGGCAGCTCCGGGTGGAGCCGCCGAGCGACCTCATGATCGAGACGTGGTGGGAGCAGGCCCGGACGCTCGAGGACGAGTGAGCGGGGGGCAGCCGGCCGCCGGCGGAGCGCGGCAGGCCGGCGGGCCGGGCGACGGCTTCGCGGGTCCCGGCCGCCTCATGGCGGGCATCGCCGTTGCGGTCGCCACCGCCCTCGTCATCAGCGGTGTGACGATCGCGCTCTTCTTCAACCCGGCATGGGTCTCGTTCGCGCAGGGGCGCGCCGACGCGGCCGCCTGGACGGGCTGGACGCCGGAGCAGGTCGACGCCGTGACGCGCGACGTGGTGCTCGAGGTCTGGCTGGGACCGGGGACGTTCGAGCAGCAGCTCGGCGGGCGGCCGGTCTTCGACGATCGCGAGCGGTCGCACATGGCCGACGTGCGGAGCGTGGTCCTCGGCTTCTACGCGGCCGTCGTTCTCGGGCTCGGCACGCTCCTCGCGGCCGGGCTCGCCTCGCGCGGGTCCCGCTGGTTCTGGCGGGCCGTCGCGACTGGCGCAAAGGTCCTGGCCGTCGGGACGATCGCCGTCGGGGTGGCCTTCTTCCTCCTCTTCGACACCGCCTTCACCCTCTTCCACCAGCTCTTCTTCGCCGAGGGGACGTGGACCTTCGACCCGGCGACGGACCGCCTCGTCCAGCTGTTTCCCTACCAGTTCTGGACGGAGACCTCCGTGGCGGTCGCGGTCGTCGGCCTCGTCCTGACCACGGCCGTGTGGGCCGTGGCGCAGCGCCTGGCGGGTCCGCGGGACGGACCGCGGGTGCCGGACGGAGCCCTCGCCTCGGGCGGCGACGCGAGCTGACGGCGGGTCGGCCCGCGGGCCGCCGGGGGAAGCAACGGCAGGCGGGCGATTCCGGCCTTCCCGCCAGCCTCGGTCGTGCCAGAATCCGGCAACGCGCTCCCCGCCGGAGCGCCCGTCGAGCCCCCTGTGGCTCGACCGAGCCCGAACGGTCCCCTCGACGCACCGGGACACCGCGGAGGAGCCATGGACGACCGCCCGCAGCCTCGCGCGGAGCGCCGCCGCCTGAGCCACGTCGACCGCGGCGGCCGGCCCCGGATGGTGGATGTCTCGGACAAGGCGCCGACGGCGCGGCGGGCGGTCGCGGAGGGCGAGGTCGCCTGCTCCCAGGAGACCCTGACGCTGGCGATCGACGGCGGCGGCCCGAAGGGCGACGTCCTCACCGTGGCCGAGCTGGCCGGCGTCATGGCCGCCAAGCGGACGTCCGAGCTGATCCCCCTCTGCCATCCGCTCCCGCTCACCGACGTCGTGGTGCGGATCACTCCGGATCGGGGGGCGTCGGCGTTCCGCATCCACGCGGAGGCGGCCACGACCGGCCCCACGGGCGTCGAGATGGAGGCGCTCACCGCGGCCTGCGTTGCCGCCCTCACCCTCTACGACATGGTGAAGGGCGTGGAGAAGGGCGTCGAGATCCGCTCCATCCGGCTGGTCTCGAAGTCGGGCGGGAAGTCCGGCGACTGGCACCGCGAGCGCCCGCCGGTCGAGACGGCGGCGCCGCGCGGCCCGCGCCCGCGGGGCGTGCGGGGGCCGGCCCGCACGGGCGGCGTCCGTCGCGCGCCGAAGCGCCCGGGGGGCTGAGCTGGTGGCCGAGCGTCGCACGGCCCTCGTCCTGACGATCTCCGACCGCGCCGCCGGCGGCGAGCGGGACGACGTGTCCGGGGCGGCCGTCGCCGAGCGCCTGGCGGGTCTCGGCTTCGCCGTGGAGCGGGCGACGGTGCCCGACGAGCTCGACCGGATCGAGGCCGCCCTCGTCGCGGCCGCGGCGCGCCACGCCCTGGTGGTGACGACGGGCGGCACCGGCCTGACGCCGCGCGACGTCACGCCCCAGGCGACGCTGGCCGTGCTCGACTACGAGGTCCCGGGGTTCGCGGAGGCGATGCGGGCCGACGGCCGGGCGAAGACCCCGCTGGCGATCCTGTCCCGGGCGGTCGTCGGCGTCCGCGCAGGGCTCGCTCATCGTGAACCTGCCCGGCAGCCCGCGCGGTGCGCTCGAGTCGCTGGCATCCCTGGAGCCGGTCCTCGACCATGCCCTCGAGACCCTCGGCGGGACCCGTTCGAGCACGCCGGCTGGCGCGGACCCCACGGCCTGACCCGTGACCGAATCGATCGCCCGCGTCCCCTGGTACCCGCTGGTCTTCCCGCTCTTCTACGGGGCGCGTCGCCGTCTTCGGGCTCCTCGTGGCCCGCCACCTGCGGGTCTTCGCGGCCGTCCGCCCGGCGCGACCGTTCGCCGACGTCCCGCGCCGCACCGCGGCGCTGCTGCGGTACGCGATCCTGCAGACCCGGATGTTCCGCGAGGTCCGGGTCGGCGTCATGCACTACGCGCATCTTCGCCGCCTTCGTGGCTCCTCGGCATCGGGGTCGCCAGCGCGCGTCACGGGCGGGCTCGTGGAGGCGGTCCTCGCCGCCCCCGCCGACGGCGCGATCTGGGCGGCGGTCCTCTTCCTGCGCAACGTGGCGGCGGTCGCTGGCCGCTGGCCGCCCTGGCCTACGCCCTGGTGCGGCGGCTCGTCGTCCGGCCGGCGCGCCTCACCCTGGGCCGCTCGGGGATCGTGATCCTCCTCCTGATCGGCGCGATCGTCGCGGCCGAGCTGGGCGCGCTCTCCTACGAGGCCGCGCGCTACGGCCCGCTGCCCGGGGCGGTCCTCACGAACGCGTTCGGCGTCGCCCTTGCCGGCGCGGATCCCGCGCTCCTGGAGGCGCTCTTCGCCGCCCACTGGTGGGCCCACATCGCCCTCGTCGCGGCCTTCCTCGCCTGGCTTCCCACGACCAAGCACCTCCACGTCGTCACGAGCTTCTTCAACGTCTACCTTCGCAAGCTGGAGCCGCGGGGCGCCCTGCCGGCGATGGACCTCGAGGCCGAGGACGCCACGTACGGCCTGCGGACGCTCGGCGACCTCGCCTGGAAGGACGTCCTCGACGGCTTCACCTGCACCGAGTGCGGGCGCTGCCAGGACGCCTGCCCGGCCACGCGACCGGGCAAGCCGCTCGACCCGAAGGCGCTCGTGATGGGGATCCGCCATGCTGACGCCGCGAGCGCGGGCTCAATCATCCCGAACTCGCCGACGTGCGGCCCGGGCGGCCCTCGACGACCGCCCGGCCGCGGCGCGCTGGCGATCCCGCTCGTGCCCGGCGCGATCGGCGAGGAGGCGGTCTGGGACTGCGTGACGTGCGGCGCCTGCGTCGAGGCCTGCCCGGTCCTGATCGAGCACGTCGACAAGATCGTGGGCATCCGTCGCAACCTCGTCCTCGAGGAGAGCCGCTTCCCGCCGGAGCTGACGCCGGCCTTCCGGGCGATGGAGTCGGCCCAGAACCCGTGGGGCCAGCCGCCGATCGCGCGCCTGGACTGGACGAAGGGGCTGCCGTTCGAGGTGCCGACGGCCGCCGCGGTCGCGGCGGCGGGCGACGCTCGGCGAGCTGGAGGTGCTCTACTGGGTCGGCTGCGCGGCGGCCTTCGACGAGCGCAACCGGCGGGTCGCCCGCGCCTTCGCGACCTGCCTGGACGCGGCCGGCGTCCGCTTCGCGGTGCTGGGGCAGGAGGAGGCCTGCACCGGCGACCCGGCGCGCCGCATGGGCAACGAGTACGTCTTCCAGCTGCTCGGCGACCCAGAACGTCGAGACGCTCCGGCGCTACGGGCCGCCGACGATCGTCACCGCCTGCCCGCACTGCTTCAACACGCTGGGCAACGAGTACCCCCAGCTGGGCGGGACGTTCCGGGTGATCCACCACTCCGCGTTCCTGGCGCAGCTGCTGGCCGAGGGGCGGCTGGCCACGCTCGTCGGGCCGGACGGAGCCTGCGGCGCGCCGGGTCACGTTCCACGACGCCTGCTACCTCGCCCGCTACAACGGCGTCCTCGGCGAGCCGCGGGACGGTCCTCGCGGCAGTCCCGGGTCTCGAGATCGCCGAGATGGACCGCCGCGGCCGGCAGTCGTTCTGCTGCGGCGCCGGCGGCGGCCGGATGTGGATGGAGGAGGCGCGCGGGACGCGGATCAACGCCGAGCGGGCGCGCCAGGCGCTGGCGACCGGCGCGGAGGCGGTCGCGGTGGGCTGCCCCTTCTGCATGACGATGCTCGGCGACGGCCTCGCGGGAGACCCCGCCAACGAGGCCGGCATCACGACGCTGGATCTCGCCGAGATCCTGGCCCCGGTGGCCGTCGCCGGCCCCGCTTCACCCCGCCCGGGGCGGGAGCTGGCGGTCCTCCAGTAGCGGAGGGCCCGCGACCCCGCGGCCCGGTGCCCCGTCGGCGGGCCGCGCGGCTACCAGGTCCGCGGCGGGGCGTCGGGGAGGTGCCGCCCGCAGACCACGCAGCTCGTGTCGGTCCACATGTTCTCGGCGGCGCAGTGCGGGCACAGCTTCATGCCCTCGGACGACATCGCGATTGGGCTCTCTCGCGTCTCGTCCTCGCGCTCGCGACGCTGCCGACGGAGCACCAGCAGGGCGGCGAGGAGCCCGACTGAGACCGGCAACGAGGAGGGCGGCAAGGAGGAGCTGCTGGTCCATGACGACACCCCGGCGCCGCGGCCGGCCCGCCCACCGCCGGGCGGATCCCCCGCGGTCCCACCTTCGCTGAGCGTACACCCGGGATCGCCGCAGGTGAACGGGCCCGCCGCCTTCGCCCGGCACGCGGTGTGTACACTCGGCACCGGCGAGCGGGGCCGGACCCCGCCGGGGAGCTGGAGGCGGGCGTGCGGATCGTCGTGCTCGTGAAGCCCGTCCCCGACGCAACGGGCCAGGAGCGGCTCGGGCCCGACGGGCGCCTCGACCGGACCTCTGCGCCGCCGGTGCTCAACGGCAACGACGAGTACACCCTGGAGGCCGCGCTCCGCCTCGTCGATGCCGACGGCGGCGAGATCACGCTCCTCGCGATGGCGCCGGATGCGTCGCGGGAGGCGCTGCGCAAGGGCCTGGCGATGGGGGCGACGCGGGCCGTCCTGGTGACCGACGAGGCGCTGGCGGGATCCTGCTCGCTGTCGACGATGCGCGTGCTCGCGGCCGCCCTCCGGGAGATCGATGTCGACCTGGTCCTCGCCGGCGCCGACAGCGCCGACGGCGGGGGCGGCGTGGTAGGGGCCGGCATCGCGACGCTCCTCGGCCTGCCCCTCGTGGCCGACGCGGCGGGCATCGAAGCCGCCGGCGAGGGCAGCCTGCGGGTGCGGCGCATCGTCGCCGCTGGCGAGGAGACCGTGGATGTCCCGCTGCCGGCGGTCGTGGTCGGCACCCAGCTGCTCGGCGAGCCGCGCTACCCCACGCTGAAGGGGATCATGGGCGCCCGGGCCAAGGAGATCGCCGTCCGCACGCTTGCCGACCTGGGCCTTGCCGACGGCTCCGTCGGCGGCGCCGCGTCGACCACCGTGGTCGTCTCCGCCCGCCCGCCCGCCGGGCGGGGAGTCACCCGCGTCGTCCGCGAGGCTCCCGACGTCGCCGCCCGCGAGATCGTGGATCTGCTCGTCTCGCGGAGGGCGATCTGATGCCCGGTGGGGTTTGGGCGATCGCCGAGCTGGGGCCCGACGGCCTGCCGACCCGCCTCTCCGCGGAGGCGGCCACAGCGGCCCGGCTGCTCGCCGGGGCCGCGGGGTCGGGAGCCGCGGCAGTCGTCGTCGCCCCGGAGCCGGAGGCGGCCGCGGCGGCCCTGGCGGCCCACGTCCCGCGGGTCGTGGCCGTCCGCCTCGCTGCCGGCGAGGAGGCGCCGGCCGGCACGGTCGCGGAGGTCATCGCCGCGCTTGCGGCCCGCGAGGAGCCGGATGTCATCCTGCTGGGGGCGACGCCCGATGGGCGCACGGCCGCCGGGATCCTGGCCGCCCGCCTCGGGCACGGCGTCCTCGTGAACGCCGTGGGCGTCGCCTGGGACGCCGGCGACGACGGGTCGCCGCCGGGTCCCCGGGTGGAGATGAGCGTGCTGGGCGGCCGGGCCGTCACCATCTCGGCCTTCACCGGCGGGCGCGGCATCGTGACCCTCCGACCCGGCGCCGTGACCGCGGTCGCGGCGGAAGCGCCCGGGGTGGTCGAGGTGATGGCGGCACCGCCCCTGCCGGCCCCGGCCGTGCGCGTCGTCGCCCGGGCCGACGCCGCGGCGCGTGCGGCCAGCATCGAGGAGGCCCCGATCATCGTGGCCGGCGGGCGCGGCCTCGGGGGACCGGACGGGGTGGCCCTCCTCCACGAGCTCGCGGACGCGCTGGGCGGCGCGGTCGCCGCCACGCGGGCCGCCGTGGACGCCGGCTGGCTGCCGTACGCCGTCCAGGTGGGCCAGACGGGGAAGACCGTGCGACCGGCCGTCTACGTCGGAGTCGGTCTCTCGGGTGCGATCCAGCACCGGGTCGGCATGCAGGACGCCGAGACGATCATCGCCGTCAACCGCGATCCCGACGCGCCGCTCGCCGAGCACGCCGACCTGTACGTCGTGGGCGACCTCTTCGAGGTGCTGCCGTCGCTCGTGGCCGCCCTTCGCGCTCGGATGCCCTGACCGCCGCCATGGAGCAGGTCCTCGCCATCGCGTCGCTGGCGCTCTTCGTCGCCCTCGTGGCGGCGTTCGCGTACGTCCTGCGACGGGCCGCCAGCGTCGTCGCCGTGACGCGCGAGGACGAGGCATTCCGCCGCGACGGCGCTGCGCTGCTCGACCGGGCGACGGATGCGCTCGGCCAGGCTGCGGAGCGGATCGACCGCGTTCGGCGCCGCCAGGACGCCCCGACCGCGCTCGACGAGATCCTGCCGGCGGGCCTCGAAGAGCTCGGCGGGTTCCGCGACGAGGCGGCGGCGCTCGCCCCGCCGGCAGCGCTGGAGCCGATGCAGGACCGCATCGTGGAGGAGCTCGCGCGTGCCATGCGGGCTGTCGAGGTCGTCCAGCACGGCTGCACCGTCATGGGCGTGGCCGCCGGGCGGCCGCGGGAGCTGGAGGGCGAGACCTCGATCAAGCGCGGCTACCTCAACCTGCTCCACGCCCGCGAGGCGCTCGTCACGCTCGCCGTCGACCTGCGGGCCGGCCGGCTGGGCGCGACGCGCTGGTTCAGCGAGCCGCCGAGCCCCGGCTGATCCCGTTCGACGGCTGCGGCAGGCTCCGGCCCGGGCACCGTATGTCGTGGTATCGTCCCGCCGAACCACAAGATGTAGTGGTCGCGGGCGCAGGAGGAGCGCATGCGCTGTCCCACGTGCGAGGAGCGCGAGACCCGGGTCGTCGACTCCCGGGACCTCGACGACGCCGCCACGATCCGCCGTCGCCGCGAGTGCATCGCCTGCGGGGCCCGCTTCACGACCTACGAGCGGATCGAGGCCGCCCGCCTGGTCGTCGTAAAGCGCGACGGCTCCCGCCAGGAGTTCGACCGCGACAAGCTCGCCGCCGGTCTCCGCAAGGCGCTCACGCGGCGCCCGGTCCCCGACGGGGCCGCCGAGCGGGCCGCCGACGCGATCGAGGCCACCCTGCGGGCGGCCGGCGCCACCGAGGTCGGATCCTCGCGCGTGGGCGAGCTCGCGATGGAGCAGCTCCGGGCGATCGACCAGATCGCCTACATCCGCTTCGCCAGCGTCTACCAGTCCTTCGAGGACCTCGAGACCCTCAAGCGGGAGGTCGACACGCTGTACGCGGAGCGCGGACCCGCCGACGAGGCTCGCCGGCCGTGAGCGACGGAGCACGACGCGCGTGAGCGTTCTCGCCGATCGCGACATCCGGGTCGAGCTCGAGGCCGGCCGCGTCCGGATCGACCCCTACGACCCGGCCGACCTGCAGCCGTCGTCGGTCGACCTCCATCTCGACCGCAGCTTCCGCGTCTTCCGCAACAACCGCTACGCGTTCATCGACCCGCGCGAGGCCCAGCCCGACCTGACCGAGCTCCTCGAGGTCCGCGACGACGAGCCGTTCATCCTCCACCCGGGCGAGTTCGTCCTGGGCCAGACGCTCGAGTGGGTGGAGCTCCCGACCGACCTCGTGGCCAGGCTGGAGGGGAAGTCGCTAGCGCTCGACACCGCTGTCCCGACGCCGGTCGGTTGGCGCACGATGGCCGACCTTAAGCCCGGCGACACCGTCTTCGACGAGACCGGGGCGCCGACCGCCGTGGTCGCCGTCGACGCCTCCGATGCTCGGGCGTCCCTGCCGCGAGGTTGTCTTCTCGGATGGGACGTGCATCGTCGCTGATGCCGCCCACCAGTGGCTGACGATCGACAAGAACGGACGTCGGTACGGGCGGGCCCGCACTGCCATCCGGACGACCGACGAGATCGCACGGACGCTGTCCGTCCGCGACGAACGCAACCATCAGGTGCCGCTGGCCGGCCCGGTGCAGTACCCGCCCCGGCTCGACCTTCCCATCGAGCCGTACACCTTGGGCGCATGGCTCGGTGACGGGACGACCACCAAGGCTGAGATCACGTGCTGCGACACGGAGATCCTGGAGCAGATCAGCGGCGACGGGTTCTCGGTCCGAAGGTTGGCCTACGCTCCCCACCTGTACCGGATCGGCGAGGCGGGACACAGTCGCGATGAGGCCACCGGTCGATATCGCCGCAACGGGTCATTCTCGAGCCGACTCCGCAACTTAGGCATGCTCGACGGCAAGTACGTCCCGCGGCCGTACCTCGAGGCCGGGACCGGGCAGCGGATGGCGCTTCTCCAGGGTTTGATGGACACCGACGGGTTCGTCGACGACGTGGCGGGCCGCTGCGAGTTCACCAGCACGAAGGAGGGACTCGCCGACGCCGTCGTGGAGCTTGCCGCCAGCCTGGGGTTCCGGCCGGTGAAGTCGGTGGGTCCGGCAATGCTGAATGGGGTCGACCACGGGCCGAAGTACCGGGTCAAGTTCACGCCGGATCGCCCGGTGTTCCGGGTCGCCCGCAAGCTGGCCCGCCAGAAGGCTGCGGATGCGCGCTTCCATCGGTTCCGGGCGATCGCCGACGTTCACGAGGTTGCCTCGGTGCCCGTGCGCTGCATCGAGGTCGCGTCACCTCGCGGTCTCGTTCCTCGTGTCCCGCTCGTTCATTCCGACGCACAACAGCTCGCTTGGCCGCCTCGGCCTCCTGATCCACTCCACCGCCGGCTACGTCGACCCGGGCTGGAAGGGGACGCTCACCCTCGAGCTCAGCAACGTGGCGAACCTGCCGATCGCGCTGTACGCCGGGATGCGGATCGGGCAGATCAGCTTCTTCCGCATGTCGAGCCCGGTCGAACGGCCGTACGGCACCTCGGAGCTCGGATCGAAGTACCAGGGCCAGAGCCAGCCGACGGCGTCGGCCTTCCACCGCGACTTCGCGGCGCGCCGGAAGCTGCCGGGGCCGAAGCCGGCGGCCACGCCGGGGCCCCGGCCCGCGCCGGAACCCGGACCCGAGGCCGGCTGACCGCGTTGAGCCTCAACGACGCCGTCCACTGGTCCGCCGACCTCGGCGGTGGCACCCGGGTCGCGCTGGTCCAGGCCGGGACGTTCCGCTCCGACGCCGGCGCGATCTTCGGGCCGGCGCCGCGGGTCCTGTGGGGGATGCTCGTCGCGGACGAGCTCGACGAGCAGCACCGCCTCCTCCAGGCGCTCAACTGCCTGGTGGTGGAGACGCCCGCGGGGCGGGTCCTCGTGGAGACGGGGATCGGCGAGCGCCTCGACGAGCGCGGCCGGGCCTGGCGGGGCCTCGCCGGCGAGCCGATCGTCCCGGCGCTGGAGCGGGCCGGCTTCGACCCGGCGAGCGTGGACATCGTGGCGTTGAGCCACCTCCACTACGACCACGCCGGCGGCCTCCTGCGGGCCGACGGGACGCGCGCGTTCCCGCGCGCCCGGATCGTCGCCCAGCGCGCGGAGTGGGAGATCGCGCTCTCCGACAACCCGCGGATCGTCGCCTCCTACGACCAGCCCGAGCTGCGGCTTGCGCGGGCGTGGGGCGAGGAGGGCGCCGCCGACGGCGAGGTCGAGCTGCTGCCCGGCGTCACCGTCGTCCCCACCGGCGGCCATACGTCCGGCCACCAGGCGATCCTCGTCCGGGCCCCGGGCCGGACCCTCGCCTTCCTCGGCGACATCGCCATGCGCCCCTGGTCGGCGAACCCGCGCTGGATCCCCGCCTTCGACGACTTCCCGCTCGATTCCGTCGCGCTGAAGGCGTCGCTCTTCGCCCGGGCGGCGGAGGAGCGCTGGACGGTCGTCCTCTCGCACGAGCGGCGCCACCCCGTGGGACGCCTGGTGCCGGATCGCGATCGCTTCGCCTGGGAGCCGCTGGTCTAGGTCATCGGAGGCGCACGGAAGCCATCGCTTACGGATCGGCGTCCGGGGAGGCGGTCGGCGCGTCCAGCCCCAGCAGAGCGAGGTTCGAGACCGCGCTCGCCGGCGTCACCGGGCCCTGGACGATCGAGCGGATGATCCCGGCCTCGTCGATGAAGTACTGCGTCGGGAGCCCGAAGACGCGGTAGAGCCGGTAGACGTCGCCGGTGAGATCGGCCGCGACGATGTACCCCAGGCCGTACGTCTCCGCGTACGCCCGCACGTCGTCCTCGGTCGCCTCCTGGACGCTGATGCCCACGACCGCCAGACCCTGGGGCTCGTAGGCCTCGGCGAGGTCGCGGATCGTCGGCGTCTCGGCCTGGCAGGGCGGGCACCAGCTGGCCCAGAAGTTGATCCAGACGGGCCGGCCCCGCAGGTCGGCCAGCCGGACCGGGTTCCCGTCGAGATCCAGGAGCGGGGCCGGTGCGCCGTCCGGCCCGACGATCTCGAGCTCCGGCGCCCGGTCGCCCACGCGGAGCCCCTCTCCAGCCGACCCGATGACGTACTGGGTCGCCCGCGGGTCCTCCGGGGCAGGGCTCGCCCCAGGCGTCACGAGCGGCTGCGTGGCGACGGCCAGCACGGCGGTGGCCGCCAGGATCACCACGAGCACGCCCACGAGCTGGCGGGCCGTGAAGGGGCCGACGACGCCCCGCCGCGTCTCGGGCGGGTCGGGGTGGGGGAGCGTCACGGGTGCATCAGATCCCGGGCGCCAGGCGGGAGAACCAGGTGAGCCAGTCGAACAGCATGAAGACGCCGATCAGGGCCACGAGGAGCCCGCCGACGAGGCTGACGGCCCGCCCGTGGCGGACCAGCGGCCGCACGAGCGCCGGCGCCCGGTCGTACACGACCCCGAGGAGGATGAACGGGATCCCGAGGCCGAGCGTGTAGGCAACCAGCAGGAGGCCGCCCTGCAGCGTGGTCCCCGAGGACGCGGCGACCGTCAGGATTCCCCCGAGGATGATCCCGATGCACGGCGTCCAGCCGATGGCGAAGACGACGCCGAGCCCGAACGATGCGAGGATGCCGCCGCGACCACCGACGAGCCGCCCGCCCAGCCGCTCGCCGACGCCCGGCCCGGCAGCCTCGCCCGGCGTCGCGAAGGCGACGGTGCCGGTCTGCTGGGCGAGGGCGCCCGCGGCCCCTGCCTCGAGCGGCCGCCACGTCCGGTCCAGGGCCGGGATCCTCAGGATCCCCGCCAGGTTCAGGCCCATGACGATGAGCAGGACCCCGCCGATCGTCCGCAGCGCCGGCAGGTAGTCGCCCAGCGGCCCGCCGACGAACGTGGCGGTGATCCCGAGGATCGTGAAGACGGCTCCGAAGCCCAGCACGTACGCGAAGGCGTGGCGGACGGCCAGCCAGCGCGAGGGCGCGGCATTCGCCTTGCCCACGACGGCCACCACGGTCAGCTGCCCGATGTAGGCCGGCACGAGCGGCAGCACGCACGGCGACAGGAAGCTGATCAGCCCGGCGGCGAAGGCGACGAGCAGGGTGAGCTCGGATGCGTCCATCAGGCGTACGCGGCGTCGAGGAACGCGCGCACCGGCCCCAGCCGGACGGCCAGGGGCAGCCGGCGACCGGCGACCTCCAGCACGGGCACCTGCTCGAACAGGGCGCGCTCGGCGGCGGGATCCTCGCTGATCCGCCGGACGACCAGCCGTGGGACGGCGCGCCCGGCATCTGCCCGCTGGGCCAGCAGCTGCTCCACGAGCTCGGTGGCGTCCTCGCACAGGGGGCAGCGGTCGGAGCGCCAGAGCACCAGGTCGGGGAGGGGAGCGGCGGCGGGATCCATCGGCCGCGATTGTACGGCGGGTGCCGGCAGGGCCCGTGCCTTGAGTGCCGCCTCCGCGCGGCGTGGAGTACGATCGGGTCCTGCGCCCCCGTAGCTCAGTGGATAGAGCGAGGCCGTCCTAAGGCCTGCGTCGGCGGTTCGAGTCCGTCCGGGGGCGCCACGGCAACGCAGCTTCCCCGAAGAACGGGCGAGCTGGCGGCGTCCACTCGATGGACGCGGGATCGATGGTCCGGTCCCTGGCCTGAACCCGCTCGACGAGGAGTTGGACGAGCTCTTGGAGCTGCGGCCGGGTGGTCCGCTCGATGTTCTCGGCCATCGTCACCATGATGTGACGGTTGCGGTCGAAGGCGACGGGTTTGCTCGGGTCCGGCAGCTCCGCCAGCATCGTCCTGGTGTCGGCCATCTGCTGGCGGTCGTCCTCGCCGCTCAACTCGCCCCAAGCGAACAATTGCGTCAGGCGCGTCAGGCGTGTCTCGAGGCGACGGCGCCTCGCCCCAACGACTGGGCGTGGCACCGGTCCGCGAGGAGGCGCTCTACTTCACGGTCGTCGCGTTGACCCTGCTCTTGAGCACAATCTGCCTCCTGATGCTGGTCTTCACGGGGCGACGCCGGCGATGGCCTGAGGCGACCCGCCGCGCCCGGCTGAACTCGGCTCCGCACCGGGCGCCCCGCTCCGTTCGCTAGCCCCGTGCCCTGCTACCAGCTCTAGGGACACCAACCGTTCCGGACGAGGTCTCCCCTCAACGCCGCCTACGTCATCGTGGACAGTCCGATCCGGTTCGGTACTCGCCGCTACGCAACCTTGCCTATTGCCTCGCCCAATGCATGGGAACACGATTCGCGGTTGCGGGAGGCTCTAAATCGCGGCCCGAACCCTGGCCCCCGGGGCCGCGCCGAGCCACTGGCGAGGCCGACCCGCCACTTGACGAGGCATGAGGTGTCACGCAGGTCACTCGTCTGTCTTCCGGCGGCCGGCTGCATGCTCGCTCTTGCCGGTTGTGCAGAGTGCGAGCCACCGGGGGTCTCGAGCGTTCCCCCATAGAGGTCGGATGTGAGAGCCCGTGGCGCCAGCCGTCGCTCTCGACTCGTGACCGCGCTGCTGGTCACGGCCGGCGTGGTCGTGCTGGGTGCCGGTATCGCCGTCCGCGTGGCCGGCCTGAACTTCCAGACCGTCCTCAGCAACTCCATGCGACCGACCTTCTCGGCCGGCGACGTCGCCATCACGCAGGCCATTCCGATGGACTCGGTCCGGGTGGGCGATGTCATCACCTTCTACCCGCCGAACAGCACGCGGGCGCTCATTCACCGGGTCACGTCGCTGCAGGACGGCGTCATCACGACGCGTGGCGACGGCAACGCCATCGATGACCCCTGGCACATCACGCTCGCCGGCACGACCGCGTACCGGATGGTCGCCGTCGTGCCCTCTCTTGGTTGGTTGACCGAGCTCCAGCGGCCGGCGCTCCTGCTCGCCGGCTTGCTCGTGGGCCTGGCCATCCTCCTCGAGCTGAGGAAGGAGGTGAGGGCGAGGAATAGACGCTCTCAACCTCAGCCCTAGTGCTGACCCGGGCGGACGTCCGCCTATCCTCCAGAAACCCGAAAGGGAGGGATCATCGTGTCTCTACGGAAGGTCGCCGCGCTTCTCGCCGCCTTCGGACTCATGCTCGGCCTGATCAGCAGCGGCGTTGGCGCCGCGTTCACGGATCAGCTCACGGCTACCGAGAACATCAACGTCGGCACGTTCGAGTGCAAGATCGTCGCCGCGACCCCGGGGGCGGCATCGGACGGGATTGCCGTCGACGGGAAATCCCTGACCTTCGCGGCCCCAGAGATCATGAGCTCCGCTGCTGGGAGCGCCCCGTTCTCCTTCACGGTGCAGAACACCGGCTCCATCAACCAGCAGCTCACGATCTCGGTGGGCGGGCCGTACGGCTCGCTCACGAACAAGTTCTCAGCGGTCCCGCTGGCGCCCGCCAGCCCCGTCGCCCTCGCGGCCGGTGCGACCCAGACCTTCAATACCGGCATCCAATGGACTGAGCTCGCGAATGTCGACCTCGACACGAGCGGGTCGTTCGTGTGGACCGTGAGCTGCGGCGAGCCTCCAGTCACGACGACCGTAACGTCGAGTAACCTCAACTACTCGGGGACCGGCTGGGGCGGCTGGTCCTGCCCGGCGCCTACCCCGAACATCTGGTCCGCGTCCTACACGGGCCCCGGTGTCTTGAACGTGACCCTCTGGCAGCCTGGCGCATCGGTCCCCGGCTTCACGTACCCGACCACCCCGTTCGGCTACGTCTATGGCGCCGGCGAGGAAGGCGCCATTGCACAGGCCACGGGTACAGGCGGAACCTATCAACTCATCCTCGAGTGCTACTAGACGCCCAGCCTCACGGTTAGGCCTTTGGGTGCCCAGCCCGACGCTCACCGCGCCGGGCCGGGCGACCTCCTCGATGCTCGGTCCCGGGGGCCGTTCCGAGGCCCTCGCGCAGCCAACCCGCTTCACTACGAGTGATCCTCACCGACTCGTAATCACCGCGACGCGGCCGACAGGTCCGCTCGCGGCGAGGCACCCGGTCCGGGGTGCGGGGCACCCCGGACCGGGTGCCTCACACACAGAGTGTCAATCCCGTGAAAGATCGAACTCGATGAGCGGCAGCAAGCTCCGCCGGCCCGTCAGCGGACGGGTCGTGGACGCCCCGGGTCCCCTCACGGCGCCATCGGCGCGACATACTCGTGTCGCGCGGATCCTGCGTGCCGTCGTCGGGACAGCGCTGATCGCCGCCCTGGCGCTCGTCGTCTTCATCGGGGCCGGGATCGTCGGCAACCCCTGGTACCACATCGTCGCCATCAAGGGCGGGAGCATGGAGCCCACCATCTCGCGGGGCGATCTCATCATCGTCACGCCACCGCCTGGGACCATCGACCCCGGGGTGATCCTCGTCATGGGCGTGGGCGACCGGGTGGTGACGCACCGGGTCGTCGCGGTTCGCCCGGATGGCTCCCTCGTCACGCAAGGCGACGCCAACCGCATCGCCGACGACTGGCAGGGTATGCCCATCACGATCTTCGGCGAGTACCAGTTCGCGATCCCTGCCCTCGGCCACCTGCTGCCGACCAGCAACGCCTCCGGTGCGTGGTTCTCGGATGAGGGGACGGCCGCGATGACCATCGACGTCGGCATCTTCGAGATCCCGAAGCCACCTCCCACCGCGCCCGAGTGCGCCGACATGGAGTTCGTCCAGGTCATCGTGGGGACGCCGGACGACGATCACCTCGTCGCGGGCAACGGCGGTGCCCTCGTCTTCGGGCTCGGCGGCAACGACACGCTCGACGGCGGCAACGCGAAGGACTGTCTCGTCGGCGGCGAGGGCGACGACACCCTGGTCGGCGGCAATGGGAAAGACGCGCTGGTCGGCGGCGGCGGCGACGACACGCTCGTTGGCGGCGGCGACGACGACACGCTCGACGGCGGCAACGGCAAGGACCTCCTCGACGGCGGGGCCGGGACCGATGCCTGCTACGGCACGAAGCTGGACCAGTTCGAGGATTGCGAGACCGGGACGCAGGACGTCTCGGTTGCCCCCGGCGCAAAGCCGATTGCAGCGCCCGCCCCGACGCCGACGCCGGACTCCAGTCCGTCCCCGGGATCGGCCCCCGTGACGATCACGCCCCCGCCTTCGCCCGGCGCCACTCTTCCGCCCGACGCCACTCTTCCGCCCGACGCCACTCTTCCGCCCGACGCAACTCCCGCGCCGACCCCCGAGCCGACGCCCACCCCAGAGGTCACCCTGACCCCCGCGCCGACCTCCGAGCCGACGCCCACCCCAGAGGTCACCCTGACCCCCGCGCCGACGCCCACCCCAGAGGTCACCCTGACCCCCGCGCCGACGCCCACCCCAGAGGTCACCCTGACCCCCGCGCCGACCCCCGCGCCGACCCCCGCGCCGACCCCCGCGCCGACCCCCGCGCCGACCCCCGCGCCGACCCCCGAGCCGACCCCCGCGCCCTGAAAGACGCCACGCCGGCCCCCCCACGACCACTACCTGTCCGGCTCCTGTCCACCCTCCACGCTCGACCACCTTGGCGCGGACGGACGCACTCCCGGCTGACCATCGCCGCGACGGGACTCGACATGCCCAGAGGTGCCCACCTGACCCACTCTCCCGGCTCCCCACATGCCCACGAAGTGCCCAGCGGGCGCGTGTCAGCTCCTGTGCGGCAGGGTCGTGGGGGGAAGTGGGTCAGGAGGTGGGTCGGAGGGTGGCCGGGCTCGAGCGTGGATGATCGGGTCGTGGTCGGGGAGGTGCCCGCCGGTCGCGTGTAAGTGACCGGGAGGGTGACCGGCCCGTCCGGCGATGTCGCGGACGGGTCAGCCGGACGAAGTTCCGGCCCTCCATCCGAGTATCGGAGGCGAGCGGCCCCAAGCCAGCCCGGGGACGGGCGATAGGGGCCGCTGGCTCTTGACAGTCGCACGACGTAGGCGGGAGGTTCCACGGCATGGGCAAGTCCTCGGAGTCGCCGCCGGACTTCAGTGACGCGGGCTGGGGTCAGGTCGGGTGCGTCTTCTCAGTGATCGGGATCATTGCTGGCTTTGTCATCGCGCTGCTGGTCATCGTGATCTCCGTCATCGCCGGGACGGCTCCCGCCCCAAGGATCGATGAGGGCTACCTTCTCTGGCTGGCCGTGGTCGCGTTCGACGGGTATGTCATCTCGGGTCTGGCGATGCTCGGCAGCGCGGAGCTGGTCACGCGGGTTCGAGTTTTGTGGAGGCACGCCGACAACGTCACCTACGCCACGGCGCTGCTCGCGGCGGCCGCCGCAGTCGTCTTGCTGACGCTCACGCCGACCGGCCAGGCGGTCGCCGTACCGCTGGCCCTCGTCTCGCTCGTCGGCGGCCTGGCGTTCTTTGCGTTCGTGTTCCTGCGGCATCGAATGGGCCGGCCCGGAGCCGGGCCAGGAGCGAAGTAGAGCAGCCACGCCTGCCCGGGGATGGGGTCAGCCCGGCGATGTTCCGGACTTCCCCCATCCCGCCTCCGATTCCTACATCTCTACATGTGGTTTCTACATGTAGAGATCCGCCTGGACCGCCCCGACCAGAACGTCGTGCGAGCAGGGTAGTGGAGCCCAGCCTCACCCGACCTCGAGATACCAGTCCAGGACGCTGCGTTGCTGCTGGGGGCCCGCGTCCGTCCGGGGGCGCCACCTCATGCCCAACCTCCGAGAATGTGCAGGGCAGAGCGGCTGTCAAGAAGTGCGCCGGCGGACAATGCGGCAGGAGGCGATGATGTCGGTGGGTCGGCGCTGATCGTTGATGGCCGTCAGCTCTGAGCACGATGGCCAATGGAGTGGCCGCGAAGCGGCCGCCGCAACTTGACTTCAGAGGTTCTTCTGAACTATCGTGTGCCCATGACCGCGACCACCACGATCCCCTCGACCACCTGGAGCTCGTTCCAGCGTGACGCCAAGCGCGTGGCGGACCAGGCAGCAGAGTCCGATATCCGCCTCGAGCGGCGCGATGGGCCAGACCTCGTCATCGGGACTGCCGAGCGACGTGAAGAGCTGGTCGAGAGCGTCGACGTGCTCACGCGCTTGCTGGCCGCTGTGATCAACGACGCCACGGTGCTCCGAAGGCTCGCGGATCCCGCGGTCCTGCCTTGGCTCACGTTCCTCCCGGAGAGCGATCGTGAGTCGTTCGCAGCTGAGTTCGTCTCAACGACCGCCGCGGCGATCGATCTTGGGACCCTGGCACCTGTCTCGGTGCTGCTCCACGAGTGGAAGAACACAGCCCTCGTGCACGCCGACCCGAGACTCGCGGCCGCGATGCGGCGCGACCATCCGGGAGCGGGTGGGATCGTCCACGCCCCGTCGGCTGACGGGACCCGTGACCGGCAGACGCGGCAGCCGAGTCCCCCCGCCACCGCCCCCGGGTGGTTGGACACTGCGCTTTGACGGCAACTCGGCCGCCGAGGGGTGGGAGCAGATCACAAGCCAGTTCCCCGGGCCCACGCGCCGTTCGTTTGGGAGCCTCGAGACCGATCCAACCGCGCGGTCGGAGCGACAGCATCCGCTCCGAGGCGGCGAGGGTACGACGACGGTTGCCGGCAAGACCCTCGAGCAGTGGCAGTACGAGCTCACGGGCGGTGCGCGCATCCTCTACGCAATCGATCCGGCGAACCGGACGGTTTGGATCCTCGAGGCATCTCCCGGCCACCCCAAGCACACGGAGCGGGTGAAGGGCAGGCGGTAGGACACCCGCCCTCCCGTCCGTGCCCAGAGCCGGATGTCGTGGCCGAGCACGGGGCTCGTCCGCGGCCATTCAAGCTGTGGTGAGGGCGTACCACGCGAGCGGGTCCGCCGCTTCGCCTTCCGAGCCCCGGCGTCCGTCCGGGGCCGCCAGTTGCTGGCCAACCCATGAGCATGCGCGGCGCGGCCAGCGTCTCAGCGTTCGCCCACCACGAGCCTCGGGACCAGCAGGCAGTACTCCTTCTGGGGCAGACGGGAGACCTCACCCCCAAGGGCCCGACGAACCGGCCCGGGGTGGCGCGCCCCGGTGCCTGAGCCTCCGCTGAGGCACCGCAGCCCTTCTCGACCCGTGCGATGCTAGCCGGCGTGGCCGATCCCGCGGAGAAGGACGGGACCCGCATCGACCGCTGGCTGTGCGCGGTGCGCCTCGTGAAGACGCGCCCGGCGGCGACGCAGCTTTGTGATGCCGGCCACGTCCTCGTGAACGGGAACACCGCGAAGCCGTCGACGAAGGTCCAGGCGGGCGACCGCGTCGACGCGCTCATCGCGGGCCGCGAGCGCATCGTCGAGGTCGTGCGGCCGATCGAGTCGCGGGTCGGCGCCCCGGTCGCCGTGACGTGCTACGTGGATCACAGCCCAGTGCCGGTGGTGACGGAAGTCCGGCCGGGGATCCTGGCGGTCCGGGGCGAGGGCCGGCCGAGCAAGCGCCTCCGCCGGGAGCTGGAGCGCCTTCGCCGGGCTGGTGGCGCCTGAGCACGGAAGGCTCGAGAGCGAGAGCGCCCCGCGACCGCAGCGCCCGACTCTCGGCCCTGCCCGATCGCCGTCCGCGCGTGGCAGCATGACCGGCGGAGGCAGCGCGACGTGCGATCGATCGTGGTGCTGGCCACCGGTACCGGCACCCTTGTGGCCGTGGCCTACGAGTGGCGCGGCTGCGTCCAGCGACATGCTGTGCTGCGCGAGTGTGATACTGTGGAACTGTGAAGAACATCACCCTCTCCGTGCCCGATGACGTCTACCGAGCCGCGAGGATCCGGGCGGCGGAGCGCGGCAGCTCCGTGAGCGCGATCGTTGCGGATTACCTTCGCTCGCTGGCTCGCGAGGACGCCGCGTTCGCGAGGCTCGAGGTGCAGCAGCACGCGATCCAGCGAGAGATCACCCGCTTCCGGGCCGGCGACCGCCTGGACCGCGACGAGGTGCATGCCCGTGCGGTTCGTTGACACGAACGTCCTGCTCTACTCGATCTCGACGACGGAATCCGAGGCGGAGAAGGGGCGGCGGGCGAACGCGATCCTGGACGCCGGCGACGTCGGGCTCTCGGTCCAGGTTCTTCAGGAGTTCTACGTTCAGGCGACACGCCTGAGCCGGGAGGACGCTATCACCCATGAGCAGGCGGTCGGGCTCATCGAGGCGTGGTGCCGCTTCCCGGTCCAGGAGACCACCGTCGCGGTGATGACGGCCGCGCTGGCGACACGACGCCGCTTCGGCGTCTCCTACTGGGATGCCGCCGTGATCGAGGCCGGGCGAGCGCTCGGCTGCGCGGTGGTCCTGTCGGAGGACCTCAGCCCCGAGACAGACTGCGACGGCGTCCGCGTGGAGAACCCGTTCGCCGACTGATCCACGCGCCTGGGGGCACCGGTCGACGAGGGCCTCCCCGATGGCCTACCAGGCGAGCGGATCCAGCGTTTGCTTCGTGCGCCCGTCCGGGGACGCCAAGACGAACGCTGTCGTCGGGCCCGAAGAACGGCATGGCCTCCGGGCGACGCGGATCCTGACACCGCGCGGTCGACCGCGAGGTCGGGGTCGCCCACGTGGCGACGCCCTCCGCTACGCCGCCGAGACGGTTCGGATGAAGGCGGTGATGGCCGCGGTGCCGGCCTCCGGCTGCTCCACGAGGACCATGTGCCCGGCCCCGGGGATCGTCATCAGGCGGGCGCCGGGAATGATGCGCTGCGCCTGCTGAGGATCGTTGTGAGCCTCGCCGAGCACCGCGAGCTCGTCCTCACCGGCGATGATCAGGGTGGGAGCCTGGATCCGGGTGAGCAGTTCGGGCGGATTGCCTGGATGCCCGAACACCTCGCGGAGCATCGGCATCGCCTCGGGCACGATCGTCGCCATGAACCGCTGCCGCCACCTCTCCCGATCGTCTGCGCGTGTCGGGTCGGACATGAATGTCCTTCCGAGCATGTTGCGCATGACCTGCGCGGTCACGCGCTGCCGGATCGCGGTTCCGACTGGTCCCAGTGGTCGGCTGGCACGCACCATCCAGCCGAGCAGGTCGATTTGCCGCAGGTCGGCGCTCGAGAGGCGTCGCGTGCTGAGCCCGATCAGGACCAGCGACAGGACACGATCGGGATGGCGAGCCGCCAGGCGGATGCCGACGAACCCGCCGATCGACGCCCCCACCCAGTGACACCTCTCGACGCCCAGCTGGTCGAGCAGCGCGACCGCGTCGTGGTAGAGCCCCTCGGTCCCCAGCAGGTGCCGCGACGGCTGATGAGCGCCGAGGCCGCTGTTGCCCTGGCCGCGGTGGTCGTACCTGATGCACCGGTAGGCATCGCTCAGCGCGGCGACCGGCGCGTCGAACAACGCCCGGTTCGTGAACAGGGCCGGCGAGAACACCACCGTCTCGGCCCCGACACCGACCTCCTCGACCCGCAGGCTCGTGCCGTTGACCGAGGCGGTCCACTCGCGCGGCGCGCCCTGCGTGCCGTGGCGCCCGCCGGGCTCGGCCGACGCCTCGATGCGGATCGAGTCCTGCAGCTGCTGCATGACCATCCTCCGGCGTGGGCGGGTCGGGCTCGCCAGTGGCTCGGCGCGGACGGGCCGCCGGTGTGTGGGCCGCGCGTCGGAGCCTCCCGCCGGCGGACACCATCGTCGACCCTGGCGCTGCTCGACCAGTGGCAAACGGCCTGATCATCTCGCGGCGGCACATCGCGTAAGCGGATCGTCATGCCGACCCTGCTCGTCCGGGCACAGGGAGGAATGGCCCTCGACCGGCGCGACGCGCCAGCGTAGTGTCGGATCGGACCGGGCACCCGCGCGTCCCCCGGATGCCTCTCTCCCGGACGAGCGACGGAGGCCGGCGATGAGCATCTACGGGCACCTGGAGACCACCGCCCGCGGCGCCGCCGACGGCCGTCCGGCGCGCTACGTCCGTCCCAGTGCACTCCTGAACAAGGTCTTGAACCCGATCGTGGTCGCCCTCGGCCGAAAGACCGTCCTCCTCGTGCGGGGGCGGAAGACCGGGAAGCTCCTCAAGGTGCCGATGGATCCGCCCTTCGAGTGGAACGGGACCCGTTATCTCGTCTCGCCTCGCGGCGAGACGCACTGGGCGCGCAACCTGCGCGCGGCCGGTGAGGCGGACCTCCGGACGCGCCGCCGTCATCGAGCACCTCCGCGTCGTCGAGCTCGACGGACCGGACCGCGACGCGGTCGTGAAGACCTACGCGAGCACGATCACCTGCAACTGCCGTGCGCTCCATGCAGCTGCTGCCCGACCCGGCCGACCACCCGGTCTTCCGGATCGAGCCGACCGCCACCTGAGGCGGGATCAGCGAACCGGGTCTGATGACCCCCTCGAGGATCGACGGGCCCCCCGCGTACCACTCCGACCACACCTTGTGGGTCATCCCCAGAGCATCGAGGCGCTGGCCCTCGCCGGGTCGGACCACCTCGGGCGCCCTCGTGTGACCGAACCTCGGGCTACGATGCGCGAATGACGGGCAACGGATCGGAGCTTCCCGAACTGACACCCGACGCGGCGCGCAACCGGGCCATGTGGGATGCGTTCAGCGACGAGTACCAGGCGAAGCACGCGGAGTCGCTCGCGGAGTCTGGCGGTCTCGCCTGGGGCTCCAGCCGGGTCCCGGAGTCGGCGTTGCGGGTGCTTGGCGACGTCGCCGGCAAGGACATCCTTGAGCTCGGGTGCGGCGCGGCGCGATGGTCGATCGGGCTCGCGCGGGCCGGCGCTCGCCCGGTCGGCCTGGACCTGTCAGCCCGTCAGCTCGAGCATGCGCGACGGCTGATGGCCGAAGCAGGCGTGGACTTCCCGCTGGTGCAAGCAAGCGCGGAGGCGGTGCCGCTCCCGGACCGCTCGTTCGACATCGTGTTCTGCGACCACGGCGCGATGACCTTCGCGGACCCCTACCGAACGGTCCCGGAGGTCGCCCGGCTCCTGCGGTCCGGTGGCCTGTTCGCGTTCAGTCATCACTCGCCGATCGAGACGATCTGCTGGGCGCTTGGCGCCGAGAAGGTCGGGGACCGGCTTGTCCTGGACTACTTCGGCCTGCACCGGATCGACCTCGCGTGAGGACGTCGCGTACCAGCTGCCGTACGGAGAATGGATCAGGCTGTTCCGAGCGAACGGGTTCCTGGTGGAAGACCTCATCGAGCCCCGCCCGCTGCCCGGCGCTACCAGCACGTTTCGCGACGCCGACGAGCTCGCGTGGGCCCGGCGGTGGCCGGCTGAGAGCATCTGGCGTCTCCGTCGCCTCTGACCTCCTGTCGGAGGCGAGTCCGCAGGCAGATGGGTCCCGAGGATGTGATCGCGGGCGAGACGACGGCTCGTATGCCGCGCCCTGGCCCATTACGCCGCGCCGCACGGGCACGACACGCCGGTTGACCGGCTCCGGCTCACGGCCTACCGTCACGGCCGATATGAGTCGAGAGTTGCTGGCGATGGGCGCCGCCGCGCTGGCCGCAACGTCGCTCGTCGCCGGATGCCTGGGGGGCGCGCGGCCTCCGGATCCGGCGCAGATGGCGGCCGAGACCGGACGCCTGGAACAAGTCCTGCCCCTCCTCGAGGAGCTCGGCGTCACGAAGCTCACGGCCGAGGACGGGTGCACCTGGATCATCTACGCACGGGGGCGCTTCTTCGACGGCGGTGAGAGCTGTCAGCCCGGCGGGGCCGGTCCGTTCGACGACGCCGCCCGCGCCGACCACGCGCGTCTCCTCGAGGCCATCGAGGCTGCCGGCGCTCCCACGCGCCGGATGCTCAACGCGACGATTGGCTCGGATGGTCGTCTCGGCACCGCCTTGTTCCTCCACTCCGCCCACCCGTTCCCCGGCTACTGGACGTATCTGTACGACCCCGGCAACGTGGAACCCAAGGTCGACGGGGGACGCCTGGAGGTCAAGCACACCCGGGTCAATGCCGGCTGGTGGTTCGTGTCCTCCCTCGACGACTGAGGGTTCGCGGCCAGTCGAGCGGCGGTCGAGATGCCGCATCTGACCGGCCGCGGAGGTCCCGCGGCCCAGCTCCGGCTACAATCAACTCGGACGCCGCGACGGCGTCGGCCATCAAGAGCGTGCGAGGGTCCTGGCCCGACGACCACGCAGCAACCAGCCGGCTCCCCTCAGGCCGGCACGGTGCTTCTGCCAGGTGCGATGGACACGAGGAGATCGCCATGTTGCTGGTCGCCATGTTCCTGTCTGGCGTCCTGCTGTACGTCATCGGCTCGATCCTGGAGCGACGCGAGCTCGCCGAGCGGGAGCGGTGGTGGCGGGAGCTCCACGGGCGCGACCAGACGGTCCGTTAGCTGGGACCACCCGAGGGACACCACCATGGGCATCGAGCTCAGCATCCGCATCACGTCCCCACTGGGCGAGGATGACCGCGACCTCCTCTCAGGGATCGCCGTCATGACCCTCGCCATCGCCAACCACGAGATGGCGAAGAACGCCTTCCCCGAGACGTTCGGAGACGACGACGGTCTCCAACCCGAGCCACCCAGGCCTGCCCCCTGCGCCTTCCTCAACCCAGAGGACCCAACCCTCATCTGCATCGCGGATGCCGGCCATCGGGGCCGGCACAGGTTCCGCAAGATGGCGGTCGAGGACGGGGGTGTCGGCGTCCTGTCCAACTGACCACCTCCCCATGGCGCGGACCAGACGGCGGGCCGGAGGACGAGAAGGCAGGTGCCGGTGGCTCGTGGAACGCCCGGGTCCTTCGGCCCTCGCCAGATCGATAGCGGGCGCCTACGGTGAGCGCCCAGCGGGAGGCTGTGACACGCGGCCCACACCCCGGCCGCCGGGACCGCGCCGAGCCACTGGCGAGACCAACCCGCGATGGCGTCCCGGGGAGGATGGCACCATGCGCCGCCGCACCAAGCTTGCAGTCGTCGCCGGCGGGGCCACGGCCGTCGTCGCGAGCGGCGCTCTCGCCCGCGGCCGGCTCCGGGGGCGCGGTCCGGAGGCTCCCATGCCCGAAGAGGATGCGCAGTACACGGTGTACGCGCCTGGCGGGCCGTGGGGCTTCATGTTCAATGGGCCGCTGGGCTGGGCGTCCACGAAGTACATGCCGATCCTGAACGCGGGCGTGTACGGAGTCGTCGCCGAGATGCTCGACCTGCAGCCCGAGGACGAGCTGCTGGACGTCGGCTGCGGGCCCGGGGCGTTCCTGGCCACCAAGGCGCGGCACGCTCGCAGGGTCGTCGGCCTCGATGCCTCCCCGGTCATGCTGCGCGCCGCCCAGAGGCGGCTCGCGGACCGACTCGCCGCAGGGACGGCTCAGCTCGTGCTCGGCAGCTCGGAGAAGCTGCCCTTCGGTGACGGCGAGTTCTCGGCCGTCACCGTCATCGAGGCGCCGGCGGACCCGGCCGAGGTGTTCCGCGTGCTGCGCCCGGGCGGACGCTTCGTGCTCGTCGATCCCATGCCAAGGAAGACGTCCAGCGAGCCGACCGTCTCCTGGGGCCTCCGGCGGCGGGGCGAGGCCGACTACCGGCGGATGGCCGAGGACGCCGGGTTCACGGACGTAACGTTCCGCTACAGGGGCGGGCCCCTCGGAGGTGAGCTGCTCGGGAGCGCCCGCAGGCCGGCCGCGTCGTGACGGAGCGCATCCGTCGATGTCGGCGGCTGGCGACCCCCAGCGGAACGTCCTGGCGAGACCGACCCTCGCAGGAGCGGAGGGTGTGGTGATGCGTCTGAGGAGTACGACGCGGCGGTCGCGAGGGGAGCCGGGAGAGGGCATGTCCCGCTACGCGGCGTGGGCGCAGACTGAGTACGGTGAGACCAAGAGGATCGTGACGCTCGCGGTCCTTGCCGGCCCCGTCTTCCTGGGCCTGCTCCCATTCCTCGTGGCCGGAGTCGGCCCACGCCTCGACCGCCGGCTCGGTCTGCCGCCCCTCGGGATCGGAAGACTGAACCGCATCCTCGGCGGGCTCCTGACGGTGCTGGGATTCTCTCTCGGCTTCTGGTCGGTCAACACCCAGCTGACCCGGGGCCGGGGTACGCCACTGCCGGTGATGCCCACCCAGGAGCTGTTGACGGAGGGCCCGTTCCGCTACTGCCGCAATCCGATGACGCTGGGCGCCATCCTGGCCTACCTGGGCATGGCGGTCGCCGCGGGGACGGCGGCCGGAACGGCCCTCGTCCTCTCCCTGGCCGCCTCCCTGCTCGTCTACCTCAAGCGCCTCGAGGAGGGGGAGCTGGCCGAGAGGTTCGGCGACGCCTACCTGGCATACAAGCGAGAGACGCCCTTCATCCTCCCGCGGCTTCCGCGGCCGCGGTGACCACCGGATCCGACGCGCGCCGGGCGTCGGGGGGCCGTTCGCCTCTCGCCAGAACCGCCGCCGAAGGCCTACGGTGACCGCCGGCGGGAGGCTCTGACGTGCGGTCCGAAACCCGGCCGCCGGGACCGCGCCGAGCCACTGGCGAGACCGACCCGCCGCAGGCGTCCCGGGGAGACTGACGCTATGCGCCGTGGCACCGCGCTCGCTCTCATCGCCGGCGGGACGCTGGCGGCCGTCGCGGGCGGCGCGCTCGCCCGCTCCCGGGCGCGGGACCGCGGGCCTGCGATCCCGAAGCCCGTCACCGGCATCTTCCCGAACGGGATGGCCTACCTCCGGTGGGGCACCGGCCCGAAGACCCTGCTGTGGATCCCGGGCGGCCCCGGCAACACGGTTCCGAGCGGGATGTTCCTCTCGCGATGTTCTCCTGCGAGCGGCTCGTCCCCTCGTCGAGGACGGGTACACCCTCTGGGTGGTCGCCAGGAAGCAGAACATGCCGAAGGGCCACGCGATGGCCGACATGGCCGACGACTACGCCGGGCTGATCGCCGACGAGTTCGGCGGGAGGGTCGACCTGGTGGTCGGCGTCTCCTACGGCGGCATGATCGGCTTCTACCTGGCCGCCCGCCATCCCGATCGCTTCGGTCATATCGCCCTCGTGGGCGCCGCGTACGACGCGAACGAAGAGGGCAAGGCCCTCGACTACGACTTCGCCAGGCTGCGGAGCGAGGGCCGGGACGGCGAGGCCAGTGCCCTGATGCTCAGGCACATGGCCCCCGGCCTCCGGCTGCCGGGTGTCGCCCGGGTCCTGGGCGCGGTGATGGCGCGGCTCATGTTCGGGGAGACCCACCCGTACTTCGCGAGCGACGTGATGGTCGAGGCGGAGGCGGAGCTGGCGTTCGATGCCCGGGAGGTCCTGCCCGACATCTCCGTGCCGGTGCTGCTCGTGTGCGGCGACGCGGACATGTACATCCCGAAAGAGCTCTACGAGGAGACCGCCCGGCTCATCCCCGACTGCACGCTCCGGATGTACGAGGGCATCGGGCACGTCGGGGCGGTCCGCGACGAGCGGTTCCCCCGGGACGTCCTCGACTTCGTGCGGCAACGGCCAGCGGTTCAGCCAGAGCGCGACGCGTAGCCAGGCGGGAACGGCCCCCGATCGCCCGGTGCGCGTCCCATCCTCCTGGTGGAGCGCGGGCGCCCGGCGCGGAGCCGGGGGCCGCGCAGATGATGCCTGTCGCCGCCTACTCCGGGCCCAGCCGGGCCATGAACAGCTCTCGACGGCGCCGAGCACGCCGCACCGAGACGCGCCAGAGGACGAACACGATGACGAGCTGAACCGCGGCGACGATGATCACGCGTGCCAAGCGGAGACGTTCCAGCGTGCGCCGGGCGGCAATGCCCGCGTCGGCCAGCTCGGTGCGGATGCGCCGGACCTCGTCCGCGGCCGACGTGCGCTCGGTCTTCGGCGTCTCCGCCATCTCGGACCTCCTCCTGCCATTGTGGGCCGCCCACTTCGACCAGGCGCGACCGTCAAGACAGTCACACTACGGCCCCCGGACGCCCCGTTGCGCGTCCTGCCCGTTCCGGCGCGAGCGGGGCGCCCAGGCCTACCTGAAGCCGATCCTGTCGCTGCCCCCGGTGCCTCCTCCCCATTGGGCGATGTCCCCGGGTAATCACCTCCAGTAGCATGCGCCCAGCAGCCCACACGGCACCGCCGAGGCTGGAGGCCGTGTCCGACCCGGGCCCATCTCGAGGTCGGCCGTCGGCATGCTCAGGCCTGATCCGGGAGGAAGGCCGTCGGCCAGAAGGCCGAGAAGAGGGAGGACAGGCCATGACCGCCTCGACGGGCCCGGCTGGATCCGCGAAGGCTGCGTCGGATGTCAAGTGGTACGGACTTGCGCCGGACGAGATCGCGAGCCGTCTGCAGGTCGATCCGGCCGTTGGCCTGGCGCCGGCCGAGGCGGCGAAGCGGCTTCAGGCGTACGGCCCGAACGCCCTGGCCGAGGCGAAGCCCGAGCCGACCTGGAAGCGCTTCGCCAAGCAATACAAGGAATACATGCAGATCGTGCTCGTCGGCGCGGCAGCCGTCAGCCTGCTGATCGGCGAGTACGTCACCTTCGTCGGCCTTCTCCTGCTGACGCTCTTCAACGCCTGGCTCGGGTACAACCAGGAAGGCAAGGCCGAGGCTGCCGCGGCGGCCCTCGGCAAGATGATGAAAGCCGTCGCCAAGGTGCGGCGCGACGGCGACATCAACGAGGTCCCTGCCGAGCAGATCGTGCCGGGCGACATCGTGCTCGTGGACGCCGGCGACCGGGTCCCGGCCGACGGGCGGGTGATCGTCGCGGCGACGCTGCAGATCGAGGAAGGCGCCCTGACCGGCGAGAGCGTCGCCGTCGAGAAGAGCATCGACGCCATCACCGCGCCCGACGTGCCGCTCGGCGACCGCAGCAACATGGCGTTCATGAACACCAACGTCACGCGGGGCCACGGCGAGATCCTCGTCACGACGACGGGGATGGGCTCGGAGGTTGGGCACATCGCCAACGTCCTGGCCGGGCAGAAGGTGGAGAAGTCCCCGCTGACCAAGCAGGTGGACCGCCTGACCATCTTCATCATCATCATGGCGGCGATCGGCTTCGTCTCCATCATCGTCTCGGGCCTGGCCCAGGGTGAGGACCCCAAGGAGCTGTTCAACATCGGCGTCTCCCTGGCGGTCGGCTCCATCCCGGACGCCCTGCCGGCGGTCGTGACGCTGATCCTGTCCGTGGGCACGGTCAACATGGCCCGCAAGCACGCCATCATGAAGTCGCTCCCGGCGGTCGAGACGCTGGGCTCCACGTCGGCGATCAACTCCGACAAGACCGGCACGCTGACCATGAACCAGATGACGGTCCGCGAGATCACGACCGCGGCCCATCACTACACCGTCAGCGGCCAGGGCTACGGCTTCGCGGGCCAGGTGCAGCGCACCGCGGGCGATGCGGAGGCCAACCTGGACTACGTCATGTTCCCGTGCGCCCTGTGCAACGATTCCGACATCTCTGACGGCGCGGTGGTCGGCGACCCGACCGAGGGCGCGCTCTACGTCCTGGCACAGAAGGGCGGCGTCGACGTCAAGGCGTTCCGCGAGAGCCATCCGCGCATCGCGTCGGTCCCGTTCGACTCCGACTACAAGTTCATGGCGACCTTCCACGAGATGAAGCGCGCCGACGGCACGCCGGTCGTTCGCGCCTACGTGAAGGGCGCGCCCGACGTGATCCTCGACCGCTCGGCGTCCGCGCGAATGCCGGACGGGGTCACCCAGCCCCTCACGGACGAGATGCGCTCGAAGGTGACGGCCGAGAACGAGCGGATCGCCGGCCAGGGGATGCGCGTGCTGGCCTTCGCCCAGCGGGAGTTCGATCCCGCCACCTTCGACCCGTCGGGCGACCTGATGGCGCTGATGCGGGATCTCGAGATGGCGGCCCTCGTCGGCGAGGTCGACCCACCACGCGAGGAGGCGAAGGTGGCCATCGCCGAGGCGAAGGGCGCCGGCATCCGGGTGCGGATGATCACCGGCGACCATGCCGTGACGGCCGCCGCCATCGCCCACGAGCTGGGCATCGAGGGCCGCGCCGTGACCGGCGCCGAGTTCGGCGCCCTGAGCGACCCGGAGGCCGACCGGGCGGTCGACGACATCGGCGTGTTCGCGCGCGTCGCCCCGGAGCACAAGGTCCGGCTGGTCGAGGTGCTGAGGCGGAAGGGCAACATCGTCGCGATGACCGGGGACGGCGTCAACGACGCCCCGGCCATCGGCGCCGCCGACATCGGCATCGCCATGGGCATCACCGGCACCGACGTCGCCAAGGGCGCGGCCAAGATGATCCTGGCCGACGACAACTTCGCCACGATCGTCGCGGCCGTCGAGGAGGGCCGCGTCGTCTACGACAACCTGCAGAAGTTCATCCGTGTCCAGGTCGCCAACCTGTTCATGTTCATCCTGGCCTTCGTCGGATCGACCGTCTTCGCCGTCGCAGGCACGGCGCTGTTCAGCCCGCTGCAGGTCCTGTGGATCCACATGGCGATCGTCGCTCCCATCGGCGGCGTCATGGGGCTGGACGTGGCGTCGCCGGGCATCATGGGTCGCCGGCCGAGGCCCTTCCACGAGCAGATCATCTCCCGCCCGATGATGGCGCGGCTGTTCGCCGCCGGCCTGTTCATGGCGGCTGCAGCGCTGATTCTCACCGAGGTGGGGAAGCAGACCTACGGCTCGCTGCAGGTCGGGCAGACGATGGCGCTCGTGGGCCTCTCGCTCATGAACATCTTCCTCGCGCTGAACCTGCGCTTCCCCGAGGACAGCGCGTTCGGACGGGCCACCCTCGCGAATCCCAAGTTCCTGCAGGCCATCGCGTGGATCGTCATTGCGTCCATCCTCATCACCGAGGCCCGCATCCTCCAGAACGTCTTCGGCACCGTGTCGCTGACCATGGAGCAGTGGGCCCTGTGCCTGGTGCCCGGCGTGCTCCTCCTGCTCGGCGGCGAGATCCTCAAGGTCATCCTGCGGGCACGGCGCTCGCAGGATGTGCCGGCCGCAGGCGACGCGGCTTCGCTGGCGGCCGCCTGAGCGAGATTCCGTGGGGCCCGACGTGACGGACGGAACGACGCCAGGGATGACGGACACGAGGCCGCGGCGAAGTCAGCGCCGCCAGAAAGGGACAGATCCAAGGTGAAGAAGGACAAGAAGGGCAGCAAGGCAGGGAAGGCCGAGGCGGGCCGTGAGAAGGTGAACGCCCAGCCCGCGGTGACGCAGCCCGAGCCCGGGGCGAAGATGAAGACGCGCGACTACGAGCGGGAGATGCGCCGGCTGCACGGCGAGCTTGTTGCGATGCAGGAGTGGGTCAAGGCGGCCGGCGCGAAGGTCTGCATCGTGTTCGAGGGCCGGGACACCGCCGGCAAGGGCGGCACGATCAAGCGGATCACCGAGCGGGTGAGCCCGCGCGTGTTCCGGGTCGTCGCCCTGCCCGCGCCGACGGAGCGCGAGAAGAGCCAGATGTACGTCCAGCGGTACATGGCGCACTTCCCGGCCGCCGGCGAGGTCGTGATCTTCGACCGCAGCTGGTACAACCGCGCCGGTGTCGAGCGGGTCATGAGCTTCTGCACGCCCGAGCAGACCGGGAGGTTCCTGGAGCAGGCGCCGGCCGTCGAGAAGGCCATGGTCGACAACGGGATCATCCTGCTCAAGTACTGGCTGGAGGTCAGCCCCGAGGAGCAGACGCGCCGCCTGGAGGGCCGCATCAACGACCCGCGGAAGGTCTGGAAGCTGACCGACATGGACCTCAAGTCGTACGGGCGCTGGGATGACTACTCGCGGGCCCGCGATGCCATGTTCGCGGCGACCGACACACCGTGGGCGCCATGGTGGATCGCCACCACGGACGACAAGAAGCGGGGCCGGCTCAACATCATCACCCACCTCCTCAGCCAGGTGCCGTACGAGCCGCTGAAGCCCCGAGACACCGAGCTGCCGAAGCGCAAGGTATCCAGCAAAGACAGGGAACCGGATGTGCCGCTGAAGCACATCCCGACGCCGTTCTAGCGGGAGCGATCCGCGCAAGGCCGCTGCGTTCGCCGCCTCGGCCGGTTGCTCCTCGGTTGATCCCGACCCTCACTCCACGACGACCCCGCGTACCAGGCGAGCGGGTCAACCGTCTACTGCCCGGGCCCCTGTGTCCGGCCGGGGGGCCCCAGAGGCCAATCGCTCCACGAGCATGCCGATCAGCCCTTTGGCTGCTCGGCTGTGCCGCGCCGTATGCCGGGCCGAACACGTAGCCACGACCGGCCATCTGCCCTGCCACGTCCTCGAGCCGTCGCGGTATCGCCGGCGGGGCGCGCCGCGGAGCGAATGGCACGATTTGGGCGATGCGGGCGACGATGCGAGGCCCAGACTTCCGGGTGCGACGTCAGCGAGACCCGCGTCCCGGGACACGGCTGCAGGAACTCTGCACCCGGACCGCATGTGAGTCACCCGGGACGAGCAGCTCGCGGCTCACCGCCCCAGACGACAAGGAGCCAGGATGCTCTCGGAGACCCTGCAGATCATCACCCAGGTCGCGATGCTCGTGTTCGTGGTCGGCAGCATGGCGGCCATGGGCCTGGGCCTGACTGTTGCGCGGATCGCCCAGCCGCTGCGCGACCTCCGGCTCGTCGTCACGCTCCTGGTCGCCAACTTCGTCGTGGTCCCCGCGGCAGCCATCGCCGCGGCGCGGCTCCTGCCGATGGAGCCCGCCGCGGCGACCGCCGTCGTGCTGATCGGGTGCGTGGGCGGCGCGCCGTTCCTGCCCAAGCTCGCCCAGCTGGCCAGGTCGAACCTGGCCCTCGCCGTCGGAGCGATGGTCCTCCTGATGGTGGTCACGATCGGCTACGCGCCGATCGTCGTTCCGCTGGCCGTCGAGGGCGCGACGGTGGACCCGTTGGCGATTGCGCAGTCACTCGTGCTGTTCATGCTTATCCCGCTCGGCCTCGGGCTCTTCGTGCGTGCCCGCTACCCCGAGCTGGCCGACGATTGGGTCGGCCGGGCCGGCCATGCGTCGTCGATGGGGCTCCTCCTCGGGATCGGGAGCGCCCTCCTGCTGACCTGGCGCGAGGTGATCGGCTCTGTCGGGACGTACATCTTCGTGGGCCTTGCGATCATCCTCGTGGTCGGCCTCCTCGCCGGGTGGCTGGCCGGGATCGGGCGACCGTCCAGTGAGCGCACCCTGATGGGGCTCGCGACCGCCAACCGCAACATCGCCGCCGCGCTCGTCATCGCCGTCTCGATCGGCGGCGACACCATCGTCTACACGCTCGTCGGCGCGCTGACGATCCCGGTGGCGCTCATCGTGCTGGCCGGTCAGATCGGGAAGCGAGCGGCGATGGTGCCGGACGCCGCGGCAGCTGCCACGACGCCGCCGACCGCCGGTCCGGCATAGAGGCTCGTCCGATGGCGGTCAGCGGCGCCACGGACCCCGACTCCCCGGCAGAGGGTATACCTCGAGGTCGACGATGCCGTCGCGGCGCTGCGGACGACGGCGCCGCCGGTGGTCGACGACCCTGCATCACGCGGGAACGGGTTCATCGCCGCCTTCGTCGGCGACCTCGCCTTCGGGGCCGGGACGCGACAGCGGGCCGAGGATGCCGTCCACTTCACCGAGACACAGGGGTCCCTGCTGGCGATCGGGGTGTGGTGCGCCTTCGGGCTCGCCGTGGCGGGCAAGGTCCTGACCAGCCTGTGGGACCCCGCCGCGATCGGCTACGCCATCCTCAGCCTCACGGCGATCCGCATGCTGCCGGTCGCCATCGCGCTCCTGGGTGAGCGCTACCGGCCGCTGACGGTCGCGTTCATCGGCTGGTTCGGCCCGCGCGGTCTCGCCTCCATCGTCTTCCTGGTGATCGGGCTGTCAGGCCTGGAGGAGGCGGGCGTGGGCCCCGGGCCGCTCCCCGCCGCCGTCGTCTGGACGGTGCTGCTATCGGTCGTCCTGCACGGGCTGACCGCCGGACCGTTCGCGGCCCGCTACGGTCGTCGAATGGCCGCCCTTCCGCCCGGCGCTCCTGAGCTGGAGAAGGCGTCCGAGCCGAGGCCCTCACGCACCTCGTGGGCGGGCCAGGAGCAGACCTGATCTCGGCCGCACGGCGATGACGATCGGGATCGTGTTCGCGGGGCTCGTCGCCCTGGGCATGCCCGCCGATGAGGCGGTGATGGCCAGCGCGGCCGCCGGCATGCTGCTGGTGACCCTGACCGCGCTCAACATGTTCGCGTGGGACCGGGCCGGAGCGTCCCGCCTGCCGTCCGGCACTCGACGGCGCCGAGCCCCCCGCGTACGGTCATCGGGCCGGCGAGAGGCCGGGGAACGGCTCGAGCAGGCCGAGCTCGATCGCGTGTTCGACGGCCTCGCTGCGACTCGATGCCTGGAGCTTGCCGTAGATCGAGATGGCATGCGTCTTGACCGTGTGCGGTGAGAGGAAGACGCGCTCGCCGATCTCCTTGAACGTCAGCGGCGTCGACAGGATGGGAAGCAGTCGCAGCTCCGCCGCCGTGAGGGCCGATGATCCGGCAAGGGTGCTCGCCGCGTCACGCAGCCGCCGCCGCATCTCCGCCAGCCTCGCGTTGAGGATCCCCAGGGCGGGGCGCCTGCGAGCGATCGCCTCTGCTTCCGCGACGACATTCCGGGCGCCTGCCGGATCGGCGATCGCCAGGTAGGCGCGCGCCAGTTCCAGAAGGGCACCGACCGAGACCCAGGGCGCCGCGTAGGTGGCGAGCGGGCGGACGAGCTGTGCCCGGACGAGCTCCTCTCGCGCACGTGCCAGATCGCCGCGATGGATCGCGATCCGTGCCGTCACGGCGTAGGTGCTGAGCGCCGGGAGGATGTGGGCCAGCTGCGCTCGCGTGACGATCGCCTCGCTCTCCTGGGCGAAGCGCTCGGCCGCGCTCCAGTCGCTCCTGGCCATGGCGAGACTGGCCCGGCCGGCCCAGGCGACCAGCGCGCCGGCCGTTCCGCCCGCCTCGACAGCTGCGGTGAGCGCCGCATCGGCCGCCGCCTCGTCACCGAGCAGCAGGTGCGCCGACCCGAGCATCAGGAGGGCATTCGTCCGCCAGGGGCTGCCGGGCCGCTCCGCGGCCACGGCGAACGAGGCGTTGGCAAGCATGTCCTCGGGCCCGCGCCTGGCCATGACGGCTCGCAGCAGCGACCGCGACGACTCGTAGGACGCCGAGCCGTCACCTGGATCCCCGGTGAACGAAGACCGCTCGGCGACGTCCGCCAGGTGCTCCGCGGCCTCCGGCCGCCCGTTGAGCAGGTGGATCCACGCACCGGCGACCGCCAGCGGCGGGTGCCGTGTGAACGCCGCCTCGTCGAAGCTCTGGAGCCAGCGGTCCAGCTTGTCGGCGTTGCCGCCGTACAGCTCCGGCAGGAGCGCAGACGTGACGAGCGCTGCGGCCGCATCGACATCATCGCTTCGAAGAGCATGCTCGACGGCGAGCTCCGTGCGGCCGGCGGCCGCGTACCAGGTCGCTGCCCGGCGATGCAGATGAGGTATGACCCCCTCTTCGCGTCGCTCGAGCTCCGTCTCGAGGAACGCGCGCAGCAGGTTGTGATAGCGATAGGCCCGGCCGCTTCCGGCGAGCTCGACGACGAGCTGGTTGGCGCCGGCGAGCGACCGCAGCCGAGCGGCCGCTCCCGGCAGGCCGGTCACCGCTTCTGCGACGTCCGGCTCGACCACCTCGAGGATCGAGGTCCTCGTGAGGAACGCGACGTCGTCACCGGCGAGGTCCGGCAGGATCTCGGACCGCAGGTAGTCGGCGATGTAGTCGTCCCGTCCCGGCAGCCGGTCGCCGGCGGTCGCGGGCTGGCCCGACCTCGCCCGAGCGATGGTCGCCAGGTAGATGCCGGCGGCCCATCCCTCCGTGTGCTCGGCGAGCCTTCGAGCCCCCTCCGGGTCCAGGGGGTGCCCGGCGGCGGACGCCAGCGCTTGCGTCTCGTCGAGGTCGAGAGCAAGGTCACTCCGCGTGATCTCCAGGAGGTCCCGCTCTGCCCGAAGCCTCCCGATGGGCAGGTCCGGCACCGTGCGCGCCGCCAGCGCGACCTGGAACCCGGGAGGGAGATGGTCGAGGAGCGCGGCCAGCGCGTCGAGACACGTCCGATCGACGAGGCGGTGCACGTCGTCGAGCACGAGCACCCCTGGCCGGCCGATATGGTGCAGCTCGGCCGCCAGGCGGGGCACCGCGCCCGCGAGGATCCGCAACCCGGGCGCAGCGATGGACGACCGGATCGACGCATCGATCGGCTCGATCCGGTCGATCGCGGCCGCGAGGTACGTGAGGAAGACGCTCGGGACGTTGTCGAAGTCGTCGAGGGTCAGCCACGCGACGGGTCGGTCCTCGCGAGCCGCCCACTCGGCAAGCAGCACGGTCTTGCCGTATCCGGGCGGCGCGATGAGCGATGCGACCGCCGGCCGCGGCTCGGCCGTCAGCCGGCGGAGGAGTCGGTCGCGCGGGACCATCCCCGGGCGCGATGCATGTGGGTGAAGCTTCGCCTCGACGAGCGGGAAGGAGGGCGTGAAGCGCGCACGCGCCTCGCCGCTTGGACGCCTGCCCGGATCACGTCGCGGCGTGCGGATCTCGCCGACGGTTGCGGTCCTCCCTCTGGGCACGGCCTCGCATCGACCCGCACAACCTACCATCCACCGGGGGGCCCGCGTGGCGATGCAGGGCCGTCGGGGGCCATCACTCCCGCGTCGGCGATCCCGCAGCCTCGTGGTCGGATGGGTCGTTCTGCTCGAGCGCGGTCTCGATGTCGTAGCCGGCCGCCAGCGCGATGCGGGGCGCGGCTGCGATGACCCGGACGGACCCCACCGCCCCTGCGATCGCGACGAGCACGGCGAGGACGTCCTCGAGGTCGGCGCCGGCCCGCTGGGCGGCGCCGACCTCGGCCTGGTAGGACGACTGCGGCGCGTCGAGCGCGACGAGGGCCCCGATCCGAAGCAGGGACTCCGTGCGGTCGTCGAGCCGATGAAGGCCGGGGTCCCGGTGGTCCAGGTCCCCGATCGCTCCGATCAGCTTGGGATCCCCGATCGCAAGCCGGCGGAACGTCATTTCGGCGGGCGACGTCACGCGATCTGTCCTTCCTCTTTCGCGGCCCGAAGATGACGCGCTACATCCCCTCGTGGTGCTCGGTGATCGGCAGGCCGGCGTCCTTCCAGGCGGTGATCCCGCCGTCGAGGTTCGCGACGTCCTCGTAGCCCAGCTCCTTGAGCGTCGCGCCGGCGAGCGCGGCCCGTGCGCCGGAGCGGCAGTAGACGATCACGCGACGGGTCGGGTCGAGGGCCGGCAGGTGGCGCGGGCTCGACGGATCGGCCGCCGCCTCGAGCAGCCCTCTCGGCACCTGGACGGCGCCTGCGATGTGGTGCTCCCACTCGGTCGGCTCGCGGATGTCGAGGACGGTGGCCGACCCGCCAGCGATCTCGGCCTGGGCCTCGCCAGGCGTCACGTGCCCGATCTGGGCGCTCGCCTCCATCACCATCTGGAGCGCAGTCTTCGGCATGGCAGTCTCTCCTGGTCCGGCCCGCATTCGAGCTCGGATCTTCGAAGCGTTCGTGCGGTGTGGCGGGGGCAACCGCGTTCAGGGTCGCCCCCGCCAGGGCTCGGCTACCCGAGCCGCGTCCCCTCGACCTCGAGCCCGCCTCCTTCAGGAAGCTTGCTCCAGCTCCGGCGCTCCCACTCCTCCTTGAGGACCTCGGTCGCGGCCTGCTCCAGGAACTCCGGTCGGGCCCACTCGTGGACGTCGAAGTCATTCTTGATGTAGCCGTGGCTGAACATGAAGTCCTTGCCGATCTTGATCGTCTGCATGTTCCGCGCGCTCAGGCTCGGCACCATGTCCACGTCCTTGATGCCCTGGTAGGTGTCCTCGGCATCGAGGTAGAAGGTCTGCCGGTTGAGGATCGCTCCTGCAGCGCGCTTGTGCTCGTTGGCCCAGCGGCCGACCTTGATCATGGCCTTCATGTAGGCGATGACGAGATCGGGGTGCTCGTCGGCCATCACGTCGGTGCAGGTGATGACCGCGGGGGTGTTGGCGACCTGGACCCGCCAGTCCGGGTACCGCGACAGGTCCTCGATCATCGCCAGCTGGCCGGTCGCCTCCTGGATGTGCTGGAAGACCTTGCTCTGGGTGTAGATGGCGTCCACGGTTCCCGCGAGCAGCGCCTTCTCCAGCGGGCGGAAGGCGTAGTCGTGCTTGTGGTCACGGCGCATCCACAGCTCGGACGGGTTGTTCATCGTGACCGCGAGCATCTCGGGCTTGTCGTACCAGTCGTCCGCGTACGGGAACTCGACGAGCTCGACGTCGTCCATGGTCATGCCGTTGAGCATGAGCATGTTCTCGATGCCCATGTGCTCCTGGATCCGCCACCAGTCG
>CAVPWX010000019.1:0-98595 GCA_963709605.1 uncultured Chloroflexia bacterium | reverse complement strand
CTCGCTACGTCGTCCGCCGGCTGATCCAGGCGATCCCGATCATCATCGGGATCAGCATCATCACGTTCTTCATCGTCTACTCGGCGCCGGGCGATCCCTTCGACCGCTTCCGGTCGAACAGGGTCTCGCCCGAGGTCATCGAGAACCTCCGGCGGGTCTACGGCCTCGACCAGCCGCTTCCGGTCCAGTTCGTCAAGTGGTTCACCACGTTCTGGACGTTCCCCTGGGACCCCACGGCGTGGGGCTACTCCATCACCGACGGCCAGCCGGTCCGCGACAAGATCTTCGAGCGGATCCCGAGCACGCTGCAGCTGATGGGGACCTCGCTCTTCCTCACGATCGTCATCGCGATCCCGGTCGGGATCCTGGGCGCCGTGAAGCAGTACAGCTTCGCCGACAAGACGATCGCCGTTGTCACCACGATCGGCTACGCGCTGCCCACGTTCTGGCTGGGCCTCATCCTCCGCCAGATCTTCGCCCAGCAGCTGGACCTCTTCCCGCTCTTCGGCAAGAACACGTTCGGCAAGGAGGGCGACATCCTCGACCTCCTGTGGCACCTCTTCCTGCCCGTCCTGACGATCACGATCGTGGGCGTGGCCGGATGGAGCCGCTACATGCGGGCGTCGATGCTCGAGGTCCTGCGGGCCGACTACATCCGCACGGCGAAGGCGAAGGGGCTGGCCTCGTCCCGGGTGATCTTCAAGCATGCGCTGCGCAACGCCCTGATCCCCATCGTGACGCTCCTGGGCCTTACGATCCCGACGCTGCTGGCGGGAGCCGCCATCACGGAGGCGGTCTTCTCGTGGCCGGGCCTCGGCTTCTTAGGCGTGTCGGCGGTGCAGGAGCGCGACTACCCGGTCGTCCTCGCCTTCGCGATGATCGGCGGGGTGATGGTCATCATCGGCAACCTGCTGGCCGACGTCCTCTACGGCGTCGTCGACCCGCGGATCAAGTACTAGGGGCGGGACGATGGAGAGCACCCAGGTAACCCGCCTTCCCGGCAGCGCAGCTCCCGCGGTCGACGAGGTCGACCTCACGCCGGTCCGGACGTACTGGCAGCTGGTGCGCCAGCGCTTCGTGCGCCACCGCCTGGCGGTCATCGCCTTCTTCCTCATGATCATCCTCGTCACCATGGCGCTGCTGATCCCGTGGCTGTCCGGCGACGCCTGGAAGGAGACGTCGCTCGAGCGGATCAACCAGCCCCCGTCGCTCGGCGCGCCCCTGGGCTACGACAACCTGGGCATCAACACGTTCGCCCGCCTCATGAAGGGCCTCCAGACCTCGCTCTTCATCGGCTTCTCGGCGGTCATGGTGATCGTCCTGATCGGCGTCCCGTTCGGAGCGATGGCCGGCTACTTCGGCGGCTGGGCCGACAACGCCCTGATGCGCATGGTCGACATCGTCCTGTCCATCCCGACCTTCTTCCTGATCCTGATGCTCGTCGCCTTCTGGGGGACGGGCAACGCCTGGGTGATCATCATCGCCATCGGGTTGACCGGCTGGACGACGGCCGCGCGGCTGGTGCGCGGTGAGTTCCTGTCCCTGCGCGAGGCCGACTTCGTGCAGGCGGGCAAGGCCCTGGGCGCCAGCGACCGGCGAATCGTGACCCGCCACATGATCCCCTCGTCGATGGCCCCGGTCGTCGTCGCCGCCACGCTGGGCATCGCCGACTCGGTCGTCATCGAGGCCGCGCTCTCCTTCCTCGGCTTCGGGATCACCCCGCCCGAGGCGAGCCTCGGCAACATGCTGACCAAGGCCCAGGACTACTTCTACCGCGACCCGCTCCTGGCCTGGTACCCCGGCATCACGCTGGTCCTCGTGGTGCTTGCCGCCAGCTTCCTCGGCGACGGCCTTCGCGACGCGCTCGACCCCCGCCAGCGGATCGAGACCAACTGATGTCCCAGCGCGGCACCGACGGTGGGGATCTCCTCACCGTCGAGGACCTGCGGACCCACTTCTTCACCCAGGACGGCGTGGTCAAGGCCGTCGACGGGATCAGCTTCGGGATCCGCAACGGCGAGACCCTGGGCATCGTCGGCGAGTCCGGGTGCGGCAAGAGCATCACGGCGCTCTCGGTCATGCGGCTCATCGAGCGGCCCGGCCGGATCGTCGAGGGCTCGATCCGGCTCGCGGGCCGCGACCTCCTCGCGATGTCCGACGAGGAGATGCGGGACGTCCGCGGCAACGCGGTCTCGATGATCTTCCAGGAGCCGATGACCTCGCTCAACCCGGTCTACACGTGCGGCGACCAGATCGCGGAGGCGATCTCGCTCCACGAGGGGATCCCGCGGCGCGAGGCGAAGCGACCGGGCGGTCGAGATGCTGGGCCAGGTCGGGATCCCCGACGCGAAGCGCCGGGCCCGCGAGTACCCGCACCAGCTCTCGGGCGGGATGCGCCAGCGGGTCATGATCGCCATGGCCCTCTCCACCAACCCTGAGCTGCTCATCGCGGACGAGCCGACGACCGCCCTCGACGTCACGATCCAGGCCCAGATCCTGGAGCTGATGAAGGGCCTCCGCGAGCGCAACCGGATGGCGATCATGCTCATCACCCACGACCTGGGCGTCATCGCCGAGATGGCCGACGACGTGGTCGTGATGTACGCCGGCAAGATCGTGGAGGCGGCCGACGTCACGACGGTCTTCGAGCGCCCGCACCACCCGTACACGAGGGGCCTCCTGGCGTCGATCCCGCGGATGGGCGAGCGGCGCCTTCGCCTGGAGGTCATCCAGGGCGTCGTGCCGAACCCGCTCAACCTCCCGACCGGCTGCCTCTTCAAGCGGCGCTGCCCGTACGCGATGCCGGTCTGTGACACGCCGCCGCCGCTCCAGGAGATCGAGCGCGGTCACCTGTCGCGCTGCTGGCTGACCCCGGCGAGCGAGCCACCGGCCGTCGGCGTCGGAGCCGACGCCCGAGGCCGCCGAGGAAGCGGCCGCAGCCCTGAGCGTCGGCCGATGAGCGGAGTCGAGATGGAGATCACGCCGCCCGCGCCGGCGTCGGTCGCGGCCCCGGCCGCCGGGGAGAACCTCCTGCGCGTGGAGAACCTGGTCAAGCACTTCGAGATCCGCGGCGGCCTCCTCGGGATCTCCACGATCGGCGCGGTGCGCGCGGTGGACGGCGTCTCGTTCGACGTCCGCAAGGGTGAGACCCTGGGCCTCGTCGGCGAGTCGGGGTGCGGCAAGACCACCCTCGGCAAGGTCATCCTCCGCCTGATCCCGGCGACGTCGGGCAAGGTCACCCTCAAGGGCCAGGTCCTCTTCGACATCCCGACGGCGGCGGAGCGCAAGGCCGGCAAGAAGGCGACGGGCCTCGACGGCGACGACATGAAGAAGGTCCGCCGCGACCTCCAGGTCGTCTTCCAGGACCCGTATGCGAGCCTCAACCCCCGGATGTCGGTGGGCGAGATCGTGGGCGAGGGGCCCCTGGTCCACGGCCTGACGGACAAGGAGAAGCGCGAGGACCTCGTCCGCGAGCTGCTCGCCCGCGTGGGCCTGAACCAGAGCCATATCCATCGCTACCCGCACGAGTTCAGCGGCGGCCAGCGCCAGCGGATCGGGATCGCCCGGGCGCTGGCCCTGAACCCCGACTTCATCGTCTGCGACGAGCCCGTGTCCGCCCTCGACGTGTCGATCCAGAGCCAGGTCCTGAACCTGCTCGACGACCTCCAGCAGGAGCTGGGGCTGACGTACCTCTTCATCGCCCACAACCTGGCGGTGGTCGAGCACATCAGCGACCGGGTCGGGGTGATGTACCTGGGCACGATGGTCGAGCTCGCGGACGTCGACGAGATCTACGAGAGCCCGGCCCACCCGTACACGGTCGCGCTCCTGTCCGCCGTCCCGGACCCCAACCCCCGCAACCGCAAGCGGCGCGTCATCCTCAAGGGGGACATCCCGTCGCCGGCGAACCCGCCGTCGGGCTGTCGCTTCCATACCCGGTGCTGGCTCCGCGAGCGACTGGGCAACCCTGAGCGGTGCTCGGCCGAGACGCCGGAGTTCCGCGAGATCACGCCGGACCACCTGGTGGCCTGCCACTTCGCCGAGGACGTGACGCCGGAGAACATCGGCGCGGCGGCCCGCACGGCGGGCACGACGGTCTGACCGGCGGGGCGCAGCCCGCCGTAGCGCGCCCTCAGGCGCCGGCCGGCGCCGGCTCCGCCTGGGGCGACGTCGAGTCCGCCGGCGCGCCCGGCCGCTGGAAGTGACACGCCACGAAGTGCCCGGGCCGCAGCTCCACCAGCGGCGGGACCGTCTCTGGCGCAGATCTCGGGTCCGCCGAGCTGGGCGCGCAGCGGGCAGCGCGGGTGGAAGTGGCAGCCCGACGGCGGGATTGACCGGCGACGGAACATCGCCGGCGAGGATGACCCGCGTCCGGCGGATCTCCGGGTTCGGGAGCGGGATCGCCGACAGGAGCGCCTGCGTGTAGGGGTGTTCGGGCTCCGCGAAGATCCGTATCCGGTCGGTCACCTCGACGATCCGGCCGAGGTACATCACGGCGACGCGGTCGCTGATGTGCTCGACGACGCCCATGTTGTGGGCGATGAAGACGTAGGTCAGGCCGAGCTCCCGCTGGAGGTTCTTGAGGAGGTTCAGGACCTGCGCCTGGATCGAGACGTCGAGCGCCGAGACCGGCTCGTCGCAGACGACGAGGTCGGGCTCGAGGACGAGGGCCCGGGCGATCCCGATCCGCTGGCGCTGGCCGCCGCTGAACTCGTGCGGGTAGCGCCGGGCGTGGTATTGCTGGAGGCCGACCATGTCCATGATCCGCTTGACCCGGGCCGCCCGCTCGCGGGCGTCGCCCATGTGGTGGATCCGGAGCCCCTCGCCGATGCTCTCGCCGATCGGCGTGCGCGGATCGAGCGAGCCGAACGGGTCCTGGAAGACGATCTGCATCCGGCGCCGGTGCCGCTTCAGCGCGGCCCCCTCGAGGCGCGTGATGTCGACCCCGCCGAGGGTGATCGACCCCGACGTCGGCTCGATGAGGCGGAGCAGAAGCCGCCCGACGGTCGTCTTCCCGCACCCGGACTCCCCGACGAGGCCGAGCGTCTCGCCCCCCTGGATCTCGAAGCTCACGCCGTCGACCGCCCGCACGACGCCCACCGTGCGCATGAGCAGCCCGCCCTTGACCGGGAAGTGCTTCACGAGGTCCCGGACGACGACGAGGGGCGCGCCGTCGGCCGCCCGGGCAGCGCGAGGCCTGCGCGGGCGGTGCGGCCAGCGCGGGCGCGCCGGATCCGGCAGGGGTAGGGGGCGGCCCCGCTCATCGACCCTCCTCGTACAGGAAGCAGCGGGTGTCGTGGTCCGGTCCCACGGTCCGCAGGTCGGGATGCTCCACCGTGCATCGGGCGAGGTTCGCCTCGACGCGCGCCGTGCAGCGCGGCGCGAAGCGGCAGTAGGGCGGCAGGTCGATGAGGTTCGGCACGTTCCCGGGGATGACGGCGAGCTCGTCCCGGATGACGCCGACGACCGGGATCGAGCCGATGAGCCCCCGCGTGTACGGGTGCTTCGGGTCCCGGAACAGCGTGCGGACGTCGGCCTCCTCGACGATCTCGCCGGCGTACATCACCGCGACCCGATCGCACATCTCGGCGACGACACCGAGGTCGTGGGTGATGAGGATGATCGCCGACCCCGTCTCCTCCCGCAGGTGTCGCATGAGGTCGAGGATCTGCGCCTGGATCGTGACGTCGAGGGCGGTCGTCGGCTCGTCCGCGATGAGCAGGTCCGGCTCGCACGCGAGCGCCATCGCGATCATCACGCGCTGGGCCATCCCGCCCGAGAGCTCGTGCGGGTATGCGCGCAGGCGGCGCTCCGGATCCGGGATGCCGACCATCTTGAGCAGCTCGAGCGCCCGGTCCCGGGCGGCCGAGCCCTTCATGTCGCGGTGGATCTCGAGGACCTCGGCGATCTGGCGGCCGACGTCCCAGACCGGGTTGAGCGACGAAGTCGGCTGCTGGAAGATCATCGCGATCTGCTCGCCGCGGATCTTGCGCATCGCGTCGGCGTCGAGCGTGAGCAGGTTGCGGCCGTCGAACAGGATCTCGCCGGCCTCGATGCGGCCCGGCTTCGCGACGAGCCGGAGGATCGAGAGCGAGGTGACGCTCTTGCCGCAGCCGGATTCGCCGACGAGCCCGAGGACCTCGCCCCGGTCGACGTGGAAGTCGATCCCGTCGACCGCCCGGACGACGCCGTCGCGGGTGTAGAACGAGGTGCGCAGGCCCTTCACCTCGAGCAGGGGGTGCTCCGCGCGGGGCCGGGCGACGCGCCGGGTCGCGGCCGGCGACAGCTCCTCGATGACGGCCCCGTCGGCGAGCAGGGTGCGGTCGATCGGGAGGCTCATCGGTTGAGCCTCGGGTCGAGGGCGTCCCGGATCCCGTCGCCGAGGAGGTTGAAGGCGAGGCACGTGATGACGATCGCCATCGCCCGGGAAGATGATGAGGTGCGGCGCCGCGAACACCGCGTTGCGCTCGATCCCGATCATCGAGCCCCACTCCGCCAGCGGCGGCTGGGCGCCGATGCCGAGGAACGAGAGGGCCGCCACCTCGATGATCGCCCCGGCGATCCCGAGCGTGCCCTGGACGATGATCGGCGTGAGGGCGTTCGGCATGATCCGGCGGCGGAGGATCCCGAGCCGCGATTCGCCGAGGGCGAGGGAGGCGGCCACGAACTCCTGCTCGCGGATCGAGAGGACCGACGCGCGGGTCACCCGGGCGTAGATCGGGATGGCCACGATGCCGATCGCGAGCTGCGCGTTGACGAGGCTCTGGCCGAGGACGGTCACGATCGCGATCGCGAGGAGCAGGCTCGGGAAGGCGAGCATGACGTCCATCAGGCGCATGAGCACGTTGTCGGTCCGGCCGAAGAACCCGGCGATTGCCCCGAGGAACATCCCGATGGCGATCGAGAAGCCGACCGTCACGAACCCGATCCACAGCGAGACGCGCGCCCCGTAGACGACGCGGCTGTAGACGTCGCGCGCGTTCCCGTCGAGGCCCATGTAGTGCTCGGGCTGGGTCTCCGGGCAGCCGAGGAGGTGGATGCACGGGGCGCTGCGGGGCTTCGCCCCTTCCTCGATGCCGATCATCGGCAGGTTCGGGTCGTGGGTCGCGATGACGGGGGCGAAGAGGGCGACGAGGACGAGGAAGGCGAGGAAGGCGAGCCCGACGATCGCCGAGCGCTGGCGGAGGATGTTCTTGAGCGTGTCGCGCCAGAGGCTCGTCGGCTTCTCGGCCGCGATCGGCCTCGGGCAGGGCCCCGGGGAGCTGGTCGAGCGTCGCCGTCACGGCCGGGCCACCGTCAGCCGAGCCGGATCCGCGGGTCGAGGAACGCGTACGAGACGTCCACGACGAGGTTCACGATGACGTAGATGCTCGCCACGACGAGGACGAGACCCTGGATCACGATGTAGTCGCGCCCGGTGATCGCCTCGTAGACCGACTTGCCGATCCCCGTCAGGTTGAAGATCGTCTCGGTGAGGACGGCGCCCGAGAGCAGCCCGCCGAGCGAGAGCCCGATGATCGTGACGATCGGGAGGAGCGCGTTGCGCATCCCGTGGGCGCTCACGACCCGTCGCTCGGAGACCCCCTTGGCGCGCGCGGTCCGGATGTAGTCGAGCCCGAGCACGTCGAGCAGGCTCGAGCGCGTCATCCGGGCGATGATCGCCATCGGGATCGTGCCGAGCGCGATCGCCGGCAGGATCATGTGGCGCATGGTGTCGACGAGAAGCGGCCCGTTGAGGGTGACGATCGCGTTGAACGTGAGGATGTTCGACATGAAGTCGAGGATCGTGCGCGGCAGGCCGGTCAGGTCCTCGAGACCCCAGGCCTCGGCGAGCGGCACGACCTCGGTGCCGGGCGTGAGCCGCCCCGACGGCGGCAGGGCGAAGATCGTGTCCTTGAGCACGACCGCGAAGACGTAGGCGAGCATGAGCCCGAGCACGAAGACCGGGATCGAGACGCCGAGGTTCGCGATCACCATCGTGCCGACGTCGGCCGGCGAGTTGCGCCGGGTCGCGGCTGCGCGGCCGAGGAAGATCCCGACGACCGTCGCGAAGAGGAGCGCGTAGAGGGTCAGCTCGACCGTCACCGGGAGCCGCTCCACGAGCATGTCCGAGACGGTCCGGTTGAACCGGATCGACGTGCCCAGGTCGCCGCTCAGGAGGTTCGCCGAGGTACTGGATGTACTGGACGATCAGCGGCTGGTCCAGGCCGTAGCGGGCGTTGAAGGCGTTGCAGATCTCGTCGGTGGCCTTCTCGCCGAGGGCGGCCCGGCATGGGTCGCTCGGGATGACCCGGGCGAGGATGAAGACGAGCGTGACGACCCCGAGCAGGACCGGGATCGCGAGAATCAGACGACGAAGAATGAAGCGGCTCATGGAGGCGGTGGACGCTCCGGGTGAGGATGGCCGACGGGGGCGCCGCTGCTGCGGCGCCCCCGTCGGAGCTAGCAGGCCGGGGTGGACTACTCGGCCGGCGGCGGGTTGAGGAACCCGCCCCACAGGCTCGGGAAGTACGTGAAGCTGCCGTCGCGGCCCTTGTGGAGCGGGTGCTCCGCGTCCCACTGGACCGCGTACGAGAGGACGACGTCGTTCGCGTCGAACGTGGCGCCGTCCTGGAACACGACGCCCTCGCGGAGCGCGCAGGACCAGACCGACAGGTCGTCGTTCGGGGTGCATGCGGTCGCGAGGGCCGGGATGGCGGCCGTTCCGCCGACCTCGAAGCTGTAGAGCGCCTCGTTGATCTGCTCGCAGACACGGAGCGCCTCGCCGTCGGTCTCGTCGGCGCAGTAGATGCCGGCGGGCTCACCGTTCTGGATCCAGACCAGCTGGTCGCGGTCGCCGGGCTTCATGACGGCGAACACCTCGCTCGTGAGCGGCGAGCTGTGGGCCCCGTCGACGTCGCGCCTTGAAGGCCGTGCCGGAGCCCGCGTGGGAGATCGGGACCATCGGCACGTTGAGCTTGATCGCGTTGTTGGCGGCGACGTACGAAGGCTCGCGGATCGCGTCGGAGGCGCCCTGCGCGCCCTCCTGGAGGGCGGCCACGATGTCGGGGTACTTCTCGCCGAACTGGGCGCTCGAGCCGGCGCCGAAGTGGTAGTCGAGGAAGTTGGTGACGTCCGGGTAGTCGGCACCCCAGCCGAGGAGGTGGATGCCGTCGAGCTTGCCGGCGTCGGCGTTGTCGATGAAGGTGCCGGACTCCTGGACGTCGATCGTGGCGTCGATGTTCAGGTTGGCCTTGAGCTGGGCCTGGATGTCCTGGGCCACGATGACCGGCTGGGCGAGGTAGCCGCGGACGACGTCGCGGAGGTGGATGGTGGTCTTGAAGCCGTCCGGGAAGCCGGCCTCGGCGAGGAGCGCCTTGGCGGCCGACACGCCGAAGGCGTACCACTCGTCGCCGACGCAGCCGTTCGGGATCGAGCAGGGCGTGAAGTGGGTCGCGACCTGCGAGCCGGGCGGCATGAAGTTGTCGACGATCCGCTGCCGGTCGATCGCCCATGGCGATCGCCTGGCGGACCTTCGGCGTTGTCGAACGGCGGGTACGTGTTGTTCATGCCCACGTAGAAGACGTTGAGGCCTTCGCGCGGGTAGAGCTTGAGCGATCGGGTCCGCCGCGATGTTCTCGAAGTCCGTCGGGCCCGGGTTGTCGATGCCGTCGGCGTTGCCCGACTGGAGCTCGACGAGCCGCTGGGCGGCCTCGGTGCTCCAGCGGAAGATGACGGTGCCCGTCTTCGGGGCTTCGCCCCAGTACGTCGGGTTGGCCTCGAGGGTGATGTGGTCGCCCTGGACCCATTCCTTGAGCTTGTAGGGCCCGGTCCCGTTCGGGCTTCGGACGATCGAGCCGTCGGCGGCCGCCTTCTCGAGGTAGGCCGTGTCATTGATCGCGAACGGGCTGAAGGCGACCTTCGAGAGGAAGGCCGGGTCCGAGCCGCAGAGGGTGAACTCGACGGTCTTCGCGTCGACGGCCTTGATCGACTTGATCGTGCCGGTGTAGGGCTTGCCGTTGAACGTCGCACCCGCGCAGTCGACCTCGGCGGCGGTCGGGATACGACATCGCCTCGAACGGCGCCTCGGTCGCCGGGGCGCGGGGTTGCCGGGGCCGGGGTCGCCGGCGACGGGGTGGGGGTGGCCGCACCGCCGCAGGCCGCGACCAGGATCGCGGTGGTCGCTCCAAGGGCGGCGAGGCGGGCGCGCCACGGGGTTCCGGGCATGCTCCTTGATCCTCCTCTATTCCGTCCCAGCGGGACGGTACACACGCAAAGCGGCCGCTCGCTCTCCTCGAGCCGACCGGGTGCGCGCCAGCCTAGCACCGGCCGGGCCGCCTCGCCACCCCTTCCGCGCCATGCAGCGCGGTCGCCGTGCCGCGCTCGATCGTCCCGGCCGCGCGGGTAGACTCCGCCTCGTGCAACCGTTGCGGATCGCCCTCGCCCAGGTCGCCCCCCGCCTGGGAGCCCTCGAGGAGAACCTCGCCCGCCACGCCGAGCTGGTCCGCGAGGCGGCCGCCGGCGGGGCGGGGCTGGTCGTCTTCCCCGAGCTGGGGCTGACGGGCTACCTCCTCCAGGACCTCGCGGGCGAGGTGGCGATGCGCGTCGACGACCCGCGCCTCGCCGCCCTCGCGGCGGAGACGGCGGGCTGCTCGGCGGTGGTCAGCTTCGTGGAGGAGTCGGGCGACCACCGCCTCTTCATCGCGGCGGCCCTGCTCGAGGACGGCCGCGTGCGCCACGTCCACCGCAAGATCCACCTGCCGACCTACGGGCTCTTCGACGAGCGCCGCTTCTTCGCCGCGGGCGACGCCATCCGGGCCGTGCCGTCGCGCCTGGGCGTGGGGATCGGTCTCGCCGTGTGCGAGGACCTCTGGCACCTCGGGACGGCCCAGGTCCTCGCCCTCGACGGCGCGCAGGTCCTCGTCAACGTCTCCTCCTCGCCGGGGCGGGACCTGGCGGCCACCCACGCCGAGGGGCTGGGGACCGCCGCCTCGTGGCGGTCGCTGCTGCGGACGTACGCCCAGCTGACGACGAGCGTCGTCGTCTTCTGCAACCGGGTCGGCGTCGACGAGTCGATCAGCTTCTGGGGCGGCAGCGAGGTGATCGGGCCGGCCGGCGAGACGATCGCCCGGGCGCCGCTCTACGACGAGGCCCTCGTCTACGCGGACGTTCCCCTGGCCGACGTGCGCCGCGAGCGGATCGCCCTGCCGCTGCTGCGCGACGAGCGGCCCGAGCTGCTGGTCCGGGAGCTGGAGCGGATCGTCGCCGAGCGGGCCGGTCTCGCCCCCGATGCGACGGGCGATGCGGAGGCCGGCGCGTGAGCGCCCCGGAGACCCCGGGCGGCGAGGACGCCATGCCGGCACCGGGCGTCACCCCCGAGGCTCCACGCCGGGCGACCCGGCGTGCCGCCGCCCTTCGAGCTGCCCGAGGAGCTCCGGATCGACACCGACGTCGCCCGGCGGGTCATCGGCGGCTTCATCGACGGCCAGCTCCGCCAGGCCGGCTTCGAGCGCGCCGTGCTGGGGCTCTCCGGCGGGATCGATTCCGCGCTCGTCGCGTACCTCGTCGCCGAGGCGATCGGCCCGGAGCGGCTGCTGTGCGTGCTGATGCCGTACCGGACCTCCTCGCCCGCCTCGCGCGCGGATGCCGAAGAGGTCGTGCGCCGCCTCGGCTGCGCCAGCCGGCTCGTCGACATCAGCCCCATGGTCGACGGCTACTTCGGCGGCCCCGGTGCTCCGGGCGCCGGCGGGCCGGAGGCGGCGGAGGCGTCCCCGCTGCGGCGCGGCAACTTCATGGCCCGGGCCCGGATGATGGTCCTGTACGACGCGTCGGTGACCTGGGGCGGGCTCGTCGTCGGCACCGGCAACAAGACCGAGGCGCTCATCGGCTACACCACCGTCTTCGGCGACAGCGCCTGCGCCTTCAACCCGGTCGGCGACCTGTACAAGACCCAGGTGCGGCAGCTGGCGCTGGCGATGGGCGTGCCCGACGAGATCATCCGCAAGGCACCCTCGGCGGACCTCTGGCCGGGCCAGACGGACGAGGCCGAGGCGGGGTTCACCTACCACGAGCTCGACCGCCTCCTCTTCTGGATGATCGACCGGCGCAGGAGCGACGCGGAGCTCGCGGCGCTGGGGTTCGACCCGGGGCTGGTCGCGCGGGTGGGGCGGATGGTGGCCGCGTCGGAGTTCAAGCGCCAGGTGCCGCCGATCGCCAAGCTCGGGCCGCGGACGGCCGGCGTGGACTACCTCTACCCGCGCCGCCGGCCCGGCAGCGCCCGCCCGTGACGGGATCGTGCGGGAGCGCCCGCGCCGTGACCCCGCCCCGACAGCGCCCGGCCCTGACCGCGCCGCCGCCCGGGCAGCGCCCGGCCGTGACCGCGCCCCCGGCGGGGCACGCTCTACGTCGTCGCCACGCCGATCGGCAACCTCGGCGACGTCACCCTGCGGGCCCTGGAGGTGCTGGGCGCCGTGCCGCTCGTGGCGGCCGAGGACACCCGGATGACGCGGCGCCTCTTCGCCCGCCACGGGCTCGCCACGCGCCTCGTCAGCTACCACGCCCGGAACGCGGCGGCGCGCGGCCCGGAGCTGCTGGCGCACCTGCGCGGTGGGGCCGACCTGGCGCTGGTCACCGACGCCGGCACGCCGCTCGTCTCCGACCCGGGTGGCGAGCTCGTCGCCGCGTGGGCGGCCGAGGGCGGCGCGGTCGTCCCGATCCCGGGGCCGTCGGCCGTCCTGGCCGCGCTCGTCGCCTCGGGGGTCGCCGGGCCCCGCTGGGCGTTCGAGGGATTCCTGCCGCGCAGCGGGCGCGAGCGCCGCGAGCGGCTCGCCCGCCTCGCCGCCGACGTCCGCACGACGGTCCTCTTCGAGGCGCCGGGACGGCTCGCGGCGACGCTCGCCGATCTCGCCGCGGCCTGCGGGCCGGATCGCCCGGCCGCGGTCTGCCGGGAGCTCACGAAGCTGCACGAGGAGGTCGTGCGGGGCCGGCTCGGCGCGCTGGCGGCCGCCGCGGCCGCCGGCGAGATCCCCGTGCGCGGCGAGGTCGTGGTGGTGGTCGGGGATGCCCCGGCCGGGGCAGCAGGAGCAGCGGGGAGCGCCCCGGACGCGGATGCCCTCGCGGCCGCCCGCGCCGAGGTCGACCGCCTCGTCGCCGCTGGCGCCGCCCGCGGGGACGCGGCCCGTCGCGTGGCCGCCGCGACGGGGATCCCGCGGCGTCGCCTCTACGGCGCCGTGGCGGATCGCCAGGTCGGCGGGTCATGAGCGCGACCGCCCGCCTGCCCGTCCTCGGGGTCCTCCCGCTGCTGGCCCGCATCCTCGTGCTGGCCACGCTGGGGATCTCGCTCGCAGCCATCGTCCTCGACTGGGGCATCGGCGCCGATCCAACGCTGGTCTTCGTGGTGGCGGGGATCGCCATCCTGGGGCTCGCCTGGATCATCGGCCTCGCGACGGAGCGTCTCGGGGCGCTGAGCGGACCGCAGGTCGGGGGGATCCTCAATGCGACCTTCGGCAACATCGCCGAGCTGATCATCGCCTTCTTCGCCCTCCGGGAGGGGCTCATCGAGGTCGTGAAGGCCTCCCTGACCGGGTCGATCATCGGCAACCTGCTGCTCGTCCTCGGCGCCAGCGTGCTCGTCGGCGGGCTCCGCAACGGTATCCAGCGCTTCGACGCGCGGATCGCCGGCTCGAACGCGGCACTGCTGGTGGTCGCCGCGATCGGCTTCTTCGTGCCGGCCATCTTCGCCTTCAGCACCGGCCCCGGCGAGCAGGGGACGATCACCGAGGAATCAGTCCTCGTCTCGGTCTTCCTCATCGCCGGCTACGCGCTCTCGCTGGTCTTCTCGTTCACGAACTCCAGCCGGACCCTCGGCGGCCACGAGCCGGCCGCGGAGCACGGCGGCCCGGCCTGGGGCCGCGGTGTGGCGGTGGGCGTGCTGCTCGCGACCGCGGCGCTGCTGGCGGTCCTGTCGGAGATCCTCGTCGGGGCCATCGAGCCGTTCATCGAGACGTTCGGGCTCTCGACCTTCTTCGTCGGCGTCATCCTGATCCCTACCATTGGCAACCTCGCGGAGCACCTCGTCGCCGTCCAGCTCGCGTGGAAGAACCGGATCGAGTTCTCGATGGCGGTCGCCTACGGCTCGAGCCTCCAGGTCGCCCTCTTCGTGGGCCCCGTGCTCGTGATCGTGGGGGCGCTCATCGGCCAGCCGATGGACCTGGTCTTCCATCCCCTCGAGGTCGCGGCGGTCGCCGCCGCGGTCGGCATCAGCGCGCTGATCGCCTTCGACGGCGAGTCGAACTGGCTGGAGGGGGCGCTGCTGATGATCGTCTACATCATCCTCGCGGTGTCGTTCTTCGAGCTCAGCTGAGCGCCGGCCGCCCGCCGAGGTGACCCGGCGGGCGCGGGGAGGCGACGGGCGCCGGGGAGGACGGCGCCCGTCGCGGGGAGGGGAATCCGGGTCAGGCGACCTCCGCCTCGAGCTCGTCGGCCTCCGGCTCGCCCGCGGCCAGCACGGCGGCGGCTGTCCCGTCGTCGTCGAGCTCGACCGCGTCGATGCCCAGTGAGGTCGCCTGGGCCGCGAGCGCGTCGGCGGCGTAGTCCTTCTTCTTCCGCCCTGACAGCATCTCCACGGAGGCCGCGACGACCTCGGTCCTCCAGTGCCGCTTCCCGGCGTCGTCGTCCCACTGGCGGGTCTGGAGGCGGCCCTCCACGGCGACCATGCTGCCCTTGCCCAGGTACTGGGCGCAGATGTCGGCCAGGCGGTCCCAGGTGATCACCGCGTGGTACTCGGCCTTCTCACGGCCGCCCCCGACGTACTCGTTCGTCGCCACGGCGAAGCTCGTGACGTGCTTCCCCGAGGCGAGCGCGCGCATCTCGGGGTCCCGGGTCAGCCGCCCGGTCAAGAGGACCCTGTTCACGGTCCGTTCCCTCCTGGCCGGCCCGGCGGCGCCGGGGAGCGGCCTCTCGCATGGACGGCGGGTCGAGGCTCGGCGGTGCCGGCGGGCCCGCGTGGACGACCGGTGCGGGCCCGCCGGAGACGAACCCTAGCGAGAGGCGCTTATCGGCGACCCATCGCGCGCTTACGCGGCCCTTGGCGGAGCGCGGCGCTGACGGCACGCGACGCTGACCGCGCGCGACGTACCGGAGGTGGCGGGCGCGTGGGTCCGCCGCCGCTGTCTACCCCGTGGCCGTCCTGCGCCTCGTGCGCGCCGCCCGGGCGGCGGCCCGGCCGGTCAGCGACGCGGGGCCGTGGTCGACGAGCGCGACGAGCGAGGGATCGACGTCCGGGATCCCGTCACCGAACATGTCGATGAAGGCCTCCACCAGCTCGGGGTCGAACTGGGTGCCGGCATGACGGGCCATCTCGCGGATCGCCTCGTTGTGGCTCATCGCCCGCTTGTAGGGGCGATCCTGGACCATCGCGTCGTAGGCGTCCGCGAGGGCCACGATCCGGGCCCCGAGCGGGATCTCCCGGCCGCGCAGCCCGAACGGATAGCCCTCGCCGCCGAAGCGCTCGTGGTGGTGGAGCACGATCGGCACCGCGTCCTTGATCGCCGACGCCTGCTCCAGGATGACCTGCCCGATGCGGGGATGCTGGACCACCGCCTGCCACTCCTGCGAGGTGAGGGCGGAGGGCTTCTCGAGGATCTCCTCGGGGAGGGCCAGCTTCCCGACGTCGTGGAGGAGGGCCGCGATCCGCAGCCGGTCGAGGTCGGCGTCGGGCAGGCCGAGTCGGCGACCGAGGAGGACGGAAAGGGTCGCGATCAGCGGTGACGGCTGGCCGCGGTGGGTCGGGTAGGGGACGAGCGTCTGGATGAGGGCCTGCTCCGCGGCGCTTCGGGCGTGCTGCCCGACCTCGACGGCGCGCGCCCGCCCCTCGGGCGAGATCGGGGCCCGGGGGACCCGGGCGTCCTCGTCGGGCTCCTCGAAGAGGTAGACCTGGTTGCGGCCGAGCGCCTTGGCCGAGTACATCGCGGCGTCCGCGTCGCGCACGAGCGCTTCCACGCGGAGCGTCCGTCCCACGCCCGTCGCCACGCCGATCGAGACGGTGACGCTCACCGGGCCGTGGCCCTCGATCGCGAACTTCGCGCCGAGGATGAGCTGGCGCAGCTTCTCGGCGAGGGCGGCCGCCGCATCGACGTCGGTCTCCGGGAGGATGACCATGAACTCCTCGCCGCCGTAGCGGCCGACCGTGTCTGCTGCGCGGAGGTTGGCCCGGATCGTGGCCGCCACGCCGCGCAGGACGACATCACCGGCCTCGTGGCCGTACATGTCGTTGACGGCCTTGAAGAGGTCGATGTCGACGAAGGCGACGGCCAGGGGACGGTCGTAGCGCCCAGCGCGCTCCACCTCGCTGAAGAGTCCCGCCAGGATGGCCGGCCGGTTCGCGATGCCGGTGAGCCGGTCCGTGGTCGCCGCGTCGTGCGTCTCGGCGAGGTTCCGGGCCACGGCCGCCACGGCGACGACGAGCCGTCCGCCCAGGCCCCCCTGCAGCTTGGGCAGCGGCGACTCGACGTCGCCCGCGGCGATCCGCTCGACGGCCTGCACGACCGGCACGATGCGCGCCCGGAGCCAGAGAGAGACGATCGCCGAAAGGACGGCGATCCCGGCCAGCGCCCCGCCCGCGGCCGCCGCGAGGCCGGCGCGATCGTCCGGGGCCGCGCCGGAGACCGCGTAGGCGACGAGGAGGACGGCCGCGACCGGGGCGACGAGCCCCAGACCTGCGAGCAAGCGAACCACGAGCGCAGCGTACGGTTCGGCGTCGCGTCCCCCGGGTCGCCGAAAGGTACCGGGACCCCGGGCGGATCGTCCTCTTGCGGTGCGGCCTGGGAGGCCGCCGGGCCGCCGGAACCCCCTGCTATACTCCGCCGGTCCCGTCGCTGTGGGCGCCCGGCCAGGCTGGCCGGCGTCGTCCTCGAGGAGGACGTCATCGCCCCATGAGCACGCCCGACGCGACGAGCACACCCGACGTGGATCGCGCGCCCGCCGCGGCGCCGGCCGGCAGCTTCCGGTTCGCCGTGAACGTCACCCCCAACGAAGGGATCCTCGACCCGCAGGGGCGAGCCGTGGAGCAGCGCCTGCGGCACCTCGGCGTGGCCGGGGTCGGCCACGTCCGCGTGGGGCGGCGGGTCGAGCTGACCGTGGAGGCCGTCGACCAGGAGGCCGCCCGCGCGCTCGTGGAGCGGCTGGCAGGCGAGCTCCTCGCCAACCCGCTCATCGAGCACTGCGCCGTAGAGCCCCTCGGCGGGGCGTCCTCGACGACGAGCGCGGCGTCGAGGGCAGGCGGGGCCGGCGCCCGGTGAGCGCCCGGGTCGCGATCGGCGTCTCCGGGAGTGGCAGCAACCTGCGGGCGCTCCATTCGCGCATCGAGCGGGGGGCCCTGGACGCCGAGATCGCCCTCGTCTTCGCCGGCGGGTCGTGCGCCGCCCTCGACTGGGCGACCGACGCCGGGATGGACACGGCCCTCATCGAGGGTCTCGGCGCCCGGAGCCTCGACACCCGTGCCCTGGCCGACCGGAGCCTGGCCGAGACGCTTCGGGCGATGGAGGTCGACGCGGTCGTGCTGGCCGGCTTCATGCACCTCGTCGGGCCCGCGATCCTCGACGCCTTCCCCCGCCGGGTCCTCAACGTCCATCCGTCGCTGCTGCCGGCGTTCCCCGGCGCCCACGCCGTCCGCGACGCCCTCGCGGCCGGGGCGGCCGTCACCGGGGTCACGGTCCACCTGGTCGACGCATCACTCGCTGGCGGCCCGATCGTCGTCGCGGAGGCGGTCCCGGTCCTGGCCGGCGACACCGAGGAGACGCTCCTCGAGCGCCTCCAGGCCGTGGAGCACCGCCTCCTGCCGCGGGCCGTCGGGCTCCTGCTGGCGGGTGCCCTGCGGGTCGACGGCCGGCGGGTGACGATCGACGCGGCCCGGGCGGCCGAGGCGGTGCCGGTGCCGCGCCGGGCGCTCCTGTCGGTCTCGGACAAGGCGGGGCTCGTCCCGTTCGCAGCGGGGCTCGTCGCCCGCGGCTTCGAGCTGGTCAGCACCGGCGGCACGGCGCGGTCGCTGCGCGATGCCGGTCTCCCGGTCACGGACGTCGCGGCGGTCACCGGCTTCCCGGAGATGCTCGACGGCCGCGTCAAGACGCTCCACCCGCGGGTCCACGGCGGGATCCTGGCCGACCGGCGCCTGCCCGCCCACCGGGCGCAGCTCGCGGCCGCCGGCATCGAGCCCTTCGAGCTCGTGGTGGTCAACCTCTACCCGTTCGCCGCGGCCGCCGAGCGCGCCCTCCGAGGCGAGCTCGACCTCGACGGGCTCGTCGAGGAGATCGACATCGGCGGCCCGTCGATGGTCCGCGCGGCGGCCAAGAACCACGCGAGCGTGGCGATCGTCACCGACCCCGGGCGCTATGACGCGGTCCTCGCCGCCCTGGACGCCGGTGGCGCGGTGCCGCCCGGCCTGCGCGCCGCGCTTGCCGTCGAGGCCTTCCGCCACACGGCCGCCTACGACGCGCGGATCGCGGAGGTGCTCCCGGAGCGGATGGCTGCCGAGGGCGTGGCGCTCCCCGCCGACCCGGGGATGCCCGGCGCCGAGGACCCGTACCCGGCCCGCCTGACGGTGACCCTGGAGAAGGTCGAGACGCTGCGCTACGGCGAGAACCCGCACCAGCCGGCGGCGCGCTACCGGCGCCCGGGCGCGGCCGCCGCCGACGGGCCGTTCGCAACCGGCGAGCCGCCGCTGCAGGGCAAGGCCCTCTCCTACAACAACGTCCTCGACGGCTCGGCCGCGGCCGGCGTCGCCCGCCTCCTCCGTGGCCCGGCCTGCGTCATCGTCAAGCACACCAACCCCTGCGGCGCGGCCGAGCGGGAGACACTCGCCGCGGCCTGGGACGACGCGCTGGCCGCGGACCCGGTCTCGGCCTTCGGCGGGGTGGTCGCTCTCACCCGCCCGGTCGACCGGGTTGTCGCGGAGCGCCTCACGAGCATCTTCCTCGAGGTGGTTGTGGCGCCCGCCTTCGACCCGGCGGCGATGGAGGTCCTGGCGGCCAAGCCGAACCTGCGGCTGGTCCTCGACCAGGGGCTCGGCGGGACCGCTCCGCTCCCGGGGCCGAAGCCCACCGGCTCCCTGCGGTCTGCCGGTGGAGCGGTCCTCGTCACCACGCCGGACACCGCCCCCGACGACCCGGCAGGCTGGACCGTGGTCACGAAGCGCGCCCCGAACGACGCCGAGCGCCGCGACCTGGACCTCGCCTGGCGCCTGGTCCGGGGCGTGACGTCCAACGCGATCGTCCTCGTCCGGGACGGGATGCTGATCGGCATGGGCTCGGGCCAGACGAGCCGCGTCGACGCGGCCCGCCAGGCGGTGGCGAAGGCGACGGCGCTCCTTGGCGCCGACCGGCTCGTGGGCGCGGCCTGTGCGTCGGACGCCTTCTACCCGTTCCCCGACGCGGTGGAGGTCTGCCTGGCCGCCGGCGTCACGGCGTTCGCCCAGCCCGGCGGCTCGCTCCGCGACGCCGACGCGATCGCCGCCGCCGACGCCGCCGACGCCACGATGCTGCTGACGGGGGTCCGCCACTTCCGCCACTGAGCGGGGCGTCTTGACCGGCCGGGAGGGCCGTGGGAGGCGCTCCGCACGACGCGCTGACCGCCCCCGCCCCCCGGGCGTCGCTCCACCCCTGCTACGATCGCGCGGCCATGCCCGACTCCCGTCCCAGCGTCCCCGACCGCTTCTACATCACGACCGCCATCGCCTACGCCAACAGCAAGCCCGGCGTCCACACCCTCTACGAGGTCATCGGGGCCGACGCCCTGGCCCGCTGGCACCGCATGCGCGGCGTGCCGACCCGCTTCCTGACCGGCACCGACGAGCACAGCGTCAACATCGCGATGCGGTCGGCGGAAGAGGGGAGGACCCCCAGGGAGTTCGTCGACGAGAAGGTCGCCCTCTTCCAGGCGGCCGAGGACGCCCTCCTCATCTCGCCCGACCGCTTCATCCGGACGACCGACCCCGACCATGTCCGGTCGGCCCAGGAGATGGTCAGGCGGGCCCACGCGAACGGCGACATCTACGTCGGCATCTACGAGGGCTGGTACTGCCCCAACGAGGGCTTCCGGAACGCGACCGACGTCGCCGAGACGGCTGCCGGCACGATCTGCCCGAACCACCCCGACGTGCCGCTGCAGTGGCTCACCGAGAAGAACTGGTTCTTCCGGCTCTCGGCCTACCAGGAGCGCCTGGAGCGCTGGTACGAGGAGCACCCGGACTTCGTCCAGCCCGACTACCGGCGCAACGAGATGCTGGGCTTCATCCGGGGCGGCCTGGAGGACTTCTCGATCAGCCGCGCCGGCGCGGGGTGGGGGATCCCGTTCCCGGTCCTCCCCGACGGGTCGGACGCGCGGCGCCCCGACGGGACGTGGGACCCCGAGGCCGGCACGATCTACGTCTGGTACGACGCGCTCATCAACTACATCACCGGCGCCGGCTTCCCGGACGACCCGGCGCTGTTCGCCCGCTGGTGGCCGGCGGACCTCCACGTGATCGGCAAGGACATCGCCCGCTTCCACACGATCTTCTGGCCGGCGATGCTCTGGTCGGCCGGGCTCGAGGCGCCCCGGCACGTCTGGGTCCACGGCTGGCTGCTGGCCCAGGGCGAGCGGATGAGCAAGAGCCGTGGCAACTTCCTCGATCCCCTCGACTTCGTGGCCGCTTTCGGCGCCGACGGCGCGCGGTACGTCGCCCTGCGGGAGGTCGCCTTCGACCGTGACAGCGACGTCTCCTGGGACGGCTTCCTGCGCCGCTACAACGCCGACCTCGCGAACGACTTCGGGAACCTCGTCAACCGGACGGTCACGATGGCGGGCCGCTACCTCGCGGGCGAGCGGCCGGCACCGCGTCCCGCCGCGGACGCGCCGCTTGCCGCCGCCTGGGCCGGGGCGCTCCGCGTCGTCGAGGAGAAGCTCGACGGCTGCCTGGTCAACGAGGCGCTGGCCGCGCTCTGGGACTTCGTCGGGGCCGCCAACAAGACGGTCGACGCGGAGGCTCCCTGGGCGATGGCGAAGGCCGCGAAGGCCGGCGACGCGGTGGCCGCGACGCGGCTGCCCGACGTCCTGGGCGACCTCCTCGAGGCGTGCCGGCTCGTGGCCCTGGCGGCCGCGCCGGTGATGCCGGGCGCCGCGCCGCGGGTCCTCGCCCAGCTGGGCTACGCGTACCCGTGGGCCCCGGACGGGACCGGCGGCCCCGCGCTCCTCGACGAGCTCGCGTGGGGGGCCCGGGCCGGCGAGCCGGGGACGCTCGCCGTTCCCACGCCGCTCTTCCCGCGCCTCGAGATCGAGGCCGCCGACGATCCTGCCGAGACGAGCCCGGCCGGGGCCGAGACCGGCCCCGCCGGCTCCGGCCCGGGTCCGGCTGCTCTCGCGCCCGCCTGAGCGAAGGCGGCCCGCCGATGCGCCTCGTCGACAGCCACGCCCACCTCCAGTCGCCGCAGTTCGCCGACGACGTCGCTGAGATCCTCGCGGCCGCCGAGATCGGCGGCGTCGAGCGGATCCTCGTGCCCGGCTGGGACGAGGCCTCGAGCGTCCGGGCCCTCGAGCTGGTGGCGCGCTTCCCGCGGCTCGTCGCCGCGGTCGGCATCCACCCCCACGCCGCGGCCGAGACCGACGAGGCGGCCTGGCAGCGGACCGCCGCCCTGGCGGCCGACCCTGCCGTGGTCGCCATCGGCGAAACCGGCCTCGACTACGACCGGCGCTTCTCGCCCGTCGAGGACCAGCTCGTCAGCCTCCGGCGGAACCTTGCCCTGGCGCTGGCCACCGGCAAGCCGGCGATCCTCCACTGCCGGAGTGCCGCCGGGCAGCGCGACGCGCAGGATGCCCTCCTCGCAGAGCTGCGGGCAGCCGGGTTCGGGGGCTCGGCGGCCCGGGAGGCCTTTCGCGACCGGTCCCCGGCGATCCTGCACTCGCTCTCGGGGCCGGTCGACTACGTGGCGGCCGCCCTCGAGCTGGGCTGTGCCATCTCGATCTCGGGCCTCTGCTTCCGCAAGGGCGAGGAGGCGACGGCCGAGAGCGTCCGCCTCGTGCCCGCCGAGCGGCTCCTCGTCGAGACGGACGCGCCCTACCTGTCGCCGCCCGGTGCGCCGCGCCGGCGCAACGAGCCGGCCTGGGTCCGGGTGACGGCGGCCTGGGTGGCCGAGCAGCGCGGGGAGCGCCCGGACGCCCTGGGCGCCCAGCTCGTCGCCGCCTTCGACCGGGTCTTCCCCGCCCCGGCCGGGTAGGGGAGCGGCCCCGGGGAGCGGCCCCGGGGAGCGGCCGCCCGTCGTGGCCACCGGGGCGTGCGGCGAGCGGGGCCCGCGTGCGGCAGGCCGGCGCGCGAGCGTGGCTTCGGCGACGCCTCAGGAGCGACCGCGCCAGGTGATCGTCATCTCGGCCACCAGCGGAGAGCCCGGCTCCACCACCGCGTGCTCGCCGCTGTTGAGCCCGTTCGGCGGCCCCGTCTGCGGCTCGACGCAGACCGCGTCGGCGCGCTCCGTGTAGACGACCCAGAACGGGGCCTTGCTTGCGATCCGCACCTCGAGGGCGCCCGGCCAATGGACGCCGGGGCTGTCCGCCAGCTCGACGAAGCAATCGTCCCATGGTCCGGGCGGGGCCGGCCGAACCACCTCGCCCGTCGGCAGCCCGTCGGCGCCGCGCCGCAGCATCCCGCCGGCGGCGAGGTCCACGACCAGCGGCTCGCCGACCGGGGTACCCGCGGTGTCGCGCAGGACCCGGGGGAACCAGGGGTGCCAGCCCACGACCGCCGGCATGGGCCGGTCGCCGGCGTGCACTTCGATCTCCGCGAGGAGGCTCGAGGCCCCGAGCGTCACCCGGTGGACGGCACGGCCGCCGAACGGCCAGGGTGGCCCGAGATCGGCCGCCAGCGTCGCCTCGGCCGGGCCGACCTCGACGATCTCCCAGGCCGCCTCGAGGAGCGTCCCGTGGATGGAGTGCGGGGGGAGCAGGCCGGCCGGCAGCCGGTGCTCCTCGCCACGCCAGCGGAGGACCCCGTCCCGAAGCCGGCCCGCCCAGGGAATCATCGGGTAGCAGCCCCAGGCGATGGGACCCCAGCCCTCGGTGACGAGCACCTCGAGGCCGCCGACCCTCAGGGCGGCGATTCGTTCCACCGGCAGCCGGGTCCAGGACGGCCTCGGCCCCCGCCGCGCGGAGCGCGATGCAGCTGTTCATGGGTCGCAGCGTACCCGCACGCGGACGCCCCCGCCGGTCCCGCCGGCCCCGGCGGTGCGCCCGTTGACATCTCCGCAGCCGTCGGCTAGGATCGTTAGCACTCTCAGTTGATGAGTGCTAGCAAACGGCCGTCGTGCCGGGCTCCCGCCCGGATGGGGACGGAACCCGTTGGCGAGGCACCGGGGAGCCCTCGCCGGGCCGCGAGCCCGCGGAGGCAGCCAGTCGATCGGGCGGGAGGCGCCGCCAGGCGCCCGCCGCGAAAGCAGTCTCGAAGGAGGAATTGCGCGTTGGTCACTTCCAACAAGCTTCGCCCGCTCGGCGACCGCGTCGTCGTCAAGCCCCTGCCGCGCGAGGAGATGACGAAGAGCGGCATCGTCCTGCCGGACACCGCGAAGGAGAAGCCCCAGGAGGGCGAAGTCCTCGCGGCCGGGCCGGGCAAGATGCTCGACGACGGCACGCGCGAGGCGATGGACGTCAAGGTCGGCGACAAGGTCCTGTACGCCAAGTACGCCGGGACCGAGTTCAAGGTCGAGGGCGACGATCTCCTCATCGTGAGCCAGAAGGACATCCTCGCGATCGTCGAGGGTTGACCCGGCCGGCGCGCCGGACACCCGGCGAGGCGCCGCCGCCAGCCCCCTGTTCGCATCACGAATCTCCAGGAGGAACCCGAATCCGTGGCTAAGCAGGTCATCTTCGAGGACGCCGCGCGTCGCTCGCTCAAGCGCGGCATCGACCGCCTCGCCGACGCGGTCAAGGTGACGATCGGGCCCAAGGGCCGGAACGTCGTCCTCGACAAGAAGTTCGGCTCGCCGACCATCACCAACGACGGCGTCACGATCGCTCGCGACATCGAGCTCGAGGACCCGTTCGAGAACATGGGCGCGCAGCTCCTCAAGGAGGTCGCGACCAAGACCGACGACGTCGCCGGCGACGGCACGACCACCGCGGTCGTCCTCGGCCAGGCGCTCGTGTCCGAGGGCCTCCGGAACGTCACCGCCGGGGCCAACCCGATGGTCCTCAAGCACGGCATCGAGCGCGCCGTCGAGGTCATCGTCGAGGAGATCAAGGCCGCCGCCCGGCCGGTCGACTCGCGCGACCAGATCGCCGCCGTGGCCGCGATCTCCGCCGCAGATCCCGAGGTCGGCGAGATCATCGCCGAGGTGATGGACAAGGTCGGCAAGGACGGCGTCATCACCGTCGAGGAGGGCCAGTCCCTCGGCCTCGAGAAGGAATACACCGAGGGCATGCAGTTCGACCGGGGCTACATCTCGGCGTACTTCGTGACGAACCCCGACCGGATGGAGGCGGTCCTCGAGAACGCCAAGATCCTCGTCACCGACAAGAAGATCTCGGCCGTCGCGGACATCCTGCCCGCCCTCGAGAAGGCGGTCCAGGTTGGCCGGCCGATGCTGATGATCGCCGAGGACGTCGACGGCGAGGCTCTCGCCACGCTCGTCGTCAACAAGCTCCGGGGCACGATCCAGGTCCTCGCCGTCAAGGCGCCGGGCTTCGGCGACCGCCGCAAGGAGATGCTCCGCGACATCGCGATCCTCACCGGCGCGACGGTGATCTCCGAGGAGGTCGGCCGCAAGCTCGACTCCGTCACCGCCGAGGACCTCGGCGAGGCCCGCCGCATCGTCGCCACCAAGGACGACACGACGATCGTCGACGGCGCCGGCCGCGAGCCCGACATCAAGGCGCGCATGAACCAGATCAAGGCGCAGATCGAGGAGACCACCTCGGACTACGACCGCGAGAAGCTCCAGGAGCGCCTCGCCAAGCTCGCCGGCGGCGTGGCCGTCATCAAGGTGGGCGCGGCGACCGAGGTCGAGCTCAAGGAGAAGAAGCACCGCATCGAGGACGCCCTCTCGACCACCCGCGCGGCGGTCGAGGAGGGGATCGTCGCCGGCGGCGGCGTGACGCTCCTCCAGGCCATCCCGGCCCTCGATGCGCTCAAGCTCGAGGGTGACGAGGCCGTCGGCGTCGACATCGTCCGCCACGCCCTCGAGGCGCCGGCCCGCCAGATCGCCGACAACGCCGGCGCTCGCGGCGAGGTCGTCATCGACCAGGTCAAGGGGCTCCCCAAGGGCCACGGCTTCGACGCCCTCAAGGGCGAGTACGCCGACATGTTCGAGCGCGGCATCGTGGACGCCGCCAAGGTGACCCGCTCCGCGCTCCAGAACGCGGCCTCGATCGCGGCCATGGTGCTGACGACCGAGACGCTGGTCACGGACCTCCCCGAGAAGAAGGACAACGGCGCCGGCGGTGGCCACGGCCACGGCGGCGGCGACATGGACTTCTAGCCCTCCCTCTCTCGCACCGCAGCGAAGGGGCCCCGGCCGGGAACGGCCGGGGCCCCTTCCGATTCCGGGGTGTCGGGATGGCGAGTGCCGGAGGTCGCGCCGCCGTTGCCGCGCGCTGGCCGGCCATTTGACCGCGGACGCGGTCGTGCGGCACGCTGAAGCGCGACCGCCCGCGTGTCGGGCGTCCTCCTGAGGTTCCGATGCTTCACTCTGCCTCGGGCCGGGCATACCGCCCGCTCCTCGCCGCGGCACTCGCGACGATCGTCCTCGTCGCGGTCGCCGCCTGCGGGCCGAGCGCGACGCCGCTCACCGACCCCGTCGAGATCCTCCAGGCGGGCGCCGCCTCGCTCGGCGAGCTCGAGACCGTCCACCTCCGCGGCGCGATCGACGGCGAGGTCGCCATCAACGCCCTCGGGATCGGCGGCGGGGCGCCCCTGCCGCTCGACGGCACGACGCTCGAGGGCGACGTGGACGTGGCCGGGGAGGCGCTCGCGGTCGAGCTGCTCGCGCCGGCGCTCTTCAACTTCCGGCTGGACCTCGTGGTGGTCGACGGCTTCTCGTATCTCAGGGCCCCCCTCCTCACCGGCGAGCGCTGGGTGCAGCAGCCGGCCGCCGGCGGGGTGGGCGGCGACCCGGGAGCCATCCTGGAGGGCATGGCCGCCTTCCTTGCCCGGCCGGAGCTCGAGCCCGAGAAGCTCGAGGACACCCGTTGCACCGGCACCGACTGCTACACGGTGCGCTTCACCGTCCCCGCGGCGGAGGTCCGCGACGCCCTGGGCTCACTGGGGACCTCGATCCCCGGGCTGGCGGACGCGGTCGGCGACGTGACGGTCACCGCCGGGGTCCGCAAGAACGACCTCCGCCTGGCCACGCTCGGCCTCGACATCCCGGCCGGCGGCGCGGCCCCGCTGGCGATCCGCCTGGAGCTCAGCAAGTACGACGAACCGCTGACGATCACCGCACCCCCTGCCGACGAGGTCGACGACGCACCGGGCGGGGTCCGCGGGTAGCGCCCGACCCTCGCCGGTGAAGGGGCCGTGAAGCCGGCGCCGGTACAATCGGGACGTGGATCCCACCCCTCCCCGGCTCGAGGAGCCCGAGCCGCCCCTGCCCGCCGCGCCCGCCCTGCCCGCCGCGCCCGCACTGGACGACCGCGCGGCCTCGCCTGCGTCCGCGGGGCCGGGCCCGGACTGGCCCGAGCCGTCTGCCCTCGGCGATGAGGCACCCCTCCCGGAACCCCCCGCCCCGGACGATGCCGAGCCGTGGGGCTCGCCCGGCCCCGACCCGCGCGCGCCGGAGCGCGACCGCGGGCTCGCGTCCGGGGCCGCCAGCCGCGAGGAGCTCGAGGAGCGGATCCTCGCCCGCCTGAACCCCGAGCAGGCGCGTGCCGTCACCACGACCGGCGGCCCGCTCCTGATCCTCGCCGGCGCGGGCTCCGGGAAGACTCGCGTGGTCGCCCACCGGGTCGCCTACCTGGTCGGCGTCGCCAACGTCGCGCCCTGGCGGATCCTGGCCGTCACGTTCACGAACAAGGCGGCCGGCGAGATGCGGGAGCGGATCATCGCCCTCGTCGGTGCCGACGACGGCCGCAAGGTCGAGATGGGCACCTTCCACGCCCTCTGCGCCCGGATCCTGCGCCGCGACGGGGCCGCGATCGGGCTCAGCCCGCGCTTCGTCATCTACGACGCGGACGACCAGCAGAGCCTGATGAAGCAGGTCTTCCGCGACCTCGACCTGCCCGTCCAGGGCGGCGTCCTGCGCCCGCGGACGGTGCTCGAGGCGATCAGCCGGGCCAAGAACAACCTCGAGACGGTGGAGGACCTCGCCGAGGGTGCGACCACCCACATGGAGCGCGAGGTCGCCCGGATCGCCACCCGCTACACCGAGCGCCTGCGCGCCGCCGGCGCCCTCGACTTCGACGACCTCCTCGTCGAGACCGTCCGCCTGCTCGAGACCCAGCCCGAGGTCCTCGCCCGCTACCAGGCCCGCTGGCGCTACCTCCACGTCGACGAGTACCAGGACACGAACGCCGCCCAGTACCGGATCGTGCGGGCCCTCGCCGCCGCCCACCACAACCTGTGCGTCGTGGGCGACGACGACCAGTCGATCTACGCCTGGCGCGGCGCCGACCTGCGCAACATCCTCGACTTCGAGCGCGACGAGCCCGGCGCCACCGTCGTCAAGCTCGAGCAGAACTACCGGAGCACGCAGCTGATCCTCGACGCGGCCCACGCCGTCGTCGAGCACAACGAGGGGCGCAAGGAGAAGAAGCTCTGGACCGATCGGGCGGGCGGCCGGCCGATCCAGCGCTTCGAGGCCTACAACGAGGAGGAGGAGGCCGAGTGGATCGCCCGCCAGGTCGAGGCCCTCCTCGGCGGGCGGGCGGCGGCCCTCACCCGCCGGGCCGACGAGACCGACCGCCTCCGGCCGCGGGACGTCGCCGTCCTCTACCGCACGAACGCCCAGTCCCGGGCGATCGAGGAGGCCTTCCTGCGCTACGGCATCCGCTACCAGCTCATCGGCGGGACGCGCTTCTACCAGCGCCGCGAGGTCAAGGACGCCCTGGCCTACCTGCGGGTCCTCCGCAGCGACACCGACGAGGTCAGCTACGAGCGGATCGTCAACCTGCCCGCGCGCGGGATCGGCGACAAGACGCTCGAGATCCTGCGGATGGCGGCCGGCGAGCCGGAGCAGTCCTACTGGAGCGCCCTGGAGCGCGCAGCGGCGGGGGAGCTGCTGGTCCTCGCCCCGCGGGCGCGCCATGCCGTCGCCGACTTCGTGGCCCTCGTGCGGCGCCTGCGGAGCCGGGTCGGGGTCCTCCCGATCCCGGAGCTCCTCGACGAGGTGCTCGAGGCCTCGGGCTACCGGGCGATGCTCGCCGACGGCACCGAGGAGAACGAGGAGCGCTGGCGGAACCTCCTCGAGCTGCGCTCGGTGACGACCCGCTACGACGACCTTGCCCCCGACGACGCGCTCGACCGGCTCCTCGAGGAGACGGCGCTCGTCGCCGACCAGGATGCCTACGAGTCCGACGCCGACGCGGTGACCCTGATCACCCTCCACGCCGCCAAGGGCCTCGAGTTCGGGGCCGTCTTCATCTCGGGGATGGAGGAGGGCGTCTTCCCCCACAGCCGGGCGCTCGACGACGAGAAGGAGCTCGAAGAGGAGCGCCGCCTCGCCTACGTCGGGATCACCCGGGCGAAGGAGCGGCTCTTCGTCTCGCACGCCTGGCAGCGGGCGACCTGGGGGATGGCCGGTGGCGGGCCGGCCGTCCCGTCGCGATTCCTGTTCGAGATCCCGGCCGACCTCATGGAGGGCCCGCGCCTCCAGCCCGGCGAGGAGAACGACGCCGCCTACGACCTGGACCTCGCCTTCGGCGCCCGCCGGAGCAGCCGCTTCGGCGCCCCGATCCGGGCCGGCGGCGGCGCCTACCGGGCGGGGAGCGGCCGGCCGGGGGCGCCCGCGAACGGCGCGCCCTTCCGCCCCGCCCGCGACCTGGCCGCGCGCCGCGACGCCTTCGCGGCCGGTGCCCGCTCGGGGTCGCTCGACGTGCCCGGCGTCCGCCGCGGCTTCGGCGACCGCGGGGGCGGGACCGAGGACCATCCCGACGCCGAGTTCCCGGACGATCTCCCGGTCCGCCGGGCGGAGCCGCCCCCGCCCGTCGGCGCCGCGCCCGCTCACCCCGCCGCCACGCCGCGCGTCCGCGTCCCGGGAGAGCGCCTCTTCCGCGACGGCGACCGGGTCGTCCACCCCCGCTTCGGCGACGGCGTCGTCGTGACCAGCAAGCTCACCCGCGACGATGAGGAGGTCACGGTGGCCTTCCGCGCCGGCGGCGTGAAGACGCTCCTCGCCAGCATGGCCAACCTGGAGCCCGCGGAGTGAGCGGGCCCCGGGCGGACGGACAGAGCGGCGGCCCGGCCTCCGCTGCCGGGTAGACTCGGAGCAACCGATGACGACGCCCGACCTGCCCGTCGATCCCGGTCTCGTCGCGGCGGTGTCCGCCCTGGGCGAGGACGCCGCGGCGGCCCGCCACGCGGCCCTGGCGGCCGAGGTCACCGCCGCGAACCGCGCCTACTACCTCGAGGACGCCCCCACAATCTCGGACGCGGAGTACGACGCGAAGCTCCGCGAGCTCGTCGCCCTCGAGGCTGCCTTTCCCGCCCTGCGGACCCCGGATTCCCCGACCCAGCGCGTCGGGGCCGCCGCCGTTGGCCTCGAGGAGGCGAGCCCGTTCGCCGAGGTCCGCCACGAGCGCCCGATGCTCAGCCTCGGCAACGCCTTCGGCGAGGTCGAGCTCCGCGCGTTCGACGCCCGCGTCCGGCGCGGTCTGGGCCTCGCGCCGGCGCCCGAGCCGGCCCCCGGGCTGCGCTACGTCGCCGAGCTCAAGATCGACGGCCTCGCCGTCAGCCTCCGCTACCGCGACGGGCGCTTCGTCCGGGGGGCGACCCGCGGCGACGGGACGACCGGCGAGGACGTCACGGCGAACCTCCGGACGATCGCCGTGATCCCGGCCCGTCTCCCCGAGCCGGCCACCATCGAGATCCGCGGCGAGGTGTATATGCCCAAGGCCGAGTTTGCCCGGATCAACGCGGAGCGCGAGGAGGCTGGGCTGCCGCTCTACGCGAACCCCCGCAACAGCGGCGCGGGCTCGCTGCGCCAGCTCGACCCGGCGGTGACCGCCAGCCGACGGCTCTCGTTCTGGGCCTACCAGCTCCTCGAGGAGACGGCGCCGGCCCAGGAGTCGCTCTTCGGGGAACCGGCGACCCCGGGGCCGGCAGACGATGCCACGCCGGCGGCCGCGGCCAGCCAGTCGGCCGCGCTCGCCCGTCTCGAGGCGCTCGGCTTCCCCGTCAACCCGAACCGCGAGGCCGGCCTCGACCTCGACGGCATCCTTGCCTTCGTCGAACGGTGGCGCGAACCTCGTCACGCCCTCGAGTACGAGACCGACGGCGTCGTGGTGAAGGTCGACGACGCCGACCAGCAGGCGCGCCTGGGGATGGTGGCGCGGGCGCCGCGATGGGCGATTGCCTTCAAGTTCCCGCCCGAGCAGGTGGAGACGGTCGTCGAGGACATCGTGCCGTACGTGGGGCGGACGGGGACGCTCACGCCGGTGGCGCACCTGCGGCCTGCGAAGGTGGCCGGGAGCACGGTCGCCCGGGCGACGCTCCACAACCTCGACGAGGTCCGGCGCAAGGACATCCTGATCGGCGACCACGTCGTCCTCCAGAAGGCCGGCGACGTCATCCCCGAGGTCGTCCGGCCGTTCCCGGAGCGGCGCACCGGGGCCGAGCGGGTCTTCGAGATGCCGGAGGCCTGTCCGGTCTGCGGCACGCCGATCGTCCGCGACGAGGGCGCCGTCCGCCACTACTGCCCGAATCTCGCCTGCCCCGCGCGGCGGGCCCAGGAGTTCGCGCACTTCCTGGGGCGCGGCGGGATGGACGTGGAGGGCGCCGGCTGGGCGGTCCTCGAGCAGCTCCTCGAGCGGGGGATGGTCCACTCCCGCGGCGACGTCTTCCGGCTCACCGCCGAGCAGCTCGAGACGCTGGATCGCTTTGCCCGGAAGAGCGCCGAGAACCTGGCGGCCGCCATCGAGCGGGCCCGCGTCGGGCGGCCCTTCGCCCGGGTCCTCAACAGCATGGGGATCCCCCAGGTCGGGGAGGCGACCGCGATCGACCTGGCGCGCTGGCTGGCCGGACGCGTCCCGCCGGCCGACTTCCCGCCCCCCGCCCCCGGGGCCGTCCCCGATCCCTGGTTCGCCGCCGCCGAGGCGGAGCTCCGGCGCGTCGCGGCCGACGAGCCCGAGCTCCTCACCGAGGTGATGGGGATCGGCCCGACCGTGGCCGCCGCGATCGCCGGCTGGCTCACCGACGCGGCGACCAGCGACGGGCTGCGGGAGCTGGTCGACGCCGGCGTGGTGCCGGAGCGCCCGGTGCCCCTGCCGGCTGGCGAGACGGCGGCAACCGGGCCGCTGGCCGGGAAGACCGTGGTCGTCACGGGCACGATCGAGGGCTTCAGCCGCGAGGAGGCGGAGGAGGCGGTCCGGGTCGCCGGCGGCAAGGCGGCCGGCTCGGTGTCGAACAAGACCGACTTCGTGGTTGCCGGCCCCGGGGCCGGGAGCAAGCTCCAGAAGGCGGAGGCGCTGGGGATCCCGGTCCTCGACGCCGACGGCTTCCGGGCCCTGCTCGCCGGCAAGGAGCCGGCGTAGGGCGCACTGTCGCGCTCGTCGCCGACGACCCGGCAGCGACCGCAGACGCCCCGGACCGCCCCGCCACCTGCCGATCTCCGGCGGCCCCCGTCCGCTCGGCTATCATCGGGGGCCATGGGTACCCTCTCGCGCGCCGATGTCGAGCACGTCGCCCACCTCGCCCGGCTCGGCCTGGGCGACGAGGAGCTGACGCGCCTCGAGGGCCAGCTCAACCACATCCTGGACCAGTATGCGGTCCTCGCCCGGCTCGACACCGACGCGATCCCGCCCACCGCCCAGACGATCGAGCTGGAGAACATCCTCCGCGAGGACGTCACCCGGACCTCGCTCGCGGTGGACGACGCCCTCGCCAATGCGCCCGCGCGCGACGGTGACTTCCTCCTCGTGCCCGCCATCATCGGCCGCGAGTAGGGATCGCCGGACCATGGCCGAGCGCTCCCTGACCCGCCTCACCGCCCACGCGATGGCGGCCCGCCTCCGCGCCGGCGAGATCTCCTCGCGCGAGCTGACCGCCGCCCACCTGGAGGCCGCCGAGGCGGGCAACCGCGCGCTCAATGCCTGGCTCGTCATCGACGCGGCGAATGCCCTGGCCGCCGCCGACGCCGCGGACGCCCGGCTCGCGGCCGCCCGGGCGGATGGAGGGCAGGCCCTCGCCGCCCTCCACCCCCTGTGCGGCGTCCCGGTCGGCCTCAAGGACCTCGTCACCGTGCGCGGCGGCCAGGCCACGGCCGGGAGCCGCATCCTCGCCGGCTACGTGGCACCTTTCGACGCCCACATCACCGAACGCCTCCGCGACGCGGGCGCCGTGATCCTGGGCAAGCTCAACATGGACGAGTTCGCCATGGGCTCGTCGACCGAGCACTCGGCCTACGGGCCGACGGCGAACCCGTGGGACCTCGACCGTGTGCCCGGCGGCAGCTCCGGTGGCTCGGCCGCGGCCGTGGCGGCCTACCACGTCCCGCTCGCCATCGGCACCGACACCGGCGGCTCGATCCGCCAGCCGGCGGCTCTCTGTGGGATCGTCGGGATGAGGCCGACGTACGGGCGGGTCAGCCGCTACGGGATCGTCGCCTTCGCGTCGTCGCTCGACCAGGTGGGGCCGTTCGGGCGCGACGCCCGCGACGCCGCGCTTCTCCTCCACGCGGTGGCCGGCCGCGACGAGCGCGACTCCACCTCCGCCCCCATCCCCGTCCCCGGGGAGCTGCTGGCGCTCCCGGCCTCGGACGACGAGGCGGCCGGCGCGCTGCGCGGTGTCCGGCTGGGGCTGCCCCGCGAGTACTTCGTGGCCGGCATGGAGCCCGGCGTCGAGGCCCGCGTCCGCGAGGCCGTGGCGGCCCTGGCGGCGGCCGGGGCCGAGATCGTCGACGTCAGCCTGCCCCACACGGAGTACGGCCTGGCGGCCTACTACATCGTCGCCCCGGCGGAGGCCTCCGCCAACCTGGCCCGCTACGACGGGATCCGCTACGGGCACTCCGTGCGCGGCGGCGACGTGCTGGCGAACTACCTCGCCACCCGCGGAAGCGGCTTCGGCGCCGAGGTCAAGCGCCGGATCATGCTGGGGACCTACGCCCTCTCGGCCGGCTACTACGACGCCTACTACCTCAAGGCCCAGAAGGTGCGGACGCTCATCAAGGGCGACTTCGACGCCGCCTTCGGGAGCGGGATCGACGCCCTCGTGGCGCCCACGAGCCCCTTCGTCGCCTGGCCGTTCGGGGCGAGGATGGGAGACCCGGTCGCCATGTATCTCGCCGACGCCTGCACCCTGCCGCCCAACATGGCCGGCCTGCCGGGGATCAGCGTCCCCTGCGGGCTGTCGGACGGCCTCCCGGTGGGGCTCCAGCTCATCGGCCCGGCCTGGTCCGAGGCCCGTCTCTTGGAGCTCGCCCGGGCCTACGAAGGAATCACGGCCGGGGCCGCCTGGCGCACCGTCGAGCCGCCCGGCCTGGCGGCCGCCGCCGACCCGGCCGGCCCAACGCCCGCCGAGCGAGCCGCCGTGCTGGCGGGAGGACACTGAGATGACCGATCCGACTCCGCGCCTGCCGCTTGCCGACCGCGTGCTCTCCGAGCGCGTCCTCGCCGTCCCGGCCTCGGGGATCCGGCGTTTCTTCGACATCGCGGCGACGATGGAGGACATCATCAGCCTCGGGGTGGGGGAGCCCGACTTCACGACGCCGCCCCAGGTGATCGAGGCCGGCATCGCCAGCCTGCGCGCCGAGCGGACCCACTACACGAGCAACCACGGCACGCTCGAGCTGCGCCGGGCGATCGCGAGCCACATCGCGCGGCGCTACGGCGTCCACTACGACCCGGCGACCGAGGTGCTCGTGACCGTCGGCGCCTCCGAGGCGCTCGACCTCGCGCTGCGGGCGACGGTCGACCCGGGCGACGAGGTGATCCTCCACGAGCCGTCGTACGTTGCCTACATCCCCGCGATCGTCTTCGCCGAGGGAGTCGTGCGCCCGGTGCCGACCCGCTTCGAGGACGACTTCGCACTCGAGCCTGACGCGGTCGAGGCCGCGATCACCCCGCGGACGAAGGCGCTCTTCCTCGGCTTCCCCTGCAACCCGACCGGCGCCGTCCTCCCGCCCGCCGTGCAGGACGAGCTCGCGGCGCTCGCCGTCCGCCACGATCTCCTCGTCTACTCGGACGAGATCTACGACCGGCTCGCCTACGGCGACTACCGCCACCGGGCGATGAGCGCCCTGCCGGGGATGCGCGAGCGCACGATCCTCATGGGCGGCTTCTCCAAGGCGTACGCGATGACCGGCTGGCGGATCGGGTACGTCTGCGCCCCGGCCGGGATCCTGGAGGGGATGATGAAGGTCCACCAGTACGGGATCATGTCGGCACCGACGACGGGCCAGGACGCGGCGCTCGTCGCGCTCGTGACGGCGGAGGCGGACGTCGAGCGGATGCGCCAGGAGTACGACCGGCGCCGGCGCTTCCTCGTGGACGGGCTGAACGCGCTCGGCCTCGAGACCTTCGAGCCGCGCGGAGCGTTCTACGCCTTCCCGCGGATCACCTCGACCGGCCTCGACGACGAGACGTTCGCCGAGCGGCTCCTCGTCGAGGAGCTCGTCGCGACGGTGCCGGGGAGCGTCTTCGGCCCATCGGGCCGGGGCCACGTCCGGATGTGTTACGCGACGAGCTACGAGAACATCGAGGAGGCCCTCGCGCGGATCGGGCGGTTTGTCGCCCGGACGCGTTCGTAGACGCGCCGCCGGCCGCCGGCCCCGCCGCCGCGGCGCCTCGACCCGCGCCCGGTCAGGCGCCCGGTCAGGCGCCGGCTCGCAGGAACGCCATCACCTCCGACAGGTGGGCATGGGCCATGCCCACGACGGTGTCGGCGCCGCCGTAGTAGACCGTCAGGCGGTCGGCCTCGCGGTCCAGCAGCGCGGCGCACGGGAAGACGATGTTCGGGACGTCGCCCACCTGCTCGTACGGCACCTGGGGCGAGAGCAGGTAGTCGCGAGGGCGTGAGAGGACCCGCCAGGGCTCGTCGAGGTCCAGAAGGGCAGCCCCCATCGCGTAGACGAAGCCGTTGCACGAGATGAGGACGCCGTGGTACAGGAGGAGCCAGCCCTCGTCCGTCTCGATCGGGGTCGGGCCGGCCCCGACCTTCGCCGAGTCCCAGCTCCACGGCCGTGGCGCCATCACGTGGCGGTGGCGGCCCCAGTGGACGAGGTCGGGGCTCTCGGAGACGAAGATGTCGCCGAAGGGCGTGTGGCCGTTGTCGCTCGGCCGGCTGAGCATCGCGTAGGACGCCGCCGACCCGTCGCGGGAAGAGCACCCCGTTGCGGTTGAACGGGAGGAACGCGTTGTCCAGCTGGTGGAAGGTCACGAAGTCGGTCGTCCAGGCGATCCCGATCGTCGGGCCGTGGTAGCCGTTGCACCAGGTGACGTAGAAACGGTCCTCCAGCCACGTCACGCGGGGGTCGTAGGCGTGCTCGAAGGTCTCCTGGATCTCGGCGACCCGGTCGTCGGAGGCCCGGAAGGAGATCGGCTCGGGGTCGATCGCCCAGGCGACGCCGTCCGCGCTCCTGCCGACGTGGAGGTTCATCGTCCGCGCCGTGTCGTCGACGCGGAAGACGCCGGCGAACCCGTCACCGAACCGGACGACCGCCGAGTTGAAGACCGAGTTCGAGCGAGGGAGGTGGTGACGCCCGATGATCGGGTTGCGACTCGAGCGCCAGAAGACCCCGGTCGCGCCGGCGGGACGGTCCTCCCAGGGGACCGGCACGGCCGTCACCGGGCCACCTCGGCCGTCACCGCCACCTCGGCCGGCTCACCGCCGTGGGCCATGGCCGCCATGAAGCGCCCGCTGTCCCGGATGCGCCGCTCCTGGGTGCCGAAGTCCACGTGGACGATGCCGAAGCGGCGGGCGTAGCCCTGGGCCCACTCGAAGTTGTCCAGCAGCGACCAGACGAAGTAGCCCCGCAGCGGCACGCCGTGGTCGATGGCCGTCCGTGCCGCGACGAGGTGGCGGCGCAGGTACTCGACGCGATCGGGGTCACGGGTCGGGTCCGCCGGGTCCAGGTCGTACGACGCCCCGTTCTCGTCCACGTAGAGCGGCAGGTCGCCGGTCCGCGAGGCGACGAACTCGAGGACGCCCGTCAGCCCCTCCGGGTAGACCTCCCAGCCCATCGCGGTCAGCTCGCGATCGGCGGGGGGCGCCAGGGGCGGCAGGAGGGGTGAGCGCTCGAAGCTCCGGGTGTAGTAGTTGACGCCCATGAAGTCGAGCGGCGCGGCGATCGTCGCCATGTCGCCGGGCAGGACCTCGTCCCGGCGCCAGCCGAGCCTCCGGGCCGTGTCCGCCGGGTAGTCGCCGCCGGTCACGGGCTCCAGGTACCAGCGGTTGAAGCGGTCGTGGCCGAGCGCCGCCGCCTCGAGGTCGAGGGGATGGTCGCTCAGTGGGGCGTGCGGCTGGAAGTTCAGGACGATGCCGACCCTCGTCCGCGGCGCCGCCGCCCGGATCGCCGCGACCCCGAGGCCGTGGGCGACGAGCAGGTGATGGCTCGCGGCGAGCGCCGCGGCCGGCTCCGTCCGCCCCGGGGCATGCTCACCCGACTCGTATCCGAGGTAGGCGGAGCACCACGGTTCGTTGAGGGTTGCGAGCGTCGCCAGTCGGTCGCCGAGGCGGCGGGCGACGACGTCGGCATACCCGGCGAACGCCTCGGCGGTCGCGCGGAGGGGCCACCCGCCGGCGTCCTCGAGCGCCTGCGGGAGATCCCAGTGGTAGAGGGTGGCGTGGGGTTCGATGCCGCGCTCCAGGAGCGCGTCGACGAGGCGCTCGTAGAAGTCGAGGCCGGCCTCGTTCACCGCCCCGGTGCCGGCCGGGAGGATCCGCGGCCAGGCGATGGAGAAGCGGTACCCGTCGAGCCCGAGCTCGGCCATGATCGCGACGTCGTCCCGGTAGCGGTGGTAGTGATCGCAGGCGACGTCGCCGGTGTCGCCGCCGCGAACCCGCCCGGGGGTGTGTGCGAAGCGGTCCCAGATGCTCTCGCCGCGGCCGTCCTCGGCCGTCGCGCCCTCGATCTGGTAGGACGACGTCGAGGCGCCCCACGTGAAGTCCGCCGGAAAGCCGGGAGTCGTCACGGTCTGCTCCTTGGAAGCGCTTACATCTTGGCTGGCCCGTCCATCGCGCATTGTACATGCATCGTCCACGCTCGGAAGTCCACTTGACACGGGCCCGTAAACGGCTATTCTGAAAGCGCTTTCAGTCCGAGGTTCATGGAGGGCGCGGTGGCGCGAACGCTCGACGACGTGGCGGCGGCCAGCGGCGTCTCGCGGGCGACGGTCTCGCGCGTGATCAACGGCGGCCCGGTGGCGGAGACGACGCGCCGCCGCGTGCTGGACGTCCTCGAGGAGACGGGATTCCGGCCCAACCGTGCCGCCCGGACGCTCGCCTCGGGTCGTTCGGGCGTGGTCGGGGTCGTCCTCCACGTCGATCCCCACCTGCTGTTCGGGGATCGCTACTTCTCGCAGCTCCTGCAGGGCATCAGCGACGTCCTGGCCGAGCGCTCGACCGGGATGATGCTCTGGCTCGGCCACCGGACGAGGGAAGAGACGCTCGATCGGATCCTCTCGATGAGCCTCGACGGGGTGATCGTGACGGCCCACAACATCCGCGACACGCTGGTCGACGGGCTCCTCGACTCGCGCCTGCCGACCGTCCTGGTCGGCCACCGGGGCGCCGACCGTGCCGCGAGCTACGTGGACATCGACAACGTCACGGCGGCCGACATCGCGACCTCGCACCTGGTGAGCATCGGCCGGCGACGGATCGGGCACGTGACCGGGGCCCGGGGCACGTTCTCCGCCGAGGACCGCGTCACGGGCTACCGCAACGCCCTTCGGCGGGTCGGGCTGCCCCCAGACGAGCTGATCGTCGACGGCGACTACACGGAGAGCGCCGGCGAGGCCGGGGCCGCCGAGCTGGTCGAGCGGGGCGTGGACGCGGTGTTCTGCGCCAACGACCTCGCCGCGCGGGGCGCGCTGCGGGTGCTCCACGAGCGTGGCCTCCACGTGCCCGAGGACGTCGCCCTCGCGGGCTTCGACGACCTGGACTTCGCGGCGCACCTCCACCCGCCCCTCACCACCGTCCGCCAGAGCATCCGCCAGCAGGGCGCCGAGGCTGCCGAATCGCTGCTGCACGTGCTCGCCGACCCCGGCGGAGGACCTCGCCGCGTGATCCTTCCCACCGAGCTCGTCGTTCGCCGGTCGACGGCAGGAGGTGTGCCGCGCAATTGACCGATCGGCCATCACATCCGCGACAACCGCTGGTCAACCTGCAGCCCCGGCTGCGAGGAGCAAGGAGGAGCACTGGTATGGCACATGCGAAGCGGCTGCTGGCCCTGCTCGCGATCGCGAGCATCGCCACGGCAGCCTGCGCGGCCGGCGCGACGCCGTCGGCGGCACCCGCAACCGAGGCACCCGCCACCGAGGCACCCGCCACCGAGGCGCCCGCCACCGAGGCGCCCGTCGAGAGCTACCCGCGGGCGGAGACTATCTACACCACGGGCAAGCAGTGGGGCCCGCCCTCGACCTGGAACCCGCTCGACCCGAACGCCGCGATGGGCGTGGTGGGCCTGCAGTACGAGACGCTCTTCCTGTTCGATCCGCTGGCCGACACGTTCGAGCCGTGGCTCGCCGAGAGCGCGTCGTGGACCGACCCGACGACGTACACCATCAAGGTCCGGTCGGGCGTCACCTGGAGCGACGGCACGCCGTTCACGGCCGAGGACGTCGCCTTCACGATCGGCCTGGCGAAGATCAAGGTCGTCGGCTCCAACATCTGGGACTTCGTCACCGACGCCACGGCGACCGATGACAGCACCGTCGTCGTGAAGTTCGGCAACCCGGCGTACCAGCAGTGGGCCCTCTGGACCTACAACAGCCCGATCGTCCCGAAGCACATCTGGGAGGCCAAGGCCAACGAGGACATCCTCAAGGACCTGAACCAGGACGGCGTGGGGACGGGCCCCTACAAGTACAGGACCCACGCCGAGGACCGCATGGTCTGGGAGCGCAACGACTCCTGGTGGGGCAAGAGCATCGACCTCGAGGTCAAGCCGAAGTACATCGTCGACATCGTCAACGGCGCCAACAACGTGGCGCTCGGCCGGCTGATGCAGGGTGACTTCGACCTCTCCAACAACTTCCTTCCGGGCATCGCCACGCTCGTCGACAAGGGCTACGTCTCCACGTACTACAAGGAGGCCCCCTACATGCTGTCGGCGAACACGGCCTGGCTCGTCACCAACGACCAGAAGCCGCCCCTCGACGACCCGGAGTTCCGCAAGGCGATCGCGTGGGCGGTCAACGTCCCCGACATCGTCAACAAGGTCTACGGCAACATCGTCGCGGCCGCCGATCCCACGGGCCTCCTCCCGACGTGGGAGAAGTACATCGACACGGCCCAGCGAAGCGAGCTGGGCTTCAGCTACGACCCCCAGAAGGCCGAGCGGCTTCTCGCCGCCGCCGGGTACAAGAAGGGCGGCGACGGGTTCGTCACCAACAAGGACGGCTCGGCCATCAAGCTCACGATCATGGTCCCCAGCGGCTGGTCCGACTGGGAGGCCGCCCGCGACGTGATCGTGGCCAGCCTCAAGAAGGTCGGGATCAACACGGAGGCCAAGATCACCGACTACAACGGCCTGGTCAACGACCGCAACAACATGAACTTCGACCTGGTCCTCAACAACGAGGTCCAGATCTCGAACTCGCCGTGGACCTACTACGACTACATGTTCCGCCAGCCGCTCATGTCCCCCGAGGGCAAGAACCGCAACTTCGGGGGCTACGAGAACGCCGACGCATGGGCCCTGGTCCAGGAGCTGGACAAGACGCCCGTCGACGACGTGGCCAAGGCGAAGGAGATCACCTCCAAGCTCCAGAAGATCAGCCTGACCGACATGCCGGTCATCCCGCTCTGGTACAACGGGATGTGGTCGCAAGTCAGCAACGTCGTCTGGACCAACTGGCCATCGGACGAGGGCGAGCAGGTCCTCCCGTGCACCTGGAACGGCTATTGGCAGATGGGCGCCATCAAGATGCTCACGAACCTGGAGCCGGTCCCGGCCCCGTAGTCACGGTCATGTGGCCCCTCCTCCCGCCGGGCGGGAGGAGGGGCACCTCATCCGGGCTCATCTGACTGCCGACCGGGAGATCGGGTGCGAAGCTACTTCGGGCGCAAGCTCGCCATCTACGTCTTCACCTTCTGGGTTGCGGCGACGATCGACTGGATGATCCCCCGGTTCATGCCGGGCGACCCCATCCAGAGCCTCCTGTCGCGAACCCAGGTGGCGCCCGAGGCGGTGGCCGACCTGATCGCCTACTACAAGGCCCTCTTCGGGCTGGACCTCCCGCTCTGGCAGCAGTACCTGAACTTCTGGGGGCGGCTCCTCCAGGGCGACCTCGGCCGGAGCGTCTACCTCTCGGGTCGGCCGGTCACCGACGTCATCATGGCGGCCCTGCCCTACACGCTCGCCCTTCTCGTCCCGGCCATCCTCCTCAGCTGGTGGACGGGGAACAAGGCGGGTGCGATCGCGGCCCGCCGTCGCGTGCTCGACAACACGCTGCTGCCGATCGGGTACGTCCTCACGGCCACGCCGTACATGTGGCTGGCGATCATGCTGGCCTGGATCTTCGCGACGGAGCTGGGCATCTTCCCGATCTCCGGCGCCTACAGCTACGACATCGAGCCGTCGTTCACCCTGTCGTTCGCCATCGACCTGGCGTGGCACTGGTTCCTGCCGTTCCTGTCGCTCTTCCTCGTCATGTTCGGCGGGTGGGCGATCGGGATGCGCAACATGATCATCTACGAGCTCGACGCGGACTATTCACGCTACCTGGCGTCGCTGGGGGCGCCGACGGGCCTCATCCGGCGCTATGCCTTCCGGAACGCGGTGCTGCCGCAGATCACGGGCCTCGCCCTCTCGCTCGGCGTGATCGTGGCCGGCGCCCTCGTGACCGAGATCGTCTTCTCGTACCCCGGCATCGGGAAGCTCCTCCTCGCCGCCGTCCAGAACCAGGACTACTTCCTGTTGCAGGGGATCTTCCTGTTCGTGATCGCCGGCGTGCTGGTGGCCAACTTCCTCGTCGACATCGCCTACGTGGTCGTCGACCCGCGGACGCGCACCGGGCTGACCGGAGGCACGGCATGAGCGACGCCCAGCCGCTGGACTACGTGCCGGTCGCCGGGCCGGCCGGGCCGATGCCCGCCTCCGAATCGGTCGGCCGGCGGAGGGAGATCCTCTACTTCGCGTTCCGCAGCAAGAAGGTCCTCGTCGGGATCGCCATCCTCGCCGTCTTCGCCATCCTCGCCCTCCTGGCGCCGATCATCGCGCCGGGCGATCCGAACGAGTTCGTGGGCCCCCTCGGGGCGCCGCCGTCGGCCGAGTACTGGTTCGGCACCACCACCTTCGGCCAGGACGTCTTCGCCCAGTTCGTCCACGGCCTCGTCGCGACCTTCGTGGTCGGGTTCCTGGGCGGCGGGATCGCGGCGCTGATCGGGATGACCGTCGGATTCGTCGCCGGCTACCGCGGCGGCAGGATCGACGAGGTCCTGAACGTGATCACGAACGTCGTGCTCGTGATCCCGACGCTCGCCGTCCTCATCGTGGTCACGGCCTACCTGCAGACGCGCGGCCTCCTCCTCGAGGCGGCCTTCATCGGCTTCACCTCGTGGCCGTGGGCGGCCCGGGCGATCCGGGCCCAGACGTTCTCGCTCAAGTCCCGCGAGTTCGTCGACCTCGCCAAGATCAGCGGCGTCTCGAGCTGGCGGGTCGTCTTCCGCGAGATCGCCCCCAACATGAGCTCCTACCTCTTCCTGACGTTCATCCTCCTGTTCGGCAGCGCGATCCTCATCGCCGCGTCGCTCGACTTCATCGGCCTCGGCCCGACGTCGGGCATCTCGCTCGGCCTGATGATGTACAACGCCGTCGCCTGGAGCGCCCTCCAGCTCGGGATGTGGTGGTGGTTCATCCCGCCCGGCATCGGGATCACGGCCATCGTCGGCGCGCTCTACGTGACGAACGTGGGCCTCGACGAGATCTTCAACCCCCGGCTGCGGGAGTCCTGACCGTGAGCCTCCAGGTCACCGACCTCCGCGTCTACTACCGGACCCTCGCGGGCGACGTGAAGGCCCTCGACGGGGTCTCGTTCGAGGTCGCAGACGGCGAGATCATGGGGCTCGCCGGCGAGTCCGGCTGCGGCAAGTCGACCCTCGGCAACAGCCTCGTCCGGATCGACGGCCGCATGAAGCACGTGGGCGGCCGGGTGGTGCTCGACGGCGTCGAGCTGCCGATCTCCGACTCCGACGCGATGGACGAGTTCCGCTTCAACAGCATCTCCATCGTGCCGCAGTACGCGATGAGCGCGATGAACCCGACCCGCAAGATCGGGACGATGGTCGCCGACCTCGTGGAGGCGCGCCACCGGCGGTTCGCCGACCTGCGGGAGGAGCTCGAGCGGCGGCTCGTCCTGGTCGGCCTCACCTCCGAGGTGCTCGACCGCTACCCGATCGAGCTGTCGGGCGGGATGAAGCAGCGGATGGTCATGGTGATCTCGACGCTGCTCAACCCGTCGCTCCTGATCGCCGACGAGATCACCTCCGCGCTCGACGTCACGAGCCAAAAGGCCGTCGCCCAGACGCTGGTGGAGTTCCGCGACCGGGCCTTCGTCGACAGCATGATCGTCGTCACCCACGACGTCTCGATCCTCTACCAGATCGCCGACACGCTCACCGTGATGTACGCGGGGAAGCTCGCCGAGAAGGCGCCGACCGACACGATGATGCAGGTGCCGCTCCACCCGTACACGCGGCTCCTCATCTCGTCGCTGCCCGAGGTCGGCGTGCGCTACGAGGAGGAGCGGCTGCAGGGGATCCCCGGGTCGCCGCCCTCGCTGCTCAACCCGCCCGCCGGCTGCCGCTTCCGGGACCGCTGCCCGCTGGCGTTCGAGAAGTGCGTGGAGGAGCCCCCGTTCGTCGAGGTTTCCCCCGGCCACGCGGTCGCCTGCTGGAAGGCCACCTGACGATGCTGACGCTCGACCGGGTCGGCAAGACCTACAAGGTGGGCCTCTTCGGCGGCAAGGAGCTGCGTGCCGTCCGCGACGTCTCGTTCGACCTCCACGAGGGCGAGGTGGTCTCGCTCATCGGCGAGAGCGGGAGCGGCAAGTCGACGATCGGGAAGATGATCCTGCGCCTGCTCGCGGTCAACGACGGGACGATCACCGTCGACGGCGTCGACGTGGCGGGCCTGAAGGGTGCCGCGCTCAAGGACTACTACCGGCGGGTCCAGGGTGTCTTCCAGGATCCCTTCAGCTCGTGCAACCCCATCTTCAAGGTGGACCACCTCTTCAACGTCCTCCGCGACGTCTACTTCCGCGACCTCGGCGGCGGCGCCTGGCAGGAGAAGCAGGCGGCGTCCCTGGCCACCGTCAACCTGGAACCGGGCCAGGTCCTCCACAAGTACCCGCACCAGCTGAGCGGCGGTCAGGTCCAGCGGCTCCTGATCGCGCGGGCGCTGATGCTGGACACCCGCTACCTCGTCGCCGACGAGATCATCAGCATGCTCGACGCGTCGACGCGGATCGACGTCCTCAACCTGCTCGGCGACCTCAAGGCCAAGGGGCTGGGGATCCTCTTCATCACCCACGACCTGTCGCTCGGCAACTACATCAGCGAGCGGACGCTGATCCTCCGCCGCGGCCGCGTCGTGGAGATGGGCCCGACGGCGCTGGTCTTCGGCAACCCGCTCCACCCGTACACGAAGGCGCTGCTGGCCGCAGTCCCGCAGCTCCACGACCGGTGGGGCACGAAGGGCGAGGTCGCGGCGATGTGGAGCGCGGGCGCGAAGTTGTTCGAGGAGCCGTGCCCGTACCACGCCGTCGTCCCGGCCGGCCCCGCCGCTGCGGGGAGTGCCGCCGCCGCGGGGATGGCCCCCGCCCTGGTCGAGATCGAGCCGGGCCACCTGGTCGGCTGCCGACGCGACCCGGATTCCGGCCCCTGCTGAACCCCCGGCCGGCCGCCCGAGCTCCTCCGCGGGCGGCCGGCCTCCTCCACGGGCGCCGGGTCCTGTGCGACACTCTCGGCCATGGGTCTCCTGCTCATGGCCTGTGGCCTCGCCCTCGCCGTGGTCGGCACCTGGTCCGGCTACCGGAACGCGCGGGAGGCGATCGCGCCGGCCGTGCGGCGAGGGCGACCCGACGCGAGCGGCGATCGACGCCGCGCGGCCGCTCCACGCGCGGACAGGCGTGCGCCGGGCCGCCCGCTCGGTTGTCGCCGCCGCTCGCCTGGCTCGCCCTGGCCCTCTACGGGCTCTTCCTCGCGCTCGACCGGCTCGGTCCTCGGGGGGCTGTCGTGAGCGCGGCGTCGGCCTCGGCTCCCGGGTCGTCGGCCCATGCCGCCCTCGAGCGCTACGAGGCGGTCATCGGGATCGAGGTCCACTGCCAGGTCCGGACCGCGAGCAAGATGTTCTGCTCCTGCGCCGTGCGCCGACCCCGACGCCGCCCCCAACACCCACACCTGCCCGGTCTGCCTGGCGCTGCCCGGCGTCCTGCCGACGATCAACCGGGCCGCCGTCGAGCACGTCCTGACGACCGGCCTGGCGATCGGGGCGACGGTCCCGCCGGCGACGCGCTGGGACCGCAAGAACTACTTCTACCCGGACCTCCCCAAGGGCTACCAGATCAGCCAGTACGACCTGCCGCTCGCCTCGCAGGGGTCGCTGACGGTGGACACCTCGGAGGGGCCCGTGACGATCGGCATCACCCGGGCCCACCTCGAGGAGGACACCGCCAAGCTCGTCCACGCGACCGGCCCGGACGGGAGCCGGGTGAGCCTGGTCGACTTCAACCGGGCCGGCGTGCCGCTCATGGAGATCGTCACCGAGCCGGAGATCCGGAGCGCCGAGCAGGCGCGCCGCTACGCCGAGGAGCTGCGGCTCCTGCTGCGGACGATCGGCGTCTCCGATGCCGAGATGGAGAACGGGCAGATGCGGGTCGAGGCGAACGTGTCGCTGCGGCCGTGGGGCACGGAGCCCTTCGGGACCCGCGTCGAGGTCAAGAACATGAACTCGATCCGGGCGGTCGAGCGGGCGATCGCCTTCGAGATCGAGCGCCAGGCGGCCGCCCTCGACGCCGGCGAGCCGCTCCGCCAGGAGACCCGCGGCTGGGACGACGTGAAGGGCGCGACGTACGTCATGCGGGTCAAGGAATCCTCGGACGACTACCGCTACTTCCCCGAGCCCGACCTGCCGCCGCTCCACATCGACCCGGCCTGGCTGGACGCGATCCGGGCGCGCCTGCCCGAGCTCCCGGCCGCCCGCCGGGCACGGTACGTCGGCGAGCTGGGCCTCTCGCCGTACGACGCCGCGGTCCTGGTGAACGACGAGGCGATGGCCGTCGCCTTCGAGGCGATCCGCGCCGCCGGGCCAGGGCTGCCGGCGAAGGAGGTCGCCAACCTCGTCACCGGCGACTACGGGCGGGCCCTCAAGGAGACGGCCGAGCGCACGCCCACCGGGCTGGCGGGCCGTGCGGACGCGGCCTCGCTGGCATACGTCCTGGGCGAGATCCTCGGCGGGCGCCTCAGCCGGCCGAACGCCCGCGAGGTCGTGGCCGACCACATCGCCGGCGGGACGCCCGCGCGCGACCTCATCGCCGCGCGCGACTTCGCCCAGATCTCGGACGCCGGCGCCGTCGGGCGGCTGGTCGACGAGGTGATCGCGGCGAACCCGGGTGCCGTGGCCGACTTCCGCGCCGGCAAGGCGCAGGCCGTCGGGTTCCTCGTCGGCCAGGTCATGAAGGCGTCGCGCGGGCAGGCCAACGCGGCGCTCGTGCAGGCGGCCCTGCGCGATCGCCTGGGATCGGGAGGTGAGGCGTGACGCTGCTGGGCTATGGGCTGGTCGCCGTGGGCGTGGTCCTCTTCGCCCTCGGCTACGCCCGGGCACGCGAGCCCTGGCGGCGCTACCAGGCCCTGAAGGCGCAGGACGCCAACGCGGAGCGCTACCGCGCCTGGCGCGGCGGCCCCGGCTCAGCGGCCGACGAGAAGACCGGCGCGTCGGTCGCCATGGCGCTCCTGCGCCGGGAGGCCCGGACCTGGGCCGCGGTCGCGACGGTCGGCGTTGCGCTGGTGATCGTGGGGTTCATCCTCGCCGCGGGCTGAGCGCCGCATCGACGGCCCAGCCGCCCAGCCCTCGGTGCGCGGCGGGCGCCGCCCAGCCGCCCAGCCGCTCGGGCCGCCGGCGCGCCTCAGCCGCCCGTGCCGCCCAGGCGCCAGAGCTCCACGGAGAGGCAGCGATCCATCACGACACCGAGCCCGCCCGCGTGGGCGATCCGGGCCGCCTCCCAGCTGACGATCCCGAGCTGCAGCCAGAGGACGCGGGCGCCGGTCGCCACGGCCTCCACGGCGTGGGGCGGGCAGCTCCTCGGCCCGCCGGAAGACGTCGACGATGTCGAAGGGACCGGTGGCGGCAGCCGCGGCGGCCAGGTCGGGATAGGCGGGCACCCCGCCCACCGAGGCGAACCGCGGCGTGACGGGCACGACGTCGAGGCCGGCCCGGCGCAACGCCAGGAAGACCTCCCGCGACGGGCGCCCCGGGCGGTCCGAGACGCCCACGACGGCCACGCGCGGCCGGCTCCCGAGCAGCGCCACGAGCGCCGCCTCGTCGAGCACGGGAACGGGCCCCCGCCCCTCCTGGAGATCGAGCACCTCGGCCAGCCGGGCGCGGTCGTCGCCAACCATTGCAGGATCATTGCACGCGGCCTTGCGCGCCGTGCATACTCCACCTCGAACCGGATTGCCGGCCCCCCCGATCGCCCCCGCAGGAGGCGGGGAGCGATCCTAGTGTCACGCCCCCGCGGCTCCCGGCCGGTCTCCCGGCCGCGAAGCGCGGGCCGCGCAAAAGGAGGAGTGTCCTTGCGCACGACTCGTGGGCTGCTCGCCACGTTCGCAGCAGCCTCCATCCTCGTCGCCGCATGCGGCGCGGGGGCCACCCCGACTCCCGTGCCCACCGAGGCCCCGACGGCGGCGCCAACCGAGGCGCCGACCGAGGCCCCGACCGAGGCCCCGACGGCCGCGCCCGTCGACTACAAGGCCTGCATGGTCAGCGACGTCGGCGGCATCGACGACAACAGCTTCAACGAGAACGCCTGGAAGGGCATGGAGGACGTTGGGGCCGCGACCGGCGCCGAGGTCAAGTTCCTCGAGTCCCGCGCGGCCACCGACTACGAGAAGAACATCAACCAGTTCGTCACCGAAGGCTGCGACATGATCGTGACCGTCGGGTTCCTGCTCGGCGACGCCACGAAGGCCGCCGCCGAGGCGAACCCCAGCATCCGGTTCGCGATCGTCGACTTCGCCTACGACCCGCCGATCCCGAACGTCGAGGGCCTCGTCTACACGACGAACGAGGCGGCCATGCTCGTCGGCTACGTCTCGGCCGGGATGTCCAAGTCCGGGATCATGGGCACGTTCGGCGGTATCAACATCGGCGGCCCGGTCACCGACTTCATGGACGGCTTCGTGGCCGGCGCCAACTACTACAACAAGGAGAAGGGCACCAGCGTCCGGGTCCTCGGCTGGGACCCGGTCAAGAAGGAAGGCTCCTTCACCGGCGACTTCGAGTCGCTTGACAACGCCAAGGCCATCGCGGTCCCGATGATCCAGGAGGGCGCCGACGTCATCCTGCCGGTCGGCGGCCCGATCGGCGGCGGCGCCTACGCGGCGCTCCAGGAGTCGACGGCCCAGGACTACGGCATCGGCGTCGACGTCGACTGGGTCCAGTCGGCCCCGCAGTACCGGGACGTCCTCCTGACCAGCATCCTGAAGAAGATCGACGTCTCGGTCGCTGGCGCGGTCCTGCGCGGCATCGCCGGTGAGCCCCCCGCCGCGGTCTTCATCAGCACGCTGGCCAACGGCGGCGTCGACATGGGTCCCTTCAACGACTTCGAGGCCGCGGTCCCGCAGGAGCTGAAGGACGGCGCGACCGCCCTCAAGAACAAGATCATCTCCGGCGAGGTGAAGGTCGCCGACTACTTCGCCCCCTAGCCGTCGTCCACCGAGCGTGAGCCAGTGACAGGCGGCGTCCTCCGGGACGCCGCCTGTCACCTATCAGGGAGGGCAGGGAGGGGTGAGGCTCGAGCTCCGCGGGATCACCAAGCGCTTCCCCGGGGTCATCGCCAACGAGGGTGTCGACCTCACGGTCGAGCCGGGGGAGATCCACGCGCTCCTCGGCGAGAACGGCGCGGGCAAGACCACGCTGATGAACGTCCTCTACGGCCTGTACAAGCAGGACGAGGGCGAGATCCTCATCGACGGCACGCCGGTCACGTTCCGCGACCCGGGAGACGCGATCAAGGCCGGCATCGGGATGGTCCACCAGCACTTCATGCTGGTCCCCGTCTTCACGGTGACCGAGAACGTGATGCTCGGCGTGGAGTCGACGCGCGGGCCCCTCATGGTCCTCGACAAGGCGACGGCCCGCGCCCGGATCCTGGAGATCTCCGAGCGGCACAACCTGCATGTCGACCCCGACGCCCTCGTGGAGGATCTGCCGGTGGGCGTCCGGCAGCGCGTGGAGATCATCAAGACCCTCTACCGTCGCTCCGACCTGCTCGTCCTCGACGAGCCCTCGGCGGTCCTGACGCCCCAGGAGACCGAGGAGCTCTTCGAGATCATGCGCTCGCTCCAGGCCGGCGGGACCTCGATCATCTTCATTACCCACAAGCTCAACGAGGTCCTCGAGATCTCCGACCGGATCACCGTGCTGCGGCGCGGCAAGGTGGTCGGAACGGCCGTTCCCGCCGAGGCCACCCAGCAGTCGCTGGCCCAGATGATGGTCGGCCGCCCGGTGGAGCTGGAGGTGGAGAAGAGCGCCGCGAGCCCCGCGGAGCCCGTGCTCGAGATCGCCGGGCTCTCGGTCCTCGACGACCGCAGCCACCAGGCGGTGCGGGACCTCGATCTCGTCGTGCACGCCGGCGAGATCGTCGCCGTGGCCGGAGTCCAGGGCAACGGGCAGACGGAGCTCGTCGAGGCGATCACCGGCCTGCGCCGGACGGCGGCCGGGTCGATCTCGATCGCCGGCCGGGCCATCCGGCCCGATCCGCGGCGCATCTTCGAAGCCGGCGTTGCCCACGTGCCCGAGGACCGCCTCGAGGAGGGGCTCGTCCCGGCCTTCACGATCGCCGAGAACATGGTCCTCAACACGTACTACCTGAAGCCGTTCGCCGACGGCGTGCGACTCCATCGCGACGCGATCCTGGCCACGGCCGCGAGCCTGGTCGACCAGTTCGACGTCCGCACGCCGAGCATCCTCAACCAGGCCGCGAACTTGTCCGGCGGCAACCAGCAGAAGGTGATCGTGGCCCGCGAGTTCTCGCGCCCGATCAAGCTCCTCGTCGCCGCCCAGCCGACGCGCGGCCTCGACGTCGGCTCGATCGAGTACATCCACCGGCGGATCGTGCAGAAGCGCGACGAGGGCGCGGCCGTCCTCATCGTCTCGACGGAGCTCGATGAGGTCCTCGCGCTCGGCGACCGGATCGCGGTCATGTACCACGGGCAGATCGTGGCGATCCTCGACCCGGCGGAGGCGACACCGGAGCGGCTCGGCCTCTACATGGGCGGCGCGTTCGAGGACGCCGAGGCGCACGGCGTCGCGCCGGGGTCGCCGCCCGGCGCCGGGGTCCCGCCCCCACCAACCCCACCCCACGCCGACAGCCCGGAGGCGATGCACGGAGGGACGGCCGGATGAGCGAGCTGGAGCGACCCCCCGACGGGCCGGCGACCGCGCCGTCGCAGCCCGCGGAGCCCGAGCGGAGCGCGCCTGAGCCGCCGGCCCGCGACGGGACGGCCGGGGCGGAGGCTGCCGGCCGGGCCCGGCGCATCGCCGACGCCCTCGTCGTCCCCGTCCTCGCCGTCTTCACCGCGCTCCTCATCGGCGCCTTCGTCATCGTCCTGTCGGACCAGGAGCTCATCGCGCTCTGGACGACCGACCCGCTCAAGGCGCTGCAGGAGTCGATCGCCGCCGTCGCCGAAGGCTACGGGGCCCTGTTCACGGGCGCGCTCGGAAGCCCGCAGGCCTACCTCGAGGCGTTCGCCTCGGGCGACCTCGACCAGATCAAGGCGGCGTTCAACCCGATCAGCGAGTCGCTCTTGGCGGCGACGCCCCTCATCTTCACCGGCCTGGCCGTCGCCCTCGGCTTCCGGGCCGGCCTCTTCAACATCGGCGCCGAGGGCCAGCTCTACCTCGGGGCGATCGTGGCCACCTTCGTCGGCTTCTCGATCACCGGGCTGCCGCTGATCATCCACCTGCCGCTGGCGATCGCGGCCGGCTTCCTGGGCGGGGCCCTGTGGGGCTTCATCCCGGGCCTGCTCAAGGCTCGCACGGGAGCCCACGAGGTGATCGTCACGATCATGCTCAACTACATCTCCTACCAGCTCCTCAACTGGGTCCTGCGCCAGCCGTGGTACCAGCGGCCGGGCCGCAGCGACCCGATCTCGCCGATCGTCGAGCCGACGGCGATGATCCCGCCGATCATCGAGGGGCTGCGGGTCAACTGGGCGTTCGTCCTGGCCCTCGTCGCGGCCGGCGCCGTCTCGTGGCTGCTCTTCCGCTCGACGCTCGGCTTCGAGTTCCGGGCGGTCGGCTTCAACCCGTCGGCCGCGAGGTACGCCGGCATCAACATCTCGCGGGCGCTGATCCTGACGATGGCGATCTCCGGCGGCCTCGCCGGCCTCGCCGGCACGACGGAGATCCTGGGCGTCAACAAGGCCCTCACGCCCGGCTTCTCGCCCGGCTACGGCTTCGACGGCATCGCGATCGCCCTGCTCGGCGGATCGTCGCCGCTGGGGGTCGTCCTCGCCGCGCTCCTCTTCGGTGTGCTCCGCGCCGGGGCGACGCCGATGCAGGCGGCGACGGGGATCCCGATCGACCTGGTCGTCGTGATCCAGGCGCTCGTCATCATGTTCGTGGCGGCGCCGGCGCTCATCCGCGAGATCTACCGGATCAAGGTGAAACCGACGACGGGGACGGAGATCATGGCCCAGGGGTGGCGGACGTGAGCGCGGCGGCCGTGGCCGTGCCCGCCGCCAGGAGCATCCCCCGGCGCTCGCTGGGGCTGGCGATCTTCTATTTCGCCCTCGCCGCGATCCTGTCGCTCGTCTTCGCCGGGGGCGTCGAGGCGGGCACCGAGACGACCTTCGGGCTCAACCTCGGGGCGGCGCCGGCGATCAAGCTGCCCGACCTCGTCGTCCCCACCGGCCCGACGCTCTACTTGATGGCCGGTATCTGCGCCTTCTGCGGGGCACTCCAGCTCACCCGGGCCATCGGCGCGAAGTGGGCGATCCTCCTCTCCATCGCGCTCATTGCCTTCGTCTTCGGGTTCCTCACCTGGGCCGCGGCGGGGAAGTCGATGAGCCTCGTCGGGATCTTCCAGACGACCCTCTACCGGGCGGTCCCGATCACGTTCGGCGCCCTCTCGGGCGTCCTCTGCGAGCGAGCCGGCGTCGTGAACATCGCGATCGAGGGAATGCTCCTCTCGGGCGCCTTCATCGCGGCCGTCGTGTCGAGCATCACCGGCAGCAACTGGATCGGGGTCATCGGTGCCGTGATCGTCGGCGGCCTGCTGGCCTTCGTCCTGGCGGTCCTCTCGATCCGCTACCGGGTCAACCAGATCATCGCCGGGACCGTCATCAACATCTTCGCAGCAGGCCTCACGGCCTTCCTGTCGACGCGCGTCCTGTCCGCCAACAAGGAGCTGAACATCCCGCCGCGCTTCGAGCCGATCGTGGTCCCGGTGCTCTCCGACATCCCGATCATCGGCCCGATCTTCTTCTCGGGGAACTTCTTCACCTACGCCCTGTTCGTGCTGATCATCGTCATCCACTTCGCGCTCTTCTACACGCGCTACGGGCTCCGGGTCCGCTCGGTCGGCGAGCACCCGCGGGCCGCGGACACCGTGGGGATCAACGTCAACTTCACCCGCTACCGCAACGTCATCCTCGGCGGCATGGTCGCCGGCCTCGGCGGTGCCTACTTCACGGTGGGCTCCACCGGCGGCTTCGAACGTGAGATGACGGCGGGCCGTGGCTTCATCGGCCTTGCCGCGATGATCTTCGGGGGCTGGACGCCGATCGGGGCGTTCCTCGCGAGCCTCGTGTTCGGCTTCGCCGACGCGCTCCAGAGTCGCCTCTCCATCCTGGGCTCGCCGGTCCCCTCGGAGTTCCTGCTCATGGTCCCGTACATCACCACGATCGTCGTGGTGGCGGGGCTCGTGGGCCGGGTCCGGATGCCCGCCGCGGACGGGACGCCGTACGTGAAGGAGTGAGCGGGAAGGGAAGCGCGGCTGCGCCGGGGCCCGCCCCGGCGGGCGGCTCGACATCGGTCGCCGCCGCCGAGCCCCTGCGCCCGGCCGCGGAGGACGCCCGCGGGCGGGACGGCCCGCGGCCGATCGTCCTCGACTGCGATCCGGGCCACGACGACGCCCTGGCGATCACGCTCGCGCTCGCCCGGCCCGAGCTGGACGTCCTCGGGATCACCACGGTCGGCGGCAACTCGCCGCTCGCCAACACGACCCGCAACGCGCTGCGGGTGCTGGCGCTGCTGGGGCGGTCGGACGTGCCGATTGCGCCGGGCGCCGAGCGGCCGCTCCTGCGCGAGAGCTGGACCCCGGTCGAGTTCCACGGCGAGAGCGGCCTCGACGGGGCGGACCTGCCGGAGCCGGAGGCGGCGCCCCGCCCCGAGGGCGCCCTCGCGCTGACCGAGGCGCTGGTGGCGGGGGCCGGCCGCCCGGTCACCCTGGTGGCGACCGGGCCGCTGACCAACGTCGCGCTGCTCCTGCGGGCGCGCCCGCGCATCCGCGAGAGCATCGAGCGGATCTGCCTCATGGGCGGCTCGCTGGGGGAGGGGAACACCACGGCGGCCGCGGAGTTCAACATCTGGCAGGACCCGGAGGCCGCCGCGATCGTCTTCGGGAGCGGGATCCCGGTCTCGATGATGGGCCTCGACGTCACCCACCAGGCCCTCTTCCTGGAGCCGGACGTGGCCCGCCTGGAGGCGCTCGGCACGCGGATCGCCCGGATCTGGGTCGACCTCCTGCGCTTCTTCGCGGTCTACCACCGGCGGCGCTACGGCTGGGACGGCTCGCCGATCCACGACGCCGTGGCGGTCGCCCACCTGGCGGTGCCGGGCCTCGTCGTGACGGAGCTGCTGCGCGTCGACGTGGAGACGGCCGGGGAGCTGACCCGTGGCCGCACCGTGGCCGACAGGGAGGGCCTCCGCGGCCTCCCCCCGAACGTCGAGGTCGGCGTCCACATCGACCGGGGCCGCTTCGTCGACCTGCTCGTGGAGGCGATCGCCTCCTTCGGGTGACGGCCGGCGCGGCCGGTCCGGCCCACGGCCGAGCGTGACGCCCGGCGCGGCCGGCTCGGTCGCGGCCTCAGCGCTCCCCGCGCCGCAGCTCGCCGAGCCGGGCGTCGGAGATCCCGAGGTGATGGGCCAGCTCGTGGCGCAGCGTCTCCTCGACCCCCTCGACGAGAGCGACCGGGCCCCGGTACATGCGCTCCAGCGGGCCGCGGTAGAGGGTGATGACGCTGGGGATCGCCGCGTGGCCGGCGCCGAGGACCGTCCGCGGCACGCCCCGGTAGAGACCGAGCAGCCCCTGCGCGCCGGTCAACGCCAGCTCCTCTGCCGACGGCTCGTCCGCGATGACGACCGCGACCGTCGCCAGCTGGGCCCGGTACTCGTCGGGCAGCCGCTCGATGGCATCCGCGAGGGCGGTCTCGAAGGGGTCCGGCCCGCCGGCACCGGCTCGCTCGGCGTGTTCCATCCCACGAGCCTAGCGCCGATCCGGCCCGGGTGTCTCGCGACGGGCTTCGAGCCCCGCCAGACGTGCGGCAGTCCGTCAGTAGCCCACGGAGGGGAGGTACGCGCCGCGCGGCTCCTGGTAGACGCCGAGCGCCATCAGGTTCTGGACGAAGAAGACGCGCAGCCCGTGGGCCAGGCACCAGCGGAAGAGCTCGCCGTTGTCGAGGGGGACGATGAGGCCCGGCGTCCCGAAGTCGTCCGCGGCGCCGATGAGCGCCTGGAGGTCGTCGTTCGTCTCCGCGACCGAGTGGCCGAAGTAGTGGACGCCCGTCGTGTAGGCGGTGATCCGCCCGAGGCGCTCGACGACCTTCGCGTTGCCGTGTGCGATCGGCCCGCGCAGCTCGCCCGCCCGCGTGTGGCCGTGGACGCGCAGGCACAGGGCGTTGCAGGCCGCCTCGTCGGCCTCGGTCGCGGTGCGCACGGCATAGCCCGGGAACGAGACGTGCAGGGGATCCCCGTGCATCGCCGCGAAGGTCGCGCGCACGTCCATCCCGAGCTTGGCGTACAGGCTCAGCGACCGGTTGTGGTACGAGATCTGCACGAGGCGCACGCCCGGGGTGCCCGTCTCCTTCGCCCTCTCGAGCATCGCGACCATGAGGACGCGGCCGACATGATGATCCTGCGCCGTCGGGTCGACGCTCACCGGCCCGATCGCGTGGATCGTGGAGCGCTCATCGAGGAAGGAGCTGCCGACGACACGGCCGTCGACCTCCGCGACGATGCCGTGGAACCCCGGGTTGCCGACCAGGGCGCCCATGCTCCTCGTCGCGGCCTCGATCGAGGGGAAGTCGTGCGGGAAGCCGTGGCGGTCCGCCAGCGTCGCGAACGCCTCGTAGAGGATGCGCCCGCACTCCGGCGTGTCGGCCGCGGTGGCGCGGCGCAGCGTGACGTCCATTGCCCACTCCGATCGTTGCTCCGCGAGCGCGCTTTCGCCCTCGCGGCGATCGTAGCGGCGCGCGAGGCGGCCCGTCGGCGATCGCGGACGAGCGCGGCCCCGGGAGGCCGGCGACCGGCGAGGGAGTCCGCCGGTCACGGCGGGATCCGACGGCGACGTCCACTGGCCCCCCTACCTGTTGCGCCGAGCCGCGATGGCGAAGGCGAGGAAGTAGTTGTCGAGCACCTCGGGGGTGGAGCCGTAGCGGTTGTCGCCGACGAGGAAGTCGCAAACGACCTCGCGCGTGCGCGCGATCTCGCGAAGGCGGGGGCCGCTCCAACGAGGGTCGGCGAGGGTGAGGTCGAGCAGCTCGAGCGCTCGGTCGAACGCCGCGTCGAAACGACCCTGATCGCGTTCGTCCCTGGCCCGGATCGCGCGGCCGACATCGGCTCCGGCGTTGCCAAGCTGCTCGGCCAGGCTGAGCGTCCACCAGCGGCCGCTCGCCAGGCCGGCGTGGATCGTCATCGCGTGACCAGCCGGTCGACGACCGCGGTGATCGCCGCGCGCGCGACGGCATCATCGACCGACCGCGTGCGGTTGCCCAGCCTCGGGCGGATGTTGACCACCGAGTCGAACTCGATGAACCTGGCGCTGCCGAACTCCGCCGGGTAGAGGTTGATGCCCCACAGGCTCGCCTGAGGAGAACCATCGCCGAGGAGCAGTGCCTCCTCGTCGGCGTGCATCTCGCCCCCGATCGCCATGACGCCCCGCTCGACGTCAACGACGGCCTTCACGAGGTTGCCGAACATGCTCTCCGCCATCGCCTCAAGGCCCACGAGCGTGACCGGCGTCCGGACGATCTGCAGGGCCGTCGGGTCGACGCCTGGCGCGGTGCCAGCGGGCGCGGGCTCCGGAGCTTCACCATCTCCCATTCGCCGAGCCTACCGTCAACAGAGCCAATCGTCCACCGCTCCCATCGTCGGCCCCGGCTACCATTGACCTCCCGTGACGACCCTCAGTGCCCGAGACTTCACTCATCTTCACGTCCACTCCGAGTTCTCCCTTCTCGACGGCCTGGGCCGAATTCGGCGATCTCGTCGACGAGGCCGAGCGGCTGGGCCTCGATTCCCTCGCCCTGACCGACCACGGCGCCCTCTACGGCGCCGTCGCCTTCTACCAGGCCGCCCGGGCCAAGGGGATCAAGCCGATCCTCGGCGTGGAGACCTACGTGGCGCGCCGTTCGATGCGCGACAAGGAGGGCAAAGCCGACGCCCAGCCCTTCCACCTGGTCCTCCTGGCGAAGGACCTGGTCGGGTACCGGAACCTCTGCCGGCTCATGACCGACGCCCACCTCGAGGGCTACTACTACAAGCCCCGCATCGATCGCGAGCACCTCGCCCGCCACGCCGAGGGGCTCATCGGCATGTCGGCCTGCCTCGGCGGGGAGATCCCGAAGGCGCTCGAGGTCGACGACCGGGAGCTGGCGACCCGCCTCGCCGGCGAGTACGGGGAGATCTTCGGGAAGGACGGCTTCTACCTCGAGCTGCAGGACCACGGGCTCCCCGAGCAGGCCGCGCTCAACCCGAAGCTCCTCCGGCTGGCCCGCGAGACCGGGCTCCCCCTCGTCGTGACCAACGACCTTCACTACGTCCACAAGTCCCAGGCCGAGGCCCACGACGTCCTGCTCTGCGTCGGGACGGGCAGCAACCTCGACACGCCCGGACGCCTGCGGTTCGAGACCCCCGAGTTCTACCTGAAGTCGACCGCCGAGATGTTCGCCCTCTTCCCGGACCAGGTCGAGGCCTACCGGAACACGCGCCGGGTCGCCGAGATGGTGGACCTGGAGCTGCCCCTCGGCCAGCTGCGGATCCCGCACTTCCCGGTGCCGGCGGGGGAGACCGCCGAGAGCTGGCTGCGGGCCGAATGCGAGCGCGGCCTCGCCCGCCGCTATGGGACGGCCACCCCGGAGCTCCAGGCGCGACTCGACTACGAGCTGGGCGTGATCACCTCGATGGGGTACGCCGGCTACTTCCTCATCGTCGCCGACTTCGTCCGCTTCGCCCGGGAGCAGGGGATCCAGACGACGTGCCGGGGGAGCGCCCCGGGATCGATCGTCACCTACACGCTGGGGATCACTCCGGTCGACCCCATCCACTACCAGCTGCCGTTCGAGCGCTTCCTCAACCCCGACCGGGTGACGATGCCCGACATCGACGTCGACTTCGAGGACGGCCGGCGCGACGAGGTCATCAGCTACGTCTCCCGCAAGTACGGCACCGACCACGTCGCGCAGATCATCACCTTCGGGACGATGCTCGCCCGGGCGGCGATACGCGACGTCGGCCGGGTCCTCGGGAGCCCCTACGGTGATGTCGACCGGATCGCGAAGGCGGTCCCGAACCAGCTCGGCATCCGCCTCGACGAGGCCCTCCAGGTCAGCCCGCAGCTGCGCGAGATGCACGACGCGGACCCGACGGTGCGCCGGATCATCGACTTCGCGAGGCAGCTCGAAGGGGTCGCCCGCAACGCCTCCACGCACGCCGCCGGCGTCGTGATCAGCCGCGAGCCGCTGACCGAGCTGATGCCGCTCCAGAGGGCCACGAACTCCGACGCCACGATGACCCAGTACGAGATGCACGGCATCGAGGCCCTGGGGCTGCTCAAGTTCGATTTCCTGGGCCTCTCGAACCTGACGATCCTGCGCGCGGCCGTCGACCTCATCCGGGAGCACCGCGGCGTCGAGATCGACCTCGAGGCCATCCCCCTCGACGACGCACGGACCTTCGAGCTGCTGGCGTCGGGCGAGACGACGGGCGTCTTCCAGCTGGAATCGGCGGGGATGCGCCGCTACGTCCGCGAGCTCCGCCCGACGTCCGTGTACGACCTGGCGGCGATGGTCGCCCTCTACCGGCCCGGGCCGATGGACAACATCCCGGCCTACATCCGGCGCAAGCACGGCCAGGAGAAGGTGACCTACCTCCACCCGCTCCTCGAGCCGTTCCTCGAGCGGACCCACGGGATCTTCGTCTACCAGGAGGACATCATGGCCGCCGCGACCGCCCTGGGCGGCTTCAGCGGCCCGGAGGCCGACACCCTCGGCTACGCGATCCGCAAGAAGAAGTCGAACGTCCTGCGCTCGATGAAGGACCAGTTCGTGACCCAGGCCGCCGAGCGGGGGGTGCGCCCGGAGACGATCGACGCGGTCTTCAAGGCCTTCGAGCCCTTCGAGCGCTATGGCTTCAACAAGGCCCACGCGACGACGTACGGCCTCGTCGCCTACCAGACGGCATACCTCAAGGCGAACTACACCGTCGAGTACATGACCAGCGTGCTGACCGCCTTCCGGGACAAGGAGGAGAAGGTGGCCGCGGCCGTCGCCGAGTGCCGCCGGCTCGGCATCGCCGTCCTCCCGCCCGACGTGCACACCAGCCACCTCGAGTTCACCGTGGAGGGAGAGGCGATCCGCTTCGGGCTCCTCGCCGTGAAGAACGTGGGCCAGGGCGCGATCGAGTCGATCATCGCCGCCCGCGACGAGGGCGGCCCCTTCCGCTCGTTCGCCGACTTCTGCGGCCGCGTCGACCTCCGCCTCGTCAACAAGCGGGTCCTCGAGTCGCTCGTCAAGGTGGGCGCCCTCAACGCCTTCGGCCATCCGGCCCAGCTCCTCCTGGCCCTCGACGACGTCCTGGCCGCGGCCCAGGCCGACCAGCGCGAGCGGGCATCGGGCCAGATCAGCTTCTTCGACATGGCGGCCGAGCCGGCCGCGCTCGAGGCGCCGCTGCCGGAGGCCACGGAGGTCCCGGTCCGCGAGCGGCTCCGCTGGGAGAAGGAGCTCCTCGGCCTCTACCTCTCGGACCATCCCCTGGGCGAGGTGGCCGAGCGGATCGGGCGGTTCGTCACGGCCTATTCCGGGGACCTGAAGGACGAGTCGCTCGAGGGCCAGCGGATCGTGGTGGGCGGCGTCGTGACCGGGGTCCGGACCGTCGTCACGAAGGCCCGCGCCACGATGGCCGTGGCCACCCTGGAGGACCTCCAGGGCTCGATCGAGGTCGTCGTCTTCCCGCGGCTCTACGAGCAGACGGCACCGACGTGGCAGGCGGGCGCGATCCTCCTCGTCGCCGGCCGGATCGACCACCGCGGCGAGGACATCTCGCTGCTCGCCGATCTGGTTCGCGACTTCGACGCGGCGACGACGACCGGCGAAGAGGCGTTCGCGGCCGAGGTTGCCGCGGCCGACCGCGGGCGCCCGCGCGGCCGGCAGGGCAACGGAAACGGGAGCGGGAACGGCAACGGGAAGGCGAACGGCAACGGCGCGGGCGGGCAGGGGCCCTCCGGCCGCCGCGGCCCGCCGGGCCACGAGGTCGCGCCCCGTGGAGCGGCGGCGCTTGCCCCGGCGACCGTGCCGGCGGCCACCTCGCCGATCCGCTCGGACGCGGCGGCTCCCGGTCCTGCGCCGCGTCCCGTGCCGGCCCCCTCGCCGCCCGAGCCGGTGCCGGGCTCGCTCGAGCCCGCCGATCTCGCGGCCGCCGCCCCCGACCGCGACGAGCCGCTGTTCCCCGACGAGGCGCGCGAGGCCGTGGCTGCCACGGCGGCGGCGCCGACGCTGCCCCGCGAGGCGGGGCCTGATGGTCGGCTGCACGTAAGCTTCTCGGCGGGGCTCCCCGCGGACGAGCTGCAGGGGGCGATGGCCGCCGTTCGCGACCTGTTCCGCGAGCGGCCCGGCGCGACGCGCGTCACGGTGCATCTGCCCCAGGGATCCGGTCGGCCGACGCTCCCGATGGAGCTCCGCGGCGGCGTCGCCTACGACGCCGAGCTGGTCGCGGAGGTGGCCCGCCGCCTGCGCCCCGGCATCGTGGAGATCGCCCTGGCGTCGGATGGCCAGGAGGATGCTGCCCCGGCCTGATCGCGGAACCGGCCCGTCGCGGCCGCACCGGCGATCTTCGTCGCGCGTCGTCGTGCGCCGGCGGCGGCACCCTCGCCCGGCGGCGGCACCCTCGCCCGGCGGCGGCACCCTCGCCCGGCGGCGGCACCCTCGCCCGGCGGCGGCACCCTCGCCCGGCGCCGCCCCGGGGCCCCCGTCAGCCGCCCTGGACGGTACGGATCGCCCTGATCACCGAGAGCTGCTCCCGGTGCTCGCTCCGGATGGCGTCGAAGTCGGCCGGATCGATCTCGAGCTCGGTGGCGATCTGGTTGAGGACCGCGCTCTCGGGGGACGAGATCTCGTCGTTCGCGGCAGCGACGAGGAAGCACGCGCGCATGACGCCGAGGCGCTGCTCGGGGGTCGCGACGCGCTTGAACTCGCGAGTGACCAGGTAGTCCTCGGTCGAGCCGAAGAGGCGCGCCTGCTGCCGCGCGACCTCGACGACGATCACCGCCTCGGCCTCCGTGATGCCGGTCTTCTCCACGAGGGCCTGCTCGACGACGGCGGCCTCCTCGTCGGTGATCTCGAGGTCGGCGTTCGCCGCCCGCGTCACCACGTAGGCCGCCCCGGCCAGGAGCCGGGCGCGATCGGGCGGGAGCGCCTCGAGACGGGCGACGATCTTGCGCACCGTCGCCGTCTCGGCCTCCGGCGAGGGCGCGGGGGCGGGCGGCGGGGTGGCGGGGACCGGGGCGGGCTCGTCTCCGCCGAAGAGGCGGCGCAGGAAGGACATGGGCGGGCTCCGTGATTGGTGGCAGGCGGATCGCGCGGAGCGTAACGCACCCGGCGCGCGGGCGACGCCAGGCACCACCGGGAGTCCTGGGCCGCGACGCGGCTCAGGGCGCCTGCGGGGCCCCGAGGGCGTCCGAGAAGAACGCGACGAGCCGCCGCTCGTACTCGTCGGGGACGAGGAACGACGACTCGACGTGCTCGCCACCGGTCACGAACCAGGGCTCGACGCCCTGGCCGGCCTTGCCCACGACCTCCTCGCGGGCCCTGACGAAGTCGAGGGCGTGGTGCGGCTGGACCCGGTCGTCGGACGTGCCGTGGACCACCTGGAGCGGGCGGCTCCCGAGCTTGGCGATCGCGTCGATCGGCCGCCGCTCTTCCAGGTCGATCCCGAAGAGCCGGGCCCACAGCATCGCCCCCTCGGTCAGGATCTCCGGGTAGCCCTGGTACCGCACCTCCTCCCGGATCATGGTCGGCGTGTCGGAGTAGCCGCTGTCCTCCCAGGTCGCGGCGATCTCGGGCTCCTCGCCCGCCGCGATCACCACGGTGGCGGCGCCGTTCGACTCGCCGAGGAGTCCGATCGACTCGGCCGGGAGGCCGCGGGCGCGGAGCCAGTCCCACGCGCTGAGCGCGTCCGGGTACTCCTGCGTCCCGCCGCTGTAGCGGCCGTCGATGACCTCCGAGTCGCCCATGTCGCGCACGTCGACGATGAGGACGGCGAAGCCGTACCGGTTGAGCATCCCCGCCGGGAGGAGGACCACCGGGTCGCGGCGGCAGCTCCCCTTGCCGTGGACGACGACGACGGCCGGGGCGTCGGGCGAGGCGCCGGGCACCCACCAGGCGACGAGGTCGACACCGTCGCGACTCTCGAAGCGGACCTCCTCGTAGTCCGGCATCGCGTACGGGGCGGTGTCGAATCCTTCCGCCAGGCTGTCGTCGGAGACCCCGTCGGTCCCGAAGGAGGCCGGCGTGTACTCGCCGAACCGAGGCGTGCCGTCCTCGAAGAAGCCGCAGCGGGCGTCGACCCTCGAGGCCGCGTCGAAGAGCAGCCAGCTGGCGCCCGCATAGCCGAGCGCCACGAGCGCGACCCCGACGCCGAGGGTGGCCGCGACGACATGCCGGCCCGACAACGACGATCTCCTTCCCGCAACGCTTGCGGTTCGCGGTCCAGATCGTGCGGCCCGCCACGGCGCGGCGACAGTGCCGGAGGTCACGCCGCGCGGGATCGAGAGCCGCCCGGGTCAGCGTCGGTGCGACGACCCCGTCGTGGGCGGGTCACCGCCGGCGCCCCGGCGCCCCGGCGCCCCCGGGAGCTCGAGGTCCAGCTGGGTCCCGGGGGGCACGGCCGCAGCCGGAGGGGCGGCCGGAACGCGGCGCGCTCGCGGCCGCCGGGCAGCCTCGACGTCGTCCCCCAGGAGAGGCGCGCCCACCATGGCGGCGAGGCGTTCGGCGAGCGGCCACCAGTCGAAGGAGTCGGTGATCGCGGAAGCCGGCAGCGTCACCAGCCGCTCGGGCCGGACGAAGCCCGGCAGCACGCGGTCGAGGATCTCCTCGATGAGCTCCCGGAATGCGTTGTTGGTGGTGCGGATCCCGTCCTCCCGGAGCGGGATGTCCGGCATCAGGCGGACGACGAGGTCGTACGTGCCGCCCCAGTTCCGCACGAGCGGCTCGATGTCGAAGCGGTCGACGCCGCCGCAGGCGCGCAGGTAGTAGGCGTAGTTGTCGACGACCCCCCGGTCGGTGACGAGGACCTCGGCCTTGGGGGCCAGCTCCAGCTCCTGGCGCACCTGGCTGACGAGGACCCACAGCTGGGCCTCGCCCGTGGCTGTCTCGTTGATGCCCAGGGGGTTGTCGCGGACGACCTCCCGGGCGAACTCCACGGAGCGGCCGGCACGCTGGATGGTGTGGGCGAAGGCGTACGCCGCCGTCGTCTTGCGGATGCCGTGGGAGCCGACGAAGGCGATCTTGGCGCGGCGCGGCCAGGCGGTCACCGGATGAGCGTAGCGGGTCGGACGATCCGGCGCGGGATCCCGCGCGCCCCGCCACGAGCGACTCACCATTCCTCGGCGGCGCCACCGTGGCGCCGCTTCCGTCACCGCACGCGGAAGACCTCGCGCGGGGTGGAGCGGCTGATCGAGTTGTAGGGCGTGCGCGGCGCGAACGCGCGGACGTACCAGGTGCCACGGGCACCGAACGTGAACGTGGTGCGGGCGACGCCGGCGGCGTCGGTGGGCACGTTCCGCTGGTAGCGGAGCACCCAGGCCCCGCCGACGTTGCGGTAGAAGCGGAACGTCACGACCGACGGCAGGAGGTCCGGCCGAAGCGGGCTGACCGTGGAGCGGAACGTGATCGAGCGCCCCTGGGCGATCGTCATCACACCCGTGTGGCTCGGTGCGAGGGTCACGACCTGGCGGACGCCGATGAGCCAGAGCCAGCTGGTCGCGGCGCCGAGATCCGCCGCGCCAGCAAAGCGGGCCCGGACCCACCCGGTCCGCGTCGGCGCGTACGTGAAGGCGGCAGCGCCCGCCGCGTTGGTCACCAGGCTGGCGATCGTCGTCCAGGGGGTGCCGACGCTCGCGTACTCGAGGACGACCGACCTGTTCCCCCCGTTCGGCCCGAGCTGCACGAAGAAGCCGACCGTCTCGCCGTACGCGACCATCCCCCTTGAGCGGGTCAGCGAGAGCGTGGCGGGCGAGACGACCGAGATCGGGGGGCTGGTGCTGGCCGTCTTGGCCCTGTCGGTGACGTCCGTGGCGGTGACGGTCCGGCTGCCGGCCGTGTTGAGGATGACGCCGAACGTCCTCGTGCCGGCCGCGAGGGTCGCGTTCGCGGGAAGGGTCGCGGCGGCGTCGCTCGAGGTGATCCCGACGGTGTGGGTCGAGCTCGCGACGTTCCAGTTCGCGTCGACCGCGTTGACGGTCACGGTGAACGGGACGCCTGCCGCCTGGGTGGTCGGGACGCCCGTCTTGCCGGTTGCCGTGCCCGGCGCGGCGGTCTCGCCCGGGACGAGCAGCTGGAGCTTGGTGAACGGGCCCGGGTTGACGGTGATCGGGGGGCTTGTGCTCGCGGTCTTCGTGGCGTCGGTGACGTCCGTCGCGGTGACGGTCCGGCTGCCGGCCGTCTTGAGGGTGACGCTGAACGTCCTGGTGCCGGCCGCGAGGGCGGCGTTGGCGGGCGGGGTGGCGTTGAGGTCGCTCGAGGTGATCGCGACCGTGTGGGTCGAGCTCACGACGTTCCAGTTCGCGTCGACCGCGTTGACGGTGACGGTGAACGCGGTGCCGGCCGTCTGCGCGGTCGGGGTGCCGGTCTTGCCGGAGGGCGTGCCGGGGGCGGCCCGCTCGCCGGGGACGAGCAGCTGCAGCCTCGTGAACCCCGCGACGACGCTGAAGGCCGCGCTGGTGCCCGACGCCAGCGTCATGCCGCTGGTGCCGGTGACGGTCAGGCGGACCCCGGCCTCGGCCCTGGAGTAGGTGACCCCGGAGATCGAGACCGAGCTCGTGCCGTTGGCGATGGTGCCGGTCAGGGTGCCGCCGAGCGTCCCGGTGCCGGCGGCGAGGCCCAGGGCGACGCCGGTGGCCGACGTGACGGTGGCCGGGCTGCCGGCGGCATCCTGCGCCTGGACCGTCACGCTGAAGGCAGCGCCGGCAGTGGGGCTCGGTGGGTTGATCGAGGTGATCGCGAGCTTCGTCGCGATCGCTCCGCCGGCGGTGACCGTGAGCTTGGCGGTCCCGATGTAGCTGAAGCCGTCGCACCGGCCACTGCCGCTGGCCATGACGTCGCGCGGGCCGAGAGGGGCATCCGCGGCGACGCTGACGCTGGCCGTCATCGTTGCGTCGCTGCTCCGGTGGACGCCGGTCGCGGTCACGCCGCTGCCGGAGAAGGTGATGCTGTAGGTCCTGCACCTCCTCTCGAAGCCCGAGCCGTTGATCGTGACCAGCTGGTTCGTCGCGCCCTGGGCGAGCGAGGACGGCGACACGGAGTCGACGGCCGCCAGCGCCGTGATCGGCGCGCCGAGGGCGACGAGGAGAACGAGGGCCTGCCCGACGGCGAGGGTGCGCAGACGGGACGTGGATCGGGTCATCAACCTGGGCATCTGGATCGCTCGCTTCCCGCGGGTCGGTCTCGCCAATGGCTCGGCATGGTCCCGGCGGCCGGAGTTCAGGCCGCGTGCCCCAGCCTCCCGCTACCAGTCACCGTACGCGACGGTCGTCGAGATGGCGAGAGACGAACGGCCCCCGGACGCCGGGTGCACGTCGCGATGTACGTAGCCATCGTCCGAAGGCGGCGGCCCCCGAGGCGCCCGCTGCACGTGCCCATCCCGCCTCCCGGCGGAGCGGAGCGACCGGCGCGCAGCCGGAGGCCGATATCCGAGCCTGTGCGGCCTCGGTGTCAGACCAGGTCGGCGATCGCCTCCCGCCAGGCGCCCATGACACGCATGACGCCGTCGTCCACGTATGCGTGGACGACACCGACGTTGTCGAGGCACGTCTGGGCTCGCATCGTGATGCGCGCGAACTCCGGGGACGTGTTGACGCGTGCCAGCTTCTCGGGATCACCGCGGAGGAGCGCGAAGCCGGCCAGGTCACCGCCGTGGGCGCCCAGGATCACCAGCTCGACGCTCTCGATCTCGCCGGCTGCCTTGAGCCCGTTCCAGTGGGCGACCGCTTCCCCGAACACTCTATCCGCCGCAGCCTCTCTGCCGGCGCGCGTCGGGCCCCACCCGACGAAGAGTCCGAACTCGGACATGAGACAAGCCTCCCGGGCAACCCGCGGGTCGGTCTCGCCAGTGGCTCGGCGCGGTCCCGGCGGCCGGAGTTCGGGCCGCGTGTCAGAGCCTCCCGCCAACCTGCAACCTTAGGGGGGGCAGGGGCACCTGGCGAGTGGCAAACGGCCCCCGGATGCCTCTTGTCTCATGTCGTCGGGTTCGCTCGTGCGTCGGGAGAAGGGTCGTGCCGACGCTTCTGGGCGTCGCCGGCGCGATGGGCCATCGGGGGCCGTTGCCACAGGCCGATGGTCAGTCGAACGCCGGCGGACAGCGGCCGTTCAGCGAACGGACGACCTGCTGGTAGACCCGGGCGTCGGACAGGAGACCGCCGTGGGTGACGCCGCGGTCGCGGACGAGGCAGGCGCCTCCGTCGAGACGCGATGACGACGCTGGCACGATTCCGTCATCGGCACTGGAGATCGAGGTGTACCTGGTGGTTCCAGGGGTGTCGTCGCCGGTGTTCAGCTTGCGGAGGAACGCCCCGTCCGGGCACATCTGGCCGCCGTAGTCGAGCGGCGCCGCGCAGGTCGCCCACAGGCCGTACTGCGGTGTCCCGAGCGCGACATAGTGCGCGATGCTGATGTTCCCACGAAGGTACCTGGCGAACCAGCGGCTCGAGAGCCCGCCCATGCTGTGAGCGACGACGTCGACTCGCCGGAGGTGATGGGCGGCGGCGAAGTCGCGGATCGCCCTGGCGTTGACGATGTTGTCCTGGCCTGGCAGGGCGATCGCATGGACCTCTCGACCATCGCGAGCAAGGCGCGCGGCCATCGTGTCGAAGGCGCTTGGCGATCCTCGGAACCCGTGGACCAGCAGCACGGGCGGCAATGTGGCGCTGCCGGCCGTGCCTGCGCCGGGCAACAGCGTGGCCACCCCGACGATGGCGGCGATCACCATGCGGTACGCGATGCGCGAAGAGCGGTCCGCCTGCATGCGCGAATTCTCGCCCAGCGAGACGAGACATGCAGGTTGGGCCGTCGCTCCGGTCCCGGCCTCGCGATCCAGGGTCCTGTCGGGCGTCCCCGGCCCATGCCTTCTCGGTCGTCCAGGCCCAGGTGTGCTCACGGGACAGGGGATCACAGGCAGGCGCGCTGCCCCCGGCCGGGGCGGCGCAGGTCCCGGGTGAGGCGGCCCGCTCACCGCGTGCCCACTAGGCGCCCGGGGAGGAGCTGACGACCGGGGACGCCGCCTCGAACGTCATCGTGCCGGACGGAGCGAGCGTGATCGTGAGCTGCGAGCCCGCGATCGCGTATCGGCTTGCCGATCCGAGCTGCTCCAGGAACAGGTCCGACAGCGACTCGGCGCCGCAGGAAGCGAGGCTGGCGGGAGCCGGCACGAGCGTCAGGCCGTTCGTGGAGCCCCCGCCCTCCCGGCCGGAACCACGCGGTACGTCCCGGCAACCTGGTTGCAGTCGGCGGCGGCCTCGTACGTGCCGTCGCGGCTGAACTGGACCGTGTACTCCGCGGGATCCGGCACCACGAGCTCGGCCTCACCGGCGCCGGTCGTCGAGCCGGTCCACTGCCACGTCGTTCCCGGGAGGACGAGCCGCGGCGGCTGCTCGCCCGCGATGAAGACACCGAGGACTGCCACGGCCGTCATCAGCACGGCCGCGGCGAACATGGAGATCAGGGCCTGGATCTCCACGGGCATCGACCCGCCGTTGCCGCTTCGAGTCTCGTCCTCTTCCATCACCAGATCATTCGCTTGTCGTCAGCCGCCGGATCTCGATTCTCCCGGTGAGAGCAAGCGCCCGGAGCGGAGCCGGGGGCCGTGGTGACGGGCTATCGCGGCCGCACCCACCCCGCGGGGGTCCCGAAGAGACCTCGTCCGAGCGGCGGCTGGGCTGGCCCCGACACGACCGGAGCACCCAGGCCTACTTGAAGCCGATCTTGTCCTTGTTCGTGTAGGCGCTCGAGCCGTAGGTCCCGACGTCCGCGAAGAACCCGATCAAGACGACGACGAACCCGAGGCCGGTCAGTCCCTCCTGCGCGACCACCACGTAGGCAAGCGTCGTCCAGGGCAGGAACAGGATGCCGAGGATGGGCACGAGTGGGCCGCTGAACGTGGAGGCCCAGCGCTCCGAGTCGAGCAGCCACCAGACCACGTTGATGGCTCGCGGCCCGAGAAGCGCGGCGAGCAGGATGGCGCACATCGAGAACGACCCTCCGTCACACTCCAGCCCTTGGTTGTGAGCGCATCGTGGCAGCAGGCCTCGGGCCCGGCGAGAGTCGAACGGCCCCCGGACGCCCGGTGCCCCGACCCACCCACCTCCCGGAGTAGAGCGGTGGGTCCGTGCGGAGCCGGGGGCCGAGCCGACGGGGCACCCCTTTGGGAGCAGCGCCGGCCCTCGGATTGTGGGCGTCCGCGGCGGGTCGACCCAATAGGTCGTGTTCCCTAGTCGCGGGCGTCGAGCAGCACGGCGAGGGCGCCCAGGGTGGCAGTCTCCGTCGTCTCGGTTGCGGCGATCGCCTCGCGTGTCGCCTGCCGTCCCCGTCGCCGCAGGCCGACCGCCGATACGTACCAGGTCGTGCCCTCGCCGCGGTGAGTGGACGGGCCCACGGCCCAGCCCGGCATCCGGGCGATCGAGTCGTGCACGGCGGCCCATGCACGCTCACGCGCGTCGTCTCTCACGGGATCAGCGGCCCGCGGGCGCCCAGTGCGCGTCCAACTCTCCGAGGAGAGCGGAGCGCCCGGTGCGGGGCGGTGCGTCGCGAGCACCCGGGGCATGGCCCAGCCGGCCTGGCTGATCCCCATCAGGCCGATCTGCCGCGCGTCGGTGTCAGGGCGCGCCTTCAGCACCTCGATCGCATCCAGGACGATCTGGGCTCGCTACGCCTGGACCCGGAGATCGTCGAGCTGGCCGGTGGACTCGCCGCTGCCGAGGGAGGTCGTCGGCGGGCCGGTCTCGCCGGTGGCTCGGCGCGGTCCCGGCGGCCGGGGTGTGGGCCGCGTGTCAGAGCCCCCCGCTGTCCATGACCATATGCGCGTGTCAGGCATTCGGCGCGTGGCGAACCGCCCCCGGACGGAGCGCCGCTAGCCTCGGCCCTGACTGCAGCAGCCCGGCTTGCGGGTCTGGGCTTCGTTGACCGTATCCCCTACATTGGACGATGACACCGATTCCGCTGTCGCCGTCAACGGCATTCCTGCTGTCCGGGATTGCGTGATGCGCCCGGGAGTCCCCTTCATCACCGCCGCGGCTGGCTGACGACTCCGACGGACAATGAGATCGGAGGATCTTGGAATGGCTGCTCACCAGATGGTCTTGGGGATCTTCGCCGACGAGGCCACCGCCGACGCCGCGGTGAAGTCGCTCATGGCCTGGGAGAAGGACAACAACGTCATGCCCCGACCTGTCGGCGTGCTGGTCGCCGACGAGAACGGCCAGATCAAGGAGCACAAGCTGGGTACGCGGAGCAGCAAGACGGGCGCCGGCATCGGCCTCGTGCTGGCCGTGGTCGCGCCGCCAACCCTGCTCGCCGGGATGGTCGGCGGCGCCATCCTCGGCCATTTCCACCACAAGGGCCTGGGGCTGACGGACGCGGACCGCGAGCGCATCGCCGCGGAGCTCGCCGGCGGCAAGGCCGCGATCGGCGTCCTCGTGGAGGAAGATCCGGAAGCCGCGATGATCTCCAACAAGCTCACCGAACTCGGCGGCACCCCCGAAGTCCACGAGGTGACCGAGGAGGCTCTTGAAGCCGTCGCGGCCGCCGCACCGACGGAGCCCGCGGCCGCACCCGCCGAAGCGGCGCTCCCCCGATTGGAGGGGTAGTGCACCCGGGAGGCCGACGCCAACCGCTGGGTTCACACGAGGAGCCGAGCGACCCCCGGTCGCCGGGTGGGTCCCGTTCCCACACTGGAGGCGAGGGCGCGGGACAGTCAGCAGACGGGCGGCTGGCTACCCCCGGACGAGGTCGATGATCTCCTCGTCGGTCATCTCGTCCTCCCTGCTCTTCAGCTCATCGACTGTCCGCCGCGGATTGCCTCGAATCCGGGGCCGACGTACGCTCGTCGCTCGTGGTGCTCGTCACTCCTGCGCCCGGATGGGCCCGCTGACGTTCGTGATGCTGCCAGGCTGGTCCCGGGAGGAAGATTCGAACTCCCACGAGGTCGCCCTCGCCCGATCTTGAGTCCCCCCCCGCGTCCGGCGGCTTCCGTTTCGTCCCGTCTCGTGCTCAGCGGTGCGGGTCGCGGGACGGTCGAGAGGGGTCGAATTCGGCCCGTCGGCTACCGAGATATGCGCCGGTCGAGGACGCAGAACGGCCCTCGGGTCGCCCGGTGCGGGTCTCATCCCGCAATAACGGAGCGAGCGGGGCGGGGCGGGACCCCTCATGGGGGCACGCGGATTGGCGAGCTACGCCTCGGCGAGCACCTTGAGCTCTGCCAGCATCTCCTTGACGTGGGCCTCGGAGCTGCGCTGTCCGACTTTGCCGAGCAGGCTGCCGAGAACGCCGTAGGGCAGCTCGACGTGCTCCTCGAAGGTGAAGCGGGACCCTGCCGGGAGCGGCTCCACCTTCCAGCTCTGGTCGTAGCCCTTGACCCCGGTCCCGGAGACCATGTGGAGCGAGACCGTCCGGTTCTCGACCCAGTCGGTGATCACGAAGTGGAAGCTTCATGAGCATGCCCGACGCCTTCTCCTCCGCGTAGACCCGGGCACCGGGGCCTCGCTGCCCCGCATCCTCGTACTCGAACCTCCGGAGCGTGGGATACCACTTCAGGACGTTGTCCGGCTCTACCAGGAGCGGCCAGATCCGCTCCGGCGGGGCCGCGATCTCGACTGACTGACGAACCTGCATCTCGGCGACCCCGTGCGTGGAGGCAGCGGGTCGGTCTCGCCAGTGGCTCGGCGCGGTCCCGGCGGCCAGGGTGTGGGCCGCGTGTCGGAGCCTCCCGCCAACCGCCCACCGTACGCGGCGGTCGGGCATCTGGCGAGAGGCGAACGGCCCCCGGAGGCCCGGTGCGCTTCCCACCCCCAGGAGAGCGCGGAGCACCCGGTGCGCAGCCGAGGGACGGTCGTGAGCTGTGGCCCAGGTCGCTACCTGCGGATCACAGAGCCTCCGGCCCCGAGCGTGAGTCCATGTCGCGACTGCGGCACGTCAAGGAACCCAATGACCTGCCCGATACCCTCCAGAGAGGGGGTAGAGGTCGCCCGGACTGCAGCCCTGCGTCGCGGACGTGACCCACTGGCCCGCCCGGAATCCCCCGGCGATGGGCTGGGAGCTGCCGCGCGGAACGGAACCCTGCGTCGCGGACGTGACCCACTGGCCCGCCCGGAATCCCCCGGCGATGGGCTGGGAGCCGCCGGTCGGAGCGCAGGCCTGCGTCAGGGTCTGTGCCGGTGCGACCGGGGGAGTTTTCGCCGCCACCGATGGGGCGAGCACGAGGGCCGCTGTGGCCATCGAGACGACGACCACGAGCCGAAGCCGGGCGCCAGGCGAGCGAGAGGTCACGGGGACCCCTCCTTTCTGGGCGCACGCGCGCCCGGGGTCAGGGTGGTCGGACTCGCCATTGGCCCTGCGCGACGGTCGGGCGACCGTATGGGACGCCGCGCTGGCGGGAGCCCGACGGCTCCCATGCCTCCCCCCTGAGTCGGCGGAGCATACACGTGTCGGGGTGGCACAGCGAATCTGAGGCGAACGGCCCCCGGACGCCCGGTGCGCGTCCCAGCCCGCAAGCGGAGCCAAGCCATCGGTGCAGAGCCGGGGGCCGTGTGTCGGGACATCGCGGCCGCAGTTGCGCCTTCGAGAGTCGGCGAAGCGGCCGTCGCCTTCGCGCGGGTCGACCTTGCGATAGCCGACCCTAGCCCTTGACCTTCGTGATGATGAACTGGGTCGCGGGGGAGGTGATGGGCAGGACACTGGGGTCGCTGGTCGTGCCCCATTCGTAGAACCAGCGCCCGCGCAGGGCCGCCCACTCTCCCGCCGACGAGCCGTGACCCAGCCGCTCGCCCGGAAGGCGCCCGTGACCAGGTCGTAGAAGCCCACGTCGTAGCCGATGACCCAGCCGCTGCCGTTGCTCGGCCAGAAGGTGAACTTCTCGTAGAACTTCAGCGTCTTGCCCGGGACGATCTCGACGCCGGCCGGATCCTCCCAGAAGGCGATCGTCCCGCTGATGTCGCCCTTGACCTTGCCGTACCAGCAGCCCGTCGGGTCACTCACCTTCTGCTTCGAGACGACCGGGCACGTCGGGAGGTCGGACCAGTCGGGCGACAGCCCGAAGTAGGTCGCCATGTCGATGACGCCCCGCATGAGGGGCGCCATCTGGATGGACTTGGCCGCCCCGACCGGCGCGAGCACGGTGGCCAGCAAGGCCATGGAACACAGAGCGACGATGACTCGGCGCACCTCTACCCTCCTGGGGACGCCCCAAGCGCGGGTCGGTCTCGCCAGTGGCTCGGCGCGGTCCCGGCGGCCGGAGCGTGGGCCGCGCGTCAGAGCCTCCCGCCAACCGCCCAGCGTCGGCGCGCAACGCGCGGGTCGCAAGGACTTATGTCACGGCCCCCGGACGCCCGGAGCGCGCCCTGCCCCGGCGAGCCGGAGCGGAACGCCCGGTCCGGAGCCCGGGACCGTTCCTGCCTATCGCAACGTCACGGCCGTGACCCCACTGGCCGACACCGAGCGGCCCCGGCCAGCCCAGAGACGGGCGACCGGGTTCACTTCGCCACCGATGCCTCGTGACGGGGCGCTGGGGGCGGGGAGTCTCCCCGGCATGCGGGACTGGCTTGGCTGGATGCCCTGGCTCTTGGCGATCCTCCTCGTCGTGATCCCGGTGTTCGCCCTGCCACTCCTCATCGCGGCGGCCGTGCTGTCGCTCCTCACGCACAACCTCGTCTTCGTGGCCTGCTGGGGCGCCCTCGTCTCCGCGTACCTCGCGTTCTGGCTCGTCGCGGGGATCCGCGACGCTGTTCGTTGGCCAGGCAGGACGGTCGAGATCACGATCCGGGACTGGGCGATGGCTGTCGCGCCGGGCTCCATCACCGCCGGTCGACGTGAGGAGCTGTTGCTCCGCCGGGCGGAGAGCCTCACTCGGCCGTCGGCGTCGGGCTGTACGGAGCGCTGGGTGGAGCCAGGCTGGTCCCGGGAGGGAGATTCGAACTCCCACGAGGTCGCCCTCGCCCGATTTTGAGTCGGGTGCGTCTGCCATTCCGCCATCCCGGGCTGTCCTGAAGTCTAGCGAGGGGCTCGCCGATCCGGGATGCGGGACGCCGCCCGGCCGGTTCCGGGCGGCCTCTATCATCGCCCCGTGGTGCGCACGGCCTCGCCCGGCGGGGGCGACGTCCTGCAGGCTCCGCGGCCCCGGTTCGCCCACGGCGCGGCAGACGGCCCGCCGACGCAGCAAAGGAGCATCGATGACAGGCGGCAGGACCCTCGACCGCTCCCGGATGCAGCGACTCATGGATGCCGAGATGACGGCCTTCGAGCGCGCGAATCCGCGGTCGAAGGCGCTGTTCGAGCGTGCCCAGGGCTCCCTTCTCGACGGCGTCCCGATGAACTGGATGGTCAAGTGGGCAGGACCCTTCCCGCTCTTCGTCGAGGAGGCCCGAGGGGCCCACTTCACGGACGTCGACGGCCACGAGTACGTCGACTTCTGCCTGGGCGACACGGGTGCGATGGCCGGGCACGGCCCGGACGCCACGATCCGTGCGGTCGAGCGCCAGATGCGCCGCGGCATCACCCACATGCTGCCCACGGAGGACGCGATCGTTGCTGCGGACGAGCTCCAGCGCCAATTCGGGGTCCGGTGGTGGCAATTCACGCTCACGGCCACGGACGCGAATCGCTTCGCGATCCGGCTCGCCCGTCACATCACGGGCCGGTCCAAGGTGCTCGTCCACAACTTCAACTACCACGGCTCCGTCGACGAGGCGTTTGCCTCACTCCGACCGGACGGCTCGGTCGGGCCGCGGCGCGGGAACATCGGCAAGCCGGTGGCGCCGGCTGAGACGACGCGCGTGGTGGAGTTCAACGACCTCGCGGGCCTGGAGCGGGAGCTCGCGCACGGTGACGTCGCCGTTGCGCTCATGGAGCCCGCCCTGACCAACGTGGGCATCGTCCTGCCGGAGCCGGGCTACCACGAAGGCGTGCGCGAGCTCACCCGCAGGTACGGGACGCTCCTCATCAACGACGAGACCCACACGATCTGCGCCGGCCCGGGTGGCTACACCGGAGCGCACGGCCTAACGCCCGACATCCTCACGATCGGCAAGACGATCGGCGGCGGCATCCCGGCGGGCGCCTACGGCTTCACCGAGGAGGTGGGCGAGCGCGTCAAGGCCTCGATCGAGTGGGACGACTGCGACGTCGGCGGGATCGGCGGGACGCTCGCGGGGAACGCGCTCTCGCTGGCGGCGATTCGGACGACCCTCACGGAGGTTCTCACCGAGGAGGCCTTCGCCCGGATGATCCCGCTTGCGGAGCGATTCGAGGCCGGTGTGGCCGGGGTCCTGCGTGGGCGCGGCGTCCCGTGGCACGTCACGCGGCTCGGGGCCCGGTGCGAGTACCACTTCATGCCCGAACTGCCGCGCAACGGCTCCGACCAGGCTGCCCACGACGACAGCGAGCTGGCCCGGCTGCTCCACCTCTGGGCGATGAACCGGGGCGTGCTGATGACGCCGTTCCACAACATGGCTCTCATGTCCCCGGCCACGACCGAGGCCGACGTCGATCGCCACACGGCCGTGTTCACAGAGGCGGTCGAGGCGCTCTTCGGGTAGTCCGACCAGGACCGGCGACCCCGGGTCCTGGCCGGCCCGCGGTCACGCGAGGCGGCCCCTGGCGAGCGCGCGAGCGACGAAGAGGGCGATCCCGGACGCGAGAAGCGCGAGCGAGACCAGCAGCCCGACAGGGAGCCCGTCACCGGTGGCAGCCGCAGTCTCGCCGAGCTTGGCGTCGCCGGCGTCGTCGGGAGCGCCGGCCGTGACGTTGCGCTCGGCGCTGGCATCCGGCGAGGGCTCGCCGGGCGCCATGACCGCGGGCCCGGCACCGTCGGGCGCTTCCGAGGCCCCGGGCCCCGGGGCAGCGGTCGAGAGGGGCGCGGCGGCGCCCGTGGGCGCGGGGGCCGGCCCGGTCATCGTGTACTCGTCGCCCTGGGCGGCGCCCCCCGCGGCCGGGGCCTCGACGCGCTCCGTGTCCACGGGCGCCATGGCCGCGCCCCCGCCGAAGCCCGGCAGGCCGGCGGTCAGAAGCAGGCCCACGACCCCGAGGCGTCGCCAGGCCGGTTGCGAGCGGCCGCACCGTCGAGCCGGGAGCGGCGAGCCAGCCAAGCGCGCGCCGCCATCCGGTCGGCCGGAAGCGGGCCGCGTCCTCGTCGGTCAGCCGGTAGTCCCGGCGCCGGGGCGGGACGGGGAGGGCCGGCAGGGCGCCGCGGATCGCGGCCAGGTCCACGACCAACGCGGCACACCCGGCGCACGACGCGGAGAGTGCCCGAGCGCGGTCGAGGTCCGGGCCGGCGAGGTCGCCCGCGTCGAGGGCCACGATCAGCTCGGCATGATCGGCGGCCTCGGCGGCGGGGGTGTGGGAGGCGAGCGGCATGGTCCTCTGACGGCCTCAGCTGCGGAAGAGTTCCATGCGGTCGGCGAGCAGCCCGCGCAGGGCGAGCCGGCCGCGGTGGATCCGGGACTTCACTGTCCCCAGCGAGACGCCGGTCAGCCGGGCGATCTCGGCGTAGTCGTAGCCTTCGACGTCGTAGAGAACGATCGCCGTCCGCTGGTCGGCGGCGATGGCGGCCAGGGCGGCGGCGAGCACCCGGCCGCGCTCCGCGGCGCCGGCGATCGTCTCCGGGTCGGTGTCGGGCCCGGCGGTCGGCTGCCAGGACTCGTCCTCCAGCTCGGGATAGGGGGAGACGGGGCGTCGCTTGCGGGCCCGCTGGAGGTCCATGGCGGCGTTGACGGCGATGCGCGTCAGCCAGCCGCGGAAGGAGGGCCCGCGGTAGGTCCGCAGGTTGCGGTACGCGGAGAAGAACGCCTCCTGCACCGCGTCGGCGGCCTGGTCGGGGTCGGGGACGAGGCGCGCGACGAGGGAGTGACAGAGGTCCTGGTAGGCCTCCACGAGCTGGTTGAACGCCCCGAGGTCGCCCTCGAGGGCCCGCGCCACGAGGATCTCGTCGCGGCGCGCGGCCGCCTCGTCGCCGGGGCGGGCGGACGGCCGCGCGGACGGCCGCTCGGCGGCGGAGGAGCGCTCGCCGGTCGTGGTCGAGCGCGGATCGTCCAACGGGACTCGGCTCCTTCCGGCGCAGACGCCTTGAAACGTCGGGGCGGCGAGGCGGCGCGAGTCTAGCACGGCCCTCCGGACGCCCGGGGTGGGCGGGCCGTTCCGGCCCTGCCCGGTGGGCCTTTCCCCCCCGACGCCGGCCCACTGGGCCGCCCGGCCGGTACACTGGCCTCGAACCCGCCGGCCCCGCCGGCGGAGGCCGGAGGTCCCCGCCCGCCATGACCCGCCTGATGCTGCTCGACGGCAACGGGCTCATCTACCGCGGCTACTACGCGCTCATCGAGACGCCGCTCACGACGTCGAAGGGCGAGCTCGTCAACGCCGTCTTCGGCTTCACCAACATCGTCCTGCGGGCGATCCAGGACGTGAAGCCGGACGCCGTGGCGATCGCCTTCGACCTCGGGAAGCCCACCTTCCGGCACGAGCGCTTCGAGGAGTACAAGGCGACGCGCCAGCGGATGCCGGACGAGCTGCGGGACCAGTTCCCGAAGGTCCGCGAGGTCGTCGCGGCCCTCGGCTTCCCGGTCTACGAGCACGAGGGCTTCGAGGCCGACGACGTGATCGCCACGCTCGTCGGGCAGGCCGAGGCGGCCGGCCTGGAGACGACGATCGTCACCGGCGACCTCGACATGCTCCAGCTCGTGACGGACCGGACGCGGCTCGTGGTCTCGCTGCGCGGCGGGGTGGCCAACACGGTGGTCTACGACCTTCCCCGCATCGACGAGCGGTGGGGCCTGCGGCCCGACCAGATGCTCGACTACAAGGCGCTCAAGGGCGATACGACGGACAACATCCCCGGGGTCCCCGGGGTGGGGGAGAAGACCGCCGCGAAGCTGGTTGCCACCTTCGGTGGCGTCGACCTCCTCTACGAGCGGCTCGACGAGGTGACCCCCGAGAAGCTCCGCCCTCTGCTCCTCGAGGCCAGGGAGCGGGTGCTCGCCAGCCGCGACCTGCAGCGCCTGGTCCGCGACGTCCCGGTCCAGCTCGACGTCGAGGCGGCCCGCCTCGGGGAGTACGACCGCGACGCCGTGGTCCGGCTCTTCCGCGAGTACGAGTTCCGGACGCTCATCGACCGCCTCCCGCCGCTGGCGGGCGAGACGGCCGCCGAGGCCGTCGTGCGCTCCCGCGAGGCCGCCGGCGACGTGGGGGCCGCCAGGGCGCCCGGTGGGGCCCCGGGCGCCGCTCCGCGGCCCCGCCGGGCCTCGTCCGGCAGCCTCCAGCTCTCTCTCGACTTCGACGCCGTCGGGCCGCGCCCGGCCGCCGAGGCCGGGCCGCCGACGCCGCTCCCCGCCGGCGACCTGCGGGCGGCCCTCGCCGCGCTGGTGGCCGACCCGGGCCGCGTCGAGCGGGCGGACGCCGGCGCCGCGTCATCGCTCGGGGGCTGGCTGGCGACCCTCCCGGCCGTCGGTGCCGCGCTCCTGCTCGACGACCCCCGCCCGCGGGCCGGGACGCCGCTCGCCCTCGCCCTTGCCGGGGAGGACGGTCGCGTCGTCGTCTTCGAGGGGGCCGAGGCCGCGACCGCCGCCCGCCGTGCCCTCGAGGTGGCGGGAACGCCTCTCGTCGGCCACGAGGTGAAGCCCTTCCTGGTGGCCCGCTTCGGCGACGACCTGGCGGCGGCGCCGACCCCGGTCGCGTTCGACACCCAGGTCGCGGCCTATCTCCTCAACGCCTCGCTCCGCAGCCAGGGGATCGCCGACGTGGTCCACGAGCGACTCGACCTGGACCTGCCCCCGGCCGCCGCCGGCCTCGGCGCCGGGGAGCGGGCCGCCCTCGAGGCGCTCGGAGCCCTCGCCGCCCGCACCTCGCTCGCGGCGGCGCTCGACGAGGTGGGGCTCGCGCGGCTCTTCGCCGAGCTGGAGCTGCCCCTGGTCCCGGTTCTCGCCCGGATGGAGGCGACCGGCGTCGCCCTCGACCTCGACGCCCTCGCCGCCCTCGACCGGGAGTTCGGGACCGAGCTGGGCCGCCTGGAGGCCGAGATCTACGCCGACGTCGGCCACGAGTTCAACCTGGGGAGCCCGAAGCAGCTGGAGCAGGTCCTCTTCTACGAGCTCGACCTGCCGAAGGGGAAGCGCACCAAGACCGGCTATTCGACGGACGCCACCGTCCTCGAGGAGCTCCGGCCGGCCCACCCGGCGGTCGGCAAGCTGCTCGACTGGCGCCTGTACGCCAAGCTGCGGAGCACCTACGTCCAGGCGCTGCCCGGCCTGCTCGCCGACGACGGCCGCCTCCACACGACCTTCCACCAGGCGGTGGCCGCCACCGGTCGCCTCTCCTCGTCGGACCCGAACCTCCAGAACATCCCGATCCGGACCGAGCTGGGGCGGCGCATCCGGCGGGCCTTCGTGGCCGGCGATCCCGACCTCGTGCTCGTCTCGGCCGACTACAGCCAGATCGAGCTGCGGATCCTCGCCCACGTGTCCGGCGACGAGGGCCTCAAGGTGGCCTTCGCGGAGGGGAAGGACATCCACCGCGACAGCGCGGCGCGCGTCCTGCGCAAGGACCCGGCCGACATCACCGCGGACGAGCGCTCGATGGCCAAGATGGTGAACTTCGGGATCGCCTATGGGATGAGCGACTACGGCCTGGCCACGCGGGCCAACATCCCCCGCGACGAGGCGAAGACGTTCATCGACCGCTACTTCGCGACGTACTCGGGGATCAGCTACTACATGCTCCACATCAAGGAGACGGCCCGGGCCCAGGGATACGTGACCACCCTCCTCGGCCGGCGCCGGGAGATCCCCGAGCTGCGGTCGGGGAACCGGAGCCTGGCCGCCGCCGGGGAGCGGATGGCGATCAACATGCCGATCCAGGGGACGGCCGCCGACATCATGAAGATCGCCATGATCCGGGTCGCCCGGCGCCTCCGCGACGACGGCTTCCGGGCTCGACTCCTCCTCCAGGTCCACGACGAGCTCCTCCTCGAGGTGCCGCGCGACGAGGTCGACCGCCTGGTCCCGGTCCTGCGCGAGACGATGGAGGGCGCCCTGGCCCTCGACGTTCCGCTGACGGTCGACGTCAAGGTCGGCGACGACTGGGAGGCCATGACGCCGCTGGCACGGCCGGCCGCCGTCGACGCCTGATCGGTCGTGGACCCGGTCGTCGTCCTCGTCATCGCCCTCGCGACCGCTCTCGTCGCGATCGGCTTCGTCGCCTGGCAGGCCGCCATCGGGGCGGGCGTGGTGGCCGCCTACCGCGAGCGGGCGGCTGACGCGAGCCCGCCGCTCGCCGTCTTCGTCGTTCCGGTCGCCGCGGGCGCCCCCGCCGCCGCGAGCGCGGTTCGGCTCCTGGTCCGCAACCGGGGTGGCCTCGCCGCCCTCCGTGTCGTCGCCTGGGAACGCCGCGGCCTGGCCCACGATCCGGCGCCCCTCGCCACCGTCGACCGGATCGAGCCGGGGGGCGCGGCGGAGGTCGAGCTGGGGGACCGCCCCGCCGCCCCGACCTGCCACCTCGAGTGGACCCCGGATCGCCCCGGAGCGACTCGCCGCCAGGCCGACGTGCCGTTCCTGGCGCTGGAGGCGCCCGATGCCTGAGCTGCCCGAGGTCGAGACGGTCGCCCGCGACCTCTCCCGGCTCCTCGCGGGGGCCACCCTGACCGGGGCCCGCGGCGACTGGCCCCGGGCGATCGCCTCGCACGGGTCGGTGGAGGCCTTCGCGGCTGCCCTCGCCGGCCGTCGTGTCGAGACGGTGGGGCGGCGCGCGAAGCTGGTCGTCGTCCGCCTCTCGGGCGACGCCGCCCTGACCATCCACCTCGGGATGACCGGCCAGCTGTTCGTGGTGGTGGCGGATCCGCCGGCGGACCGGCACGTCCACGTCGCCATCTCGCTGGTGGACGGCCGCGAGCTGCGCTTCCGGGACGTGCGCAAGTTCGGGCGCATCGGCTGCTGGCCGGTCGATCCGGCGACCGGCGAGGTGCTCGACCCGGAGGCGGGCGGTGGGCTCTTCGCCGCCACGGGGCCGGAGCCGCTCGATGACGCCTTCACGGTCCGGGCCTTCCGCACCCGCCTTCGGGGTCGCCGCGGACGGCTGAAGCCGCTCCTCCTCGACCAGGGGTTCATCGCCGGCGTCGGCAACATCTACGCCGACGAGGCGCTGTGGCGGGCACGCCTCCACCCGCTGCGGTCCGCCGCGACGCTCCGACCGCCCGACGAGGCTCGCCTCTACCGCGAGCTCCGGGCCGTCCTGGCGGAGGCGGTCCTCCGGCGCGGCTCCTCGATCGACGACTACACCGCGCCCGACGGCGACGGGAGCATGCAGGAGCGCCTGGAGGCGTACCAGCGGACGGGCGAGCCATGCCCCCGCTGCGGCCGGCCGATCCGCCGGATCGTGGTCGGCGGGCGGGCGACGCATTTCTGCAGCTGGTGCCAGCGGCTTCCGGCAGGCGACCGCGCGGGGGCCGCGGCGATCCTCGCGGCGGCGCGCGCCCCGCGCGCCCGGGGCCGCCGCTGGGTGGAGCTGCCGGGGGAGGGGACGCTGGGCCTGACGCCGGCCGAGGCCAGGCGGGCCGCGGCCGAGGCCGAGCGGGCCGCGGCGCGGGCCCGGACCGAGCGGACCCAGCGGGCGGCCGCGACGCGCCGGGCGCAGGCCCGCGCCGGCACCCCGGGCGCTGCCGACGCCGGGGGCGCCTGACGATGTCGCTCGTCCGCCTCTCGAACGTCACCCGCGAGATTGGCACGTTCGTGATCCTCGACGCCGTCAACGCCGCCGTCGCGGTGGGCGAGCGGGTGGGCATCGTCGGGCCGAACGGCGCGGGCAAGACGACCCTTCTGCGGATCGTCGCCGGCCAGGACGAGCCCGACCGGGGCGAGGTCCAGCGTCGGCGGGCGCTTACCGTGGGCCTCCTGGCCCAGGAGGCCCACTTCGACGAGGCTTTCGCCTCTGCGCCGGACCTCCGGACGGCCGTGCGGCGCGGCGCCTCGGCGGTCGAGGCGATGGAGGCCGAGATGCGCGCCCTCGAGGAGGCTCACGCCGCCGGAACCCCCGACTATGCCGAGCTCAGCGCGCGGTTCGCCGCCCTCGACGGGTGGACCCTCGACCAGCGGGTCGACGAGGCGCTGGCGGGGCTCGGCTTCACGGCCGACGAGATCGCCCGCTCGCCCGAGGAGCTGTCGGGCGGGCAGCAGACACGGGCGGCGCTCGCCCGGCTCCTCGTCGCCGACCCCGACCTGCTCCTCCTCGACGAGCCCACGAATCATCTCGACCTCTCCGCCCTCGAGTGGCTGGAGGTGGCCGTCCGGCGCCGCCGCGGCGCCCTCCTCGTCGCCTCGCACGATCGGGCCTTCCTCGACGCCACCGTGACGCGCATCTGGGAGATCCGCGACCGGCGGCTGGCGGCCTTCCGCGGCGACTACTCGGCCTTCGCCCGCCAGCGCGAGGAGCGCGACGCCCGGCTCCGCCGCGAGGCCGACACACGCGACTCGGAGATCGCGAAGGAGCAATCGCTCGTCCAGACGTACCGCAGCCAGCGCAAGCACGGGAAGATGCACGAGCATGAGGCGCGCCTCGCCCGCCTGGACCGGATCGAAACCCCGCGGTCCGGGCGCTCGCTGCGCCTCGACCGGGCCCTCGGGAAGCCGGCGCCGCGCTCCGGCGACGTCGTCCTGCGCATGGAGGACCTCGTCGTCGGGCACCCGGGCGGCCCCGACGTCGCCCGCGCGGTGCGGCTGGAGGCGAGCCGCGGGGAGCGAATCGGGATCGTCGGCCCGAACGGGGCCGGCAAGACGACGCTCCTGCGGGTCATCGCCGGGGAGCTCCCGCCCCGCGACGGGCGCCTGGCCTTCGGGGCCAACGTCCAGCTCGGCTACCTTGCCCAGGTGCGCACGAACCCGCTCGCCGGGGAGACGGTCCTCGACGTCCTGCTCGGCGAGATCCCCCTGACACCCGGCGAGGCCCGCGGCTACCTGGCCCGCTTCCTCTTCTCCGGCGACGATGTCTTCAAGGAGGTCGGCAGCCTCTCCGGCGGCGAGCGCTCCCGCCTCGAGCTGGCGATCCTGGGCATCATGCCCGCGAACCTGATGCTCCTCGACGAGCCGACGAACCACCTCGACATCCCGGCCCGCGAGGCCCTCGAGGCGTTCCTCCGCGAGACGCCGGCGACCCTCCTCGTGGTCAGTCACGACCGACGCCTCCTCGAGACGACCTGCGACCGGCTGTGGGTGGTCGACGGCGGGGCCATGGTCCCCTTCGAGGGGGGCTACCGGGCCTGGCGCGCGGCGGTGGGAGAGGGCTGGCGGATCGCCGACGCGCTCGCCCGCGAGGAGGCCCGCTTCCACGGCCGTGCCATGCCGGCCTCCCCGGGCGGCCGCGCGCAGGCTTCCCCCGCGCTGGCCCCGCCGCCGACGCCCGCCGCGCCCAGGCCGGAACCTGCGGCGCCCCGCCCGGCGTCGCGCGCGCCGAAGCTCTCGAAGGACGCCTACCGGCGCCAGAAGACGGTGATCGACGACGACCTCACCCGCCTGGGGCTCCGCAAGAGCCACCTCGAGCTGGCCCTGTACGACCCGTCGATCGCCGCCAACTTCGTGGAGCTCCGCCGGGTCACAAGCGAGCTCGCGGACGTCGAGCAGGCCCTCGCCGCGGCCGAGGAGGCCTGGCTCCTCCTCGAGGAGCGGGCCCCGTGACGGCGGACCGGCACCCCGGGCGCGAGGCCGGCGAGCCCTCCGACAGCCACGGGGTGGACGTGCGCCCGGGTCCCGGCACCCGCGCCCTCCGGATCGGGATCACGGGGCCGATCGGCTGCGGCAAGTCCACCGTGGCCGGGTGGCTGGCGGCCCGCGGCGCCGTGGTGGTCGACGCCGACGCGGAGGCGCGCGCGGTGACCGCACCGGGCGAGCCCGCCCACGCGGCCATCCTGGAGCGCTTCGGCGACGCCGTCCGGGCCCCCGACGGCTCCCTGGACCGGGCCGCGCTCGCCCGGGTCGTGTTCGCCGATCCCGGCGCGCTGGCCGACCTCGAGGCGATCGTCCACCCCGCGGTCCGGCCGCGGATCCTCGCCGCGATCGAGGCTGCCGACGCGGCCGGCGCCCCGGCCATCGCCGTCGAGGCCATCAAGCTCGTCGAGGGGGGTCTCGCCACGCTCTGCGACGAGGTCTGGCTCGTGACGTGCGGGCCGGCCGCCCAGCGGGAGCGGCTTGTCGCCCGGGGGGTGGAGGAGGAGGACGCGGAGCGGCGGATCGCCGCCCAGGGCGATTGGGCGGAACGCGTCATGCACGTCCGGGGGGTCTTCGTGATCGACAGCTCGGGCAGCCGCGACGAGACCCAGGCGGCGGCGGAGGCTGCCTACCAGCGCGCCATCGGTGGCGTGGCGGCGGGCTACTCCGACAGTTTCAGGACGTAGGCGCCCATGTAGCGCGGGCAGTTGTTGGCGGCGCACGCCGTGATTGCCAGCTGGGCGCTCTCGAACGAACTCACGAAGTACCCGCGGACGTGCTTCGCCGACCCGCCGGACGCGCTGATCACGTGGAAGATCGCCCAGCCCACGAAGTTCCCGTTCGAGTCGACGATGGCCGCCGGGAGCTCCTTGCCGCTCAGGTACGTCTGGACGTCCCCGTAGAGGGCGGTGTGGTTGCCGTTGTTGTGCTGGCCGATGTACTCGCCGAACTGGATCGTCTTGTTGATGACGAGGCTCCCGTCGATGATCGAGCTCACCTCGTTGGTGTTGAGGTTGCCGGTCCCGAAATTGGTCCAGGCGAAGTCGAGCTGACTCGTCGGGACGTCCCCGTTCGTCTCTCCGAAGTTGGTCGGCGACTGGTAGAGGGGCGTGCCGTCCTGGGTGAAGGCGCCGGCCGAGAAGATGAACGGGGAGGCGCCGTAAGCGGTGTCGGGGAAGCCGGCCAGCGCCGTTCCCTGCACGGTGACCGTCCAGGTCGGCATCCCGATCACCCCGACGAGCTGGTTGTGGTGCTGGGCGCTGACGGCAACGGTCACCTGGATGCCGTTGTGCGTGTCGATCGCCACGTCGACGCTCGTGCCCCCGACGTCGTCGGGATACCCGTTGGTGGCGGCCACCGAGAGGGCGCGGGCGATCGCGGCCTGCTGGTTGCCGTTGATCAGGTAGTCGTTCGCCGCGGCGAGCGCGGCGAGATCGGCCGCCGTCTGCTCGTCCCGCCGCTGGGCGAAGGTCGACCCGCCGTCCAGGGCGAGGCCGCCAAACCCCAGCAGGACGACGAGCGAGAGCGCGAAGAGCACGAGGATCTGGCCGTGCTGGCGATGCCTAGACCGCGTTCGGCGCATCATGCCGAGCCTCCTCGTGGTCACTCGATCGCCGCGCTGCCCGACGACGTGAAGTCGATCGGTCCCAACGGGACGAGGAGCGGCAGGACGGGCTCGAAGCGCGAGTTGACGGTGACCCGGACCCAGCTCCCGGGGTGGCAGGTCCCGCTGATCGGCGTCCCGGCGATGTCGACGCAGCCGTACGACGAGACGCTCAGCCCGGGCACGAGCCCCCGCTGGGAGGCGACCGTCGCCAGCGTCTCCGTGCTGGCCCCCAGGGTGCCGCCCGGATGCACGCTCGTCACGCGGGCGATCTCGCGGGCGGCCTGGGCGACTGCGTTGTACTGATAGACGGCACGCCCGAGGTCGATCGTCCCGATCAGCAGCACCAGGAAGATCCCCAGCGCGATGCTGGATTCGACGAGGGCCTGGCCCGCCTGCCCGGCTCGGCGCCGCTTCACGGCGTCACCGTCACGGTCCGGGTGCGCGTTGCCGACCCTCCGTAGCTGGAGACCACCAGCGTGACGGTGTACGTCCCCTGGGCCTGGTAGACGTGGCTCGGGTTCTGCAGGCTCGAGGTCGAATCTCCGCCGCCGTCGCCGAAGTTCCACGACCAGGTCAGGGGGCACTCGAGGGTGGTCCACGAGAGGTCGGTGAACGCGAACGTCGTCTTCTTCTTCTTGCCGCTCGTCGGGCTCATCGAGAAGTCCGACACCGGCTCGAAGCAGACGGGTGTCGGCACCGGCGTGGCGGTCGGCACCGGCGAGCCGCTCGGCTCCGGCGTGGCGGTCGGCACCGGCGTGGCGGTCGGCTCCGGTGTCGGGATCGGGACGGGCGTGGGCGAGCCGGGCGCGATGACGGGATGCACGGCGATCTGGGCCGTCGCGGTGGACGTCATGTCGAACGCCTGCCCGCCGGTGAAGGGAGCGAGGATAGGCGTCAGCAGCTGGAAGTGCCCGACGACCGCCACCTCGACCTCCGAGCCCAGTGTCTCGCTGCAGGGGGAGGGAAGGCACGCGAGCGAAACGTCGGCCGGCGTGACGGCCACGAACGACCCGTGCGCTTCGTTGAGGACGGCGCACACGACCCGGTTGACGAGGGGATCACACGGCTGGCCGGCCTGGAAGGAAGTGGGGTGCCGGGCCGCCTCCAGCGCGCCCGCCCGGGCGGACCCCTCGATCGTTACCTGCGATCCGAAGAGGCGGGCGAGATCCCCGGCCACCAGCAGCAGCAGCAGCGAGATCGGCAGGATGAGGGCGAGCTCGACGAGCGCCTGGCCGCGCGAGCGCGGCCTCCCGCGGCGCGCCGTTGAGGTCGTGCCCGGCGTCGAGCCCGGATCGTTCGACGGAGTGTGCAGAGACATGGGCGATCGATCCATCCCGGCGTGCCGAACCGGGGCCGCGTCGGACACCGAGGTCGGCGAGCTCGACAGTAGGCTCGCATCCGGGATCTGGCGAGAGGGCCGGGATGGCCTCTTCGTACCAGAACCCGCCGTCCGCTGGTCGCTTCCGGTGCGCCGGTGCGCCGTCGTCAGGGTGCCGCGCTCGGCGAAGGGGTCTGCTCGGGCCGCGGCGTCGGCGCGGCGCTCCGCGGGCGGCTCGTCGCGTCGATCGGCTCGGGGATCGGCAGACCGTACTTCTCGATGATCCGGTTCGTTGTCTCGCCGAGGCCCGACGTGTTCGCCTCGCGGGTGTCGGCATCCGGGCGGAGGGCCAGGCTGAAGGTTGCTCCGGCCGCCTGGAGGTGGGCGATCTCCTCCGCGATCGCGAGGGAGACGCGCACGACGTAGAAGGCGTCGTTCCGGGCGAGGATGGGAACGTCCTGATAGGTGACTTTCGTCGACCGCTCGGAGATGTACTTCCCGGTCTCGGCCAGGTCCTGCGGGACGCTGACCACGGTCGTCACGAAGACGTCGACGCTCTGGCCAACGACCAGCAGCCCGCCGACCGCGAGGTCGTCGGGGACAGTGACCGAGACCGCCCGCCAGGCCTCTGAATCCGGGGCGACCGTCTCCTCGGGCTGGAGGATCGAGAACTGCCCGCCCTGGGTCGTCGAGGCCAGCATGTTCGACGTCACGATCTGACCCTGGAGGATCGTCACCGCGGGAACGCGCCCCACGACCTCATTCACGTCGGTCGCGACGCCGTTCGCGTTGGCCGGGTCGAGCGCCACCTCGCGGATCGTCACGTCGGCGCTCTTGATCGGCTCGCGGGCGGGGATCGCCGCGACGGCGACGACGGCCTGCGTCATCGGCTGGGTCGCCTGGCGAGCCTGCTGCTGCGCCTGGCTGATGATGAAGAAGGCCCCACCGCCCGCCACGAGGGCGAGGATGACCCCGATCACGACGATGAACCTGGCACGCCGGCGGTCGTCGTGGAACTCGATTTCCATAGTCGCCTTTCTCCAGGGCCGTCCGGTGAACGGCAGGCCGTGGCCGGCTCGCGTGAACCGTGGGCTTGTCGCGCGTGATCACCCGGCGACCCCGGAAGCAACTGTCGCCGTCGCGGCGGTCCGTGGCGATACCCCGGGAGTCCCATCGCCGGAGGACCATGTGGCCACCTCGCGGTTGGCCGCGAGGAATGGAGGGCTGCCACGAGGGGTCGAACGGGCGTTCTGTTCGAGGGTCGGTCGTCTGCTAGACTTGCCCCATGCCCGACTTCGAGCTCGTCGCCCCCTTCGAGCCGACCGGCGACCAGCCGCAGGCGATCGAGCGCCTCGCCGACGGCCTCGCCCGGGGCCTCCGCCACCAGGTCCTCCTGGGAGCCACGGGCACGGGGAAGACCTACACCATCGCCCAGGCGATCCAGAAGGCGAACCGCCCGACCCTCGTCCTGGCCCACAACAAGACGCTGGCGGCCCAGCTCTACGCGGAGTTCCGGGACTTCTTCCCGAACAACGCGGTCGAGTACTTCGTCAGCTACTTCGACTACTACCAGCCCGAGGCCTACCTGCCCCGCAGCGACACGTACATCGAGAAGGACTCCAGCCGCAACGAGGAGATCGACAAGCTCCGCCACGCGGCGACGAAGGCGCTCTTCGAGCGGCGGGACGTGATCATCGTGGCCTCCGTCAGCTGCATCTACGGCCTCGGCGCCCCGGTCGACTACGGGGCCACGGTCCTCCGCCTCAAGCGCGGCGGCGCCTACCGCCGGGACACCGTCCTGCGGCACCTCGTCGACCTGCAGTACCAGCGCAACGACCAGGCCCTTCAGCGCTCCCGCTTCCGCGTCCGGGGCGACACCCTGGAGCTCGTGCCGTCGGCCGAGGACCGCCTCGTCCGCGTCGAGTTCTTCGGCGACGAGGTGGAGCGGATCACGGAGCTCGACCCGCTCACCGGGGAGCTGCTCGCCGAGCGGTCCGAGGTGAACGTCTTCCCGGCCAGCCACTTCGTGACCCCGGCCGACAAGCTGCGCGTCGCCGTGGAGACGATCGGCGCCGAGATGGAGGAGCGCGTCGCCTGGCTGGAGGAGCAGGGGCGGGTCCTGGAGGCGGCGCGGCTCCGCCAGCGGACGACGTTCGACCTGGAGATGATCCGCGAGCTCGGCTTCTGCTCCGGGATCGAGAACTACTCGCGGCACCTGGCCGGGCGGGAGCCGGGGTCGCGGCCCTGGACGCTGCTCGACTACTTCCCGCCCGACTGGCTCCTCGTCGTCGACGAATCGCACATGACGATCCCCCAGGTCGTCGGGATGTACAAGAACGACCGGACCCGCAAGGAGATCCTCGTCGACTTCGGGTTCCGCCTCCCGTCGGCGCTCGACAACCGGCCCCTGACCTTCGAGGAGTTCGAGGCGACCGTCAACCAGGCCGTCTACATGAGCGCGACGCCCGGGCCGTACGAGCTCGAGCGCAGCGAGCGGATCGCCGAGCAGCTGATCCGGCCGACCGGGATCGTCGATCCCTCGATCACCGTCCGGCCCACGGAGGGCCAGATCGACGACCTCCTCGAGCGGGTCCGCGAGCGCACCGAGCGCGGCGAGCGCGTCCTCGTCACGACGCTCACGAAGCGGATGGCCGAGGACCTCGCCGACTACCTGCGCGAGCTGGGGGTCAAGGTCCAGTACCTCCACAGCGAGGTCGACACGCTGGAGCGGGTCCAGATCCTGCGCGACCTCCGCCTCGGCGTCTTCGACGTCCTCGTCGGGATCAACCTCCTCCGCGAGGGGATCGACCTGCCCGAGGTGACCCTCGTCGCCATCCTTGACGCCGACAAGGAGGGCTTCCTGCGGAGCGCCTGGTCGCTCATCCAGATGATCGGGCGGGCGGCGCGGAACATCGGCGGCGAGGTGGTCATGTACGCCGACGTCGTCACCGAGTCGATGCGGGCGGCGATCGGTGAGACGGACCGCCGGCGGGGGATCCAGGAGCGCCACAACGTCGAGAAGGGGATCACGCCCCTCACGATCGTCAAGGAGATCCACGACATCAACGACCGGCTGCGGGTGGTCGCGGAGGCGCACGCGCAGTACGGGGCCGGCGGCCGGCGCGACCTGGAGGGCGCGACGAAGGTCCAGGTGGAGCAGCTGGTGGCTCGCCTGGAGGCCGATATGCGCTCGGCGGCCCGCGAGCTCGAGTTCGAGCGCGCCGCGGCCCTCCGCGACGAGATCCAGCAGATCCGCCTGCGGGTGCTGGAGGAGGACGCCTCGCTGGTCGTGGGACGGGCCGCGGAGGCGGCGGGGCGGGGGAGCGGGCGGGCGGCGTCGCCCCCGCCCGGGTCACGCGGCCGGCGCCCGGGCCAGCGCGAGGCCGCCCCGACGACCCCGGTCCTGGAGGTCACCGAAGTGACCGTCGTCCCCGCCGGCGAGGAGCCGACGATCGCCGAGGGCACCGCCGCCGACTGGCTGCCCGGCCTGCGCGACGAGCACGACGACGAGGATTCGGCCGGCTGGCAGGCGAAGTGGCTCGACCGCCCGACCTGGGATCGCACGATCACCCCGAACGTCCGCCGCCGGACGGGGCAGCGGCCCGGGAGCCGGCGGCCGCGGGGGTACTGAGCAGCACGTGCGCGAGGAGGGGAGCCGGATGCGGTGTGCGGTGGACCTGGCGCCGGTCGGCGAGACGGCCAGTCCGCGGGTGCTGGTGCGCCTCGCCGTCGCGGCCGCCCCCGCTCCCGTCTGTTAACGGCCGCGCGGGAATGATCACCGATTGTTGACGATGGGAAACGGCGCCGAAGATTGACCGTGACGCCGCAAGACCCGCAGAATGTTCACAAGGCGGTGCGCCCGGGCACGGCCCGTGGGCGCCAGGCCTTGCGTGGCGACCATGTCCTCGAGACAGATGCGGCGATCTCCCGCATCAGGGAGTGATCCATGGCCGAGGCACCGGCCGCACCTGTCCTTGTCTGCGGCCACGCTGGCCGCGATGGGTCGGGCCCGTGATGAGGGGTCCCGTCCACTGCCGGCGCACGGCTGGCGATCCGTCCGGACGAGTCGCGGTCTGCCGCGACGTCGTGCTGCCAGGCCCCCGCGCACGGCGATGATTCCGTCCTGACCAGGCGTGCGGAAAGAGGGAGACTGCCCAATGCCCCAAGATCCCGGGTTGCGCGACAAGGTCCGGACTCTGCTGCCCGACCTGACGCAGGACCTCGTCCGGCTCATGGCGGTGCCGTCGGTGTCGGTGCGGGGCTACCCGGCGTCGAGCCACGGGCCACTCCTCGAAGCGCACGACGTCGTCGTCGGCCTCCTCCGAGGGGCCGGCCTCACGGCGGAGTCCATCGAGCTCCCGGACACCGCGCCCGCCGTGTTCGCCGAGATCCCGGCGCCGCCGGGCGCGCCCACCGTGCTCCTCTACAGCCACTACGACGTCGTGGGTGCCGGCGACGAGCGCCTGTGGACGACCGCTCCCTTCGAGCCGGTCGTCACCGACGACGCCGTGATCGGGCGTGGCGCGGCGGACTCGAAGTCGAACGTCATCGCCATCATCGGCGCCATCCGCGCCTGGGGAGGCCGGCCGCCGGTCGGCGTCAAGGTCGTGCTCGACGGCATGGAAGAGGTCGGCGGGGGCGCGTTCACGACCTACCCGCTCCACGCGCCGGAGCGGTTCGCCGCCGACGTCGTGATCGTCGCCGACCTCGGCAACGTGCGGCCGGGCATCCCGACCCTCTCGGTGGCGCTCCGCGGCATGGCCAACATCGAGGTCGAGGTGCGCACCCTCGCCTCCGCGAAGCACAGCGGCTCGTTCGGCGGCGCCGCGCCCGACGCGCTCATCGCGCTCCTCCACGCGCTCGCGACGCTCCACGACGCCAACGGCGACGTGGCGGTCGAGGGCCTGCTCCGCGAGGAGTGGTCCGGCGGCGGCCCCGACGAGGCACAGTTCCGGGAGCTCGCCGAGGTCGCGCCCGGGGTCCCGCTCATCGGCACCCGGACGCTCGGCTCCCGCCTCTGGTCGGGCCCCGCCATCACCGTCATCGGCGTCGACGTGCCGAGCGTCGACCACGCCCTGAACGCCGTGTCGCCGTACGCGCGCGCCAAGCTGAACGTGCGCGTCCACCCGCGCCAGGACCCTCGCGAGGCGCAGGAGGCCGTCGTTCGGCACCTGCGCGCGGTGCGGCCGTTCGGGATCGAGCTGACCGTCCACGCGCAGGAGACCGGCGAGGGCTACGAGGCGGAGCTGTCCGGCGCGTCGTACGAGGCGGCGGAGGCCGCGTGGGCCGAGGCATGGGAGCGCCCCACGGTGACGGCGGGCGTCGGTGGGTCGATCCCGCTCGTCGCCTCGCTCCACGCCGCGGCCCCCGGCGCCGAGATCCTGCTCGGCGGCGCCGCCGACGGCTACGCCAACATCCACGGCCCCAACGAGCGGGTGCTGCTCGACGAGCTCGAGCGGACGACGCTGGCGATCGCTGACCTCTTCGGCCGTCTCGCCGCCGGCACCGGAGCCTCGGCGTGAGCGCGGAGGCCGCCTCGCCGGCCGCGAAGCAGCCGGGAGCGCTCGAGCGGTTCCTCGACGTCATCGAGCGGGTCGGGAACAAGGTGCCCCACCCCGCGCTCATGTTCCTCGCGCTCTGCGTCGGCGTGATCGTCCTGTCCCAGCTGCTCGCGTGGGCCGGCGTGAGCGCGACCTACGAGGTCGCCAGGCCGACCGGGGGGCCGGGCGACTACGAGATCGTGACCCAGACCGTCAGCATCCAGGGCCTGCTCACGGCCGACGGGATCCGCTTCCTCTTCACGTCGCCGGTTCCCGTGTTCATGGGCTTCACGGCCATGGGGATCATCCTCATCGTGATGATCGGCGTCGGCGTCGCCGAGCGATCCGGCCTCATCGCCGCGCTCATCCGCCGGCTCGTGGCCGCGTCGTCGGCCGGCGCGCTCACCTACATCATCGTGTTCCTCGGCGTGATCTCGAGCATCGCGTCGGACGCCGGCTACCTGGTCCTCATCCCGCTCGGTGCGGCCGCCTTCGTCAGCGTCGGCCGGCACCCGCTCGCGGGCCTCGCCGCGGCGTTCGCCGGCGTCGCCGCCGGCTTCGGCGTGAACTTCCTCATCACCCCGACCGACGCGGTCCTCACGGAGATCACGAACGAGGCGATCGCCCTCGTCGACCCGTCGGTCTCGATCGACCTCACGGCGAACCTGTGGTTCGGCATCGGGTCGACGCTGCTGCTCACGGTGGTGCTCGGGTTCGTGACGTCGCGGCTGGTCGAGAAGCGGCTCGGCACGTACGACCCCGCGGTGGCGCCCGAGGCGAGCGACGCGAACATCCAGACGGCCGACGCCGGGCCGGAGGTCGACGAGGCCAGCGAGCGGCGGGGCCTGCGCTGGGCCGGCCTCTACCTGCTCGTCGCGATCGGGATCATCGGGCTGCTCACCGTGCCGCCCGGCGCCCCGCTCCGCGACCCCGAGACGGGCAGCATCATCGGCACGTCGCCGTTCATGAGCAGCCTCATCGTGATCATCACCGTGCTGTTCTTCGCGGCCGGCCTCGGCTACGGCCGCGGCGCCGGGACGCTCCGCACCGCGAACCAGGTCATCGACGCGATCACGAAGTCGTGGGCGGGGCTCGCCGGGCTCCTGCTCCTGTTCCTGCTGATCGCGCTGTTCATCGCGTACTTCAACTACTCGAACATGCCGCAGGTCGCCGCCGTGAAGCTCGGGGACCTCATCGAGCAGGCGAACATCGGGACCGGGTGGCTCCTGCTCATCGCCATCCTGATCACGGCCGTCGTCGGGTTCATCATCCCGCAGGCCATCGCCAAGTGGGCGCTCCTCGCCCCGATCTTCATCCCGCTGTTCATGCGCCTCGGCGTGGAGCCGGAGGCCGTGCTGGCGGCCTACCGCGTCGCCGACTCGCCGCCGAACATCGTGACCCCGATCATGGCGTACTTCCCGCTGATCGTGATCTTCGCCGCCCGCTACGACCGGCGGTCGGGCATCGGCACGGTGATCGCGCTGATGCTGCCGTACTTCGTCGTGGCGCTCGCGGCCTGGACGCTGTTCTACCTCGCCTGGTACGCCCTGGGCCTGCCCTGGGGGATCTAGGCCGGTGGCGCCGGGCGCGAGGTGGCCGCGCCGCCCGGCGGTTCGCCCTCCTGGCGACTAGAACGCGTGTACGATTTGGTCCTGTTAGCATAGACTACGGATGTGCCCTCCGACCAGCTGATCGTGCGCGGTGCGCGCGAGCACAACCTCAAGAACGTCACCGTCGCGATCCCGCGCGACCGGCTCGTCGTCATCACCGGGCTGTCCGGCTCGGGGAAGAGCAGCCTCGCCTTCGACACGATCTACGCCGAGGGTCAGCGCCGCTACGTCGAGAGCCTCTCGGCCTACGCCCGGCAGTTCCTGGGCCAGATGGAGAAGCCCGACGTCGACCAGATCGACGGCCTCTCGCCGGCCATCTCGATCGACCAGAAGGGCGCCAGCCGCAACCCGCGGTCAACGGTCGGCACGGTCACCGAGATCTACGACCACCTGCGGCTCCTCTTCGCCCGCATCGGCCACCCCCACTGCCCGACCTGCGGGCGGGAGATCGAGCGCCAGACCGTCCAGCAGATCGTCGACCAGGTCTACGGACTGCCGGAGGGGACGCGCCTCCTCGTCCTCGGCCCGCTCATCAAGGACCGCAAGACCGAGGGCGACCGCATCTTCGAGGCGGCACGCAAGCAGGGCTTCGTGCGCGTGCGCGTGGACGGGGTCCAGATGGACCTGTCGGAGACGACGACCCTCGACAAGTACAAGCGGCACACGATCGAGGTGGTGGTCGACCGCTTCGTCGTCCGGGCGCCCGAGCGCGAGGGCGAGCCGCCGCCGGACGCCGCCCGCCTGGCCGACTCGATCGAGACCGCCCTCCGCCTCGGCGAGGGCGTCGTGGTGGTCGCCCCGGCCCCCCGCGATGGGGAAGCCCCCGACTTCGAAGAGCGCCGCTACAGCGAGCGCTACAGCTGCCCCTACGACGGGACGACGATCGACGAGCTGGAGCCGCGCAGCTTCTCGTTCAACTCGCCGCACGGCGCCTGCCCCACCTGCACCGGGATCGGGACCCAGCTCGTCATCGACCCCGACCTCGTCATCCCCGACCGTTCGAAGAGCGTGGCCGGCGGGGCGCTGGTGCCATGGGCGCGGATGCCGACCGAGGCCTCGTGGCGGATGAAGATCCTCGAGGCGATCTTCGCCGAGCACGGCTGGGACATCCGGGCGGCCATCCGCGACCTCCCGCCGGAGGCCGTCCAGCACCTCCTCTACTCGGCGAAGGAGGAGAAGGTCCTGGTCCGCTACCGCCACGAGCGCGGCGAGAACACCTACTGGGCCACCTTCGAGGGGCTCGTCACGAACCTCGAGCGCCGCTTCCGCGAGACCGAGTCCGAGTACATCAAGACCGAGATCGAGAAGTACATGGTCGCCCGGCCCTGCCCCGCCTGCGCCGGGCGCCGGCTGCGGCCCGAGGCGCTCGCCGTCACGATCGACCGGCGCAGCATCCACGACGTCTCGACGATGAGCGTGACCGACGCCCTCGCCTGGGTGGACGCGCTGCCGGCCGTCCTGACCGACCGCGAGCGGGCGATCGCCCGGATGGTCCTCAAGGAGATCACGGCGCGGCTCGGCTTCCTCGCCGACGTCGGCCTCGACTACCTGACGATCGACCGGACCAGCTCCACCCTCTCGGGCGGGGAGGCCCAGCGGATCCGGCTGGCGACCCAGATCGGGAGCTCGCTCGTCGGCGTCCTCTACATCCTCGACGAGCCCTCGATCGGGCTCCACCAGCGCGACAACGCGAAGCTCATCGCGACGCTCACGCGCCTGCGCGACCTCGGCAACACGCTCCTCGTCGTGGAGCACGACGAGGAGACGATCCGGACCGCCGACTGGGTCGTCGACATCGGCCCCGGGGCAGGGGAGCACGGGGGCGAAATCATCGCCTCGGGGCCGCTCGAGGCGGTGCTCGCGGCGCCACGTTCCATCACCGGAGCATTCCTCCGCGGCGAGCGCGCCGTCCCCATCCCGGCGCGGCGGCGGGTGGGGAGCGGCCAGGAGATCGTGGTGCGGGGCGCTCGCGAGCACAACCTGCGGGGGATCGACGTGGCGTTCCCGCTCGGGAGGTTCGTCTCCGTGACCGGCGTCTCCGGATCCGGCAAGAGCACGCTCGTCACGGAGATCCTCTACCGCGCCCTGGCCCGCGAGCTGAGCGGGGCGCGTGACGTGCCCGGCGCCCACGACGCGCTGGAGGGTGCCCACCACGTCGACAAGATCATCGAGATCGACCAGAGCCCGATCGGGCGGACGCCGCGCTCGAACCCGGCGACGTACACCGGCCTCTTCGGCACGATCCGCGAGCTGTTCGCCGGCGTGCCGGAGTCAAGGGTGCGCGGCTACCTCCCGGGTCGCTTCAGCTTCAACGTGAAGGGCGGCCGCTGCGAGAACTGCAAGGGCGACGGAATCCTCAAGATCGAGATGCAGTTCCTCCCCGATGTGTACGTCCCCTGCGAGATCTGCAAGGGGAAGCGCTACAACCGCGAGGCGCTGGAGATCCACTACCGCGGCCACTCGATCGCCGACGTCCTGGACATGACGATCGAGGAGGCGCTGGACCTCTTCAGCGCCGTCCCGAAGGTGGCCACGAAGCTGCGGACGATGGTCGACGTCGGGCTCGGCTACGTCCACCTCGGCCAGCCGGCGACGACGCTCTCGGGCGGCGAGGCCCAGCGCGTGAAGCTCTCCACCGAGCTCTCCCGGCGTGCCACCGGCAAGACGCTCTACGTCCTCGACGAGCCGACGACGGGCCTCCACTTCGCCGACGTGGAGAAGCTGCTGCAGGTCCTCCACCGCCTGGTCGACGCCGGCAACACGGTCGTCGTCATCGAGCACAACCTCGACGTGATCAAGACCGCCGACTGGATCGTCGACCTCGGCCCGGAGGGCGGGATCCGGGGCGGCCGGGTGGTCGCCGAGGGGACGCCGGAGGAGATCGCCGCCGTCCCGGGCTCGGCCACCGGGGAGTACCTCGCGCGGGTCCTGCGCGGGGAGCCCCTGGTGCCGCTCTCGGATGTGACCTTCGCCGAGGAGCTGGGACGGGAGATCGCGCGGACTGCCGTCGAGACGGGCGAGCTGAGCCCGGCAGTGCAGGTGCCGGCGGCCCCGAAGCGCGCGGCAGCCGTCCCGAGCCGGGGCGACTGACCCGCGAGCCCGGCGGCTCGGCACGGCTCGGCGCGGTAGCATTCGGCCATGCCCGACATCGAGTTCGCCTTCCTGGCCGACGCCGCCCAGGCCCGGCCCGGGGAGAAGTTCAGCGTCCTGGGCGGTGGCGTCACCCGGCTCGGCTCGCGCCAGTTCCCCTTCCGCCATCCGCACCTTGCCCTCGTCATCGCCCTGTCGGTGACGGCACCCGAGACCGCCCAGGAGCACGAGATCCGCTTCGTCCTCCTCGACCCCGACGGCCGCGAGCTGGCCGGCGCCGGCGGAGTGATGCGCACCGCCCCGCCCCCCGACGCCCGGGACAGCGTCGTCACCTTCGCGGTCGACATCTGGAACGTCGGCTTCGAGAACGCGGGCGACCACTCCTTTCGGATCCTGGTCGACGGCTCGGAGCGCAAGCGGCTGCCCCTCGTCGTCGACCGCCTGCCTGCCGAGCCGACCCAGGCGGTCAACTGACCGCCACGACGTGAGCGGGCGGTCGCCGGGGCGCCACAGCTTGCCCCGCTTCCGCACGGCGGCCCCGGCGGCGGCCCGATGAGCGCGCGCCCCCCCGGACGCCACGAGCTGCCCGAGATCGACGAGGCGGCCCTGGCGGCGGCCCGATGAGCGCGCGCCCCCCCGGACGCCACGAGCTGCCCGAGATCGACGAGGCGGCCCTGGCGGCGGCCCGCTGCGCCGATCGCCTCCTCGCGGCCGCCAGCGACCTCGGGAGCGCGCGCTGGGAGGCGTTCCTGGCGCCGATCCCTGAACGGCTGCGGGATGCGCCACCGGGGGAGCTGCGCACGGTGGCGCGGCGTGGCCGCGCCGCCTTCGGCGCCAAGGACTCGATCGCCGACGTCCTGCCCTGGGACGACGCGATGGCCTTCCGCGACGCCATCGACCGGCTCCTGCGCCTGCTCGCCCGCCGCGAGGCCGCGGACCGCTGACCGCGACTGGGAGCCCGGCCGGCCCGCCGATCGGTCCTGGGCGCGGAATGGCGACAGCCGAGCGTGATCGCCCGGCGGTTCCCACTGATCCAGCCGGTGGGCGTGCACGGCCGTCGCCAGATCGATCGCACAACCGATCGGACGTGCCCGTGATCGCGGGGCATGGCCCGGCGGGTACGGCCCGGCGAGCCCCCGGGGCGCGGCCCGGGGAGCGCCTCAGGGCGCGTCCGCTGGCTCGACCCCCAGCTCCTCCTCGTCGAAGGCCTCGCGGAGGAACGGTGACGGGGCGTCCGGGTCGTAGACGAGCGTCAGGCTGCGGCGGGCGCGCGTCCAGGCGACGTAGGCGAGGCGTCGCTCCTCCTCGAGGGCGCGGGCCGGGTCGGCCGCGTCGCGGAGGCTGCGGGCGCTCGGGAAGCGACCCTCGGTCATCCCCAGGACGGCGACGTGGTCCCATTCGAGCCCCTTCGTCGCGTGCGCCGTGGCAAGTGCGAGGCCCGCGTCGGGGCGCCGCAGGGTGGCAAGCCGGGCCCGGGCCGCGTCCACCGCGGCGCGGAGGTCCGCCTCGGGCCCCAGGCCGACGGCCCAGCCGACGAGGGCGGCGCGCAGCTCGTCGAGGGTCCAGGCGGGCTCGGGATCGGGAGTGTCGGGGGTTGTGGCCCCCGGATCACCGGTGGCGACGAGCTCCGGGTCGGGGGGAGCGGCGCCCGGGGTGCCCGCGGCTGCCGTGGGCGCGACGTCGGCGGCCCGCCCGGCGGTGGTCGTCTCGGTCGTCGTCTCGGCCCCCGACGCCGTCCCGGCCCGGGAGGTGATCGGCATCGCCAGGCGAGCCGCGATCGGAAGGTCGCGCGGGTCCGCCTCGGCGCCCGCGAGGAGGCCGTCCAGGCGAGGGTCGTCGAGGGGCAGAGGGATCGCGTCGGCCCGGAAGGGGACGCCGGCCGCCAGGCAGGCGGCGACGGCCGGCAGGAGCTCGCGGCGGGTCCGGGCGAGGATCGCCCGGCTCGAGCCGTCGGCCGGCCACGCAGCGAGGAGCCGGGCGGCGGCGATGTCGTCCGAGCCGGTTCCGGCGGTGACCCGGGCGAGCGGCGCCAGCACCAGCCGGCCCGTGGCGCTCGGTCCGGCCCGGATCGCCTTGGCGAATCGCTCCCCGTTGTTCTCGACGAGTCGAACGGCGCGCGCGAGGACGGGGGCGGGGCAGCGGTAGTTGACCTCCAGGTCGACCCGCCGGAGGCCGGGCAGGCGCGCCGCCAGCCCGAGGACTCTGCGCACGTCCGCGAGCCTCCAGCCGTAGATGCTCTGGTCGTCGTCGCCGACGAGGAAGATCCGGTTCGCGGGCGCCGCGAGGAGGAGGGCCAGCTCGAGCTGGCTGCGGTCGACGTCCTGCACCTCGTCGACCAGGAGGTGCGCGCAGCGGGCCCGCCACCGGGCCAGGAGCGGGGGCTCGGACTCCAGCGCTCGCAGGGCGCCCGCAACCAGGTCGTCGAAGTCCACTGCCCCCGCGCTGGCGAGGGCGCGCTCGTAGGCGAGGAAGGTCCGGGCGACCGGCCCCGGCGCCGGATCGCCGGCGACATCCTCGGCGGTGACCGCCAGGTCGAGCTTGAGGCGGGAGAAGGCGTCGTCGAGGCGTCGCCGGGCCGGCGCGTCCGCCTCGGGCAGGACCTGCCGCAGGAGCCGGTCGCGGGGCACGAGGACCGGCGGGCGGCCGGCGTCGCGGAGGATCTCGAGGCCCAGGGCGTGGAAGGTGCGCACGCGCACGCCGGGCGCCGCGGCCGTCCGGCGCGTGCGCTTTCCCCGGTCGCGCCGCGGCCGGTGCCGGCGGCCCGGCCGGTGCCGGCGGTGCCGGGAGACCGGTGCCCGTGGCGGCGTCGGCGACCGCGCTGGTGCCCGCAGGCGGCCCCGTTCCCGTGCCCACGCCCGCCCCGAGCGGCTCCAGCGCCGGCGCCAGCCGCTCCCGGAGCTCCTCGGCCGCCCGGGCGTTGAAGGTGATCGCCGCGATCGTTGCCGGGTCGACGCCGGTCGCCACCAGCCAGGCGACCCGCGCCACGAGGGTCGTCGTCTTGCCGCTCCCCGCCGGGGCGATGCACAGGACGGGTCCCGGCGGTGCCGTGGCCGCCGCCCGCTGGTCCGGCGCCAGCCGCGCGAGGCGCTCGGCGACCACGCCAGGGAGCCCCGAGAGCGGTGTGATTGGCGGGGACGCGAGCGATCGCTCGTCCATCCAGCGAGTCTGCCGTTGGTCGCTTCACCGCCACTCAATAGCAGGCAGTGGTTCGCCGCACGACGGGGTCGGCAGGACGCCCGAGGGGCTGATCCTCGT
>CAVPWX010000018.1:0-12331 GCA_963709605.1 uncultured Chloroflexia bacterium | reverse complement strand
GCCCGAGCGGGACTGAGATCAGTTCGAAGGCCGCAGCAACGACTCCCGATCCACCAGCCGGCCACCCTGGATGACAAGCACTCGATCCGCCGGGTGTTCCGGATGTCCGCGAGCGGATCGGCGTCCAAGAGGAGGAGGTCGGCCACCTTGCCTTCCTCGATCGAGCCGATGTCGCCCTCCGCGCCAAGAATCCGCGCGTTGACGAGGGTCGCCGCCTGAAGCGCCGCGCCTGGTGAGACGCCGGCTCCGACCCGCTCCTCCATCTCAGCATGCAGAGACCAAGGGGGCACGCCGTCGCCCTCGGCTCCAGTGGCAACGCCGGCCGGGTGGAGCCTGGTGACGTTGCTCCGGGTGAGACGCGCCATCGCATCGTAGAAGCGCAAGCGAGACGGAGAACGATATGCCCTCGAAGCCTCTAAGGAACGGCGTGATGAACGGCGCCGTGTTCCAGCTAGTGCAGGATTCGGGGGTTCGACTGGACCTGGCCGTAGAGCGACCAGTAGGTGACGCCGATGGGCAGGCGCATCCCCGATGCCTTCAGCAACTGCACTGCGTCGTCGAACAGGCTCGCCCGCGGGCAGGCCGAGGGCGTTCTCGAGTCCGGCCGCGACGAAGGAGAGGGGGGATAAGCAGGCGTAGGTGACTCGCAAGCCGGCTTCGTGGGCGAGGCGGACGAATCGCACCGCGTCTTCCAGGGTTTCCGCCTGGTAGAGATACGCGGACGTGGCGCCGAATCCCCTCGCCAGGGCAAGGCCGCGGACCGCTCCCTCCTCGCCGGCGGTGACGTGCCAGAGGTCGCCGGTGTTGGCCCCAGGAAGTATCCGCCCCGGGGAAGAACTGGAGGCCGGAGAAGAAGACCCTCGGCCCCGGCACGCGCCCGGCTTCGATCGCGTCCCGCAGGGCCGCCGTGGATTCATCTGCGAGGCGTGGTCCCGGACGGTCGTGACGCCGTTGTAAGAACCTCTGGTCAGCACGGTCTCGGACAGGGAGGCCGTCGCATCGATCAGCCCCGGAATGACCCATCTTCCACCGCCAGGCACGATCCGAACGCCCGGCTCGACGGCGATCGCTCCCCGAGCTGCGATGCGCCGGATACGGCCATCCCGGATCAGGACGTCGCTCCGTTCGGCGCCCGCCCGAGACCCCGACACGATGCGCACGTCCTGGACGAGCATCGGTGGCGGCGCGCCGCGACTCGATACCGCAGAGGCCATCCGAGACGCTGCATCCGGCCGTCGGGCCGGCGGATCCGCAGGCCGTCCTCCGTGACGAAGAGAACGCTGCCCTCCCGCGACACGCTGGGGTAGATCACCGGGCCGTCCGACAGCAGAACCGGCTCTCCCGTGGCTCCGCGCTCGGGCTCGAAAGCGATCGAGAAGAGCTGGTCGTTGTCCACGTAGACGAGGGTCCCGTTCGAGGCCCACTGGATCTGCGTGGCGGCCGGGGGGAAGCGGTCCGGGTCGTGGGCTTCGCCGGAAAGGGTGGTGAGCCGGCCCTTGTTCTGGTCGTCGTACCACCTTCGTTCGAACAGGAGGACCGCTCGAGAATCCGGACTCCACTGCAGCGACTCGTGCCCGAAGAACATCAGCGGCCGATGCCACCAATGCGAGACCTCGGCCAGATCGCGGGTCGCGTCCACCGTTCGTACCGTCTCCGCACGAGCGGGGATCGTGCGCAGACGCTGCGGAGAGGAGGTGGGGTCGCTCTTCTCGGCGTAGATGAATGCGATGTGGCGCCCGTCCGGCGACCAGGATGGGCGAGACTCCCGGCCGGTGAGCTGGGTCAGGCGGCGCGTCCGGCCGGAGCGGACCTCGGTCGCGAACAGGTCCTCGGCGTTCACCGGGCCCGCGCACCAGGCGACTTCCTCTCCGTCGGGAGACCAGCTGAGGCCCGTGGCGTCGAGCGGCACTTCGGCGACCGCACGCGGCTCGGCGCCGGGCGTGAACACCCAGAGCTGCTGGAGGGCCATCAGGGCGATCGATTGCCCGTCGGGAGCGAGCGCGAGCCCCTGTAGTCCCCGTGCCGGTCTCTCCGAGCCGGGCTCCGCCACGCGCACCGGGGCCAGGTTCGTCCGCTCGCGGGGGATCTCGACTCGGGCCACGAACCGGATCTCCCGCGGCGCGTGGCCCTCGAGGTCCGCTCGCCGGAGCCTCCCGTCGGCCACGTACAGGAGGGCGCGGCCGTCGGAGAACCATCGCAGCCGTCGGGTCTCGAGCTCGCCGTCGACCTCGACGCGCTGCCGGGTCTCGTGCACCAGGTCGGCGACCCACAGCTGCGGGCCCGTGCCGGTCTCCGGCGTGAAGTGGGCGAGGCGTTGGCCGTCGGGCGACCAGGCCGGCCGCGAGAGGGAAGTGACGTCGGCCAGCATCGGGGTGGCCGTGCCACCCTCGGGAGGCACGGCATACAGCCGCCCTCCCGGGTCGGGACCCATGCCCAGCCACTCGCTGGCCCACCCGTGCACGAAGGCGATCCGTCGCCCGTCCGGCGACCAGGCGGGGCTGCGGACCGGCCCCTTCGGGAGGCCATCGACCCGGAGCTCCGTCGTCGCGCCGCTGGCGACGTCCGCCGTGAGGAGCCCCCCGCCGCGGACGAACACGAGCTTCGAGCTGTCGGGGGACCAGGCCGGCTCCGGATCCGTGTAAGGGCTCTCGCCCGTCGTCAGGCGGCGTGCGGCCCCTCCGACAGACGGCATCAGCCAGAGGCCTCGTCCGCCGGGATGTCGGCCCACGAAGGCGATCCACTTCCCGTCCAGCGAGAACGAGGGATCCACGTCCTCCGCAGGAACGTGAACGGCGTCGGTCACCGCCTTCGCCGGGCCGCCGTCCGCGCTCACCAGCCAGATCTGCCCCAGCAGGTCGAAGGCCACCATCCGGCCGTCCGGGGAAACGTCGAACGCGAGCCTCGTGCCCTCGCTGACTTCGAAGCGCACCTGTTCGTGGGCGGCACTCGGGCCGCCCGCCACCGCCGGCGCGCCCTGCAGGGCGCAGGAGCCGAGGGAAGCCAGCATGAGGAGGCGCATCGTTCCGCCCATCGAGAGCCCTCCGCCGGGAAACCCGAGGGGACCCTAGTCCCGCCGCCACGGGGCGTCAAGATCTTCCTTTGACCGTGGGCGAACGGCCCGCCTACACTCCGCGAGCCGTCCTTGTGCTCGCGAGGTGCTCAATGGCCCATCGCCAGGTGTCCGTCCGTCGGCCTCGCCTCTCCCGCCCGGGGGCGGCGGCCCTCGGCGGGTTCGCACTCGCACTGGCGCTGGCCGGCCCCCTGCCCGCCCAGGACAGGCGCGAGATCAACGTCGAGTGGATCTTCAGCGACGCCGGGGAGGAGCCGACCCGTCTGCCCCCGTTCGCGTGGACGAGCGGCGGGGACGTGTTGCTGCTCGACACGCGAAAGCCGAAGGACGTGCGGACCTTCGAGCGCGTGACGCCGGCCGGGGCCCGGACGACGGCCGTCGATCGGGCCGCGGCGTGGTCGAGCTTGAAGGCGCTCGTCGGGGAGTCGGGCGTTCCGGAGTCGCTGAGCTGGCCCGCGTCGCTCGACCGGGCCGGGCTCCGGGCGGCTTACACCTTCGCCGAGGACCTCTTCCTGCTGGACCTCGCCGCCTCCCGCTTCGAGCGGCTCACCCGCACGGCCGAGAGGGAGTCGATCCCCCGGCTGTCCCCCGACGGCCGGCGGCTCGCCTTCGTGCGCGGCAACGACCTCTTCGTCCTGGATATCGCCACGCGGACCGAGAGCCGCCTGACGAGCGACGGGTCGGATACGGTCCTGAACGGCGCTCTCTCGTGGGTCTACTGGGAGGAGGTCTTCGACCACGAGGACGCTGGCTTCTGGTGGGCGCCGGACGGGAGCGCGATCGCGTTCCTGCGCACGGACGAGTCCGCGGTGAGCCAGGTGAGCTTCCCCGACTTCAAGCCCGCGGTGCCGCGCGTGATCACGCAGCGCTACCCGAAGGCGGGCGGCGCGAACCCTTCCGTCCGGCTGGGCATCGTGGAGGTCGGCAGCGGGGCGACGGCCTGGATGGACCCGGAGGCGGCGCCCTGCGAGTACGTGGTCGCGGTCGAGTGGTCGCCCGACAGCCGGCGCGTGGCCGTGCAGGCGGTGAACCGGCCGCAGACCCGGCTCGACCTCTACTTCGTCGACCGCGCGAGCGGCAAGCCCACCCGCGTCCTGACCGAGACCGACGCCGGCTGGGTGAACACCCACGAGCTGGAGTTCGTCGAGGGCGGAAAGGGCTTCCTGTGGTCCTCCGAGCGGGACGGCTACACGCACCTCTACCGCTACCGCGCGGACGGGACGCTCGTGAATCCCCTGACGAAGGGCCCGTGGTCCGTGCGGGGGCCGGGCTCGTTCACGACGGCGCCGCTTGGGGCCATCGTCGCTGTCGACGAGACCCGGGGGCTCGTCTACTTCACGGCGCTCGAGAAGTCGCCGGTCGAGCGTCACCTCTACCGCGTCCGTCTGGACGGATCGGGGATGGAGAGGCTGTCGCGCGAGGACGGTGTTCACCGGCCGAGGTTCAGCCTCGACTCCCGCTCCTACGTCGACGCCCACTCCAGCCACGCGACGCTGCCCTCGCTGTCGCTCCGCGACGCCGACGGCGGCAGGAAGGCCGAGCTGGCGCCACCGCGCACCGATCTCCTGGCCGGTCTCGACGTGCAGTACCCCGCGTTGCTGACGGTGCCGGCCGAGGACGGCACGCCGCTCCACGCGTCCATCCTCAGGCCGAAGGACTTCGACGCGGCGCGGCGCCACCCGGTCATCCTTCATGTCTACGGGGGGCCGGGCGCGCCTCGGGTCCTCGACCGGTGGGACGGCAACCTGTGGTTCAACCAGCTGCTCCTGAAGGAAGGCTACGTCGTCGCGAGCATCGACAACCGCAGCGCGACCGCCGCCAGCCGGGCGCACGAAACCTCGGTCGCGCGGCGCCTGTGGAGCGACGGCGAGCTGGGTGATCTCCTGGCGGGCGTCCGCTGGCTGAAGGCGCAGCCCTGGGTCGACTCCGAGCGCGTCGGGGTCTGGGGCTGGAGCGGGGGGGGCGTGTTCACCCTCGTCGCGCTCACGCGGTCGAAGGAGTTCAAGGCCGGCATCGCGGTGGCCCCCGGGACGGACTGGCGCTACTACGACACCAAGTTCACCGAGGCCTACATGAAGCCGCCCGCCGAGAACCCGGACGGCTACGAGCACACCTCGCTCGTGGCGCGGGCGAAGGACCTGCACGGGCGGCTGCTGCTGGTCTTCGGCACGCACGACGACAACGTGCATCCCCAGAACAGCTGGGCCTTCGCGGACGAGCTCATCAAGGCGGGGATCCCCTTCGACCTGATGGCCTACCCGATGCGCCAGCACGGGATCGAGGACCGCCCGGCGAGCATCCACCTGTACAGGAAGATGCTGGAGTTCTGGAAGGAGCGCCTCTAGGGCCGGACGGGCTCGACCTTCCCCCCGCACCGGGAGCAGCGGGGCGCTCGCGCCCCCACGCGGCCCACCCACCCGCACTTCTCGCAGCGTCCCTCGAAGTACCCCTTGGCCACGTCGTCCAGGAGAGGCTTGTGGTGCAGGTAGTGGAGGACCAGCGTCCGGTAGCTCTGGATCCCGTCCGGTGTCGTCGCCTTCCGATCCACCTCGACCCCCACGCCGTTCGCCACGGGATCGAACACGTTCACGACGCGGGCGACGAGGGAGAAGGCGCCGCAGACGCCGGGGTAGCCTTCGAACTCGATCGCGAGCCGGTCGCCTTCGCGGGCGCCGGCGACAGACTCCAGGCCCAGCCCGCGCGCGTTGACGTCGCGGACCTTCGAGACCAGCTCGGGCCCGTCCCCGACCCGCACCCGAACCGACACCGGCAGCTTCAGCCGCTTCCCGAAGCGGCGATCGACTCCGTCCGGTGCCTCGTCCACCATCGGCCGCGCCCCCCTCGCGCGACCATTCTAGCGCGCGGAGGAAGGGAGATCAGGCCTGCCGCCGAAGGCCGACGGCGGCCAGCAGCCAGGCCACCGCGAGGAGCGCGAAGGCCACGCCGGCCGGCGCGACACCCTCGGCGAGTCCGGCGAGGAAGTGCCGCCAGGCCGCGGCCGTGGCCGCGGTGTCGGCCGCCGCTTCCAGGTTCGCGACGACGTTCACCAGCGCCGTCGCGACGCCGAGGAGGCAGGCGCAGAGGGCGCCGAAGGTCGTGGCCGAGGACAGCGGACGCAGGACCGCCAGCCCCTGCTCGGTGGGACGGATGGCGAAGCGCATGGCCGTCCAGAGGGCGCCGAGACCGACAATCGCAACGAAGAGTGTGATGATGATACCGAGCGTCATGTCCACCTCCTTGGCAACGACCGTCATGGGAAGAGACGCGGGGGAGGCCGGCCCGTGACCGTGCGTCACGCCCGGCCCGCGGGCGCGTACTAGCTTTCGTGGACCGGGAGATCGAGCTTCGGCTCGTGGCCCGACTGAAGGCGGGGGACCAGGCCGCCTTCGAGGCGATCTACGAGGCCTACCGGCCGCGCCTCTTCGGGTTCCTCGTCCGCCTCAGCCGCCGGCGCGACGTGGCCGAGGACCTGCTCGAAGAGACGTGGCTGCGCCTGGTGACGCGGGCCGGGACCCTCACCGACGACGCCCGCGTCGGGCCGTGGCTGTTCACCGTAGCCCGGAACCTGTACTTCAGCTGGCGCCGGTCGCGGGCCGTGGACGAGACGCGGGTGACCGAGCTCGATCCCTCCTGGCCCGCGCCCGAGCGGGGCGCCTCGCCGTTCGAGGCGGCCGCGCGGGCCGAGCTCGAGGGAAGGTGGAAGCGGCCCTGGCGCGCCTGCCCCTCCGGGATCGTGAGGTGCTGCTGCTGGTGGGCGTCGAGGGCCTCACCCCGTCGGAGGCGGCGGGCGTGTGCGGGCTCCCAGCGGTCACGCTCCGCGCACGGCTTCACCGGGCGCGGGAGAGGCTGGCCGCCGAGATGAACGCGGACCGCGTGGCGCCGCGGGCGAAAGCGGGGTGATGGCCATGACGACCTGGGAACCCGGGGACGCGGTCGAGGAGGGCCTCGCCGCCCTGCGTGTGCACGACGCCGCCCCGGAGCGGGTCGAGCGGATCCGGGCACGCTGCGTGGAAGTGCTCGCCTCGCATCGCGAGAAAGAGGAGTCGCGAAGGAGGCGTCTCGCCGGCTGGAGAAGCTGGCTCGAGCCCGCCTTCGCCCTCGGCCTCGGCGCGCTCTACCTGGCCGAGGCGGTCACCCGCGCGCTGGCCGTCTATCGCTGAACCCTCACCAGGTCGGCACGTCCTTCCAGCCCGGGAAGGGGCCGATCTGGACCTTGTAGCCGGTGGCGGAAACGGGATCGTCGACCACTTCCAGGTTCGTCAAGCTCCGGAGCTTCGCCAGGAGCGCTTCGTAGGGCAGCGTGTGCAGCGGCGGCTTCGAGAGGTCCGGCATCGGCCAGAGGCGGAACTCGGATCCGGCCGCCGAGGCGATCCACTTCCCGTCGGGCGAGACGGCAACGTTCCCGACGGGCCCGGAGTGGCCGAGGAGGAGGTGCGGCTCGCTGCCGTCGATGCCTCCCACCCGGACGGCCCCCGAAGTGTCGCCGGTCACCAGCACGCGACCGCCGGGGTCGAACGCAACGGCTCCGACCTGGTTCCCGTGAGAATGGACGTCACGGCGGGTGCCCTTCGCGAGATCCAGTACGACCGGGCCCGTCCAGGCGCGCAGCTCTCCCACGCCTAGCGAGCCGGCAGGAAGCGAGGCCACGACGAAGCGTCGGTCCGGGCTCACGGCCAGGCCCGGCGTCACGGCGGCGACCGCCGAGTCGATCCGCCACAGCATCTCGCCCGCCCCGGTGCTCAGGTCGAGGCGGCGGACACCCCCGCCGCAGGAGAGGAGGACGTGCTGGGCGTCGAGGAACTCGATGCGCTCGACCCCCCACTCCCAGTTGCTGTCTGTCTGACCCGGCGGAGCCACAGGCCACTCGTGCAGGGGCTCGGTTCCGAGCGCTCCCAGACGCGCAAGAGCTTGCGTGCGGGTGGCCGGGAGAATGTCGTCGCGGCGGCCATCAGCCGGCCAGAGGGATCGAATGCAACCGCACTGATCGTCTCGTGGGTGGGCCACCTCTCGGGGACAGCCACCGGCCCCGCTGCCCCAGCAACGACACGACCTTCGCTCCTCCGAAACCCCGGAGGACTTCTCGGCCGTCCGGCGAGACGGCGATCGAGTAGCAGTTGGGTCCCCCGCCGAGTTCGGCAAGGAGGCCCGCCTCTCCCGCCGACGGGTCGAGGGGCCACCGATGCGCGCCGTCCATCGCACAGGACAGGAGCCACTTCGAGTCCGGCGTGAACGCGAGCTCGGCCACGGCGGCGTGGCCGCCGATGACGCGCGTCCAGGGCTGCGCCACCGCCCGAGCCCGATGGCCTCCCCCTTGACGACAGCCAGCCACTCTCCGCGGGGCTCGAACAGCGCCTGCATCGTCGCCCCGGTCTCGGGACCGAGCAATGACCGTGGCGCCGCGTCCGGGGGACCGGCGAGATCCCACAAGCTGACCCGCGCCTCGGACGACGATCCCCAGACCAGCCGCGAGCCGGACGCGTCGAACCATCCGTCGAAGAAGCTCGACTCGGGATTGGACTGGTTGTAGACGCGGGAGCGCGTGGTCCGCCCGGCGACCAGGTCGAAGACCGTCATCCGGCCCGTCGAGTCGCGCATCGCGAGCCGGTCGGCTCGAGGGCTGAATGCCATTCCCTTGAACGTCTTCGCGTCGTACGACGCGATCTGACGCTCGGGGGTGTCGACGCCGCCCGGCACGGGACGCACGAACACGTGTCCGTCGTGAGCCGAAGCCGCCCAGCGGAGGCTCTCGTCGGCCGCCAACCGGGAGTTCTCGTCTCCAGGCAGACGCGCACCGCGCCGCAGGACGCCGACGCGCCGCACGGGGTCTCCTTCCCACGGCCACAACTCCCAGGCGTCGGCGCGGACCGGGCTCCCGAGCGGCCGGAAGAGGACGATGCCGGCCTTCGTCGCCAGCCAGCGAGGAGCGGTCCCCTCGAGTAGCTTCGGGAGCCGGCGGGTCTCCCGGCCGCTCTCGACCGGGGACAGCGCAGGCGGTCCTCGCTCTCGAGCCACGTGAGCAAGGCGTCCCCCTTGGGGCTGAAGAGTATCGGCGGGGGATAGGCGGGCTGCGTGAACCCGCTCAGCTTGCGCGGCGGGCTGCCGCCCGCTGGATAGAGCAGGATGTTGCCCGTCCAGGCGTAGACAGCCAGCGTCGTGCCGTCGGGAGAGAGGCCGGTTATCCCGAACCGCCGCCTTCGGCGGCAGGGAGGACGCGAAGCGACGGCGAGCGCCAGAGGGCCTCGACGGCGAGGCGGCGGGCCTCCGGGTTGTCCGCTGTCTCCAGGCTGCGCCGTGCGTAGGCGAGGCTCGCGGCCGGGTAACGGTCGAGCTGGTTCCGGCCGAGGGCGACGAGCTTGCTGGCCACGGCGAGCTGCGCCTGCCGGGCGGCCCGCTCGGCCTGCCGCACCGCCTGGTGTCGCAGGACGCTCACGACGATGGCCACCGAGCTGACCGCGACGAGGGCCGCTGCCGCGGCGGCTCGCACCAGTCGCCTCTTCCGTCGCGCCCGTTCGCGCATGGCCCGGCCGAACCCCTCCTCGACTTCGGAAAGTCCGCCGCGGTAGCGCTCCCGCCACAGGCTGTACTCCGGTACCGCGGTACCGCTCCAGAGCAGGTCCTCCGGCCGCCCCCGCTTGTGCCACGCCCGCGCCGCCTCCCGGAGCTGGTCGCGCAGCAGGGCCCAGTCCTCGTCCTGGTTCTGCCAGCGCACCAGCCGCGGCCAGGTCGAGGAGCGACTCGTGCACCACCTCGACCCGGTGCCGGCCCGGCCGCTCCGCCCCTCGACCTCGAACGAGGTCAGGAGCCGGGCGTCGACGAGCGGCCGAGCACCTGCTCGCGTCCCCCCGCATTCTGCGGGGAACACCGACAGCAGCTCCTCCCGCGTCGATCACGGCCCGAGTCTGCTGGGCGGTCGCCAGGTTGCGGAACAGCTCCCGCACGACCGCCACCCGCCCTCGCCGAGCTCTCGAGGGTCGCCTCGGCGTGCTGGGCGAGCGCGCCGGCCACCCCGCCGATCCGGGCGTACGCCTCCCGGGTGAGGAGGTTCCGCTCGACGTCGCGCTCCTCCCACAGCCGCGCCACGGCGAACGCGAGCATCGGCAGCGCGCCCCGCTCCCCCTCGACTGCCGCCAGCATCTCCTCCACCAGCGCCTCGTCCTCGAAGGCGAACCGAGCCGCCGCGCCGGCTCCACCACCGCCCGGCGGAGGGCTTGCCCGGTCGGCGAGCCCGAGCGGCGTGATGCGTCGAAGAACACCGGCCTCAGCTGCGGGTGGGCGTGCACCGGAACAGGAAGTCGTCGCGCAGCGAGAGGAGCGACGTGCACCCGCGTCAGGGCGCGAGGCGGCCGAGCAGCTCGGCGAAGGGCGCCTGCACCTCCGCGCCGTTCAGGGTGAACAGCTCCTCGGACTGGTCGACCACCACCAGGCCCCCCTCGTCTCCCCGCCACCGCGCCGACCAGCGCCGGACGCGACCTCCGGACGGTGGAAGTCGATCAGCTCCTGGACCGCCCCGGGGTCACCCGCGCAGCTCGGCGCAGCGCGCGCGCCAGGCCGGCGAACGGCGCCGGCCCCGGCGTCGCCACCAGGCAACGCCAGCCGGGCGGGGCGTGGGCCGACCACGCCCGCCCGCAGGAAGCTGGTCTTGCCCGACCCCGACGGTCCGATGAGCGCCAGCAGGTGCGCGCTGCGCCACCTTGCCCCACAGCGCCGTCGACCTCCTCCTCGCGGCCGAAAAACCGCTCCGCGTCCGACTCCGTAAACGCCGCCAGCCCGGGTACGGCCGCGGCTCCTCGCGTCGCATCCCATCACCCCGGCGGCGGCCGCCTCCGCCACCGCCTCGAGCGCGTAGCGCAGGTCCTGCGCCGACTGGAAGCGCTCCTCCGGCCGCTTCTCCAGGCACCGGCGCACGATCCCCTCGAGCGCCGGCGGCACGCTCGCGCCGGCCCGAGCGGCGGCGGGTCCTCGTGCAGGATCGCCGTCATCGCGTCGCGGCGGTGTCGCCGGCGAACGGCGCGGCGCCGGACAGCATCTCGTACAGCACGGCACCCGAAGGCGAAGATGTCCGCCCGGTGGTCCGACGCGGCTGCCCCGCACCTGCTCCGGCGCCATGTAGCCCACCGTGCCCAGCACCGGGCCGGCCTCCGTCGCCGGCCAGTCGTCGGTGACGTCTCGCCGGTCCGCCGGCTCGCGTCGACGGTCAGCTTGGCGAGGCCGAAGTCGAGGATCTTGACCCGCCGTCCCGGTGACGAAGAGGTTTCGGGCTTGAGGTCGCGGTGGACGATCCCTTCTCGTGCGCCGCCGCGAGGCCGCGGGCGATCTGCACGCGCGAACTCGACCGCCTTGCGCGGCCGGAGCGCCCCGGCCGCGAGCGCGCTCGCGCAGGGTCTCCCCCTCGAGCAGCTCCTCGACCAGGTAGGGCGCGCCCTCGTGGGTGCCGACGTCGTAGATGGCGAGGACGTTGGGGTGGGAGAGCGCCGCGGGGCGCGCGCCTCCTGCTCGAACCGGCGCAGCCGGTCGGGGTCCCGGCGAACTCGGCCGGCAGCACCTTGAGCGCCACGTCGCGCCCGAGCCGGGTGTCCCGCGCGCGGTACACCTCGCCCATGCCCCCGGCTCCGAGCGGGGCGACGACCTCGTACGGCCCGAGGCGCGTCACCGCCGCGACGGGCATCACCGGCTCCGGATGACCTCGGGCAAGATCATCCGCCCCGGGCCTCAGCGTTCGATGAGCCGACTCGGATCAGGGACACGACTGCAGGGCGGGGAGGGGCTACAGGAGAGCCGCGAACTCCTCGACGCTCGGCCGGCCGCACGGATGAAGCGCGCAACGTACCGGGCGCGAGTTCGGGGTGTTGGGGCACGGACAGGCTCACGACGGGGCGGGCCTGAGCAGGACGACTGACTTCCCTTTGACGATCCACTCGCCAGCCGGCTCGCTGGAAGGTTTTGACGGCTTCAGCGCCGGAGACGACCGGCGCCTGACCATCAGACGGCGACCTCGACCTCCCGGGTGGCGATGGTCACCGGCATTCCGCTGGCGACCCGCGCCTCGACGCAGGCGGCGATCGCCTCCCGGATGTTCGCGATTGCCTCGTCCTCGGTCCGTCCCTGAGACAAACAGCCGGGTATCGCCGGGCACTCCGCGACGATCATGCCCGTTTCGTCGCGTTCCAGAGTGACTACGAGCCTCATTCGGAACTCTCCTTGAGTGTCTCCATTATCGCCCTGATCCGGCCGGTGGTGGCGTCCGCGGAGAGCCGTTTGGCT
>CAVPWX010000017.1:0-34373 GCA_963709605.1 uncultured Chloroflexia bacterium | reverse complement strand
GTCGCGCGAGACGGAAGGGTCGCCTGCTGCCGCCAGCGTACGCCGCGGGAGAGCGTCGCGAACCGGTCGGAGGTCGCCACGACGGCAGGCCGGTTGTCGCCTGGCTGCCGGCTCGGCCGCCCGGCGGGCTCGGCCGACCGGCGCCCCGGCCGGTCAGCCCCCGAGCTTCAGCTCCCAGCCGCGCAGGCGCTCGAGGAAGCGGTCCGCCGTGAGGTCGAGCTGGATCGGCGTGATCGCCACCCGGTTGTTGAGCACGGCGTCGACGTCCGTGCCGGGGATCGCGTGCCCGGTGGGCGGCGAGCCGCCGACCCAGTAGTAGGGGACGCCGCGGGGGTCCTCGCGCCGGATCAGCTCGTCCTGGTAGGTGCGCTTGCCCAGGCGGGCGACCTCGAAGCCGGCGCACGCGGCCAGCGGGATGGCCGGGACGTTGACGTTGAGAAGCTGCCCCGGCTCCAGGCCCCGGGCGAGGACGGCCCGGGCCACCACGCGCCCCGCCTCCACCGCCAGCTCGAAATCGTCCGGGGCGTAGTCGTCGACGCTGATCGCGAAGGCCGGGCAGCCGTTGAGCACCGCCTCCATCGCCGCGCTCACGGTCCCCGAGTAGGTGATGTCGTCGCCCAGGTTCGCCCCGTGGTTGATCCCGCTGGCCACGAGGTCGATGGGGCCCGGCAGGAGGCCCAGGAAGACGAGGCCGACCGCGTCGGACGGCGAGCCGTCGATGGACCAGGCCGGCGAGCCATCGGCCAGCGTCCGCTCGCGGACGCGGAGCGGCCGCCACATCGTCCGCGAATGGCCGACGGCGCTCTGGTTGGTCTCCGGGGCGATGACCAGCACCTCGCCGAGCGGCTCCAGCGCCTGCTTGAGGGCGAGGAGCCCGCGCGACTCGATGCCGTCGTCGTTGGTGACGAGGATCCTGGGTCGGGCCGTCATCCAGGTGTGGGCCTGTCGGCAGTGCCGGGGCCCGGGTCCGGGGCGGCAGCGGGCGGCGTCGTGTCGAGCGCAGGCGTCGTGTCGAGCACGGGCGTCCCGTCGGGCGCACGCGTCACGCCGAGCGCTGCGTCGACCTGCAGGCCGACCTGCTCGGCCAGGATCTCCTCCTCCTCGCCGGGGCGCGGCTCGCGCGGCACCCGCTTCGGCCGCCCTTCCCGCTCCGAGAGGCGCTGGGCGGCCCGGGCGGCCACGGACCGCTCGTCGGGCCGCACGTTGCGGCGCAGGAAGTAGAAGAAGAACGAGGAGATGACCGCCGCGATGGGCAGGCCGAAGATGGCGCCCGCGATCCCGAACAGCTTGAGGCCGATGAGCACGGACGCGAGGACCACGACCGGGTGGAGCCCGACGGCGCCGGCGAGGACGCGCGGCTGGAGGATGTTCTGGTTGACGAACCAGCCGATGCCCATGATCAGGAGCGCCGGGACCAGGGCCTCGGGCTGAGTCACCGCCGCGACGATGACCGGCGGCGACCAGGAGACGAAGGGCCCGAAGAAGGGGATCGCCATCAGCACGCCGGCCGCGATCGTCGTGATGGCCGCGTATTCCAGGCCGAGGACGAGGTTGCACAGGAGCGCCACGAGCGCGTACGTGCCGCCGACCGCCACCATCCCGCGGAGGAAGCCGCCGAACGAGCGCCCGACGCTTTCCGACAGGAGGTGGGCCTCACCGCCGTAGGCGGGCGGGACCAGGCGCAGGATGAAGGACCCGATCGCGGCCCGGTCGATCGAGATGAAGATCGCGAGGAAGAAGACGACCAGGATGTTCCCCACGAAGCCGACGCTGGCCACCGCCACGTCCTGCAGGGGGCCCAGGAGGTCCTGGGCCCCGCCGGCGAGGGTCGTCAGGATGGTCTGCACCTGCGAGGTGAGGTCGACCTGGTCGAAGCCGAGCGAGACGAGCCAGTCGGAGATCGGCTTCACGAGTGCCAGGAGGTCCTGCTGGAACTGGGTCAGGTTGGCGAGGAAGTCGGAGATCGAGGCGAAGAGGGCCGAGGCGGCCACCACGACCAGCCCGAAGGCGACGAGGGCGACGGAGCCGTAGGCGATGGTCACGGCCACGACGCGCGGCATGAAGCGGGCCAGCCAGGCCGCGACCGGCTCCAGGATGAACCCGAGCAGCCAGGCGAAGAAGAAGATCAGGATCAGGTCCGAGAAGACGGCCCAGACGCCGGCCAGCTGGCCGAGGACGACGAAGAAGAGGGCGATCGAGCCGAGGATGAGGAGGACCGTCAGCCAGCGCCGCTCGCGCGGCGTCAGGAAGACCGCCGGGGGCGGCCCCGGGGCCTGCGACGGGGGCGGCTGCGCGGCGGGCTGGTCAACGTCCGTGGCATGACCCTCGGTCGTCCGGCAGGTGCCGGTTCGGGCGGGCCCGGCGGGCCCGGCCTGCCGCGATCGTAGCAGGGCGGCGGAGGCCCGTGAGCGGGCTCCACCCGCTCGCCGGACGTCCTACCGCAGGCCCATCTTCTCGTGGACCTCGGCCAGCGTCGCGTCGACGATCGGCCGCAGGCGGGCGGCGCCCTCCTCCAGCACGCCGTCGACCCGCTCGGGGTGCGCGACGAGGTCCGCGTACCGCTCGCGCGCCGGCGCGTAGTACGCGAGGAGGCGCTCGACGAGCAGCTTCTTGGTGTCGACGCAGCCGGTGCGCGCCGTCCGCTCGCCGTCCCAGATCTCCGCGTAGTCGTCGCCGAAGAAGCGGTGGAGCTGGCAGACGTTGCATCGCTCCGGGTGGCCCGGATCGGTGCGCTTGATGCGCAGGGTGTCCGTGACCATCCCCATCACCTGGCGCCGGATCTCGTCGTCGGGGGCGAAGATCTCGATCGTGTTTCCCAGCGACTTCGACATCTTCTTCGCACCGTCGGTGCCGAGGACGATCGGCGCGTCGGTGTGCACGGCCTGCGGCTCGGGGAACGTCTCCCCGTAGCGCGCGTTGAACGCCCGCACGATCTCGCGGGACAGCTCCAGGTGCGCCGCCTGGTCCTTGCCGACCGGCACGACCGACGCCTTGTAGAGGACGATGTCGGCCGCCTGGAGGACGGGGTAGGTGAGGAGCCCGTGGTTGACGTCGTCGGGCTGGTTGGCCCGCTTCTCCTTGTACGTCGGCGTCCGCTGCAGCCAGCTCACCGGCGTCACCGTCGAGAAGAGCCACATGAGCTCGGCCACCTCGGGCCGGTGGCTCTGCACGAAGAGGGTGCACCTCGCGGGGTCCAGGCCGAGGGCCAGCAGCGCGGCGGCCATCTCGCGCGTCTGGCCGCGGAGCCGGTCGGGGTCGTGGACGGTCGTCAGGGCGTGGAAGTCGACGATGCAGTAGATCGACTCGTAGCGATCCTGGAGGGCGACATAGTTGCGGATGGCGCCGAGGTCGTTCCCGATGTGCGGCGCGCCGGAGGGCTGGATCCCGCTGAAGCAGCGGACCTTCGCAGGAGACGAGGTGGTCATCGCCGCGGAGTGTAGCGGGCAGCCCCGGGCGGCGGGTGACACCTGGCGGCCCCGACGGCCCCCGCGTCCGCTACGATCTCCGCGATGTCCAGCCAGAACCCCCTCCGCGTCGCGGTGCTCGGCGCCGGCACCGTCGGCGGCTCCGTCGTGCGCGCCTTCCTCGAGCATCCCGAGCGGCTCGCGCCGTCCGACGGACGGCCCCTCGTCCTCGCTGCCGTCGCCGAGAAGGATCTCGCCAGGGCCCGGGCGCGCGGCATTCCCGACGACATCCTGACCGACGACGCGGCGCACCTCGTGGCCGACCCCGGCATCGACGCCGTCGTGGAGCTGATGGGCGGCGACGAGCCGGCCCGGACCCTCGCGGCGACCGCGCTCGAGGCCGGCAAGGCGGTGGTCACCGCCAACAAGCACATGGTCGCCCACCACGGTCCCGAGCTCGAGGCGATCGCCCGGCGGGCGGGCGTCCCGCTTCGCTTCGAGGCTGCCGTCGGCGGCGGCATCCCCGTCCTGTCGCCGATCGCGGCCGACCTGGCCGCCAACGCCGTGCGCCGCGTCCGCGGGATCGTGAACGGGACGACGAACTTCATCCTGACGGCGATGGGCGAGGGCGGACGCTCCTACGACGACGTGCTTGCCGAGGCGCAGGCGAGGGGCTACGCGGAGGCCGACCCGCGCGGCGACGTCGAGGGCGACGACGCGGTCAACAAGCTCGTGCTCCTCGCGCGGCTGGCCTTCGGGACCTGGCTGGAGCCGGCCGGCGTCCCGTGCGCGCCGCCGTCGGCCCGGGGGTGGGGGAGGCCGGGGATCACCGGCGTCACCTCGGAGGAGATGGCCGGAGCCTACTTCCTGGGGTTCGACCTGAAGCTGCTGGCGGCCGTCGAGGCGAGCGCGGACGGGCGGCTGGCGGCGGCCGTCGTTCCCACCGCAGTGCCCCAGGCGTCGCCTCTCGGCGGGACCGACGGCGTGCTGAACCGGATCGAGGTCCGGGCCGAGCCCGTCGGCGACGTGGCCTTCGCCGGGCCGGGGGCCGGCGGCGACGCGACCAGCAGCGCGGTCCTCGGCGACCTCCTCGCGATCGCCCGGGGCGGAGGCAGCACGTGGGCCGGCCTGGCGCCGGCCGGCGGAGCCCCGGTCCGCGCCGATGCCGACGCGCCGTTCGCGGGCTCGCGCCCGTGGTTCGCCTACCTGCCCGGGGTCGCGGCGGAGGGCGTCCGGCGCGACACCGTCGGCGACGGGGCCGCGCTCGAGGAGGTCCTCGGCGGGACGGCGGTCCGGACGGGCCTGCTGACGCTGGAGGCGGCACGAGCTGCGATCGCGCCGCTGCTGGCCGATGGCGTCGACGCCACGCTCTACCCGGTGACAGACTGATGGGCGGGGCCCGGCCGGCCGCGGCTGTCGGGCCGGTCGCCGCGGCGGGGCTTGCGGCCGCCGGAGACCCGGTCGCCGTCGACTCGCGGGGCCTGCCCCGCCCGCGGCTCCTGGAGCGGTATCGGGCCTTCCTCCCGCTGACCGACGTCACGCCCAGGCTCTCCCTCGGCGAGGGCGCCACGCCCCTCGTCCGCGCGGACCGCCTCGGCGAGGCGTGGGGCCTCCGCAACCTGCACCTCAAGCTCGAGGGCGCCAACCCGACCGGCTCCTTCAAGGACCGCGGGATGGTGATGGCCGTGGCGAAGGCCCTCGAGGGGGGCGCCCGTTCGATCGTCTGTGCCTCCACCGGCAATACCTCCGCCTCGGCCGCGGCGTACGGCGCCGCCGCCGGCCTGGAGGTCGTGGTGGTCCTGCCGGCCGGGAAGATCGCCGCCGGCAAGCTCCTGCAGGCGCAGGCCGCCGGGGCGAGGGTGCTCGCGGTCCGCGGCAACTTCGACGCCGCGCTGGCCGCCGTGCGCGAGCTGGCGGCCCAGGACGAGCGCCCCATCACCCTCGTCAACTCGCTGAACCCGTACCGCCTGGAGGGCCAGAAGACAGCCGCCTTCGAGGTCTGCGACGACCTCGGCGGGCCGCCCGACATCCTGGCCATCCCGGTCGGCAACGCCGGGAACATCAGCGCGTACTGGATGGGCTTCCGGGCCTACCGCGAGGCCGGCGTCGTCGACCGCCTGCCCCGGATGTGGGGCTTCCAGGCCGCCGGGGCGGCGCCGATCGTGCTCGGCCACCCGGTGGAGCACCCGGAGACGTTCGCGACCGCGATCCGCATCGGCAACCCGGCGTCGTGGGAGAAGGCGACGGCCGCCCGCGACGAGTCGGGCGGGCTGATCGAGTCGGTCACGGACGACGAGATCTACGCGGCCTATCGCGACGTGGTGCGCCTCGCCGGCATCTTCTGCGAGCCGGCGTCCGCGGCGAGCCTGGCCGGCGTGCGGAAGCTCCGGGCGGAGGGACGCCTGGACGCCGACGCCACGGTCGTCTGCGTTCTCACCGGCCACGGCCTCAAGGACCCCGACAGCGGGGCCTGCCTGGCGGCGGAGCACGGGCTGCTGGAGGCCGACGCCACCCTCGGGTCGATCATGGAGGCGCTCGGATGGCGATGAACCACGGGTTCGGGGCGTTGCCCGCGGCGGCGGAGGCCCGGCGATGGCGATGAGCCGTTTCGCCGACCTGGATGGGCGCTGGGTCGCCGTGGAGGTCCCGGCCACGAGCGCGAACCTCGGTGCCGGCTACGACTGCCTGGCCGTGGCCCTCGAGATCGTCGACAGGGTGGAGGTCGAGTGCCTCGCCCGGCCGGGCGCCGGCGTGGAGCTCGCCGTCGAGGGCGAGGGGTCCGGGGAGCTCCCCGGGGACCGCACGAACGCCTTCGTCGTCGCCCTCGAGCGCGGCCTCGCCGAGGTGCGCGGAGCCTCGGCGGGGGAGCTCGGCTGGCGGATCCAGATGCGCAACCGGATCCCGCTGGCGCGGGGCCTCGGCTCGTCCGCGGCGGCCACCGTGGCCGGCATCCTGGCCGGCGCGGCGCTCGCCGGCGAGACGCTGCCGGCGGACCGGGTGCTCGCCCTGGCGACGGAGATCGAGGGCCACCCCGACAACGCGGCGGCGGCCCTCCTCGGGGGCTTCACGATCGCCGCCCACGGCGACGCGCCGATGGCGATCCGCTTCGACATCCCGCGCGACCTGCGCACCGTCCTCTTCATCCCCGACCTCCGCCTGGCGACGAGCGAGATGCGGGCGGCGCTCCCCAGGAAGGTGCCTCTCGCGGACGCGGTGGCGAACCTGCAGCGCGTCGCGCTGGGTGTGGCGGCGCTCGCGGCGGGAAGCGCCGAGGGCCTCGGCCACCTCACCGTGGACCGGCTCCACGAGCCGTACCGGGCGGCCGTCTACCCGCAGCTGCCTGAGCTGGTCGCGGCCGCGCGCGCCGCGGGCGCCCTGGGGGCGTGCCTCTCCGGCGCGGGCAGCACGATCATCGCCTTCGCCGATTCGCTCTCCACGCTGACCCGCATCGAGGGCGCGTTCCGTGCGGCGGCCGCGGACCTCGACCTGCCGGGGCGGGTGGAGCTCGTGGCGCCACGCAACACGGGCGCTCGCGTGGAGCAGGCGATCGGAGCGTAAGATCGCGCGGACCGTTAGCGGCCGCTGACCGAAGGCGGGGGCGCGTCCGTCGGTAGGCCGGCGTCAGGCGGCCGGGGTGTTCGTCCGGATGAAGGAGAGGACGCGCTCCCAGGCGTCGGCGGAGACGTCCGCGAAGTCCTCCGCCTTGCGGTCGAAGAAGGAGTGCGGGGCGCCGGGGTAGGTGACCACGTCGTGGGGCAGCCCGGTGGCGGCGAGCGCATCCCCGAACGCCTCGACCGCGTCGGCGGGAATCCCCCGGTCGGCCCCGCCGAAGATGGCGAGGACCGGCCCCGTCATCAGCCCGGTTGAATTGGCCGGGGCCGGGATGTCCCGGCTCGCGCCCACCGGCCAGCCGTAGAAGCCGATCGAGCCGGCCAGCCCGAGCCCCAGCGTGTTGGCCATGAAGGCGAGGCGCCCGCCGAAGCAGAAGCCGATCGTGAAGATCGCCCGTCCGCGGCCGGCGCCGAGCCCGCGAAGGCGCTCCGCCGCCGCCCCGATGTCCCACGACAGGTTCGAGAAGCGCGTCTCGCCGACGTGGGCCATGAAGTCGAAGTCGATCGGGCGCTCGCGGATCCCGATCCCGGCGGTGCGCCCGAAGTAGTCGATCGCGAGGGCGTCCACGCCGGCCTCGGCGAAGCGCAGGGCGAGCTCCTCGTAGTAGGGATGCAGGCCCCGGACGTCGGGGAGGACGATGATCCCGGCTCCCGTCGGCGCCTCGGCCCGCGTGAGCAGCCCGGCGAAGCGTCCGCCGTCGCCCGCACGAAGCACCAGCTCCTGCGCATCCACCGCTCCCCCGGCGATCGGCTCGATCGGGGGCCGGCTGTCGAGGTCGAAGCACATGGCGGGCGCTGGCTCCTGGCGGCGGTCACGAACGGCCCGATGGTACGGCATCGGCCGTCGGGGGCCGACCGGCGGGTCGCCGGGGCATGGTCTCGACAGGGTTGGGGGGCCGAGGCGGGAGCGCCCCCCGGCCCTGTGTTCGGCCTCGCGTTCGCGGAGCGGTACAATCCGCGCCGATGTCGCATCCCCTCGTCGTCATGAAGTTCGGCGGCAGCTCCGTCGGCAACGCCGACCGGATCCGCCGCGTCGCCCGCCGCGTCGCCGCGGCCCGCGCCGCCGGCGCGGACCTGTGCGTCGTCGTCTCCGCCATGGGCGACACCACCGACGAGCTCCTCTCCCTGGCCGCGGCGATCACCGACGAGCCCGACCCGCGCGAGCTGGACATGCTCCTCGCCACGGGCGAGCACCAGAGCGCGACCCTCATGGCGATGGCCCTCCACGCCGTCGGCGTGTCGGCGATCGCCCTGACCGGCGCCCAGGCCGGGATCGTCACCGACGGGACCTACGGGAAGGCCCGCATCGCCGGCATCGACCCCGTCCGGATCCGCGCCGAGCTGGCCGACGGCAGGGTCGTCATCGTCGCCGGCTTCCAGGGCCAGAGCGCGATGGCGATCGAGCTGATGGAGACGACGACCCTCGGCCGGGGCGGCAGCGACACCACCGCGGTCGCCCTCGCCGCGGCCCTGCGCGCCGACCGCTGCCAGATCTACACCGACGTGAAGGGGATCTACACGGCCGACCCGCGCCTCGTCCCCGACGCCCGCCAGCTTGCCGTCATCGGCTACGAGGAGATGCTGGAGCTGGCCCACCAGGGCGCCCAGGTGATGCAGGTCCGCGCCGTGGAGCTCGGCTGGGTCAACGACGTCGTCATCGAGGTCCTCAGCTCGTTCGAGGACGCCCCCGGCACCCTCATCAAGGAGGACCCGCTCGTGGAGCAGCGCAACAAGGTCCGCGGGATCGCCCACGACCGGAACGTCGCCAAGATCACCCTCGTCGAGGTCCCCGATCGCCCCGGCGTCGCCCACGCCGTCTTCGCGCCCCTGGCGGAGGGCGGCATCAGCGTCGACATGATCGTCCAGAACGTGGGGCACGGCGGCACGACCGACATGAGCTTCACCGTGCCCCGGGTCGAGCTGGCGAAGGCGACGAAGCTCCTCGAGCCGGTCGTCCGCGAGCTCGGCTTCCGGGAGATGACCACCGATCCCTCGATCGCCAAGGTGTCGATCGTGGGCGCCGGCCTCCACAACGCGCCCGGCTACGCGGCGCGGATGTTCGGGGCCCTCAGCAACGCCGGCGTGAACATCGAGATGATCTCGACGTCGGAGGTCCGGATCACCTGCACGGTCGCCGAGGAGCAGCTGGAGACCGCCGTGCGGGCCCTCCACGCCACCTTCGAGCTGGCCACGCCGGACCCGGTCGACGGGGCGGCCGCGAGCCGGTGACGTTCCTCGCCCGGCAGGAGCGGTTCGCGCGGATCGGCTCGACGAACGACGCGGTCCGCGCCTGGCTGGCCGCGGGGACGCCGGAGGTCTGCCTGGCCGTGGCCGACGAGCAGACCGCCGGACGCGGGCGGGCCGGCCGGACGTGGGTCGCGCCGCCCGGTGCTGCGCTCCTCCTGTCCGTCGGCTTCCGGCCCGCGTGGCTCGCACCTGCCCATGCCTGGCGGCTGGCGGCGGTCGTGAGCCTCGCCATGGCCGACGCTGCCGAGGAGCTCGCCGGCCTCCGCGACCGGGCGATCCGCCTGAAGTGGCCGAACGATCTCGTGATGGAGGAGGACGCACCGGGGGCCGCCGGGACGGACCTCGGCGGTGGGACGGGCCCCGATGCCGGGCGGGCCCTGGCGCCGGGATCGGGCTCGGCGGCGGGCCGCTCCGCAAGCTCGGCGGCGTCCTCGGCGAGGCCGACGGCCTCGGGACCGGCGACCCGCGGGTGGCGGTGGGAATCGGCGTCAACGCGGGCTGGGCGCGGGCCGACTTCCCGCCCGGGATCGCCCCCCTGATGACGAGCCTCGGCGAGGCCTCCGGGGGCCGGCCGATCGACCGCGCCCTGCTGCTCGACGGGTTCCTCTCGCGCCTCGAGGCGCGCGTGGAGGCCCTGCGCGCGGGTCGCTTCCCGGTCGACGACTGGGCCGCCCGGCAGGTGACCACGGGCCGCCTGGTGCGGCTCGAGGAGCACGGCGCAGCCCCCGAGGAGGTGCTGGCGCTCGGGGTCGACCCGGCGACCGGCGCCCTCGTGGTGGCCGACGCGGCCGCGCCCGGCGGCGAGCGGGCGGTCCACGCCGGCGACGTCGTCCACGTGCGGCTGGCCGACGCCCCACCGGACGCGCACCCAGGCCGGCCCGGCCGACGCCCCGGCCGACGCGGTGCCGACGGCCACGCCGTCGGCCGCGGTGTAACGGAACGGCCCGAGCGGTGTTTGGACGGACGAGGGGACGAGAGGCGGCCGGCGGCGCCGGGCGGGTGGTCCCGCTCGACCCGGACCGGGGCCCGGTCCGGGAGGCCCAGGCCGACCCGGCCCGCTTCGATGCCCTGTATCGGAAGTACGTCGCGCAGGTCTACAGCTTTGCCTTCCATGAGCTCGGCGATCATCACGAGGCGGAGGACGTGACGGAACGCACGTTCCTGCTCGCCCTCGGCGCGCTGCCGCGCTTCCGCGAGGAGGCGCCGGCCGAGGCCGGCCCGGAGGCATCGACCTTCCGGGTCTGGCTCTTCCGGATCGCCCGCAACGTGGTGGCCAACCACCGGCGGACGCTGCGCCGGCGGCCCACCGCACCCCTCGACGCCGCTGCGACGACCCCCGCCCCCGACGACGTCGAGGGCGGCATCGTTGCCCACGCCGAGGCCTCGGCCGCCTGGGCGGCGGTCTCCCGCCTCCCCGGCGACCGGCGCCGGGCAGTGGTCCTGCGCTTCGTCGAGGAGATGAGCACCGCCGAGATCGCCGGCGTCCTCGGGCGGTCCGAGGGCGCCGTCCGCGTCCTCCTCCACCGGGCCCTGCGCACCGTCGCCCGCGACCTGGGCGCACGGGGAGAGGGGCGATGACGGCAGCGGCCGGCCTCGAGGCCCTCGAGGTGGAGGCGCTCGTCACGGACCGCTACCTGGAGGCCCTCCTCCTCGCCGCCGAGCGGCGGGCCGACGACGCGCCGGCGGACTCCGCGCTCGACCCGGCGATCCGCGGGGCCGCCCGCCGGCTCCGCGACGAGCTCGTGCGCGTCCACCCGTCGTTCCGCTTCGAGGAGCGCCTGGCCCGGCGCCTTGCCGAGGCGGCCGCCGGCCTGCGCCTCGCGGCCGTCGCCGGGGGCGACGCCACGGTGATCCCCTTCCCGGCGCCGCTCCTGGGCGACGCGGCGCTCGCCGACGAGCTGGCCAACCCGGAGCTGGCGGCCCTCCTGGGCGCGCCGGCCGGCCCGGACGGCCCCGGCGGCTCCGCCGACCCCGGCGGGAACCCGGCAGCACGGCTCGGCGGCGGCCGGCGCGCCGTGCTCGACCCCGACGGCTCCGCGGCCCGTCCCCCGGCCCGCCGCCCGCTGCTGGTGGGGGGCGCCGTCACGTCCGCCGCGCTCAGCCTGGCCGGGGCCGCCTTCGTCGCCTGGCGGCTCACCCGCGGCGCCCCGACGGATCCCATGGCCCGCGCCGTTCGCCTCGCCCGCGCCGCGCGCGCCGGGCGGGACGCGATCGCCGGGGGGCTCTCCTGATGCCGATCACCCTGCCCTTCCGGCCGCGCCGCGAGAGCTACCCGCCGGACATGTGGACGCAGTGCCCGGGCTGCTCCGAGATGCTCTTCAACAAGCACCTCGACAAGGCGCTGCGGGTCTGTCCCTCGTGCGGCCACCACTTCCGCATCTCGGCCCCGGCGCGCCTCGCCCAGCTCCTCGACCCGGGGACCTTCCGGGAGCGCGACCCCGGGCTCGTCTCGCGCGACCCGCTCGGCTTCGTGGACAGCAAGCCCTACACGGACCGGCTCGTCGCCGCGCAGACCGCGACCGGCCGGAAGGACGCCGCGATCTGGGGCTTCGGGTCGCTGGCCGGGCACCGCATCGCGATCTGCGCCCTCGACTTCACCTTCATGGGCGGGTCCATGGGCTCCGTGGTCGGGGAGAAGGTCGCCCGTGCCGCCGAGGGGGCCCTCGCCGAGGGCGTGCCGCTCGTGGTCGTCAGCGCCTCGGGCGGGGCGCGGATGCAGGAGGGGACCCTGGCCCTGATGCAGCTCGTCAAGACGATCGCCGCCCTCGGGGCCCTCCGCGCCGCCGGACTGCCCTATGTGTCGGTGATGGCCGACCCCACGACGGGCGGCGTCTTCGCCTCGTTCGCCGCCCTGGGCGACGTGAACCTGGCCGAGCCGAACGCGCTGATCGGCTTCGCCGGCGCCCGCGTCTCGGCCGGGACCATCGCCGAGGAGCTGCCGCCGGGCTTCCAGCGAGCCGAGTTCCTCTTCGAGCACGGCTTCGTCGACCGGATCGTCGCCCGCTCCGAGCTGCGCGACGAGCTGGCGGCCCTCCTCGACGTGCTGGCCCCGCCGCCGGCCGCGGGGGTCGACGGGAGCGTGCGCCGTGGTTGACCGCCTGCTCGGCCGCTCGAAGGAGCGCCCGGCAGCCCCCGTCCCCGCCCCGGAGACGCCGGCCGACCCGCGCGACGCGGTGTGGGCCCGGGTGCTCCTGGCCCGCAACGCGCGGCGGCCCCACACCCTGGAGCTCGTGGCCGGGATCGCCGACTCCTTCGCCGAGCTCCACGGCGACCGCCTCTTCGGCGACGACGGGGCCATCGTCGGCGGCCTGGCCCGGATCGACGGCCGGCGCGCCGTGATCGTGGGGCACCAGAAGGGCGCCGACACCGAGGAGAACATCCGCCGCAACTTCGGGATGGCGAAGCCCGAGGGCTTCCGCAAGGCGATCCGCCTCTTCGAGCTCGCCGACCGCTTCGGCCTCCCCGTCGTGACGCTCGTGGACACGCCGGGCGCCTACCCCGGGGCGGAGGCGGAGGAGCGCGGCGTGGCCGACGCGATCGCCAACGCGATCATGGTCATGTGCCGCATCCGGGTGCCGATCGTCACCGTGATCACCGGGGAGGGCGGCTCGGGCGGGGCCCTCGCCATCGCCGCCGGCGACGTCGTCGTCGCCCTGGAGAACGCCGTCTACTCCGTGATCAGCCCCGAGGGCTGCGCCGCGATCCTGTGGCGGACGTCGGAGCGGGCGCCCGACGCGGCGCTGGCGATGCGGATGTCGGCTGCCGACCAGCTCGAGCTCGGCGTCGTCGACCGCATCGTGGCCGAGCCCGGCGAGGGAGCCCACGCCGACCCGGCCGAGACGGCCCGCCGGCTCCGCGGGGTGATCGCCGACGAGCTGGACCGGCTGGCGGCGCTGCCGCCCGACGAGCTCGTGGCGGCCCGGACGACGCGCTACCGCGCCTTCGGGGCGTTCGACGATCTCGGCGAGCCGGAGGCCCCCGAGGCCGCCGAGCGCGGGGGCCTGGCCGACCGGCTGCGCCGCGCGCTGGAGCCGGTGGGCAAGGCCATGGGCGGCCTGGGGACCCGCGACGGGCGCGAAGGTCGCGACGAGCCCCCCGCGCGAGAGGAGGTCTGACGCGTGGCCGACCACGACGCCGACGCGCCGGAGCGCACGCCCGAGGAGCGGCGCGCCGACCACGCCGCGATCGACCGCCTCGCGGACGAGCTGCTCCCGGCCCTGGTGGCCAAGCTGGGCGCGAGCGGGCTGGGCGAGCTCGACGTGCGGGAGGGCCGCTGGCGTCTCCGGCTCCGCATGCCCGGCGACGGCCGCGCAGCGCGCCGGACGGGGAGCGCGGGCCGGTCGCCCGCGCGCCTGGAGGGCCACGCGCCGGCGGCCGGCCATCCGGCGGCCAATCCCGCCGCGCCCGCTGCTGATGCACCCTACCCGGCCGCGCCCGACCCGGCCGTCCCGCTCGCCCCGGGCATCGCGCCCGTCCCCGAGGTCGCCCCCACCCGGGCCGTGGCCACGTCGCCGGCCGTCGGCTTCTTCCAGCCGCGCCCCGGCCTCGCCGCCGGCGCCCGGGTCCGCGCCGGCGACCGGCTGGGGACGATCGACGTCCTGGGCGTCCCCCAGGAGCTCGTCGCCCCGGCCGACGGCATCGTCGGGGCCACCGTCGTCGAGCCCGGCGATCCCGTGGAGTACGGCCAGGCGGTGGTCGAGATCGAGCTCCTCGACGAGCCGGCCGCCGGCCGCGGGGACGCCGGTCGGGGAACAGACGCCGCCGCCGGCGGTGGCGCCGCGGAGCCCCGGGATGCCGGGCCGGGGGCCAGCCCCGCCCCCGGCGGGGAGGCCGGCTGATGTTCGAGCGCGTCCTCATCGCGAACCGCGGCGAGATCGCCCTGCGGATCCTCCGGGCCTGCCGGACGCTGGGGATCGGTGCCGTCCTGGCCTACAGCGAGGCCGATCGCGATTCGCTGGCCGCCCAGCTCGCCGACGAGGCCATCTGCATCGGGCCGGCCGACGCGAAGCGGAGCTACCTCTCCGCGTCGGCGCTCATCTCGGCCGCCGTCGTCACCGGCTGCGACGCCATCCACCCCGGCTACGGGTTCCTCTCCGAGGACGCCGGCTTCGCGGAGGCCGTCGCCGCCCACGGGCTCACCTTCGTCGGCCCGCCGGCGGAGGTGCTGGAGCGTTTCGCCTCGAAGGAGGGGACGCGGCGCCTCCTCGCCGCGCACGGGCTGCCGACGATCCCGGGGTCCGACGGGCTGCTGCACGACGACGAGCACGCCCTCGCGGAGGCCGAGCGGATCGGCTACCCGGTCCTCGTCAAGCCGTCGGCCGGCGGCGGCGGCATGGGGATGCGCATGGTTCGCACCCCCCGCGAGCTCCAGGCCGCGCTCCGTGTCTGCCGCTCCGAGGCCCGGGCCGCCTTCGGCGACGATTCCCTCTACCTGGAGAAGTGGCTGGAGGAGAACCGCCACGTGGAGGTCCAGGTGGTCGTGGACCGCTACGGCCACGGCGTCCACCTGGGCGAGCGCGACTGCTCCGTCCAGCGCCGCCACCAGAAGCTCATCGAGGAGGCGCCCACCCCGGCCCTGCCGGAGGCCTCCCGGGCGGAGCTCGCCGAGCGGGCCATCCGGGCCGTCGTCGCCGCGGGGTACGAGAACCTCGGCACGCTGGAGTTCCTCGTCGACCGCGACCAGAGCTTCTACTTCATCGAGATCAACTGCCGGATCCAGGTCGAGCACCCGGTGACGGAGCTGCTGACCGGCATCGACATGGTGGCCACCCAGCTCCGGATCGCCGCCGGCGAGCCCCTCGGCTTCAGCCAGGCCGACGTGACGTTCCGGGGCCACGCCATCGAGTTCCGCATCAACGCCGAGGACGCCGCCCACGACTTCCGGTCCCAGGCCGGGACGGTCGAGCGCTTCTACGCCCCCGGCGGGCCGGGCGTGCGGATGGACTCCCACCTGTACGCCGGCTACGAGGTGCCCCCCTACTACGACTCGCTGCTGGGCAAGCTGATCGTGTGGGGCCCCGACCGGCCGTCCGCGATCGCCCGCGGGCGGGCCGCCCTCGACGAGCTCGTCGTCGACGGCGTGATCACCAACCGCGCCTTCCACCGCGCCGTCCTCGACAACCCGGCGTTCGTCGAGGGCCGCGTGACGACCAGCCTCATCGACCGCGTGGGCGGGGCCGCCTTCCTGGCCCCGCGGAGCTGAGGCGACCCGTGCAGCCCTGCATCCATCTGCCCGCTCGGCGCCCCCGCGCCGGGGGACACTGAGCGCCCACACCGGAGCCCGACGTGACCGAGCCGATCCACACCGCCCGCGAGATCGAGCAGCTGATCCCGCACCGCTGGCCGTTCCTGCTCGTCGACCGCATCGACGAGTACGACCCGGAGGCCCGCCGCATCGTCGGCGCCAAGGCCGTGACCGCCACCGAGTGGTTCTTCGCCGGCCACTTCCCGGGGATGCCGGTCATGCCCGGCGTCCTCCAGGTGGAGGCCCTGGCCCAGACGATGGCCGTCTTCGTGGCGAAGCAGGAGGGCTTCGGCGACCGGATCGGCCTCTTCGCCGGGATCGACGAGTGCCGCTTCAAGCGGGTCGTCAAGCCGGGCGACGTCCTCCGCCTGGAGGTGACGATGGACAAGCTGGGCCGGCGCTTCGGGCGCGGCACGGCCGTGGCCAGCGTCGACGGCGAGGTCTGCTGCGAGGCGACCCTGTCCTTCATCATCCCCGACGCCTCGGTGCTGCGCTGATGACGCGGATCGCCCTCTTCTCCGACGTCCACGGCGTCGTCCAGGCGCTCGAGGCGGTGCGGGAGGCCGTCCGGGCCGCCGCCCCCGACGTCGTGGCGATCGCCGGGGACCACGCCTTCAACGGCGCCGATCCCGCGGCGACCGTCGACGGGATCCGCGAGCTGGAGGCGGCCGGCGCCCTGGTCGTCGCCGGCAACACCGACATCGCGGTCGCCGACTTCGACTACGGGGCCGCCTTCCCCTGGCTCGGCGACGGCGTGCCGGAATCCTTCAAGGCGGCCGCCGAGTGGGCCCACGAGGCGCTGGGCCCCGAGCGGGTCGACTGGCTGCGGCGGCTCCCCGCCGAGCGCCGGGTCCGCGCCGACGACGGCACGCTCGTCCTCGTGACGCACGCCTCGCCGGGTTCCCAGACGGCCGGCTTCGACCAGGGCCTCGACGAGAGCGTCTTCCTCGAGCGCCTCGGGCGCACCGACGCCCGGGTCATCTGCTGCGGGCACACCCACGTGCCCGAGGTCCGCGACTTCGGCTGGAAGGTGATCGTCAACGACGGCAGCGCCGGCTACGTCTTCGACGGCGACCCCACGGCGTCCTGGGCCCTCGTCGACATCGTCGACGGGGAGGTCACGGCGGAGATCAAGCGGGCCGCCTTCGACACCCTGGCCGCGGCCGACGCGGTGGCCGAGCGGGGCCTCCCCGGCGACGTCTACCGGGCGGCCACGATCCGGACCGGGAAGCTGGTCCGATGACCGCGGCACGGGGGGGCGGGCCCGGCTCCGGCGCCGCGGGCGCGCCCGGCTCCGCCGCAGCGGGTGATGCCCGGCGGGTCGTGGTGACGGGGATGGGCCTCGTCACGGCGCTCGGCAGCGACGTCGCCTCGACGTGGGACGGCCTCGTCGCCGGCCGCTCCGGCATCCGGACGATCACGGCCTTCGACCCGGCACGAGTCGCCTCGCGGATCGCCGGCGAGGTCCCGGACTTCGATCCCTCGGCCGTCCTCGACCGCAAGGAGCAGCGGCGCAACGACCGCTACACGCAGCTCGCCCTGGTGGCGACGCGCGAGGCGATGGCCCAGGCCGGGCTCCCGGCGCGGCTCGACGGCGAGCTCGCCGAGCGCACGGGGATCCTGCTGGGGACCGGCCTCGGTGGCGGGATCACCTTCGCCGAGCAGGTGACCGTCCTGCTCGAGAAGGGCCCCGACCGGATGAGCCCGTTCTTCATCCCCATGGCGATCCCCAACCTCGCCGCCGGCCAGGCCGCGATCGTCTTCGGGGCCCTGGGGCCGAACTTCTCGGTCTCCTCGGCCTGCGCAACGGGCGGCCACGCCATCGGCGAGGCCTGGGAGATCATCCGCCGCGGCGACGCCGACGTGATGCTCGCCGGCTCGTCGGAGGCCGGCATCCACGAGTCGCTCGTCGGCGGCTTCGCGGCCATGCGGGCGCTCTCCACCCGCAACGACGACCCGCCCGCCGCCTCGCGCCCCTTCGACCGCGGCCGCGACGGCTTCGTGATCGGGGAGGGAGCCGGCGCGCTGGTTCTCGAGGCGCTCGAGCACGCCCGGGCGCGCGGCGCGGAGCCGCTCGCCGAGATCGTGGGCTACGGCGCGTCCGCGGACGCCAGCCACATCACCCTGCCGGCGCCGGGCGGGATCGGGGCGATCCGGGCGATCCGGCGGGCCCTCGAGAAGGCCGGGCTCTCCCTCGACGACGTGGAGCACGTCAACGCCCATGCCACCTCCACGCCGGAGGGCGACCGGACCGAGCTGGAGATGCTCCGCGGGCTCTTCGGGGCGCGCGCCGGCGAGGTCAGCGTGACCGCCAACAAGAGCATGCTCGGCCACACCCTGGGGGCCGCCGGCTCCATCGAGGCGGCGGTCACGATCCTCAGCCTTCGCCACGGCGTCGTCCCTCCGACGATCAACCTCGACGACCCCGACGAGGCGGCGGCCGGCCTCGACCTGACGCCCAACATCGCCCGCGAGCGACCCCTCCGGGTCGCGGTCAGCAGCTCCTTCGGCTTCGGGGGCCAGAACAGCGCCCTCGTCTTCGTGCGGTGGAACGGATGACGGACGACCTGGATCCCCGGCCCGCCGGCGAGGCGGGCCTGCCGCCCCTCCCCGCGGCCGACGAGGCTGTCCCCGCGGCGGACGAGGCTGCCGCCTCTCCCCGCGGCCGAGGGCAGGGCGGCGCCCGCGGCGGACGACCCGCTGGGGCTCCCCGCCGGCGACGCCTCGCTCCTCGCCCTCGTCGACCGCCTGGCCGCGCTCCTCGAGCGGAGCGACCTCCTCGAGCTCGAGGTGGAGGCCGGCGGGACCGCGATCACCCTCCGCAAGCCCGCCGCGCTCGCCGGGGTGGCCGGGTTGGCCGTCCCCGCGGCCGCCGTCGTGCCGGCGGAGGGAGCCGTCCCGCGCGCGGGGAGCCACGCCCCGGCGGCCAATCCCGGCGCGGCCCCGGCCGCGGTCGGAGCGGCCGCGACCACCGCTCGCGCCGCGGTCCTGGCCCCCCTCACCGGGATCTTCTACGCCTCGCCCACCCCCGGCTCGCCGCCGTTCGTGGAGGCCGGGCGGGAGGTCGTCGTCGGCCAGGTGATCGGCCTCATCGAGGCCATGAAGCTCTTCAACGAGATCAAGTCGGACAAGGCCGGCCGCGTCGTCCGGGTGCTGCCGGAGAACGGCATGCTGGTCAAGGCGAAGCAGCCGCTCATCGAGGTGGAGCCGCTGTGAGCGCCCGCTCGGCCCGCATCACCGGCTGGGGCAGCTACGCCCCGGCGGCCGTCCTGACCAACGCCGACCTGGAGCGGATCGTCGACACCAACGACGAGTGGATCGTCACCCGGACCGGGATCCGCGAGCGCCGCGTCGCCGCCGCCCACGAGACCACCGCCTCGATGGCCGCCGTCGCCGGGGCCCGGGCGATCGCGGTGGCCGGCCTCGACCCCGACGACGTCGACCTCATCCTGGTCGCCACGCTGACCCCCGACTACTGGATGCCGTCCACCGCCGCCCTGGTGAAGGAGGCGATCGGCAACACCCGGGCAGCCGCGATGGACGTCGCCGCCGCCTGCTCGGGCTTCGTGTACGCCTACGCCACGGCGACCGCGTACGTGACGTCCGGGCTCGCCCGCCACGTCCTGGTGATCGGCGCCGAGCTCCTCACCCGCTTCCTCGACTACACCGACCGAAGCACCTGCATCCTCTTCGGCGACGGCGCCGGAGCGGTGGTCGTCTCGGCGTCCGACGAGCCGTCCCGCCCGCACGGCATCGAGCTGACGACCGAGCCCCAGGGCGCCTACATGATCTGGCTCCCGGCCGGCGGCTCGAAGAGCCCGTCGTCGTCGGAGACGGTGGCCCGCGGCGAGCACTTCATCCGGATGGAGGGGAAGGAGACCTACCGCTTCGCCACGAGGACGCTGGCCTCGTCCGCTCTCGCCGCCATCGAGCGGGCGGGCCTCCACCCCGACGACATCGACCTCGTCATCCCGCACCAGGCCAACATCCGGATCATCGAGGCGGTCGCCAAGGGCCTGGGCTTCCCGATGGAGCGGATCTTCGTCAACCTCGACCGCTACGGGAACACCTCGGCCGCGTCGGTCCCGCTGGCCCTCGCCGAGGCGGTCGACTCCGGCCGCGTCAAGGTGGGCGACCGGATCGTCTTCGTCGCCTTCGGGGCCGGCTTCACCTCCGGCGCCGTGGCCATGGAGTGGACCGCCGACCCGGCGGCCGGCACCCGGGCGGCGGCCGTGGACCCCGAGGCGATCCGCGTCCGGCTGCCGGTCGACTGGGACTCGGTCGACCCCATCCCATCCCAGCTCGCCGCCGTCCTCGCCAGCCCCGGGCCGGTGGACGTCCCCCTCGACGACGTCGTCCCTGGCGAGCCGGCCCCGGCGCACGCTCATGCGTCGGGCCCGGCACCCGAGCCCGAGCCCGCGGCGCCCCCCGAGCCCGCGCCCGCCCCCAGGGAGGTTCTCGCATGATCGATCTCACCGGCAAGACCGCCATCGTCACCGGCGGCTCGCGCGGCATCGGCCGCGCCGTCTCGCTCATGCTCGCCCGGCAGGGCGCCAACGTCGCCTTCATCGACCGGGCCGCCTGCCTCATCGACGACCACACGAAGGGCGACGTCGAGGCGATGGGGCGGCGCTCGATCTGCGTCGGGGGCGACGTCACCGACCCGGCCTCCTGCGCCACGACCGTCGAGGAGACGCTGCGGGAGTTCGGGCGGATCGACATCCTCGTCAACAACGCCGGCATCACCCGCGACGACCTGGCCATGCGGATGAGCGACGAGGCCTGGGCGGACGTCCTCAACGTCAACCTGACGGGCTCGTTCTACATGGCCCGCGCCGTGCTGCGCCCGATGCTGAAGCAGCGCGCGGGGCGGATCGTCAACATGTCCAGCGTCTCGGGGCAGATGGGCAATGCCGGCCAGGCCAACTACTCGGCCTCGAAGGCGGGGCTGATCGGGCTGACGAAGGCGCTGGCGCGCGAGGTCGCGTCGCGCGGCATCACGGTCAACGCCGTGGCGCCGGGCTTCGTCCTCACGGAGCTCACCGAGAGCCTGCCGGACAACGTGAAGGACGCGATCAAGGCCGCCACGCCGCTGGGCCGCTTCGCCACGGCCGACGAGGTCGCCGCGGCCGTCGCCTTCCTGGTCTCCGACGAGGCGGCCTACATCACGGGCCAGGTGCTCGGCGTCGACGGCGGCCTCGCGATGATGTAGGGGCCGGCGGGGCCCTGCCCGCGCGCCAGTGCCCGGGCCGCCCGGCGACCGTCGGCCGTGCCCGCGCGCCAGTGCCCGGGCCGCCGGCGACCGACGGCCGTGCCCGCGGGCCTCCCGACGGCCGTGCCCGCGGGCCTCCCGACGGCCGTGCCCGCGGGCCTCCCGACGATCCTCGCCAATGTCCTCTCCCGTACCGCTAACCCAGGTTCCCGCCGGCGCGGCGGGTCGCAGCTGGCCGCAGGCTGCCTCCGGACGCTCCATTCCCTCGCTTGTGCGTCGCCCGCGAGTCGCTGCCGAGGATCTCCTGCCTCCACGTGCTCGGGCGATTGCCCCGGACTCGCTTCGTCGGGCCGAAACGTCCGTTAGTGGTACCCCCACGGTCATCAGCGAGGAAAGCGAGGCCGTTGACCCGTCCGCCGAGGCCCTTGACCCGTCCGCCGGTGCCGCCCGCCGGTCCGCCGGCCCGGCCCGCGGGGTCGCGGAGCCATCCGCGGAGGAACCGGCCGTCGAGCGGGAAGGCGTTCCGGAGCATCGTCCGGTGGCGCGCCAGCTGGCGTCGGTTGAGGTCGGACTCGGCGACCAGAACCCACGTCGCCACGTGCACCGGATTCCAGCCCCGCCCGCGTCCGATCTGGGGCGCCAGGCGCCGGTATCGATCCACCTGCGCGACCAGGCCGGCCGGGTCCGGGATCTCGGTCTTCAGCTCGATCACCAGCAGCGTCCGCGACGCCGCGTGCCACGCCAGGATGTCGATCGTCCCCCGCTCGCCCCACTCAGAGAACGTCACCTCGGTCGCGAACGTCCAGCCGGGCGCGTCCGCCAGCCGCACGGCGACAAGCTCGTGCATGCGCGAGTGGCGTTCGTTCACGATGCGCATCGCCTCCCCGCCGCGCCGGTAGGCGACGAGGTCGACGCGAATCTCCAGCACACCGGCAAGCGCGCGGAGGCGTTCGATAGAGAGGCCGTCGAGGTGCCCTCGTTCGATCCGCGACACCCACGATCGGGCGACGTGCGCGGCCGCGGCGACGTCCTCCTGGCGCATTCGGCGCCGGATGCGAACTGCCCGGAACAGCGCTCCCACGCGGTGGTCATCCACGTCGGGATAATGCGCGCCGGCGCTTACGTGCCACTCATCACACGCTCACCGGCGACTTCACGGCCGATGCGTGCCTGCGCCCTCGCCGAGCGAACCTCGGCCGCGTGGCCTCGTGCCCGCGTGGCCGCGTGCCCGCGTGCCTGCGCGCCGCCCGCCCCCGCCGTCGCCGCCCCCGCCGCCCCCGCCCGCCCGCGCCCCGGCGCCCCCGCCGTTCCGCCGCGGCGCGCGGATGGCCCGCAAGCGCCAGGTAAGCGAGCCCCGGTACGGTTGGGCCTTGCCCCGCCGCTGAGCATGACTGATATCAGATTATGTCAATGTGGTACCATCCGAAGGTGCGACGCATCCCGATCGGCCTGACCGACTCGCAGCACGCCCGGCTGCGGCGGGAGGCCGTGCGCCGGCACGTGAGCGTGGGCGCGCTCGTGCGAGAGGCGGTCGACACCACGTTCCCCGAGGAGCTCGAGGCGCGGCGCGCCGCCCGGCGGCGGTCCCTCGCCGCGGTGGGGGCATTCGACTCCGGCCGGACGGACATCTCCGAGCACCACGACGAGCTGCTGGGCGAGGCGTCCTGGTGAGCGTCGTGGTGGACACCAGCGCCCTGTTCGCGCTCCTCGACCGTCGTGATGCGCACCACGCCGCTGCCGTCGCCTTCTGGACGGACCCCGATGACGAGGACCTGGTCACCCATGCCTACGTCGTGGTCGAGTGCGTTGCCCTGGTCCGATCGCGGCTCGGCCCGCTAGCCGTCATGGCGTTGCTGGACGACCTGCTGCCGGCGCTTCGGGTCGAGATGGTGGACCGGCCGCTCCACGAAGAGTCGCTGGCGGCGCACCGGCGGGCCGGGGGAGGCACCAGCCTGGTGGATCGCGTGACGCTCGCCTTCGCGGCACGCCACGGCATCGCTCGCGCCTTCGCCTACGACGCCGATCTCGTCGTCGCAGGCCTCGCCCAGGTGGCGCCGACGCCCTGAGCCCGGTCGCTGCGCCGCCCGCGTGCCGCGACACGGCCTACGCCGCCTGCTACCCCCCGCCGCGCCCCTCCGCCGCCTGCGTGCCGCGAAATGGCCTGCCCCTCCGCCGCGCTCCCCCGCCCGCGCCCCGCCGCCGCGCCCGCGCCCGCCCGCGCCCCGCCGCCTGCGCCGGCCCGCCCGGCCGCCGGCGTGCGCGCCGCCCTGCCGTCTGGGCCACTCCGCCCTTACGATCCGGGACCCCGTGTGGCAGACTCACCGCAGGCCGTTGTTCGGGACGGCCTTTGTGGGCATGCGCCGCGCAGTGCGCAGGCGGACCTTGAGACGGGCCCAAGGGGGCCGACACGCACGGGGCGGCCCACGCGTGACGGGGCGGCCGAGAGCCTCGAGAGGCCTGCGCCGCCGGGGACCGCCGACACCGGCCCACGGGGCAGCCCAACCGGGGGGCGACAGGGAAGCGACGTGGAAGAGTGGGGGCGGGACGAGCAGGAGCTCGTCCGCCGGTGCAAGGAAGGATCGGAGGCGGCCTATGCCGTCCTCGTGCGCCTGCACCGGCCGCGCCTCTACACGCTCGCCTACCGGCTCCTGCTCGACCGCGAGGCCGCCGAGGACGCGGTCCAGGAGACGTTCATCTCGGCCTTCCGGCAGATGGAGCGCTTCGAGCCCCGCCCGTCGCTGGCCGCCTGGCTGAACACCATCGCCCTGCGCACCGCCAGCCGCGCCGCGGGGCGCCAGCGCTCCCGGCCGAGGACGTCCCTCGACGCACCGGCCGCACACAACGACGGGCGGGAGCCGGCGGCATCGACCGCCTGGGCGGGCGACCACCTGGCGCTCGCCGACACGGACCCTGCCGTCGACCCGATCGCCGCCGCGGAGTCGGCCGACCTCCGCCGGGCGCTCTCCGCCGCCATCGCGGCCCTGCCCTTCAAGTACCGCGCCGCCGTCGTGGTCCGCCACGTGCTGGGCCTCGACTACGCCGAGGCCGCCCGGGAGCTGGACATCCCGCTCAACACCTTCAAGAGCAACCTCCTGCGGGGCACGAAGATGCTGCGCGAGTCGCTGGCGGCCCAGCTCGACGCCTCGGCGGCGGCGTCTTCGGGTGGCGGGCCTGCGGATGGCCGGCCTGCGGGCGCGGCCAGGACGGCCACGACGGCCACGACGCCCGAAAGCCACGACGGCCAGGACGCGAACGGGCTCCGGCCGCTCGACGGCCGAACGGGCGACGGTCGAGCGCCAGACGCCCGATCATCCGGCGCCGGAGCGGATCGCCCGCGGCTGAGGGGCACACGCCAGAACACGGCGAGGATGCGAAGGTGACCGATCAGGCTCCGGAGTGGGAACAGCTTCTGGCGGCCGCCGCCCGCCTCCAGAGGATCCTGCCCGACGCCACGCTCGTCGGTAGGACGGCCGCAACACGGCGCACGGGATGGGACGACATCGCGGAGTAGGATTCGTCAGCTGCCATGCGCCATCGACACCTCCGCCACCAGCACCTCACGCTCGCGGCCCTCGACGATCTCATCGAGAACGGCACGCTCGCTGACTGGCGACCCGTTCTCGCCCGCGTCCGGCGGGATCCCGAAGGGCCCGTGGCGTCGCGGCTGGCCGAGCTGCTCGGCGCGAGGGACTACGGAGAGAGCGGCGCCCTCTGGCAGTCGTTCCTCGATCAGGCGCGCGCCCGGGCGCGGGGGACGAGCGCCAGGGCCTGAGGCCCGTAGCCCGTTCCGGCCAGCGGATTTGTCGATCCGGCCCCGGGGCCCCGCGGACGCGCCGTCCATGGTTGCGGTACCTGCCGGTGGCAGGGTCACGGTTGACACCGAACGGTAGCAGCCCTTATCGTTGCCACCGAGCGGTAGCAATGACGCTCACCGCGGACGCAGGAGCACGAGATGCAGGTGAGATCGATCGCCGATGCGGCGGCAGCCGTCCGCGGGCGCAGGCTCGAGCTCGAACTCAGCCAGGACCAGCTCGGTCGGCGCGCCGGCGTTTCCCGGAAGTGGGTCTACGAGTTCGAGGCCGGCAAGCCGACGGCCCAGCTCGGCCACGCCCTTCGCGTGCTCGACGCGCTTGGCCTGCGTCTCGACGTCGTGACAGCGGGCGCGCGCGAGGCAGGCCCATCCGCCGTCGACCTCGACGCGCTGCTCAACGAGCACCGACGTGGCTGACGACCTCGTCGTCATCGGCGGCGTCGTCGCCGGAACGCTGACGCGGCTCCCCAACGCACGCCTCCGCCTCGAATACGACGACGCGTACCGCGGGCGCGCCGACCCGACACCGCTGTCGATGTCGATGACCGTCGCGGTCTGCGTGCACGCCGACAAGCGTCGTCGGCAGCCCGTCACGCACTTCCTGTGGGGTCTGCTGCCCGACAACGAGTCCGTCCTCGACCGTTGAGCCCGCCACTACCATGTCACCGCGGCTTCCCCGTTCGCGCTCCTCGGCACGCCCATCGGCGAGGACTGCGCGGGCGCGGTCGCGTTCTGTCGCGTGGACGATCCTGGAGCGCGTGCTCGCGCCCACCGTGCGCGTCGCTGCGCGGCCATCCTAGGCTGAGCGCAACGGCCGTTGGCTGTGGATACTCGCGGCAACGGCGCCAGGATGTCCTGTCCTTACCTTGACGTAACGAACTTCGGAGTAAAGTCCCGCGCTCCGGCCGTCGAGGGGGTCACCCAGTGGGGGGCCGCACCCGGTTGGCCCCCGCCCGACCCCCGCCCGCTGCAACTTTCCCGCGCCTCCCCGCCATGTATAGGACGTGAGCCACCCGCCGGTCGGTCGCGAGCCCCTCGAGCACGCCCAGGCGCGCCGTCTCATCGACGCGTTCCTCGTGGACGATCTCGCCGGGCCCGACGCCGCCCGTCTCGCGGCCCACGTCAAGGGCTGCCCGGCCTGCGCCGCCGAGCTCGGTGGGACGACGCGGCTGCTGGCCCTCCTGGGCAGCCTCCCCACGCCCCCGCCGGCGCCGGACCTGGACGAGCGGATCCTCACCGCCGCCCTCCGCGACCGCGACCGCCGCCACGAGCACCACTCCTGGCTGGCGGGACTCTGGCTGCAGATCGCGCGGGGCGCGGTCCGCACCACGGGCACCCTCGTGGTGACCATCGTGACCGTCGCCCTCCTGGGCGGCGCGTTCGTGCTGGCGGCGGGATACATCACCCAGGTTGCGCTGGCGCCCGCTCCGCGTGCTACAGTGCCCCCTGACATGACGCCGACGCTCGCGCCGACGCTGGTCTCTCCGACCGTGCCCGCGACCCTGCCGCCGGCGATCACGGCCGCTCCGACCCCGGCCCCCACCGCAACGCCGGAGGTCACGGCGGAGCCCACAGCGTCCCCCACGGAGACACCGACGCCCACTCCGGAGGTCACGGCCGAGCCCACCTCGACCCCCACGGAGACCCCGACGCCGACCTTCACCCCGGCTCCCACCCCGTCGCCAAGCGCGACCGCGGAGCCCACCCCCACGCCATCCCCCACCCCGGTCCCGACGGAGAAGCCGCGGCGGACACCTCCGCCGTCGGCCACCCCGTCGCCGACCCCCACGCCGGCGCCCACGGAGGCGCCGTCCCCCACATTGCCGTAGCTGCGGGGCGGGCAGTGCCCGTCTCGAAGTTCCGGGCCTTGCGCAAGGCAGTGGAACAGGAACCACGCAGCCGGATCGGGTGCAGACGAAAGGAGCAGAGGGGCCGATCCGAACCCCGGGGCCGATAGCCCCGGTCATCGCACCAGGAATGGAATCCCTTTGGGAGGAACTCACTTGAGTATCTGGAAGAAGGCAATCAGCGTAGGCCACGAGTGCTGCGCTGCTCGCTTCGCTTCTCTTCACGGCCGTCGTGCCGGCGCCGGTCGCGTCGCGTCCGTGACGGCGACGTCGGCCGGCACGTTCCGCGGTCGGTACCACGTCCACCGGGACGGCCACGTTCGTCTTCACCGAGCGAGCCGACGCCGAACTCCCTTCCCGCCGGCGCAGGGTAGCTTCTGCCTCTCCATCTTCGACTCCTCGATCGCCGTGGCAGCCTGCGTCGGCACCTCCGCCGCGGATCCCACGGTCCACTTCACGGGCACGCCCGGACCCAGCCGGGCCCGGCCTTCGCTCGGACGTCCGCGCGACCGTCGGCTGAGAACTTCTTCACCTCTCGTGGACGGCAGAATGCCGACACCTCAAATCGTCGGAGAGATCGACGATTGGCGGGCTGAAGATCAAGGCGACGCCACCGCCGTCGACGGGCCGATCAAGGCCGTCCTGTACAACGCAAACAGTCGTCAACTTCTCCGCCGCTTCCACGACCACGACGGCCACCGGGGTCATCAGGCCTCGTCGGCGAACTGACGGCAGGTCGCAGTCACCGGCACAATCGCTCTCGACTAACGGCTCGTCTGCCCGTTCGACAACGTCCGGCGGGGCGACCAACTCCAACGCGTCGTTCTCTAAGATGTCGGGCCGACTCGCGTGGCGATGGATCGCCGCGACCAGCCGCCGATGAACGGCGCTCCGGCCGCTGGGCTTCGGGCCGGGTCGTGAACGCGTCAACGCGGGCCGGCGTCACCGTGACGCAACTGTCAGCCTACCTGGCGGCCGACCCGGCACGAGATGGCTGACGGCAACGTGGCGCTGCTCACGTCGGCGCTGGCACCATCGCCGACTCGCTTACCTACCTCGACCTCGGGCACGGCAGCCCCGAACGTCTTCCCGGGCGAGAGCAACAGCGGCCCGGCTGGCAATCTCACCGCTGACCGAACCGCTCGGCGGGCTTCCTGCCCGATTCACGACGGTCACGTCTCACCATCAACACGGCGGGCGTGACATTCTCGACCCGTCCAATCGCTACGGTGATTAGTGGCAACCTCGGGCTCGCCTCGGGGATCGCCACGACCAACGGGTTCAGACGGTCACCCTCGCGGGTGGCGGTGTTGGCGACACGTTCACGCTGACATTTGGCGCCAGCACGACCGCTGCCCTCCCATACAACGAGAGCGCGGTGAACGTCCAGGCTGCCCTTGTCGGGCTTGCCTCGATCGGTGCTGGCAACGTCACCGTCAGCGGCGCTGCCGGCGGCCCGTACACCGTCACCTTCGTCGGTGCGTTTGCCGGCACCAACGTCGCGTCGCTGGTCGCCGCCGTCACCGATGCGGCACCCGCCGGTCCGTTCACCGCGACCGTCGCCACGACGACCGGGGGTGGGCTGCCCACGACCGGTGCCGTTTCCCTTTCGGCCGATCGCAAGTCGGCATCCTTCAGCGTCGGCAGCTCGGGCGCATCGACTGTCGCATCGGCGATCCGCATCAACAACATCTACTACGACGTCGCGTCGACGGTTGTCGGTGGGACATTCGTGAACGTCACGGTCACGGCCGGCGCGGTCCTCGTGAACCCGACGAACAGGAACAATGCCGTTGTGGGCCGCGGCCTCACCGCCACCGCCACACCGACAACCGTCTTCATCGGCCAGAACGCCCAGAAGACCGGCCTGGTGACGATCACCGAGCTGGCGGCCGGGTTCTTCCAGGGTGGAACCGGGAACAACAACACGATCGAGATCTGCCTTCTCAACAACGACGAGACGTTCACATCGCCCGGACCGTGGGCGAAGGTGACGGCCGGCGACCTCAAGCTGCGCGAAGGAAACGTCGTGTCCCCGGACAACATCGTCCAGGGCAGCGCCGTCTTCGCCGGCGGTTCGACCGGCGACGAGTGCTACGCGTGGACGGTGTGGACGGCCAGCACGGCTGTTTCCACGATCGTCATCGGGAACGAGTGACTTCACGTCCGGCCCGCTCATCGACGTGCCGGCGGGGGCCGTGCCCGGCTCGGTGATCGCCGCGATCTACGTGGGCAACGGCGCCAAGATCCCGACGTCCACTGATGTGGTTACCAACGTGCAGATCGCGACCGCGGTATTCAAGAGTCAGGTCGTCGTCACCGCCCTCAGCCAGCCGACCATCCCGCTCGGTTCGAATGGCACGCTGGCCGGCGACATCCAGATCCAGGAGACCGCGAACGGCCAGCTCAAGTTCGGTGAGGAGATCTGCGTCGAGATCGTTCCGAACCAGAACTGGAACGCCCTGTACGACGCCTACATCACGGGCCTCAACACCGCGGATTTCCGGACGGTGACGGCCTCGAACGGGCGTCCTGGCCTGCCCGGTCAAGCGTCCACGCAGAACTGCAGTGGCAGGGACTTGGATAACGGTAAGCGAGCGGCTACGCTTATCGAGTCGTTCAGCTTCCTCGTCCAGCAGCAGTCGGTCACCGGCAACGGGAAGCTCGTCATCTCGAACATCAAGTACGCGACCGTGAACGATGCCGTTGAAGGCCCGGTCCAGGTCAACGTGTACGGACGTATGGGGGCCACGCCCACGTTCGTCGAGTTCCAGTCGCTGATCTCGAACGCCCGGATCGGCGGACCGTTCACCCTCAGCATCGGTGCCGTCAGCGCGCTCGGGCTCAACCCGACCAGCGGCTACACCACCAAGACCCCCAAGGTCCAGGTCCCCAACAAGTACATCACCTGGAAGTTCACGGGCGGCAAGACCCTTGCCAACCAGCGCGTGAACATCCTCGTGGCCCTTCGCATCAACGGCGCCTGGGGCGGCCCGCAGTACCTCGTCTCCCGCACCGCCGATGCGAACGGCATCGTGACCTTCTACTGGAAGGCACCTGCCGGCACGGTCCTCAACATCCGTGCCCAGTGGCCCGGCAACGACAACTACAACAAGAGCACTTCCCCGGCGCTCGGCGCCCACTGGAAGTAGCCTTTGACCCATCCCCCGGCCGGCCTCGTGCAGGTCGAGGGACACAGCTCGAAGCCTGAAGATCGGCCCCGGGGCACCACCCCCGGGGCCGATCCCGTTCTCCGGGAGGTAGACTCGGGAACATGGGTTTACTCGACCGACGGCCCGCTGCCGGCGGATCGCGCGCCAACGCCATTCCCGGCCCGGCCGCCGCCCGGCGCGCCGTCGCGGTGCTCGCGCTCGGGGTCGCGCTCACCGTCGGCGGGACCATCGGCCCGGCCCCGGCGGCAGTCCGGGCCGACGGCTCGGCGGACATTCCCGGCATCCCGCTGCCCGGTCCGGTGGCGATCGGTCGGCTCGGCGGGGAGATCTACGACGTCGTCTACCAGCTCGACATTGCCCCCGGCTCCCTCATCCTCGCCACCCTCTCGGGGTCCGCGGGGACGGACTTCGACCTGTACCTGTTCGACGCCTCGGCGACGACGGTGATCACGAACCAGGGTGTCGCCGCCCGCTCCACCGGACCCGCCAGTGATGAGTCGCTCTCGTACGCGACGTCGATCGGCGGCCGCTTCTACCTCGACCTCAACTCGGCGACCGCGCCGGCCGGGACCTACACGCTCGCTATCCAGGTGGTGGCCGACCGGGCGCCGGTCGCGGGCCTTGTCCTCAACGCGGGCCGACCCCGCACCAACAGCACGACAGTCTCGGCGGCGCTCACAGCGTCCGGCAGCCTCTCCGGTCCCGCCCGCATGGCCTTCTCGCCCGACGGGGCGGCGTGGGAGCCGTGGCAGCCATACCGGGCCGCGACGAGCTGGACGTTCCCGGATGGCGACGGCACGAAGACGCTCTGGGCGCGGGTGGAGAACGCGGCCGGCGTCGCCTCGGCGCCGGTCTCGGCGAGCGTCGTGCTGGACACCGAGCGGCCCGCCGCGACATCCGTCGACCCACCGGTCGACGAGGATCTCGTGGGCCCGCGGCCCATGATCACGGTCACCTTCAGCGAGCCGATCGATCCCGAGTCGTGGACGGTCCTCGGGCTCCTGCTCCAGACGCCCGACGGGCAGCTCGTCCCTGGCACCTACCTCGTGGTCGCACCGACCGTGGGAACGTTCCGGCCGTCGGAGAACCTCGTGGCCGGCGCCAGCTACGTCGTCTCGGTCGGCGCCGTCCGCGACGTCGCGGGGAACATCGTCGCCCCACTCGGCTCCTGGGTCGCCCTCGATCTCCCGGCGCCGGAGCTGACCGTGGCGATTAGCCCGCGGGTCGTCGACCGCGGCGCCACGGCGCTGCTCGGCGGCCGCGTGGCAGCTCCGGCTGGGGTTTCGTCTGTCACGCTCGAGGCGCACCCGCTGGGCGCCCTGACGACGATCCCTCTCGGGTCGGTCCCGGTCGCCGCCGACGGGAGCTTTGTCGTCCGCGTCACGCCGTCGTCCACCACGGAGTACCGGGTCCTGGTCCGGGCGGCCGGCGGCTACGGTGCCGGGAGCGCGGGCGCCGCCGTCGCCGTGCGGCGGAGCGTCCAGATCCTCGGCGCGCCGCCGTCGACGGTCCGCTCGGGGCGGGTCGGCGCGCGGATCCCGGTCGTCGCGGCGGTGAGCCCTCCGGCGGCCGGCGTCCGCGTCGCCCTCCGCCTGGAGCGCTGGAGCACGACGTCGCGGACGTGGCGCCTCGTGGGGACCCTCAACCGGGTCACGGACGCCGCCGGCCGGGCCAACGTCGCATGGACGCCGAAGGGGAGCGGTCTCTACCGCTGGCGGGCCACGGCCGCGTCGACGCTCGACTACTCCACGGGCGCGAGCCCCTGGGTCCGCTGGTCGATCGGGCGGTAGGCCGGGGGTCCGCCAGGCCCCCGTTGTCGCGCTCCCTCGCCCGCTGCTTGGCGCCGACCGCGCGGCCAGTGCCGGCGCGGCAGGCCGTCCGGCACTGGCCCGTCTCTGCGGTTCGTGACCATCATGCCCGCATGGCGGCCCGGTAGACGGGCGCGCATACTGGTTCGACCGGCGGCTTGGAACCAGCCACGGCCTGGCGGCGTCGGGGGGAAACGGAGGTGGTCATGAACAGACCCATTCTTTGGCGTGCGCGCATCGCCGCCCTCGCAGCCGGCGGCGCGCTCCTCGTCGGGCTCTTCCCGATGGCAGGTACTGCTCTCGCGGCGACGCCGACGGTCTCTTCGGTCAACCGGGCCAGCGCGACACCGACGAACGCGTCATCGGTGTCCTGGACCGTGGTGTTCAGCGAGGCGGTTACCGGTGTGGACGCCGCGGACTTCCAACTGGTCGCGGGCGGCGGACTCGGTGGAACCCCGGCCATTTCCGGTGTCAGCGGCTCGGGCGCAACCCGGTCCGTGACCGCCACGACGGGTTCGGGCACGGGCACGCTGGGCTTGAACCTCGTCGACGACGATACGATCCTGTCAGTCGCCCTCCCCGTGACCCCGCTCGGCGGCGCAGGGGCCGCGAACGGCAACTTCACCGGGCAGATCTACGACATCGACCGGACAGCCCCGACGGTCACCAACGTGACCTCGCCGACGGCGGACGGCACGTACACGGCTGGCACGGCAATCCCTATCACCGTGACCTTCAGCGAAGCGGTCGTCGTGCAGGGCACACCCTCACTCGCCCTGGCCACCGGGAGCCCCGCCAGCACGGTCGTCGGCTACACGAGCGGCTCCGGGACGAGCACCCTCACGTTCACGTACACGGTCGCCGCGGGTAACGCTTCTGCGGATCTCGACTACTTCTCGGCCGCCGCGCTGACCGGCACCATCACCGACGTCGCTGGCAACGCCGCCACGCTTACCCTGGCGGCGCCGGGGGCCGCGGGCTCGCTCCGCGCCAACAAGACCCTCGTCATCGATACGGCCGGTCCGACGGTGACCATCAACCAGGCAGGTGGGCAGGCGGACCCGACGAAGACGTCGCCCATCAACTTCACCGTCCAGTTCAGCGCCTCGGTGTCTGACTTCGTCGCCGCCGACGTCACGTTCAGCGGTGCCGGCGCCACGACCGCCACGGTCTCAGGCAGTGGCACGACCTACAACGTCGCCATCACCGGGATGACCACGAGCGGGACGGTCGTCGCCTCGCTCGCCGCCGGCGTCGCCACCAGCGGCGGCCACCCGAACTCCGCATCCACGAGCATCGACAACGTCGTCACGTGGGACGTCACGGCTCCGACGGCGACCGCCACGAAGGCAGCCACCCAGGCAGACCCGACCGGCGCCTCGCCTGTCAACTTCACGGTCGTCTTCAGCGAGACGGTCACCGGATTCACCAACGGCGACGTCACCTTCAGCGGTGCAGGTGCCACGACCGCCACGGTCTCTGGCAGTGGCGCGACCTACAACGTCGGCATCACCGGGATGACCGCGAGCACCGGCACCATCCAGGTCTCCGTCGCCGCTGGCGTCGCGCAGGATCTCGCCGGCAACCTGAATACCGCGTCCGGCACGGCCTCCGTGGTGTGGGACAGCACGGGCCCAACCGTCACGATCAACCAGGCTTCCGGGCAGACCGATCCGACCAGCTCCACGCCGATCAACTTCACCGTCGTCTTTGGCGCGGACGTGACGGGCTTCGACGGATCCGACGTCACGTTGACGGGCACCGCAGGTGCGACGACCGCCGTCGTGACAGGTGGCCCACGCACCTACAACGTGGCCGTCTCCGGGATGACCGCCAGCGGTACGGTCACGGCCACGATCGCGGCCGATCGGGCCTATGCCAGCGGGAACCATCCCAACCGGGCGTCCACCAGCACGGACAACACGGTCACCTACCGCATTGCCAGCAAGTTCGTCGTCACCTCGAGCAACTACACGCCTGCTCCCGGCGCGACGGTGACGATCACCGCGCAGCTTGCGGACAGCGCGAACAATGCAGTCCCCGTGGCGGGCATCGTTGTGACGTGGTCGAAGACCGGGACCGGGGGCTCGTTCTCGACCGCGACCAGCACGACTAACTCAAGCGGCATCGCCACGGTCACGTTCACCGTCAACAACGCGACGGGGACCGTTCACACGGTCACTGCCACGGGAGGCGGCTACACGGGGACCAGCACGAACATCACGACGAGCGCGCCGGCCGCCGTCATGACGCTCGTCCGTTCGACGGGGATGGTGGCCTACCCGGGCGCCGTCAGCCTCTCGGTCCAGTTCGCCGCCAGCGGCGGCAGCCGGCCCATCTACCTCGAGTACACCTACGCGGGCATCCCGTGGACGACGGTCGCCTCCACGACCACGAGCTCGACGGGCTCCGCGTCCGTCACCTACAGGCCCCCTCGCTCTGGCTACTACCGGGTCCGGTTCGACGGGGCGGCGGACCTGTCGGCGGCGTACAGCAACGTCCTCCTCGTCGGGGTCCGCCAGGTCATCACCCTCAATCCCACCCACAAGGGCACGCTGACGATCAACAAGGGACGGGAGATCACGTTCCGCGGCAGCGTCCAGCCGCTGGGGCTCAACGGCGCGCCGGTGAAGGTCACGTTCCGCTTCTACCAGAAGCAGTCGGGCGCCTGGGTGCTCCGCTACACGCGCAACGTGTCGGGCGACACCGGCGGAGTCGCGCGCACCACGTTCAGGTTCGGGGTTGGCGGCAACTGGTACGTGATGGCCTACGCCAACACGACGAAGGTCAACGCCGTCAGCCGCTACTCGCAGCGCGAGTACTTCTTCGTGAAGTAGTCCGGACCGGCGCCCGAGGGCGCATCGATCCGTCGTGACGAGGGCCCCCGCCGCGAGGCGGGGGCCCTTTCGCGTGCGGGGGCATGCGGGGCGGGGGCCGCGCGCGGCGTGCGGCCGCGTGCGGGGGGCCCGGCGCGGCGTGCCCGCGTGCCGGAGCCCGGCCGTGCGGCGAACCCGCT
>CAVPWX010000016.1:0-27747 GCA_963709605.1 uncultured Chloroflexia bacterium | reverse complement strand
GCCGTTGCCGCCAACGAGCGTGTCGTTTCCACCGAGACCGAAGATCAATGCGCCGCCGTTGGCCGCCCGGAAGGTACGTCCGCGGGAGATCCGATCAACACCTCCGCGTAGTCGGTGCCGTGGCACTCGGACGGAATTGGCTGCGGGAGGTCCGGACCGGGGCCGGTGAACACCTGCAGGGTTCCGCCATCCACGGCCAGGTATGTCGCCGAAGCCGTCGCCGCCATCGCGACCACGAGCTGCAGGACCACGAGCAGGCCCGTGAGCAGGCGCTGCTGTACGGACGGACCGGTCACGGCTGCACCCGCGCGACGTGCAGGAATTGGCGGAGCCTATCGATCCCAGATAGGCGTGGAGTCTGCGGCTCTTCACGGTTGCGGGGGCCGGCCCCGAGCAGGTCCAGGAAGACCGTCAGGCCCGGCCAGCGGAGCCATGACCAGCGGGTTCCGGAGATTTGCCAGATACGCGCCCGCGCCCGGCACCGTGAACCAGACGCCGCCGACGATGTCCTCGGGTCGCGGTCGCCACGGATCATCGCCCGAGCCGTTGTCGCCCCGGGTCAGGAAGCCCTCGTCGGCCGATCCGCCGACGATGCGGTGGATCACCAGGCCGCCGGACTCACTCTGCGGGATCCGGAAGGCGACGACGTCACCGGGCCGATAGCTCTCCGCCCTGCGGACGACGGCCAGGTCCCCGTCCACGAGCGTAGGCTCCATGCTCGTCCCGTCGATCACCACGTAGGTGGCCGAGCCCCCGATGGTGGCCGGCCCCAGCACGAGGAACCAGGCCAGGAAGAGGCCCAGGGACAAGAGCGTGGCAGCGTTCTTGCGCGACATTGTCGTCTCGCTCGCATGAGGGGCGGTCCTCCCCGGAGCGGGGCCCCGAGGAGGACTGCCTGTGAGAGCTAGTCCAGGTCGGAGGCTTCGCCCTCCAACCAGATCTTGATCCCGACGATGTTCTCAGCGAGGACGTACCACGGGGTCGAGTAGTCGCTCTTCTTCAGGAAGAGCTTGTACTGGTCGTTCGGACCCAGCCGCGATGACGAAGCTGTAACCAGCGCCGGGGCCGGTTTCGCTCGCATACGCGAAGGTCGAGTTGTCGTTAGCGACGCTGGTGTCCAAGGTGCAATCGCCCCATGATCCGCGCACCATCGCAGTCGTCATCGACACCCTTGATCGTGACGTACTCGACTCCCTCGAGACGGGGTAGGTGTTCAGGCCCCAGGCGGACACGTAGATGCCGTCCTGGTCGCAGGTCAGGTCGCCGTCATAACCGCCCTGCAGGGTGTTCCCGTCCACGCTCAGCGTGGCAGCGGCACCGAAGACCACTGCGAAGACGGCTGCGCCCGCAAGGAGCGCAACAAGGAAGCGCTTCATGATTTAAGCTCCAATGAAGGTGCCTGGAGCCTGCAGTACGCTGCGATCGACGCCGTGGACGGACCCTGCAGTACGGTCACGCGTCGCACGATCGGACGCGCTGCAGGAACGACGTGGTCAGACGTTTGCTCGGGCCACCTCCCTTCTCGTGGCGCGTCAGATCGCCTCGTCCTCCCTGGGACGCGAAGCGCGGGTCGGTCTCGCCAGTGGCTCGGCGCGGTCCCGGCGTCCGGGTTTGGACCGCGTGTCAGAGCCTCCCGCCAACTGGGAGAGGCGTACTCCGGTCCGCCTCCGTTGCATAGGGCCGTCGTACCTTTCCGGTGGCAGTTGGCACCGCCGGCATCGGCCCCCGGACGCCCGGTGCGCGTCCCATCCTCCGGGGAGAGCGGAGCGCCCGGTGCGGAGTTGGGGGCCGGTGGCCGTCGAGGTCGTGTTTCGCGGGGGAGCACGTTTCCCGGCCGAGCGCCGGGACGCTCCAGCCGTTGAGGGTGATGGCGCCCGTCCCGGAGCTGCCGGTGATGCAGTCCCAGGTGCCGGCGACCGCGGTACCGATTCGCGATGTCGGAACGGCCCCGACGCATCAGCAGGACGAGGAGGCGGGGAAGACTTGCCTAGATGAAAGACCAAGCAAGATGATTCTGTAGGTCCCCGCTACCCCGTTCTCGCGATGGGGTACGAATGGGCAAGACGTCTCGTCATCGGATTCGTTCGATCCGGTGACCTCAGCCCGCTGGTCGCCTGCGTCTCCTCGGCGACCCGGGTGCGCGGCCAACGCGTGGGCACTCGCGGCCGGCCTACCTCCGGAACCAGCGCCGCCAAGTGCCGATTGGCGCAGGCGACGGAGGCCGAATGTACTACGTCATTCGCCCGGCGTACATGTACTTTCGGCCTATTCTGCTCGGCCAATCACGTTGGCGGTGCGAGGGCGCACCCATCGCGCCCGGTTCGGCGACGGCCGGCGGCCGCGTCGGCGATGGCCAGCGGCCGCGTCGACGCCGCGAGGTCACACGCGGCGCGAGCCGGGGCCGCATCATGGCCGCGGGCGGCCGCCATCGGGTGCCGGGCCACCCGGTCCGCCCACCGGAGGTACCCATGAGCGAGGCACCGACGATCGTCGTCGCCGGGATGTGCAACACGAAGGGCGCCGAGATCCGCTTCCTCGCCGAGCAGGTGGCCGAGCACGGGGGCGAGCCGCTCGTCATGGATCTCAGCCTGGGCGCCGCGGTCGACTGGGCCGACATCTCGCTCCACGACGTGCTGGCGGCCACGGGCACGTCCCGTCGAGGAGGTCTTCGCGGCCCCGCGGGCGGCGGCGATCGACCTGGTGGGCCACGCCGGCGCCGTCAAGATCCTCGAGCTGCACGCGGCCGGCCGCTGCGACGGGATCATCTCCTGGGCCGGGGCGGTCGGGACGACGACGGCCACCCACGTCATGCGGGCGCTGCCGTTCGGCGTGCCGAAGGTGATGCTGAGCGACATGGTCGCCAGCGACATCAGCCGCTGGATCGGCACCAAGGACATCTACATCGTCAACCCGACCGCCGAGCAGGGCATCAACGTCGTGACCCGGCGGGCCGTGGCGAACGCCGCTGCGGCCGTGGTCGCCATGGCGAGGCTGCCCGAGCTGCCGGCCGGCGGCCGCCCGCTCTGCGCCATCACCGCGTACGGCTCGACGACGCCGACCGTCGCCCGCTGCTCCGCGTTCATGGAGGCGCGCGGCTGGGACGTGGCGATCTTCCACGCCGTCGGCGTCCCGGGAGCCACGATGGAGGATCTCGTCCGCTCCGGACAGATCACCGCGGTGATCGACCTCACGATCGCGGAGCTGATGGGCGGCCATCTCGGCAGCGTCTACCGCGCCCCCGACACCTGGGAGGGCGAGCGCCTGGCCGCCGCCGGCGAGATGGGGATCCCGCAGGTGGTCGTGCCGGGTGGCCTCGACCAGGCCTCCCACGGGGCCCTCGAGGTCGTCCCCCGGCAGCTCCTCGACGAGATCGCGGCCGGGTGGCGGCCGGGGTTCCACGGGAGCCGCGAGCCCTACCTCCACAACGCGAACGTGACGATCATCCTGCCGAGGCCGGAGGAGAGCGTCGAGGTCGCCCGCCTCGTCGCCGCCCGCCTGGGCCGGACCACCGGCCCGACCGCCTTGGTCGTCCCGCTCCGGGGCCTCTCCGCCTATGACCAGCCCGCGTCGACCGCCACGCGGGAGCGCGGCTGGGCCGAGGGGAACGGCGACGGCCCGACGTGGGAGCCGGACCCGGATCACCCGACGTGGTCGCGGAAGGCGGCGCTCACGTGGCGGACCGTGGCGACCGCTCTCGATCCCGCCAACGCCGACTTCGACGTGCTCGCCGCCGACCTGCACATCCTCGACCCGGAGTTCGCCGGCCTCCTCACCCGCGTGATGGGCGACATGCTGGACGGGACGTGGCGCAAGGGTCGCTACCGGGACGTCCCGGGCGTGGTCGCCTGAAGCGGAGACGCGGACGGCGGGCCGCCGGGCCGCTGGCGCCCAGGCGGCCACGGCCATCTCGCGGCGATCAGCCCGGAGGACGGCTCGGGGCACCCGCCCACTCGGCCCAGGCCGGGACCTGGACGCCACCCTCGGCGAGCTCCAGCCAGCGGACCGCGTAGGCCGCCTCCACTGGATCGAGCGGGGCGGGTGGCGTGCTCGGGTCCAGGGCCAGGCGACGGAGCGCCGCGAGGCGCGCGCTCTCGCGCTCGAACGAGGCGACCAGCATCCGGCGATCGCGCAACGGGCCCAGCTGGCGGCGCGCCAGGTCGACGTCGCGGGCGAACGAGGCGAGCCGCCAGCGGCTGGGGATTGCGTCGGCGGCGATCGCCCGGACGATCTCCGCGGCGTGGGCGGCCATGGCGCGCTCCGCCGAAGGAGGCGGCCCGACGGCCGGACGCCGCCGCGGGGGGCGCCGGGCCGGCTCCGCCCGTGTCGGCACGCGCTCGCGCGATTCCTCGGGGCCCGCAAGGCTCGTCATGGGCCGAGGCTCGCCCCCGTTCGTCAACGGCGGATTGCCGAGCGGTCAACGCTCCGCTGGATCGCGTGCCGGCGAGGCCGCCGGCCCAGCTCGTCGGGAGGCCGGGGTGGGCGCGGAAACCGCCGGGCCGTTGCCGCGTCGACGGGATCCGCCAGCCTGACAGCAGGGTGAATCCGCCACGCGGCGCGTTAACAAGATCAACATACTGGCGCCATGGAGCGCAGACGCCGACGCGTGGAGCGAGCGCCGCGATGACCGCGAGCCTGATCGTCATCGTGATCCTCGCCGTCCTCTTCGACTACATCAACGGCTTCCACGACACCGCCAACGCCATTGCCACGTCCGTGGCGACGCGCGCCCTCCGGCCGGCCTACGCCGTCGCCATGGCCGCAGCCTTCAACTTCATCGGCGCGTTCGCCGGGACGGCCGTCGCCAAGACGATCGGGGCCGGCCTGGTCGACGAGACGACGACCACGGAGGCCGTCGTCGGGGCGGCGCTGATCGGGGCGATCACCTGGAACCTGATCACCTGGCGCCTCGGCATCCCGAGCTCCAGCAGCCACGCCCTGATCGGCGGGCTCGTCGGTGCCACGATCGCGGCCGCCGGCGTCGACGCCCTCGACATCGAGGGGATCGTCAACAAGGTCCTGATCCCGCTCGTCACCTCGCCCCTGATCGGGTTCGCCGGCGCGTTCGGCCTGATGGTCGCCCTCTTCTGGATCTTCCGGCGCGCAGATCGGCGGCCGCTGGCCCGGCGGTTCCGACGCGTGCAGGTCGTGTCGGCCGGGTTCATGGCCTTCGCCCACGGATCCAACGACGCCCAGAAGACGATGGGCATCATCACGCTGGCGCTGTTCTCGGCCGGCGTCATCGACACGGTCGAGGTTCCGTGGCAGGTCATCGTGATCTCGGCGACCGCCATCTCGCTCGGCACGGCCGCGGGAGGGTGGCGGATCATGGCCACCATGGGCCACCGCGTCGTCGAGCTGGAGCCGATCCACGGCTTCGCCGCGGAGACGACGGCCGCCACGGTCATCTACACGGCGGCCCACTTCGGCATGCCGGTCTCCACGACGCACGTCATCTCCAGTGCGATCATGGGCGTCGGCACCAGCAAGGGCGTCCACGGCGTGCGCTGGGGGGTGGCCCGCAGCATCCTCGTCGCCTGGGTCGTGACGCTCCCCGCCGCCGCCTTCGTCGGCGCCGCTTCCTGGTTCGTATTGCACATCCTCGGCATGAGCTGACACCGACTCCGGAGGTTCCCATGGTCCGCCTGATCCCCAAGGACGAAGCCTTCCAGGAGATCTTCATCAAGGACGGCGAGAACCTGCTCGAGGCCGCCCGGGCCCTCGGCACCATGTTCCACGAGTTCGACCGCCTCGACGAGCGGGTGGGCACCATCCAGGCCCTCGAGCACGCCGGCGACGAGATCGGCAACGAGATCGCGGCCCGTCTCGAGCGCTCCTTCATCACCCCTTTCGACCGTGAGGACATCCACGAGCTGTACGTGCGCCTCGACGACGTCGTCGACGGAATCCAGGAGGCCGCCGAGACCGTCGTGATCTACGGGATCGACGAGCCGACCGACGAGGCCCGGCGCCTCGCCGGGATCGTTGCCGCCCAGGGCGAGCAGCTCCTGGAGGCGCTCCGCAAGCTCGACGCCCTCGAGAGCGTCGGCATGCACCTCAAGGCGATCCACGATCTCGAGAACGAGGCGGACGGCCTTTCCCGCGCGGCGATCGGGCGCCTCTTCCGGGACGGCGACGACCCCCTCACCGTCATCAAGCTGCGCGACCTCTACATGGCCCTCGAGGAGACGATCGACGCCGCCGAGGACGCCGCCGAGGTCATCGAGCGAATCGCAGCGAAGCACCAGTAGCGGCGTGCGGGGCGGGGGTGGGGACCGCCCCGGGCGGACTGCCGCCGGCGAGGCGCCGCCGGACGCCGCCGGTCGGTTCAGGCAGGCCGGCGGAGCACGTAGCCGACGCCGCGGACCGTGTGCACGAGCGTCGGGCTCGCCGGGTCGGGCTCGATCGCGGACCGCAGCCAGTGGACGTGGACGTCGACGGTCCGCGTCTCCCCCGCGTAGTCGTAGCCCCACACCTGCTCGAGCAGCTGCTCGCGGCTGAACACCTGTCCCGGGTGGCGCAGCAGGAACGCCAGCAGCTCGAAGACCTTCGGCTTGAGCGGCACCTGCACGCCGTCGCGAAGGAGCCGGTGGCCCGCGAGGTCGACGGTCAGGTCGCCCAGGCTCACCGCGGCCGGCCCCTCGGCCGACGGCTGGTCCGTCCGCCGCAGGAGCGCCCGGATCCGCGCCGTCAGCTCGCGCAGGCTGAAGGGCTTGGTGACGTAGTCGTCGGCGCCCAGCTCCAGGCCCACGACCTTGTCCACCTCCGAGCTCTTCGCGGTCAGCATCAGGATCGGGACGCCCGACTCCTGGCGGATGATGCGGCAGACCTCGATGCCGGAGAGCTCGGGCAGCATCAGGTCCAGGACCACCAGGTCGGGGCGCCGCTCGCGGAACCGGGCGAGCGCGTCGCGACCGTCGGCGGCCGTGACCACGTCGAAGCCGTCCGCGTCGAGCGCCTCGGCCAGCGTCTCGCGCAGCGTGGGCTCGTCGTCGACGACGAGGATCGTGCGGGCCATGGCGCTACAGCATAGATCCCGCCGTTTCTGGCGCGTTGACGGATTGTTAACGAATGCGTGCTCAGCTGCGCTCGCGGTAGAACTCGATGAACGACCGGCAGCGGCCGGCGCCGTCGAACTCGAGGAGGAAGCAGTTGTCGAACGTGCTCTCCACGACCGCGCGCGTTGCGTTCGTCCAGTAGCGCGACCAGCCGACGGCCACGGCCCGCTCGCCCTCGACCGCGTACGGCTCGTAGTGCGCGTCGTAGGTCCCGGGCTCGTCCCGGCCGCTCGCCTGGCTGCCAGGCTGGGGGTCCACCCAGGCTGCCACGATCGCCTCGCGGCCGATGATCGGGTCGTCGGCGGGATGGTACCGGTAGGCCGCGTCCTCGCTGAAGAGGGCGCCGATCGCGGTCGGGTCGTAGCTCTTCCAGGCGGCCACGTACCGGTCGAGCCAGGCCTGGACGTCGTCGTGCGTCATCGTTCGTGTCTCCCTGCCGGCCGCCCGGCGACTGCCCCTCTTCTCAGGCGGGCGACTCCGCCTCCAGCGCCCGGGCAGCCCGATCGAGGCGGACGAGCGTCCGCTCGCGGCCCAGGGCCGCCATCGTCTCGAAGAGCGGCGGCGTGGCCGTCCTCCCGGTCAGGGCGACCCGGATCGCCATGAAGAGGTCGCCGGCCTTCCAGCCGTTCGCCTCGGCCACGGCCCGCAACGTCGTCTCGAGACTCTCCACGGTGAAGCCGGCCTCGCCCGCGGCGTCGATCGCCCGGCTCGCGGCCGCGAGCCCGGCCCGGGCGGTCCCCCGCTCCCAGCGGCTCGGGACAAGAAGCGCCGGGTCGAGCTCGACCGCGTCGCTGAAGAGGAACCCGACGAGATCTCCGATCGCCCCGAGGACCGGCAGGCGCTCGCGGACGAGCGGCAGCAGGGCCGCGATCTCGTCTCGCCCCGGGTTGCGGTCGATCCGCCCCGCGGCCCACTCCGCCTCCAGGAAGGGGGCGAGCCGGTCGACAAGGTCGTCGTCCGCCAGCCGGCGGATCCACTGGCCGTTGAGCCACTCCAGGCGGGCCCGGTCGAAGATGGCGCCGCCCTTCTGGACCGCCTCCAGGTCGAACCGCTCGACGATCTCCTCGAGCGAGAGGACGTCCTCCTCGGTCCCGGGCGACCAGCCGAGGTAGGCGAGATAGTTGACGAACGCCTCGCGCACGAAGCCCTCGGCGACGTAGTCCTTCACCGCCGTCTGGCTCTTGCGCTTGCTCATCTTCGTGCGGTCGGCATTGAGGATGAGCGGCAGGTGGGCGAAGACCGGCTCCGGGTGGCCGAGGGCCCGGAAGAGGAGGATGTGCTTCGGCGTGTTGCTGAGGTGGTCCTCGCCGCGGATGACGTGGGTGATCCCCATCGCGGCGTCGTCCACCACCACGGTGAAGTGGTAGAGCGGCGTCCCGTCGGCCCGGACGATGACGAGGTCGCCGCCGAGCGCGCTCGTGTCGATCTCGACGTGGCCCCGGACGAGGTCGTCGAAGGCGACGACGCCGGGCTCGACCCGGAAGCGGATCGCCGCCCGACGACCCTCTGCCTCGCGGGCGGCCCGCTCGTCGGGGGTCAGCGCGGCGCAGCGGCCGACGTAGCGGGGCGGCTGCTTCGCCGCCTCCTGCGCCTTCCGGTCGGCGTCGAGCTCCTCGGGTGTGCAGTAGCACGGGTAGGCCCGGTCCTGCACGACGAGCCGCGCCGCGGCCTCCGCGTAGAGCGGGAGGCGCGCCATCTGGCGGTAGGGGCCGTCGGCGCCGCGCTCCTCCCGGCCGCCGGCCGCCGGTCCCTCGTCCCACTCGAGTCCCAGCCAGTGGAGGTGCTCCAGGATGTCGCGCTCGAACGCCACCGTGGAGCGGGCCTGGTCGGTGTCCTCGAGGCGGAGGATGAAGGTCCCCCCGACGTGGCGGGCGTAGAGGTAGTTGAAGAGCGCCGTGCGGGCGGTCCCGATGTGGAGGGGTCCGGTGGGGCTGGGCGCGATGCGGACGCGGGTCACGGGCATGGCGCCAGTCTAGGCGGCCCCGGGCGGGAGCGGCCGGCCAGTCGGGCGGCCGGCCAGGGTCGGGAGCGGCCGGCGAGGCCGCCGGGCCGGTCAGGCCCGGCGGACGCCCTCGGGAACGCGGTGGAAGAGCGCCGGGTCCGCCTCACCCCGCAGGACGTGGACGAGGCCCGCCGGGCGGAGGCCCAGCGTCGCCCGGCCGATCGGGCCCTCGAGGGTCACCGCGTCGAGTGATGCCGACCGAGCGAGGATGGTGACGTGCGCGCCGGGGGTCAGGGCGCGGGCCTCCAGGTACGAGAGGAGCGCGGGGTCTTCCTCGGCGGCCTCGGTGATCCGGTACACGGTCGCCCGCTCCCCTGCTTCGAGCTGGCCGAGCGGGATCCCGGGCGGCCGGCGCTCCGCCGCGGCCATGTCGATCGGGTTGCCGTGGGGGCACGTCTCGGGATGCCCCAGGAGCTCATCGAGGCGAGCCTCCACGCGCGGCGAGATCGCGCCCTGGAGCCGCGCGGCCTCCACGTCGGATTCGGCCCACCCGAGGCCGACCACGGCCGTCAGCAGCCATTCCAGGAGGGCGTGGCGGCGGAAGATGGAGTCGGCCGCGGCTTGCCCGGCGGGCGTCAGCGTCAGCTCGCGCCCCTCGCCTTGGGCGACGAGGCCGTCGGCGCCGAGGCGGCGGACCATCTCGCTCGCGGCCTGGGTGGTGACGCCCACCTGGCGGGCGATGTGCGCGGTGGTCACCTTGCAGCCGTCGCCGGCGGCCACGCGGAGGGCGAGCAGGTACTCCTGGGCCGCGCTCGAGAGGTCGGAGGGGGCGTGGCGGGTCACGCCGAGATCGTACCGCGCGCGGCGGGCGGGGACGGACTCATGCCCCGCGGCTCCACGGGTAGGCCGCGACGCGCCCCGAGGCGGCCACGATCGCGCCGCCGAGCCAGGCGCCGGCGGCCATCATGATCGCGGCGAGCGGGGCAGGGCCGCCGGGCGCGAACCCGCCGCCGAGGGCCGCCACGACCGCCACGATCGGGATCGCCCCGAAGACCACGGCGACGGCACCCCCGGCCGCCGCCCAGGCCGCCTGCGGGCGGAACGCCAGGAGCGCGAGGCCGAGGACCTGCAGGGGCATCGTCGCGACGAGGCCTCCCGGCAGGCCGGCGACGGCCGCGAGGGCGAGCCCCACGGGCAGCCACCCGACGACGGCCAGCACGACGCGGGCGAGCACGCCGGGCGACGCCGTCGCGCCTGGGCGGGCGCCGGGGCCGGACGCCGCGACGGCCGCGGCCGTCGGGTGCGGCGCGGAGCGGGGCGAGGCGGGCTCGTGCTCGAAGGGCGGGGGCGGTCCGCCGGGCGGTCGCGCTGCCGTCCACGTCGCTCGCCAGGCGGGCGGGAACCCGTCTCCGGTCGCCCATCCCTCGGGGTCGGCGCCCGGGACGCCCTCGTTCGCGGCAGCCGTGTCGTGCGTCTCCGCGGCCGCGTCGCGGGCGCGGCCGGTCACGTCGGGACCGACCGCCCCGGCAGCCGCAGCTCCCCGCGCCCCCCGCCATCGCGCACGGGCCTGGTACTCCGGGCCGTGCTTGCGCGGGTCGGCGTACTCCTTCGGGTTCAGCGTCCAGTACCTCCCTGAGGTCGGCCCGTACCAGCTCGCTCCGCCCCAGTCCGGCTCGAAGACCTCCTCGGCCTCGTCGTACGACGTCGAGCCGAGGGTCGCGCGGCGCCTGTCGGCGCGGCGGCCGCCGGCAGCGTCCCTCGACCGCGGCCTCGCCGGGCCGCCGGCCGGGTCGGCCGCGCTCGGCGGCGGCCCCGCGCCGGGCGCATTGCCCGGCGATCCGCCGCCGGGGGGCGCAGCTTCCCCCGCCCGCCGGGCGCTCGCTCCGCGGGGCCGCCGCGCCCATTCGGCACCGGGGCTCGTGCCGGGGCCGGCAGCGGACGCGCCCGCGCCCTGGGCGGGCCGCCGTCCGGCCCGTCCGGCTGCGCCGCGCGCCGGGCCGCCGACGAGTGCCTCGTAGGCCGCCTGGATCTCGAGGAAGCGAGCCACGGAGCCCTGGCCGGCGTCCGGGTGGTGGCGCTTCGCGAGGGCGCGATAGGCGCGCCGGATCTCCTCGACCGTCGCGTCCCGGGCGACCCCGAGGGTGTGGTGCGGATCGCCGCCGCTCGTCGTCACCTGCCGGTCGTTCCTCGTCCGGGGCGCCGCGGGGGCGCCGTCCGCTCTCCGGTTCGGCCGGGCCCCCCGCGCGGCTTGCGCCGCCCGCGCGGCCCGCCCTCCCGCGGGTCCTCCCGCGCCTGCCGGGCCGTGACGCTCAGCCGACGAGCTCGCCCACCGGCGCCAGGTCGAAGCCGGGGATCGTCTCGGCGGCGATCCGACCGTGGGGGTCGAGCTCGACCGGGCGATGGTAGCGACCGAGGACGCGGAGGGCCTGTCCCTCCAGGACGCCGGCCACGCGAAGCGCCTCCACGGTCACCGACCAGGTCGCGCGCTCGAAGCCGCCGCCGTCCTCGACCTTGATTGCGAACGCCGAGGAGAGCTCGCCGGCCGCGTCGGGCAGGATCGCGACCCCGCGCAGCGCCTCCATCCCGCCCTTCGAGATGAGGCGCCGCGGGACCGCCTTCATGAGCGAGGTGTCGAGCCGTTCCCGCGTCCCGGCGACCATCTCCGGGTGGGCGACCATGGCGTCCCGGATGGTCCGCAGCGTGGGGGCGAGGGCCCGCCGAGGGTCGTCGGCGGAGGTCGCGTCGGGGCTCGCGAGGAGTGCGTAGGCGCGCGCGACGCCCGCCAGCGGGAAGGCGAACGTCTCGATCCCGCAGCTGTCCATGGCCGTGACGAGGCGCTCCGGGGTCGTCCCGAACGCGCGGGCGACCGCCTCCCGCACGGCGACCTGCACCGGGTGGTCCGGCAGCCAGTAATCCTCCAGGCTCCAGTCACCGAGGCGCGCCAGGAGGAGCATCGCCGAGTGCTGGCCCGAACACATGTGGCGGATCGGGCCGGCCCTCTCACCGTCGCGGGCGAGCCGCGCGGCGGTCAGCGCGTCGAGCGGCGCGCCCTCTGCGCCGCATGCCAGGAGCGCCTGGGAGAGCCCCGAGCGACGGTAGACAGCCTGCAGCGTCCGGACGTGGAGATCCTCGCCGGAATGCGAGCTGGCCATCAGGGCGAGCTCGGCCGGCGACAGGCCGAAGTCGCGGACGCCGCCCGCCTCGACCAGGGCCACCAGGGTGAAGGGCTTGGCGCACGAGCGCAGGGTGACGACGGCCTCCGGGTCGCCGGCGACGTGGGTGACCCGGCCCGTCTCGTCGACGCGGACGACGTGCCCGCGATGGACGCTCTCGACGATGCCGCCGCGGATCTGCTGGGCGAGGACCGGGGGGATCCTGCGCGCGCCGCGGGTGGCGGGGAGCCCCGGCACCGCGGCGGTGACGCGGCGGGTGGTTCGGGCGGTGGGCGGCATCGTGGGGTCGAGGATAGCGCGGCCGGGCCGTCGCGGGCGGCCCGTCGCGGGGGACCCGTCGCGGGGCGCGGCCGGTGCTAGGATCGGTCCGGTCGGACGCCTTCGTCCCGGGCTGCCGGCCGCGCCGACCGCCCGCTCGATGCCCGAGGTGCGCGCCCGTGTCCGACCGTAACCCCGCCCCGCCCAACCTCCATGTCTCGCGGCACCCGGCCGTCCTCCACAAGCTCGCGATCCTCCGCGACCAGGCGACCGAGCCCAAGAAGTTCCGCGAGGTCGTCCGGGAGCTCTCCTGGCTCCTGGGCTACGAGGCGCTCGCCGACGCCCGGCTCCGCCCCCTGCGCGTGCGGACGCCGCTCGAGGAGACAGACGCCCACGAGCTGGGGGACCGTATCGGCCTCGTGCCGATCCTGCGGGCTGGCCTTGGAATGGTCGACGCGATGCTCGAGCTGATGCCGACGGCCCAGGTCTGGCACCTCGGGCTCTTCCGCGACGAGCGGACCCTCCGGCCGGTCGAGTACTACAACAAGCTGCCCGATTCCGCGACCGTCGAGCTGTGCCTGATCCTGGATCCCATGCTGGCGACCGGCGGCTCCGCGACGGCGGCGATCGACGTGCTCAAGCGCTGGGGCGCCACGCGGATCAAGCTCATCAACCTGATCGCGGCGCCGGAGGGCGTGGCCGCCGTGAGCGCCGCGCATCCCGACGTCACGATCCACTGCGCCGCGCTGGATCGCCAGCTCAATGACAAGGGCTACATCCTGCCCGGCCTCGGCGACGCCGGCGACCGCCAGTTCGGGACCGGGCAGAGGGACTGACCGCCGGGGAACGCATCTGCCAATCCCGACGCGGACCGGCCGCGCCATCCGCGAGCGCGCCTCTCGACCGGCCATTTGGCGCGTCTCGAAAGTGCGGGATGGCCCTTGTGCGGAGGTCGGACGCAGACTGACGCTCGGCGCACAGAGCCGTACCAGACCGGCGGGCCACCCGCGCATGGACTCGGGGCACCGTCCCGACCCACCGGGCATCGAAGGAGGCCAGCCGATGGCGATGCACTCCATGCCCGCGCAGCGCGCCTTCCCGCGCGAGGTGGCGTGGGCCGGCGTCCTTGCCGTGATCGTCCTGATCGCGGCCGTGCTGCTGGGCCAGGCGCAGGTCCTGCCCGCGCCGAGCGGGCTGCCGTTCCAGCTCGACGGGAAGACGATGGAGATGCAGCGGGTCGCGCCCTGACCGCTGCCATCCGCTCCACGAACGGAGGCCGGCCCTGCTTGGGGCCGGCTTCCTCGCTGTCGTGGATTGCCGCCGACCGCTGCTGGCCGGTGCCGCCCCAGGGCTAGGCGTGCACGGCCTCGTCGGCCAGGTCGAGGGCGCCGTCGATGATCGCGAAGCCCTCGGCGAGCTGCTCCTCGGTGATGCAGAGCGGCGGGTTCGTGTGGATCCCGTTGTTGACGACCATCGTGTACAGGCCGTTCTGGCGGAGATGCTTCCCGACCGCCTTCATCTCGTCCGACGTCCCGTTGAAGCTGGTCATCGGGACGTACGGGTCGTGGCTCCGGACGAGCTCGATGATCCCGAACAGCCCGATGTTGCGGTGCGTCCCGACGCTGGGGTGCTTGGCCGCCAGCGCCGCGTGGTGGCGCCGCATCACCTCGCCCATCCGGGCCGAGTTCTCGATGAGCCCGTCCTCCTCGTAGACGCCGATGGTCGCGAGCGCCGCGGCCAGGCTGACGGGGTGGCTGCTGTACGTCAGGCCCCCGTAGAACATCTTCGTCTCGAAGGCCTCGGCGATGCCGTGGCGCATCGCCACCGCGCCCAGCGGAAGGTAGCTCGAGGTGAGGCCCTTGGCCATCGTCATGAGGTCCGGGACGACGCCCCAGTGGTCCACGCCGAACCAGCGCCCGGTCCGGCCGAAGCCGGCCATGACCTCGTCGGCGACCATCAGGATCCCGTAGCGGTCGCAGATCTCACGGACGCCAGCCAGGTAGCCGTCGGGAGGGATGAGGATCCCGTTGGTGCCGACGACCGTCTCCAGGAAGACGGCGGCGATCGTGTGCGGCCCCTCGTACTGGATGACGTCCTCGAGGCCCTGCAGGCACTCCCCCGCCGGGCGGGGATCCTTCTCGCCCCAGCGGTGAGTGTCCGGGTAGCGCACGACCCCGTAGATCGCCGGCTCGTTGGCCCAGCGGCGCGGATCGCCCGTGAGGGTGTTCGCCCCGAGGGTCGCCCCGTGGTAGCTCCGGTAGCGGGCCAGGATCTTCGTCCGGCCGGTGTGATGGCGGGCGAGCTTGATCGCGTTCTCGATCGCCTCGGCGCCACCCAGGGTGAAGAAGACCTTGTCGAGGTCGCCCGGCATGATCTCCGCCATCTTCGCCCCGAGGCGCGCCCGGATCTCGGTGACGAACGCCGGCTGCACGTACTGCAGCTTTGCCGCCTGGGCCGCGATGGCGTCGATGACCCGGCGGTCGCCGTGGCCGATGTTCACGGACATCAGCTGGCTGTTGAAGTCGATGATCCGCCGGCCTTCCGGCGTGTACAGGTAGATGCCCTCGGCGCGGTCGATGGCGATGGGGTCCAGGGCGCCCTGGACGGACCAGCTGAAGAACGTGTGGGCGCGCGCAAGGCGGACGATCTCCGCCGAGGTCATCTGGTCGGTCGCGGGGCTGGCGCTCATCGGTCACCTCTCGCGTCGGCGTGCCCGAGCGGGTGGCCGCGGGGTCATGCCGACAAAGCTGTCTGCTTCGCGCATCGGGCGTGCTCGCATTAGACCACAGGGCGGGCCGGCCGCGGCGGCCGCCGGCGGGTGGCCAGCATCGGCGAGCGGCCAAGGAGACCCCCAGGGGCGAGTCTCAGGCGACCGGGGCGACCGGCTCGGCAGCCGCCGGCGCGGGAGCGGCTTCCTCGACCTCCTGGCCCTTCTGCTTGATGAAGAAGGCCAGGACCCAGTACAGCACGAACGCCACGAGCAACGCGGCGATCCAGCTGTAGTCGTAGAACGGCTTGAGGAACGGGATGATCCCGTCGGCCGGGAACGGGCCCCCGGTGCCGGCCGGCGTGTAGGCCCCGCCGATGCCGACGACGGCACCGACGATGAGGGCGACAAGCGCCCGCCAGTTCCAGCCGCCGGCATAGCGGTAGATGCCGTTCGGCCGGTAGAGGTCGGCCAGCTTGAGCCTCGTCTTCCGGATGAGCCAGTAGTCGGCGATGAGGACGCCGGCGATGGCGCCGGTCAGGCCGCCGTACGTGCCGAGCCAGGTGAAGATGTACAGCTCCGGGGTTGCGAGAAGGTTCCAGGGCATGATCAGGATCCCGATGATGCCCGTGATGATCCCGCCGGTGCGGAAGCTGATCTTGCTCGGCCAGGCGTTCGAGAAGTCGTACGACGGGCTGACGACGTTTGCCGCAACGTTCGTGGACAGCGTGGCGATCGCGAACGTGAACAGCATGAACACGACGATGAGCGTGTTGTCGATCTGCCCGACGAGCGCGGTCGGATCCCAGATGGCCTCGCCGTACACAACGACGGTCGCAGAGACGGTGAGGACGCCGAGGAGCGGGAAGAGGGTCATCGTCGTCGGCAGGCCCGCGGCCTGGCCGACCATCTGCTCGCGCTGGCTGCGACCGAACCGGGTGAAGTCAGGCATGTTCAGCGACAGCGTCGACCAGAACGCGATCATGCCCATGAGCGAGATCGGGAAGACGGCCCAGAAGTCGGGGCCCCAGCCCAGCGTCCCTGCCTGCTCGACGACCGGGCCGAGGCCGCCGGCCTGGGCGACCATCCAGATCATCAGTCCCGTGAAGACGACGACGAGGAACGGGGCGGCCCAGTTCTCGAAGCGTTTCACGGCGTTCATCCCGAAAAGGATGATCAGGATGTTGACGCCCCAGAAGATGAGGAAGCTCAGCCACATCGTCCACGGCTGCGAGGCCGCGTCGCCGAGGCCGATCGAGACCTTGCCCGCATCCGTCCACCAGCTGCCCTCGCCGAAGATCGCGGCCCCGATGCCGAAGACGGCGAGGGAGCCGATCCAGGTCTGGATGCCGAACCAGCCGCAGGCGACCCCGGCGCGCAGGAGCGCCGGCAGGTTCGCGCCCCAGACGCCGAACGAGGCGCGGGAGACGACCGGGTACGGGATGCCGTACTTGGTGCCCGAGTGGCTGATCAGCAGCATCGGGATCAGGACGATGACGTTGCCGAGGCCGATCGTGATGATCGCCTGGACCCAGTCCATCCCGATCGCGATCAGGCCGGCTGCCAGCGCCCATGAAGGGATGTTGATCGACATCCCGACCCACAGGGCCAGGTAGTTGTAGGTCGTCCAGGTGCGCCGTGGGAGCGCAACGGGCGCGAGGTCCTGGTTGTGGAGCGGCGACCCGTCGAGCGTCGCGTCGGTCTCCGGGTTCAGCTCGTGTCGCCCGTCGGGGTGGACGATCTCCTCCATCGTTGCCGCAGTCATCTACTCCCTCCGCAGTGCTTCCCTCAACGGTTGATGCCACGGATCGGTGAACCTGGCAGCTGTTCGCCTCGGCCTCGGGCCGCAGTCCTCCTCTCGTCCCTCTCGGCCGCGCATCGCGCGAGCCCGGCCCTCTCTTCCCGGGCGGCGCCGCGCCGTTGTGCCGCATCCTACGCAACCGCGCAAGTGTCATCGCGCGCATCTCGCGCACCATCGGGCGTCCCCAGGCGCGTCTGGCGCACGAGCTCCGGTTCTTCCGCCGGGGACTTCGGCGCCCTTCACGAATCGCGGATCGGCCGCCCGCCACCGGCCGGACCCGGATGGCATCCAGGCACATGGGGGTGCGTGGCGGCTGTAGCATTCGGGATCATCCCGGCGGGGCCACCGTCCCGCGGTCGATGCCACTCGTGCGGAGGTGACCGATGCCGCGAATCGTCCGTGGAGCGCTCCTGCAGGCAACCTGGACCGGCGACAAGGAATTGATGATCCAGAAGCACGAGGGCTACGCCCACGAGGCGGCGAAGCAGGGCGCCCAGCTCATGCTCTTCCAGGAGCTGTTCTACGGCCCCTACTTCTGCCAGGTCCAGGATCGCAAGTACTACGCGTACACGGAGAAGATCCCGGACGGCCCCACGACGAAGCGGATGCAGGACCTCGCGAAGCAGACCGGCATGGTCCTCGTCGTCCCGATGTACGAGGAGGACAGCCAGACCAGCGGGATCTACTACAACACCGCCGCGGTCATCGACGGCGACGGCTCGTACCTGGGCAAGTACCGCAAGACCCACATCCCGCACGTCGACGGGTTCTGGGAGAAGTACTACTTCCGCCCGGGCAACCTCGGCTACCCGGTCTTCGAGACCGCCGTCGGCAAGGTCGGCGTCTACATCTGCTACGACCGCCACTTCCCCGAGGGCGCCCGGGCGCTCGGGCTCAACGGCGCCGAGATCGTCCTCATCCCGTCCGCCACCAGCCGCGGCCTCTCGGAGTACCTCTGGCGGGTGGAGCAGGTCAGCCACGCCCTCGCGAACGGGTACTTCGTGGGGACGATCAACCGGGTCGGCGTCGAGGCCGACATCGGTCCCGACGACTTCTACGGCCAGAGCTACTTCTGCGACCCGCGCGGCCAGTTCGTCGGCGGCGTGGCCAGCCCGCACGACGAGGAGCTGATGGTGCGCGACCTGGACTTCGACATGGTCCAGAAGGTTCGCCAGACGTGGCAGTTCTACCGCGACCGGCGCCCGGACGCCTACGGCGACCTGACGCGACCGTAGCGCGACACGGGAGGGAGGGGTCCCGATGGAGTTCGGCTTCACGATCAAGCCCGACCACTCGGTCGAGCGAACGATCGCCCTGGCGAAGCAGGCCGAGGCGGCTGGCTTCGCGTACGGCTGGCTGTTCGACAGCCACGTGCTGTGGCGGGACCCGTACCCGCTGCTGACGCTGATCGCGCGCGAGACGACCACGCTCCGGCTGGGGACGTGCGTCACGAACCCGGCCACGCGCGAGCCCTCGGTGACGGCGTCGAGCCTGGCTGTCCTCCAGGAGGTGTCGGGCGGCCGCTTCGAGCTCGGGATCGGGCGCGGGGACTCCGCGATCCGGGTCCTCGGCAAGCCGCCCACGACGATGGCCACCCTCGAGGAGGCCGTCCACGTCATCCGCGCGCTGGCCGAAGGCCGTCCCATCGAGTACGAGGGCGCCACGCTCCAGCTCACCTGGTCGGCCGGCCATCGCCTCGCGGTCTGGATCGCCGGCTACGGGCCGGTCGCCCTCAAGATGACCGGCCGGATCGCCGACGGGGCGATGCTCCAGATCGCGGATCCCGACCTCATCGGCTGGTTCGTCTCCCAGGTCCACGACTCGGCCCGCGAGGCCGGCCGCGACCCGCGCGCCGTGAAGATCATGGCGGCCGCGCCCGCCCACGTGGGCGACCTGGCCGACGGGCGCGATCGCGTCCGCTGGTTCCCGGCCCTCGTCGGGAACCACGTGGTGGACCTGGTGAACAAGTACCAGGGCGAGCTCCCGGAGGTGCTCACCCACTACATCCGCGGCCGCGAGGGCTACGACTACCTCCACCACGCGGAGGTCGGCAGCTCGAACGCGGAGTTCGTGACCGACGATATCGTCGACCGTTTCGCGCTCGTCGGCGATACCGAGGCCCACGTTGCCAAGCTCCGCGTCCTCGCCGAGGCGGGCGTCGACCAGTTCAACCTCTACCTCATGAACGGCAACGAGGAAGAGCAGCTCGAGATCTACGGCCGGGAGATCATCCCGGCGCTTCGCGACGTCCCCGCGGTCAAGGCCTGAGGAGGGTTCGATGCGCACGCTGATCACGAACGGCCTCATCGTCACGGCCGAGGGCTCCTGCCCCGCCGACGTCCTGGTGGACGGCGAGACGATCGCCCTCGTCGGGGCCGACCTGGCGGCGCGCGGGATGTCCGCGGACGCGACGATCGACGCGACGGGCAAGTACGTCGTGCCGGGCGGCATCGACGGCCATACCCACTTCGAGCTGCCCTTCGGGGGCACGTTCGCCAAGGACACGTTCGAGAGCGGGACGAAGGCGGCCGCCCACGGCGGCACGACGACGATCATCGACTTCGCGGTGCAGCCGAAGGGCCACGCGCTCCGCGAGGGGCTGGACGTCTGGATGGCCAAGGCCGAGGGCCATGCCGTCCTCGACTACGGCTTCCACATGATCATGTCGGACGTGAACGACGCCAGCCTCGCGGAGATGGACCGGCTCGTTGCCGAGGGCGTCCCCGACTTCAAGCTCTTCACCGCCTACCCGGGCGTCTTCCTGAGCCCCGACGACCACATCTTCCGGGCGATGAAGCAGACCGCCAAGAACGGCGGCCTCATCCTGATGCACGCCGAGAACGGCCCGGTCATCGACGTCATCGCCGCCGACCTCGTCGCGAACGGCACGACCGACCCGATCGGCCACGGCCTTGCCCGCTACCCCGGGCCTCGAGGGCGAGGCGACGAGCCGCTGCATCCGCCTCGCCGAGGCCGCCGGCGTCACCCGTCTACTTCGTCCACCTCTCGTCGCGCGACGCGCTCGAGGCCGTGTCGGCGGCGCGCCGCCGCGGATCGCTGGTCTGGGCGGAGACATGCCCGCAGTACCTCCTCCTCTCGCTCGACGACCTCGGCAACGGGTTCGAGGGCGCGAAGTACGTCTGCAGCCCGCCACTCCGGCCGAAGGATCACTGGGACGACCTCTGGCGCGGCCTTCTCCGGGACGACCTGCAGCTGGTCGGCACCGACCACTGCCCGTTCGACTTCGAGGGCCAGAAGGAGCTCGGACGCGGCGACTTCCGGAAGATCCCGAACGGCCTGCCGGCGGTCGAGGACCGCGTCGACCTGCTCCACCACTTCGGCGTCGTCGAGGGCCGTCTCACCCGCGAGCGCTGGGTCGAGATCATGGCCACGAACCCGGCGAAGATCTTCGGGATGTACCCGCAGAAGGGCACGATCGCCGTCGGCTCGGACGCAGACATCCTGGTCTACGACCCGAACCGGAAGCGGACGATCAGCGCGACGACGCACCACATGGACGTGGACTACTCCCTCTACGAGGGCTGGGAGATCCAGGGTGCGCCCGACCTGGTGATGAGCCGGGGCACCGTCCTCGTCCGCGACAACGCCTGGGTCGGCCCGGAGGCGCACGGCCGGTTCCTCCGCCGGAGCCGCGCCGACTACGTCCGCCTTGCCTAGCCGGCGCCCCTCGGCTGGCCGGCGCTCGTCGGCCGGCCGGCACCCCTCGTCGCCCGCCGCCGTCCACTGATCGTGGGGGCGGCGGCGAGGCCCAGCGCCGCGATCGCCACGGCGGCGCAGATCAGCTGCTCCGCGTTGAGCGACCCCAGCACGGGGGCGTCCCGCCACGAGCCGGCGACGACGCCCCGGCCGATCGCCCAGAGCCCCAGCCCCACCGCGTAGAGGCGCCCGTCGGCGCGCCGCAGCGGCGTCAGGCGCGCCAGGAGAAGGACGAGAAGCAGGACGGCGAGGGTCGTCGCCGCCTCGTACAGCTGGGCGGGATGGGCCGGGATCTCGGCCCCGACGCTGCCCCACGGGCCGGGCGGGAGGTACGCCGTCGCCCACGCGGCGTCGAGGGGGGCGCCCTGCCCGGACCCACCCAGCGCCTGGGCGGCCTTGCCGAGGGCGAGGACCAGCAGCAGGGGGGCGATCGCCACGTGGAGCCAGCGCCCGACCGGCGCGTCGAGGAGGGCCGCGACGTAGATCGCGGTCAGGGTTCCCCCGACGACCGCCAGCGCGAGCTCCATGCCTCCCTGGGCGGGGTCGAGGAGCGCCCGCCACTGGCCGCCGTAGTAGTCGACGTGGAGGAGCCCGTACCCGAGCCGGCCCAGCACGACGGCCCCCGGCACCGCCCCCAGGACGATGAAGAGGAGGTCGTCGCGGCGGAGGTGCCACGGCCCCTCGCGCTCCTCTTCCGGCGGCTCCTCCTCGCCGATCAGCACGGCGCGGGCCGGCGTCCGGCCCGCCACGAGGGCGACGGCGACCAGCCCGACGAGGACGGCGAAGGCGATCCCAAGCGTCTCCCAGCGGATCGCCCGGTCGCCCAGGCGGAGGTAGGGGTCGAAGTCGAGCACGATGACCGCCAGGGGCGTCATGCGCCGTCCTCCAGGGTCCCGTGGACGACACGCCCGGCCACCACCGTGGCCTCGACGCGGATCCCGTCCTCGCCGCGGGCCCACGTCTCGGCGGGGACGGCGGTCGGGTCGCCAGACAGGATCACCAGGTCGCTCCGGCCGCCGACCGCAAGCCGGCCGGCGTCGTCGTCGCCGAGGATCGCTGCCGCCGACGCCGTCCACGCGTGGAGCGCCTCGGCGACCGAGAGCCCGCGGTCGTGCCGCAGGCCCGCCCGGACCCCGTCGAGGGGCGCCCCGGGCACGACCGGTCGGTCCGATGAGAAGGCGGTCGGGACGCCGGCCCGGAGGAGGGACGCGAAGGGCAGGAGGCGCGCCGCCCGATCGTCCCCGAGGCGGGCCCGGTACGTGGGGCCGGCCCAGGCAAGGAACTCCGGCTGGACGACGGCGGCGGCGCCGGACGCCGCGAGCCGGGCCAGCAGCACGTCGTCGAGGAGCATCGCGTGCTCGACGCGGTGGGCGCGGCCCCGTGGCGGGGGCGCGGCGGCGTAGGCGTCGAGCACGGCGGCGACGGCGGCATCGCCGATCGCATGGGTAGCGGCGGCCCAGCCGGCCGCGGTCGCCCGGCGCACCCGCTCGGCGAGGGCCGCGGGCGGGTGGACGGGCCCGCCGGCGTGGGCGGCGTCGGCGTACGGCGCGCGGAGCCAGGCCGTGCGCGTGGTGAGCGCGCCGTCGGCCTTCAGCTTCACGTGGGCCAGGCGGACCCGGTCGCGGACGCTCTCCGGCAGGAGCCCGGCGACGTCGGCCGGAGACGGGACCGCGTCTTCCGGCTCCGGCGCGATCCGGACGAGCCCCGGCAGGAGGGCGACGGCCAGCGGCATCGCGCCGTCCTCGATGGCCGCGCCCCAGGCCGCGAGCTCGGCTGAGATGCCGGCGGTGGAGCCCAGGTCGGCGTCGGCGACGCTCGTGACGCCGTCGGCGGCCAGGCGCGCCGCGGCGCGGGCGAGTGCGGCCCGTCCCTCGGCAGCCGTCGGCGGCGGCATCGCCGCGGCGATCCGGTCCCAGGCGTCGGGGCCGCGGAGGATGCCGGTGGGCTCGCTGGCGGCGTCGCGCTCGATCGCGAGCCGGCCGGGCGCGTCCGGGGTTCCCGGGCCGACCCCGGCCAGCGCGAGGCCCAGGCTGTTGGCCGCGACGGCATGCCCCGAGACGTGGGCCAGCAGCACCGGGCGATCGGGGACGGCGCGATCGAGGTCGTCGCGGGTCGGATCGTCGGGTCGGTCCCAGCCCGTCGGGTCGTAGCGGGCGACGAGCCAGGTGTCGGGGTCGAGATGCTCCCCGGCGCCGGGCAGGGCGCGGAGGGCCGCCCGGCGCTCTCGCCCGGCGAGGAGGGCCATCCCGGCGACGAGGCCCTCCCAGTACGGATGGGCGTGGGGCTCCACGAACCCCGGCAGGACCGCTCGGCCGCTCAGGTCGACCACCTGCGAGTCCGGCCCGGCGAGGGCGAGGATCTCGGCGTCGCTCCCCACCGCGAGGATCCGCTCGTGGGCGAGGCAGATCGCCGTGGCCCGGCCCCCGGCCGCGTCGATCACGATCCCGCCCCCGGCCGCCCGCGACGCCGCGTCGGTCGCCGGGGCGCCGTCGAACGTCAGGACCGTCCCGCCATGGAGGACCGTGTAGTGGTGGGTCATCGCGCCCGGAGTCTAGCGGGGCGCCGGCACGGTGGGCGACGCTCGAGGGGACGGGTCGGACACGCCGAGGCCCCCAGCCGTGCTGCCGGGGCGTCAGTGACGACGATCTAGCCCGCTACTGGGTCAGCCGTCAGGTATTCCCGAGGTGACGAAATCCAGCCGTCTTCCCGAGGTCGCGCGGTAGCCGCCGCCGGTACCCGTGCACTGCTTGTGGTTGCCGAACGAGATGATCCCCCGCGACGTTCGGTGTCGCTGAAAAGTTCGGGCCCGCCAGAATCGCCGAAGCAGGTGCCGCCCATCTTCCGTGGCCTTGCCCGGGCTGTTGAGAACTGGAAGTTGTAGCCCGGGCGTGTCTGCATCACTTCGGGTGTTGGTCGAGCGTGGTGTCGCCGACCCAGCGCTCCCAGAGATCTGAGGCAAGGCGGGGATCGGGCCCTGGCTCCCGTACCCCACGATGACGAAGTGACGTTCGGCTGTGGAGCCCTTCGAAGTGTCGAACTTGTCGAACTGCCCGAGGGTCGGCAGCTGCGCCGTACTGGGGCAGGTCGACCTTCTGGCTCAGCACGACCACACCCACGTCCCGCGTATCAGGTGAAGCCGGCCCCGTCGTCCCACTCCGGATGCGGGTGGACGTCGCCCCGGATCCAGCCATTGTCCGGATCGTCGAGGAAGCTCTCGAGGGTCGGGTATGTGTTGGGGTCGCGGTTCGCGATCGCCTCGACGTCCACGACGCGATCGAAGGTAGCCCACGTGGCGAGGTTCGGGACGCCGCCCTCCTCGGTGCAGTGACCAGCCGTGAGGATCACCGTGGGCGACAGCAGCGTCCCGCTGCAGTACCGCAGGACCCCTCGGCGCCTCGAACACGATGGTTCCGACGTACGGGTAGTCGTCCGCGGTGTCCGGTCGGCCCCCGGTGATCGCGATCGCCGGCACCGCCCAGACGGCCGCCAGCATGGCTGCCGCCGCCAGCGCAGCAATGGTCCTTCGCATCGCATCCCTCTTTCTCCGCCCCGCGACGCCTCCGGCCGCCGCGGCGCCGTCGCCGAAGCCTAGTACGGACGGCCCCCCGCTGCTTGCGCCGACGGCGTCGAACGGTGCCGCGCGGCACGCGACGCGCCTCCAAGGCGCGAGGCTGCTCCGTCGCGCAGAACCCCGCCCGGCACTGCCGGCACCCCCGCCGCGTCAGGCCGGCAGCGACTCCACCAGCTCCCGGACGGCCGCCGCCGAGTGGGCGAGCTGGGCCTTCTCGTCGTCGGTGAGGGCGATCTCGATGACCTTCTCCACGCCGCCGTTCCCGAGGATGACCGGGACGCCGACGAAGAGGCCGTCGATGCCGTACTCGCCCTCGAGATAGGCGGCGCAGGGCAGGATGCGGCGCCGGTCGAGCAGGATCGCCTCGACCATCTCCACGACCGAGGCCGCCGGGGCGTAGAACGCGCTGCCGGTCTTGAGGAGGGCGACGACCTCCGCCCCGCCGTTCCGCGTCCGCTCGATGATCTGGGCGATCCGCTCGGCGGGCAGGAGCTCGGTGATCGGCACGCCGCCGACCGTCGAGTGGCGCGGCAGCGGCACCATCGTGTCGCCGTGGCCGCCCAGGACGAAGGCCCGCACGTCGCGGACCGACACGTTCAGCTCGTCGGCGATGAAGTGGCGGAAGCGCGCCGAGTCGAGGACGCCGGCCATCCCGATCACGCGGTCGCGCCCGAAGCCCGACGCCCGCATGGCGACGTGGCACATCGCGTCGAGGGGGTTCGTCACCACGATGATGATGGCCTCGGGGCTGACCGCAACCGCCTGCTTCACGACCGAGGCGACGATCCCCGCGTTCTTCGCCACGAGGTCGTCGCGGCTCATTCCCGGCTGGCGGGCGAGGCCCGAGGTCACCACGATGATCTTGCTGCCGGCCGTGTCGGCGTAATCGTTGGTGCCGCTGACCCGTACGTCGTACCCGACGACCGGGGCGGCCTCGGCCAGGTCGAGCGCCTTGCCCTGCGGCATTCCCTCCACGATGTCGACGAGGACGACGTCGGCGAGGCCGGTCTCGATGATCCGCTGGGCCGTCGTGGAGCCGACGTTGCCGGCGCCGATGACGGTGACGCGGCGGCGGGGGGTGTGGTGCATCGGATGCTCCTCAACGATGGCGGCCGGGCGGTGGCCGGGGGCGCGGCTGTTCCGGGGATTGTAGGAGAGCAGCGCCGGTCAGTAGATGAGCAGGCGCACGGGCGTCAGCGCGAAGTCGCGGGTGTTCCGCGTCAGGACGGCCGCGTGGTCGGTGAAGGCCGCCGCGGCGATCAGCGCATCGGCCAGGCCGAGGGTCTTGCCGGCGGCCCGGGCCTGGGCGCGCCACCGCCCGGCCATGAGCGCGGCCTCGGGCGCCGGCTGGATGAACTCGACGGGCTCGAGGAACGCCTCGAAATCGGCCACCTCCCAGGCCTTCAGCCCGGTGCGGACCTCGGCGACGACGATCTCGTTGATGATCGACTCGTCGCCGTCCTCGAACACCGCCCGCCAGCGGGCGCCGGCCGCCGGGAGCCCATTCAGGTAGTCGATGACGAAGGCCGAGTCAGCGAGGATCCGCATCGTCCGCCTCGGACTCCGGCTCGCCGTCGAGCTCCGGGTAGGCGCTCCCGGCGTCGGCGACGCGACGGCGGACCATCCGCAGGGGCGGGCGTTCGTCCGGCACGGTGCCCACGACCGGGATCGGGTCCGGCCCGGGATCCGTCTCCTCGGCCCGGAGGGCGCGGACCCACTCGACGACCATCTCCGATGTCGCCCACTCAGGGTGGTCCTCCGCCTTCAGGATCCCGAACGAGCGGTCCCAGACCTCCTTCAGGCGATCCCGGCGCAGACGCGCGGCCACCGCCTCGGCGACGTAGCGGCTCCGGTTCCGGGGCCCGGCGATCCGGTCCACCTCGGCGACCAGCTCCTCGGGGAGCATCAGGTTCGTGCGCACAGCCATGCGCATAGCATTGCGCACACAGATTCGCCGGTCAAGTCCCGGCTCCGGCCCCGGCCGGTGCCGCGGTAGCCTAGGCCTCGTCGAGCGCGCGCAGGAGGTCGGCGACCAAGTCGTCCGCGTCCTCGATGCCGACCGAGAGGCGGACGAGCGCCTCCGGAACCTCGAGCGGCGATTCCGCGACTGACGCGTGCGTCATCACGGCCGGCACCTCGATCAGCGACTCGACGCCGCCCAGCGACTCGGCCAGCGTGAACAGCCGGGTCCTCTCGGCGACGGCGACCGCGCGGTCGCGCGCGCTGCGCCCGTACCGCCCCCCAGGCGCCGGCACGAAGCTGACCATCCCGCCGAACGCCGGAGGCCCGTCCGGTCCTCCGAGCCGCATCTGCCGCGCGGCAATCGCCGCCCCCGGGTGCGCGTGCTGCCCGTCCGTAAGCCCCGGGTAGCGGAGCCAGGCGACGTCGGGCCGCGCCGCCAGCGCACGCGCCACCGCCATCGCATTCGCCGAATGCCGCTCGACCCGCAGCGCCAGCGTCCGCAGCCCGCGCAGGACGAGGAAGCAGTCCTGCGGGCCAGGCACCGCCCCCATCGCGTTCTGCAGGAAGCGCAGACGCTCGGCGACGGCGGCGTCCGACGTGGCGACCACGCCGTTCACCGTGTCGCTGTGGCCACCGAGATACTTCGTCGCGGAGTGGAAGACGACGTCGGCACCCAGCAGCAGCGGGCGCTGCAGGGCCGGCGAGGCGAACGTGTTGTCGACGACGACGAGCGGCCGCTCGCCCCGGGCGCCGGCGAACCCCGCCACCCTCGCCGCGACGGCCGCGATGTCCGTCACCTTGAGGAGCGGGTTCGAGGGCGTCTCGAACCAGACGAGCCGCGTCCGGGGCGTGAGCGCGGCGGTCAGCGCGCCGGCCGGATCCCCCGCCAGGTCGGCGTACCGCGCGTCCACGCCGCGCGGCCGGGCCACTCGCTCGAAGAAGCGGAAGGTCCCGCCGTAGACATCGTCACCGACGACGATCTCCTCGCCGGGGGCGACCAGCTCGGCCAGGGCCGCCGTGGCAGCCGACCCCGACGCGAAGGCGATCCCGGACGCCCCGCCCTCCAGCTCCGCGACGGCGCGCTCCAGCCGCTCCCGCGTCGGGTTCTGCGTCCGGGCGTACTCGTAGCCCGCCCGCGGCCGGCCCACCCCGTCCTGGGCGTAGGTCGAGGTCTGGTAGATCGGCGGGCCGACCGCGCCCGCCACCTCGTCGGGCTCGGCGCCGGCGTGGACGGCGCGCGTGGCGAAGGCGTCGGGGCGGTCGGGGTCGGCGCATGTGCGGCATTATCGCCGCCCTTCGGCGGCGGCCCGGCGCACGTATCGCCGGCACGGGGTGCCGTCGCTCCCCGTGAACGACCGTTCCAGGACGAAGCCGCACTTGTCCACGAGGCGGATGGAGGCGGCGTTTGCCTCGTCCACGATGCCGACCAGGACCGCGATCCCGAGCCGCTCCGTCGCATCGGCGATGACGGCGGACAGCGCTTCCGTGGCGAGCCCGCGCCCATGGTGGCGCGACGCCAGGAGGCACCCGACCTCGGGCTCGGGGCCCCACTCGTTCTCCG
>CAVPWX010000015.1:0-143781 GCA_963709605.1 uncultured Chloroflexia bacterium | reverse complement strand
CTCCCAGCCGGGCGGTCCGATCGGCCCTCGCCAGCGGGGCCCCGGCGCGCCACACTGACCCTCGAGCGCGGTGTGCGCAGCGCCTAACGGAGCGCACCGAGGTGTGATCCGAGAGGTCTGCCATGCTCGCCACCCCTGTACCCGACCCGGGCATACGCGCGCCCGCGGAAGCCGCGCCGGCCGACGGGACCGCGCCCGCGGAAGTCGCGCCGGCCGCAGCCCCCGTCATCGCCCTCGAGGACGTCGCCCGGCGCTACGCCGTCGGGCACGGCGTCGTCGAGGCGCTCGTCGACGTCGACCTCCGCGTCGGTCCCGGCGAGTTCGTCGTCGTCCTCGGCCCGTCGGGCAGCGGCAAGACGACGCTGCTCAACCTCATCGGCGCGCTCGACACGCCGACGGAGGGCCGGATCACGATCGCCGGGCGCCCGCTCCACGGGATGTCCCGGGGCCAGCTCGCCGAGATCCGGCGGCACACCGTCGCCTTCATCTTCCAGGCGTTCAACCTGTTCCCCAGCCTCACCGCGCTGGAGAACGTCCGCTTCGGGGCCGACGTGGCGGGCCGGCCGGACGCCGACGCCGTCGCCCGGGCGACGCTGGTGGACGTTGGGCTGGGCGACCGGCTCGAGCACTTCCCCGCCGCGCTCTCGGGCGGCGAGCAGCAGCGCGTCGCGGTGGCCCGGGCGCTCGCCACGGGCAACCCGATCCTCCTCGCCGACGAGCCGACCGGCGAGCTCGACTTCCGGACCGGCGTGGCGATCCTGGAGCTCCTCCACCGCCAGTCGCACGACGGGCGGGCCGTCCTCGTGGTGACCCACAACCGCGAGATCAGCCGCGTCGCCGACCGGGTCGTCGAGCTCTCCAGCGGGCGGATCGTCGGCGACGGCCCGCCGCGCGGCGGCCAGGCCGACGTCGCGGACCTCCACTGGTGAGGGTGGTCCGATGTCGCGCCTTCGGTTCTGGCTCCGCTGGTCGCTGCGCGACCTGCGCGAGCGCTGGCTCCTCGTCGTCGCCATCGCCCTGACGATCGCGATCGGCACCGGCGGCTTCGCCGGCATGATCTCCACGACCCAGTGGCGGCAGGACGCCATCGACGCGAGCGTGGAGAAGCTCGCGATGCACGACCTGCGCCTCGAGCTGGCGGAGGGCGCCGCGGTCCCGGCCGGCTCGCTCCGCGCGCTCGTCGACGCGCTCGACGACCCGGCGTCCGTCGCGGCGGCGTCCGAGCGCCTGGTCGTCCCGGTCGCCGTGGACGCCTCGGCCGCCGGGAAGACGATCCTCGTCCCCGGGTCGCTGATCGGCGTCGAGCTTGCCGACGGCGGGCCGCCCGTCGATCGCGTCGCCCCGGACGTGGGGCGCGCCCTGGTCGCGGCAGACGACGTCATCGGCGAGGACGGCATCGCCACCGTCGCCCTGGAGTACCGCTTCGGCCGCTTCCACGGGTTGGCCCCGCAAGGCAGCCTCATGGTGGCCGGGCGGCCCGCCCGCTACGTCGGCCAGGCCTCGACGCCGGAGATGTTCGTGGTCATGACCGAGGGCGGCGGCATGATGGCGGAGGCCGGCTTCGCCGGCGTCTTCGCCGGCCTGGCCACCGCCCAGGACCTGGCCGGGATGCCCGGCCTCGTCAACGACCTCGTCGTCCGGCTCCGTCCCGGCGCCGACCGGGAAGCCGTGGCCGTCGACCTGGCCCGCACGGCCGCCGGGCTCCCGGGCGTCGGCAGCCGGGTGCTGACCCGCGACGACGACCCCGCCTACAAGGTGATCGTCGGCGACATCGAGACCGACGGCCAGTTCTTCGCGATCTTCGCGGTGCTCATCCTGCTCGGGGCGGCCTTCGCCACCTTCAACCTGGTCAGCCGGATCGTGGAGGCCCAGCGCCGCCAGATCGGCATCGGGATGGCCCTGGGCGTCCCCGGCCGCCAGCTGGCGCTGCGCCCCCTCCTCGTGGGGGCCGAGATCGCGACCCTCGGCGTCCTCCTGGGCATCCCGGTCGGCCTCGCCTTCGACGCCGCGATGCTCGACATGCTCGTGCGGCTCATGCCGCTGCCGGTGTTCGAGGCGCCGCTCCTGCCCGGCCCGTTCCTCATCGCCGCGGCGGTCGGCTTCCTCGTCCCGTTCGTCGCCACCCTGCTCCCGGTGCGCCGGGCGATCCGGATGGTGCCGGTGGAGGCGATCCACGCCGGCCCCCGGGCGGTCCGGGGGTCCGGCCTGGCCGGCCTCGCGAACCGCCTCCCGCTGCCCGGGGGGACGCTCGGGCGGGCCCCGGTCCGCAACGTCCTGCGGGCGCCGCGCCGGAGCCTCCTCACCGCGCTCGGGATCGCCGGCGCGATCAGCGTGCTCGTCGGGATGTCGGCCATGATGGACACGTTCGAGGCGGCGATCCGGACCGGCGAGCGGGAGACGCTCGGCGGGCACCCGGACCGCATGACGGTCGAGCTGGCGGGCTTCCTCCCGGCCTCGCTCGTGACCGCGGCGCTGGCCGACGAGCCGACCGTCGGGCTACGTCTCGCCGGGCCTCCGGGTCGGGGCGATCGCGGTCGCGAACGGTCGCGAGGTGGAGCTGCTCCTCGACCTCGTCGACACCGGCGCCGGCGGGTGGCGGCCGTCGGTCGTCGCCGGCGCGCTGCCGGACGGGCAGGGCGGCGGCTCCGGCGGGATCCTCCTGGCGCGAGGGGGCCGCCCGCGACCTCGGCGTCGACGTGGGCGACACGGTCACGCCTGCGCCATCCGCGGCGCACCGGGGCCACGACCGTCGACACGGTGGAGTCGCCGGTGCGGGTGGCCGGCCTGCACCCCAGCCCGATCCGGGCCCGGGCGTACCTCGACCTCGCCGACGCCGACCTCCTCGGCCTCGCCGGGATCGTCAACCTGGTGGACGTCGAGCCGGCGGCCGGCGCGAGCCAGGACGACGTGACCCGCGCCGTCTTCGGTCAGCCCGGCGTCGCCGCGGTGGTGCCGGTGGCCGCGCTGCTCCGCCTCTATCGCGACCTGATGGAGGAGTTCCTCGGCATCCTGCTCCTGGCGGAGGTCCTCGCGCTCCTGCTGGCCTTCCTCGTCGCCTTCAACTCGGCGAGCCTCGCCACCGACGAGCGGGCGCGCGAGCACGCCACGATGGCCGCCTTCGGCGTGCCGCTGCGCCGGCTCCTGGGGATCGAGGTGGCCGAGAGCGTGATCCTCGGCCTGGTCGGCACGACCATCGGCCTGGTCGCCGGGATCGCCCTGGTCGCCTGGATCGTCGACGCGAAGATGTCGGAGATGCTGCCGGACCTGGCGATCCCGCTGGCGGTGGCCCCGGGCACGCTGCTCGCGGCCCTCGCGATCGGCGTGGTCGTGGTGGGGCTTGCGCCCCTGCTGATGGCACGCCGGCTACGGCGCATGGATCTCCCGGGGACCCTGCGCCTCGTGGAGTGAGGCCGCCAGCGCTAGACGGTCTTCGGCTTCGGCTTCTTCGGCTTCGGCGGCCGCTTGGGGGTCTTGTCGCCCATCGGGGTACCTCCTCGCCGGAGTGTAGCCCGCCCGTCTACGCGACGAGGAGCCGGTCGCGGCCCGCCGCCTTGGCCTCGTAGAGGGCCGCGTCCGCCTGGGCGACGAGCGATTCGGGCGAGCTCGAGCCGCTGTCGTGGTAGGTCGTCCCGCCCAGGCTCACCGTGACCCCGATCCGCTGGTCGCCCTCCGCGACGGTCGTCTCGCTCACGGCTCGCCGGATTCGCTCGCCGATCTGGGCGACGTCCTCCGCGCCGGCACCCGGCAGGAGGACGAGGAACTCCTCGCCGCCGTACCGGACGAGGACGTCGCCTTCGCGGATCACGCGCCGGCATGCTCGCGCGACCGCCCGCAGGACCCGGTCGCCGACGACGTGCCCGTAGACGTCGTTGACCGACTTGAAGTGGTCCAGGTCGAGCATGAGGACCCCGAGCGGCCCCTCGGCGCGGACGGCGCGGGAGTACTCCTCCTGCAGCCGGGCCAGGCCGAAGCGACGGTTGTAGGCGTCCGTCAGCGGGTCCACTGCGGCCAGCCGCTCCAGGCGGTCGTGGGCCAGGGCGTTGTTGACGGCGAGGCCGAGGTCGGCCCGGAACTGCTCGAGGAGCGGCAGGGCGTCGTGCTCCAATCCGCCGGCCGAGGCGAGGACGATCACGCCGAGGGGGACGCTCTTGAAGACGACCGGGGCCACGACGATCTCGCGCGCCGGCTGGCCGAGGAGGACGGAGTCGATGACGACGTCGGGCTCCGGCACGGTGAGGCGCTCGACGCGGCCGGTCCGCAGCGCGCGGCGGACGTGGTCGCTGGCCGCGAGGCCCGCGGTCTCGCGGAGCCCGTGCGCCGCCAGGGGCTCGATGCCGTCCTCGCGGACCAGGAGGATTGCGCCGGCGTCGGCGCCGCTCTGCCGCAGGAGGCCGTCCAGCGCCGCCTCGCCCAGGCCCTCGAGCTCGAACTCGCTCGAGAGCACGGTGCTGAAGTCGCGCATCCCCTGCTCGACGGCATGCGTCCGGGCGAGGGTCCTGATGAGGCGGTTGAAGGCACCCGCCGCGGCCCCGACCTCGTCCGCGGAGTCGACCGGGAGGGCGCAGGCCTCCGGGTCGCAGGAGCTCCAGTCGTGGGTGTAGACGGCGCGCCCCAGGCGCTCCTCGACGGTGCCCATCCGCTCCGCGAGGAGGCGCAGCCGGCGGCCGACGACCAGGCGCGCGAGCGCGAAGTTGACCGCGCCAACGATCAGGCCGGCTGTGACGGTGCTGGCGAAGAAGAGCGGCGTGAGGATGCGATCCGGCGGTAGCCTCAGGAGGAGGCAGAAGGGCGGGAAGACGAGGCCGATGACCAGGCCGAACCCGGTCATCCAGATCGCGAGATCGACGAACACCTTCGAGGTGAGGCGAGGCATCGGGCGCTCCGGGGGCGGGTGGTTGTGGACGCGCGGGACGACCATGGCGGTCGGCTCGTCGCCGGGGTACTACGCGATGGTCCGGGCCGGCCCCCGTACGGAACGGCCGACGCGCCATTCGGTCCCGGAGACGGGGCCTGCGGGCCGCCGCGACGGCCCCGCCGCGACGGCTCGACCGCGCCCAATCGCGCCCGGTCGCGCCTACTTCGTGACGGCACGGATCGCGTCGGCCAGCTCCGCTTCGCCGACGACCGCCTCGAACGAGGCCGTGATCGTCCCCGAGGCATCGACGACGAAGAGCCACGGCTCCGTCGGGATGCCGTAGGTGTTCGCGGCCTCGACGGGGACGAAGCCGCCGTTCTCGTAGACGGCCTGCAGGCGACCGTCCTGGTAGGCGAGCCGGTACGGCTCGACGGCGACGACGCGGATGGGCGCGCCTTTCACGGCGGTCTTGACGACGTCGATCGTCGGACCGCACTGGGCGCTCTGGCAGAAGGCGGGGGTGATGAAGGCGAGGAGGAAGGGCTCCTTCGCCGCGAGCGCGGCGTCGAGCGACGTCTCGTAGAACGCCGGCTCGGGCTGGGGATCCGTGGAGACCTGCCGGACGTCCCCGCCGACGTCGGCCAGGGTGGGTGTCCTCACGGCCGGTGCCGCGTCGCCCACGCGCGGCCCGAAGCCGGCCTCGGCGACGGTGAACTGCAGCTTCGCGCCGGTCGTCGTGCCGGTGGCCGGGTCTCGCACGGCGACCGCGGCGCCCCACGTTCCGGCGTGGGCGAGCTCCGGCGTCGCGACGTAGAAGGCGCGCACCCCGACGATGCCCCACGCGAACAATGGCGTGACGACCTCCGTCGTGGTCGCGGGATCGGCACAGAGGTCGTAGAAGCCGATCTCCACCTGGAGCGATTCGTCGGCGAGCGGCCTGTTCTCCTGGTCGACGAGGACGAAGAGGAGACGGCTCTTCCCGACGAGGCGCTCCGAGCTGGCGAGGACGGGGATGATGCCGCTCGTCGTCACCTGGCCCGGCTTCGGCCAGCCGGGCAGGTTGCTCGTGTCGCACGCGGCCGCCGCGTCGGTGGGGACGGGCCCGATGGAGTCGCTCGGGGCAACCGTGGGGCCGCCGCCGGCGGGGGAGCAGGCACCAGCCACGACCGCAATCGCGATGGCCGTGGCCGCGACGGCCGCGGCCCGGACGGCGCGCGAGAGCAGGGGAGGGAGTTGCCGCCGGAGGTGGGAACGCACGCCCAGATGCTAGCCCGATCCGCTCGAGCCGTCAGGCGGGGCATCCCGGGGCTGGCGGCCGGCGTCCCGCGAAGGGGGCGGCACCCCGGGCCGGCACCGGCGAGCGCGTTGATGCGGCGCCCTTCATCGCCGGACATACCGCCGGAGCTGCTCCCGCGGCCTGATGCCACTTGCGGACATACCGGCAGATGTCGATATGTCCGCAACGCGCATCGCGACTGAGGACTGGCTTCGAGCCGTACGCGGAGGCGATCACGCCTCCGCGTACGCCGGGCCAGCGGCGCCGCGGCGGGGCGCGATGGCGCTGCTGGGGCCCCGCGGCGCGGCGGGGCGCTGGGAGCTGGGTCCGGGAGGTGCGGCTGTCGGGCCGGGCGCTGGGACCCGGGGGCCGATCGGCCACCGCGCGGCCGGCACGGTAGCATGTCGCCACAGCGGTCCCGGGGCGTGATCGACGGGATCCGTGTCGTTCTGCCCGAGCCATCCCGGAGGATCGGTGACCCGTTTCCAGAAGCTCGTCGCGGCGACGCTGGCGATGACGCTGGCCCTCGTGATCGTGGGCGTCATCGTGCGGGCGACGGACTCCGGCCTCGGCTGCCCGGACTGGCCGTTCTGCTACGGGCAGGTCATCCCGCCTCTCGACTTCAAGGCCTGGGCCGAGTGGATCCACCGCCTCATCGCCGCCGTCCTCGGGATCATGGTCCTGGGCGTCGCGGTGCTCGCCGTCGTCGACCACCGCGACCGGCGCAGCCTCGTCGCCGTGAGCCTCGGCGCCGTCGCGCTCGTCGTCTTCCAGGCCTGGCTCGGCCGCGAGACCGTCCGCCTGGGCAACTCCGGGGAGTCGGTCACTGCCCACCTCGCCGCCGCGATGGCGCTCGTCGGCCTCCTCGCCTTCCTGCTGGTCCGGGCGTCGTACCCGGCCCACCTGCCGCGCCGAGGCCGCAGCCAGCGCTTCACGCTCCTGACCGCGTTCACCGCGGCGTCCACCTTCGCGCTCCTCGTCTTCGGGGCCAACGTGACCGCGCTCGATGCGGCCCTCGTCTTCCCGGACTGGCCGCTGATGGGTGGCGCGATCGTCCCGCCGTTCGGCGAGATGCCGGCGGACACCGCGACCCTGGCCTTCACGCATGCGCTCCACCGCTACGTCGGGGTCGTCGTGGGGGTGGTCCTGGCCGGGACGTGGATCGCCGCCTGGCGCCGCCGCTGGTCCGGGCGAGTGAGCCGGTCGCTCCTCTGGCTGGTCACCATCGCCGCGCTGCTCTACCCGCTGCAGGCGGTGGTGGGGGCGCTCCAGGTCTGGACGCAGCTGGCGCCGTGGACGCAGACGCTCCACGTCGCGCTGGCGGCCTTCATCTGGACCGCTGCCGCGGGGGCCACGTTCGTGAGCTACTACGGGGCGCGGGCCACCGTCCCGCCCGGCGTGCCGGTCGCCGGCACGGGGGCTCCGGGCGGCGCGGGGGTCCAGCACGCCGCGGCCGCAGCCGTCGGGCCCGGGGCCGAGCCGGTCGTCGTCGCCGGGCCCGAGCCGGCGCGCCGCGTCGGTGACACGGTGCGCGCCTACGTAGCCCTGACGAAGCCCCGGATCATCGAGCTGCTCCTCATCACCACCATCCCTGCGATGGTCCTGGCCACCCGCGACCTCCCCGGCGTCGACTGGGTCGACTGGGTATGGCTCGTCGTCTGGACCCTCGTCGGCGGGACGCTGGCCGCCGGGAGCGCCAACGCGATCAACCAGTACCTCGATCGCGACATCGACCTCCTCATGGCGAGGACCCGGCGCCGGCCGCTCCCGGCGCAGGCGGTCGAGCCCGAGCAGGCGGTCGTCTTCGGGATCGTGCTGGGGATCATCTCGATCGCCCTGCTTGCCTACTTCGTGAACCTCGTCGCGGCCTTCCTGACGCTGCTGGCGATCGCCTTCTACGTCGTCGTCTACACGATGATCCTGAAGCGCACCTCGACCCAGAACATCGTGATCGGCGGCGCGGCGGGCGCGCTCCCGCCGGTCATCGGCTGGGCGGCGGTGACCGGGCGCGTGGAGGTCCCGGCGCTCCTCCTCTTCGCCATCGTCTTCTACTGGACGCCGCCCCACTTCTGGGCGCTCTCGATGCGGATCGCCAAGGACTACGCCGCCGCCGGCGTGCCGATGCTCCCCGTTGTGCGGGGCACGGCCGAGACGACGCGCCAGATCCTCCTCTACACGATCCTGCTCGTCGCGATCAGCCTCATCTTCTTCGCCGTCGCGCGGATGGGCCTCATCTACCTCGTGGCCGCCGTGGTGATGGGCGCCATCTTCCTGTGGCAGGCCGCGAAGCTCGCCCGCACAGTGAGCGTCGAAGGGACCACCGCCGGGGCGATCCGGCTCTACAAGTTCTCGATCAGCTACCTGACGGTGCTGTTCGCGGCGGTCGCGATCGACGCCCTGGTCCTCATCCGGATCGCGTAGGGGCCGGGGCAGGCGGGCGACGTGGTGCGGGCCTGCGCCCCGGGGGCCCGTCACTCGCCGACCGTGCCGGGCGACTCCAGCTCCTCGACCAGGTCCGGCCGGCGCCGCCGGGAGACCCGGCCCTCGCGGTCGAAGACCCGCAGGAAGGCCTGCACGACCGGCCCGATCCCGAAGGCGAACAGGATCGTCCCCAGGCCGATCGTGCCCCCGAGCAGGAACCCGATCACGAGCACGATCACCTCGACGGCGGTCCGGGCGCGCCGGATCGACCAGCCGAAGCGGTGGTGGAGCCCGGTCATCAGGCCGTCGCGCGGCCCCGGCCCCAGGTCGGCAGAGAGGTAGAGCCCGGATCCCAGGCCGATGACCAGGACGCCGCCGACGCTCATCGCCAGCTGCGGGACCGGCTCCGTGGGGCGGGGGAGGAGCGGCAGCGTGAGGTTGGTCGCCACCCCGATGAGCGCGATGTTGAGGATCGTCCCGATGCCCGGACGCTCCCCCAGGGGCCACCACAGGGCCAGGACCGGGATCCCGACGAGGATGCTCACGGTGCCGAGGGCGAGCCCGGTCCGGTTGGCGATCCCCTGGTGGAACGCCTCCCACGGCCCGAGGCCGAGGCCGGACGCCGCCATGATGGCGATCCCCACGCCGAACAGGGCGAGGCCGGCGAGGAGACCCGGCAGCCGCCGGAGCACCGTCCGGCCGATGAAGCGGTCGCGCATCCGGCGATGGTACCGGCGGACGTGGCATGCTGACCCTCGGCGCCCTCGACGGCCCGATCGTCCGGCGCCGATTCCACGGAGGGCCACGCGGTGCTGGAGGCTGCGTTCTGGGGCCTCGTCGGGGCGTCGACGCTGCTCCTCGGCGCCGCCCTGGCGATCGTCTCCCCCTGGCCGCGCCGGGCGATCGGCCTGGTCGCGGGCTTCGGGGCGGGGGCCCTGATCTCCGCGGTGACGCTCGACCTCACGGCGTCGGCCTTCGATGCAGCGGGGATCCCCGCCGTGACCGTCGGCCTGGCGCTCGGCGCCGCGGCGTTCTCCGTCGGGAATGTGCTGATCCACCGTGGAGGCCCGGCTCGGCACCGCAAGCGCTCCCATGGGCGACAGAAGGACGACCCTCTGGGGATCCTCCTCGGCACGATCCTCGACGGGATCCCCGAGTCGGTCGTGATCGGCATCTCGTTGCTGGAGGGCGAGGGGATAGGGCTCGCCTTCCTCGCAGCGGTCGCGATCTCGAACGTGCCGGAGGCGATCGCGGCGACCACGGGCCTCCGGGCGCCGCACGATCCGTCCCGGCCCCCGGGACCCGGCAACCCGCCGGCGTGGCCGGTGCGGCGGGTGCTGCTGCTGTGGGCGATCGTGGTGGGCCTCAGCGGGATCGCGGCCGGCCTCGGCTACGTCCTGCTGGCAGGGAGCCCGCCGATGGCCGCCGCCACGATCCAGGCTTTCGCAGCCGGCGCCGTCCTCGCGATGCTGGCGGACACGATGATGCCGGAGGCGTTCGAGGAGGCGGGCCAGGCCGTGGGCGCCGTCACGGTGCTGGGCTTCGCCGTCGGGACGCTGCTGACGCTGGCGTGATCTGGGGCGGGACCGTCCGGGGCAACGGAACCAGGCCCGCGCGCCTGGCCGTCCCCGCGCGCCGGCCGTCGCGGCCGGCCGGTCCCGCGTGCCTCGGCCGTCCCCGCGTGCCTCCGGCCGTCGCGAGACGGCGCCGGTCCCGCGTGCCTGGCCGTCCCCGACGTCCCTGCGCCGGCCGTCGCGAGACGCTGCCGGATCGCACTGGGATTGAACAACGGCCGCCTTCGCCGGCCCTTCGGCGGCCGTCGTTCACACTCCGGCGGCCGTCGATTGCCCGCGGGCGGGCACGGGATGCAGGCACGCCGCCTCTCAGGGGGCGGGCCGAGCGCGCCGTGGACCGCGCGGGCTTCGTCATCGTGCCGATCCTCCCGGATAAGGGCCAGATGACCGTGCCCGTGTTGAATGGATGTGCAATGGCACGCTTTCCGCGGGTCGCTCCGGCCCCTCCAGCTGCGCTCGCCCGGCTGTCCGCGATCGCGGCCTCGATCGGCGCGCAGGTCCGTGACGCGCGCCTGCGCCGTCGATGGACGACCGAGCACCTGGCCCGTGAGGCGGGCGTCTCCAGGACGCTCGTCTACCTCGTCGAGCGCGGCGAGCCGGCGACGCTGGAGACGTACGCTCGCCTGGGGGTCGCCCTCGGCCTCCGCTTCGAGGCGTCGCTCGACGACCCGCGAAGCCGCGCGCGCCCGGGTCGCGTCGAGGACCCCGTGCACGCGGCCATCGTCGAGATGCTCGCCGCCCGCTACGCGGCCCAGGGCCGCCACGTCGCCGCCGACGAGCCCTTCCAGCACTTCCAGTTCGCCGGACGCGCCGACGTGACGGTGGTCGACCCGACGGGGCCCGACCTCCTCCACCACGAGGTGAAGACCGCGATCGTCAACGTCGGCGAGTTGGCCGGCGCCTGGAACGTCAAGCGCCGGTACCTCGCGGCCACGCTCGCCGAGCGCCACGGAGCGCGGGGCGGCTTCCGCTCGGTGACGCACGTCCTGACGATCGCATGGACGGCCGATTGCCTCCACGTCCTCCGGCTTCGAGGAGCTACCATCCGGGCCCTGGGACCGGACGCGCCGGAAGCGTTCGCCCGATGGTGGGACGGGGCACGACCCCAAGCCGCCGGGATCGCGTCGACCGTGGTGATCTTCGACCCGATCGTCCGGCCGCGGGCGCCGGCCTGGGCGCCGCTCGACGATCTCGGGGCCCTCCGGGCTCGGCACCGGGGCTACGCGGACCTGCTGCGGGAGCTGCGCGACGCCGGACGCGCGTGAGGGCCGGGAGCTGCGCGACGCCGGACGCGCGTGAGGGCCGGGAGCTGCGCGACGCCGGACGCGCGTGAGGGCTGCGGGAGCTGCGCGACGCCGGACGCGCGTGATCTTGGCTCCGGCGTGGCACCATCCCCCCATGGACATCACCTTCCTGGGCGCTGCGACGACGGTCACCGGAAGCCAGTTCCTCCTCGAGACGGGCCAAGCCCGGATCCTCGTCGACTGCGGGATGTTCCAGGGCGGCCCGAACGAGGCGATCCGCAACCGGATCCCCCTGGGCTACGACCCGGCGACGCTCGACGCGATCCTCCTGACCCACGCCCACCTCGACCATTGCGGGCTGATCCCGGCGGTCGTCCGCGAGGGCTTCCGCGGTCCGGTCCGCGCGACGGTCGGGACGATCGAGCTGGCGCGCCTGGTGCTCCTGGACTCGGGTCGGCTGCAGGAGGAGTTCGCGAAGCGCGAGGCCCGCTGGGAGCGACGCAACCCGGAGAAGGCCGCGGCCGAGGACGCCAGGGACCTCCGACGCCTGGAGGCGGCCATTGACGAGGCCGAGGCGGGCGATGCGATCGAGGAGTCGTCCGAGCCGGACCGGCCGGCCGGGGCGTCGGTGCCGCGCACCCCCGAGGAGGCCGCCGACGGCACGTGGGATCGCGGAGCGCTGCCGCGCGTGCTCCCCCCGGGCAGCGAGCCCGCGGCTCGACCCGAGGAGCTCCGCGTGGATCTCGACGCACCCCTCTACACGGAGGTCGACGCGATCGAGGCCCTCCGGCGCTTCCGGCCGATCCCGTACGAGGTCGAGGAGGAGGTCGCCCCCGGGATCCAGGCCACGTTCCTCGACGCCGGCCACATCCTGGGCTCGGCGATCATCCGGCTCCGGGTGCAGGACCATCCCGGCGGCAGCGATCGCGTCGTCGTCTTCTCCGGCGACCTCGGCAAGCGCAACACGTCGATCATCCGCGACCCCACGCGTGTCGCGGACGCGGACTACGTGCTCGTCGAGTCGACGTACGGCGGCCGCGAGCACGAGCCCGAGGCGGAGGCGCGCCGCGTCCTGGCCGAGGTCGTCCGGCTCGTCGCCGAGCACGACGGCGTCCTCCTCGTGCCTTCGTTCGCGATCGGCCGCACGCAGGAGCTGATCTGGTCGCTCGACCGGCTCGTCGCCGCCGGCGAGATCCCGGCCCTGCCGCTCTACCTGGACTCCCCGATGGCCCGCGAGGCGACCTCGGTCTACCGCGGCCACAGCGAGTACTACGACGAGGAGACCCGGAAGCTGTTCGAGGCCGGCGACACGCCGCTCGACTACCCGCACCAGCGGATCGTCAAGACGGCCGACGAGTCGCGGGCGATCGCCCGCGCCCGCCGGCCGTACATGATCATCGCCTCGAACGGGATGCTGACCGGCGGACGCGTCCTGGGCCACCTCCGTGAGCTGATCGACGACCCGCGGGCGGTGATCCTCTTCGTCGGCTACCAGGGGGAAGGGACGCTGGGGCGCCACCTCCAGGACGGCGCCAGGACGATCCGCCTCGACGGCGCGGTGCGCGAGGTGCGCTGCCAGGTTCGCTCGGTGAACGGCTTCTCCGCCCACGCCGACGAGCCCGAGCTGCTCGACTGGCTGGCCGGCTTCGCGGCCGGCAAGCGCGCCGGCGCCCCGGGCTTCCCGCGGCGCGTCTTCCTGGTCCACGGCGACCCGGGCCCGCAGGCAGAGCTGGCCCCGAAGGTGGCGGCGCTCGGCTTCGACGTCCACGTGCCGCGCTGGCACGAGACGGTGACGCTCGCCTGAGGGGGCGCGGGCGTCGGCGCAGGCCCGCGGCGCAGGCGTCGGCGCAGGCGTCGGCGCTGGCCCGCGGCGGCGTCCGGGCCGCATCCTCGGCTACGATCGCGGCTCCACAGGAGGAGCACCCTTGGCCGTCACCCGCCTGCCCGCCCGCTCGCCGCTGACCCCGGAGGAGATCGCCGCCATCCGCGCGCCCTTCCGGAAGGCCACCCTTCTCCCGGCGCGGGCCTATCACGACGAATTGATCTACGCATGGGAGACCGAGCACATCTTCCTCCGCGACTGGATCGCCGTGGCGCGGGCGGAGGAGATGCCGGAGCCGGGCAGCTTCGTGCTCCGCGACGTCTTCGGCGAGAACGTGATCCTCGTCCGCGGCCGCGACGACGCGATCCGCGCCTTCTACAACGTCTGCCGCCACCGGGGGACCGCCGTGGAGGAGCGGGAGTGCGGCAAGGCCGTCCGCTTCCAGTGCCCCTACCACGCCTGGATCTACGACCTCGACGGCAGGCTCCTCCGCGCCAGGCACACCGAGGACCTCGAGGACTTCAGCTTCGAGACCTCCGGCCTCGCGCCCGTCCGCGCCGAGACCTGGCAGGGCTTTGTCTTCCTCTGCTTCGCCGACGAGGCGACGACGCCGGACCTGCGCACGTTCACGGGCGACTGGCATGACCACCATGCCGGCTTCGGGCGTGACATGAGCACCCTGCGGCGCGCCGCGCGGCTGACCTACCAGGTCAACGCCAACTGGAAGATCGTGGCCGAGAACTACAGCGAGTGCTACCACTGCCCGCCGGTCCACCCGCTCCTCAACAAGCTGACCCCCTACGACCTGGGCGAGGACTTCCTGGCCGACGGGCCGTGGAAGGGCGGCTGGATGGTCTTCGCCGACGGCTGCGAGACGATGTCGATGAACGGGCAGCGCGGCGGCCGGCCGCTCCTCTACGCCCGCGACGAGACCGAGGCCCGCCGGATCTTCTACTACATCCTCTGGCCGAACCTGATCGTCTCGGTCCACCCGGACTACGTGCTGACCCACCAGGCCTGGCCGGACGGCCCCAACCGGAGCACCGTCCACTGCGACCTCTACGTCGAGGCGGCCGACCTCGGGAAGGTCGACGTCTCCGGGGCCGTGGAGTTCTGGGACATCACGAACCGGGAGGACTACCACGTCGTCGAGATGCAGCAGCAGGGCACCCGCTCGCGCAGCTGGACGGCGGGGCGCTACTCGAACCAGGAGGCGTCGGTCCACGCCTTCGACCTGATGGTCGCCGACCGCTACGCGATGGACGGCCGGCGCACGGGGCGCGGCTGGCGGACGGAGGTCGAGGGGGCCGAGGAGAGGCGCCTCCGCGCCCGGGCGAAGGCCGGCGGGCGGGCCGCCTCGGTCGCGGTCCCGGCGCCGGCAGGGGAGCCCGACGACGAGGCACAATGACGTCATGAAGCTCCTCTTCGCGATCGTCCAGTCGTCCGACGCGGAGCGTGCCGCCGACCGATTGCGCTCGGAGGGCCACCGGTTCACCCGGCTCGGCTCCGTCGGCGGCTTCCTCGAGACGCCGAACGTCACGCTCATCCTCGCCGTCGAGGACGGCACGGTGTCGGAGGTCGTCGAGATCTTCCGCGACACGTGCAGCGGCCGCGAGGTCGAAGTCCCGCTCGTCCTCACCGAACGCCTCAAGGACTGGCAGGACCGCGTGGTCCACTACGCCGGCGCGACGATCCTCGTCGTCGACCTCGCCGAGGTGATCCGCATCTAGGCCGAACTTCCAGCCGCAAACGGGCAGATCTGAACGTGGACGAGGCCCCCCGGGCTGCGGCGCTCTGACTACACGCTCGCGGGCGCGCGCAGGCAGCTCACCCAGCCGATCCCGCCGATCTCGCGCAGGCGTTCGATCCGGGCCGATGTGAGCATCCCCCGGTCGCCGACGAGGACGATGTCGACCAGGCCGAAGCGCACCCGCAGCTTGTCGATCTGGGCCTCGAGGGTCGCGGGATCGGCGGTGTTGCCCGGGAAGGCCTCCACCGCCACCGGGCAGCCCCTCGCATCGGTGAGCAGGCCGAACTCGATCTGGGGGCGGTTGGGCCGGTGAGCCGCATGCCTTCGACAGCGGGGCCGAGGGCTGCGCCGTATCGCCCGGGCGCGTGGCTGGGCCATCGTCGCGACCGGAGACCGTCGATGCGTGCCCTCGCTGGAGCTGCGTCCGTCGTCCGTGAGTTCGATGACCCCACGGAACCGATGTCTCGGCTTGGTGTCCCTTCGACGCGCTGTCGCGTGAGGCGATGGCCTCACAGGTCGAGGCGCATCGCCTGCCGGCGCCCGGCGAGGTGCGGCCAGCGGCGGTCCTCGTCGGCACGGATGGCGGCGAGCTCGGGGCCGAGCTGGTCGGCATCCAGGGTCCGGTAGCCCCACCGTTCGTAGAGCGGGCCGTTGAAGGCCACGTCGACGAAGGTGGTCAGCGTGATCGACGCGTGACCCTGGTCGGTCGCCCAGCGGTGGACGCGTTCGGCGAGCAGTCGACCGAGACCGAGCCCGGCCGCCTCTGGCGCCACCGACACCTGGGCGAGGTGGGCCTCGCCGTCGACCACCACCGCCATGACCCAGCCCTCGATCCGGCCGCGGCGCTCGACCACCCAGACCCGGCCGTCGGCGATGGCGCGGCCGATCTCATCGGTGTCGACGGGGTCGTCGGCGATCTCCGCGAGCCCGATGCCGGCGAAGAGCGTCCCGGCCGCCATCTCGACCTCGGCGATCCGGTCGAGGTCGCCCGTGAGTGCCGGCCGCAGCTTCGGGTGCGGCGTGAGCAGCGCGACCGGGACCCCGAGCCCGTGCAGCGACAGGATGCGCCGCCCCGGCTGCACGGCCCGCTTCGGTGGGGTCGCAGCGTCGCCGGCGAGAGCGGCCGCCACGTCGAGATCGATGGCGGTGCAGGCGAGACCCCAGGCGACGGCCGGGCCGGGTCCTTGCGCGAGGTCGTCGCCAACGAGTTCGAGGATGGTGGCGCCGAGCCAGAAGAACGACTGGCGGGCCGTACCGGCACCCATGGGGAAACGACGCTCGCGGCGCAGAACCAGGCCGGCGTCGACGAGCGCCGCGGTGGTGCGGTCGACATCGGGCGAGCAGACCACCAGGTGGTCGAGGGCGATCACCCCGTTGGGATGCGCCACGGGATCGGTCGGCGGCGCCGGCGGTGGGGCGGCCACGAGGGTCATGCCGTCGAGATCGCCGGGGTCGAGCCCCGCGATCGCCACCGCCACGATGCCGGCGAGTGGGTCCTCGCCCCTGTCGTCGGCGCTGCGCTCGCTGGTGCTGTTGCCAGCGGCGCGTCGGACGCCCCGGTCCTCAGCGGCCAGGTCGACGCCGAAGACGATCGTGGTCTGTCCGATCGTGCAGGTCGGGGCGCTGCCGGCGTCGGCGGGTGGCACGGCGAACCCGGCCGCCGCCCACACCGCAGGATCGGCATCGACGATGACCTGCAAGAGCTCGTGCACGCGCCCATGATGCCAGGGGCCGCGGCGGCGCACGCCCATCGGTGCCGTGTCGGCCCGGCCCGGATCCACCCACCTCGCCGCCCGCCGCCCGCCGGCGGGGGCTGTCACACCCCGTCGGTAGCTTCGTCCCCACCTCTCCGGCGCGCACCGCGTCGATCAGGCGCGCTGCGCCCGGCGGTGCGTCGCGCGATTGTCGGGCCGGCGGTGCATCGCGCAACGGCCGGGCGGGGCGTCGCTACGGCGCGGCGGTCGGCGTCGCCGTGGGGGCGAGGGACGGCGGCGCGATGACCTGGCCGCCGCCGACGTCGCTGAAGCGGATCTGCGTCGTCCCGATCACGGTCGTCGCCGCGGCCGTGCTGCCGGCGGTGAACGACAGCTCGATGAGCACCGGCGTGCCGTCCGCCTCGACGTACGCGTCGAGGTCGTCGATCGTGCCGGTCTCGTCGCCGGTCCCCGGCAGGCCGCCCGGCGAGTAGGGGAGCGGGCGCACGGCCACCAGGTGGTAGAGGGTCTCGCCGTCGGTCTCCTGCATGCCCGCGTACTCGAGATCGCCGGCGTCGTCCACGACGACGAGGGCGTCGGTCAGCTCGGTCGTGTCGACCGACCCGGGCGGCGCCTCGAGCCAGCCCTCCCCGAGGTCGACGAAGCTCCGGTCGCCGACGACGACGAGGGCGAACCTCGTGGACTCGCCCTCGGTCTCGATCGCGACCTCGAGCGCGACGTCGGGGAGGGCGAGCTCGCCGACCATCGTGACCCGCAGCTCGAGGACGTCGTCGCCGGTCTCCGAGGTGGCCGTCGCCTGCTGGACGATGCCCGCCTGCAGCGCGGGATCGGCCAGGATCGCGACGAACGCGGTTGCGAGGGCGTCGGTGTCGACCGACGACGCGGGCGACTGCCCCGGCGGCGTCGCACCGTCGCCGCAGGCCCCGACGAGGACCGCTCCCGCCGCGGCAAGGGCGAGGATCCGGCGGGCCGCGCCGCGGCGGGCCACCCCGGCCAGGTGTCGCGGGCGGCGGCTCATCCCTTGTGCGCCGCCCGACGCGCCGCGAAGCGCGCCTCCGAGCCGCTCCAGCCGGCGTCGAAGGGTTTCCCGGGCGCGTCGAGATCCAGGACCAGCGGGGCGTGGTCCGACGGCGTCGGCGTCCCCTTGCGGGCTTCGCGGTCCACCTCCACCGCCACGACCCGCGCGGCGACCGGCCCGGTGGCCAGGAGGTGGTCGATCCGCATCCCTTCGTTGCGCTGGAAGTTGCCCGCCCGGTAGTCCCACCAGGTGAAGCGCCGCAGGCCCGGGTTGGCGGCCCGCCAGGTGTCGACCAGGCCCCAGGCGAGGAGGTCCCGGAAGGCGTCCCGCTCGGGCTCCGAGACGTGGGTCCCGCCGTGGGCCGCCGCCGGGTCCCAGACGTCGTCGTCGGCGGGTGCGACGTTGAAGTCGCCGCCGATGACGAGCGGGGCGGCGGGATCCTGCGTCTCGCGAAGCCAGCGGCCCAGCCGCTCGAACCAGCGGAGCTTGCCCTCGTAGAAGGGGGAGCCCACCACCCGCCCGTTCGGGGCGTAGACGCTGACGACGCGGATGCCGCCGCAGACGGCCGAGACCATGCGGGCCTCGCCGAAGGGATCGACGTCGTCCTCGCCCGGCGCGGCAGCGCCGGGGCCGCTGTTCCGCACCGGGCCGTCGTCGAAGTTCGTGACGGGTTCGGCGATCCCCATCCGGCTGGCGATCGCGACCCCGTTCCAGCGCCCCTCGCCGTGGTGGAGCAGGTCGTAGCCGGCCATCCGGAAAGGGAGCGCGGGCGCGTCGTCGTCCGTCAGCTTCGTCTCCTGCACGAGCAGGACGTCGGGGGCCGCTCGCTCCAGCCACCAATCGACCTTCTCGAGCCGGGCCTTGAGCGAGTTGACGTTCCAGGTGGCGATGCGCATGGCCACAGGGTAGCGCGGCGCCAGGACCGGCCGCGGAGCATCCAAGGCCGTCACCGTTGTCCGGGGAGGTCACACGAAAGAGGGTCGTCCGGCACTTCCGGGTGCCGGCTCGGGGGGCGCGATGATCCGGGGGCATCGGCAACGGCCGCGACGGCACTCCACGATGGACTGGAGCAGATCGGCGTGAACCGGCTCCGCCCCTTCACCCTTCACCAGCCGACCTCCATCGGGGAGGCAGTGCAGCTGCTGGCAGCCGAAGGCGGGGCAGCCCGACCGCTGGCCGGCGGCACGGACCTGCTCGTCGACATGAAGCTGGGCACGTTGCGGCCGCCCGCCATCGTCAACCTGAAGCGGATCGGGGGCCTGGACCGGATCGAGCCGGTCGACGGGGGCACGCGGATCGGCGCCCTGGCACGGATCTGCGCCATCGAGTCGTCGACGCTGGTCCGGGAGCGGTACCCCGCCCTCTGGCAGGCGTCCCGCTCCCTCGGCACCCGCCCGATCCGGAACCTGGCGACGATCGGGGGCAATCTCGGGCGGTCGTCCCCGGCCTCGGACATGGCGCCGCCGCTCATCGTGCACGGTGCCCAGATCCAGGTCGAGGGCCCGGCCGGAACCCGTTCCGTGCCCGTCGAGGACTTCCATCTCCGGCCGGGAGTCTCCTGCCTGGCCACCGGCGAGATCGTCACCTCGGTCCTCCTGCCCGACCCTTCCCCGGGAACCGGGTCGGCCTTCCGCAAGCTGGGCAAGCGGGGGGGCGGCTGGGACATCGCCCTCGTGGGTGTCTCGGCCGGCATCGTGCTGGGCGGGGCCGGCGACGTCGCCGACGCCCGGATCGCGCTGTCCTCCGTGGCGCCGACCCCGCTGCGGGCCCGGGAAGCAGAGGCATGGCTGCGCGGACGCCCCCCGTCCGAGGAGAACCTCGCCGAAGCGGCGCACCTGGCTGCCGAGGAGACACGTCCCATCACCGACGTGCGCGCCAGCGCCTCCTACCGCAGGACGTTGGCCCGGGTCCTGACCCTGCGGACCCTGCGCGACGCCGTGTCCCTGGCCCAGCAGGGATCACCGCTCCGATGATCCCCCTGACCTTGACCGTGAACGGGACCCGGCACGACGTCGAGGCCGAGCCCAGCACGACGCTCCTGGAGCTCCTCAGGGAGGCCCTGCATCTGACGGGGGCCAAGGAGGGTTGTGGTGTCGGCGAGTGCGGGACGTGCCTCGTCCTGGTGGACGGGGAGCCGGTGACCTCGTGCCTCGTGCTGGCCGCCGACGCCGAGGGCCGGGACGTCGAGACGATCGAGGGATCGGCCAGGGACGGCGCGCTCGACGCGGTGCAGGCCGCCTTCGTCGAGCACGGTGCGATCCAGTGCGGCTACTGCACGCCCGCGATGGTGCTGGCTGCCGAGGCTCTGCTCCGGCGGAGCCCGCAGCCTGATCCCGCGGAGACCGCCGACGCGCTGGCGGGTGTGCTGTGCCGGTGCGGCTCATACCCCAAGGTGCTCGAGGCGGTCAGAGCCGCGGCGGCGAAGGGGATCGCCCGATGACGTACGTGGGCAGGCGGGTTCCCAGGGTCGATGCCGTGGAGAAGGTCACCGGGAGCGCCCTCTTCGGCAGCGACGTGGCCCTGCCGGGCATGCTCCACGGGGCGGTCCTGCGGAGCCCCCACGCCCATGCGCGGCTGGTGGCCATCGACACTTCGCGGGCGCAGGGCGCGCCCGGCGTGCGGGCGATCGTCACGGGCCGGGACTTCCCCTTCACCTTCGGGGCGTCCATCCAGGATCAGCCGTTCCTGGCAATCGACCGGGTCCGGTTCGTCGGAGAGCCGGTCGTGGCCGTGGCCGCCGACACCGAGCTCCAGGCGCAGGAGGCGCTGGACCTCGTCACCGTCGAGTACGAGGAGCTGCCGGCGGTCCTGGACGCCGGGCAGGCAATCGCCCCGGATGCCCCGCTCGTCCATCCCGACCTCCACACGTATCGCCGCGGAGGCCACGAGATCGTGGCCCACAGCAACGTCAACACGGTGGCTCGCTACAGCCATGGTGACGTCGAGGAGGGCTTCCGACGGGCGGACCTGGTGTTCGAGGACGAGCTCTTCGCGCACGCGCTGAGCCACGCCGCGATGGAGACCCACGTCGCCGTCGCCCAGTACCGCCCGGCCGACCAGGGGTACACGATCTGGGCGTCGACCGATCGGCCGTTCCAGATGCGCGGCGAGCTGGCCGCCGCCCTCGGTCTCTCCAGCAGCCAGGTCCGGATCGTGGTCGGCTACGTCGGCGGGTCCTTCGGGGGCAAGAACACCCTGGTGGCGGAGGCCGTCGCGGTCGCCCTGGCGCGCCAGGTGCCCGGGCGCGCCGTGCGGGTCGAGCTCACGCGGGAAGAGGACCTGGTCGCGTCGCAGGTCCGGATGCCGGCCTTCATCAGGCTGAAGACGGGAGTCCAGCGCGACGGCACGCTCACCGCCCGTCGGGCCGAGTTCCTGTGGGACGGCGGGGCCTACACCTCCAATGCCGTGGGGATCGCGATCCGGGGGCCCAAGGCCGTGTTCGGCCCGTACCGCATCCCCGCCGTGGAGTACGAGTCCCGGATGGTCTACACGAACCGCCAGCCGACCGGCTCCTACCGCGGCTACGGCACCACGCAGGCGGCCTGGGCCTGCGAATCGCAGATGGACATGATCGCCCACCGGCTGGGGATCGATCCGCTCGAGATCCGCCGGCGGAACGGGTACGAGGACGGCGACGCCTGGATCAACGGGCAGGTCATGCACGGCGTCAACGCCCGTGAGCCGCTCGAGCGGGTCGCGCGCGAGATCGGCTGGGGGACGGTCGACCGGGCGCCGGCGCCGCACCTGCGCCGTGGGAAGGGCATCGCGACGATGATCAAGGAGACGGCGACGCCGACGAGCTCGAACGTCCTCCTCAAGGTCGAGCAGGACGGCCGGCTCGTCGTGCTGTGCGCCGCCCCGGAGATCGGCGCGGGGCAGGCGACCGTCCTTTGCCAGATGGCCGCCGACGCCGTCGGCGTCCCGCTCGACGCCGTCTCGCTGCCGGCCGCCGACACGGCCACCTCTCCGTTCAACGGGCCGGTCGCCTCGAGCCGGACCACGTTCCACGTCGGCAACGCGATCCGCACCGCCGGGGCCGAGATCCGGCGGAAGGCGCTCGCCCTGGCAGCCGACGTCCTGGAGATCGATCCCGCCGACCTGGACCTGCGCGACGGGGTCATCGTCGCGCACGGGGTCGGCCCCCGGGCCACCCTCGGCGAGCTGCTCGGCCGCTACGGGTTCGAGGGCTACTCGCTCGTCGCGGAGGCCCGCTACAGCAGCGCGCGGTCCTCGCTGCTGGCCGCCGACCGCGGCTTCGAGCCGGTGAGCACGATCTTCTGGATGGTCTCCGCCCAGGCGGTGGAGATCGAGGTCGACGTCGAGACGGGCGTGATCAGCGTGCTTAAGGTCGCCGCGGCCGCCGACGTGGGGCGGGCGGTCAATCCCACGGGATGCGAGCAGCAGATCGAGGGCGGCGTCGTCATGGGGCTCTCGAACACGCTCTTCGAGGAGCTCGTCACCGATCGCGGCGGACGGATCGCGAACGGGACGCTCGCCGACTACAAGCTGGCGACGATCCAGGACGTCCCGGAGATCGTCCCGATCATCGTGGAGTCCGACCATCCCGAGGCTCCTTTCGGGGCGAAGGGGATCGGCGAACCGGCGGCGGCGGCAACAGCACCGGCGATCGCGAATGCGCTCTTCGACGCCGTCGGGGTCAGGATCACGGATCTGCCGATCACCGCGGGCAAGGTTCTCGACGCGCTCGAGGCGCAACGGTCGCAGGACGCCCGGGATTCGAGCCGCGCCACCCGGGACTGAACCCGCCGAACGGGAGCAGCCCGACGACGGCTGCCGTCAGTAGCGCCGTCCACGCTGGCGGGCGAGATCGAAGATGGCCGTGTCGGCGACGGCCATGACCGCCATGGTGCCGGCCTGGACGGGGTCCGAGACGACGAGGTCCACGTGGTCGGTGATGGAGCCGGCCATGTTGAGGGCGATGATGGGGATCCCCAGCGCTCGCAGCTCGTCCGCCGCTGCGCTGATCTCGCCGCCCATGATCGAGCCGGCCAGGACGAGCAGGCGGGCCCGCGGGAGGTCGGCGACGGCGCGCACGGCGCCGGCGATGTTGGCCTCCCCGACGAGGGGGATCGTGTCGACCGAGATCCGCTCCCCGCGCAGGTTGTGGCGGTCGGCCTCGCTCACCGCGCCCAGGGCGACCTGCGCGATCTGGGCCCCGCCCCCGACGACGATCACCCGCTTGCCGAAGATCCGGTCGAGGGCGCGGGTGGCGTGGCGCCCGCGGACGCCGGGCGCCCCGGCGATCGCTCCGTCGAGCGCCTCCTCGGCGAGGCCCTCGATCTCGATCTCGGTCTCGACGGCAGGCGGGAGCGGCGCCGTGGGGAGCGGCGCCACCGTCCCCGTCCAGCCGCCGGACGGTGCTCATCGTGCGGACGGTGCCGCCGGCGGCGGCGACGACCGCGAGGATCGCGGGCAGGGCCTCGGGGCTGTCCTCGTGGACGACGCGGATGGCGACGGTCGGCGGCTGCGTCACGGCGCGACGGGGACTCATCTGCGGGGGCTCACGGCGCGACGGGGCTCACCGGCGGGGTCGTCGGCGGGCCTGCACGTGCCCGGGCTCAGCGGTCGGCCAGGGTGCGTGCCATGTCGGCGAAGGTGCCCGGACCGGCAAGGCCGCGGGGGTCGGTCGGGTCGTGCTCGTCGAAGTCGACGCCAAGGGCGGCGAGCGCCTGGCGGGTGGCGGCCGGGTCGCTCGTCGTCAGCATCAGCTCGCCGTCCGTGTCCTCGGCGACGCCGACGATCCCGGTGATGTTGACGCCGCGGTCGGCGAGCGCCTGGGCGGCCCGGGCAAGCGAGCCCGGCCGATCGTCGAGCCTGACGGTGAACCAGACGGACATGGGGCCTCCTCTGTTGGCCGGGCCATCGTAGCGTCCCGGCGCATGCCGGGTCGCCGTGCACCTGGCCCGGCCGGCCGGGGCCCTCGGCGTTCCGCGGCCGGCCTCGCGCCCGCCTGCCGTGCCGGGCGCAGGCGCGTCGAGGCGCCCGGCGCTACGATCAGCCTGCCGCCGACAGCCCGATCCTGCGGAGACCCCACCCGATGCCCGACACCAGCGCCCACCCGCCCGACCCGCCGTCCCGGTCCGACGAATCGCGAGCGGATGCCCCCGGCGGCGTGGGCGAGCCGATCACGTCCGGTCGCGACCGCCTCCGGGCCGGGCGCCTCGTCGTTCGGCGCGAGGCGGTGGAGCGCCGGGCGCCGGCCTCCGCGCGGACTGCCGATGAGCGGTTCCTGCGCCGCGTCCGCGCGCCGTTCACCGACACCGATCCCTGGCGCGTCCTCCGCATCACCGCCGAGTTCGTCGAGGGCTTCGACGCCCTCGCCGAGGTGGGGCCGGCGGTCTCCGTCTTCGGCTCTGCCCGCGTCGAGGAGGACTCACCGCTGTACGAGATGGCGCGCCAGCTGGGCGCCCGCCTGGCGGAGGCCGGCTTCGCCGTCATCACCGGCGGCGGGCCGGGGCTCATGGCGGCGGCGAACCGCGGCTGCCATGAAGCGGGCGGCTTCTCGATCGGCTGCAACATCGAGCTCCCGCACGAGCAGTGGCTCAACCCGTGGGTGGACCTCGGCGTCGAGTTCCGCTACTTCTTCGCCCGCAAGACGATGTTCGTGAAGTACGCCGACGGGTTCGTGATCCTGCCGGGCGGCCTCGGGACGCTCGACGAGTTCTTCGAGGCACTGACGCTCATCCAGGTTGGCAAGATCCAGCACTTCCCCGTCTTCCTGGTCGGAAGCGCCTACTGGGCGGGCCTCCTGGACTGGCTGCGGACCACGGCGATCCCGGCCGGCATGCTCGACGAGGATGAGCTGAACCTCATGCGGGTGTCGGACGACGTGGCCGCGGTGGCCCGCGAGATGCGCGCCTACGTCGATGCCAACGGCAACAGCCGCGGCCGCACGGGGATCGACCCGGGCGCCTGAGCGAGCCCGTCGCGCCGGGGTCGATCCGCGGAGTCGCGCGGGGCCTTCCGCCGGCGGGCGGCGGCGTCAGTACGGGAAGGTCGTCTCCCATGCCAGCGTCGGGCTGGTGAACCACTGGCGGGGCGCGTAGGAGGTCCCGTCCGACAGGAAGGTCCAGGCGTCGCTGCCGAGCGGCACGCCGGAGGCGTCCTTCCCGCGGTCCACCAGGGCGACGAGATCGGCGCGTCCGTCGCCGGTCAGGTCGGCCGTGCTGAAGCGGCTGCCGGCGAACGAGATCGCCGGCGGATCGCCGAAGTGGAGGCGCGTGAAGCTCTGTCCCGTGCTCGACGACCGGTAGACCACGAGGCGGATACCGTCCGCGCCGGACCGCCGCACGACGACCACGTCGTCGCGGCCGTCGCGCGTCGCGTCCCCGACGATGGCCCGGATCGAGTCGAGCGCCAGGGGCTCGGTCGCCCAGCGGGCGAGCGTGTCGAGCTCGTCCCGTGTCGACGAGGCCGCCACCCCGATGGCGGTGCCGCCCGCCTCGAGCGGGGAGAGGACCACGAGGTCGCCGCGCCCGTCGCCGGTCAGGTCGCCGGCCAGCACGGTCGAGCTCGCGAGGTCGGCCGCGCCTTCCCATGTTCGCTCGGCCCGGGCGAAGGCCGTGCCGGTCGAGGTTGCCACGTCGAGGGCCGCGGCCGGCACCTCCGGGACGGGTGGGTCGGCCGGCGTCGCCGGCGTGGTCGGGAGCGCGTCGGGAAGGGTTCGCACGATGCCGGCGTCAGCGCGCCCGTCGGCGTCGAAGTCGGCCACCACGAGCCGGTATGGTTCGTCGACCGGGGCCGCAGGGGCCGCTGGATCCGCGGGATCGGCCGGGACGGCGGGATCGGCCGGGACGGCGGGATCGGCCGGGACGGCGGGATCGGCCGGGGGGATCGCCTGGCGCCACCACGTCGTGGCCGGCGCAAGCCCGGCGGGACCGCCGCGCATGACCTCCAGGGCGATGCCGTCCGCTGTCCGGACGAGCTGCACGAGGTCGGCCCGACCGTCGCCGTCGACGTCGCCGCTCGCCCGTCCCAGGAGCTCGTCCGACGGGGTCGCGTCGAGGGTGATCCCGGCCCGGGCGCTCGTCCGGGCCGCCGCCTTGTACTCGAGGTCCGACGTGTACACCTGGGCCGTGGTCTCCCCGGTGACGGGATCCACGGTGAGCGCGGCGAGGTCACCCCGCCCGTCGCCGGTGTAGTCGCCGGCCCCCGGGACCGTCCACGACACGTAGCTGAAGAAGCGCCGGGCGAGCGTCTCGGCCGTGTCGCCCCACGCACGGACGCAGTCCACCGCGTCGCGCTGGTAGAGCCGCCAGCCGTCGATGTGGGCGGTGCAGGATCCCGTCCCCGGCCGATAGCCGGTCATGAAGAACCGGTCGCCCTTGCGCAGGCTCACGTTCCAGGTCGCGGCGACGGCGGCGAGCTGGGCCGCGCTGGGCCGGCGGCCGGGATCGTAGAGCTGGTCGCGCGTGCTGTCGGACACGTCGTAGCAGCGCCCGGCCGCGTCACGGCCACCGCGCCAGAACATCGTGAAGTACCAGGCGTACTGCTTCACGGCAATGGCGCCGATCCGCAGGGCAGCAGGGGGCGCGGACCGGCCCCACTCGGCGGCCACGACCTTCTCGACGTATGTTCGGAAGGGCACCGTCACGGTGCGCTTCGTCGCTGTTTGGTAGACCCGGATCGACGTCGGCGGCACGAGGGAGCTGGTCCATCCCGTGCAGTCGGCCGATGCCGCCCGGACGGGCTCCGCGCTGGGGTACGCGAGAGCCCCCAGGGCGATCGCCAGCGCGGCGACGCCCCCCAGGAGGCGGTGTGACATCAGGGGAGGGAAGGTACCGGGGTTCGGGGACGCTGTCAATCGCCGCCGGGCTTCCCGGTTCGCCCGGGAGGCTCCGGGAACGCGACCTCGATGATGCCGTCGATGATCCGGACGGGGTAGTAGCGGAGGCGCCGGACGCGGGTCAGGCGTCGTGCCTCGGCCTTCCTGCCGGGCGGCTCGGGCTTCGGCGCGGAGCCGGGCGGCGACCACGTCGGGTGGACGCGGCCGTCGGGGTCGAGCCCGCCGGTGGTCGGCATCTGGACGACCTCGCCGGTGGCCAGGTCGAACCGCCCGTTGTGGAGCGGGCAGTCGACGACGCAGCCATCGAGCCGGCCGAGGGAGAGGGGCGCCGCCATGTGGGGGCAGCGGTCGTCGGTGGCGAGAATGCCGTCGGGCACGTGGGCCAGGAGGACGTCGAGGTCGCCCCGGGTCACCCGGGCGATCGCCCCCGGCGGCAGCTCGGCGGCGGCGAGGACCGGCTCGAAGGGCGCCGCTGCGGTGCCCGGCGCGGCGAGGTGGGGCGGGGTCGCCGCAGCGCGGGTCACGACGACGCCTCGGCGGTGCCGCCCGCGGCGACCGCGGCGCCGGCCGTCGCGACCGCGGCGCCGGCCGCACCCGCAGGGGCCGGCGCCGCGGGCACGGGCCCGAACGTGGTGCGCAGGGGGAGCTCGCGGATCGCGAGGACCGCCACGAACCCGATGACCGCCGCTCCCACGCCGAGCCAGAAGACCGACGAGATGGCCAGCGAGATCGCCTCGTAGATCGAGGTGACGATGGCCGGCACATAGGGCTCGACGATCGGCCGGAGCTGCTCGGGGACGCCCGCCATGATCGTCGCCCCGAGGTCGGTGCCGACGCCGACGAGGTTGTTGAGGTCCGAGCCGGCGCCGTCCGGGCCCTGGAACTGGTCCACGAGCTGCTGCGGGACGCCGTTCGCGACGAGCCGCTCCGGGACGAGCGCCGCCAGCCGCGTTCCGAAGAACGAGCCCGCGACGGAGAGCCCGACCGTGCCGCCGATCTGCCGGAAGAACGTCAGGTTCGACGTCGCGACGCCCAGCCTCGCGAACGAGACCGCGTTCTGGATCACGATCGTGAAGACGGCCAGGGTCGGCCCGATCCCGATGCCGAGGACGACCTGCCAGAACCAGATCGTCGGCGTCGCCGTGGTCGCCGTCAGGTTGGTGAAGAGGTAGGAGCCGATCCCCAGGAACGTCACCGCGCCGAGCAGGAGGACCTTGTACTTGCCCGTCCGGGCGACGATCTGGCCGCTCGCGATGCTCGACCCGATGACGCCGATGAGGAGCGGCATGAGGGCATAGCCGCTGGCCGTGGCGCTCTCGCCGAGCACGACCTGGTAGTAGCGCGGCAGGAAGACGATCGCGGCGAAGAAGCCCGTCGAGACGAAGAAGGAGGCGATGAGGGAGCCGGCGTACGTCCGGTCCCGCCACAGGTCGAGGGGCACGATAGGCTCCCGCACCCGGCTCTCGATGACGAGGAAGACCGCGAGGAGCGCGAGGCCGACGACGATCAACCCGCCCACCTGCGGGTCCGTCCACTCGGCCGACTGGGCGTTGGTCAGGCCGACCAGGAGCGGGATCATGCCCCCGATGAAGACCGCGCCGCCGAGCCAGTCGAGGTTGAGGGCCCCGTGGGGGCGCCGGATCGAGGGGAGGACCCTGGCCACGACAACCAGCGAGACCAGGCCGAGCGGGAGGTTGATGTAGAAGATCCAGTGCCACCCGAACGTGTCGGTGATGAAGCCGCCGAGGGCCGGGCCAACGAGCGCCGAAATGCCGAACACCGCGCCGAAGAGCCCCTGGTACTTGCCCCGCTCGGCGGGGGTGAAGAGGTCGCCGATCACCGCCAGGGAGATCGGGAAGAGCGAGCCGGCGCCGATCCCCTGGATGCCCCGAAAGAGGATCAGCTGCTCCATCGACTGGGAGAGGCCGGAAAGGACCGAGCCGATGAGGAAGACGGTGATCCCGAAGAGGAGGAGCGGCTTCCGCCCGTAGTAGTCGGAGAGCTTGCCGTAGAAGGGAACGCTGATCGTCGAGGTCAGCAGGTAGATCGTGACGGCCCAGGTGTAGAGATCGTTGCCCTGCAGGTCGGTGACGATCTGCGGCAGCGCAGTCCCCACGATCGTCTGGTCCAGGGCTCCCAGGAGGAGGGCCAGCAGGATCGCCCCCAGCACCTCGAAGCGTGCCCGGCGGCTGAGCTCGATGGCCGGCTGAGGTGTGGCGCCGGCGGGCGGGAGCTCGGTGGTCGGGCTGCCTTCGATCATCGGGTGGGAGCTTCCCGTTCGGGCGCAGCGACCTGGCTGGAGGCGAGATGGGCGGGCGAGCGATGCGCGGAGGTGGGCTCGGCCTCGCTGTTGAGCTGCTGGAGGCGGCCCGCGAGGGCCTCGAGCTGGTCGGTCGCGAGGGGTTCCACGACCTGCTCGACAAGCTCGGCACGCCAGCCGTCGAGATCGGCGACCGTGGCCCGGCCAAGATCGGTCATCTGCGCGTGCACGACCCGCCTGTCGTCGCCGTCGCGGACCCGCTCCACGAGGCCCCGCTGCTCCATGCGATCGAGGAGGCCGGTGGCGTTCGGGACGCCGATCCCGAGCCAGTCGGCCAGCCGGCTCACCGGCAGCGGTCCATGCTCCTGCAGAATCCAGAGGATCTGGAGGTGGCCCAGGCTGATGCCGCTGTGGTGGACGCGCCGCGCCACCGCGCAGCGATGCCGCCCGGCGAGCGTGGCCACGCCGTCCGCGATCTCGCGGAGGAGCGCGGTCCGGGTGGCGGTGGCGGTATCATTTGTGGTCACCTGAACAATGTAGACGGGCCCAATCAATTCGTCAACGCGACGACCGACGGCCTGCCGGTCGCCCCAGCTGCGGGCCGTCGCCCGCCCCGACCTGCGGGCCGTCGCCCGCCCCGACCTGCGGGCCGTCGCCCGCCCCGACCTGCGGGCCGACGCCCGCCCCAGCGGAGGCACGAGATGCGGTACGCGCTCATGATCGAGCCCCAGCAGGGCTGCTCCTACGCCGACCAGCTGGCGATCGCCCGCCGGGCCGAGGCCGCCGGGTTCGAGACTCTCCTCCGCTCGGACCACTACGACAGCTTCCCCGGCGAAGGCGGGCGCCCGACCACCGACGCCTGGACGGTCGTCGCCGGCCTGGCCCGCGAGACCGACCGCATCCGCCTCGGCGTCCTCGTCTCGCCGGTGACGTTCCGTCATCCGGGCGCCCTGGCCAAGATCGTGGCCACGGTCGACGAGATGTCCGGCGGCCGCGTCGAGGTGGGAGTGGGGGCCGGCTGGAACGACGCTGAGCACGCCCACCACGGCCTCGCCTTCCCGCCGATCGAGGTCCGGGCGGAGATGCTCGAGGAGCAGCTGGCGATCCTCCGCGGCCTCTGGCAGGAGCCCGACGGGTGGTCCTTCGAGGGCCGCCACTACACGGTGCCCGGGTCTCTCTTCCGTCCCCGGCCGGTCCAGCGGCCGGCCCCGCCGATCATCGTCGGCGGCGAGGGGAGCCCGCGCTCGATGCGGATCGCCGTGCGCTTCGCCGACGAGTTCAACGTCACGAGCTCGGCGCCGGAGCGGGTCGCGGAGCGCTTCGAGCGGCTCGACGAGATCGCCCGCGCCGCGGGCCGCGACCCGGCCACGATCGTCCACTCCGCGATGGTCGGCACGCTGGTGGGACGCGACGCGGCCGAGGTTGAGCGGCGGTCCGCGGCGGCCCTCGAGCAGTTCGGGCTTGCGGATGCCGGCGCCGGGTGGTTCGAGGCGCGGCGCCCGCGCTGGATCCTCGGCACGCCGGGCGAGGCCCGCGAGACGGCACGGCGGTTCGAGGCGGCCGGTGCCCAGCGCCTGGTGCTCCAGGACTTCCTGCCGTGGGACCTCGAGATGATCGACCTGCTGGGCGAGGCGCTCGTGCGGGGGTGAGCGCAGGGACAGGTTGGCCGCCCGGCGTCGACGCCGGCGGTGGCGACCGCCGAGGCGACCGAGGAGGCGACCGAGGAGGCGACCGCGGAGAGCCTCGGCCTCCGCGTCGGCCACCTGATGCCCGGGGGCGTTCGTCGCGGCATACCGGCTGAGCACCTCCCGCCGGCGCGATGCCCCTTGCGGACATATCGAGCGCCGTGTACGTCGGGCGCCGTGTACGTCAAGCGCCGTGAACGTCAAGCGCCGTGAACATGCCCGCAACGGGCATCGCCGGGGAGAACGGCGGTCGCCCCGGATGCCCCGCCGTGGAACGCCCCGCATCACCCCGGGGGGGCAGGCTACTCGGCCAGCGTGCCCGCCTCGCGGTAGGCGAGCTGGTCGCGCCGGATCGCGTCCGGGTCGGTGCCGCGGGCACGGGCCAGGCGCTCCGCGAGGAGCTGGAGCGGCGTCGTGGTGCCCAAGAGCGCGGCGACCGGCGCCGGGAGCAGGGGGGCCTCCGGGACCAGGATCCGGCCGGCCGGGAGCAGGAAGGCCGGCCACTCCGCGTCGAGCCCCTCGGCGAGGATCCCGCCGGCCCGGACGCCAACGCGGCTCGCGGCCGCCATCGCCTGCTGGGCCCGGCCGGAGCGGATCGCGCGGCCGTCGCGGTCGGCCAGGAGCAGCACGAGGCCGGTCTGCTCGTCCATCGCCGGCAGGTGGCCGTGGAGGAGCGTCTCGAGGTCGCGGACAGCGGTCGGGAGCCACGTCGCCTCCTCGATCTTGAGGGCGAGCTCCCGCCCCGCCGGCCGGTCGGTGCCGGACGCGACGACGACGATCGTGCGCGAGCCGGCCAGCGCCCCGGCAATCGCCTCCGCGTGGGAGGCGCGGCCCAGGCCGGCGTCCAGCAAGCGGCGCACGGCGCCCGGGTCCGCGTCCCCGGGCTCGCCGGTGAGCGCCGCCCCGACGGCGACCGCCGCGAGGATCGGGGAGAGGTAGCCGACCGTGTGGCACCAGCTGCGGTCGATCTCGCCGGTCGCCAGCACGAGGCCGGCCCGCCCGATCGGCGACGCCGCGCTCACCGTCACGGCCGCCGTGCGCGCCCCGGCCGCGGCGGCGGCGTCCAGCGCGGCGAGGGTGGCGCTCGTCGCGCCCTCGTGGCTGATCCCGACGATCAGCCCGCCCCGCTGGGGCGCGAGCGACGCCTCGAGCGCCTGGGCCGCGAGCACGCTCCCCGGCTGCCCCGCGCCACGGATCCCGCCCCGCGCCGCCGCGTCGGCGACGATGGCGGCGAACGCTTGGGCCCCGTGCTCGCTCGTCCCGCAGCCGACGACGACGACCGGCTCGCCCCGCTCCAGGGTGGCCCGGATCGCGGCGGCCAGCCGGCCGGCGGGCGTGTCCCGCCCCGGGACTTCGAGGCGCGCCGGAACCCCCGGTGTGCCCGAGGCGCGGCGGACGACGCCGAGGCGGTGGAGGACCCGGCCGGAGAGCGCCGGCTCCGCGGCGATCATCTCGGTCATCCACCACGGCGGGCCCCCGCGGGCGAGGGGCATCGGCAGGGAGTCCCACGGCTCGGGCGGGCCGGACAGGACCGCCTCGGGGTCCGGATGGGAGGTGACGGAGGGGTCGAACGGCGGGGGCGTCTCCATGACGCCGATGATAGGCTCGATGCTCGAGAAGCCCGGTGGCCTGCGCGCTCGGCGCGCCGTCGCCGGCCGGCCGGCGCCCGACCTGCGCGCCCGCCCGGATTCCGTCGGCACTGCCGCCGGCCCACCACGAGAGAGGCGATCACGCATGGACGTCGGGGTGATGGTCCCCCAGGGATGGAAGGGCGAGTACGACGGGTGGAACGCCCTCGACGCCTGGGCGAACGCGGTAGCGCTTGCCCGGCAGGCCGATGCCCTCGGCTTCGAGTCGGCCTGGGTCTTCGACCACTTCACGACCGTTCCCGACCCGCAGGACGAGATCACGTTCGAGTCGTTCACCATGCTCGGCGCCCTGGCCTCGGCCACCTCGCGGCTGCGCCTCGGCCACATGGTCATCTGCACCGGGTTCCGGAACCCCGCCCTCACCGCGAAGATGGCATCGACCCTCGACGTCATCTCCGGCGGGCGCTTCGAGCTCGGCATCGGGGCCGGCTGGAAGGAGGACGAGTGGGTGGCGTACGGCTACGGCTTCCCGTCACTGCGGGAGCGCCTGGCCGCCCTCTCCGATCACCTCGAGATCATCCGGCGGATGCTCGAGCCCGGCCGGGCGAGCTACGAGGGCCGCTACGCTCGTGTCGCCGGGGCGATCAACGTCCCGAAGGGAGTCCAGCAGCCGCGCATCCCGATCATCGTCGGCGGCAACGGGCGGAACGTGACGTTCCGCCTGGCCGCCCGCTTCGCCGAGGAGCTCAACCTCGTCTTCCTGGGGCCCGCGGCGGTGGCCGAGCACATGGCCGTCGCGCGCCAGCGGTGCGAGGAGGAGGGCCGGGACCCGGCGACGCTCCGCATCTCTCTCTACTGCCGCGACGCCGACGTCCGGCCCGTCGGCCAGGAGCGGGTCGACCAGCTGGGCGAGTTCGCGGCCGTGGGGCTCGACCGGCTCGTCGCGTTCCCCTCGCGCTGGGACACGTCGGACGACGGCCTGGCCCGCTTCGCCGAGGACGTCCGCGCCGCCGGGCTCCCGCTGGCGGCAGGGTAGGGGGGCACGCCCGGGCGGCGCGTTGACTCGGGGCCGGCGCCGGAACCCTTTGTGCGTCGTGTTTGCCGCCTCGCGACCCGGGCTTTCCTCGCTGTTGGTCGCCCTGGCAACGCTATCCAGATACGCCCTACGCCTGCGGCCATCCCGCAGCCGGGAAAGGGCGCGAATCCTCGTCAATGATCCGCCCATGGGGCATTGGCGGGAACGACCGCCCGCTGCCGACCCCAACAGAGACGAGGGAGTCGCCCAGGGCTGGCGTTTCCCGGATAGTGCTGTGGGGCGTGACGTTGGCGAGGGAAGCTGGCCCCGTGATTCCGCGGACCTGTGGGACACGAGCACGGCCGGTGCGTGCGCCGGCCCGCCGTGCATCAGTTGCGCAGCCGGCCCACCCTGCCTGTTGGCCCGTAGCGAAACCAGGCCCGGGCGACGAGGTCGTCAGCGTCGAGGGGGCCGTAGGTCCGCGAGTCGATCGAACCCTCGGGCGCGTCGCCGAGGACCCAGGCTTCGCGAGGCCCGAGGGTCCGCGCCGCGCCGTGGGGAGCGCCCGGACCGGCGACGCTGCCGGTGGGGCCGTTGGCCCCAGCACGCCCTGCGCAGACTCGGCGCCCCGACGCCGTCTCCGCGGGCCGCGACGCGCTTGATCGCCAGGATCCCGGTCCCCGGCTCGCGGACCACGACGACCGTCCCCGGCCGCGGCCAGCGGCGGGTCGTCGGATCGAGGAGCAGCCAGTCGCCGGGGAGGAGCGCCGGGGCCATGCTCCGCTCGGCCACCTCCGCCCGCCACGGGCCGCGGCGGGCACGCCGGGCGATCATCGCCGCGTCGAAGATGCGCGCCAGGACGGCGAGGAGCCCGAGGTAGGCGGCGAACTTCCAGCGCCGCCGCCGTCGACGCCGTTCGCCGGCCGTGGTGGCGGGGTCGACCGGAGACGCAGGGACGCCGGGCGGCGGGCCCGGCGTCCTGGAGGCGGCTCGTGGGAGCGGGCTCCGTGGCCCGGGGGCCGGTCGTCGCTACTTCTTCGTCGACCAGAAGAGGTCGCTGAACTCCTGGGTGGCGGCGATGAGCTGGGCCGCCGCGTCGGCGTCGACGCTCTGCTTGTTCTTGCCGGCCAGCTTGAGCAGGTTCCAGACCTTCGTGTGGAGGTCGGGGATCGCCTCGAGGTGCTCGGGCTTGAAGTAGTCGGACCAGATGACCTGGACCTCCTTCTTCACCTTCTCGGCGTGCTGCTCCTTGACCGCGACGCAGCGGCTGAACTTGTTGCGGGCCGCCGTGTCGTTGCCCTCGATGCTGTGGATGATCTCGACCATGCGGGCGACGGTCTTGGCCGCGAGGAGCGCCTCGGCCGGGTCGTAGATGCCACACGGGATGTCGCAGTGGGCCCGGACGACGGTCGTCGGGCGGAGCAGGCGGGTCGGGCGCATCTGGGCACTCCTTCGGTTGCGGGGCGGGCGGACCCCCGGGAGACACGGGAACGACGCCGTGAGCGTCCGTTCGTCTCCCGAAGTGTCGGAGCGCCCCGGCAGGGTGTCAAACGACCCCTGCGCGCGAGTGAGCGGGCCCTTCCGCGCGCTGCCTCAGCGGATGCCGGTCGTCGCCAGCCAGTCGTCGATCGCGGCCCGGAGCGCCGCCGGTGCCTCGTACTGCGGGACGTGCCCGGCGCCCGGGATCTCGACGCAGCGGGCGCCCGGGATCGCGCCGGCCACCTCGCGAGCCCACACCGGCCCGCAGATGTAGTCGTGCTCGCCGGCGAGCACGAGGGTCGGGCAGGCAACCGTCGCGAGCAGCGGCCGGTGATCGTCGGCCTCGAAGCGGGTGGCCCACGCGCCCAGGACCGGGAGGTGCGCCCGGAGCTCGCGGCGAATCCGCGCCACGTGGCCCAGCGCCGGCTCGCGGTCGGGCTCGGCGAAGATGAGGGGCCAGCACGGGTCCCAGCCGCGCACGAGCTCCTCCTCGGAGGCCACCGTGAGCGGGTCGATCTCCACGTCCGAGGCGAGCGCCGCGGCGAACCAGGGCCGGTCGCGGAGCCGATCGAGTGACCGCTCCCGCTCGGCCTTCGCCGCCGCCGGGTCGACCGATCCGCCGCCCGCGTAGCCGTCGATCACGATCAGGCGCGTGACCGCCTCCGGCACGAGCGCGGCGTAGGCGGCCGCGACGAGCCCGCCCCACGAGTGGCCCATCACGGTCACCGGGCCCAGCCCGAGCGCCCGGCGAACCTCGTCGAAGAAGGCGACGTGGCCGGGAAGGCCGTAGCCCTCGGGGCCGGCCGGCACGGAGGTTCGCCCGCTCCCCGGAGCGTTCACCAGGTGGCCGCGGAACCGGTCGGCCAGGAGGACGACGTCGGGTCGCCCGAGATGGGCGGGGAAACCGGGCCCGCCCTCGATCCACAGGAGCGGCTCACCGGACCCCATCGCCTCCCACTCGGCGAGGCGGCCGCCCGCCAGCTCGACGGTGCTCGCCAGGCGGATCTCGGGCAGCGAGGACGCAGTCCGGGACGTAGACGGGGGCGCGGTGCTCATCGGATCACCTCGTCTCGATCTCGATCACGAGCCGGCTGCTGCCGTCCGGCGGGAGGAGGCGGACGCAGGGCGGGCCGTCGAGCCCGACCACCCAGCTGGAGACGGCCTCGAAGTCGCCGGCGCGCCGCACCGCCACGATGGGGCTGCCCGCCGGGTTGGCGTCGAAGGGGCCCTCGAAGGTGGGGTTGTAGTCCGCGTCGAGTGCCGTCCCGCCCTGCAGGACGATGACGAGGAAGGCCGTTCCGGCGACCTCGAGCGGCAGGCCGCTGGGGTCCCGGGTGAACGGCGGCTCCGCCGGGCGGATCTCGATGTCCGGCGTCGCCGCGACGTTGCCGGCGGAGCGGAACGCGAAGGTGATGCGCCCCGTGCCCCTGTCGTTGGCGACGCTGAAGCCGCTGAGGAGGGCCAGCGGCACCGAGCCCGGCCGCCGGACGGTCTCGTCGCAGGTGAACGGCGGGGGCGACGCGCTGACGGTGGGGACGTCGGTGGGCCCGGGTGGCGTGGAGGACGCGGTCGCCGCGGACGGGGCGGTGACGGACGGGGCGGTCGAGGGTACGGCGGAGGTGCCCTGGCCGCATCCGGCGAGCAGGAGCGCCGCCAGCGGGAGGACGAGCGGACGCCGGCCGCGGGATCGCATGGCGCCAGCAAACGCCGGCGAGCCGCTGCGGTCAAGTGCCGGCCGGTGCGCTCGGTGCCGGCCCGTCGGCGCATTCCGGCCGGCCGCGTCGCCGGGGCGGGTCGGGCGTGCCGGTCGACCCCGAAGCCCGATCGACCGCCCGGGTATCATCGGCGCGTGAGCGAGCGCACCGCCGACCCGCAGGTCGTCTGTCCCTTCGTCGCCTTCGACGACGACCGCGATTTCCGCTCCCCGGTCCCCGACCACCGCCACCGCTGTTTCGCGGAGAGCCCGGCCGCACCGCGGGCCCTGGCCCACCAGGCCGCGTACTGCCTGGCGAGCGCCTTTGCCGGCTGTCCGACGTTCGTGGACTGGGCGCGGCGGGAGGCGGCGCCGCCGAAGGCCGAGTCCCCGATCCGCTCGCCGCGCGATCCCGCCGCCACGCCCCGGCCCTCAACGGCTGCCAAGCCGCCTGCCGTGCCCCCGCCGTCCGGGCCCGCCCCGCGCCCGTCCGGCCCCGACTGGGCGGCCCCGCCACCGTGGGCGCCCGGCGTCGCAGCCGCCTCCGGCCGCCGCGGAAGGCGTTGCGGCCGGGCCGGCCGGCGACGTTGGCCCGGCCGCCGCCAGGCCGCCGACGGGCGCTGCGGCCGAGCCGGCGGACCTCGCGCCGGCCGAGTACGAGACGGGCCGTGAGCGCGAAGCCCCCGCGCCCGCCGCGGATCTCGACGAGGCGGCCGCCGAGGCCGCCGCGCCCCCCGCCTTCCTGGCGGGCCGGGGCCGGCAGCCGGCCGCCTTGCCCCCCGAGTGGGAGGAGCGCGAGCCGTGGGACGCCGGGGAGGCCGATGCGGCGGGGGACCGCTATGGGGAGGACCGCGATGCGCCGCCGGGCCGGCGGCCGATCGCCGAGCCGCGCCGGGTGCCGATCGGCTATGCGCCCGTGGCGCCGGCCAAGGGCGGGCGGCGCACGGCCAGCTCCCACGAGCGACACGATCCCGCCGCACCCACCTGGGAGGAGCCGCGGCGCTTCGAGGCCTACCCGTCCCTCAAGTCCCGCGGGGAGGGGGGCGGGATCCCGCGCCCGCTGGTCTATGCCCTGATCGTCCTCGTCGTCGGCATCGCCCTGTTCGCGACCCCGTTCCTTCTCAGGGGGCTGGGCGGGGGCGGCGACGAGCAGGCGAGCCCGACGCCCGTGGCGTCCGGGTCGGCCGGGCCCACGATCGCGCCGAGCCCGACCCCCGTGCCGACCCCGGCGCAGGTGGTCCACGTCGTCAAGGCGGGGGACACGGTCTCCGGCATCGCCACGGAGTACGGCGTCACCGTCGACCAGATCCTGGCCGCCAACCCGCAGATCAAGAACCCCAACAGCATCAACGTCGGCGACGAGATCGTGATCCCGCAGCCGCTGCCCACCGAGATCGTCGACGCGGAGATCACGCCGGCGCCGTAGGGCACCGTGGGGCGCCGCAGCCGCCGACCCCGGCGCGTCCTACCGGCGCGGCGCCAGGTTGATCGAGGTGATCTTGCCTGCCTCCACGCGGAACGCCGCGTCGAGGTGCTGCGAGGGGGCGCCCGGCCGCAGGACGAGCACGTCCGCCTGCCAGGTGTTCCCCATGTCCTTGATCTCGCCGGGGACCATCTTGAGCCCGGCGTCGGCGCGCAGGAACCAGCCGCTCACCTGGTCGAACCCGCGCAGCGTCCGTGCGCTGTCCCCGACGTGGACACGCATCTCCACGCGCTCGTCCATCAGGGCCACGGCTCGGTCGCGCGCGCCGGCGTTCAGCTCCTCGAAGAAGACTTCCATCGTGTCGACGGCACCCATGGCCCGAGTCTAGCCGAAGACCGCCTCCGGCACGGGCGGGTGGGGTCGAAGCGGGCGCCTGGGATGGCATGGGCGCAGGCCCCGGACCCCCGCCGCACCGGCGCCCCGCGCGCCCGCCGCCCCGGTGCAGCCAATTCCCTCGCCGATGATGGCCAGGTGATCACAAACGGATGACCGCGCCCGGCGGGGCGCGTATCGCCGTCGACGATCCTCGTCAGTGCGGTCGCAGGTGACCACAAGCGAGGGAACCATGCCTCCGCCACCCGCCGGCGCGCCGCCTTCACCACCTCTCAGGGAGCGGCATCTCCGATAGTGATGCCTGGCGCCGCATCGGCGAGGAAACCCGCGGGACGCGGCCACCGGACGGTCGGAGCCCCACCTCAGCCGGCGGCGGCTGCCACGCGGCCGAACCCCCGGCCCCGCTGCGGCCGGCACCCCGGCCCCCGGGGGCGTGGGCGGCGTCAGAAGCCGCCGCCGGCGCCCCCGCCTCCGCCGCCCGACGAGCCGCCGGAGAAGCCGCCGCCGCTCCCCGACGACGACGGCGTGTTCCCGATCGTGCCCAGGGCGGCGAACATCCCGCCGAGGTTCGGGATTGCCGAGCCCGACATGACCCCGGGGGCGAAGCCGCCCCAGCCACCGGCACCGCCGGGGCCGCTGGCGCTGCCGTACCACATGGGCACGTACGCCGAGCCGGTCCGACCGGCGCGGAGATCCTCCATGCTCCGCTTGAGGACCTCCTCGACCTCGTCCTGCAGGCCCAGGGCGACCGCCCAGACGACCGCCCGGTCGGGCGTCTCGAGCCAGGCGAGCCGCGGCTCGGCGACCACCTGGTCCATCGAGCGGGCCCCGAAGAGGACCGCCTGGAGCGTGCGCCGGTAGGCGGCCAGCATCGCCCGGATCGTCGCCCCGGCGAGCGTGCGGGCCGGCATCGCCCAGGCGACGACCATCGTCACGACGCCGGCGGTCGCCAGCCCGACGGCGAGGAGGACGAAGCCGCTCGACGGGATCATCGACCCGAGGATGAAGGCGAGGATCGCCGCCCCGATCTCGGCTCCGCCGATGAGGAACCAGCGCCTCATCACCTTGCCCGGCGCCTCGCCGAACCAGCCGCGCCTGACCAGCTCGCTCTCGAGGCGCTCGTCGAACTCGGGGACGGACTTCCCGAACTGCAGGAGGGCCGCCCGGTCGAGGACCCGGACGCCCTCGCCGACGGCGTCGCCCTTCGCCTCGAGCCTGTCGAGGGCGTGGCGCTCCGCCGGCGAGAGCGGGTTGCGGCGGTTCAGGCGGACCCGCGGGTCGTCCAGGTCGGGCGGGTGGAGGGCGACCTCGACCTCGTCGGGCCCGATGGGCCGGTCCTTGGCGAGGAAGGCGAGCTCGTCGCGGGAGGCAAGGTCGAGCAGCGCCGTCGTCAGCGTCCGGCGCGACGAGCGGCCGTCGTGGAGGAGGGCGCCGCCGGCCGCGGTCAGCTCCGGGGGCGGGGCGGGCAGGTAGATCGAGGGGCTGTCGACGACGTACGGGTCGCGCCCGTAGCGCCGCCAGTGGAAGAACGCGTATCCGGCCAGGACGAGGAAGCCGCCGAGCCCGCCGACGATCCCGATCACCGCGTCGAGCTGGCGGAAGAACGTGAGCTGCGCAGCGTTCTCGGCCGTGGCGACCTCGTCGACCCGGCGCAGCGCGACGAGCATCGCGTCGTCGAAGCGCTGGTCGCGCAGGAGCGGGAGCATCTCCTCGTCGAAGATCCGCTGCCGCTCCTCGTTCGTCAGGTAGAGCGCGCGGAAGCCGGGAGCGGCATAGAGCTGGACCTGCCCGCGGACCCGCCCGCCGGCCTCCGTGTAGACGTTCATGAGGATCGCCAGGCCGTCGTCGAAGCCCTGCCGGCCCACGCCCCACTGGTCGATCAGGGCGATCGCGTCCTCCTCGGTCGATTCGGTGGTCGCCTCCGGCTTCACCTGGGTGTAGACGACGACCTCGGCGCCGGTCCGCTCCTCGATCCGGTCGATCGTCGTCTCCGCCTCGGCGATCGCCGCCGCCGTGAAGAGGCCGGCGGTGTCGTAGACGGCCCGGCCGGCGACCGGGTCGGGGTAGGGTGGGCCGGCCGGCGTCTCGGCGCGAGCCGGCGAGACCGGCGCCAGCCACATGACGAGCGCGAGCAGGACGCCCAGGGTCGCGACGAGGCGCCTCACCCGAGCGAGCCCAGCGTGCCGCGCCGGCGGGCCAGGGTGAGCGAGCCGTCGGCCTCCACGATGACCTCGGCCGGCCGCGGGCGGCCGTTGTACGGCGAGCGCATCGAGGCAGCGTACGCGCCCGCGTCGGCGATGGCCACGAGGTCGCCCCGCCGCAGCGGGGGCAGGAGATGCTCGCCGAGAGTGTCGGTCGACTCGCAGACGGGGCCGTCCACCCGCGCGGGGCGGGCGCCGCCGCGGCCGGAGGGGCGGGCGCCGCCACGGCCGGAGGGGCGGGGGTCCGCGCCCGGGCGGACCGCCCGCCCCAGGGACGTGAGGGCGACGACGGCGTGCTCGGCGCCGTAGAGGGCGGGCCGGATCAGCTCCGTCATGCCCGCGTCGACGACGACGAGCCGCCGGGTGCGGTCCTCGGTGGACGAGCCGGGCGGCAGGACGGCGAGCGCATGGGCCCCGGCGCGCTCCGGCGGCGCTGCCTCCGGGGGAAGCGTTCGCTCGCGGACGTGGAGGACCCGGGCCACCAGCCAGCCCGCCGAGGCGACGAGCGCCCGCCCCGGCTCGACGGCCATGCGCCGGGGCCGCCGGTCGGCCGGGATCGCGTCGAGGAGGGCCGGCATCTCGGCGGCGAACCGCTCGGGGCCCGGCACCGTCGCCTGGCGCGGCATGTCGTCACGGTTCGCGACCGGGGCCGGGCCCGGTGCCGGGACCGGGGCCGCCCGCCACGGGGCGACCGGCATGCCGCCTCCGACGTCGAGGGTGTCGAAGTCGGGCATCCCGCCGCGGAGGAGGGCGAGGAGGGCGAGCGCCCGCCGGACGGCGTCGCGCCAGGCGTCCACCGCCCCGAGCTGCGATCCGACGTGCAGGTGGAGTCCCCGCCAGCAGATGGCCCGTCGGGGCCGCCCCCGGCCTCGATCAGCGGGCCGACCTCGTCGGGGCTCACCCCGAACTTGGAGGCCCGCGAGCCGGTCGCAAGTCCGGCGTGGGTCTCCGGCTCCACGCCCGGGTTGAGCCGCACGAGCGCGTCGACGCGGAGAGCGGGACCGCCGCCGGCCCGGGCGCGCCCTCGCGCGGCGAGAACGGCACGGGCGAGGGCCGCCGCCTCGTCGGCCAATTCGACGGCGATCCAGCGGAGAGGCTCCCCGTCGGCGGCCGCCCGGGCGGCCGCCCGGAGGTCCCCGTCCGTCTTGCCGATCCCCTCCAGGGTGATCGCGGCGTTCGGGAGTCCCGCCCGCCGGGCGAGCGCCCACTCGCCGCTCGAGACGACGTTCGCACCGAAGCCGTGCGCGGCGATCCGTGCCACGACAACCGGGAGGTCGTTCGCCTTCAGCGAGTAGGTGCGCAGCCAGGGATCGGGGAATGCCGCGCGGACGGCGGCCGCCGCCGCGTCCAGCGCCGCCCCGTCGGTGGCGTAGAGCGGGGTCCCGAACCGGCGGGCGGCAACGCGCAGGACGGGCACGAGCGCCGCGAGACGGTCGCCGGCCGAGTCCATCGTCGTCCCCCGCCTGCTCCCGCCTCAGTCCGGGAGGACGAGCCGGGCGAGCGCCGAGACGATCCCGACGACGAGCGAGCCCAGGGCCGCGGCCACCAGGGTCGCCTGGGTGATGAGCTCGGGCGGGTAGTCGCCCACCTTGATCGAGCCGCCCACCGCGTTCGAGACGTAGGCCGCGCCGAGGAAGAGGACGACGTTGAGGATGAACCCCGCGAGGCCCATCGTGACGAGGTTGAGGGGCAGGGACAGCATCGTGACGACCTGTCCGACCAGCCCGTTGGCGACGCCGAAGACGAGCACGATCGTCCCGAAGGCGATGAGGTCGTCGGGCATCGTCGCGAACGCGGACGAGGGGATCTCGATGCCGGGCACGAACCGCGCGGTCACCCAGAGGGCGACCCCCGTGGCGATGAACGTGGCGATGAAGCCCTTCATGCGGCGCCCTCCGCGTGGACGATCCGCCCGGCGACGATCGTCGCGACGACGCGACTCCCCACGATCGCCGACGGCCCCTCGGCCAGGAGATCCCGGTCGAGGACGACGAGGTCGGCGTCGTGGCCGACCGCGATCATCCCACGCCGTGCCTCCGCGTGGGCGGCGAAGGCCGGGCCGAGGGTGTACGCGGCGAGCGCCTCGGCGACGGTGAGCCGCTCGGCGGGCAGCCAGCCGCCCGGCGGCTCGCCGGCCGGGGTCTGCCGGGTCACCGCCCCGTGGAGGGCGATGAACGGGTCGAAGGGGACCACCGGCCAGTCGCTGCCGAGCGCCAGGCGGCCCCCGCGGTCGAGGATGGAGCGCCACGCCCAGGCCCGGCCCGCCCGATCCGGGCCGATGTTCGCGGCCCATGTCCCGATCTGGCCGGGGGCCGGGTCGGCGTGGAACGGCTGCATGCTCGCGATCACGCCGAGGGCGCCGAAGCGCGGGATGTCGGCCGGGTCGATCGTCTCGATGTGCTCCACGCGGTGTCGTCGCGCCCGCGCCTCGCCGGCCCCGGCCGCGCCCGCCCGCTCGTAGGCGTCGAGCGCCATCCGCACGCCGGCATCGCCGATCGCGTGGATCTCCACCTGCCAGCCGCGCCGGGAGGCGTGCTCGACGGCGGCGGCCAGCCCGTCGGGCGTCCACTCCGGGTCGCCGGTCGTGCTCGTCCCCTCGTACGGGGCGAGCATCGCGGCCGTCCGCGACTCGATCACGCCGTCGGCGAAGCCCTTCAGGATGCCGGAGGTCAGCCAGTCGTCGCCGGCGAGGTCGCCGACCAGGGCGTCGTACCGGTCAAGGAGGTCGCGCCACGGCCCCGGCGCGATCCCCGACGGCATTGCCATCCCCAGTCGGACGCGGACCGGGAGCGCGCCGGCGGCGCGGAGGCCGCGGAAGAAGGCGACGTCGGCGGCCTCGATCCAGGCGTCCTGGACGGCGGTGATCCCGGCGGCGAGGAGCGCCGCGAAGGCGCGCCCCAGGCTCGCCGCGTCCTCGCCGGCGGTCGGGGAGGGGAGGACCCGTTCCAGCAGCTCCTGGGCCAATTCCAGGACGGCGCCGGTGGGCTCGCCGGTCGCCGGGTCGCGGACGATCCGGCCGTTCGGCGGGTCGGGGGTGGAGGCGTCGACGCCGGCCAGCGCGAGCGCCCGCGAGTTCGCCCAGCCGGAGTGGCCGTCGTAGCAGCGCAGGTAGGCCGGCCGGTCCGGGACGAGCGCATCGAGCCGGGCCGCCGTCGGGAGGCCGCCGGGGAACGGGACGTAGAACCAGCCTCGCCCGACGACCCACGGCGCGTCGGGGTGCGCCTGAGCCCAGCCGGCGATCCGGGCCCCGATCTCGGCCAGCGTCTCGGCGCCGAACAGGTCGATCCGGTCCAGGCTGCGCGCGCCCGACAGCAGGTGGAGGTGGGCGTCCTCGAAGCCGGCGGACACGAGGCCGCCGCGAGCGTCGACGACCTGCGTCCCCGGCCCCGCGTGCTCGCGGCGGGCAGTGGCGTCGTCGCCGACGTAGGCGATCCGGCCGCCCGCCACCGCGACGGCGGTCGGCGCTCCCTCGGGTCGTGCGCCCGGCGCCGACCCGTGCGGCGGTGCTTCCCCGGGCCCGAAGCCCCGGAAGACGCGCCCGTCGACGATCAGGAGGTCGGCGGGCACCGGCCGCATCTCCGGGCGAAGCGGCGGCGCTCCTCCTCGGGCGCGGGGCCGGCCTGCGCGGCCAGGCGCGCCCGGAGCCGCTCCCGCACCACCGGCCAGTCCTCGTCGGTGACCGCGTACCAGGCCGAGTCGCGGACCCGGCCGTCGGCCATCAGCTGGTGGCGCCGGAAGACGCCCTCGAACCTGGCGCCGATCCCGGCGAGCGCGGCCCGGGAGCGCTCGTTGCGGGCGTCCGTCTTGAGCTCGACGCGCATCGCTCCCAGCCGCTCGAAGGCGTGCTCGAGCATCAGCTGCTTCGCCTCCGTGTTGGCCCCCGTCCCCTGCGCGGCCGGCGCCAGCCAGGTCCAGCCGATCTCGAGGCGCCGGTGGGCCGGTGCGATCGACATGAAGCGGGTGCTCCCGAGGATTCGGCCGGTGGTCGCGTCGACCGTCGCGAAGGGCACCTCCGCCCCGGCGTCGCGGGCTCGCAGCGCGTCGTCCACCCAGGCGCGCATGGCCGCCTCGTCCGTCAGCGGGGCGTGCATCCAGGTCCACGTCGCCGGATCAGCGCCTGCCGCGAGCAGGCCGGGGACGTGGGTGCGCTCCAGCGGCTCCAGCCGCACCCGGCGACCGGCGAGCGTGACGGGGATCACCCAGGGGGCGGTCGCGGGGGAGACGGCCGGGCGCCCCGGCGCGGCGGAATCCATGCCCCGGAGTCTAGCGACCCGGCTATCCTCCACGGACTGCCCTCCCGACACCCGCTCCGGAGCCACCCGTGACCACGTTCGACGAGCTCGTGCACGGCCTCTTCGCCGACCTGTTCCGTGCGAGCCCCGTCTTCGCCACGTCGCTGGGCCACCACGACCATGACGGGGAGTGGCCGGACCGGACCGAGGCCGGGTCTCACGCGCTCGTCGCGCTGCTCGACCGCTGGACGGAGGCCTTCGCGGCCCTCCCGGCCGGCGCCCTCACCGCGGACCAGGCGGTCGACCGCGACATCGTCCTGGGCGAGCTCGCGGCGATGCGCTTCGCCGAGACCGAGCTGCGCGGCGAGGCCTGGGACCCGCTGGCCTGGGTCTACCTGCTGGGCGACGGGATCCACCTCCTGCTCGCCCGCGAGTTCGCGCCCCTCGGCGTCCGGCTGGCCTCGGCCGCCGAGCGGATCGAGGGGATCCCGGGTGTCCTGGCCGCGGCGCGCGGGCGGCTCGTGGGCACCCCCGAGCGGCCGGTCAGCCGCCTCCACGCCGAGGTCGCCCTCGCCCAGCTCCCCGGGATCGCGGAGCTCTGTCGCGAGGCGCTTGCGGCCGCCGCCAGCGCCGACGAGGAGGGGGAGCTCGCCCCCGTCCGGGCCCACCTGGAGCCGGCGGTCGCCGCGGCCGAGGCTGCCCTCGACGGCTTCGCGTCCCACCTCCGGGACGTCGTCCTGCCGGCGGCGGAGGGCGAGGGCCGTCTCGGGCCGGACCTCTTTGCCGCCAGCCTTCGCCACACGCTGCGGATCGAGACGACGCCCGACGAGCTCGAGGCGCGCGCCCGCCGGGAGTTCGACGCCGTCCGCGGCGAGATGGTCCGCCTGGCGCGCGGGCTGTGGCCGACGCTCCGCCCCGGGGAGCCGCCCCCCGCCGACGAGCGCGCCCTCGTCCGCGGGGCCCTCGACGCGATCGCCGCCGCCCATCGTCGTCCGGACGAGCTCCTCGACTTCTGTCGCGAGGAGCTGGGCCGGGTGGAGGCCTTCTGTCGCGAGCGGAACGTGGTCGCCCTGGCCGACGAGCCGCTGGTGATCGAGTGGACCCCGCGGTTCCTGCGCGCGTTCGGCGGGGCGATGCTCAGCTCGCCCGGGCCCCTCGATCGCGGGCTCCGCAGCTACTTCTACGTCACGCCGATCCCGCATGACTGGACGCCCCAGCAGATCGAGTCGTATCTGCGCGAGGACAACGACCGGATGCTGGTGACCCTCGTGATCCACGAGGCCGTGCCCGGCCACTACCTCCAGCTCGCCCACGCGAACCGCTCGCCGTCGCTGGTCCGGGCGGCCTTTGCCTCCGGCGTCTTCGCCGAGGGGTGGGCGGTCTACGTCACCCAGGTCATGATGGACCTCGGCTACCGCGCCCACGACCCCGCTCTCCTGCTGGTCCACTGGAAGCTCTACCTGCGGGTCGTCGCGAACGCCCTCCTCGACGCCGGGATCCACGCCCGCGGCATGACCGAGGACGAGGCGATGCGGCTGATGGTCGAGGGCGGCTTCCAGGAGGAGAGCGAGGCCGTCAAGAAGTACGAGCGGGCCCGGCTGACGGCGACCCAGCTCTCCACGTACTTCGTCGGATCGGTGGCGATGTGGGACCTGGAGGAGGAGCGGCGCCGGCGGCTGGCCGCCACCTGCGGCGACCCCCGGGGCGTCGCCGCGGTGCCGGCCCCGCGCGTCGTCGGCGGCTTCGGCGAGACGCCCGGCTTCGTCTACCGCGAGCACCTCGACGCGGTGCTCGCCCACGGCACGCCCCCGATCCCGGCCCTGCGGCGGATCCTCCTCGGCGACGAGCGCTCCGCCGTCTCGGCGGCCGCCGCAACCTCGGCCGCCCCCGCCGTCCGCGGGCCCGGAAGCCCCGGCTAGCCCTCCAGGGCCCGCGCGCTCCGCACCCGCTCGATCGCGAGCCGGAGCAGCTGGAGGCCCGCCTGGTCGAGGTCGTAGGTCCACTCGCGGATCCGCTCGGGACGCCGGAAGCGCGGGGCGAGCCCGACCTCCAGCGCCTCGCGGGTGAGGAGAAGGAGGTCCGCTTCGCGATCGACCTGGGCGAGGGCGTCGTCATCGCCCGCGACGGCCGCGATGAGGTGCGACCCGCCGCCTGTGGTCGCGAGCCACTCGGCCATGTTCGCCGTGCTGCGCGTCGACGAGCAGACCAGCCCGACGGTGCTGCCCGGCGGCAGCGCCCCGATCTCGTCGAGCAGCTCGGCGTACGAGGGGGCGGCCATCAGGGCCACCACCGGGGCGCGGCCGGCGACGAGGGCGATCGTCTCGTCGGCGTGGAAGGTCGACGTGGCGACGAGGTCGTAGTGGTGGCGCTCCAGGCGCTCGACGACGCTGTCGATGAGGGCCCCGTCGGCCTCGGCGAGCCCGGGGAACGTCGTCGCGATCTGCTCGGCACCGCGGCGGGCGTCCGCCGCGGTGCACTCGACGAACAGCACGTTGACCCGGGGCCCGGGACGCCGCCGCTCCGTCGCCACGGCGTAGACGGCCGACGCAACCTCGTCCGCGGAGTAGCCGGCGCGGGCGGCCGTGCGCAGGAGCTCGGCGACCAGGCCGTCGAGGGTGCCGGCGGTGCGACGGACCGGGGGCCGGGCGGCGACGCGCGTGCCGGCTCCCTGCCGGCTGACCACGTAGCCGGCCTCGGCGAGGCGCCGGTAGACGGCGCGGATCGTGTTCGGGTTGACCCGCAGGACGCCGCCGAGCTCGCGGACGGTGGGGAGCCGGGACCCGGCGTGGAGGCGTCCCGTGTCGATCTGGTAGGCGAGCTGCCAGTAGAGCTGGGTAGAGATGGGGACGTCAGAGTCCCGCGTGATGTCGAGCGACCCGGCCCCGTTTCGCCCGCGCACCGGTTCGTCACCCGGGGCCGGTCCGGAACCCGGACCTTGGGGCGTCTCGCCCGTTGACATAGTCCAATAGTCCAACTACACTTCGCTTGACCTGCTCGACTATATCAACGCACCGGCCTTCGGGCCCACCATACACGCTCGGCGAGGCTATCCCCTCTCCCTCCTCCCTCCAGCCGACCCGAGCAGTGACGAACCGCCGGCCACGCCGGCGGTTCGCCGTTTCGGCGGGCTCAGGACGCGGGCTGCCACACCTCGGCGAGCGCCTCGCGGTAGATCACCGCGCCGTCGATGCCGCGCGAGGGGGAGACGAGGAGGGCGAGGTCCTCCAGGAGCCTCCGCTCCAGGCGGGTGCCCGCCAGCCCGTCGACGAGGCGGGCGGCCCGTGCCGCGCAGCGCAGCACCTGGCGCGTCTCCGGCCGCGTCGGATCCTCCCAGTACCACCCGTCGCTGGCGAACATCGCGAGACGCCAGCGCTGGGCTTCCATGAGCACCTCGAGATCGCGTCGGGTCCCGGCCGCGGCCGGGGCGCCGAGCAGCCGGGCGGAGAAGGCCGCCGGCGTCTCCTGCCCGAGGACGACCTCGACGTAGGCATCCCGGGCGGCCCACGGATCGCGGTCGGCGGCCGTCCCGCGTGCATGCGACTCGGTGACCTCGTCGATGGCCCCCGCGAGCCGCTCGAACGCGGCCCGGAGCGGCTGCTTCCAGTGGGCGTCGGCGGTGCACGGGCACTCGGCGCTCCAGCGGAGCACGCCGTGGTGACAGCTCCACGAGGTCCGATCCGCGACGCGGACGCGCGGAAGCGCCTCGCGGTCCTCCCCGGCCAGCGCCTCGCCGAGGGGAACGACGTCGAAGCCGCGATCCACCGACGGGTCGACGAGGCGCTCCAGGAAGAGGTCCCGGAACGGCTGGTGGTGGCCGTAGAGCTCGCCGTCGGAGGCCACGAGCACGAGGGGCGACCCCGCCTGCCAGCTCGATGAGCCGTCGCGGTGGAGCGGGTTCGTCGTCCGCGGCAGGACCCATTCGCGGGCGAACCGGTCGGCGTCGGCGGTGACGTCCGGCCGGAACGAGACGGCCGCCGACAGGTCCGCGTCGTAGAAGGCGACAACGAGCGAGCGGCCGGCGCCCAGGTCGACGCGGTGGGGGCGCCGCGGCTCGATCCCCGGCGTCGCGGCCTGCCACGGCGCGAGGATCGTGAAGCGGACGCCCTCCTCGGCCAGGACCCGCAGGACCGCCGCGTCGACCGCCGTCTCGGGGAGCCAGAAGCCGGCCGCGGGGCGCCCGAAGCGGAGCTCGTGGTCGCGCAGCCCCCAGCGGATCTCGGTCCGGCGATCGCGGGCCGAGGCGAGGGGGAGGATCGCGTGGTGGAAGCCCTGGGCGAAGGCGTTCTCGCCGCGCGCGGAGGCCGCCATCCGGGCCAGCGTCTCGGGCGCCTCGGCGGCGAGGAAGCTCGTCAGGGTCGGCCCGACGTTGTACGAGATGCGGTCCAGGTTGCCGCGCTCCGCGTTGGGGCGGTAGCACTCGGCGGTGATGCGGGCCGTCCAGCTGCGGTAGGGGGCGGCCGAGGGATCAGGGCGCGGCGGGCCGCCGAACGGGTCTCGCCGCTCCGGCTGGTAGAAGTGCGCGTGGACGGCAAGGCGGCCACGGGTCATCGCGGCGTTACAGCGCCTCCTCGACGGCCCGGTCGTGCGCGGTGGTGCACCGCGTGCTCCACGCGCACCGTGGTCGCGGCCCCGGCGGCGAGGGAGATCGGCCAGGCGAAGAGGAGCGCCGATCCCTGGTAGACCCGCTCGAACCCGGCCTCGGAGTTGGAGACGGTGTCGATCGGCGAGATCCAGGTCTCGGCCGCCGGCTCCACGCGCGTGGCGACGTCGAGGCCGACGTACTCGTTGCCCGACCGCAGCTCGGCGATCGAGGCGCGGCTTCCGGCGGAGTCGTGGGGCACCCGCTCGCCGTCGATGAGGTAGTAGGCGGCCGGGTTTGCGCCCCCGCCCAGCATCGTCGTGGCCCACTCGACCGCCAGGAGCGCCTCCAGCGGCCCCCCGCCGCGGTTCTCCACGCGGACCTCGAGGGCCAGCGTCGGGGTGCGCCGGTCGCCGCCGACGGCAACCGTCTTGTGGACCCGGACGGGAAGCGCGCCGGCCGGGGTGCGGGCCTCGCCGTCGCGGACCAGCCGGACCCAGCCGGCCCCGTCGTCGCTGCCCGTCGCCTCGATCCGGAAGGAGCCCGCGACGAAGTCCCCGAGCTCGGCGGCGTCGGCGCGGGCGAAGGCCCCCGGCGTGGTGCCCGGGGCGAAGAGGTGGACGAGCCCGGAGCGCCGTTCGTAGGCGTCGTAGTGGAGGCGTCCCGCGAGGCCGGGCTCCTTCATGCTGACGCGGTCGTGGATCGAGCCCACGCCGCCGCTCTCGCCGGGAGCGGCCGCGCCCCGCTCGGCGAGCCGCCGCTCGTGGGCGACGAGCGTCTCGTGGGAAGCCTCGGGGCGGCGGCGCATCACGGCGGCCAGCGCGTGCCGCACCGCCCGCACGTCCCAGCTCCCGATGCCGCCGCCCTCCGACGGCTTCACCGCGACGAGCTGGCCCTCGGTGGCGAGGACGACCTCCGGGACGCCGTCGAGGTCGACGTCCTCGACCAGCACCGGATCCGGGGACCGGCCGGCGGCCCGTGCGGCCCGGTCGGCGGCGTCCTCCGCTGCGATCAGGTGTTCGTAGGTCGCCAGGCGCATGTGGCTGATATAGATGCCGCCGAAGAGGCCGTGCCAGTAGCAGTCGTTGGACTGGCCCTGGTAGAGGTGGTCGAGGGCGGTGGTCCGGGCGGGCCCCTCCGGCATCGCGGCCACCTTGCGGGAGGTGCGCAGCATCTGCTTGTGGAGGTCGTTGATCTCGCGGTACTTCACCTGGAAGTTGCGCCAGAAGCCACCCCGCAGGAAGCGGTACTCCGGGGCCTCCGTCGCCTCGGCCCGGTGGAGGAGGTCGGCGAAGGCGCGGCTGTCGTCCGGCGGGAGGGCCCATTCGCCCATCTCGGCGTAGGAGGCGGTGGGGAGGTAGACCCGGCCGATCGGCGGGTTGGCCTCCAGCCAGTCCGACGGCGTGACCGTCGTGAGCCAGCCGGCATTCGCCTGGAGCGCAGCGAAGAAGCGGTCGATCCAGCGGGTGGACCCCCAGCAGTGCTCCCACGTCGTGGGCCAGGAGCCGAACTTCTCGCCGTCGTCGCCCATCATCCCGACGCGCTCGCCCTCCTCGGTCGCGTGGTCGCGGAGGTAGGCGATGACATCGTCGACCTCGCCGAAGGGGATCCGGTAGCGGAGCCCCTTCTCGGTCCCGAAGACGGTCAGGAGGTGGCCCTGGTCGTCGGTCGTGTAGGGGCCCCAGTTGCGGTCCTCGGGGACGGCGGCGGCGCGGAAATGGTTGTCGTCGACGATCGTCCAGCTGTAGCCGGTCGTGGCGAGCGACGTCGGCAGGTCCGGCTCCCAGACGCGCTCCGCGAGCCAGGCCCCGCGCGGGCGGCGTCCGGCGATCCGCTCCACCTCGTCGGCCATCCTGGCCAGCTGGCCGACGCGGTCGCGCTCGGGCAGCGAGGCGAGGACCGGCTCGTAGTAGCCGCCGCCGAGCAGCTCCACCTGCCCCCGTTCCACGAGGGCTCGCAGCCGCTCCAGGAACTCGGGGCGCTCGGCGCGGATCCAGTCGAGCAGCGGCCCCGTGTAGTGGAGGGCCAGGCGGACACCCGGGTGCCGGTCGAGGGCGTCGAGCATGGGCGCGTAGGCCTGCTCGTAGACGTCGGCGAAGACCCAGCCGAAGTTGCCCACCGGCTGGTGGTTGTGGATCGCGAGGGCGAGCGAGATGCGCGGCGCCACGGGTCCTCCCTGGGATGGCCTTGCGATGCGGGGTCCTTGCTGGGGTGTCGGTGGTGGTCCTCGTGAGGCGGCCGGGTCAGCCCGCCTCGGTCACCACCTGCTGCCTGGCGGCGGCCGCCGCGACGACGTCGACGCCGGCGGCGGGGAGGTAGAGGAGCTCGGTGTACTCGTGGAGCATCCGCGTCGTGGAGAAGCGCCAGATCGTGGTGGAGATGGCCCGCTTCATCAGCTCCAGCCAGGCCTTCGGAAGACCGTCGCTCCCCCGGTCGTAGTAGCGCGGGACGACCTCTGCCTCGAGGATCCGGTAGAGCTCGAGCGCGTCGGCCCAGTCCTGGGCGCCCTCGTCGGGCGTGGTGACCCGGCCGCCGATCGCCCACCCGTTGTCGCCGAGCCAGCCTTCGTCCCACCAGCCGTCGAGGACGGAGAGGTTGACGATGCCGTTGGCGGACGCCTTCATCCCCGAGGTCCCGGACGCCTCGAGCGGGCGGCGCGGGTTGTTGAGCCAGACGTCCACGCCCCGGACCATCAGCTTCGCCACCCGCATGTCGTAGTCCTCGAGGACGAAGACGCGGCCGCGGAGCTCGGGCGAGCGGCTGCGGGCGAAGATCGACTGGATGACCTGCTGGCCCGGCCGGTCCGCCGGATGGGCCTTGCCGGCGAAGACGAACTGCACCGGGCGTTCGGCGTCGTGGACCAGGCGGGCGAGGCGTTCGACGTCCGTGAAGAGGAGCGCCGCCCGCTTGTAGGTGGCGAAACGGCGGGCGAACCCGATGGTGAGGATCTCGGGATCGAGCGCCTGCTCCAGCTCGACCAGGGTCGACGGCGCCTCGCCGTGGCGCGCCATCTGGGCCACGAGCCGCTGGCTGGCGAAGATGGAGAGCTCCCGCTTCTGGTGCAGGTGGGCGTCCCACAGGTCGCGGTCGGGGACACGCCCCACCCGCTCCCAGAACCGCTCGGTATCCGACTGGCCGTCGAGGTCGTCGAGGTCGGCGTTCAGGAAGCGCTCGAACAGCTCGCGCAGGGGGCGGCCGACCCAGGTCGGGGTGTGGACGCCGTTCGTGACGCCCAGGATGTGGCGCCCGCCCACGAGCTGCTCCCAGGTGTTGTTGGCGGTCTCCGCGTGGAGCTTCGAGACGGCGTTGGCGCCGTTGGAGAGGCGCAGGCTGAAGGCCGTCATGTCGAACTGGCCGGAGTCGCCGTCCACGCCGCGGCCGCGCTCGAGGATCTCCTCGATCGGGACGCCGCCGCCGCCGCGGCCGGTACCGGAGAAGAGGGGCCCGGCCACGCGCCGCACGAGGTCCGCATCGAAGCGCTCGTTGCCGGCGGAGATGGGCGTGTGGATCGTGAAGACGCTGCTCCGCTTCACCGCCGTCCACGCCTCGTCGACGGGGGTGCCCGCTCCCACCATCTCGCGGACGCGCTCCACGAGGGAGAAGGCCGAGTGACCCTCGTTGAGGTGCCAGGCCACCGGCGCGATGCCGAGGGCGCGCAGCGCGCGCACGCCGCCCACGCCCAGCACGAGCTCCTGGTGGAGCCGCATCTCCCGGCCGCGGACGTAGAGGATGTGGGTGATGGGGCGGTCCGCTTCGTCGTTGCGGGGGTGGTCGGTGTCGAGGAAGAGGACCGGGACGCGGCCGACCTGGAGCATCCAGACGGCGACGTGGACGGTGCGCCCGGGGAGCTCGACCTGGACGTAGAGCGGATCGCCCATCCGGTCCAGGACGCGCAGGACCGGCAGCCGGTTCAGGTCGAAGTCGGGGTAGGCGTGCTCCTGGTGCCCGTCGGCATCGATCGACTGGCGGAAGTAGCCCTTGCGGTAGAGGAGCCCCACGCCGACGAACGGGAGGGCCATGTCGCTGGCACTCTTCATGTGGTCGCCGGCGAGGACCCCCAGGCCGCCGGAGTAGATGCCCAGCGACTCGTGGAACCCGTACTCTGCGCAGAAATAGGCGACCGGGCCGCCGAGCTGGCGGGTGTGGGCCCGATGGAACCAGTGATCGGCGCCGCTGCTCATGTACCGATCGAGCGCCTCGAGGACGTCCTCGTACTCCGCGATGAAGCCAGCGTCGTCCAGCAGCGGCTGCCAGTTGATGGGGCTCTCGAAGAGGGCGATCGGGTTGCGATAGCGCGACCAGGTGGTGGCATCGATGCGCTGGAAGAGGAGCGCGGCGCGGGGGTGCCACATCCACCAGAGGTTGTAGGCGAGGCGGCGCAGCCCCTCGAATTGCGGCGGGAGGCGGAACGGCGCCCCGGCCTGGGCGGGTACGCGGACGAGGGATTCCATGGCCGCCGATGATACCGCGCACGACGGTCTTCGTGAACCGGTTTAGTCGCACGAATCCCGGCGAGCGAGCGTCGCCCGGGCGCCGTTTCCGGCCCGGCGCCCTCGGCGGCGGACGTTCCCGGGGCGGGCGGACCGGCATCTCGCGGGCCGGGCGCGCGGCGTACCATCCGGGCCGTGCGCGTCATCTTCGTCGCCGCCGAGTGCGAGCCCTGGGCCAAGACGGGGGGCCTGGGCGACGTCGTGGATGCCCTCGCCCGGTCGCTCGCGCGGGTGCCCGGCGCCCTCGACGAGCCGGTCGAGGTGTTCCTGCCGCGCTACCGCTCGGTGCCGGTGCCCCGCGACCGGCCGGTCGAGACGCTGGCCGTCCGGGTCCCGGACCCGCGCGCGGCCGGGGGGTCCGGCGAGATCGTGATCCGCTCGTTCGAGGCGGCCGGCTATCGGCTCCGGCTCGTCGACCACCCGCCGGCCTTCGACCGCGACGGGCTCTACGGCAACGCCCGCGGCGACTTCGCCGACAACGCCTGGCGCTTCGGGCTGCTCACGCGGGCCGCCCTGGAGACGCGACGGGCCGAGGGCCGTCCCCTCGACGTGGTGGCGCTCCACGACTGGCACGCCTGCCCCGGCGTCCTCCAGCGGGATCTCGTCTACGGCCCCGATCCGCTCATCGGCCCGGCGGCCATGACGCTCACGATCCACAACCTCGCTTACCACGGCTGGACCCCGCGCGCCCGCGTCGCCCAGATCGGCCTCGGCGCCGATCCTCCCGCCGGCGACGGGTGGGGGATCGACCTCCTCCGCGAGGGGATCCTGCGGGCGGAGATGGTCAACACGGTGAGCCCGACGTACGCCCGCGAGGTCCTCGGGCCCGAGATGGGGATGGGCCTCGAGAGCCAGCTCCGGTCCCGCGGCGCCCGCTTCCTGGGAATCCTCAACGGCCTGGACCAGGAGCTCTGGGACCCGGCGACCGACGCCCTGATCGCGGCCCCCTTCGACGCGGCCGACCGCTCCGGCAAGGCGGCCTGCCGGGCCGACCTCTGCGCCCGGGTGGGCTTCGAGGCTGCCGATCCCGCGCCGATCCTGGGCGTCATCGGGCGGCTGGATCCCCAGAAGGGGTTCGACCTCGTGGCCGGCGCCGCGCCTGCGCTCGCCGCCGGGGGCGCCCGGATCATCGCCCTCGGGAGCGGCGACGCCGGATTGGTGGCGGGGATGCGGGCGGCCGCTGCGGCGTTCCCCGGCCGCATCGCGATGGTCGAGCGCTTCGACCGCGACCTCGCCCGGCGAATCTACGCGGGCGCCGACATCTTCCTGATGCCGTCGCGCTTCGAGCCCTGCGGCCAGGGCCAGATGATCGCCATGCGCTACGGGACGCCGCCGATCGGCCGCCGGACGGGCGGCCTGGCCGACACGATCGTGGACCTCCACGAGGATCCCGACGGCGGAACCGGGTTCCTCTTCGACGAGGCGACGCCCGACGCCCTCCGGTTCGCCTGCGAGCGGGCGATCGGCGTCCTCGGGGATCGCGACCGGCGCCGCTGGGACGGCCTGGTGCGGCGGGCGATGGCGGTCGACTGGGCCTGGGAGCGTGCCTCCGCGCCGGCCTACGCGGCCATGTTCCGGCGGGCGATGGCGGCGCGCCGAGGCGACCTGGGGGCGCCGGCCCGCTAGCCGTCCGGGCTGGCCTCGCTTGCCGCCCGCCCGGCGCCCCGCGGTGCCGTGCGCCCGGCTCCGTTCGATGCCGCCCGCCCGGCGCCGTTCCGTGCCGTGGCGGCCACCACGACCGCCCCGACCGTGAACCCCGAGCCGTCCGGAGCGATCTCGAACGCCGCGCGCGCCAGCGGCGGCGCCTCGCGAAGGAGCCGGCGCACGGCCTCGGCGCGCCAGGGCGCGGGAGCGGTGCGCGCCAGCCAGTCCTCCGTGTCGTGGCGGAAGCGCCACTCGCGGACGATGTCGCCGGCCAGGCCCGCCCCGGCGATCACGGCCCGCCAGTCCGACGGGCGCAGCGACCGGGCATGGGTCGGGTCGCGAAGCAGCTCGACGGCGTTGAGGAAGGCGTCCAGTCGGGCGTCCTCGGGGGCGACGAGATCGACGATCACGAGCCGCCCCGCCGGCCGGAGGACGCGGGCGACCTCGGCGAGGGCCCGTCCCGGGTCGGGCCAGTGGTGGATCGAGAAGCGGCTCATCGCCAGGTCGAAGGTGGCGTCCGGGAAGGGCAGGGCCTCCGCGGCGGCCTCCGTCGGGACGATGTTCCCGATGCCGCGCTCGGCAGCCAGGCGCCCCGCCACCGCCAGCATCTCCGGGGTCGGGTCGACGGCGTCGACACGGGCGACGTGGGGGGCGAGGGCGAGGCTGGCATGGCCGGCGCCTGCGCCCAGGTCGATGGCGCGGTCGGACGGGCGCGGGGCGAGCGCCTCGACCATCCAGGCGAGGTCGGCGCCGCCGGCGTGCGACCAGCCCGTGCCGTAGTGCTCGGCGACCGCCGCCCACTGGGCCCGGAGCGCGTCGTCGGTCACGGGTGGGCGGGGCGCGGACGTCCCGAGCGTGCCGGCTGTCCGTGCGTGGCCGGCTGTCCGTGCGTGGCCGGCTCCCGGCGCATGCGGCGGCTCACGCGCGTGCGGGACGCGGGCGGCCCGGGCGTGCCGGCCATGCCGAGGGCGGCGTCGCCGGCCCGGGGACCGGCGGCGAGCCCATCGCCGCCAGCAGTCGGGTGGTCGCCGCGGCGATCTCGTCGACCGCCGCCTCGAACGCCGCGGCGTCCCGCGCCGCGGGGCGCATCGCGGCGACCTTGCGGACGTACTGGCGGGCGGCGTCGCGGACGTCGCCCTCGGTGGCGGGAGGCGCGGCGCGGCCGCGGAGGGGACGGATGCTGCGGCACATGGCGAAAGCGTAGCGGGTCGGGCGTGGCCTGGGCCGGGTGCTCGCCGACCGCGGCACGCCCGCCGCCCACGGGCGCCGCCCGCGGGCGCGGTTTCCTCGCCAATGCGCGCCTGGGGATCACAAACGAAGTCGAGGGGGAGCGGGCGGCGGGAACGCCCCTGGCTATCCTCGCTATTGGCCCATGGGGGACGCGCTGACGAGGATGCGAGCCAGCCCGGACCGGTGACGCGACCCGGTTCGACGCTCGGACGAGGCTCGAAGTCCGTTAGTGATCAGGTACGCCGCATCGACGAGGAAACTGCCCGACCCGCGCACCACCGCCCGCGGGCCCCCCCGGGCCGCGCGCGAGGTCCACCGCCCGCCGAGAGGCACCCGGCCCCGCCACCCGCACCGGCCTGCATCGGAGTGCCCTCCGGCACTCCCCACAGGGCCGCGCGAGGCCGCAGGATGCAGGATCGGAGGTGCCACTCGCCATGCGCGCAGGGAAGCTGATCATCGGAGCCGTCGCCGCCACCGCCGCGGCCGGCGCAACGTACGCATTCGCCATCCGACCGTGGTGGCGGTCCTGGGGCGTCGACCCGGCCGAGGCCGACCTCGTCCTGCCCGGCGACGACCTGGTCGCGGACGCGACGGTCGTGGAGACCCGGGGCGTGGAGATCGGCGCCCCGCCGGACGCCGTCTGGCCCTGGCTCGTCCAGATGGGCTACAACCGCGCCGGCTGGTACAGCTATGACGTGGTCGACATGAAGGGGGCGAGCGTCGACCGGATCGTCCCGGAGCTCCAGCAGCTCGCGGTCGGCGACCTCGTCCCGAACTCGCCCGACACCGCCTTCGTGGTCCGGGCCATCGAGCCGGGCAGCTCGCTGGTGCTCTATGCCGACGAGGCGACGGTGCAGCAGCAGGTGGAGGCGGCCCGTGCCAGGAAGGCCGCCGGCGAGGCCGTCGAGGAGACGCCGGCCAACCTGAAGGCGGCCGGGCGGATGATGCCCTCGATGCCCGGGTTCGCCGCCAGCTGGGCGTTCGTCCTCCGTCCGCTCGACGACGACCGTCGGACTCGCCTCGTGGAGCGCTTCCGCGTTCGCATGCCCGCCCCCGAGAGCCCCGCCGCAGGCGTGATGGGCAGCGCGTTCGGCTTCGGCGTCTTCGCCATGACCCGGAAGCAGATGCTCGGCATCCGGGACCGGGCCGAGGCCGCCCTGATCGCCGCGGGCATCTCGGCCGAGTTTGCGGCCCGCGCGGGGTTCGAGGCCGGCCGGGTGCCGGCAGAGCCACCGGAGCCCGCCGCTGAGCCCCTGGCCGTCGAACCGCCGGCTGCCGGGACGACCGAGCCCGCTGCCGCCGAGGCGACGGAGGCCCCCCAGCTCGCGACGTCCCAGGCGACCGAGCCCCCGGCCGCCGAGGCGCCGGTCTCCCGCCGACCGAAGCGCCGGAAGCCCCCGACTCCCGAGGCGACCGACACCGTTTGACGGATCCAGCCCGGGCTGCCAAGGTCGGGGAGTGACCGGCCACGCCCGACGGACGGCGATCGTCGTCCTCGCGCTGCTCGTGTTCGCGTCGGCATTCGCTGCCCCGGCCGTCGAGCAGGCGGCTCGGGCGCAGGACCCGGAGCCGACGCCGTCGCCGATCGAGACGCCGACCCCTGAGCCCACGCTCGCGCCGACCCCGGAGCCGTCGGAGACCCCCGCGCCCGCGCCGACGACACCGCCGATCGGCAGCCCCGAGTCGCCGATGAGCGACCACCTCTCGGGCGACGTGTACGGCTACCTCCCGTACTGGGAGATGAGCAGCGAGACGCTCGACTACGTCGACTGGAACGCCCTCTCGGTTCTGGGCCTCTTCTCCGTCACCTGGACGGGGAGCGGGACGCTCGACACGACCCAGTCCGGCTACAGGGCGATCACCGGGTCGCTCGGGCGCGCCGCCGTTGCCGCCGCGCGGGCCCGCGGCGTGCGCGTCGAGATCTGCTTCACGAGCTTCGGCTACGACAAGAACGAGACCTTCTTCGGCGACCCCGCCCGCCAGGCCCGGACGATCTCCGAGCTGCAGGCATTCGTCCGCGAGACGGGCGCCCAGGGCGTCAACGTCGACGTCGAGCTCATCCGGACCTCCTGGTTCGACGAGTACGGTGTCTTCGTGGCGAACCTCCGGGCCGCCCTGCGGGCCGACAACCCGTCGGCGACCGTCTCGGTGGCGACGAACGCCAACAACTCTGGCGCCCAGATGGCCAAGCTGGCGGCCGATGCCGGCGCCGACCGCATCTTCATCATGGGCTACGCCTACCGGACCAACTCCTCGAACCCGGGCGCGATCGCGCCGCTTGTCGGGCGCTCCACCACGGGCGGCCTCGATCTCCGCTGGACGGTGGACCGATACGCGGCAGAGGGCGTTCCCCTGGGCCGGGTGATCCTGGGCCTGCCGTACTACGGCATCAGCTGGCCCACGGAATCCGCGGAGCTCGGCGCCGCCCGGACCGGCACCGGCAGCACCTACACCCCTCGCCGCAACATCGGCAAGCCGGCGTCGCTCGGCGTGCCGCTCCTCTACGACCCCGGCGAGGCGGTCAGCTGGTACGCCTGGTACGACCAGGCGGCGTCGACCTGGCGCCAGGTCTTCTACGACACGCCGACGTCGCTGCGCCCGAAGTACGACCTCGCCGTCTCCCGGGGCCTTGCCGGCGTCGGGATCTGGGCGCTCGGCTACGACCGCGGCGTCCCGGGGCACTGGGACCTCCTCAAGTCGATGTTCGGGCCGCCCCGGGTGGCCTCCCTCTCGCTCTCCCCGAGCGCCACCAGGGACCTGGCCGTCAGCGCGGCGGTCACCGCCACCCCCGGGAGCCGTCCGGTCACGGAGGTCCGCTTCGGGCGGGACGGCACGACGTGGAACGCCTGGCGACCGCTCCCGGCCCCGACCGCCGACGGCTCCGGGATCACGGTGCCGCCGTCCTTCGCGGTGTCGGTGAGCGGCGCGGGCAGGGACGGGCCGCGAACCGTGTGGGTCCAGGTCCGTGACGCGGGCGGCACCCTCTCGAAGCCGCGCGCCGCCACGGTCGACCTCGACCGGACGGGCCCGGTGCTCGCGATCGCGCCCGAGCTCTGGTTCTCGACCACGTCGGGCACCTGGCGGGCACGCTGGAAGGCGGCCAAGGATGCCCATGGGCCAGTCGCCTACCGGGTCCGCTACTCGGTCAACGGGGGACCGTGGAAGGTCGCCACCCTCCGCACCTCCGCGACCTCGGTCGCCCTGCCGCTGCGGAGTCGCACCTCGAAGGTGGCGGTCCAGGTGCGCGCGGTCGACGGGCTCGGCAACTGGAGCCCGCCGAGTGTCACCCGTCGCTGACGGCTTGCCCAGCGCGGCCGCGGTGCCCACGCCGCGCCAACCGCTGCAGCTCTCTCGGCCCGGCAGCCCCGGCCGTCGGCCGTGGTACCGTTGGGCTCGCCGCGGCCCGCGCGCCGTGCGCCCGGGCGGGAGTAGCTCAGCTGGCAGAGCGGCAGCCTTCCAAGCTGCATGTCGCGGGTTCGATCCCCGTCTCCCGCTCCACTTCCTCGGTTCGTGCTCGGGACGCTACTCACTCACCGTTCGCCACGACGATGATGACCTTGCCGTGAGCGTGACCCTGGTCCAGATACCGAAAGGCCTCAGCGGTCTCTCTCAGCGGATACGTCTCGGTCGATGACAGGCGTGACCCGCCCGGCCTCGACCAGGCCCTTCAGGGTGATCAGGTCGTCCTGGTTCGGCCTCGCGACGAACGGGCGCTCCACCTGGCGCACGAACAGCGGCAGCAGGAACGCCTTGATGACGTAGCCCATGCCGGCATGCCCGCTGTTGGGCATGAGCGTCCCCCCGGGCTCGAGCACGCGCCTGTAGTCCGCGAACGAGTGACTCGCAACGTTGTCGAGGATCAGGTCGTAGCGCGGCTCGCCCTGGGTGAAGTCCTCCTTGGTGTAGTCGATGACATGGTCCGCTCCGATCGATCCGACCATGTCCACGTTCGCCGTGCTGCACACGCCGGTCACTTCCGCCCCGAGGGCCTTGGCGATCTGCACGGCGAAGGTTCCCACGCCCCCCGACGCGCCGTTGATCAGGACCTTCTGCCCGGGCTGCACCTTGCCGTGATCGCGAAGCGTCTGCAGAGCGGCCACGGCCGACGTGGGCACGGCCGCGGCCTGCTCGAACGTCAGGTTGTTCGGCTTGGGAACGAGCTGGTCCTCTTTGGCGCACGTGTATTCGGCGCATGCGCGGCTGCACCCGCCGAACACCTCATCGCCCGGCTTGAAGCGCGTCACGTTCTTGCCGACCGCCTCGACGCGCCCCGCCAGATCGACCCCCACGACGTAGTCCTTCTTCGGCCTCGGGAACCCGACGTACATCCGGATGGGAAAGGGCACGCCCCTCATGCCGAAGTAGTCACCGGCGGCAAGCGATGCCGCTTGGACGCGCACCAGCACCTCGTCATCGGCGGCAACGGGCTTGTTGATCTCCTTGAGCTGGAGCACGTCCGCCGAGCCGTAGCCGGTCTGGATGACGGCCTTCATGGTGTTCCCTCTCTGTTCGAGCCCGCTCGGCCCAACGTGTACCGGCTTCAGTGGCCGCAACTAGGCGACGACGACAACGACGTTCCCCAGCTTCTGGCCGGCCTCGGCGTACCTGTGAGCCTCGACCATCTGCTCGAGCTGGAAGCGCCGGTCGACGACCGGGCGCAGTCGCCCCGCTTCGACCAGGCCGCGCAGGTAGGCAAGGTCCTCGCCCGTCAAGGTCGATGCCGTGAACGACACCCGCTTCCTGCTTCCCCTCGCCGCCCACCTGGCGCGAACGATCTGCAGGAAGCCCGGATTGGCCATGAGCAGCCATCCGTTCTCGGTCAGCGACCCAACCATGCGAGCGGACGGTGTGCCGCGGACCACGTCGAAGATGACGTCGTAGGTCTCGGGGCTGTCGGTGAAGTCCTCCTGGGCGTAGTCGATGACGCGATCCGCGCCGATCGTGCGCAGCATCTCCAGCTTCGGCGCGCTGTCCACCGCGGTCACGTGCGCCCCGAGGACCTTGGCGAGCTGGACCGCGAACGTGCCGAAGCTCCCTCCCGCGCCGTTGACCAGGACCCTCTGTCCGCTCCGGACGCCCGCCTTCCGCAGGATACAACAGGGCCTCGCCTCCTCCGTAGGGAACGGCCGCAGCCTCCGCGTAGTCGAGGTTCGCCGGCATCGTCGCGATCACCCCGGTCGGGGGGTTCTCGCGCAGGCAGATGTACTCCGCGTAGGCTCCCAGGGGGATGCCCGTCGCCGCGAAGACCCGGTCGCCCTTCCTGAGCGACCTGACCTTCTTGCCCACCGACTCGACGTCACCGGCGAGCTCCTGTCCGAGCACACGTCGTCGCGGTCTGAAGATGCCGAACGCAAGCCGCATGGGCACCCAGATCCAGGGAGCGAAGTCGAACCGCCGCAGCTCGCAATCGGCCGCGCTGACGGTCGTGGCGCGGATTCGGACAAGGACCTCGTCGTCCTTCGGAACGGGCTTCGGCACGTCCCTGACTCGAAGGACATCCGGCGGTCCGTAGTCCGTGCAAACGACTGCTCTCATCTGTCTCCGGTTCGTGCGTTCGCCTCGGGGCGCGATCGGCGGGTCGGCTTCGCCAGTGGCTCGACACGGTCACGCGGCCAGGGGTTGAACCGCGTTTCATCGCCTCTCGCAGAGGAAACGCTGGCCGATGTGGGCCGGCTTGGCGAGTGGCAAACGGCCCGACCTACCCGATGTGGTGCGCAGGCAACCACCTGATGGACAAGGCGTCGAGCGAGGTTGGCAGCCAGCCCCGCGGGGGCTTGCCGTCGGTCGTCACGACACGATAACTGGACACCTTCGCTCGGGCCCCTGATCACGGTGCTGTTACGCATGGCCGTCCCGGCCTTCCAAGCTGCATTTCGCGGGTTCGATCCCCGTCTCCCGCTCCATTCCCCTGTTCGTGCTCGGGGCGACACGCAGCCTGCGCGGACCGGCCCTCTCGGCGACCGGTCGATGTCGCCGAATCGCGTGCTGCAACGCTCAACGGCGACCTTCGGAGCCGCCACGGTTCACTTCCTGAGGACAATCGACCATCGGACGTCCGGTGCGCCTCTCATCCCGCAAGGAGAGCGGGCCGGCCGGTGCCGAGCCGGGGCCGGCCCCCCGCTAGGGCCCGACGTCGAACTCGCCCTGTGCGAGCACCTTCCCGCCCGCGGAGAGGTCCAGGCGGTAGTGGCCGGTCGTCCAGGAGATCGGGAAGGCGGACAGCTCACTCCAGGGCGGGGCAGCGTAGGCCCAGTACAGGAGTCCGCCTACGCAGTCGCCTTGCACGTCGAACGTCCGGGACGCCGGCTCTTACGAGCAAGTCGCCATCTCCACCGACAGCGTGACGTCACGGTTTCGCCCGCCCGCACCTCGCGCTCAAGGTTCGCTGCGAAGTGGATGGCTCTGACCGAGAAGGTCGTCGCCGGCATGATGACGCTGCAGCCCGACCCGACCGACCCGAACTCGACGTACCGCGACGATCCCCGGGACCTCGGAAGCGGGGACGATGCTGCGCATGTCGGCATCAAGTGCGAAGGGGGCCCTATCCAGCCACCGGGATCGGTCTTCGCGATCCAGTCGACGCCCCAGCACGTGAGCTTCCCGTCGGTCCGGATCGCGCAGGCCTCCCAATCTGGCAAGTCGCCGGTCAGGCGGTGAATGTGCCGGCGGGCGGAGGCGATGCCTCGGGGCCCCAACAGGTCAGCGTCCCGTCGGTGCCGAGCGCGCAGCGTCTGCTCCACTCTCCGTTCACGGCGACATAGGTGCCGGGAGGTGGCGTCGGCTCGTCGATGCCGACGCCAGCAGGCAAGCGTCCCGTCAGTCCAATCGCGCATTGGCTGAAGGCGTCCACGAAAACGTAGGTGCCGGCCGGCGTGTTCAACCTGGCCATCTCAAGCCCCCAGCAGGACAGCGCCCCGTCGGTCGCGGATGCGCAGGTATGCCAAACCCCGCACCAACGCACGTATGTCCCGGACGCGCGTCGTCTCGTCGCCGTTTCTCCTCGCCTCGAGGCGCCGTCCGTCCTGATCGCGCACGTGTGATGCCAGCCCGCGCTCACCGAGGTAGGTGCCGCTGGCGGAGTCGCCTGCCATACGGTTCCAGCCCCAGCAGCCAGCGTCCCGTTGTGCGATCGCGCAGTGTGCCCCTCGCGCTTGCGCTCACGCGATGTAGTGCCATCGCCTTTGGCCCGTCGCCTCGCCGTACCAGTTGCTGCCCCAGCATTCGAGTGCCGTCCATCCTGATCGCGCAGTGTGTTCCCGTTGCGCTCGCGCGACGTACGGCCTTCGCTCACGTGGTGTGCGTGCCGCGTGGTGCAGTCTGCTGACGGGCGGTATCACAGCCGGGAGCCTCTGCAACCGTTGCGAGCCAACGAAGAAGGCGGCCGCGCCCAGGCGGCCAGCAGCAGGGCAAGCAGCACCAGCCAGGCGAACGCGGGTGCCGGCCTGAGCGCCGGGCCAGACGCCCGCCCGTGGCCGGCCGGGTGCGCGGCGGTGACGATCCGCGCGACCTCGCGGCTCCACCTCCGTCGGCGACCTCGTCGAGGTACCGGCGATAGGCCGCCGTGAAGCGATCCTCGAAGACGTCGAGCTCAGCCATCGTCGAGCTCCTTTCGCAGGCGGCCCATGAGCCGAGCAGTCGTGCGCGCACGCCCGAGGCCGAGATGCCCAGCAGCGGCCCGATCTCGTTCGAGTCGCAGCTCGGCCCCGTAGCGCAGCGCGATGAGCGAGCGCTCGTCCGGCCTTGAGGTGGCGCAGGGCGTTCACCAGGTCCACCCGCCCGATCGTCATCGGCAGGGTCCGGCGCGCCGCTGTCCGGCATCATCGAGCTCGATCTCGACCACCCGAGCCCCGATGCGCCGCGTCGGACCGTCGTGGCGAGCCTCGTTCGCGGCCACCGCCACGAGCCACGACCGGAGCGCTCGGGTTCCCGACCGTTCGCAGCTTCCGCCAGGCGATCAGCCAGGCCGCCTGCACCGCGTCGAGGGCCAGGTCCGGCTCGCCGCAGATGCCGTAGGCGACTCGGATCATGTCCGCGTGGTAGGTCGCCACGATCCGGGCGAACGCGGCCTCGTCCCCCGCGACTGCCTGCCGCAGCGCCGCGGTCATCGACATCGTGGCCGTCTTTAAACCCGTCATACCAGAGAGAGGCTCGCCCGATCGCCAACTGTTGCATCGACCGCCAAGGGTGGTCGATCCCGTCGTGGACGTATTTCCGGTCCTCGTCTAGAGGCCTTCGTCTCTAATATCATCGCGGCCGCTGGAACTCACCAGGGGCTCTGCGCCGTCCCTGCCGCCTTGCAAAGCCCTCGTGTCTGAGCTTCTCGCCTACTCCCATTGTCCAGCCTAGGTGCAGTCGTTCAGCCCATCCAGTCGAACACGCTGACCTTCATGCTTCTGTCCCCTTCCACTGCAACCTACCTCATCTTGACCTAATGCTAAGAGCGCTCAAACTCCCCTTTGCACGACACGATAACTGACACTTCCGCTCGGGCCCCTGAGCACGATGCTGTTACGCATAGCCGTCCCGGCCTTCCAAGCTGCATGTCGCGGGTTCGATCCCCGTCTCCCGCTCCAACCCCCTTTGATCTCCCTGGCGACACGCAGGCTGTGTCGCGGTTCAGATCAGGCTGTCTGGCACTTGACGCCGCCTCCCGCCTCGCCGTCGATTTAAGGGCTGACTGCGTGCAACGCGCAGATGAGGCGGACGTCTCGCGCCAGCGGCCCCCTATGACGGTGACCGGCGGTGACGCCATAGGATGGAGGGGAGCCATGTCTGGTCGTCGGTGTCTGGCAGTCGTCGCCACGGCGATGCTCATCACGACGCTCATGCCTGCACCCGTGCTGGGTGCATCGATGGAGCGGGTTCCGGTTCTGATCCGGTTCACAGCTCCTCCGACAGCAGCCGACGTTGCCGGTCTGAGGGGTCTGGGCGCCGACGTCACCCGCTCGTTCGGGATCGTCCCCGCCGTCGCCGCGACCGTGCCGGAGGCTGCGCTCGCGGGCATCTCGCGCAACCCGCGCGTCGCGGTCGTCGAGCCCGACTCCCTCCTCTATGCCCTGGAGTACCGGCCGACTCACGACTGGGGCATCGCGCACGTGCGGGCCGACGAGGTCCATGCCACCGGCAACCTGGGAGCCGGGGTGCGCGTGGCGGTGATCGATAGCGGCATCGACTGCGACCACCTCGAGCTCGCGGTGAACTGCGAGCATGGCTGGAACTACGTGACGGAAACGCAGAACGCCGACGATGACTACGGGCATGGGACGCACGTCGCCGGGACCGTGGCAGCCGCGCTGCACGGCGAGGAAACCGGAGTGGTTGGCGTTGCGCCGGAAGCGACCGTGATCGCCTACAAGACGCTCGATGCGGACGGCGTAGGCGCCTGGAGCCGCCACATCGCGGCGATCGACGACATCTGGAACAACGGGAACCCGACCGCCGTCGTCGTCAACATGAGCATCGGGCGCGGCGACTACTCGAGCATCGCGGAGGAGGCGATGCAACGGGCGTACGAAGCCGGCATCCTGCTCGTCGCCGCCGCCGGTAACAGCGGCAACTGCGCCGGCAAGGGAAGCAACGTCGCCTACCCTGCGCTCTTCGCCAGCGTCATTGCCGTCGCCGCCATCGACAGCGCGAACGTGCGGCCGTGCTGGTCCTCCACGGGCGCCGCGGTGGAGCTCAGCGCGCCCGGCGTCAGCGTCTTCTCCACCTGGCCGAGCGACATGAGCGCCAGCTACCTGGATCCGCAGCCGGTGTGCGAGGACGGCGACGGCGACGGGGATCTCGACTGCCACTACAAGTTCGGGTCGGGAACCTCGATGTCGGCGCCGCACGTCGCCGGCGCTGCCGCCCTCGTGCTCGCCGCGGGCGTGCTCAGCGATGACGACGGGGCGTACGGGGTCGCAAACGAGCTCCGTGAGCAGCTGGCGGCGACGGCCGTCGATCTCGGGACATCCGGACGCGACCCGCAGTACGGGTACGGCCTCGTCGACGCCTTCGCGGCCAGCGGTGGTGGCGGGGTGGAGCCGCCCCCCGGGGGCATCACCCTCGCGGCGAATCCGTACGTGGTGCGAAAGGTGTGGTACGTCGACCTCGCCTGGAGTGGCGCCGACGGGAGCCAGGTGGCTGTGTACCGGGACGGCGTCGTCGTCACGACCACCGACAATGATGGGTCCTACACAGACCGCATCGGCCGGGTGGGCGGCGGGACCTACGTCTACCGAATCTGCGAGACGGATGGGGGCGCGTGCTCGGAGGAGGTGTCGGTCACCTTCTGACGCGCGACACTCAGCCTCAGAAGAGTCCGGCGTGACCGGCACCTGGGGGAGGGCCGGGGGCTGGCCCAGCACGACATGCAGCCTCCAGGGTCTCGGCGGACGACTGATGCGGGCGGACAGCATGGCGTCTGGTCGAGCGCAGGCCGCGGTGTAGGCTGCGAGCCATGGACTTCGGATTCACGCTCAAGCCTGACCACGACACCGAACGGTTCGTCGCGCTCACGAGGCAGGCGGAGGCCGCCGGGTTCAGCTACGGCTGGCTCTTCGACAATCACCTGCCGTTCAGGGAGGTCTACCCGCTTCTCACGCTGATGGCCATCAACACCACGCACATGCGCCTCGGCACCTGCGTGACGAACCCGGCCACGCGAGACCCGAGCGTGACGGCGAGCGCTCTCGCGACGCTCGAAGAGATCTCGGGTGGCCGTATGGACCTCGGCATCGGCCGCGGCGACGCCTCGGTCCGCTCGCTCGGCAAGCCTCCCACCACGATGAAGATGCTGGAGCATGCGGCCACGGTCATCCGCGACCTCGTCGAGGGCCGATCGACCGAGTACGAGGGCGCTGACCTGAGCCTCCCCTGGGCGAAGGGTTGGCAGCTGCCCACATGGATCGCCGGGTACGGTCCGATGGCGCTCGCCATGGCCGGCCGCATCGCCGACGGCCTGATCCTCCAGCTGGCGGATCCGGATCTGATCCGCTGGATGGTCGGCCTCATGCGAGATGCGGCCGAAACAGCCGACCGGGATCCTTCATCGATCAAGGTCCAGGCCGCGGCCCCAGCGCACGTGGGCCGCATCGAGGAGTGCCGTGAGCATGTGCGCTGGTTCCCGGGCCTCGTCAGCGGTCACGTCGTCGACCTCGTGAACAGGTATCCAGCCGATCAACTGCCCGAATTGTTGACCGGCTACATCCGAGGTCGCGAGGGCAACGACGAACGCCGCCACGGCGAGTTCGGCTCGTCGAGTGCTGCGTCCGTGAGCGACGACGTCGTGGATCGCTTCGCCATCGTCGGCCCGCCCGAGGAACACGTGCGACGGCTCAGGGAGCTCAGCAGGGTCGGCGTCGACCAGTTCAACCTCTACCTGATGAGCGGGGACGAGGAGGCGCAGCTGGAAGCATACGGGTCCACCGTCATCCCGGCGCTCAGGGCAGCGCTGGCCGACGCCTGATCCGGGAGTGTCCCTTCGAGCGGATGCTCACGGAGGCGCGCGTCGCCAGGATCAGTGCGAACTGCTTCCACGGGTTCGAGCTTGAGCCGACACCGCATGGCGCGGCGGTTGGCTGGCCGTGGCGCCAATGGTGACGACACGATAACTGGACCGGTTTGGCTCGGGCTCCTGAGCACGGTGCTGTTACGCAGAGCCGTCCCGGCCCTCCAGGCTGCATGTGGCGGGTCGGCTATCCGCGCACGCCAGGCCGCGGATCGGACTACGGCTTGCCCGGCCAGGAGCCGGTGAAGTCGCTGGCCTTGTAGTAGCCCGTGTCGATCAGGGCCGCCTGGACGTTGTCCTGGTGACCGTGACGCTCGGCAGGAGCTTGCTCGGGACGTCGATCACGCCGTTGTTGACAGTGGTGGTCGCGACCGGCGTGCCGCCCCGCAGGAAGGTCGCCGCGGTGGCGAGGGCATCTTTCACCCGCGCACGGGGATCCTTGAAGACGGTCATCCCCTGCGTCCCGTTGATGATGGCCTGGACGGACGCCTTCTCCGCGTCCTGGCCGGTCAGCCAGGCCTTCGTCACGTCCTTGTCGGCCGCGAAGGCTTCCCCGATCGCGCGGGCGGTGGTGTCGTTGGGGGCCAGGACGAAGGCCGTGCCCTTGGCGGCCGCGGGCAGGGCCGCCAGGTTGCCCGCGGCGAGGGTCCGGGCGGTGTTGAAGTCCCAGTTCGTCGTGACCTGGGCGATGACCTGGGCCAGCTGGTCATGGGTCAGGGTGGGGCTGCCCTGGAAACCAACGGCCACGCTCGAGTTCCGGATCACGAACGTGCCGTCGGAGATCTTCGGCTGGAGCTTCTCCCAGGCACCCTCGAGGAACACGAAGGAGTTGTTGTCGGCGGCATTGCCGGCGTACAGGTACAGATTGTTGCCCTTCGTCCCGCCGGCTCGGTCGATCAGGTACTGGGCCTGGGCCGCGCCCACCGCCAGGCAGTCGAAGGTCACGTAGTAGTCGACCGCAACGGTGTCGAGGATCAGGCGGTCATTGGCAATGACCTTGACGCCGGCGGACCTGGCTTCATCGGCGGCCGCCGCGGCCGCCGCGCTGCCCTGTGGCGTGAGGATCAGGACCTTGATGCCCTGTCGGATCAACGCCTCGACAGCCGCCTTCTCCGTGGCGGAGTCCCGGCTGACCAGGATCCGGGCGCCATACGGGGCGGTCTTGAGGGCGGTCTGGAACGCGGCCACGTCCGGCCATCCCGCCGGAATCACGATGCCGATCGGCGCATAGAGGACCGTGAAGACGCCGCACTTCGTGCCGCCGGTCGTGCTGCTGCCGACCCGGATGGCGATCTTCCCGGTGCCCGTCGTCGCGGCCTTGAGCTTCGTCACCTGGGCGACCGTGAGGCTCGACGTCCGGACAGCAGCGCCGGAGCTCGTCGTCCTGATCGCCGGGAACGTGATGAGCCGCGACCCGACGGACGCGCACGTCCCCTTCGAGAGCGTGACGGGCAAGTAGGTGGCTGCCTTCAGCTTGGCGAGCTTGAGGGCGAGCGACCCCGACCCCGTCGTGTACGCCTGGATCGTCGCCGTTCCATTCGCCCCGGTGCTGCCGACCTTCGCCTGCCAGGAGGCGCCCACCGTGGCGGCACCGACAGGCGCGACAACCGTCATCAGGAGGGCGACCGCCAGGGAAAGGGACAGACCGACGCCCAATCGGCGCCGGCCAGAGGACGTGGCTCGCATCGATCCCTCCCGACTCAGGCTTGCCTCGGGACGCGTCTCCGCTGCTCGGTCTCGCCGGTGGCTCGGCGCGGTCCCGGCGGCCTGGGCATGGGCCGCGTGTCAGAGCCTCCCGCTGAGGGGACGCTGACCGATGTGAGCGGGGTTGGCGAGTGACAAACGGCCCGACCTGCCCGATGTGGTATCGCGGGGAATCACGTGGTGGACCCGGCGCCGAGCAAGGCGGATGTGCCCCTACTCCCAGCGGAAGAATCGCGCCGAGACGGCTCCACAGACAACGAGGATGCCGGTCAGCACGCCCACCTCGAGCCAGAGGTCGGACCATGGCTCGCCGACCCAGAGTCCCCGCATGAGCCTGACGACGTACGTGAGCGGCAGGAAGTCGGCAATCCGCTGGACCGTCGGCGGGAGCAGCTCGTACGGGATCGTCGCCCCGCTCAGGAACATCATCGGGTAGGCCACCACCATCCCGACCGTCTGGGCGACCCGCGCCGAGGGAGCGAAGCTCGCGATCACGAACCCGATCGCGAGGAACGCCAGGGTGCACAGGGTGAAGCCGGCCAGGACGCTCAGGATGCTGCCCTCGAACCGCACGTCGTACGCCAGCTTCCCGACGACGACGAGGACCACCACGCCGACCAGCGCCATGACCCAGTAGGAGGTCACGTCGGCGACGATGTAGGTCAGGGGGCGCAGCGGGGTGACCCGGTAGCGGCGCAGGATGCCCAGCTCACGGTTGACCGCCGTCTGGATGGGCAGGCCGATGAGGCCCACCGTCACGATGATGATCCCCAGGTAGGCCGGCACCGTGACGTCCATGGACCCAAGGCCACCGAAGACCTCATTCGGCTCGTTGCCGTACATGAGCCCGAACAGGACGAGCATGAGAGGGGCGAAGAAGACCGTGAAGAACGTCGCAATGGGCTCACGCAGGTAGAGCTTCGCATGCGTCCAGGCCAGGATCGGCAGTCCGCGCATCGACATGGCCGTCGCGCCCCTCAGTCCCGCATCTCTCGCCCGGTCAGGGCCAGGAAGACGTCCTCGAGGTTCGGCTGCTCGGTCTGCAGATCGTGGAACGACAGGTGCGCTTCCTCGAGAACGTCCAGGATCGGCGACAGGAGCTGGTCAGACCGCCCGTACACCACGACGCGCCCGCCCGACCGTTCGACGCGCTCCACCCCGGGGGTCGCCCGCAGCGCCCCGAGGACCTCGTCGGCCATTCCGTCCGCACTGAAGGCGATCCGCTGCTCGGCACCGAGAGCACGGACAAGCGCGGCGGGGGTGTCCAGCGCGACGATCCGCCCGGCGTCGATGATCATGACGCGGTCGCACAGCCGCTCGGCCTCCTCCATGTAGTGCGTCGTCAGGAAGACCGTCTTCCCCTTGGCTCGCACGTCGCGGACGAGATCCCAGGTTGCGTGGCGGGCCTGGGGATCGAGCCCGCTGGTCAGCTCGTCGAAGAAGACCAGCTGAGGATCGCCGACCAGCGCCAGCGCGATCGAGAGGCGCTGCTTCTGGCCCCCGGAGAGCTCGGCGAAGGCGACCTTCTTCCTGTCGGCCAGCCCGAGTCCCTCGAGGATCAGCTCGGGATCGAGCGGGCGCGCGTAGAAGGAGGCGAACAGGCGCATGGCCTCGCCCACCCGCAGCCTGGCCGGGAGGGCGCTCTGCTGGAGCTGCGCCCCGATTCGCTCCCTGAGCGCGTCGCCGTCGCGGCGCGGGTCGAGTCCGAGGACGTGCACCCGCCCGCCGTCGGGTGCACGCAGCCCTTCGAGGCACTCGATCGTCGTCGTCTTGCCGGCTCCGTTCGGCCCGACGACGCCGAAGATCTCGCCCTCCGCGACCTCGAACGAGATCGCGTCCACGGCGCGCACGGAGCCGTAGGACTTCTCGAGCGCATCGACCGCGATGACCGGTCCCGTCATGCGCGAGGCTCTCCCGAGATACGTCGTCGGCTCCCGCACCCTTAGCAGTGCCCTGGGAATCGGGCACGGAGCAGGTCCGGGGCGTCAGCGATTGCAGCGGCTTGGGAGCGGCTGGCGCCGCCTTGTTCGCGGCTTCGTGACAGACCGTGCCCCGGTTGCCGTCATGGCGCCAGAGGCGATGGTCATGAAGGCGACGTGTGCCGACTCACCCTCATCACGACATGATTGCTGGACACGCCGCGCGTGCTGCGCTCCCGGCCGGCGCGGTGTCCGCGTGACCCGTGCGCCGTGCCGTCCGGCCGTGTGCGGCGGGGCCGCCCCGTACCACAATGGCGCCGGGAGCGGGATGCTGCCCTGCGAGCCGTGCGCGCTGCGCAGCCCGCTGTTCGACGGCCTGAGCCGGCCAGGTGAGCGAGGCGACCCGATGGACGAGACTGGGTACCGGGAGCTGCTCGGGACGAGGCATCTCGAGCCCGCGCAGGTTGAGCGATCCGTTGCCGCCGTGCGGCGCTTCGAGGAGTTCCTGCAACGCTGCCGCCCCGACGCGACGGCCGCCCGGGCAACCGCCGGCGACGCGGAGCGGTTCCTGGAAGAGCTCGACCGCACCGCGAGCGACCCCGCGGCCGACGCCCTGGCCATCGGCCGCTACGCCCTGCTCACGCACAACGGCGAGGTCCAGGTCGCGGTGCTCGAGCGGATCGACGGCGCCGACGTTCCCGCCAGTCTCTCGCGCAAGCTGGCCGATCTCGTCGGCGAGAAGCGGCGCGACGAGGTCTTCGCCGGGCTGGAGATCCCGCCGATCTCGGCGCCGGGCGAGCAGAAGAGCGCCTTCATGCGAGAGCTGGTCGCGCGGCTTGTCGGCCGGATCGACGCGAAGACCGTCACGACTGCCCTCACCAGCGGCCTGCATCACGTGCCGAAAGAGGCATTCGCGGAGGAGCGGAAGCGGTACCTTGCCGCGCCCGACATCGACACGTTCATCGAAGACGAGCACCGGCGATATGTCGAGCACCTGGCGAGGCTGAAGGACGAGGGCACCCTCTACTACACGCAGCCGATCACCGACGACGTGCTCGCCTACGTCCGCGACACTCTCGACCTGCGGCGGCGGCGTGCGCCACGGCGACGCGATCCACGTCACGAAGATCCCGTACCAGGCGGACCTCTACGTTCACGAAACGGACGAGCTGCGCAAGCGCTACCTCTATTGCCACTGCCCCTGGGCGCGGGAATCGGTTCTCCATCCCGAGGTGGCGGTTTCACCCCGCTTCTGCGAGTGCAGCGCGGGGTTCGAGAAGCAGTACTGGGATGCCGTGCTCGACGAGCCGGTCCAGGTCGACGTCGTGAGCTCGGTCCTGCAGGGCGATCTCGTCTGCGAGTTCGCCGTTCACCTGCCCGATCACGTCGTCAGGGCGCGCTAGCGTCGCCTGCCGAGTTCGACTGCCGCCGGAGCCCGCCCGATGACCCGTCTCGCGCCCCCGCCCGCCACCGCCGTCCGTCTGGGGGGCGTCCTCCTGGTCCTGGCCGGAGTCATCGTCCTGATGGGGATCATCACGGCCGAGGCGCTCTACCCGGCGCCGTACACGACGGGCGGCAACGAGATCAGCGATCTCGGCGGCACGCGGCCGCCGGAGGGCCTCGTCCTGCAGCCATCGGCCACCATCTTCAATCTCGTCATGGTCGGCTGCGGGCTGCTGGTGCTCGGGGCGACGGTCCTCCTGCACCGCGGGCTCGGCCGGCGATCCCTCACGATCACCCTCGGGCTCCTGGGGATCGGGGCGACCGGCGTCGGCCTCTTCCCGGGCGACACGGGAACGCCCCACGCCCTCTTCTCCCTGCTGACGTTCGTGGCCGGCGGGGTATGCGGCCTCGTCGCGGCGCGGGCGACGAGCGCGCCGTTCCGGTACCTCTCGGCCGCCCTCGGTGCTGTCTCCCTGGGCGCGCTCCTCTCGTACGCCGTGCTCGCCGAGGCCGGCCCGCTTGCTGCCCTCGGCGACGGCGGCGTCGAGCGCTGGGTGGCCTACCCGGTGGTGCTCTGGCTCGTCGGGTTCGGTGGATACCTGACCGCGTCCGGCCAGCGGTGATGCGCGAGCGGCGTTTCGGGCGCACCGGCAGGTCGATTGGCGAGCTGGGCGTCGGCACCTGGGGGATGGGCGGCGGCATCGGCGGCTGGACCGGCGCCGACGACCGGCAGTCGGCCGCCGTCCTGCAGGCCGCGGTCGACGCCGGGATCACCTTCTTCGACTCGGCTCTCGTCTACGGCTACGGCCACACCGACCGGCTCCTCGGGGAGCTCGTCCGGGCGAACCCGGACCGGCAGCTGTTCGTCGCCTCCAAGGTCCCGCCCAAGGATCGCGAGTGGCCGGCCCGCCCGGGTGCCCGGATCCGCGACGTCTTCCCGCCGGATCACGTCCGGGCATCCGTCGAGGGAATCCTCCGCCAGGCGCGCCTGCCTGCCCTCGACCTCGTCCAGTTCCACGTCTGGCAGGACGCCTGGGCTGAGGAGGAGAGCTGGCAGCGGGCGGTCGACGACCTGCGCCGGGAGGGCCTTGCCCGGCACGTGGGGATCAGCGTCAACCGCCGCGAGCCGGCGAACGTCATCCGGACCCTCCGGACCGGGCTGATCGATGCCGTGCAGGTCGTCCACAACGTCTTCGAGCAGGCGCCCGAGGACGAGCTCTTCCCGGCATGCCGGGCACTGGACGTGGCCGTGATCGCCCGGGTCCCGTTCGACGAGGGCAGCCTGACCGGGACGTTGACCGCGGACAGCCGCTGGCCCGAGGGGGACTGGCGGAACAGCTACTTCTCGCCGGCGGCCCTCGGCGAGACGCTGGCGCGCGTCGACGCGCTGCGCCCGCTCGTGCCGCCCGGCGAGACGATGGCCCGGCTGGCACTGCGGTTCATCCTCTCGAGCCCGGACGTGACGACGGTCATCCCGGGGATGCGGCGGCTCGAGCACCTGGCCGAGAACGTCGCCGCCGCCGAGGCAGGCCCGCTCCCGGCCGAGCTCCTGGCGGCGCTGCGGGCCCACCGCTGGGACCGCCCGCAGTCGCGGGCCTCGCTGTCGTAGGGCGTGGTCGGCCGCCCCGGCGTCGGGCCGCTGGGGGCGCTCCTGTCGTGCCTCGTGCTCCGCGGGAGCGGCCGGACCCTCGGCGCTCAGCGCCTCAGCGAGCCGCCTCGAGGATGCGGAACCCGACCGCCCGCAGCACCCGCAGGACGTCCTCGCGGTACGGCAGGCCGTCGATGAGCACGCCTCGCCGCCGAGGCGACAGGATCTCGATGCCGATGACGGAACCGTCCGCGTCGTAGTTGATGCCGCGGGCGTCATCAAGCCGGACCTGGTGATGCCAGGGCCGGTCCGACACGGTCAGGTAGGCGGCGTCGACCGCCTCGTCGTACTCCAGCAGCAGGTCCGTCACGGCTTCGACCCCCTCCGCCAGACCGAGACGACCCGGCCGTCGTCGACGTCCACCACCACCTCGACGCCCTCGTCGCCGAACCACCTCGTTCGGATCTCGCGGAGCTCGTCGTGATCGGAGGGCCGGGTTTCGTCGGGCTCCTCGTAGCATCGCCTGATCATCTCGACCGAGATCCTCTCACGCCGCGCCTCCCGCAGTCAGCCCCAGAGGGCGTCGATCGAGAGGTAGCGCTCGCCGGTGTCGTACGTGAACGTGAGGATGCGCGAGCCGTCCGGCACGGTGGGGAGCAGCTGCGCGACCGCCGCCAGCGACGCCCCCGACGAGACGCCGACCAGCACTCCCTCCTCGCGCGCGGAGCGCCGGGCGTAGGTCATCGCGTCCTCGGGGGCAACCTGGAGGATCCCGTCGAGGAGGTCGGTCCGCATGACGCCCGGGACGAAGCCGGCGCCGATCCCCTGGATCGGGTGGGGCGAGTGCGTCCCGCCGGAGAGGACCGGCGAGAGCGTCGGCTCGACGGCATAGACCTTGAGGTTCGGCCAGCGGGGCTTGAGGACCTCGGCGACGCCGGTGATGTGGCCGCCGGTGCCGACGCCCGTGACCAGGTAGTCGAGGCCGTCGGGGAAGTCGCGCAGGATCTCCTCGGCGGTCGCGCTGCGGTGGATGGCCGGGTTGGCCGGGTTGTCGAACTGCATCGGGATCCAGGCGCCGGGGATCTCGGCGGCCAGCTCGTTGGCCCGGGCGATCGCGCCCTTCATGCCGAGCTCCCGCGGGGTCAGCTCCAGCTCGGCGCCGTAGCCGGTCATCAGCTTGCGGCGCTCGATCGACATCGACTCGGGCATCGTCAGGATCAGGCGGTAGCCCTTCACCGCGCAGACGAGGGCGAGGCCGATGCCGGTGTTGCCGGACGTCGGCTCGATGACGACCGAGCCGGGCCCGAGGATGCCCCGCTGCTCGGCGTCCTCGATCATCGCCAGCGCGATGCGGTCCTTGATGCTGCCGCCCGGGTTGGCGCGCTCCATCTTGAACCAGACCTCGACCCGCGGGTCGAAGAGGCGGTTAACCCGGACGTGCGGCGTGTTCCCGATGGTGGCGAGGATGGACTGGGCCTTCATTGGGGCGCTCCTTACCTGGGGCCGGCGGCGGCCGGCCGGGCGGTCAGATGACGAAGTCGGCGTCCTCGAACCCGTCGCGCGTGCGGCGGACCCGGTACTGGCTGGTCTGGTAGACGAGGGAGTCCGGCGGCACGCTGCTGGTGAGGAAGACGTTGCCGCCCACGACGCTGTCGTCGCCGACGACGGTGTCGCCGCCGAGCACGGTGGCGTTGGCGTAGATGACGACGCGGTCGCCGATCGTCGGGTGGCGCTTCGTGCCGGCCGCGGTCTTGGCGACCGAGAGGGCGCCCAGCGTGACGCCCTGGTAGAGCTTGACGTCGTCGCCGATGACGGCCGTCTCGCCGACCACGACGCCGGTCCCGTGGTCGATGCAGAAGCGCAGGCCGATCGTCGCGCCGGGGTGGATGTCGACGCCGGTCCGGGTGTGGGCCACCTCGGCCAGGAGGCGCGGCAGGATCGGGACGCCCTCGTGGTGGATGGCGTGGGCGATCCGGTGGATGGCGATGGCCAGGAAGCCCGGGTACGCGGCGATCACCTCGTCCACCGACTCGGCGGCCGGGTCGCCGGCACAGATCGCCTCGGCGTCGAGCACCAGGCGTTCGTGGATGCCGGGGAGCGCCGCTGCGAAGCCCGCGGCGACGGCCTCCGCGCGGTCGGCGCCGGCCAGCGGCTCGACGAGGCGGCGGAGGTCGCGCCGGACCAGGATCAGGCGGGCCGAGAGGTCGTCCGGGGCCGCCGCGCCGTCGTCGGAGAGCTGGGCGAAGAGGATCCCCAGCAGCAGGTCCGCGAAGGCGGCGACGTCCCGCTTGAGCGGGTAGATGCGGCCGTGCTCGGATCGGCCCGCGGCCAGCCTCTCGGCGAAGGCGTGGTCGCGGTCGTGGGGGTCGGCGGTGGTCATCGGTCTTGTCGGCCCTCCGGGGCGCAGGAATTGGGGCGCGACGCGCATGGCTGCGCGTCGCAACGACGGGGATCCGCGAGGCCCGGGAGGGTGGGCCGGAGGTCAGCGAGCGACCGCGACCGTGCCCCTCACCGGCACTCGCCGGGGACAGGAGCAGCGGGCGCCCATGGAGCGGTCGCTGCGATCGAACATGGGCGACAGCATAGCGAGGATGGCAGGGGGGTGCCCGCGCCGGCCAGGATGCGATGCCGGGTCGGCGGCCGGCCGGTCAGCCGTAGACTGCGGCCATGTGGTTCCGGCGGCTCGTCGACATCGCCTTCGTCATCGCCATGGTGCTCGGCGCGATCGTCATCGTGATCGCCATCGCCAGTGCCTTCGCCTGAGGCCGTCGCCGGGCTTCCCTGGCGCCCTCGGGTCTTGATGCGGGAGCGAGCCTGCCCGCGAATTCGGCGCGAGCCCACATCCTCCGGGCGATGCCTGTTGCGGACATATCGACGCGGGTCGATGCTCAGCGGCGCACCGGCTGGGCATGACGCCCGCCGTCCTCCGCGCCGTCGCTTCGAGGTCGGTGCCCCCTCGGCTGGTCGCGGACAACGGGATGGTCTGTCGCCGTCGTCGGGGTCGCCGTCGTCGGGGTCGCCGTCGTCGGGGTCGCCGTCGTCGGGGTCGCCGTCATCGAGGACGATCAGGGGCGCCAGCCAGGCCGGGACCGGCCGGTCGATCGGTCGAATCTCGGCGTCGATCGCCCGAAGCAGCGCTGCGAAGCGGTCCAGCGGCATCGCCCCGCCCTTCCCGTTCTCGAGGCGCGAGATCGTTGTCTGGTCGATGCCGGTCAGCTCCTCGACCTGCCGCTGGGTGAGGCTGGCGTGGACGCGGGCCGTCTTCACCTGGGAGCCAATCAGCACCATCGGGTCGCCCGGTGGTCGGTGATCCCGGGCGCGAGCCGGATCCACGCCGAACCACTTCTCCAAGAAGCGCTCGTACATGCCGCCATTGAAGCAGGCGACCCTCATCCGCCGATCACCCGGGGCTTCACTGTCGCTGATCCCGTGCTTACTTGCGGCTTCTCCGCGGGTCGCGCGGCGACGAGCTCCGGGGGGCCGGGCCGTGACGGCGCATCACAGGGTCTGCGCATCTCGGCCTTGACTCACAGGATCGCGCCGCAGGAGCCGCTCCTTCGATGGCGATCGATATGTCCGCAAGTCGCATCGCGCCGGGAAGCTGACTTGCGGCGGGATGCAGAAGCGAGATGGGACCGGCATCGCGAGGGGCCGGACGGAGCCGTGCGGGGACGCCTGTGGTCGGGCAGGGCGCTTGCGGGCGAGAGCCGAGGGCGCATCGAAGCGGCTCTGTGCTGCGAGAGCGCCCGGCAGGCCCCTCGCCCCGCGGTCAGTCGTCGAGGCTGAACGGGGGATATGGACCCGTCATGAGCAGCAGGTAGCAGGTCACCCGGTTCTGCCAGCGGATGAACCCGCCGACGATCCGGTACGACCAGTCGGCGTACCGGCCGTTCACCAGCACCGGGGCCCACGTGATGAGGCTAAGGAACCCCGCGGCGATTGCGAGGAAGTACACGACGATCAGGTGGGGGATGAGAAGGAGCAGCCGGATGAAGACGCCTGCGACGGGAATGCCCGCCCACCGAGGGATCGCCTGCGACTCGTCCCATCGGACGTCGACATCGTGCCGGCCGCTCGTGGAGAGGGGCGGGTAGGCCGCGGCCGCGAGGAGCAGGTACGCCTGGACCCTGGTCACCCAGCGCACGTAGCCGCCGATGAAGTAGTAGCCGCCGCCGGGGTAGCGGCCGTTGACGAGGACCGGGATCCAGATGACGAGCAGGAGCAGCCCGACCGCCATCGCGTAGAACCCCAGCACGATGTAGTGGGGGATCAGCAGGATGCCGCGGACGAGCACCCCCAGCAGCGGGATTCCCCACAGGCGGCTCATGGTGACCGTCTCGTCGAAGGTGGTGACCATCGAGTAGATCGGGGGCCGCGGGCCTGGCGGCGGGGGCACCGCCGCCGGTGGCCCCGGCGGGATCGCGGGTGGGGCCGGGGGCGAGACGACAGGCGTCACCGCGGAGACCGGCGGGAACGCGGCCACCGGCGGGGACGCGGCCTCCGGCAGAGACGCGGCCTCCGGCTGCTGCATGGTCGGCGGCAGCGGCTGCGTTGGCTCGGTCACGGTCAATCCCTCGTGGCGGCTGGGCGCCCGATCCTACGCTGCGGCCCCGGCGCGCGTCCCGTCGTGATCGCACCAATTGGGCGATGACGCGCATGGCCCGACCCGACTACGATAACCGGGCACGCGATCGTCGCCAGCCCGCGGCGACCAGGCCCAACCCAGGAGGTTCCAAACCGTGGCAGTCGGACCCTGCGACCTGATCGTCGTCAAGTTCCCCGGCAACAAGTTCAGGGGCGAGATCGCCCCCGCGCTCTCGCGCCTCGTCGAGAAGGGCACGATCAAGATCATCGACATCCTCTTCGCCATCAAGGACGAGAAGGGCGACCTCGTGATCCTCGAGCTCAAGGATCTGGACGGGGACGGCGTCGCGGACATCGCCGCGGTCGTCGAGGTGGACGGCGCGATCGGCCCGGAGGACGTGGACCTCGCGGCCGACGGGCTGGAGCCGAACTCGAGCGCCCTGCTGCTCCTGTTCGAGAACACCTGGGCCGCCGAGGTGACGCAGGCGATGCGCAACGCCGAGGGTGAGCTCCTCTTCATGGAGCGGATCCCCGCCGCGATCGTCGAGAAGGCCCTCGCAGCCCAGGCCTGAACCACAACCGAGGCACCGAAACCAGGAGGCTCACACCATGATGCGTCGACGCGGCGGACTCGTCCGCATGGCGGCCACCACCGCGGTGGTCGCGGGCACGGCGGGCGCCGTCAGCCACCACCAGCAGCAGAAGTACGCGAACCAGGCGGCCCAGAAGCAGGCCGTCAGCGAGACCCAGCAGCTGGAGGCCCAGGTGGCCGCTCAGCAGGCCCAGCTGGACGCGATGTCGCAGGCGCAGGCGGCACCCGCCCCGGCTGCCGCCGCTCCCGCGGGTGGCGGGATCGACATGGAGCAGCTCAAGCAGCTCGGTGATCTCCACACGGCGGGCATCCTGTCCGATGAGGAGTTCGCGGCGGCCAAGGCCAAGCTGCTCGGCTAGGCTCATACCTGCTTCCAACCCCGGGGCCGACGTCCGTCGCCCCGGGGTTGCGATTCCCGGGGCCACGGTGGCTTGCGTCAGCCCTCGCGCCGCAGACAGCGGATCGACCAGCGACCGTCGAGGTCCTGGCGGGCGCCCTCGATCTTGCCGGCGCGCAGCAGCTGGCCGAGCGCGCTCGGCGGTCGCGCGGGATCCTCACCGAGAAGCCGCCGGACGGCGCCCTCGGCGTTCGCCTGGGCGGGGGTGATCTGGAGCGCGGGCTCGCCGCAGGCCAGGCGCTGCAGGAGCTCGTTGAGACGGGCGAGGTCGGCCTCGGAGTAGTCGACCGGCCGGCGGCGCGAGCTCGCCGGCCCGGATGCGGCCACCGGCGCCGGCTCGGCCGGGACCGCCGGCTCGACCGTGGACCCGGTCAGGCCGTCGGCCCGGATCGGCCCCCCGGGACGCCGGCGGTTCGCGAACGGCAGCACCAGCGTGGCGTCGGGGAGCCCAGCCGTGGCAGCGGCCGGCACGGTGTCCGCGAACGCCTCCAGCAGCGCGTCCTCGTACTCCTCCGCGGCGTCGGTCGCGGCCCACCAGAGGCGCGCGCCCTCGAACCCGCGCAACGCCTTGAGCCACTGCCCGGCGGGGTTCGGCCGCGCGTCGCCCAGCGGCGTGCGCGCCAGGCCGTCCACCCGCTTCCCGAGGGATCTCGTGGAGCCGACGTACACGACCGTCTCCCCGGGGAGCCACCACGCGGCGAGCCGCGCGGCGAGGGCCTTGCCGGTGGGCCTCTCCCCGTCGACGCGGAGCGTGGGAACGCGCGTCAGCCACGTCCCGACCGCCGAGATGTCGACGGGGGCCCGGTCGAGTGGCGCCGGCCACTCCACGACGAAGACGCCGGGGCCGGCGACCCTGACCGGGGCGCCCCAGAGGGCGGGCCCGTCGGGGGTCAGCCCGACGGCACGGAAGAGGGCGGCGGGCTCGATCGGCATGCCCCGATGGTACGCGGGGCGCCGGCCGACGTGCGGGCGGGCCGGCCGACGTGCGAGCGGGCCGGCCACCCGGCGAGCATCCGCCGGTCGGCTACCCGGCGAGCACCGCCGCCAGCGCGTCGGCGAACGGCCCGAACGTGGCGGAGGTGAAGCCCGCCACGTTGATCCGCCCCTTCCCGACGACGTAGACCGCGTGCTCCTCGCGCAGCCGCGCGACCTGCTCAATCGTGAGCCCGAGCAGGGCGAACATCCCGCGCTGGGTCGCTATCGGCGCCCAGTCGCCGGGGATGCCACGGGAGGTGAGCGCCTCCACCAGGCGGGCCCGGTTGTCCTTGATGCGGGCCCGCATGCCGGCCAGCTCGACCTCCCACTCGGCCCGCAGCGCGGCGTCGTCCAGGATCGTCGTCACGATGTCCGCGCCGTGGCTGGGCGGGTTCGAGTAGTTGGCCCGGATCGCGATCTTCACGTTGCTCTGGGCGGCCGCGGCGTCCTTCTCCGAGCGGGCCACGAGGAGCAGCGCCCCGACCCGCTCGCTGTACAGCGCGAAGCTCTTCGAGAACGAGGTCGAGATGAGCAGCTCGGCGTCGGGCCGGATCAGCCCCTCCATCCAGTCCGCGTCCTCGCGGATGCCGTCGCCGAAGCCCTGGTAGGCGAAGTCGACGAGCGGCAGGAGCCGCCGCTCCTCGACAAGGTCGCCGATCGCCCGCCAGAGGGCCGGGGAGGGGTCGACGCCCGTGGGGTTGTGACACGAGCCGTGGAGGAGGACCGTGTCGCCGGGCGACGCCTCACCGAGGGCGGCGAGGAGGGCATCGCCGTCGATCCGCCGGCCCGAGGGATCGGTGTAGGGGTAGGTGCGGACGCGGAAGCCGGCCAGCGAGAAGAGCTGGGGGTGGTTGGGCCAGGTCGGCTCGCTCATCCAGATGGTTGCCGCGGCGCCCGCCTGGCGGAGGAAGTCCGCGGCGACGCGCAGGCCACCCGTGCCGCCGGGGGTCTGGCTGACCGCGACCCGGGCGCTCCCGGCGAGCTCGTGCCCCTCCCCGAAGACGTAGGCCCGGACGGCGTTGCGGTACGCGCTGTCGCCGTCGATCGGGCGGTAGAGCTTCGTGGCGCCCTTCCCCAGGATCCGCCGCTCGGCCTCGGTGACCGACGGGAGCACGGGCGTCGTCCCGCTCTCGTCGACGAAGACGCCCGAGCTGAGATTGATCTTGCCGGGCCGGGGATCGTTGCGGAAGGCCTCGGCCAGGCCGAGGATCGGGTCGGGCGGGGCAGGGATGCGGGCGAGGGAGGGAAGGGCCACGGCGGGTCTCCTGGAGCTGAGCGGGAGATGCGGACGGGCGGGGCGGGCGGCCGGGTCGACGCACCCGCCCGGGGCCCACGGCCCAACTCTACCGTGCGCGGGCACCCGAATGGGCCATGGCGGCCGCGAGGGAGAGCCCTATGCTCGACGCGCCCGGGATCCGCGGGCATCGACGAGGAGCCAGCAGCCATGTCCGTCTCGTGGCGCGGTCGCGCCAGCTCGCGGCGCAGTCGCGCCATCGCCATGCTGGGCGTGCTCGCCCTGGTCGCCGCGGCCTGCGGCGGCGGAACGACCCCGACGCCGGTGCCGACGCCGGTGCCGACGCCCACGGCATCGCCAACGCCCACGCCGGTCGACGTTGCCGCGGTCTTCCTGGCGCAGGTCACCGAGACGAGCGGCCGCCTGCCGGTCACCGGCACGGCCATGTTCGGCGAGACCGAGGCCGCGATCACCGGGATGTTCGAGTCGTCCGGCGCCGACGACAGCGCATCGACCATGACGATCGACGTTGGCGGGTCGACGCAGACGACGGACTCGATCCGGCTCGCCACGAAGAAGTGGTCGCGGCAGGACGGGGGCGTGTGGGTCCTCGACCCCGAGCCGGCCGACACCGCGAAAGGCCTCGGGACATGGCTCAAGAGCCTGACCACGCTCGAGGACGAGGGCGTCGAGACGAAGAGCGGCCGCCAGCTCCATCACCTCGCGCCGTCCTCCGCCGAAGCCCTCACCCCGGAGGCTCTGGGCCTCGACACCTCGATCAAGGACGCCGTGATCACGGTCGACCTCTGGGCCGAGGACGACGGCACGCCCGCCATCATGTCGATCAACGTGGCGTGGAGCCAGGCGTCCGGCACGACCACCGTGCCGGTCGAGATGGCCATCGACGTCGACCTCTCGGGCCTCGGGACGCCGGTGGCGATCGCCGCGCCCGAGGAGGCGTGGACCGGGTTCACCTCGGAGCGCTTCGGCTACTCGATGGCCTACGACCAGGGATGGTCGGTCAGCGAGGAGAACGGCATGGACGTCTACAGCCTCGACGACACGCCGTACGTCTACGTGTCCCCCCAGGAGCTGGCCCCCGGCTATACGCTCGACCGCTTCCGGGACGAGCTGGTCGCCTACTACGAGGAGAAGGACATCAAGGCCAGCCCCGACGCGGACGAGGACTACGGGGTGGGCGGCCTTCCCGCGCGCGTCCTCACGTATCGCTTCACGAACACGTCGGGCACGCCGGTCTACCTCGTCGACGCCGTCACGGTCCAGGACACCACCGGCTGGGAGATCTACCTCGCCCAGGCCCAGGACGGGGAGGAGGAGGCGCGCGCCTTCTTCGACACGATGCTGGCCACGTTCTCGTTCGAGGAGTAGCAGCCGATCGGTCGCGCACCCGGCGGGCCGCCCGGCCCGGTACCCGGCGGGCCGCCCGGCCCGGTACCCGGCGGGCCGCCCGGCCCGGTACCCTGCGCCCATGCGCCTGCTCGCCCTCACCTGCGAGGTCCTCGCCCGCTCTGTCTACCTGTGTGCGGCGCGCTCTCCGCACGTCGTCGACGTGCGCCTCAACCGGGTGGGACTCCACGACGACCCGCCGAACCTGCGGGCGATTCTGCAGGCCGCGATCGACGGGGTCGGCATCCCGTACGACGCGATCGTCCTGGCCTACGGGCTGTGCGGCGGGGCGACCGCCGGGCTCCGGGCCGACGCGATCCCCGTCGTCGTGCCGCGGGCCCACGACTGCATCACGCTCTTCCTCGGCTCGCGCGACCGGTACACGGCCGAGTTCACCGGCCATCCGGGGACCTACTGGTACGTCCAGGACTCGGTGGAACGGGACGATGACAGCGGCGCCTTCGGCGGCGTCGGCGCGGTGTCCGAGGCCGCCGCGCGAGCTGCGTACGACGAGTACGTCACGAAGTACGGTGCCGACAACGCCGCGTACCTCATGGAGGCGATGGGCGCCTGGCGCTCCAACTACGACCGGGCCGCGTTCGTGGAGATGGGCGTCGCCGATCCGCGGGCGGTGACCCCGGTGGAGGCCCGCGCCCGCGAGGACGCCGAGCGCCGCGGCTGGGCCTTCGAGAAGCTCGCCGGCGAGCTGATCCTCGTGCGCCGGCTCATCGACGGCGACTGGGGCGCGGCCGACTTCCTGCTCCTGCAGCCCGGCGAGCGGCTCGCGATGTCCTACGACGAGGACGTCATCCGGGCGGAGCCCGCCGTCTGATCCCGCGCCGGCCGGGTGCGCCCGGCGACGCCGCGGCCCGGATCGTCGCCCGGCGACGCCGCGGCGCGATCGGATGCGCCCGGCGACGCCGCGGCCCGGATCGTCGCGCGGGCCGTGAACTCGCGTTCCGGCGAGATCTGCCGCGGCGCGGCGACCGCGAGCCTCTGACGGCGCGGCGGGGAGGGTCGTCGCCGGTGGCCGGATCACGACCCTCGCCGCCGCCCGCCGCCCTCCGTCGCCCGCCCGCCGCCGCCGCCCCCGCGCCTCCGTCAGCCGCCGCGCCTCCGTCGGCCGATCGGTTGTGCGATCGGTTTGGCGACGGCCACGCTGGGACCAGGACTACGTCCGTCAGGACTGCCAGCCGCAACCGCACGGCTGTCACCAAACCGAGCGCAGGACTGATCGCCGCCGCTCGCCGCCGCCCGCCACCCGCCGCCCGCCGCCGCCGCCGCCGCCTCCGGCCGCCGCTGTCGACGCCGCCCGCCGCCGCCGCGCCTCCGTCGGCCGATCGGTTGTGCGATCGGTTTGGCGACGGCCACGCTGGGACCAGGACTACGTCCGTCAGGACTGCCAGCCGCAACCGCACGGCTGTCACCAAACCGAGCGCAGGACTGATCGCCGCCGCTCGCCACCCGCCGCCGCTCGCGCCGCGCCTCCGCCCGCTGCCTCCGGCGCCGCTGTCGCCGCCGGCCGCCGCCGCTCGACGCCGCGCCTCCGCCCGCCGCCTCCCGCGGCGTTCTCCCTACCGAGGCCGTCCAGGCATCCGAGCGACGGCATCCCGGTAGTCGACGTACGGCGCCGGGGTCCGCCGCCCGTGCAGCCGGCCTCGGCGCAGCCACGCGAGCCGGTGGCTCGCCGGATCCACGAACCCCACGGCGAGGCCGGCCGGGGGCGGGGCCAGCGGATCGGCAAGCCAGCTGCCCACGGCCACGGGGTCGGCCGGGAAGGCCCGGCGGGCCAGGTCGGCCGACGTGCGCAGCTCGTCCTCCACCGCCGTCGAGTCGAGCACCACGAGCAGGACGATCACGCGTCGCGGTCGCCACCCCTGGAGGCGAGCGGCCGCCCAGGCCTCCTCCGCGTACCAGCGCAGCGTTCGAACGATGGCTCCGAGGTCGCGGATCTCCGTCTTGACCTCGACGACGAGCACGGAGCCGTCCCCGGGCCGGTGGGCGAGGAGGTCGATGTAGCCGCGGAGCCGGCCCGACCCGACCGCAGCCTCGTCGATCACCTCCCATCCCAGTCGCCGCAGCCGCTGCCCGACGCGGCCGGCGAGCCATGCGTGGACCCCGTCGCGACGCCGACGTCGCCCGCGAACGACTGGGCCTTCGAGCACCAGTCGGACGTCGACCCCGAGCGCCTCCAGGATTCGAAGTGACGTGTCCAGGGAGAGCTGGCCAGCTCCGCCCGCCTCGACCGCCACGACGGCGGACTGCGGGACGCTGGCTCGCGCGGCGACGTCTCGCTGACCGACCCCGAGCGCGTCACGGACGGTCACGGCCGTGGTTGCCACGTGGGAGGCGATGGCCCTCGTCATGGGCGATGGTGGCCGGGATCGTCGCTTCACCGCGCGATCATGCGCCGGGTCACTCATCGCGCGGTTATCCGGACCGGCCGACGGCCCGGGAGAGGATGCCGGCCGAGGCCCGGGAGAGGATGCCGGCCGAGGCCCGGGAGAGCGAGGCGGCGCGACCGCACGCGGGAACGGCGCTCCCCGGGAAGGCGGGAACGGCGCTCCCCGGGGAAGCGGGGACGCCGCCGCGGGACCGGGTTGCCCCGGCGGATCCCGATCGCCCCTGCGATCGGATTGGCGACAGCCCTGCGGACGTCGGGGCCAGATTCTGCGGTTCTGGCTGCTATCGGAGCGCGGCCGTCGCCGACGTGATCGCAGGACCGATCAGCCGCCCGGCTCTTCGGGCGACGGGTCGGCGGCGGCGCAGGAACGAGCGCGCCGTGCCGGGCCTGGTGCCCCCCGCCCCCTCGGCCCGCTCGCTCGCTGGGCGGCCCCCGCTCGCTGGGCGGCCCCCGCTCGCTCGGCCCTATGCCATCCCTACCGCACTCTTCGCGACCTGGACCGCGCTGGCGGCGTCGGGGGCATAGCCGTCGGCGCCGATCGAGGCGGCGTACTCGGCCGTCACGGGGGCCCCGCCGACGATCACCTTGACGCCGGGCAGGCTCGCGGCCCGGACGGCGGCCACGACGTCCTTCATCCCGACCATGGTGGTGGTCAGGAGCGCGGAGACCCCGACGAGGCTCGCCCCGTGCTCCCGGGCGGCGGCCACGAAGGCCTCCGGGCTCACGTTGGTGCCGAGGTCCACGACCTCGATGTTGGCGCCCTTCCACATCATGCCCACGAGGTTCTTGCCGATGTCGTGGAGGTCGCCCTTGATCGTCCCGATCACCGCGGTGTGCTCGGGCCGGATGTCGGCGGCCACGAGGACCGGCTCGAGGACCGCCGTCGCCTCCTTCATCGCTCGCGCCGAGATCAGCATCTCCGGGACGTAGATCTCGTTGCAGGCGAACTTCTGCCCGATCACCTCCATCGCCGCGGTCATCGCGTCGAGGACGGCCCGCGGGTCGGCCCCCTCCGCGACCGCCGCGGTCGTGATCGCCACGGCGGTCGCCCGGTCGCCCGCCTCGATCGCTGCCTGGAGGGCTGCCAGGTCCGCCATCGTTCGCTCCTTCTCGCTCGTCGCTGTCGTCGTCGTGGCGGGGCGTGCCGGCCGCGGCCCGCTCAGGCGAGCTCGCCGGCGCGGTAGGCGGCCAGGAACTCCATGCCGTAGGGGTCGCGGCCGGTCAGGAGGTCGGCCGCGAGACGGTACGCCCGCGTGGAGCGGTCCTGGGCGAAGATCCGGCGCGGATCGGAGGCCACCGGGTCGATGATCCCCGAATTGGCGCCGGCTTCGGCCGCGAGGTCGATGAAGACGTCGTTGAGGAGCTTCCGGAGGGGCAGCCCGAAGCTGACGTTCGAGAGGCCGCCCGTCAGGTGGATCTCCGGCCCGTAGGTTCCCCGCAACGTGCGCACCGCCTCGAGGAACCAGGCCCCGACCTCCGGCTCCACGGCGACCGGCAGGACGAGCGGGTCGACATGGAGCGCCCCGAGCGCCATCCCCCGGCGTGTCGCCTCCTCGACGATCCGCTCCGCGTTGGCGACCCGGTCCTGCGCCGACGCCGGCATGCCCCGTTCGCCGACCGCGCCAAGGACCACCGCACAGCGCTCCGCGGCGGCCAGGTCGAGGACGTCCAGGCGCTCGAGCGACGCCGAGTTGAGGAGCGGCGCCCCGCCGGCGCGGGTCGCCGACTCCAGCCCTGCCCGCAGCACCTCGGGCGCCGACGAGTCGAGGGCGAGCGCGGCCGGCGTGGCGTCCTCCACCGCGGCGACGAGCCAGCGCATGGCGGAGACCCGGACGTCGAGGTCGTTGCCGGCCTCGTCCACGTTGAGGTCGAGGTAGGCGGCGCCGGCCTCGGCCTGGCGGCGGGCGAGGAAGCGGACGTACCCGCGACCAAGCTCGGCATCCGGGCCGCCGGCGAGCCCGGCGAGGACGGCCGCCTTCACGTGCTTGACCTTCTGCCGCTCGCCGGTCCCGTCGAGGGCCGCCTCGGGAACGGGCAGGAGGCGCTCGACGCCCACCTCGTCGGTGAAGGGGAGCGCCGGGCGCCCGTCGGGCAGCGCCGCGACGCGCGCGCCGGACCGCAGGAGCACGCGCGTGGCGTGGATGTTCTCGCCGATGACGAGGAAGAGGCGCGGGGCGGTCCCGGTCATGCGTGCGCCTGCTTCGTGGGCGCGGCGGGCGCGGCGGGCGCGGCGGGCGCGGCGGGCGCGGCGGGGTCTGTGGTCCGGTCGCCGTCGCCGGCCTTCGATGCCGCCGCTGCGGCCTCGCGGCCGTAGTGGTCGCGGCCGAGGTACGTGTTGGCCCAGGCGCTCGTGCGCCGCAGGGCGTTGTCGACGAGGACCGGCGGCCGGTCGAGCATCGCCAGCTCCTCGCCGTACGGCTTGAGGCGGTCGTAGGCGCGAACCCAGACGCAGGATCGCGGCAGGACCTCGCAGATCCCGTCATGGCTCCCGCCGCATGGCCCGTTGCGCTCCCCCTTGGGGCACTGGCTCTCGGGGCAGAGGTAGGCGACGTCGGGGAGCGAGCAGTCGCCGCAGTCGCGGCAGTCGAAGAGCGGCACCTTGACCGCGTGCTCCAGGACGTGGGCGGGCCGGCCGAGGTGGTACTTCTCGACGGCCTCGTAGAAGCGGGTCGCGGCCCGGTAGCCCGGCGTCCCCGGTGCGAACGCCAGGTCGTGGGTCAGCCGGTTCGCCTTGTAGGCGAGCGAGCCGCGCCGCCGCGTCCTGGCCCGGGCCGAACGGGTCAGCGAGCGGGCGTAGCGCGGGTCGAGCTCGTCCGTGTTGAGACCGGTCGCGTGATCGCGGCGGTAGACGAAGAACGTTCCCTTCGGGCTGTGCTGGATCTCCCGCGCCAGGGCCGGCCAGTCGGGGACGAACGTCTCGGCCTGGGCCAGGATCCGGTCGACGTCGGCGGCGGGCAGCGAGTGCCCGGCCAGGTACGCGCCGCGGAACCCCATCCCCCGGGCGATCGCGACCTGCTTCGCCGCGAGCTCGATGAAGAACGCCTTCCCCTTGTCGGGTCCGGCCGCGGCCCTCTCGATCTCCGCGAGCAGCTCGTCGGAGACGACGCACCCGGGGATCGCGTCGGCGTTGAACAGCCGGGCGACCGTGCGGCTCAGGACGTAGACGTTGGCAAGGACCGGCAGCCGGATGTCGTGGAGGCGCATCCAGCGCAGGAGCTCGTCCCACTTGCGGGCGTCGTAGCCGAGCTGGGGGATCACGAAGTCGGCCCCGGCCCGCGCCTTGAGCCCGAGCTTGAGGTACTGGAGGATCACCTCGCTCTCGAGCCGCTTGAACGGCGAGACCGCGGTCCCCAGGAAGAGTCCGGGGGCATGGTCGGCGCCGTCCGGGCCCGGCTCGTTGACGAGGCCGTGGTACAGCGAGAGGAGGCCGACCGAGTCGAAGTCGAAGACCGGCCGCGACAGCCCACCCATGCCCTCCACGGGGTGGTCGCCGGACACGGCGAGGACGTTGCGGACGCCTCGTGCCTCGAGCTCCCACGCCAGCGACAGGAGGGCGTTGCGGCTGCGATCGCGGCACGCCACGTGGACGATGACGTCCTGGCCCCTGGCCAGCAGCTCCTCCGCGAGCAGCACCGGGCTTGCCATCGCATGCCCGCCCGCGTTGTCGGTGATCGAGATGGCGGCGATCCGGGGGTCGTCGACGAGGGCCCGGGCGGCCTCCAGGCTCCGCCGGGCGGGCGGGTCGAGGGCCAGGCCGTGGGAGGGCACGATCTCGGTGACCGTGACGAACTCGTCGGTCTCGACGAGGCGGGAGCGAAGGGGCGGCTTGGCGGCGGGGTTCATGCGGGCGGTGCCTCCACGGTGGACGGCAGCGGCTCGAACCGCAGGCCGTCGACGAACAGGTCGAAGAAGTCGGGTTCGGCCTCCAGCTCCACGTGCTCGATCCGGCGGACGAAGGTCTCGAGCCGGGCCCGGGCGGCGCGCGACAGCAGGAGGGTGGCGGCGCCCCGAACGGACGCGTTGCCGTGCTGGACGACCCGGGCCGCCGGCACCGGCGGGAGGAACCCGATCGCCTGGGCGTTCGCGACGTCGACGTGGGAGGCGAAGCCGCCCGCCAGGTGGAGCGCGGCGAGGTCCCCCGGTGCCAGGTCGAGCGTCCGGAGGAGAACCCGCATCCCCACCGCGTTCGCCGCCTTCGCCTGCGCGAGGTGCGCGGCGTCGGCGCGCGAGAACGTGATCCCGTGCTCCGCCACGATGGTCACCTCCGACGTGCCGCCGAGAAAGGCGGCCGTCGGCGTCATCGTCCCGGTGCGGCGGAGCTCGGCCAGCACGTCCACGAGCCCCGAGCCGCAGATGCCCTCGGGTTCCACGTCGCCGATTGTACGGACCACCCACCCTCCGCCGTCGTGCCAAACGGCCTCGATCGCCCCTTCCGAAGCGGGCATTCCGTAGCGCACGAGGCCCCCCTCGAACGCCGGCCCGGCGGGGCACGACGCGGCGACGACGCGGCGGCCGTCGGTGACGACGACCTCGGTGTTCGTGCCGACGTCGACGAGCATCGCAGGACCCGCGGAGCCCGCCGGCGCGGCCGCGCCCAGCATGCCGGACGGGATCAGGTCCGCCGCGGCGTCGGCCCCGACATGGCAGGCGATGAGCGGCGCGCCCCAGATCCGTGCCCGCGGATGGACGAGGATCCCCAGCTCGTGGGCCAGGCGGATCACCGCGCTGCTGGGCGCGGCCCCGCTCCGCCAGGCGGTCTCGGTCACGCTGCGGAACGGCGAGCGCCCGATCGGGGCGACGTCGAGGCCGAGGAAGAGGTCTCGCATCGTGGCGTTGCCCACGACGACGACCTCCAGGACCTCGTGGCGGTCGATGCCGTGCTCGCCGTAGATCCGTCCCAGCTCGTGGTTGAGGGCCCGGCGAAGGGCGCGCCGCAGCTCGCCGGGGCGCTCGGCCTCGTAGGAGATGCGACCGATGACGTCGCTCCCCCCGAAGCGCTGGGGATTCTCGAAGGCGCCCGCGGCGACCGGCTCGCCCGACCGCAGGTCCAGGAGCTGGAGGACGACTGTGGTCGTCCCCACGTCGAGTGCCACGCCCAGGATCCGCTCGCGGGCCGCGTCCACGTCCTCGCCGTTCCAACGGACGCGGCCGCCCTCGACCGCGATCGCGGGATCCACCTCGAGGGGCGGGCCCGACGGCGGCATGAGGATCTTCAGGCGGCGCCGGAGGACGATGAACTCGAGGTCGGTTGCCGAGGGCTCGCGCTCCACGACGGCACGGCAGGCGAGCCGGTAGCCGGGGCGCAGGAAGGCCTCCTGCTCGTCGGGGGCGCCCAGGGCGTCCTCGCCCCGCAGGATCTCGACCACGCACTCGTGGCAGCGGCCGGATCGCCGGCAGGACGCCGGGACGACCATCGCGAGCTCGTCGGCCGCGTCGAAGAGCGTCCTGCCCGGGACGAGCGGGACGTGGCGACCGCCGTGGACGAGCTCGCGGGCCACGCGCACAGCATGGGTCCGCGCCGCTCGCGCTGCACGGGGGGAACGGCCCGGCGCCCCGGGCCGAACGGCACCCGCGCCCACGGGGGTCTTGACAACGCGCCCTCGGGGCCCCAGATTACCGTTCGTGAACGCTTACCGAGCCGCAAACGATCCACTCGAAGCTCTCGGCGACGCCACGCGGCGGATGATCGTGGAGGGCCTCCGCGACGGCGAGCGGACCGTCGGCGACCTCGCGTCGGGGCTCCCCGTGAGCCGACCGGCGGTCTCCCAGCACCTCGGTGTCCTCAAGGCGGCGGGCCTTGTCCTCGAGCGACCGCAGGGCACCCGCCGCTACTACCGCCTGGATCCCACCGGTCTCGTTCGTCTCCAGCATCGCCTCGACGCGATGTGGGGCCTGGAAGAGCCGGCGCTCGGGGGACGCTCGGCTGCCGAACCTCCGGCGGCGCTCGAGTCGGCCGTCGCGCCCGCGGCGCCCGAGCCGCCGGCCGCGGCGCCCGTGGAGGCAGGCGGTCGCGGGAAGGGCGGCCGCAAGAAGCGCAAGAAGAAGGGCCGCAAGTAGCGTTCGCCCGAGGGCCGGCCGCGGCGGGCTCCGGCGGCGCGGTGCGCCCCTCTGCTTCTCGATGAGCGTGTCGGCGTGAGGAGCGTGACGGGGCGGTCGCCCGGCATCGTCCTGACGCGGGTCGCGCGCGTCGCCTGGCCGTTCCAGGCCGCGTTCCTCCGGCTCCATGGCGCCGTGCTGCGCGTGACCGGCGGGCGCGTCGGGGGCGCGCTTGCGGGGCGGCCCGTCCTCGTCCTCGAGACGACCGGGCGTCGCACCGGCCGCTCGCGCGCAGCGGCGCTCATCTACGCGCGCGACGGCGAGAGCCTCGTGGTCGCCGGCTCCAACGGCGGCCGCGACGTCGATCCGGCCTGGGTCGCCAACCTCCGGGCCGACCCCCGGGCCCACGCGGTGGTCGGCGGCCGCCGTCGCGCGGTGCGTGCTCGCCCCGCCGGGGCGGGGGAGCGGCCCCGCCTCTGGGCGGCACTGGACCGGGTCAACGCGGGGCAGTACTCGCGGTACCAGGCGATCACGCAGCGCGAGATCCCCGTCTTCGTCCTCGAGCCGCTCGGTGTCTCCCCGGCTGGCCGCGGCGACCTCCCGGCCGGCCGCGGCGACCTCCCGGCCGGCCGCGGCGACCTCCCGGCCGGCGGCGGCGATCGCATCGCCGCTGACGGCCGCCTCGAGGGACCGATGGCCGGAAAGGTGGTGGTCCTCACCGGGGCGACGTCCGGGATCGGGCTGGCCGCCGCCGAGGCGCTCGCCCGGCTCGGGGCCTCGCTCGTCCTCGTCGGGCGCGACGCCGCGCTGGCCCATGGCGCGGCGGTGCGGGTGGCGCGAGCGAGCGGCAGCTCCGCCGTCCGGCCCCTGGTCGCCGACCTCGCGTCGCGGGCCCAGGTCCGCGCCCTCGGCGACGAGCTGGCGCGCCTGCCGCGCCTCGACGTCCTCGTCCACTGTGCCGGCATCTGGCACCTCCGGCGCCGGGAGACGCCGGACGGGGTCGAGGAGACGCTTGCCGTGAACCACCTCGCGCCGTTCGCGCTCACGGCCCGGCTCCTGCCGCTGCTGCGCGCGACACCCGGCGCGCGGGTGATCTCGGTCAGCTCCCACGCAGCGTACGGCGGCCGCGTGCGCTGGGACGACCCGGGCTGGGCCCGCGGGCGCTACGGCCCGTACGGGGCCTACGCCCAGACGAAGGTGCTGAACGTGCTGTTCGCGCGCGAGCTCGCCCGCCGCCTCGACGAGGATGCCGGCGGCGACCCGCGCCCCCTGGCGATCGCGGTCGCCCCGGGGGGCGTCCGCACGAAGCTCCTCGGTGAGGCCGGGCCGCTCCTCCACGGCTTCATGAAGCTGTTCGCAGCGAGTCCGGCCCGCGGGGCCGAGACGCTCGTCTGGGCCGCGGCGGCGCCCGACCTGCCACGCGACGCCGCGGGCGGCTGGTTCTCGGCCCACGGGCGGATCCCGTACCCGCCGGCGGCGCGCGACCCCGCGGCCGCGGCCCGGGCGTGGGAGATGAGCGAACGGCTCGCCGGCGCGGGTGCTCCCGGGCCGGCGAGCCCGGGGGTCAGTGCGTGACGATCTTCGGCAGCTTCGCCGCCTGGGCGATCCAGTCCGCGACGACCTCCTCGGTCGGGAGGCGGCGCACGATCTGACGGGCCGCGTTCGCCTCGGCCATCGTCGTGGCGAGGTTGGCGGCGTTGCGACGGGCGAGCTCGGGGCACGAGTCGACGCCGCTCGCCTCCAGCAGGTCGGCGTACTCGGAGCCGATGCCGGAGATGCGGTAGAGGTCGGCGTGGTTCGCCCAGCGGAGGAGCAGGTCGGCGCTGATCCCGGTGGATTCGGCCAGGGCGTGCCGGCCGGCAGCCGGCCCGGCCGCCGCGAGCAGGTCGTCCGTCGTCCGCACGTTCGCCGCGCGGAGCTTCTCGCCGTAGACGGGCCCGACGCCCTCGAGATCCTCGATCTTCATGGACTGGCCTCCCAGCAGGAGTGCGGGATTGGACACTCCATTGTGGCACCGCGTCGGGGCCGCGACGGACCGTCCCGGGGCCGCGACGGACCGCGTCCCGGGACCCTGACGGACCGCGTCCCGGCTCGATCAGGTGCGCGCGAGCTCCCCGGCGAGCCAGGCCGCGAGGACGCGGGCACAGGCTTCGACCTCGGCGAGATCGACGTGCTCGTCGGCGGCGTGGGCGACCCGGACATCGCCCGGCCCGAACATGACCGCGGGGGTCGCTCCCTCGCGGATGAGGAGCCGCATGTCGGAGCCGTAGGGGACGCCGACGAAGGGTGGCCGTCGGCCGAGAACCGCCTCCGCGGCGACGGCGAGTCCCGCCGGCAGCGGGTGATCGGCCCGGACCTCGGACGACGAGAAGCGGCCGCCGGAGAGCTCGACAGTGGCCGGGTGCTCCCGCAGCCACGGGTCGCCGGCACAGGCCGCGGCCACGACTGCGCGCAGCTCGTCCGCCGCCTCCCCGGCGACCTGGCCGGCCCGCACCCCGTAGCGGCCCTCGGCGACGATCCGGTCGGGCACCGTGCTGGCCCAGTCGCCCCCGTGGACGGTGCCGATGATCGTGGGGTAGGGGAGGCCGAGCGCCCGCATCTCGGGCCGGTCTTCGGTGGCGTTGCGGGCGGCCTCGTCCGCGCGCAGGGCGGCGTGGAGGAGCTCGAGCTTCTCCAGCGCCGAGACCCCCTCGCCGCGGGTGGACGCGTGGGCCGCCCTGCCGGGGACCGTGAGGCGGAAGGTGATCGCGCCCGCCTGCACCGTGACGATCTCGAGGCGGGTCGGCTCCGGGATCACCGCGGCATCGCCGACGTAGCCGGCGCGTATCGCCGCGAGCATTCCCGCGCCGCCGTCCTCCTCGGAAGGGACCGCGACGAGGACGGCCTCGCCTGCCAGGTCGGCCGGGTCGAACGAGGCCCCGACGGCCGTGATCGCGGCGAGCGCCGCCGCGAGGCCCCCCTTCATGTCGCAGGCGCCCCGCCCGTAGACCCGGCCGCCACGGACCTCGGGGCGGAAGGGGTCCAGCGACCACGACGCCCGGTCGCCCGCGGGAACGACATCCGTGTGGCCCACCAGCAGCAGCCGCGGCCCCGGCCGGTCCCCGCGGAGCACCCCGGCGGCGAGGGGCAGCGTCCGGCGCGGGACCTCCGAGCCGGGGAAGTCGGGGTCGCGCGCGAGCTCCTCCGGGTCGGCGTCCCACGCCCGCGTCTCGAGGCCGGCGGCGACCATCCGCCGGGCGACCTCGTCGCGAAGGTCCCCCTCGTCGCCCGTGACGGACGCGATCGCCAGCAGCGCGAGGAGCGCCTCGCGGACCGCGGGAGCGTCGACCGCGCCGGCCGCCCGTCCGGCCGCCTCGGCGGCCCGGCCGCGCCCGCTCACGTCCGGCGCAGGATCGGCCGGGTGAGGCAGGTGGGGCCGCCCGAGCCGTTGATCCCGATCTCGGAGGCGGGATACGGGTGGACCTCGCAGCCGGCCGCCTCCAGGGCGTGGCGGGTGGCGGGATTGCCGTCGGCGACGACACAGACGCCGGGCCTGACCGCGAGCACGTTGCAGGCGAGGGTCGCGAACTCCTCGTCCGGGGCTTCGATCATCCGGATGCCGAGCTCCCGGAGGAGCTCCCAGAGGCCGACCGGGAGCAGCGGGAGGTAGACGACCGCCAGGTCGTCGGCAACCGGCGAGACGACCGAGAGGAGATGCAGCAGCTCCTCGTCACCGCGCCACCAGGGGAGATCGAAGACGCGGACGTCGCCGCCGACGAGCCCGGCGAGCTGCCTCACGCCCTCGCCGTTCGTGCGGAGCGTCCGCCCGATGCAGAAGAGGTCCGGCCGCAGCCAGAAGGTGTCGCCGCCGTCGACCGTGCCCGGCGCCCCGATGCGACCGAGCGTGGGGACGCCGCGAGTGGCGAGCCAGGCCTCGATCTCGACCTCCTCGCCGCGTCGCGTCGGCTTCCCCGACCGGAGCGGGATGGATCCGCGTCCGGTGACGAGCAACGGGTCGAAGGCGTAGACGAGGTCGGGGTGCGCGGTCTCCACGGCGCCCAGCTCGTGGACGCGGACGCCGAGGCTGGAGAGGAGGTTGGCGAATGCGTCGTGCTCGCGGCGGGCGAGCTCCAGGTCGACCGGGCCGAGGAAGCCGTGGACGGGGTCTCCGAACGCCCGGCCGAAGGCGGCCCCCGGCCGCTGGACGAGGACGTCCAGCAGGGGTGCAGTCATGGACTGGGCCCCGAATTCGAGGGCCGGCGCCGGATCGCCGGTGCCGGCGGCGGGCTGGGAGGTCATGGGCCGCAGGATAGCGACCCGGGACCTCCGGGGGATGGCATCACCCCGGGACGGGACGCGAGGCTCCGGACGAGGTCCTCCGATGTCAACCCCGCCTTTCGCCCTGCCCCTGCCTGATCCGCTGGATCCTCCGGCCGCTTCCCGGCCGGCCCCGCTCGGCGCGCGCGAGCGTGCCCGAAGCCTCGCGGCGGCCGGGGCGCTGGCGGCGACGGCCCTGGCGGCGACGCTTGCGCTCGCGGCGGGGCTGGCCGTCTTCGAGGTCGACGTGCTGGGTGTGATCGGCCGGCCCGCCTCCTTCGCCGAGGACGGGGCGCCCGGGGGCCTGCGCGACCTCGCCACGCTGCCGGGCCCCTCGCCCGTGGCCCTGGCGGCGCTCCTGCCTGCGGTGGCCCTCCTGGTCCTCGCCGGCGTCCTCCGCCGGCTCGGCGCCGCCGCGCCCCCCCTCCATGGCGTGTCGCCCGAGGCGCTGGAGGCCGCGAGGCGGGCGACGGCCTGGGCGGGTCTCGGCCTGGTCGCCGGGGCGTTCCTGGTGTTCGTGGTCCCCGCCGCCCTGCAGGTCGCCGGTCTCCGGGCCGTCTCCCTGACGACGGGGTCGATGGCGCCGGCCCATCCGCCGGGGTCGCTCCTCTTCGTGTCCACGCCGGCCGATCCCGCCGCCGTCCCCGTCGGGGGCGTGGTCGTCATCTCGCGCCCCGATGGGTCCCGGGTCACGCATCGCGTCGCCGCGGTGGTCCGCGGCGACGCCGGCGAGGTCACGGCGTACCGCACCCGGGGCGACGCCGTGGCGACGGTCGACCCCCAGCCCCTCCCGCCGGCGGCCGTGGATGGCGTCGTGGTGGCCGGCGTCCCGGTGCTCGGCGCGCTGCGGGCCTGGCTCGCGAGCCCGCTCGGGATCGCGATCGGCCTTGTCCTCGCCTGGTCCTTCGCCGGCCTGGGCGCCCTGCTGGGCGACGACCGCCAGCGCGCTCTCGCCGCCCGGGCCCCGAAGGATGCTCAGGCGGTGGCACGCTCCACGAGCCGGCCCACGTCGTAGCCGGCTGCCGTGGCGTGGGCCGCCAGCCGGACGGCCAGCGCGTGGGCGTTGGCGAGGGCACCGGCCCTGGCCGCTTCGTCGCGATCCTCCGCGGCGCCGCCGACCGCCACCAGCACGACCATCCAGCGGAGGGCCGCCTCGAAGGACTCCCGGTTGACGTACGCGATCCCGTCGTGGCGGTTCACGCCCAGCCAGCGGGCCAGGTGGTCGTCCGCGAACCAGGCGCGCACGAGCCGCCCGGCGCGCTCCGCCGGGGGAGCTGCGAGCGCCGCCTCGCCGGGGCGGGCGACGAGGTTGCGGACGGTCTCCACGGTCCACCATGCGGCGCCCTCGTCGAGGCCGCGCCAGCGGTAGGCGTCGGCGAAGACGCGTCCCAGGCGTGCCCGATCGAACCAGCCGCGGGCGCTCCTGGCTGCCGGGTCGGGCTCGACGACGCCGGACAGCGCCTCGGCCGCGAGCCAGCCCAGCAGGGCCCCCCATGTCGCGGTGTCGGGCGGCAGGGCGGCGGCCACGAAGGCGCGCGGCGCGTCGGAGGCCGCGTCCGTCGCCGGCGAGACGAGGGCGACGCCGAGCGCGGCCCGGAGCCGGGCCCCGAACCGGTCCGCCAGGGCGTCGATCTCGGCATCCGGCGTGGCGGCGTCGGTCGCCGCCCGGACGGCCCGGAGGGCGTCGGCCGCCCGGCCGCGCCATGCCGCGGCGAGGCCATCGAGGTCGGGCGGCGGCGCGATCGCGGCGGCGGCTGCGGCCGGCGGAAGCGGGGTCTCGCCCTCCGCGGGCCCGCCATGCACGGCGGCCTCCGCGGGCGCGGCGGCCGGCAACGGCGCGGGAGGCGGCAACGGCGCCGCGGCCCGCGCGGCGGCGGCGAGATGGGCCGCCACGGCCTCGGTCGCGTCGCGGACGAGGGCGTCGTTCACGAGGATGGCGACCGCATCGTGCAGCGGGCGGAGGCGCCGCTCAGCCAGCGCCCCCTCGACGCTGGGCACCCCGGCGCCGCCCAGGTCGGCGGCCAGGGCGCGATAATCGGCCGCCGCCTCGCCGCCGATCTCATGCCAGTCGAGGAGGACGCGTGCCGCATAGGCCTCCAGCTCCACGCGCAGGCCGCGATCGCGGATGTCGGCGGCCTCGCGGATGTACTCCAGCCCGTCGAGGGTGTCGCGGAAGAGCACGACGGCCCCCGGGTCGGTGCCGAGGCCGAGCCCCTCGGCCAGCGAGCTCCGCACCAGGTGCTTCGCGCCCGCCGCATCCTTCACGGCGAAGGCGACCGAGTCCCGGATCCGGCCGTGCATCGATCCGAAGCGGTTGTGGTAGATCACGAGGGACCGCTCGTCGCCCGCGCGGTTGGAGTAGGCGAAGACGTCCTCGTTGACATGACCGGCGTCGTCCACGACGTCGTAGAGGCGGAAGTCGCGGACCTCGGCGAAGAGCCGGCGCTTGTGGAGGAGCGGGAAGAGCTGCCACTCGTGGCGGGCGACGAGCCCCTCGTTCGGGCGCTCGTCCCAGTAGGCCCGCCGGAACTCCATCCCGTACTTCTCGGCGAACCCTTCGACCTGCCCGTGGCCGAACATCGGGAGGCCCGGCATGGTGGCCATGACGGTCGCGATTCCGAAGTACTTGTCGCCGTTCCCGAACTGCTCGACGGCGGTCTTCTCGTCGGGGTTGTTCATGAAGTTGACGTAGCGCTTCAGGATCTCCGGGTCGAACTCGAGGGTGTTCTTGACGACGAGGCGGTATTCCGCGTTCTTCTCGTCGCGGAGCATGTTCATGAAGGCGCTGTTGTAGACCCGGTGCATCCCGAGGGTCCGGACGAAGTAGCCCTCCATCAGCCAGAAGGCCTCCGCCAGGAGGAGCGTGTCGGGGACCTCGGCGGCCACCCGGTCGACCACCTCGCGCCAGAACTCCTCGGGGATCGCCGCGTCGAAGGCGTCGCGCGACATCGCGGACTCGGCGCGCGAGGGGATCGCGCCGCCGTGGCCCGGCTCCGGGTACCAGAGGCGCGCGACGTGCTTCTTGGCGAGCGTCATCGCGGCGTCGAAGCGGATGATCGGGAAGCGGCGGGCAACCGCGAGGATCGTCTGGATGACGGCCTCCCGGACCTCCGGCTTGAGGTAGTCGAGCTGGGCCGTGTCGTTCCACGGCATGCTGGTCCCGTCGTTGCCGTGGTAGACGTAGCGGACGTCGCCCGTCCAGCGGTCCTCCCGCCGGAAGACGACGGCGGCGTCGGTCGAATCCCAGTAGTGGTCCTCGATCTGGATGCCCACCCGCGGGTCGTCGGAGAGGTCGCCGCCGGTGAAGGAGTAGGCCGGATACGGGCTGTCCGGGCGGGCCAGGAACCAGTCCGGGTTCTCGATGACCCAGCGCGAATCGATTCCCATGTGGTTGGGGACCATGTCCGAGGCGAGGCGGATGCCGCGCGCCCAGGCCCGGTCGCGGAGGCTCGCCCAGGCCGCCTCGCCGCCCAGGTCCTCGGCGATCGCGTAGTCCCGCAGCGAGTAGGCCGAGGCGACGGCGTCGGGGTTGCCCCGCCATCGCTTGATCAGCTCGCTGGCCCGGCTGCGCTCCCACAGCCCGATGAGCCAGAGGCCGGTGAAGCCCCAGCGGGCCAGGCGGTCGAGCTCCTCGTCCGGCACCTGGTCCAGGCGCCGGATCTCGCGGCCGTACCAGCGGCTCAGCTGGTCGAGCCAGACGTACGAGCTCTTGGCCATGACGACGACCCGGGGCATCCAGTCCTTGTCCTCGGAGAAGCGCTCCGGCTCCTCGATCCGGCCGATGCCCGGCGCGTCCCCGCCGCCCCCGCCGGGGCCCGCGTGGAAGCGCATCCACAGCGCCCGCTCCTCCTCGGCGACGACGTCGAGGCCGGTGATCAGGCGGTCCAGCAGGGCCCCGAACCGATCGCCGAGGTAGGCCGCGAGGAAGGCGCCCCAGCGGGCACGGATCCAGCGCAGCTGGCCGCCCAGCGAAGCCGGCTCCGCGACGGCCGGCGCCCGCAGCATCGTGACCAGGTCCTGGCGGTCGGGGCCGAAGGGGGCCCGGGCGGCGAAGAACCGCGCGAGCTCGTCGATGACGGCCCGGTAGGCGGTCGTGGCGGCGAGACCGCGGTCGTCGAAGAGCTCGCGACAGGGCTCGAACGCCGGGTTCGCATTCTCCAGCCAGCAGGCCAGCAGCTCCTCGAGGGCGATCTCGCGGTTCGGGGTCCCCGCGGTCTCGCCCGCGAGGTAGGCCTCCGCGGTCAGCTCACCGCGGTGCACGGCGAGCGGCGGGAAGTCGGCGCTGAAGCGCAGCAGGGCGGCGTCGACGGCCTCCGTCCCGAGGACCTCATCGAGATGGTCGAGGGCGTCGTCGACCCCCTCGGGGTCCTCGTGCTCGCGGTAGATCGCGACGACGGCGTGGAGGACCTCGTCGATGAGGCCCATGGCGTTGAGCGAGCCGGGGGCCACGGCAGGCTCCGGGTGGCCCGCGGCGCGCCGAGCAGCCGTCATGGCCGCGGCGAGGCGGCGGACGGCACGCAGGTTGGGGAGGATCGCGTCGCCGGACAGGGTGAAGAGATGCTCGTCGACGGCGTAGCGCGCCCGTGCCTCGCGTCGCACGTGCAGCTCGCGAACCTGGTGGATCACGCCACGCCTCCTCTGCGCGCCGCCGGGCGGCTCACGGGGTCACCGGGATGCCGGTGGGGCGGATCTCGCTGATCGCAACCTCCTTGGTCGGCCCGTCCATCGCGGTGATCCCGGACCGCCTCCGTCCCCCGGGCTGTCGTCAACCCGAGCGAGCACTCATTGTCGCCCGCCGGGGCGCCCGCGGTCCACACCCGGCTGCACCAGCGCCGGAAGCCGTGGGACCGTGAGGCCGTGCCTCCGTGCACACCCGTCGCATCGACGCCGAGGGCGCGATCCCCGCGCCCGGGCCCGCCTGCGGACGCGACGGGGACCGGGGCCCGTCAGCCGGGGTGCGACCGGAGGCCCCGGAGTCGTTCGAGGAGCGCCTCCGGGTGCGCGTCGTGGACGCTCGCGTCCTCGAGCAGGCGGTCGGGCCTGTGCGAGACCATCACGAACTCGCGCTCGAAGGCGGTTCGCTCGGGCGCCGGGCCCAGGATGAGCACCGGGGCGCGGTCGCCGAGCTCGTGCAGCACGCGGACGTGGAACGGCGGAGCGCCGGCTCGCCGCGTGCGTCGCCGCACGCGGCGGACCTCGTCGCGGCCGTCGGGGCGCGTCCGGGCGATGACCGCCTCGGTCGCGGCGAGGAGCACCACAGCGCCGCCCAGCCGCCCGTGCGGCAGCGTCGCGGTGGTCGGGCCGGTCGCCCCCGGGCTCGTGGTCCGCTCACCGGGGCTCGGGGCGTGCTCCACGCCCGGGGCCGGCGGCGCCGAAGCGTGCGTCGATCGGCCGTGCATCAGGACACCTCCACGCACCGATGGTGGGCGTGCCGGCGCCCGGGCTCGACGGCCGTTCGGATCGGTTCGAGGCGCCGAAGGTCACCGGAACCGGTCCGGCCGCGGTACCGTCTGGTGGACATGGACGGTCGACCTGCCCGCGCCAGCTCCCGGCGACCCCCGCGGCGCGCCGCCGCCCTCGTCGCCCTCGTCGCCCTCGTCGCGGCGGCCTGCGGAGGAGCCTCCGCCACGCTGCCGCCGTCCTTCCCGCCCGCCGCGTCCGCGCCGGCCTCCACCCCGCCCGCCGGGGGCAGCCCGATCACCCCCGCGGAGGCGGTCGCGCTGGTCCTCGCGGAGGACCCCCAGTTCGCCGGCATCGGCCCGCTGGACCCGGATCTCATCGGCCAGGCGGCCTGGTACGAGGTGTCGCCGGCCACCGCCGGCTGGCGGGTCACGGTCACGAGGGGCTGGGGCGACTGCCAGGCCGGCTGCATCAGCAGCCACACCTGGGTCTTCGACGTCGACGGGACCGGCGCCGTGCGGCTCGTCGAGGAGCGGGGCGACCCGCTCGAGGAGGGGACCGGCCCCGGCTCGGGTGGCGGCTTCGGCGAGGGCGACCCGAGCCCGCCCGTCGCGATCCCGGCCGACGGCGGCCCGTGGATCGCCGGCCGGGCCCACGCGGGCCCCGCCTGCCCCGTCGTCCAGGATCCGCCCGACCCCGCGTGCGCCGATCGCCCGGTGGCCGGCGCCACGGTCCTGGTCCGCGACGGGAGCGGTCGCGAGGTCGCCCGCTCGACCACCGCTGCCGACGGGACGTTCCTGGCGGCCGTGCCCTCCGGGGGCGGCTACGTCGTGGAGGCGGCGCCCGTCGAGGGCCTGCTGGGGACGCCAACGGCGCAGCCGGTCATCGTCCCTGGCGGCCCCTCGGCGTGGCTCGTGGTCGACCTGGCCTACGACACCGGGATCCGCTGACGCCGGAGACCCGGGGCCGGACCGCCGGACGCAGCGCGCCGCGGCCTCGCCGGCGCTTCCTGCTACCCTCGCGGCCATGCGCGCTCTCCCGGCCGCCACGGCGGCGCTCCTCGTCCTGCTGGCCCTCGCCCTGGCCCCCGGGGTGGCGCTCGGGCATGCCGATCTCGAGTCGTCGTCGCCGGCGGACGGCGCCGTCCTGGCCGTGGCACCCGCCGAGATCACCGGCGACTTCAGCGAGGCGGTGGACCCCGCGCGAAGCTCGATGGAGCTGCGCGGCCCGGACGGCGACGTGCTCGCGACGGGCGGCGTCCCCGGGGACGGGTCCGCCACGCGCATGACGATCGCCGGGCTGCCGGAGCTGGCCCCGGGGGCCTACGAGGTCCGCTGGACGACGGTGACCCCGGACGACAACGGGGTCGAGCGCGGCACGTTCGCCTTCACCGTCGCGGCCGCCACACCGAGCCCGTCCCCGAGCCCGTCCCCGTCGCCGGCGGCAGCGACAGCCGGGACGAGCGAGGCTCCGACGGGCGCTCCCGCGACCCCGATCGCAACCCCCGTCCCGACGGACCCGACGGCGTCCGCCCCTCCGCCGGACGCGGCAACGGGGGACCTCCTGCTGCCCCTCGCGGTGCTGGTCGCGATCCTGCTCGGTGGCGGCGCCTGGCTCGCCCTTCGCCGGCGCTGATGGCGCGACCCGCCCCCTCGCTGCTCCGGCGCCCGCTGATCGCTCTCGTCGCAGGCCTCCTCGGGGCAGCCCTCGCGCTCGGCGCCTGCGGCGACCCCGGGCGGTCCGCGGCCGGCATCGTCGTGGCCCTCGACGCGGGCGGCGGCCAGGTGACCGGGTTCTCGCTCCGCACCCAGGAGGGCGAGACGATCGCGTTCGTCATCGGGGAGCTCGAGGTGGACGGAGCGGCCTTCCCGGCCTCGCACCTCGCGGAGCACGCCGTGACGCTCCAGCCGATCGCAGTGGGATACCGGGTCGAGGACGGCCGCAACGTCGTCCACCGGATGGTCGATGCCCCGTGGGCGGCTCCCTCGTCATGAGGCCGCACGGCCCGCCTCGCGGGTGGCACCGGATGGCCGCCCGGGTCGCGGGCGCCGGGGCGGCCCTCGCCGCCGCTCTCCTCGTCCTGCCGGGCGCGGCCCTCGGGCACCAGCTGACCGGCCTCTTCGAATTGCCGATACCGCTCCCGGTCTACCTGGCCGGCGCGGCGGCTGCGGTGGGCCTCTCGTTCGCCGTGGTCTTCCTGCGCGACGTGCCCGGCTTCGGTCCCGGCGACCCGCGGCCGCGCCCCGTCCCGCGCTGGCTCCGCCTGGGCCTGCGGGCGGCGGGCCTCGTGGGGCTGGCCTGGATCGTCGCCCAGGCGGTGGTCGGCGGCTCGAGCGAGGCGGACGTCTCGGGTCTCTTCCTGTGGACGTACGGGTGGGTCGGGCTGGCCCTGGTCTCGGTACTCGCCGGCCCGGCGTGGTCCTGGCTGGACCCCTTCACGACGCTCCACGACCTGGGCGCGGCGCTCCTCCGGCGGGCCGGCGTGCACGGCTGGAGGCCGGCCCCGTACCCGGCCCGCCTGGGGCGCTGGCCGGCCGTGGCCGGGTTCGCCTTCGTGATCTGGCTCGAGCTCGTCGTGACCGGCGGCGGCGGCGGCCGGCCCCTGGTCGCCGCCTTCATCGCCTACACCGCCCTCACCCTGATCGGGATGGCGCAGTACGGCCGCGACGCCTGGCGCACCAACGGCGAGGTCTTCACGACATGGTTCGGGCTGCTGGGGCGGATCGCGCCGTTCGCCCTCGCCGGCCCCCCCGAGGCCGGGGTTGTCCGGCGCCGGCCGTTCGGCGCCGGGCTCCTGGAGCCGGGCTGGTCCGCCCCCGACGTGGTCCTCGCCGCGATCGGCGTCGTCTCCGTCCTCTACGACGGGCTGTCGCAGACGCAGCCCTGGTTCGACCTCGTCGGCCTGCCCGGGGTCGGCGGTGCGACCATGGCGCTGGGGCTCTTCCTGGGGGTTGGGGCCCTGCTGGCGCTCGGCGTGGCGCGCCTCGTGGGGATGCCGCCCATCGGGCGGGCGGCCGGGATCGCCGCCGTCGGCGCCGGGCTCGTCCCGATTGCGGCGGGCTACCTCGCCGGGCACTACCTGACCGCGCTGCTGGTGGACGGGCAGCGGATCGTCATCGCGGTCTCCGATCCCCTCCAGCAGGGTTGGGACCTCTTCGGGACGGCCTTCTTCACCCCCATGTCGTCCTTCCTCGCGCCCGGCGTGGTGTGGGCAGTGCAGCTTGGCGCGGTCGTCGGGGGCCACATGCTCGGCGCCTTCGCCGGCCACCTGGCGGCCGTGGGCAGCCGCCAGGCCGACGGGGTGTCACCGCAGGAGCTGCGGGCCCTGCGGGTCCGCCAGCTGCCGCTGGCGGTCCTGATGGTCGCCCTGACCATGACGACCCTCTGGTCGCTGGGGCAGGCGATCGTGACGACGGCCCCGGAGGCGTGAGGCGGCCGGGACGTCCCCCAGGGCCGGGACATCCCGACGGGCCGCTCGGCTAGACTCGACGGCGATGACCCTCGTTGCGACGCAGGCGCTCTCCTTCCGGTATCCGGGCGCCGGGGGCGGCGTCCTGGCCCTCGATGACCTCACGATCTCGATCGAGCCCGGCATCGTCGGCCTCGTCGGGGCGAACGGCGCCGGGAAGAGCACGCTCCTGCGGATCCTCCTGGGGCTGCTCGTCCCGACCGCCGGGTCGGCGACCGTCTTCGACCTCGACGTCCGGCGCGACGGCTCCCTGATCCGCGAGCGGGTCGGCTACATGCCGGAGCACGACGTCCTGCCGCCGGATGTCTCGGCCACGGACCTCGTCACGCATCTCGCCGAGATGTCTGGCCTCCCGCGCTCCCCGGCCCGCGAGCGGACCGCCGAGGTGCTGCGGCACGTCGGCCTCTTCGAGGAGCGCTATCGCCCCATCGGCGGCTACTCCACGGGCATGAAGCAGCGCGTGAAGCTTGCCCAGGCGCTGGTCCACGATCCGCGGCTCCTGTTGCTCGACGAGCCGACGAACGGCCTCGACCCGGCCGGCCGGGACGAGATGCTGGACCTCGTCCGGCGGACCGGCACGGAGTTCGGGATGGCCGTGATCGTGAGCTCCCACCTGCTCGGGGAGATCGAGCGGGTCTGCGACCACGTCGTGGCGATCGACGCCGGCCGCCTCCTGCGCGACGCGCCACTGGCCAGCTTCACGACCCGCACCGGAACGCTCGTCGTTGAGCTCGACGAGGGGGCGGGGCAGGTGGCCGCCGACCTCGTGGCAGCCGGCGTCGACGCCCGGACCGACGGGCCGCGCCGCGTGCTCGTCACGGTCGGCGACGAGCGTCCCTTCGACCTCGTCCGCGACACGATCGCGGCGCGCGGCTTCGCCCTCACCCGCCTGGAGCCGGCGCGCCACCGCGTCGAGGACCTCTTCCGCGACAGCGCCGAGGGAGACGCCGGTGACGACGCCGCCTGACGTGCTGGCCGGGTCCGCCACCGGCAGCATCTACGACCTCGGGTACCGGGGCTACGACGGGCCGCGGCTCGGCCGCCGCCACGCCGTCGAGGCCCTCTTCGTCCACGGCGTCCGCACCGTCTTCGGGCTCGGCCGAAGCGGGCGGGCCAAGATCGCGCCGCTCGTCCTGGGGGGCCTCATCGCCCTCCCGGCCGTCGTGAGCGTCGGCTTCGGCGCCCTCGCGGGGGGCGCCGGCTCGGACTTCAACCCGATCACGCTCGAGGGCTACCTGCCCTTCGCCCAGACGCTGCTGGTCTTCTTCGTCGCCGCCCAGGCGCCGGAGCTGCTGGTGCGCGACCAGCGCCACCGGGTCCTGACCCTCTACTTCAGTCGCGCCCTGGAGCGGACGGACTACGTCCTGGCGAAGTACCTGGCGCTGCTCGCCGCCGTGGGCCTCGTCTTCGCCCTGCCCCAGGTCATCCTGCTGTTGGGCACCGTGTTCGCGACTCCGGACGTCGCCGCCGGGCTCGGCGCGACGTTGCCGGACGTCTGGCCGGTCTTCGGGCGCACCGTCGTCGTCGCCGGGCTCCTGGCCGGCGTCGGCCTCGCCGCGAGCGCGTTCACCGTCCGGCGGCCGTTCGCGGCCGGGACGATCATCGCCGTCTTCCTGGTCCTCTCCGGCGTCGTCACGGTCGTCGTCAATCGCGTCGGCCTCGAGGGGCCGTTCGCCCTGGTCGCCCTCGGCGACCCGTTCTCCCTCATGGACGGCGTGTCGGCGCTCCTCTTCGGCGTGGAGCCGACCGAGCCGGCGATCCGCCGCTCCGACCTGCCCGTCGAGCTCTTCGCCGCGACGGCGGTCGCCGTCGCCCTCGTCTCGCTCGCCCTCCTCTTGCTCCGCTACCGGCGGATCGCCGCATGACCGGCCGGGCCCCGGCCTCCGTGGAGCTCGTCGACGTCTCCCGCTGGTACGGCAACGTCGTCGCCGTCAACGGCATCAGCTTCGAGCTCGGTCCCGGGGTGACGGGGCTGCTGGGACCGAACGGCGCCGGCAAGTCGACGCTCCTGCACATGATCGCCGGCCTCCTCCGCCCGTCGGCCGGGGCCGTCACCGTGGACGGCCGGGCGACGTACGGAGACCCCGACGTCTTCCGTCGGGTCGGCCTGGTCCCCGAGCGCGAGGCGGTCTTCGGATTCCTGACCGGCCGGGAGTTCGTGCGCCTCAACGCGGACCTCCAGGGCCTCGCCTCGCCGGGGAGCGCGACCGACCGGGCGCTGGATACCGTGGAGCTGAGCGGCGCCGCCGACCGCGCGATCGCCACCTACTCGAAGGGGATGCGCCAGCGGGTGAAGATGGCGGCCGCGCTCGTCCACGACCCGGCCGTCCTCGTCCTGGACGAGCCCTTCAACGGGATGGACCCGCGCCAGCGCCTCCACATGATGGGCCTGCTGCGGGCGCTGGGGGCGGCCGGGCGGACGATCCTCTTCTCCTCCCACATCCTCGAGGAGGTCGAGAGGGTCGCCGAGCGGGTCCTGGTCGTGGTCTCCGGACGTCTTGCCGCCTCCGGCGAGTTCCGGGAGATCCGGCGGCTGATGACCGATCGCCCCCACGCCTTCCGCCTGCGGACCTCCGACGACCGGGTGCTCGCGGCCGCGATCGTGGCCCGTCCGACCGTCGCCGGCGTCGCCCTGGAGGATGGGCGCCTCATCGTGCGGGCCGAGGACTACGCTGCCTTCACGGGGGAGCTCGCCGGGATTGCCCGGGCTGTCGGGGTCTCGATCTACGAGCTGATCCCCGCGGACGAGTCGCTGGAGTCGGTCTTCGCCTACCTGGTGCGCGGATGAGCGCCGGCGCGGCCGGCGCCGCCTCCCCGGTTCCCGGGACCCGGCCGGCGGGGCCGCCCCGGGCCTTCGGCCCGCTGGTCCGGGTGACGGTGCGCGGGCTCCTCGGCCGGCGCCGCTCGCTGGGCGTCGTCCTGCTCGCCGCAGCACCGGTTCTCGTGGCCGTGATCCTCGCCGTCGGCGGCGGGCTGGGGGACCCCGAGACGCTGGCCCGGGAGGTCTTCGCCACGCTCACCCTGGGGCTGGTCATCCCGCTGGCCGCGCTGGTCCTGGGGACGGCGGCGATCGGCACCGAGATCGACGACGGCACGGTCGTCTACCTTCTCGTGAAGCCGGTACCCCGTCGCACCGTGATCGTCGCGAAGATGGTGGTGGCCATCTCGGCGACGGTCGCCGTCACGCTCCCCGCGACGCTCGTGTCCGGCCTCCTGCTCCTCGGCACGTCCGCCCCGGGCCTCCTCGCAGGGATGGTCGCGGGATCACTCCTGGCGGCGGTCCTCTACAGCGCCGCGTTCGTCGCGCTGTCGGTCTTCACGGGGCGGGCGCTCCTGGCGGGGCTCGGCTACGTGCTGGTCTGGGAGGGCCTCGTCACGACGTTCCTGCCCGGCACCCAGGTTCTGTCGATCCGCGAGTACGCCCTGGCGGTCGTCGAGGCCTTTGCCGGCCCGAGCGCACTCCCGGGTCGGGGGGCGGCCGTCGAGCTGCCGGTCGCGCTCGCCCTGTCGACGGTCGTGCTGACGCTCGCGTTCGTCCTGGGAGCCTGGCGGCTGGGGCGCTTCGAGGTGACGGACACGGGGTAGTGGGCCGCGACCGTGCGCGGCCGGCGAGCCACTCGGTACAATCCGGCGCGATGCCCGAACCGCGGATCCGACGCCTGCACACCCGCAGCGCGCGCCCGGGACCCGCGGCACGGGAGAGCGTGGCCCCCGATGCTCCGCCGTCTCCCGCTGCCGAGGAGCCCGAGGCCCCGCCGGCCGACGAGGCCGTCGCCGGCGCGGTCGCGGAGCCGGACCAGCGCCTTGCCCCGGACGAGGCCGAGTCCGCCGAGGCCGAGGCGGTCGTCCTGGCGGCGGGCGATGTGGCCGGCGACGGCGAGGCCGAAGCCGCGGAGGCCGAAGCCGCGGAGGCCGGCGACGGCGAGGCCGAACCCGCGGAGGCCGAAGCCGCGGAGGCCGATGGATGGTTCCGCGCGGCGCCGCTCGGCGAGGACGAGTCGACGGAGGGCGAGGAGGCGCAGGCGGCCCCGGAGGTCGAAGAGGTCGAGGGGGTGGACCTGGACGGGTGGCCCGCTGTGGCCGCCGTCGCGGCGGGAGCCGGAGCCGCGGACACGGAGGCCGAGGCCGACGCCCAGGTCGTCCGTGAGCGGGACCGCCCGATCGTGACGCCCCTTCCCGCCGGCGAGCCGCCACGCCGGCGGAGCCGCCTCCGGCAGCTCCTCATCGGCGTGGTGACGATCCTTGCGGTTGCCGTGGTCGGCTTCGTGGCCGGCCTGATGCTGCCGGTCATCTTCCCCGGGCCGGGCATCGACACGGGGACCGCGCCGCCGAGCCCGGCCGCATCGAGCGCTCCGACGCCCGGCCCGACCTCCACGCCGACCGCCGCGCCGACGCCGACCGCCGCGCCGACGCCGACCCCGACCGTCGCGCCGACGCCGGCCCCCACGCCGCTCATCCACGTCGTGCAGCCCGGGGACCAGCTGGGGCGCATCGCCGCCCGCTACGGGGTCACGGTGGCCGCCATCCAGAAGGCCAACGACATCGCCGACCCGAACCTCATCCGGGTCGGCCAGCGACTCGTCATCCCGCTTCCCCAGCCGTCACCGTCGCCGGCCCTGTAGCTCGTCACGCGCGACTGTCGCGCGCGGGACACGACGATCGCGCCCACCGCGCGCCGCGCCACGCGCCTGAGGCCGTGTCCCCGCCTCCGACGCCGCGCCGCACCCGGCGGCCGCGCCGCACCCGGTGCCCTACGGCCGCTCCAGGCCGTGCGCCTCGAGGAAGGGGTCGTCGGACAGGATCTCGTCGGTCGGCCCGTCTCCGACCACGACGCCGTCGTCCATCACGACGAGGCGCGGGAAGACCTCGGCCACGAGCTTCATGTCGTGGGTCGAGACCAGCATCGTCTGGTCCAGCGACTGGAGGAGCGCGATCAGCTCGCGCCGCCCCCGGGGATCGAGGCCGGCCGACGGCTCGTCGAAGGCGAGCACCGACGGGTCCATCGAGAGGACGGTTGCGAGGGCCACGCGCTTGCGCTGGCCGAGCGAGAGCCGATGGGGCAGGCGGCGCTCGAAGCCGGCCATCCCGACGGCCGCCAGGGCCCGTTCGACGCGCCCGTGGATCTCCGCCTCCGGGACGCCCATGTGCAGGGGGCCGAAGGCGACATCCTCGAAGACCGTGGGGCTGAAGAGCTGGTCGTCGGGATCCTGGAAGACGAGCCCCACCTCGGCGCGGATCCGCCTCACGCTCTTGCGGTCGACGAGCGTGCCCCCGATGCGCACGGACCCGTGCGTCGGCAGGTTGATCCCGTTGAGGTGCAGCATGAGGGTGCTCTTGCCGGCCCCGTTCGGGCCGACGAGGGCCACCTTCTCCCCCCTGGAGATGCGCAGGTAGACCCCCCGCAGCGCCTCGAAGCCGTCCGGGTAGACGAAGTGGAGGTGCTCCACGTCGATCCAGCGCGCGGCGACGTCGGCGGGGGCGGCCGGCTCCTCCGCCGGCGTCCCGTGGAGCGCGCCGGGCACGTGCTCGTGCTCGTGGACGACGACGTCGCCGTGGACGTGCGGGTGGACGTGGACGTCGCCCGTCGCGGCAGGGGGTGGGGCCGCAGGGGACGGAGCGACCGGCGGGTTCTCGCCGGTCATGGGCGGGGGAGGACCAGCTGGCCGGCCACCGCCAGGGCGACGATCGCGGCCGCCACAACCGCGAAGGCGGTCCAGTCGGTGCTCGTGAGCGCCCGCCCGCCCATCGAGCGGAACTCGCCGTCGAAGCCGCGGGCCTGCATCGCCGCGTAGACGCGCTCGCTGCGCTCGTACGAGCGCAGGAAGAGGGAGCCGACCATCCCGCCCACGACCCCGGCGCGCCAGCGGATGCTGCCGCCGCCGCGGCCCTCCACGACCGCCGAACGGCTGAGGCGGGCCCGGTTGAGGCGGCCGGCCTCGCCCGTGAGGACGGCGAGGTAGCGGTACATGAAGCCGATGATCGCCACGAGGAGGCGGGGCACGCGAAGCTGGCGCAGGGCCTCCACGAGGTCGGAGAAGCGGGTCGTGAAGGAGAGCAGGAGGGCGGCCTGGACGCTGACCCAGCTCTTGAGGGCGATCGTGGCGAACTCGCGCAGCCCCTGGCCGCTGATCGTGAGGACCAGCGGGCCGATCTCGATCGTCGCAAGGGGGTCGCCGGGGCGCGTGAAGACGAGGGGCAGGGCCGCCAGCACGAACGGCAGGGCGAAGAACGCCGATTTCGTCAGGCGCAGGGGCCCCAGGCGCGCCAGCGTCGACAGCCCCGCAAGTGCAAGCCACGCAATCCCCAGGGCCGCGAACGACCCGACCGGGAGCAGGCTGATCGAGACGATGAACGCGACGGTCAGGACGAACTTCAGCCGCGGGTCGACGCGGTGGACGATGCTGTCGCGGGCGAGGTAGCGGTCGAGGTTCAGGGTCGGGCCGCCGCGCCTTTCCGCCTGCGCGCCAGCAGGCGCCCCAGGAGCAGCACCAGGACGAAGACGATGGCGATCCCGACGACTCCGGCGATGATCGTGGAGACGGTGCCGTCGAGGCCCGGGATGGTGTAGTCGGGCAGGATCTCGAAGCCCGGGTCCTTGCCGGCCTCCTCGAAGCCCTGCTCGATCGCGACCGAGTCGAGGCCGTCCGGGTCGCCGGAGGCGAAGGCGGCGGCAAGCGCGGCGATCACGCCGGCGATCGCCAGGCCGATGACCCACCACCAGCGGGCGAGGAAGCTCTTCCCGGTCGTCGGCGTCCCGGCGGGGGCAGGGGAGTCGCTCATCTCGTCATCCTCTCAGGCGGCCGCAGCGACGCGCGCGTCGCGCAGGCCGAACAGGTCGGGGCGGGTCACCTGGATGAAGGCGAGGGCGGCCATCGTGATCAGGGCCTCACCGATCCCGATCAGGGCGTGGATCGAGAGCATCGCCGTCAGCGCGACCGCGAGGTCGGTCGTGCCCGACAGCCCCAGCTCGAGGGCCATGGCGCCGGCCGCGAGGAAGACCGCGAGCCACGCCGCAATCCCGGCAGCGGGAATCCGCGCCCGTTGCTCGCCGCCGAGGGCGGCGCACAGCGCCCGGTAGATGGCGTAGCCGCCCAGCGTCCCGATGATCCCCATGTTGAAGATGTTGGCGCCCATCACGACCAGCCCGCCGTCCTGGAAGACGAGGCCCTGGACCGCCACGACGGCGACCATGACGAGCGTGCCCGCCCAGGGGCCCAGGAGGACCGCCGCCAGGACGCCGCCGAGGAGGTGCCCGGATGTTCCGCCGATGACCTGGAAGTTGAACATCTGGGCCGCGAAGATGAACGCCGCGGTGACGCCCATGAGCGGGATGGCGCGCTCGTCGAACGTCTCGTTCGTCCTCTTCACGGCGTACGCCGTCACGACGATGGTGATCAGCCACATCACTGCCGCGATCGGCACGCTCAGGAAGCCGTCGGGGGCGTGGAGCTGGGGTGGCCCCAGCCGAACTGCCTCGGCCGCGGTGCCGGCGATGGATGCGTACATGGTGATCTCCCTCGTCTCCCGCGTGATCAGGTGGCGCCCGGAACCTGATTGTAGGCGCGCCCCCGCGCTCTTGCAACGTGTCGCAACAACAGGCCCGGGAGCATCCCGCCATCTATACTGCGTGCATGACCCGATCCGGCCTGCCTGCCGCCCCCCGCAGTCGCAGCCCCCACGCCTGGGAGAGCGTCCGCGAGCGGCTGCACGACCGGGGCCTGCGGTGGACACCGCAGCGGAGGACCCTGGTCGCGGTGCTGGCGGAGACGCACGGGCACATCACGGGCGCGGAGCTGGTGGAGCGCTGCCGGCAGCGCGACCCGGCCACGATCCCGTCCACCGTGTACCGGACCCTCGACGTGCTGGAGGGGCTCGGGATCGTCCGCCACGGTCACGGCCCCAACGGGCGGGAGGAGTACCACGTCCTGCCCGACGCGGTGCACGGCCACCTCTACTGCGGGGCTTGCGGCGGGACATGGGAGATCTGCGCCGACGAGGCCGCCTCGATCGTCGCGTCGCTCGACGCCGACCGGGGCTTCGAGGTGGACCTCTCGCACGTGACGATCGTCGGCCGCTGTCGCGCCTGCCGCGGCTGAACCCGCCGCGACCGCGCCCACGTCGGCGCGTGCTCCCGCGCCCGCGGTGGCGCTCGCGAACCGGTCGCAGCATCCGACCGAGGCTGATGAGCGGGCCGAGGCCGATGGGCGGGACCGGGCGCACCTTCGAGCGGGCAGCCGCATACAGCCCGGGCTCATCGGTCAGACCCGATGCGTGTTGCGTACATATCGACGCCGACCGATATGCCCGCAACGTGCATCGCGTCGGCAGGATGCTCTGCCGTGGGATGCAGGCACCCGCACGGCGCGGCATCAGCCGGGCAGCCGGGCAGCCGGGCAGCCGGGCACCCGGGCGGCGCCAGCCATGACCGGACGTCCTGCGCCATCCGGATGGCCGCCGCGGGCGATCAACATGCGGAGGTGCCGCTCGCATGACCCGTCCCATCCCCGCCTCGCCCGGGCCCGGGCAGGAATCAGCCTGGGACTACCCACGCCCGCCGCGGGTGGAGCCAGTCGCTGAGCGGATCCGCGTCGTCGTAGACGGAATCGTGGTCACCGACACGACCGCGGCGCTGCGCGTCCTCGAGACGAGCCATCCCCCCACCTACTACCTGCCGCCGGGCGACGTCCGCCTCGACCTCCTCGTGGCATCCCCGCGGTCGTCCATCTGCGAGTTCAAGGGTCGCGCCTCCTACCGCACGCTGGTGCTGCCGTCCGGGCGCCGCGTCCAGGACGTGGCATGGCTCTACCCGGCCCCGGCCCCGGGCTACGAGGCGCTGGCGGGGTACCTGTCCTTCTACGCCGGCCGCGTCGACGAGGCGTGGGTCGGCGACGAGCGCGTCACGTCGCAGGAGGGCGACTTCTACGGGGGCTGGATCACCTCGCGCGTCGTCGGCCCGTTCAAGGGCGGGCCCGGCAGCCGGGGCTGGTGAGGCGGTTCGCCGACGGCCGGGGCCGGTGAGGCGGCCGGGCGGCGCCGGCGCGTCGTCGCCGGTCAGCCGTCGGGGGTCGGCACCCCCAGGATGCTGAAGCCGCCGTCCACGTAGATGGTCTCGCCCGTGACCTGGCGGGCGAGGTCGCTGGCCAGCCAGACTGCCGTCCCCGCGACGTCCTCGATCGTGATGCTCGAGCGCAGCGGCGCCACGTCGCGGAACGCGTCGTGCATCGTTCGGAATCCGCGGATCCCATGGGCGGCGAGGGTCCGGACCGGCCCTGCCGAGATCGCGTTGACCCGCACGCCTTCGGGCCCGAGGTCCACCGCGAGGTAGCGGACGCACGCCTCGAGGGCCGCCTTGGCCACGCCCATCACGTTGTAGTGGGCGACGACCTTCTCGGCCCCGTAGTAGGTGAGGGTCAGGATGCTTGCGCCCGGGCGCAGGTGGGGGCGCGCCTCGCGGGCGAGCGCGACCAGCGAGTACGCCGACACGTCCATCGCCAGCGCGAAGCCGTCCCGTGACGTGTCCACGAACTCACCCTCGAGGTCCTCCCGGTGCGCGAACGCGAGGGCGTGCACCAGGATGTCGAGGCTTCCCACCTCCGCGCCCCAGCGATCGAAGACCGCCTTCACCGCCGCGTCGTCGCGGACGTCGCAGGGCTCCACGAACGTGCTGCCGAGGCTCGCCGCCAGGCGGGCGACCCGCCTCTCGATCAGGCTCTCGAGAGAGCTGAAGCCGACGGTCGCGCCGTGCTCGTGGAGCGCCCGCGCGATTCCCCAGGCGATCGAATGATCGTTCGCCACGCCGAAGACCAGCGCGGTCTTGCCATCCAGCAGGCCCATCGAACCCTCCCTCGGCGGCGCGCGCGCGACACCGTCGGGCGACATCCTACCGAGCCGGCCGATGGCGCGGGTCGGGAGCGCTCGCGCCACCCGGAGTACGATCCGGCGATGGACGAGCGCGCATCCGACCGTGCCGCCGGCCCCGGGGAGGTGGCGGTCCCGCCCTCCGCGACACGTCGGCCGCGCCCCGTGCGCGCCGCCTTCATCGTCCTCGGCACCCTCTTCCTCGGGATCGCCGCGGCCGGGATCGTCGTCCCCGTCCTGCCGACGACGCCCTTCGTCCTGCTGGCCGCCGCGTGCTACCTGCGGGCGTCGACGACGCTCCACCAGCGGTTGCTGCGGAGCCGGACCTTCGGCCCCACGATCGCGGCGTGGCAGGAGCACCGGGCGATCCCGCCCCGAGCCAAGGTGATCGCGATCGTGATGGTCACGCTGACGTTCGCCCTCTCGATCATCTTCGTCGTCGAGCACCCCGCCCTCCAGCTCTGCCTGGCAGCGCTCGGCGCGACCCTGGTCGTCTGGCTCGCCCGGCGCCCGTCGTGGACTCCGCCCGCCGGCGCCGAGCTCCGCTAGGTGTAGGCCTGCCGTGACGCCCTCCGCCCGCGCCGATCTCCGCGCCGCCCTGGCGGGCGTGCGGGCCCTCGTCCTCGACGCGGACGGCGTCGTCTACACGCGTGGCGCGGCGCTGCCCGGGGCCGTGGACGCGCTCGCCGAGCTCGACGCGCGCGGAATCCCCTACCGGATCGCGACGAACATCTCCTCGATGCATCGCGCCTCCCTGGCCGCGTCGTTCGCCCGCATGGGCCTGGCCGTGTCGCCGGACCGGATCGTGACGGCGCTGTCGGCCACCGCCGACCACGTCCGCCGGGCGCACCCCGGCGAGCCCGTCTTCGTGATCACCCGGCCCGACGGGCTTCGCGAGTTCGACGGCCAGCCGCTGCTGCGACCGGGGGACGTCGATCGCGAGGGAGCGCACGCGGCCGCGGTGGTCCTCGGCGACGGCGGCCCCGACCTCTCGTACGAGAACCTCGACCGCGCGTTCCGCCTGGTGCGCCGGGGGGCCGAGCTGATCGCCGTGCACCGCAACCCGTGGTGGTACACGGCGACGGGCGAGACGCTCGACACCGGGGCGTTCGTGGCCGCCCTGGAGTACGCGACCGGGACGCGTGCCCTGCTCGTCGGCAAGCCGGCGCCGCTGATGTTCCGGTCGGCCGTCGCCAGCCTCGCCGCCGAGGTGGCAGCGCCCGGCGCCCGGCGCCTCGTCCGGGGCGAGGTCGCCATGGTCGGCGACCACGCTTCCCAGGACATCGCCGGCGCCCGGCGGGCAGGCCTGCTGGGAATCCTCGTCCTCTCGGGCCGGACTCCTGCCGGGGAGGTGCCGGGCCTGCAGGGCCGCAGCGTCCCGGCTGCCGTCGCCGCGACGCTGGGCGACGTCGTGGCCGCGCTCGGCTGATCCCCCGCGAGAGGGCCGTTGTTCCCGGAAATTGGGCCTCCATCTCCCTCTAGACGAGGGCGTCTCCCGCGCCTACGGTCGACCGAGACAACCCCCCTGCGAGGATGAGCGGACGATGGATGGCTGGACCGGGCAGTTCCTCCGGGTCGACCTGACGAACAGGACCCACCGCGTGGAGTCGTTCTCCGAGGAGTTCGCCCACACGTGGATCGGTGGCCGCGGCTTCGCCGCCAAGATCCTCTACGACGAGCTCGCCCCGGGGATCGACCCCCTCGGCCCCGAGAACAAGCTGGTCGTGGCCGTCGGCCCGATCTCCGGCATCCCGGCCCCCAACACGGGCAAGACGATCGTCGCCGCCAAGTCGCCGGCGACCGGCGGCTACGGCGACGGGAACCTGGGCACGCGCATGACCGACCAGCTCCGCAAGGCCGGCTACGACGCCCTGATCGTGGAGGGCCGCGCCGCCAGCCCGACGATGCTCGTCGTCGAGGACGACCGCGTCGAGTTCCTGCCGGCCGACGAGGTGTGGGGCAAGGGCACGATCGAGACCAACGAGTGGATCTACGCCCGCTACAGCAAGGGCGCCGGGGTCCTCAACATCGGCCCGGGCGGCGAGAACATGGTCCATTTCGCCGTCGTCCGCAGCCTGGAGGGGCGCTCCGGCGGCCGGCCGGGCATGGGCGCCGTCATGGGCTCCAAGCTCCTCAAGGCGATCGTGGTGACGGGCTCCAAGCCGATCCCGCAGGCATTCCCCGCCAGGATGAAGGAGCTCGGCCGGGACGACCTGCGCGAGGTCCACCGCATCGACAAGGAGGCCGGGTGGTCCCTCCAGGGCACCACCGGCGTCCTGCCCTGGTGCAACGAGGTCGCAGCGCTCCCGGTCCACAACTTCCGGGGCACGCACCACCCGGACGCGTGGATGGTCGACGGCGAACGGGTGCACGCGGCGCGGGTCGCCACCTACGGCTGCCCGAACTGCACGATGCGCTGCGGGATCGCCGTCCTCGACGACGAGGGTCGCGAGGCGGAGGTCGACTACGAGAACATCGGCCTCCTGGGGCCGAACCTCGACCTGTACAACCTCGCCGAGGTCGGCGCCCTCAACTACCTGTGCGACGACTACGGGCTCGACACGATCTCGGCCGGCGGCGTGCTCGGCTTCTACGCCGATGCCGTGGAGCGCGGGGCCGCCCCCGGCGAGCCCCTGTTCGGCGACATCAATGCCTTCAAGAAGGTCCTGGGCCAGATCGCCCATCGCGAGGGCGAGATCGGCAACATCCTCGCCGACGGGACATTGCCCGCCTCTCGCGCCTTCGGCCACGGGTCCGAGGCCTATGCGATGCAGGTGAAGGGCCTGGAGATCTCGGCCTACAACTGCAAGTTCATCCCGGGCATGGCCCTCGCCTTCGGTGTGAGCCCGATCGGCGCCCACCACAAGGAGTCGTGGATCATCACCTACGAGGTGAATCAGACGCCGCGCGAGTCGTACGGCCGCGACAAGGCCCAGAAGATCGTCGACCTCCAGCGGATCCGGGGCGGCCTCTTCGAGTCGATCATCACCTGCCGCTTCCCGTGGGTGGAGGTCGGCTGGGGCGTGGAGCACTACCCGATCTACTTCAACACGATCACCGGGCAGGACTGGAAGCTGGAGGACTTCTGGCCGATCTCCGACCGGATCTACGCGATCATCAAGCTCTTCTGGCTCCGCGAGTTCCCGCAGACCGACCGCACCGCCGACTACGTGCCGGACGCCTGGTTCGATCCGTCCTTCGCCGACACCGAGGGCCCGATCGCGGGCAGGATCCTGGAGCGCGACAAGTACGACGACCTCCTCCAGCACTACTACGACATCCGCGGCTACGACACGCGCGGCGTGCCGACCCGCGCCACCCTGGAGAGCCTGGGGCTCGCTACGGAGGCGGCGGCCGCGGAGGCGTACGCGACGCTCACCTGAGATGAAGGTCACCCTCAAGCTCGCCGGCGCGTTCGTCCACGCGGCAGGGTTCAGCCACAAGGAGCTGGACGTCGAGCCGGGGACGACGATCGCCGACATCCTGGCGGCGCTCGCCATCGACCGCGGCCGGCCCATGGTCATCGCCCGGAACGGGCACGGGGTCGGCACGGACGAGGAGGTCGAGGCCGGCGACCGGATCCTCGTCTCGCCGGTCTTCTCCGGGGGCTGAGCGCCGCGGCGGCGCGGTGGACCCCGCGTCGCCGGAGCGGGTACGCTCGGACCGACTCGCCCGCGCCCGCGTCCCGTGCTGGAGGATCTCGATGACCAGGTCGGCACCGCGCCACAAGATCACGTACGCCACCCTGCGCAACGACAACGAGGAGCTCCACGCGCTGTACGACGCGGGGCTCGAGGAGGCCCGGGCGCGCCTCGGCGCATACCACGCGAACTGGGTCGCCGGGAAGAGCCGCGACGGGGACGGGGCCTTCGAGCTCCGCTCACCGATCGATCGAGAGATCCTGGTCGGGACCTTCGCGCGCGGGACACGCCAGGACGTTCGCGACGCCGTGGTCGCGGCCCGGGCCTCGCAGCCGGGCTGGCGCGCCACGCCCTGGGGCGACCGGCTGGCCGTGCTGCGCCGCGCCGCGGCCCTGATCTCCGAACGCCAGATGGAGTACGCGGCCCTGATGGCCATCGAGGTCGGCAAGAACCGTCTCGAGGCGCTCGGCGAGGTGGAGGAGTCGGCCGACCTCATCCGCTACTACGCGGACGTGTACGAGCGCAACGGGGGATACGTCCATCCGATGGACAACCTCGGCGACCCCTCGGTTCACACGCGCTCCGTGCTGCGACCCTTCGGCGTCTTCGCGGTCATCAGCCCCTTCAACTTCCCGATGGCCCTGGCGGCCGGCCCGAGCGCCGGGGCCCTCATGGCCGGCAACGCGGTCGTCTTCAAGCCCGCCAGCGCCAGCGCGATGAGCGGCACCCTGCTGGCCGAGGCCTACCGTGACGCCGGCCTGCCCGACGGGGTCTTCAACCTGGTGATGGGGCCGGGCGAGAGCGTCGGCCAGGAGATCCAGGAGAACCCCGGGATCGACGGCATCGTCTTCACCGGCTCGTACGAGGTCGGGATGGGGATCTTCCGGACCTTCTCGAAGCAGTGGCCCAAGCCCTGCATCGTGGAGATGGGCGGCAAGAACCCGGCGATCGTCACGGCGAACGCGGACCTCGAGGAAGCGGCCGACGGGATCGTCCGGAGCGCCTTCGGCTTCGGGGGCCAGAAGTGCTCGGCGAACAGCCGCGTCTACGTCGAGCGCCCGGTCCACGACGAGCTGGTGCGGCTGCTCGTCCAGCGGACCGAGAGGATCGCGATCGGCGATCCGCTGGTCCGCACGAACTGGCTCGGCCCGATCATCGACGAGCGCGCCGTCGCGCGCTATCTCGCCGCCGTCGCCGACGCGCGGCGCGACGGCCGCGTCCTGGTCGGCGGGGAGCGCCTGGCCGACGGCGACCTGGCCCGCGGCACCTTCGTAGAGCCCGCCGTCGTCGGACACCTGCCGGCCGGACACCGCCTCTTCCAGGACGAGCTCTTCGTGCCCTTCACCGCCGTCCATGCCGTGGATTCGCTCGATGACGCTCTGCGCCTCGCGAACGACAGCACGTACGGGCTGACGGCCGGCGTCTACACCGAGGACCCGTCCGAGGTCGAGCGCTTCCTCGACGGGATCGAGGCGGGCGTCCTCTACGTCAACCGCGGCGCGGGGGCGACGACCGGCGCCTGGCCCGGCGTCCAGGCATTCGGCGGCTGGAAGGGCTCCGGCTCGACCGGCAAGGCCGGGCTGAGCATCTACTACCCGGCCCACTTCATGCGCGAGCAGAGCCACACGATCGTCGACTGACGGTCGGCATCGCCTGACGCTTCACGGTGAGCCGCGGCTGACGAAGAAGGGACCGCCGGGCGAGCCTCGCACACGGCGGCGTCTGCGTGCCGAAGGTCCCTGCGCGACCGGACCGTTCGGCTATACTCGTGGCGTATCCACTCTGCATACTCTGTATGCGTCCACCGCGCGTGCGCCGCGCCGGCGCAACCACCTGGAGGCTACCGCGTGAGCACGCCGCTCCGGGCGCGACCCGTGCCGGACATCGTGACCGAGCTGCCGGGTCCCCTGGCCCGCGCCCACATCGAGTTCGACCACGCCTGGACCAGCCCGAGTCTCCCGCGGGCCTACCCGATCGTCCCCGTTCGCGGCGAGGGCTGCGCGGTCGAGGACATGGACGGCAACGTCTTCCTCGACTTCGCCGCCGGGATCGCCGTCAACTCGACCGGCCACGCCCACCCGCGCGTGAGCGCCGCGATCGCGAAGCAGGCGGCCGAGCTGATCCACTTCAGCGCCTCGGACTTCTACCTCCCGATCTACGCCCACGCCGCGGAACGGCTCGCGCGTATCGCCCCGATGCGGGGGCCGAACCGTGTCTTCATCGGCAACTCCGGTGCCGAGGCGGTGGAGGGCAGCCTGAAGCTGGCCCGCTATCACACCGGACGCCCGAACATCGTCGCCTTCCTCGGCGCCTTCCACGGCCGGACGATGGGCGCCCTCAGCCTGACGGCCAGCAAGGCGAAGTACCACGCCCACTTCGGGCCGCTCCTGCCGGGCATCTACCACGTGCCATTCGGGAGCGCCGGGCTCGACGAGCTCGAGAAGCGCGTCTTTCGGCGCCTCATGCCGGCCGACGAGTTCGCCGCCGTGATCGTCGAGCCGATCCAGGGCGAGGGCGGGTATGTCGTCCCCGACGCGGCCTTCTTCCCGCGCCTGCGCGAGATCTGCGACCGCCACGGGATCCTGCTCATCGCCGACGAGGTCCAGTCGGGAGCCGGGCGGACCGGGAAGATGTGGGCGATCGAGCACTTCGGCGTCGAGCCGGACATCGTCCTCACCGCGAAGGGGATCGCCTCGGGGATGCCGATCGGGGCGATGATCGCGAAGGCCGACGTCATGAAGTGGAAGACCGGGTCGCACGGCTCCACTTACGGCGGCAACCCGGTCGCCCTCGCGGCCCTCATGGCGACGATCGACCTCCTCGAGGAGGGCCTCATCGCCAACGCCGCCGAGCGCGGCGACCAGGGGCTGCGCGCGCTGCGCCCCCTCATCGAGCACTTCCCGGACCTCGTCCGCGACGTCCGGGGCAAGGGCCTCATGATCGGCGTCCAGTTCGACTCCGGCGACACGGCCGAGGCCGTCCAGATGCAGGCCTTCGAGCGGGGGCTCCTCGTCCTCGAGGCCGGCGACGACTGCGTGCGGATGTCGCCCCCGCTCGTCGTGACGGCCGAGGAGATGGCGACCGCGATCCGCATCTTCACCGAATCGGTCGCCCACGTGGCGGCCCACCGGGCCGAGGATGTCGAGGAGGTCGAGGCGGCCGAGCGCGCCGGCCTCATCCGGGAGGAGTTCGGCGCATCGGGGTAGCTGTGGCCGCCCGCTGACGCGGGCGGCCAGATGCCGCTCCAGGAAGCGAATCGGACGGAGGGCCGGCAGGTGAGCTCGAAGGTCGCCACGATGAGCGACGCCGTGGCGGAGCTCGTCCGCGACGGCGACACGGTGGCGATCGAGGGGTTCACCCACCTCATCTCCTTCGCCGCCGGCCACGAGATCATCCGCCAGCGACGGCGCGACCTCGTCCTGGCGCGCATGACGCCGGACCTGATCTACGACCAGATGGTCGCCGCCGGCGTCGCCCGCAAGCTGATCTTCAGCTGGCTCGGCAACCCCGGCGTCGGCGGGCTCAACGCGATCCGGCGCGTCACCGAGGGGGCGAACGCCACCCTGGAGCTGGAGGAGTACAGCCACTTCGGGATGGTCGCCCGCTACGCCGCGGGTGCGGCGAAGCTGCCCTTCATGCCGCTGCGGTCGTACTTCGAGACCGACCTGCCGAAGGCGAACCCCCTGATCCGGCCGATCGAGAGCCCCTACGGAGACGGGACCGTCTACGCCGTCCCGCCGCTGCGCCCCGACGTGACGGTCGTCCACGCCCAGCGTGCGGACGCCGCCGGGAACACCCAGGTCTGGGGCCTGCTCGGCTGCCAGAAGGAGGCCGCCTTCGCGGCGGAGCGGGTGATCGTCGTGGTCGAGGAGCTCGTCGACGAGGCGGTGATCCGGGCGGACCCCAACCGCACGATCATCCCGGGGATCGTCGTGGACGCGGTCGTCGTCGAGCCGTGGGGCGCCCACCCCTCCTACGTCCAGGGGCACTACGACCGCGACAACCGCTTCTACCGTGACTGGGATCCGATCAGCCGCGACGCGGCCGCCACGGACGCCTGGCTCCGGGAATGGGTCCACGACCTCGACGGGCGGGCCGCCTACGCGGAGAAGCTGGGCGCCGAGCGCCTGGCCTCGCTGCGGCCGTCGGGCCCGGCCCCCTCGGGGGTCGTCGACTACGGGGAGTACCGCTGATGGCCGAGCCGCGGGGCGGATTCCCGGCGGGGGCGCCATCGACGGGCGCTACCGGGGCGGAGGCGCCCGCCTTCACCAAGTCCGAGATGATGATCGTGGCCGCCGCCCGCGAGCTGGCCGGCCAGCGCGTCTGCTTCGTCGGCGTTGGCCTCCCCAACATCGCCGTCAACCTGGCCAAGCGGACGGTCGCCCCCGCCATGGAGCTCGTCTACGAGGCCGGCGTCTTCGGCGCCCGTCCGGCCCGCCTCCCGCTCTCGATCGGCGACCCGACGATCGTCACCGGGGCGACCGCCGTCGTCAGCATGTGGGAGCTCTTCGCCTTCTACCTTCAGGGCGGCCTGGTGGACGTGGGGTTCCTGGGCGCGGCCCAGATCGACCGCTTCGGCAACATCAACACCACGGTCATCGGCGACTACGCGGCCCCGAAGACCCGCCTGCCCGGCTCCGGCGGGGCCTGCGAGATCGCGATCAACGCTCGCCGGATCTTCGTGATCATGCGCCAGTCGGCTCGCTCGTTCGTCGAGCAGATCGACTTCCGGACCTCGCCGGGCAACCTCGGCGGCGCCGAGAAAGCGGAGCGGATCCGGCGCGAGCAGGGCTGGCTGGGCCGCGGCCCGTCGGTGGTCGTGACCGACCTGGGGATCTGGCACTTCGACGATGACGGCGAGATGCGCCTCGACTTCCTCCACCCGGGAGCGACGCTCGAGGAGGTCCGCGCGACGATCGGCTGGGAGCCGCGGATCTCGCCGGCGCTGGCCGTCACGCCCGCTCCCACCGAGGACGAGCTCCGCCTGATCCGCGATGAGCTCGACCCGGAGGGCATGTACACGAAGTAGGCGCAGGAAGCAGGCGCGGGGCGGCGCGCGGGTCGCGCCGCGCGCTCGCTAGGCCGTGGTCGACGGCGCGAGGATCCGCGTCGGGCGGACGACCATCACCGGGCACCGCGCGTGGCGGACCACGTGGTCCGAGACGCTGCCCAGGAAGAGCCGCCCGACGGCGCCGCGCTCGTGGGTGCCGACCACGATGAGGTCGACGGCTTCGGCCTCCGCGGCCTCCACGATCGACTCGCCGGCGTCGCCGCTCCAGGTGAGCCCAGAGGCGTCGGCGCCCCCGCCGCGCGCCCGCTGCACGACGCGTTCCACGGCGAGCTGGCGAGCCTCCCGCTGGGTTGGCGAGCCGGTGACGACGGAGAGGACGAGGAGGCGGACGCCGAGCCGGGCGGCCAGCTCGATCGCCTGGTTCTCGGCGGCCACCGACGCGGTGGACGTGTCGGTGGCCAGGAGGACCGTCTCGATGCGGGCCATTCGTCGTGGGCCGGGCGGGGACGCGCCCGATGCCTCCCCGCTACGCGAGCCCGAGGGCCGTGTAGATGGCGTCGATGTCCGACTTCTCGGGGACGACGATCAGCGCCGTGACCATGCCGAACATCCCGTCGAGGCCCTCGACGTGGGGCAGGATGTGGCAGTGGAAGGCCCACAGGCCCGGGCGCTCGGCCTTGATGATCACGTCGGCGCGCTCGCCGGGGTTCACCCCGAGCGTGTCGCAGTCGTACTCGGCCGGGCCGAGGGGCCGGCCGTCGCGCGCGACGACCCGCTGGGTGTACCCGTGGCTGTGCCACGGGTGCATCATGATCCCCTCGTTCATGTAGCGGACGAGGACCGTCTCGCCGACCGCGGCGAGGACCGGCACGACGGCCGGGAAGCCGTGGCCGTTGATCGTGAAGCCGGTGCCCCCCGTGTCGTTCGAGATCCAGATGTACTCCCGGTCGTACGTCACCGTCGGCTCCTTCGGGTCGATGATGAAGGCGCCCAGGAGCCCGCGGCCCACCTGGTCGGTGGCGTTGTGGTGGGAGTGGTACATCATCGAGCCCGCCGGCTTCGCCACGAACTCATACGTGAACGACTCACCGGGCACGATCGGCAGCTGGGTGACGAACGGCACGCCGTCCATGAAGAAGTTGTCGAAGTCCACCCCGTGGAAATGGACGCCCGTCGTCTCCTTCAGGTTGTTCTTGAAGATCGCCCGGACCTTGTCGCCCTCGGTGACCCGGATCGTGGGGCCCGGCCACTGGCCGTTGTAGCCGAGCAGCGGCTTGGCGGGCGTCTTCTCGTCGACCTGGTGCTCGATCTCGTCGATCGTCAGCTCGAAGACCTTGACGTCGCCGTCGAGCTTGGGCTTCAGGGGTGAGACGATGTCGCTGATGATGAGCTGGGGCACCTGGGCCCATGCCGGCGGCTGGGACAGCTCCGGGTAGTTGTCGGCAGCGCCGAGGATCTCGGCGAGCTGGGCGAACACCTCGTCGCCATAGATGCCCTGCAGCGCGGGCGCCAGGTTGCCGACGTAGCGCCGGACGACGTCGCGGGCCTTGACGTCGTGCTCGCTCCAGCCGGCCGGGATGTTGCCGACGGGCGTCGACGGCGCCGGCGACGCGCTGGGCGCGGCGGTCATGCCGGGCATCTCGCTCGGCACGGGCGTGGCCGGGGGCGTCGTGGGCGCCGGCTGCGGCTTCGACGTCGCGTATTCCCACACCGGGGCGCCGGCGGGCGTGCAGGCGGCCACCGTCGCGGCAACCAGCCCCGTCCCGGCGAGGGCCGCGCCGCGCAGGAAGCCGCGGCGCGTCAGGGAGGCGTCGAGCCCGGCGGGCTCGGTCGTCTCGGGTTCCGGGGAGGACGGCGGGAGGGTGCCCTGGGGCGTCGGCTGTTCCATGGTCCCGGATGGTAGATCGGGGAGCGGCGCCTCCGCTGTGACATTCGGCCCGTTCGCGGCGGGCCGAGCGTCCCGTGCTGTTCGCATGTGCGCATGTCCCGCGGGCCTCGGGCGCGGTGCGCGCGCGGTCGCGGGTGGGCGGGTGCGGGCGCAAGGCGCCCCTGCTACGCTCGGCCGGATGACCGCGGCGTCCCGCCAGCAGATCGACCCCGCCGTCCTCCTCGATGCGCTCGTCGCGCTCGAGGGGTGGGCGGCCAGCCCGGCACGTCCACGCCATCTCCTCGCCCGGGGCCTCGAGGCGCTGGCCCACGCCTGCGGTGCCGCGGGAGCCCACGTCGTGGCGACCCTCGAGCCGCCGGCGACGATCGGCGGCGGCTGGGGCTCGCTTGCCCGCCGGCCCGGGACGGGGTCGCGCGGTGCCATCGTCGCGCGCCAGCTCCACGCGGCGCCGCGCGACGCCACGCGGGGCGACCGGGAGATCGTGGGCACGCTCTGGCTCGACGCCCCGGCGAACGGGGCGGATCTCGCCGTGCGGGCGATGGAGCTGGCGCTCGCGGGCGCACGCGGCCGGGATGTATCCGACAGGGCGGGCCGGCGGCTCGAGGCGCTCGACGAGGCGATCCGCGCGATGAGCGGTGTCCTGGCCGTCGACCGTGTCCTGCAGGTGATCGTCGACAGGGTGCGCGCCCTGACGGGCGCGCGCTACGCGGCCCTGGGAATCCAGGACCAGGCAGGCGTGATCGAGCAGTTCGTCACCAGCGGCATCGCCCGCGCCGAGCGCGCCCGCATCGGGGCGCCGCCCCGCGGCCACGGGATCCTGGGGCTGATCATCCGGGAGAACCGCACGATCCGCCTCGACGACCTCATGGCCGACCCCCGGGCCCACGGCTTCCCGCCGAACCATCCCGAGATGCACCCGTTCCTCGGCATGCCGATCGTGGTACGGGGCCGGACGATCGGGAACCTGTACCTGACCGAGAAGGAGGGCGGCTTCACGGACGAAGACCAGCGCATCGTCGAGTCATTCGCGCGGCACGCCGCGATCGCCATGGACAACGCCCGGCTCCACGAGCAGGTTCAGCGCCTGGCCATCGTGGAGGAGCGCGAGCGGATCGGGAAGGACCTCCACGACAGCGTCATCCAGGCGATCTACGCGGTGGGGCTCTCCCTCGATGACGTCCCCGAGATCATGGACGAGGAGCCCGACGAGGCCCGCAGGCGGGTCGAGCGGGCGATCGACGGTCTCGACCAGACCATCCGCGACATCCGCAACTTCATCTTCGGCCTGCGCCCGGCGCTGCTCGACGGAGTTGACGTCGTGGAAGGCCTCGCCGCGCTTGCCGACGAGTTCCGGGTCAACACGATGATCGACGTTGAGCTGCGGGCCGGCCCGACCGTCTCGGCCCCGGTCATCGGCGTCGATCGAACCGTCGAGCTCCTCTCGATCGCCCGCGAGGCCCTCAGCAACATCGCCCGCCACGCCCGCGCGACGCGGGCCGAGCTGGTCGTCGAGCCGGACCCGGAGATCTCCGGCCTGGAGATCGTGATCGCCGACAACGGGACGGGGTTCGATCCCGTGGCCGCCCGCAGCCTGGGGCACCAGGGTCTTCGCAACATGCGCACCCGCGCCATCGGGATCGGCGCCACGCTCGTCGTCGACAGCCGCCCCGAGGCGGGGACGCGTATCATCGTCCGGGTGCCCGGCGCCCGGCCCGAGGACGACATCGCGCCGTCCGAGGATCTCGGCGGGGCGTGACCCACGCATGTCCGGCTTTGTCCCGGATGGCGGCACCGTACCGGGAGGGAGCCAGCAGCAGATGACTGAGCAGTCCGAGTCGCGTCCCCTCCGCCTGCTCGTCGTCGACGATCACGAGGTGGTCCGCCAGGGCCTCGTCTCGTTGCTGGAGCGCCGCGAGCGTTTCCAGGTCGTCGCCGAGGCCGGCACCGTCGAGGAAGCGCTCGACGGCGCCCGGCGCTACCAGCCCGACCTCGTCGTGATGGACGTCCGCCTGCCGGACGGCTCCGGGATCGAGGCCTGCCGGGAGATCCGCTCCGAGCTCCCGGGAACCCGCGTCGTGATGCTGACGAGCTACCCGGACGAGGAGGCGGTCCTCTCCGCGATCATCGCCGGCGCATCGGGCTACCTCCTCAAGCAGATCCGGTCGCGCGACCTCGTCTCGGCGCTCGAGTCCGTCGGGCGCGGCGAGTCGCTCCTCGACCCGGCCGTCACCGAGAAGGTCCTCGAGCGCGTCCGGCGGATCGCGTCGGGAACCTACACCGACGAGCTGGCCCAGCTGACCGCCCAGGAGCAGAAGATCCTCCAGCTCGTCGCCGAGGGCAAGACCAACAAGGAGATCGCCCAGGAGGTCTTCCTCTCCGACAAGACGGTCAAGAACTACGTCAGCTCGATCCTCTCGAAGCTGAACCTGCAGCGTCGCGCCCAGGCGGCGGCCTTCGTCGCCAAGCACCGTCTGCCGGGCGCCGGGACCTAGCCGGCGCGCCATCGTCCGCCGCTGGGTCGGCCCCCCGCATCGGTGCCGAACGGCGTCCGGGAGGGGTCCGGACGGCCGGTCCCGAACCGGCGATGTCCTCCCTAGACTGCCGGCATGAAGATCGTCAGCGCCGAGGAAGCGGTCGCCGACATCCGGTCCGGCGACCAGGTCTACATCCAGTGCGCGGCGGCCCCGCCGTCCGCGCTGCTGGACGCGCTCGTGGCCCGGGCCCCGGAGCTCCACAACGTGAGCATCGTCCACCTCCACATCGAGGGCCCGGGGCCGCACCTCGCCCCGGAGATGGCGCCGCACTTCCGCCACCGGGCCCTCTTCATCGGGCCGAACGCCCGCCAGGCGGTGAACGAGGGCCGGGCCGAGTTCGTCCCGGTCTTCCTGTCCGACGTGCCCCGCCTCTTCTCCAGCGGGCTCATCCGGCTCAACGCCGTCCTCTGCAACGTCTCGCCGCCGGACGCCCACGGCTTCTGCTCGCTGGGGATCTCGGTGGAGGCGATGCACGCGGCGATCCGGGCCGCCGACCTCGTGATCGCCCAGGTCAATCCCCAGATCCCGAGGACGCTCGGCGAGAGCTTCATCCACGTCGACGACATCGACTACGGGGTCGAGGTCGACATCCCGCCCTATGTCTACCCGCCGCCCGAGATCGGCGAGGTCGAGCGGCGCATCGGCGAGTTTGCGGCCGACCTGGTACCCGACGAGGCGACCCTCCAGATGGGGATCGGGGCGATCCCGACCGCGATCGCCCTGGCCCTCCGCGACAAGAGGGACCTCGGGGTCCACACCGAGATGATGACCGACTGCGTCGTCGACCTGGTCGAGGCGGGCGTGGTCACAGGCCTGGCCAAGGAGCGCAACCGGGGCAAGATCCTGTGCACGTTCGTGCTGGGGACCCCGAAGCTCTACCGGTTCGTCCACGACAACCCGATGGTCGAGATGCGGCCCTGCGACTTCACGAACGACACCCACGTGATCCGCGGCTTCCGGCGGATGACGGCCATCAACTCGGCGATCTCGATCGATCTCACCGGGCAGGTCTGTGCCGACTCCATCGGCTGGCACCTCTACAGCGGCGTCGGCGGCCAGATGGACTTCATCCGCGGCGCGGCGCTGGCCCCCGAGGGGCGGGCGATCATCGCCCTGCCCTCCACGGCGGCCGAAGGCCGGATCTCGCGCATCACGCCGTTCCTGGCCGAGGGCTCCGGCGTCGTGACCACGCGGGCCCACGTCCGCACCGTCGTCACCGAATGGGGCGTCGCCGAGCTGCACGGGAAGTCGATCCGGGAGCGGGCCCAGGAGCTGATCGCGATCGCCCACCCGGACTTCCGGGACGAGCTCACGGCCCAGGCGCGCAAGACCCACTACCTCTAGGGGTCCAGCGGCCGAACCGCTCGCCCGGTCCCCACCGGGGCAGGGCCGCCCGAAGCGACCGGCGGAGGACGCGTTGTGGTGGACGCCGCGCGTCCCCTGCGACGTCCACCACGGCCCGAAGTGTCGTCCGCGTTCACGACAGGTGGCAGGGCCGAATGGCCCTAGGTTTCGGGACGGAGCGGGGGTCCGGTCACGGGGCTCGAGGGGGACCCTTGCAGCATGTTCCACGAGCGTCCCGAGCCGGTTCGGCGACTCCTCATCGTGAGCGACCACGTGGCCGCCAGCGATGCGCTTGCCGCGCACCTCGGGCGCCACGGCTTCGTCGTCGTCGGCGAAGTCCGGTCGGCGCGCTCCGCAGCCCTCGCGGCGCGCACCTGCGGCCCGGATCTCGTCCTGGTCGACGGAGCCCTGCGCGGCGGCTGGCGCGCCGTCGCCGAAGCGCTCGACGGCGTGATCCCGCGCAGCCAGATCGTCGTCCTCGAAGCCTACCTCGGCGCCGACGAGGCCCGCCTCGCCCGGGACGCCGGCATCGGCGCAACCATCCTCAAGCACGTCGAGGGCGGCACGCTCGCGAGCCGTCTTCGGGCAATCGGAGGTCCCGCATGACCCTGCTCACGCCGCCGGAGCGGCCCGCCATCGACCCCGGCGTCTTCACCCCGGCGGAGCCGGGGAAGCGCCCGCAGCGGTACGAGTGCCTCGACGGCAACGAGGCCGCTGCGCGGGTGGCGTATGCCCTGAGCGAGGTCATCTCGATCTACCCGATCACGCCCGCCTCCCCGATGGCGGAGCACGCCGACGACTGGGCGGCGGCCCGGCGGCCGAACCTGTGGGGCGGCGTACCGGACGTCGTGGAGCTGCAGTCGGAGGGAGGTGCCGCGGGCGCGATGCACGGCGCCCTCCAGAAGGGCGCCCTGGGCTCGACGTTCACGGCGTCGCAGGGCCTCCTGCTGATGATCCCCAACATGTTCAAGATCGCCGGCGAGCTGACGCCGGCGGTCATCCACGTCGCGGCCCGGACGATCGCGACCCACGCCCTCTCGATCTTCGGCGATCACAGCGACGTCATGCACGCCCGGGCCACCGGCTGGGCGATGCTCGCGGCAGGCTCGGTGCAGGAGGCCCACGACCTCGCCCTGGTGAGCCACGCCGCCACCCTGCGGGCCCGGCTGCCGTTCCTCCACTTCTTCGACGGCTTCCGGACCTCCCACGAGGTCAACAAGATCGCGGTCCTCGACCACGATGTGATGCGCGCCCTCATCCGCGACGAGGATGTCCTCGCGCACCGGGCGCGTGGCCTCAACCCGGACGCCCCGGTCGTCCGCGGCACGGCCCAGAACCCCGACGCCTTCTTCCAGGCGCGGGAGGCGGCCAACCCGTTCTACCTGGCGGTGCCCGGCATCGTGCAGGAGGTCATGGACGAGCTGGCGGCCCAGACCGGTCGCCGCTACCACCTCGTCGACTACGCGGGCGCGCCCGACGCCGAGCGCGTCGTGGTCGTGATGGGCTCGGGTGCCGGTGCCGTTGCGGAAACCGTCGCCACGCTCGTCGCCGCCGGCGAGAAGGTCGGCATGCTCCAGGTCCGCCTCTTCCAGCCGTTCCCCACGGAGCAGGTGATCGCCGCCCTGCCGGCGACGGTCCGCTCCATCGCCGTCCTCGACCGCACGAAGGAGCCGGGCGCCGTCGGCGAGCCGCTCTACCAGGCCCTGGTGACGCTCCTCGTCGAGCACATGGAGGGCGTGGATCCCAAGTTCGCGACGAAGCCGCGGGTGATCGGCGGCCGCTACGGCCTCTCCTCGAAGGAGTTCACGCCGTCGATGGTGAAGCCGGTCTTCGACGAGCTCGCCCGCGAGCGACCGCGGCGGCAGTTCACCGTCGGGATCTACGACGACGTCACGAACCTCAGCCTCCCGATCGACGCCGAGTTCCGGGTCCCGCGCCCGGCCGGCGAGGTCCAGGCGCTCTTCTTCGGCCTCGGCTCCGACGGAACGGTCGGGGCGAACAAGGCCTCGGTGAAGATCATCGGCGAGGGGACGGACCTCTACGCCCAGGGCTACTTCGTCTACGACTCGAAGAAGTCGGGCGGGATCACGGTCTCCCACCTCCGCTTCGGGCCGCAGCCGATCCCGTCCTCCTACCTGATCGACCAGGCCGACTTCATCGCCTGCCACCAGTTCGGGCTCCTCGAGAAGGCGAAGATCCTCGAGTACGCCAAGCCGGGGGCAACCTTCCTGCTCAACGCACCGTACGGGCCGGCCGAGGTCTGGGACCACCTGCCGCGCGTCGTCCAGCAGCTGCTCATCGAGAGGCAGATCGACTTCTGGGTCATCGACGCGTTCGACGTGGCCACCGAGGTCGGGATGGGCAACCGGATCAACACGGTGATGCAGCCGTGCTTCTTCAAGCTGTCCGGCGTCCTCCCCGCCGACGAGGCGGTCGCCCGGATCAAGCAGTTCGTCGAGAAGACGTACGCGAAGCGCGGCCAGGCGGTCGTCGACCGCAACTTCGCGGCGATCGACCGCTCGCTGCGAGCGACTCGGCCGGGTGACGCTCCCGACGACGATCACCGGCTACGAGCTGCCGCCCGTCGTCCCCGACGACGCCCCGGACTTCGTCAAGCGGGTCACGGCCGTCCTCATGGCCGGCGACGGCGACCGCCTGCCGGTCTCCGCCTTCCCGGTCGACGGAACCTTCCCGAGCGGCACCACGAAGTTCGAGAAGCGGGCGATCGCCCACGAGATCCCGATCTGGGACCCGGCGATCTGCATCGACTGCGGCAAGTGCGCCATGGTCTGTCCGCACGCCGCGATCCGCATGAAGGTCTACCCGGCGAACGCCGTCGCCGACGCCCCGGCCGGCTTCCTCCACAAGGAGTTCAAGTCGCGCGATCTCGCCGACCACCGGCTCACGATCCAGGTGGCGCCCGACGACTGCACCGGCTGCGGGGTCTGCGTGGACGTCTGCCCGGCCAAGAGCAAGACCGAGGTCCGCCACAAGGCGATCAACATGGCGCCGGCCGCGGAGCACCGCGACCTCGAGCGGCCGAACTGGGAGCACTTCCTGGGGATCCCGCAGCTCGACCGCACCCTCATCGCCCACGAGACCGTCAAGGGCGCCCAGGTGCTCGAGCCGCTCTTCGAGTTCTCCCTGGCGTGCTCCGGCTGTGGCGAGACGCCGTACCTCAAGCTCGTCAGCCAGCTCTTCGGCGACCGGATGATCGTCGCCAACGCCACCGGCTGCTCCTCGATCTACAGCGCCAACCTGCCGACCACCCCCTTCACGGTCAACGCCCAGGGGCGGGGCCCGGCCTGGAACAACTCGCTGTTCGAGGACAACGCCGAGTTCGGGCTCGGGATGCGCCTCGCTCTCGACGCGCAGAGCGACCAGGCCCGGCGTCTCCTCGAGCGCCTCGCCCCGCAGGTCGGCGACGACCTCGTCCGCGAGATCCTCGAGGCCGACCAGGCCACCGAGGCGGGCATCGCCGTGCAGCGCGAACGGATCGACCGGCTGACCGGGATCCTCCGCGGCCTCGGCCGCGCCCCCGAGTCCGACGCCAGCCACCTGCTCTCGCTTGCCGGCGATCTTGTTCGGAAGGGGATCTGGATCGTGGGGGGCGACGGCTGGGCCTACGACATCGGGTACGGCGGGCTCGACCACGTCCTCAGCTCCGGCCGGAACGTGAACATCCTCGTCCTCGACACCGAGGTCTACTCGAACACGGGCGGCCAGGCCTCGAAGGCCACGCCGCGGGCAGCGGTCGCGAAGTTCGCGGCCGCGGGCAAGCCCCGGGCCAAGAAGGACCTCGGCGCCGTCGCCCGCGCGTACGGCGATGTGTACGTGGCCCAGGTCTCCATGGGCGGCAACGACGCCCAGGTCGCGAAGGCGCTCCTCGAGGCCGACGCCTGGCCGGGGCCTTCGCTGGTCATCGCCTACAGCACCTGCATCGCCCACGGCATCGACATGGAGAAGTCGATGTCGCACCAGAAGGACGCCGTGAAGAGCGGCTACTGGCCGCTCTACCGGTTCCACCCCAGCGAGGTCGAGGACGGCCAGCCGTTCAAGCTCGACTCGGCGAAGCCGTCGATCCCGGTCAGCGAGTTCGTGGCAGGCGAGACCCGCTTCGCGATCCTCGCCCGGACCCAGCCCGACCGGGCCCGGGAGCTCGCCCAGCTCGCCCAGGCGGACGTCGACGAGCGCTGGCGCTACTACGAGCAGCTGGCGGCGATGCGCCGCAGCGTGCCGCATGTCCACAACGGCCCGGGGGCGCTCCCGCCCGACGACGGGACCGGCCAGCCCGCCGACGCGGGAGACGAGGCGTGACCGTGGATCTTCGCACCACCTATCTCGGCCTCGAGCTGCGCTCGCCGCTCGTCGCCTCGCCATCGCCGCTGACCGGCGAGCTCGACTCCGCCCTCGCCCTCGTCGAGGCCGGGGCGGCGGCGCTCGTCCTCCCCTCGCTCTTCGAGGAGGAGATCCTCCACGAGGAGATCGAGCTCAACCGCTCCCTCGAGGCCGGCTCGGAGGCGTTCGCCGAGGCGCTCGACTACTTCCCGGCCATCGAGGAGGTCGCCTTCGCCGGTGATCGCTATCTCGAGCACCTCCGGCGGGTCAAGGCGGCCGCCGGCGTGCCGGTCGTTGCCAGCCTCAACGCGGCGACGCTCGGCGGCTGGGTCCGCTACGCGCGACTCATGCAGGACGCCGGCGCCGACGCGCTCGAGCTCAACCTCTACCACGTGGCAGCCGACCCGGACCGCTCGGCCGTCGACATGGAGGCCCGCGACCTCGCCCTCATCGCCGCGGTCCGGGAGGCCGTGACGATCCCGCTCGCGGTGAAGCTCAGCCCGTTCTACTCGGCGCTGGCGAGCTTCGCCCGGAGCGCCGTCGGTGCCGGCGCCGACGGCCTCGTCCTCTTCAACCGCTTCTACCAGCCCGACCTCGACCTCGAGTCGCTCGACGTCGTCGCCCGCCTGGAGCTGAGCCAGCCGGCTGGGCTCCGGCTCCCGATGCGCTGGATCGCGATCCTGCGGCCCCAGCTCGGACCGGGCGTGTCCCTCGCGGCGACCTCGGGGATTCATGGCGGCACCGACGTCGTGAAGGCGCTGATGGTCGGGGCGGACGTGGCGATGACCACCTCGGCCGTGCTGCGTCACGGTCCGGATCGTCTCCGGGCCATCGAGGGGGAGCTCGTCGCCTGGCTCGTCGAGCACGAGTACGAGTCGGTCGACCAGCTCCGCGGGAGCGCCACGCAGGCGGCCGTCGAGGATCCCTCGGCCTTCGAGCGGGCGAACTACCTGCGGACGCTCCGCTCGTGGTCGACGTCGCGTGACCTCGCCCGAACCGGCCGCCGCTGATCGATCGGGCAGCTCCGGCGCGGGGTCGCCCGACCCCGCGCCGGGTTAGCGCATCCGGCATACTCGGGCCCGACCCGTCGCCGAAGGAGGCCGCCCGCCCGTGGATTCGATCCCTCGCACGTCCCGCAGCCTGTGGTGGACGATCGCCGTGGCCGGCATCGGCGCCCTCGTCGCCGCTGCCGTCGTCGCCCTCGAGCTCGTCGCCCCCGTGCCCGCGGTCGGCGCCTGGCTGATCGTCGCGGGCGCCGTGGTCCTCGCCGCCTCGCTCCGCGCCCCCGACGGGTTCCGTGCGGCGCTCACGTTCGCCGGCGGCGCCATCCTGGCGCTCCTGCTGGGCATCGTCTCCCTCCTCGTGCCGGCCGGCGAAGCGAGCGCCGCGATCGTCGCGGTCGGGCTCTGGACCCTTATCCTCGGCGCCGGCTGCCTCGCGGTATCGCGGGTCTCGGTCGCCCTCCACGTCCCGGATGGCGGGCTCAGCCTCGTGGCGTGGGCGGCGATCCTGGCCGGGATCGTGATCTCGACCCTCCCTGTCTTCGGCCGGGGCTGGACGACTCCCGCAGCGGCGGTTGCGCTGGTGGTGTCGGGGATCCTCGCCATCGTGGCCGCCATGCGGCTGCGCGTGCTGCCGGACGAGGCGCCGCCAGCGCTCTCCAAGCGGGAAGCCCGCCGGCGCAACCGCCAGGGGACCTGACGCCGGCTCCGGAGGCGGCGTGTCCTCCTGACGCGGGTCGTCCCCGGGGTCAGACGGGGACGGTCACCCGCACCCGGTGGGGCGGACGGCTCCGGGCGCCGACCCGGTGGCCGACGTCGAACGCGGCCAGGTCGGCGGCGAGCACGCCCGGCCGCTTGGCGCCCACGGTATCCCGAATCGACGTGCGGATGGAGGCCGCGCGCACGAGCTGGAGGTATCCCACGAGGGCGCCGAGGGCGACCACGCTCACCAGTGAATCGTCGCCCGCGTCCTTCGCCAGGCGCGTGCAGGGGATCCGCAGCTCGGCGATGTCGGTCCGCCCGGAGGTGTCGCCCACGAGCGTCTCGTTGACGACGAGCACGCCGCCGGGCATGACCCGGGGCGCGAACCTGGCGTGGGACGGCGGGTTGAGCACCACGGCCGCGTCCGCCTCGTCCACGATCGGCGAGCCGATCGGCTCGTCGCCCACGATGACGGTGCAGGAGGCAGTCCCCCCGCGCATCTCCGGCCCGTAGGAAGGGATCCAGAGGACCTCGCGGCCCTCGTTCATCGCCGCCCGGGCCAGCACCTTTCCGGCGAAGAGGATGCCCTGGCCGCCGAAGCCGGCGATGATGATCGAGCGTTCCATGGTCAGCGCTCCGCGGCGGCCGGCGCGCCGGGCTCGGCCGGGCCCGCGCCGGGCGTCGCCGCCGGCCCCTTCGTCCGGTCGACGATCACCCCCGGCCGGTATTGCAGGGCGACGACCTCCTTGAGCCGCTCGATCGACTGTTGGGGCGTCATGCCCCAGCCGACCGGGCAGTTGCTGATCACCTCGACGATGGCGAACCCGCGGCCCTCGAGCTGGACCTCGCAGGCCCGGCGCAGGTATTGCTTGGTGCGCCCGATCGAGGCCGAGTCCGCCACCGACCCGCGCGCTGCGTAGGCGACGCCGGGGAGGACCGCCAGCATCTCCGTCATGGGGACGGGGTAGCCGTGGAACGACGCCTCGCGTCCGCCGGGGGACGACGACGTCCGCTGGCCGATGAGGGTCGTGGGGGCCATCTGGCCGCCGGTCATCCCGTAGATGCCGTTGTTGACGAAGACCGCCGTGAGGAGCTCGCCGCGGGCCGCCGCGTGGACGATCTCGCCGGTCCCGATGGCCGCGAGGTCGCCGTCGCCCTGGTAGGTGAGGACGAAGGCATCGGGGCGGACCCGCCGGATCCCCGTCGCCACCGCCGGCGCGCGGCCGTGGGGCGCCTCCGCGAAGTCGAGGGCCAGGTAGTCGTAGGCGAAGACCGCGCAGCCGACGGGGGCGACCGCGATGGTCCGCTCGCCGAGGCCCAGGTCGCCCAGCACCTCGGCGATGAGGCGATGGACGACGCCGTGCCCGCAGCCCGGGCAGTAGCTGTTGACACGGTCGACGAGGAGCTCCGGCCGTCCGAAGACGACCCGCGCGCCCTCGGGGATCGCGACGCTCATCGGGATGCCTCCTCGGATCCCGGCGCGGTGGTCGCCCAGAGGCGGCGCAGGGCACCGACCACCTCGCCCGGCGTGGGCACCATGCCGCCGGTCCGGCCCTCGAAGAAGACCGGGACCGAGCCCTCCACGGCAAGCTGCACGTCCTCGACCATCTGGCCGGCCGACAGCTCGACGACGAGGATCCCGCGCGCCCGGCGGGCGGCGTCCCGGACCGCCTCGGCGGGGAACGGCCACAGCGAGATCGGCCGGAGGAGGCCGGCTCGCAGCCCGTCCGCCCGGGCCCGAGTGATCGCCGAGCGTGCCACGCGGGCCGCCGTGCCGTAGGCGACCACCACGAGGTCGGCGTCGTCGAGGTGCTCCGTGGCAAACCGGACCTCGCGCTCGGCGATCGCCGCGAACTTCGCCTGGAGGTGCCGGTTGTGCACTTCCAGGTCCTCCGGCTTGAGGTGGAGCGACCGCACGACGCGCGGCGGTCGCCCGGCCGCGCCGCCGAGCGCCCAGTCCTGCGGGATCCGGGGCGGCTCGCGGAAGGTGAGCTCGACCGGCTCCATCGCCTGGCCGAGGATGCCGTCGGTGAGGATCATCACGGGGGTCCGGTACCGCTCGGCAAGCTCGAAGGCGTCGGCGGTGAGCGCCATCGCCTCGCCGATCGACGCCGGCGCCAGGACCGGGACGCGGTAGTCGCCGTGGCCGTGGCCCTTGGTCGCCTGGAAGTAGTCGGACTGGCTCGGCCCGATGCTCCCGAGCCCCGGGCCGCCCCGCATGACGTTGACGAGGACCACCGGGACCTCGGAGGCGGCCATGTAGCTCATGGCCTCGGCCATCAGGCTGATCCCCGGCGAGGACGAGGAGACGAGGACTCTGGCCCCTGTCGCCGCCGCCCCGAGGGCCATGTTGATGGCGCCCAGCTCCGATTCCGCCTGCACGAACGGCCGCCCCTCCTCGGGCATCCGGCGGGCCATCCACTCCAGCAGCTCGGCCTGGGGGGTGATCGGGTAGCCGAAGTAGCCGTCGCAGCCGGCGCGGATGGCGGCCTCCGCGATCGCCTCGTTGCCCTTCATGAGGACGCGGCGGCCGCGGCGGGACGGCGCGGGATGAGCCGCCCGATGGGCCTCCTGCCGGACCGGAGCGTGCGAGACGGTCATGCCGGCACCTCCCGCGGGGGCTTCGGGCGGGCGAGGATCGTGAGGACGCAGTCGGGGCAGACGCGGGCGCAATGCGCATCCGACGTGCACGCCTCCGGGTTGGTGATCCGGACGGGGTGATAGCCCTGCACGTTCACCCGGAGCTCGTCGAGGACCAGGATCCCCTTGGGGCAGGCCGCGACGCACAGGCCGCAGCCCTTGCATCGGTCCGTGTCGATCAGGACGGGCTGGAACGGCGCGGGCGCGGCCCGGCCTGCCCCGGCCGGGTCCGCCGCGCCCGCTAACGACAGGGTGTCGAGCTCGGCAGCCGCGACGGCGATCATGCGGATCGGTTCCTCGTGCGATCGCTGGTTGGTGCGAGCGTCCTCCTGGCCGGGAGGACGGGGGAGTGCCGAAGGGTTGCGTTTCGGTGTCAGAACGGCCCGTTGGCGTTGCGAACCGGTCGCGCGACGGCGGGCCGTCCCGGCGCTCCGACGGCCCGTCAGCCCCGGGCGCCCGCGTTCGGCGGGAGCTGCCGCTCGGACGGGACGCCGGCCAGCTCGCGCAGGCGGGCGCGAAGCTGGCGATCGGTGAGCGGCGGTGCCGCGCTGTCCTCCACGGGACGGTCCCTGCGGTGTCGCGCGTCGTCGGCGCGGAGCTCGGCCGCGAGCCGCCCATGCACCGGCCCGGGCCCGAGCACGACGACCCGATCGCCGGGCGGCACCAGGGCGGCGACGCTGCGCAGGTAGGCGGCCAGGAGGCGCTCACGCCGCCGGTCGGCGAGGTCGTCCGGGTCGGCACCACCCCCCGAGCGCACGCGCGAATCGTGGTGGGCCTGGCCGGTCGCCCGCCGATGCGGCGGGACCTCCGACCGGATCCGGCGGGCCTCGGGCTCGCCGCCGGCGGCGGCCGGGCCGCCGCTCCGCAGCAGGATCGCCTCGTCGGTGTCGAGCCAGACGAGAGTGACGGGCCGATGCTGGTGCTCGCGCTGGAGCCTCATCGGATCGCCTCCGGGCGTCACGCCGCGGGCCGGGCGGCCCGCGCTGCCGCGATCGTGCGCCGGTCCACCGGTTCCGGCCAAGAGTCCACGGTCACGAACGGGCCCCTGGACGGCATGGACGGGGCCATTCGGCCCATCCGGGGCGCCGCCGCGGCAGGGCAGTCTATTCGCATGGCTGCATCCGTGGAGCCGGGCGCGCGCGTCCCCGCCGCCGGGGCCGGGGGCACGCACGCAGCCCGCCGCATCGTCGTCGAGGGCGTCGTCCAGGGCGTCGGCTTCCGGCCGTTCGTGTGGCGCCTGGCCACGGAGCTCGGCCTGGCCGGGCGCGTCCGGAACGCGGCTGGCCGCGTGGAGATCGAGGCTGCCGGAGAGCCGGCGTCCCTCGCCGCGTTCGCGCGTCGGCTGCGCAGTGACGCGCCCCCGCGGGCCCGGGTGGAGCGCGTGGCCACGACTCCGCTCGAGGCCGCGCTGGGCGACGCGCTGCCGTCGCCGTTCGCGATCGACGAGAGCGTCGGCGCGGCTGCCGCGGAGCGGCTCTTCCCGCCCGACATCGCCACCTGCGACGACTGCATCCGCGAGGTGGGGGACCCTGCCGACCGGCGGGCCGGCTATCCGTTCACGAACTGCACCAACTGCGGGCCGCGGGCGACGATCATCGACCAGCTGCCCTACGACCGGGCCCAGACCACGATGCGGGACTTTCCCCTCTGCTCCGCCTGCGCCGCCGAGTACGCCGACCCGGCGAACCGCCGCTTCCACGCCGAGCCGGTCGCCTGCGCCACCTGCGGGCCCCGGCTGGCCTACCGGCCCACCGACGCCGCCGCGCCGACCACGTGGGCCGGCGCCGCCCTCGCCGCCGCGGTGGCGGAGATCCGGGCCGGGCGCATCGTCGCCATCAAGGGCCTCGGCGGGTACCACCTCGCCTGCGACGCCACGGACGACGGGGCCGTCCGCCGTCTCCGCGACCGGAAGCGCCGCTGGGCCAAGCCGTTCGCGGTGATGGTCGAGGACGTCACCGCGGCGGCGCGCCTCGCCCGGATCGGCGCCGCAGAGCGGGCGCTTCTGTTGGGCCCGGCCCGCCCGATCGTGCTCCTCGAGGCGCGCCGCCGCGGCGAGCCCGCCCTGGCCCCGTCGGTGGCCGCCGGCAACCGCCGGCTGGGCATCTTCCTGCCGTACACCCCGCTCCACCACCTCCTCATGGCGGCCGTCGGACGCCCGATCGTCCTCACCTCGGGCAACCTCGCCGACGAGCCGCTGGCAACCGACGACGCGGACGCGGCCGAGCGCCTCGCCGGTCTCGCCGACGCCTTCCTGGTCCACGACCGGGAGATCCGGGCCCGCTACGACGATTCGGTCACCCGGGTCGTGGCCGGCCACGAGTCGATCGTCCGGCGCGCCCGCGGCTACGCGCCCGAGGCCCTGCCGTTGCCGGTCCCGGCCGGGCGCCCGCTCCTGGCCGTCGGCGCCGAGCTCAAGCACACGTTCACGCTCGCGCGCGGGAGCCGGGCCCACGTCGCTCCCCACAACGGCGACCTGGAGGACCTGGCGACGCACCGGGCCTTCACGGATGGGCTCGCTCACCTCGGCCGTCTCCTGGCCCTCGAGCCGGAGGTCGCGGCCCACGACCTCCACCCGGAGTACCTCTCCACGAAGTACGCCGTCGCGCGGTTCCCGGCCGAGCGGCGCATCGCGGTCCAGCACCACCACGCCCACGTTGCCTCGTGCGCGGCCGAGCACGGCATCAGCGGGCCCTTCATCGGGGTCGCCTACGACGGGCTGGGCATGGGCGACGACGGGACGCTGTGGGGCGGCGAGATCCTGGCAGCCGACCTGGCGGGCTACCGCCGCCTCGGCCGCTTCGGCCGGGCCCCGCTCCCCGGCGGCGCCCTCGCCGTCCGGCGCCCGTACCGGATGGCCCTCGGCTACCTGCTGGCGGCGGAGGCGATCGACGACGACGGCGACGCGATGTCTCCCGACCCCGCCCTCCTGGCCGCGATCACGGCCCGCCTCGACCCGCGGGAGGTGGCCGTCATCCGGACGCAGCTCGCCCGGCGGCTGAACGCCCCGCTGGCGTCCTCGGCCGGACGCCTCTTCGACGCCGCGGCGGCCATCATCGGCCTGCGCGACGTCGCCGAGTACGAGGCCCAGGCCGCCATCGACCTGGAGATCGCCGCCGGCGAGCGCCGCGCCGCCGCCCTGCCGGCGCGCCTCGCCCGCGTCGACGGGCTGCTCGTGTACGACCCCCGGCCTACCCTGCGGGCGCTCGTCGAGGGCGCCGCGGCCGGGCGGAGCCCGGGAATCCTCGCTGCGGCATTCCATGAGACCATCGCGGACGTCACCCGCGAGCTGGTCGACGGCGCCCGCGCCGCGACCGGCCTGCGGACCGTCTGCCTCTCGGGCGGCGTCTTCCAGAACCGCCGCCTTGCATCGACCCTCGTCCGGAGGCTGGGGCGGGACGGCTTCGACGTCTTCATCAATCGCCGGGTCCCGGTCAACGACGGCGGGATCAGCTACGGTCAGGCGGCGGTCGCCGCCGCGAGGATGGCGGCCGACGCCGGCCGGGGGCCCGCCGTCCCCGCCGGTCGCGGCTGAGGAGGAAGCGCGCCATGTGCCTTGGGATCCCGGGCAAGGTCATCGAGATCCGCGACGACGCCGGCCTGCCGATGGGTAAGGTCGACTTCGGCGGCGTCCGCAAGGAGGCCTGCCTGGCGTACCTCCCCGAGGTGCAGGTCGGCGACTACGTCATCATCCACGTCGGCTTCGCGATCAGCCAGGTCGACGAGGAGGAGGCGCTCAAGACGCTCGAGATCCTGGCCACCATGGGCGACCTGGTCAGCCAGGAGCTGGCCACGATGGGACCCGGGATGGACGAGCCGGCGGTGCTCTCGGACGACGGGGGCCCCGCCGAGGGCGCCTTCGCGGCTCCCCGGGCCCCGGCGGAGCCCGGTGCCGCGCCGGGGACGCGTGCGTGAAGTACCTCGACGAGTACCGCGACCCGGTGCTCGCGCGGAAGCTCATCGCCGAGATCCACCGGGTGACGACCCGGCCCTGGACCCTGATGGAGGTCTGCGGCGGGCAGACCCACACGATCGTCAAGCAGGGGATCGACGAGGCGCTCCCGGCGGGCGTCCGGATGATCCACGGCCCGGGCTGCCCGGTCTGCGTGACGCCCCTCGAGCAGGTCGACAAGGCCCTCGCGATCGCCGCCCGCCCCGACGTGATCTTCACCAGCTACGGCGACATGCTACGGGTGCCGGGCTCCACGACCGACCTCCTGGCCCTCAAGGCGCGCGGCGCGGACGTGCGCATCGTCTACAGCCCGCTCGACGCGCTGAAGATCGCCCTGGCCAACCCGGACCGCCAGGTCGTCTTCTTCGCGGTCGGCTTCGAGACGACGGCCCCCGCGAACGCGATGGCCGTCGCCGAGGCGGCCCGGCGGGGGATCGACAACTTCAGCGTTCTCGTGTCCCACGTGCTGGTCCCGCCGGCGATGACCGCCCTCCTCGATTCGCCCAGCAACCGGGTCCAGGCGTTCCTGGCCGCAGGCCACGTCTGCGCCGTCATGGGCTGGACCGAGTACGAGCCGATCGCGGCCACGTACCGGGTGCCCATCGTGGTCACCGGCTTCGAGCCGCTCGACCTCCTCGAGGGGATCCTGATGGCTATCCGCCAGCTGGAGGAAGGCCGCGCGGAGGTCGAGAACCAGTACGTCCGCGCCGTGAAGCGCGAGGGCGTGCCGCTGGCCCAGCGCCAGATCTTCGAGGTCTTCGAGGTCGGCGAGCGGAAGTGGCGCGGGGTGGGGGAGATCCCCCGGTCGGGGTACCGGCTCCGGGAGGCCTATGCGCGCTTCGATGCGGAGCGGAAGTTCGACGTCGGCGAGATCCGCACGAACGAGCACCCCGCCTGCATCGCCGGGGCGATCCTGACCGGGGAGAAGCTCCCCCTCGACTGCACCGCCTACGGCACCATCTGCACGCCCCAGAAGCCGCTCGGCGCCCCGATGGTCAGCTCGGAGGGGACCTGCGCCGCGTTCTACGCGGCCGGCCGCGGCCTCGGTGCGACGCGCACCCCGGCGCCGGTCGTGCCGCTGGTCCAGGTGGCGCCGATCCCGGCCGGCGAGGCGCGGCCATGAGCACGACGCACGATCCGTCCGTCGCGGCCGACGGTTCGCCCGCGCCGACCATCGATGCCGGAGGGCGTCGCCTGCCCCGCGCCGATCGCCGAGGGCGAGCGGGTCATCCTGGGCCACGGCTCGGGCGGCCAGCTCTCCGCCGCGCTCCTGCGCGACGTGATCGGCCCGGCACTCGCCGCGGCCGCCCCCGGCGGCCCCCTCAACGACGCCGCCGTCGTCGAGGTGGACGGCACGCGCCTCGCCTTCACAACCGACTCGTTCGTGGTGAGCCCCATCCGGTTTCCCGGCGGCGACATCGGGGAGCTGGCCGTGAACGGCACCGTCAACGACCTGGCGATGATGGGCGCCCAGCCGCTCGCCATCTCCCTGGCCTACGTCATCGAGGAGGGGCTCCCGCTCGAGGAGCTCGCCGCGATCAC
>CAVPWX010000014.1:0-120804 GCA_963709605.1 uncultured Chloroflexia bacterium | reverse complement strand
GATGCCGATCGCGACCGGAGAGGTCCCGGGGGAGATGCCCGCGTCGTAGCGGGCGTCCGCGGGCCGGCGGCCGCGGCACCCCGGCCGACCGAGAGGCCACCGCGCCTGGGCCGCTACCCCGCGTGGGCGCGCTCGGGACTCCGCGATGTCGAACTTCTTCATCTTCAGGAGCGCCTCCGTCGTCCGCGCGGCGCGCTCCGCGGGTCCGGGTCGCCCATCAGCCGGCGAACCGCTCCGGAACGACCTGCCACGGGACCCCGAACCGATCCTTCAGCCAGCCGCACTGCTGCGCCGCCGGATCGCCGCCCTCGGCGAGGCGCTCCCAGTAGTGGTCGACCTCGGCCTGGTCGGCGCACTGGCCACGAACGAGACCGCCTCGTCGAACGCGGAAGCGGTCCGCCGTTGAGGGCGGTGAACGGCTGGCCGTCGAGCTCGAAGGCGACCGTCAGTCGCCGAGCCGGGGCACGCCCTCCGGGCCGGGCCGCCGCGATAGCGCCGTGCGCACGCCGGTGATCCGCGAGCCCGGGAAGACCGAGACGTAGAAGGCGGCCGCCTCCTCCGCCTGGTGGGCGAACCAGAGGAACGGCGTGATCCGGGGTCCGGGCGCGCTCGGCTCGGGCATGATCGTCTCCTCGAAGGGGGTGGGGGCTCGAGTTCGGGTGGAACGGCCGGCCTCAGGCCACGGGCGCGAGCCGGGCGACGAGGTTGTCGAGGCGGGTGTAGCCCTCGTTCACGCCGCCCTCCATCCCGTTCGCGATCATCCCGTCACGGTCCTCGACCGACTGGTAGACAGCGTGGGCTGGAGGGTCGTCCGACCGTCGCGCTCGTCGAACACGAGCAACTCGAGCGAGACGTGTCCCGGGAACCCCTCGAACTCCCAGGTCTGGAGGATGCCGTCGACCGACGGCTCGCCGTGGAAGACGCCGCGGAAGCCGAACTCGCCGCCGTCGTCGGCGACATGGACGAACCGCCATCTCCCGCCGTCGCGGACCTCGAGCCGCTCCACCCGCATCGCGTACTTCGCGGGCCCCAGCCACCGGACGAGCAGCTCGGGGTCCACGTGGGCGCGGTAGACCAGTTCGCGCGGGGCGGCGAACTCCCGCTCGATTTCGATGAACGGCAGGCCCGGCTCAGCCATGATCCGCGTCGTTCCCATGATCGGTTCCCCCCTGTGCGCCGGGGTCGGGGCCGGCCGGTCGGCGCCCTGGGTCCCCTGCTGCTGGAGCGTGGCGAGGAGCTCGTTCGAGGCGATCGAAAGCTCTCGTCCCAGTAGTCGCAGTTTTCCGCCAGCCACGCCGTCGCCTCGCGAAGCGGCTCGGCCTCGAGGTGGCTGGGGCGGGCGGTCGCCCGCCGCCGGCGAGAGATGAGCCCCGCCTGCTCCAGCACCTTGAGGTGGCGCGAGATGGCCGGCTGGGAGACGCGGGAACGGGGCCGCGATCTCCCCGACCGTGGCGTCGCCGTCGGCCAGGCGGGCCAGGATCGCCCGGCGCGTCGGGTCGGCGAGCGCGCCGAACACCTCGCTCAGCTGGTCGCCGGTCATCGGTAAACACCTGCTTTCATAATGAGTCTGTTATATTGACGGAACCCGGGCGAGCTGTCAAGGCCCCGGCGACTCCGCGCGCTACGATCGCCAGCATGACCTCCCCCGCGAGCCCACCCCCGTCACGCCGCCCCGAGCGCGGGCGGTCGCCGGCCGCCTCCCGTAACATCCCGACCCACCGAATGATGACCGAGGAGACTCACGTGACCAGCTTCCTCCGATCGCGACTCGGGAGCGCCCTCGTCGTCGTCAGCGTCGTCTTTGCCGCGTGCGGTGGGACGGTGGCCGCCCCGACCACCGAGCCGGTCACGCCGGCCCCGACGGCGGCCGTCGCCGCGACCCCCGCCCCGACCCTCGCCCCGACCCCCGCCCCGACGCCGGCTGCCGTACGAGTTCACGTCCACTGGCTACGGGTACCGGATCACGCTGCCGGGGGTGTCGGTGGCGAAGCAGCGACTGCAGGCGTGGGACGGCGAGGCGCGAATCGACTGGGTCGGGCCGTACACCGACCAGGTGCTGCTCCCCGGCTCCGTTCGCTTCTTCGCCTACGGCGCACCGACCGACCTCGATCTCGACGCGTTCAGTGCGCGGATCCTGGAGCAGTCGGCGGAGTGGCACGACTGTCCCGCGCAGCCCGCCAAGGTCACCGACCTCGCCATCGGCCAGACGGTCGGGCGGCTCAGTCGGATGCGGTGTGTCGGGAACGCGTATGTCCAGAAGCTCGTCCTCGTCCGCGATGGCAATGGCCTCGTCGTGAACCTCCTTGCCGAACCCGCTGTCGACATGGACGAGGCGGACGCGCTCTTCGAGGAGCTCGTGGCGGCGATGACCTGGCCCGCCTGACCGCCTGACCGTGCGATCGCCGGCGGCCGGCGCGCGGGCCTCGCCGGGGCGAACGGCCTGCTCCCTGGTCGGGACGAACGGCCCCGGTGGAACGGGACGGCGCACCCTCACCCCGCGGGGGCCGGTGCGCGATGCTGTGGGGGCATGAACCCACCGATCGATCCGGCCGCCCGGCCCTGGACGCGCGAGGCGGCCGACGTCGCCGCCGCGCTCGGCACCGACGCGACCCGCGGGCTGACGCCGACGAAGCCGCCGCCCGGCTCGCCCGCTACGGCCGCAACGAGCTCGTCGAGCGCAGGAAGAAGCCGCCCTGGCGGCTCTTCCTCGAGCAGTTCACGAACGCGATGATCATCGTCCTCCTCGTCGCCTCGGTCATCACGTACGCCCTGGGCGACGTCAAGGACACCGTCGTGATCCTCGCGATCGTCGTCCTCAACGGGGTCGTCGGGTTCGTCCAGGAGTACCGCGCCGAGCAGGCCCTCGACGCCCTCAAGCGGATGTCGAGCCCGACCGCCCGGGTCGTCCGGGGCGGCGAGACGGTGCTCGTCCCGGCCCCCGAGGTGGTCCCCGGCGACCTCGTGCGGCTCGACGCCGGCGACATCGTGACCGCCGACCTGCGGCTCCTCGACGCACGGGCGCTGCGGATCAACGAGGCGGCCCTCACCGGCGAGTCCGAGCCGGCCGAGAAGTCCACCGAGCCGCTCCCCGACGTCCCCGAGGGGACCCTCGCCGACCAGCGCAACGTGGCTTTCAACGGGACCGCGGTCGTCTACGGGCGGGGCCTCGGAGTCGTCGTGACGACGGGGATGTCGACCGCCCTGGGGCGCGTCGCCGAGCTTCTCCAGGAGCACGCGGGCGGCCAGACGCCCCTCCAGCGGCGACTCTCCACGCTGGGCAAGGCGCTCGCCGGGCTCGCCTTCGTCGTGTGCACCCTCGTGTTCGCCACCGGCGTCGCCCGCGGAGAATCCCCCGAGGAGATGTTCCTCGTCGCCGTGAGCCTCGCGGTGGCGGCGATCCCCGAGGGCCTGCCGGCGGTCGTCACGGTGGCGCTGGCGCTCGGGGCCCGGCGGATGGCCCGCCGGAGCGCGCTCGTGCGCAAGCTGCCGGCCGTCGAGACGCTCGGCTCCGTCACCGTCGTCTGCTCCGACAAGACGGGCACGCTCACCGAGAACCGGATGCTCGTCGAGCGGGCCTGGACGCCGTTCGGCGCCGTCCGGGTCGGCGGAGACGGCTACGCGCCCGACGGCGCCTTCGAGCCCGACCCCGACGCGCCCCCTGGCGGCGCGGCCGGGACGGACGACCCCGCGGCGCTCAACGGCGCGCTCGACCGCCTGGCCCGGATCGCGGCGGCCTGCAACGACGCCACGCTTCGCGCTCCCGAGCGCGCCGGCGGCGAGTGGATGATCACGGGCGACCCGACGGAAGGCGCCCTCCTCGCATTCGCCGGCAAGCGGGGCGTCTTCGCCGCAGCCCTCCTCGCCGAGCACCCCCGCCTCGAGGAGATCACGTTCGACGCCGCCCGCCGCCGGATGACGACGCTCCACGAGTTCGAGGACCACGTCCGCGTCGCCTCGAAGGGCGCGCTCGAGGCGCTTGCCCCCCTCCTCGACCCGGTCGACGCGCCGATCCTGGCGGCCGCGCAGGAGGCCGGGGCCCGCTACGCCGCCGCCGGCTACCGGGTCCTGGCCCTTGCCTACCGCGAGATCCCGGCCATCCCGGACGACCTCGAGCGCGCCGAGGCGAACCTCCGCCTCGCCGGCCTCGTCGCGATGGCCGACCCGCCCCGTCCGGCGTCGGCCGGCTCGATCGCCGCCTGTCGGACAGCCGGGATCACGCCGATCATGATCACCGGCGACCATCCCCTGACCGCCGCGGCGATCGCCCGCCGGATCGGGATCCTGGGCCCCGCCGACGAGGCGCTGACCGGCCACGACCTCGACCAGCTCGACGACGACGCCTTCGGGGAGCGCGTCGAGCGGGTCGCCGTCTATGCCCGCATGAACCCCGAGCAGAAGCTGCGGATCGTCGAGGCCTGGCAGGGCCGCGGCGCCGTCGTGGCGATGACCGGCGACGGGGTGAACGACGCCCCGGCGCTGCGCCTCGCCGACATCGGCGTGGCGATGGGCATCACGGGGACCGAGGTGAGCAAGGAAGCCGCCGACATGGTCCTCGCCGACGACGACTTCTCGACGATCGTTCACGCTGTGGAGGAGGGGCGCCGGATCTACGACAACATCCGGCGCTTCGTTCGCTACCTCCTGACGACGAACTCGGCCGAGGTCTGGGTCATGTTCCTCGCCCCGTTCCTGGGCCTCCCGATCCCGCTCCTGGCGGTCCAGATCCTGTGGATCAACCTCGTGACCGACGGGCTGCCGGCCCTCGCCCTCGGGGTCGAGCCGGTGGAGCGCGATGCGATGCGCCGTCCGCCCCGTTCCACGCGCGAGTCGATCCTGGGGCGCGGCCTCTGGCAGCATGCGCTGTGGGTCGGGCTCCTGATGAGCGCGGTCGTCCTCGGCATCCAGGCGCTCGCCATCGAGGCCGACTGGCACTGGCAGACGATGGTCTTCACGACTCTCTCGCTCCTCCAGCTCGGCCATGCCATGGCGGTGCGCTCGGAGCGGACGAGCACGTTCGCGCTTGGGCTGCGCTCGAACGTCCCGCTCGCGCTCGCCGTCGTGGGCACGCTCGCCGTCCAGCTCGCCCTGATCTACGTGCCGGCGCTCCAGCCGATCTTCGTGACGGAGGCGCTCGGGCTCGAGGAGCTCGCGATCGTGCTGGTCGCCTCGAGCGCCGCCTTCGTGGCCGTGGAGCTCGAGAAGGCGGCCTTCCGACGGCGGCGGACGGCCCGCACATAGCCGCCCCGCCCCGCCCGTACCGGGTCAGAACATCATCACGCACCAGGGCGTGCGCTCCGCCGCGAAGAGGGCGTCGGCGCGGCGGACGGCGCCCGGCGTTCGCTCCTGGATTCGGCCGACCGCGACGAGGTCCGTGGGGCGGGTCCCGCCGAGGTAGGCGGCGGCCAGGTCGGTCGTGTCGAGGACGAGGTCGGGGGCGGCTTCCGTCGGTGTCGCGCTCCCGGCGGCCGCTCCGGGCTCGCCCGTCGTCTCCAGCCGCCAGCGGCCCGCATTCCAGGGGCAGAAGGTGTCGGTCACCTCGAGGACCAGGGTGTCGGCCGTCCCATAGCGCCGCGCGGCCAGCGCCGCCGGCAGGTCCACGACCCGCAGCCAGATCCCGTCGCCGACGACCAGGCCGAGCGCCCGGGGCTCGGCGAGGATGTGCTGGAGGGGGTGCGGCACCGGGATGCGGCCGGCCCGCACGGTCCGCACCAGGTCGACCTCGAAGAGGAACCGCCACACGTCGCGGACGGCCCGCGGGGTGAGCGTGATCGCCTCGTAGACCTCCAGCTGGCTCTTGGAGCCGCGATGGTCCCACTCGCTCTTCACCCGGAACATGGCGTAGCCCTCGGCGGCGCCGTCCGCCTCGTAGAGGTAGCGGAACTTCGGGCCGGCGCCCCGCCGGGCGTACTCCCGGTCGGCGATCGGCCCGCTGCGCCACCACTCCTCGGTCCGCGAGAGCGCGCCGGGGGTCACCCGGCGCATCGCGTCGTAGAGGGGCGGGAACGCGGCCATCGCCTGGTCCTCGTCGAGCAGACGCATCCGGCCCTCCGGCGGGAGCGGGCGGGCGTAGGCCGTCTGTCCACGGTCGACCTCCAGGAACCCGCTCATCGTCGCCAGGCCGTAGCCGAACCGCTGGTAGATGGCGCCCTCCGAGGCCCACAGGACGGCGACCGGCTCGCGCCTGGCCCGGACGTCGTCGAGCTGGTGGCGCATCAGCGCCCGCAGGATGCCGCGGCGACGGTGGTCCGGGCGGACGCCGACGCCGGTCACGCCGGCCGCGGCGACCTCGCCGCCGGGAACGGTGAGCCGGAAGGTGACGGCGCCCGTGCTGCCGAGCGCCTCGCGACCGTCGGGGCCCTCGAACGCCGCGATCCAGCGCTCGGGCTCGATGACCCGGAACCAGTCCTCGAGCTCGGCCTCCGTGATCTCCTCCGCGAAAGCTGACGGAAGCGGCGCGGTGAACGCGCGCATCTCGCCGGCCGTGGCAGCGCGGATTTCCCAGGTGGCGGCCCCGCGGGGCTCACCGGGGGGTTTGGCTCGGGTCGTCTCCATGCGCGCCATCGTGCCACGCCGCGGCGCTGGGCGGCGGCATGGCATGCAGCCGCGGTGCAGTCCCAGCGAATCCCCGGTGAGCCCACAGGAATCGAGGGCGGTCGTCCTGCGGCCCTAGCGATGCTCAGAGGTCGGCGGGTCGGTGGGTGGGGCGGTGGCGTTGTACTCGCGGGCGATGGCCTCGGCGAAGACACGTCGGGCGCGTTCCTGGAACCGTCCCTGGCGCCCCGCCTGGAGGTAGGCGACTCGTTCCATAGCCGCCTGCAGCCGCTCCACGTCCAGCCCCGGCGCGCCGGGCGCCGATGGCGCGGCGGCCGGTGGCGTGGCGCCGGCGGCGGATGGTGACGCGCCGGCCAAGGCCTCCTTCAGCTGGGCGACGAGAAGGCCGAGATCGCCCGGGACGGGGCCGTCGTAGTCGACGATGGCTCGCGCGGCCGCTCGCAGCGGTTCGTCGACGGGGTCGTCGGTCATGCTGCCCCCGATGCTCGCTCGAGCTCTTCCTGCTCGAGGTTGTCGGTCGGCGGCGTCCCCGGGCCCAGCTCGACTGCGGGCCCGGGGGTCCCGACGGCCGGCCGCCCCACGGGATCAGCGGGGAGTCAGCCCGCCGGCTCGGCGTCGGCGCCCGGGGTCTCGACCGGCGTCGTGGCAGTCTCGACGGCCTGCTTGGCAGCTTCGGCGGCCCGGTCTGCGCCCTCCTTGGCAGCTTCGGCGGCCCGGTCTGCGCCCTCCTTCGCGGCCCCGGAGGCCTGGTCGACGGCCGACGTCGCCTTCTCCCGGGCCTGGCCGATCCTCTCCTCGAGCTGGGCCTGCATCTGCGTGAAGCGAGCCTCGAGGCGCGCCCCGAGCGCGTCGAGATCGCGGGTGTCGAACTCAGAGCGGACCTGATCGACCGCTTCGCGGAGGTCGCGGCCGCTCTGGACCGAGTAGAGGACGGCGCCCACGGCCCCGAGGACGAGCCCGGTGAGCAGCCCGAGGACGAACTTCATGTCGATGATCCCTCCCGGTACGGTGCGAGCACGACCCACGAGCCTGCTCCCGATGACGCCCAGCGGAAACGCTCCACGTCGTCGGTCGACCCAGCTCATCGCCGAGGCCAGGATTGCCCCGATCCGGACGAGTCGCATCAGCCTTGCGAGCGGCGGCGGCACGGTTCCCCTTCGACGCGGATGCTCGGAACCCGAGCTGGAATGCTACTTCCCCGGCAAGGCAAAGGGAAGAGCTCGCGGGTCAGCCCGCGCCGGGCAGGGCGACGGACCGCCGACGCCGTCCGGCAACTCACCTACTCCAGGTAGTCCTTGAGCTTCCGGCTGCGGCTCGGGTGGCGCAGCTTGCGGAGCGCCTTGGCCTCGATCTGGCGGATCCGCTCGCGGGTCACGTTGAACTCGCGACCGACCTCCTCGAGGGTGCGGGCGCGGCCGTCCTCCAGGCCGAAGCGGAGCTGCAGCACCCGCCGCTCGCGGCCGGTGAGCGAGTCCAGCACCGCCTCCACCTGCTCCTTGAGCAGCTGGTGCGAGGCCGCCTCGGCCGGGGCCAGGGCGCCGCGGTCCTCGATGAAGTCACCGAGGTGGGAGTCCTCCTCCTCGCCGATCGGCGTCTCCAGGCTGACCGGCTCCTGCGACACCTTCATGATCTCGCGGACCTTCTCCGGGGTGACCACCACCTCCTGGCCCTTGGACATCGCCTCGGCGATCTCCTCGACGCTCGGCTCGCGGCCCAGCTCCTGGAGCAGCTGCCGGCTGACCCCGGATCAGGCGGTTGATCGTCTCCACCATGTGGACGGGGATGCGGATCGTGCGGGCCTGGTCGGCGATGGCGCGGGTGATGGCCTGCCGGATCCACCACGTGGCGTAGGTGGAGAACTTGAAGCCCTTCTCGTAGTCGAACTTCTCGACCGCCCGGATCAGGCCGATGTTGCCCTCCTGGATCAGGTCCAGGAACGACATCCCGCGGCCGATGTACTTCTTGGCGATCGAGACGACCAGCCGCAGGTTCGCCGACGTCAGCTGCTCGCGCGCGTCGCGCCCGATCCGCACGATCTCGCCCTTCCGATGGGCCAGCTTCGTGTTCAGCGGCACCTCGGGGTCGTAGCCCATCCGCTTGAGCAGGTCGGCGTCCTGGCCGGCCGAGATCCAGCGCTCCAGCGCCGGGAAGGCGACCCCCTCGCGTGTCCAGTCGTAGATCGCGCGGAGGCCGACGTTGTCGCGCGAGTCGAGGTCGCCGTTGTGGACGGCGAAGTAGGCCCAGTCGAGGAGGGTCACGAACACCTCCGGGGAGAGCGTCTCGTTGTACGTCGCCAGGAGCTTGCGGGCCTCCTTCAGGAGCGTCTTCGTCCCCTCCGACTGGGCGTCCCGGCCAGCCCGCACCAGGTGGAAGTCGGGGTGCGGGACCAGGAGGTCGGCGGCGGCCCCGTCGGCGATCGCCTCGCGCGACCATCCGGTGGGCCTCCTCGCCGAAGGGCAGGCGGTGCTGCGGCTTGGCCGTCCGCGTCTTGCGCTCCGTGTCGTGGAGGGTCCACTCGTGGAGGCTGATCATCGCCTTCGCGGGGAACTCCACCATCCACTCGCCGAGCTCGATCGCCTTGGCCAGGACGATCTCCTCCTCGGCGGTCAGGAGGGCGACCTTCCCGATCTCCTTGAGGTACATCCGGACCGGGTCGTCGATCCCGATCATGTCCGCCGAGAGGGCCTCCAGCTCCTCGGCCGTCGGCTCCTCGAGGGCCTTGGCGTCGAGCTTCGCCGGCGCGTCGCCCGGAGGGACGGCGTCCTTCGCGTCCGCGACAAGGCCCGGCACGATGACTGTCGCCAGCTCCTGCGCGGCGTCCTCGCCCAGGTCCACGTCGTCGCCCACGAGCTCGGTCACGCCGGGCGCGGCGTCCGGCGCGGCACCGAGCACGACGTCCTCATCCTCGTCGTCCTCGTCCACGCCCGGGAGCTCGACGTCCGGCCCCGGCAGGACGACATCCAGCCCGGCGGTGGCCGCTGCCGGGCCCTCGTCGGGGAGCGCCGCGGCGCGCGTGGCGGCCTTCAGGACCTTGGCCTCGGCGGCGGCGGCCCGGCGCCGGCGCGGCGTGTCGGCCAGGACGGCCTCGACGAGGGCGGCGTCGGCGGGATCGGTGGTGGTCACGGTCGTCCTCCAGCTTGGCGCGCGAGCGGCCTGGCGAGCAGGCTGGCCTGCTCGAGGCGCCGGTGGAGCGCGCGGCGGTTCTCGTTGTGGTGGGAGATCTCGGTCATGTAGCGGTCGATGGCGGCCCGGTCGCCGGCCCGCTCGGCCTCGGCGAGCTCGACCCGGCTGAAGCGATCGCGGTCCTCAAGGCGGTCGAGCTCGAGGCGCAGGAGGCATTGCTCGATCCCCTGCTCGGCCAGCCCGGCGTCCGTCCGGCCGGTGCCGCCGGCCACGGCGACGATGGCCGTACCGCCCAGGAGCGCGGCCATGAGGGCCTGCGTCTCGGGGTCCAGGCGGCCGTAGACCGCCTCCGACGTGTAGGGGCCGGCCGCGCGGACGGCCAGCACGGCCGACCACAGCTCGCGCGCCGGGGTCGAGGGGAGGTCGGCCGGCGCCAGGCGCTCGGCGGTCTCGGCCTGCAGCTCGGGCGCGAGCAGGAGGAAGCGCAGGAGCTCGCGTTCGACCGGCGTGATCGAGCGGAGGACGGCGCGGGGATCGAAGGCGTCGGGCGAGGCCATCACCGAGTCGGCGCTGATCCGGCCGCCGTCACCGGGGCCGCCCGGGCCCCCGGGGCCGCCCGCCCCACCGCGGCCGGTGCCGCCCCGGCCACCGTCGGGCGCCCGGTGGAGCGCCTCCAGCAGCACCCGCTCCTCCACCCCGGAAACCTGGCGGAGCGTCTGCAGGTAGCCGTCGCGGAGGACCGGGCTGCGGACCGTCCGGAGCGTGGGGAGGAGCGCGTCGACGAAGCGGGCCCGCCCGCCGGTCGTGCGCAGGTCGGCACCGCGGGCGTGGAAGTCGATGAGGTACTCGACGATGGGGAGCGCCGTGCGGATCGCCTCGCGCCAGGCGTCGGGGCTCTCGCGGAGCACCTCGTCGGGGTCCTTGCCGTCGGGGAGCCGCGCGACCCGCACCTCGTCGAGCTCGACGTCGGTGTCGGACGCCGCCAGCTGGCGGGTGAGCGCCTCCAGTGACGTCACGCCGAGGGTGCCGGCCTTCTCGCCGGCCGGGTCGACGTCGTAGGCGAGGACGATCTTCTTCGCCGCATAGCGGATGAGGAGGGCGACCTGGCCGGGCGTGAGCGCGGTGCCCAGGCTCGCGACCACGTTCGTGAAGCCCGCCTGGTGGGCCATCAGCGCGTCGGTGTAGCCCTCGACGATGACGGCGGTGCCGGTCTTGCGGACCTGGGCCTTCGCCCGGTCGAGGAGGTAGAGCGTCCGGCTCTTGTCGAAGAGAGGCGTCGCCGGCGAGTTGAGGTACTTGGGGCCCTCCGGGTCGGCGCCGCCGGCGCCCTTCAGGACCCGCCCGCCGAGGCCGGTGGCGTTGCCGGTGGCGTCGCGGATCGGGAAGATCACCCGGGCCCGGAAGCGGTCGTAGACGCCGTTGCCGCCCTTGCGCGGGGTCGCGAGGCCGGCCTCGACGAGATCGGCGGCCCCGATCTGGCGGCGCTTCTCCAGCGTCCGGCCCAGGGCGTCCCAGTCGGGCGGCGCCCAGCCCAGGTTCGCCCACTCGATCGTCTCGTCGGTGAAGCCGCGCTCGTGCAGGTAGGCCAGGGCGCGCTCGCCCGCCGCGCGACTTCGTGAGGACCGCGTGGTAGAAGGCGATGGCGCTCTCGACGACCTCGTGGAGGCGCTTGCGGTGGGCGTCCTCGCGCGAGGTGCGCTCGTCGATCTCGACGCCGGCCCGGGCGGCCAGGATCTTGAGGGCCTCCGGGAACGCGAGGCCGTCGCGGCGCATCACGAAGCTGAAGATGTCGCCACCCTCGCCGCAGCCGAAGCAGTGCCAGCTCTCGCGCCCGGGCGTCACGATGAAGCTCGGCGTCTTCTCCGCGTGGAAGGGGCAGAGGCCCTTGTAGGTGGTGCCCGCCTTCTTCAGCGCGACCGTCTCCCCGACGACGTCGAGGACGGTGAGCTTCGTCTTCACTTCCGCGGCGACGCCGACGGCCAACCAGTGCTCCCCTGTCGTGGGTCTCGTGCGCGCCTGCGCCGGTGCCCCTGGCACGCGGACGGCGGGCCGCGCTCCATGGTTCCCTGCCCCGTCCCGCCCGACGGGATCTGCTCGCACGCGGTGGCGCTCTGCTCGGCCTCCTCGCCCCGTCGCGCCGGACACGCGCGACGGGCGTGTCAAGTCTTGACACGCCGGTACAGGAGGATGATGCGCCGCCACGGGCAACCTGTCAACCCTTCTGTCAATACTGGGGAGGGGTATCAGGGTCGTTCAGCGACGGCAACGTCCGCACCCCCCGCCGTCGTTCGAGCAGCCGCGCGACCCACGAGGCTGTGGGCCAGCTGCGCGACGGGCTGACGGTCGAGGGCGTGGCGACCTGGTACCCCGCCACGCGCGGCTGCGCCGGGATCCCGCACGTCGCGATGCCGGGAGCCCGCGACCTTCCTCGCGGCCGGACCGCGCCCCGGGCGAAGGTCCGCTCGGCCGGCCGGTGCACGATCGTGCGGGTCGTCGACGCGTGCGCCTGCCACGTCGGAACGGGACGGGCGCGGCTCGTGGACCTGTCGGCCCCGACGCTCCACCGGCTGGGCCTCGACCCCGGGCGTGGCGTCTACCGGGTCCGCGTGACGCTCCTCGAAACCTGACCGGGACCTCCGGAGCGGCTGCGGAGTCCGCGCTGTCGCCCGTGGTCGCAGGTCACGCGCGTTGACCCTCTTCTCAGCCACGTCCGTCCTGTGCGCCGCCGATGTTCCGGCTCGCTCGGCACGCCTGGCTCGTCAGCGGGACGGCCGTGTCGCTGCTGACCGTGGCCGATGCCCTACGCCACCGGCGATCGGAGCGGGCTGAGGCGGCACAGCCATGGCCGACGCCGCCGTTCGTGACCGACGCCTCTTGAGCCCGGTCGGGGCCAGGCGCACACTCCCACCACGGAGGTGGTGCCCCATGCGCATCAAGGACCCATCGCTCGCGGAGCGGATCGACGCCGCCGAGCAGTCCTGGTGGCGGGTGACCCGGCCCGTCCTGAGCCGGCTCGCGGAGTCCGTCGCGACGCTCGACCTCGCCGGCACGCGCGTTGCCTGCTTCCAGCACATCCGCCCCGATTCGCCGCTCATCCTCCTCCCGCTCGTGCGGGCCGGCGTCGCCGTCCGGATCGCGGCCGTCAACCCGGACAGCACCGACGACGTCGCCGCCGCCTTCCTGGCCCGGGAGGGCGTCGAGGTTTGGGGCTGGGCCGGCATGACCGACGCCGAGCGCGGGGAGGGCCTCGAGTGGCTCCTCGAGGAGCCCCCGGACGCCGTCTCAGACATGGGTGGCGAGCTCATCGAGGCGATCGTCCGGCGGGGCCTGCCGCGGCCCGCGGCCGCCCTCGAGGCGACGATGTCGGGCCTCCATCGGCTGGCCGGGCTCGAGATCCCGTTCCCGGTCTACGACTGGAACGACATCCCGCTCAAGGACCGCCTGCACAACCGACACCACGTCGGGCTGCAAGCCTGGCCGGCGTTCTGCGACATCACCGGCCTCGCGCTGCACGGCCGGTCGGTGCTCGTCGTCGGGTTCGGGCCGGTCGGCCGGAGCGTGGCCCTCCACGCCCTGGCGTTCGGTGCGCTCGTCTCGGTCGCCGAGCTCGACCCCGTCCGGGCGCTCGAGGCGCTCCATCACGGCTGCCGCGTCGTGCCGCTCGACGATGGCCTCGCGTCCTGCTCGATCGTCGTCACGGCCACCGGCCGCGAGGGCGTCCTCGGCCCCGCGGAGCTGCGCCGGGTTCGCCCAGGGACGATCCTGGCGAACGTCGGCCACAGCAACCGGGAGATCGACGTCGCCTGGCTGGAGCAGCAGCCGGGCGGGACGGCCCGCCGGCTCATCGACCGTTACGTCGTCGACGGCCGCGAGCTCTTCCTCATCAACCGGGGGAGCCTCGTCAACCTCGCCGAGGACGCCGGCATCGCCGTCGACGAGCTCTTCGACCCGTTCGCCGGGATCATGCTGCGGGGGCTGGCCTGGATCCTCGAGGGCTGGCGCCGCCTCGGCGTCGCCAGGCCTCCAGCCCTATCCGCCGGCGCTCGAGCGGGAGATCGCGGAGCCCACCCTCGCCGCCCGGTCGTAGGCTCCTCCGCGGCCGGGCGGACCGTCCGGGACACCGGCCAGCTCGGCGCGCCGCGCCGGCGACGCTCGTCGCGTTCGTGGCCTCGGCGCCGTCGACGCGACCTGACGGCCACCGCAACCCCTCGAATCCGTGGCGCAAGCCGCCCGCGAGAAGGGTGTTCCGTCTCGACGGCCCTGTTGCCCGTAAGCGAGCGTGAAGACGCCGGCGTCATCATGCTGCCGCCCGCCGGCCGTCGATCGAGGGCCCAGCATGCCCGTCGTCCACCGGTTCGGACCGTACCAGTTCTTCTTCTACTCCCACGAGAATCGCGCCACCAGGGAACCCGCCCACATCCACGTGCGTTCGGCGGCCGGGGCGGCCGCCTTCTGGCTGACCCCGGTCCATCTCCGCGAGTCGGCGGGCTACACTCCGCGCGAGATCGAGCGCATTCGCCGCATCGTGGTCATGCATCGATCCGAGCTGCTGAGGCATTGGCATGAGTATTTCGACGAGCGGTCCGGCGCTTAGTCGGCCGCGGGCAGCAGCGGTCACCGTGGACGCTCGCCTGCTCCGCGTGACGCTCGAGGACGGTCGGGAGCTCGGCGTTCCAGTCGCTTGGTTTGGATGGCTCGAGGCAGCAACCGAGGCCCAGCGACTCGACGTGGCAATCATCGAGGGTGGCGCCGGGATCTGGTGGGAGCAGCTGGAGGACGGCGTCTCCGTCCCCGGCCTGCTGGGGCTCCCCGAGTACCCCTGAGCCTCGACGCGGCCTCTCCGCACGGCGGCGCCGGCCGGCCCGGGAATCGGAACGGACCGCCGGGTCGGAAAGGGTTCCGGCTCCGCCGCCGCCCGGCATCCCGCCGGAGGGTCGACGCGCCGCCGGAGATGGTCCGGATGTTGGCGGTCCGTTCGCTGGCCGTACCGTACGCCTCCCAGGAAGCCCGGCGGTATCGGCCAAGGGTCACGATCGGGGATGGACGAAGGTCAACGCGGGATGCGCGGAATTGGCCAGCGAACGGCGCGGCCGACCCGTCCTGATCGATCCGGTCAGACCGGCCGACACGGCGTGGCCCCCTGCCCGACTACCGCGTGATGGACGGGTCGCCGACGCGGCCGAGGAAGAGGACCGCCCCGGTCGGCACGTCGCGGAGCGCGAAGAGGAACGGCCGGTCCACCCGGACCGTCACCGGCTCGACTGGCATTCCGGTGGCCCGCATGACCACCGCGGTCGCCGCGGCGGCCTCGGTGCCCTTCTCGTCCACGTCGATGTTCGCCTGGTGGATCACATCCGAGATCACCAGCTGCTCGGCCGTCGTGATGCCGGAGAAGTCGGCGCCGTCGGCGAAGGCGGAGGGCATCCCGAGCGCAGCCAGGACGTCGGCCAGCCGGGCCTTCGTCTCGATCGAGAACCTCGGGAACGTCAGCGTGACCTGTGTCTCCACGAGGTCGCCCGTGATCGAGGCCAGCTGGTCGGCCGTGAAGGAGCCCTCGAACGCCGCGAGGTCGTCGGGAACGATGACCGTCATGGCCAGCGAGCCGCCGATGTACGGGATCTCCACGGCCTGCCAGCCGGCCGCCTGCGCGTGGCGCATCGCCGCCGAGGCGGCCATCAGCGGCACCTGGACGGTGGTGCCGTCGGCCCGCGTGAAGGCGCCGGGCTCCGTGGCCTCCACCGCGAAGGGCTCCAGCCAGGGTGCCTTGAGGTAGATCGCGTTCACCAGGGTGAGCCGGCTGTCGGGCGTCAGGACGCCGGGGACCAGCAGCTCGGGGATCCGCCGCTCGGTCTGATCGGCGACCCAGCCGTTGATGAGCTTCCGCGCCCCCTCCGTGTCGGCCACGTAGTCCACCAGGCGAAGGCCGGCGCCGTACCGCGCGGCGAGGGCTTCCAGGTAGGCCGGCTCGAGCGGCATCCCCCGCTGGGCGAAGGGCGCGTTCGCGATCCGCAGCGCGACCGGCAGGGCGTTCCCCCCCAGGTCCTCGAAGGTGCCGCTCCGCGAGGCCAGGGCCTGGTCGAGCGCGTTGAGCCAGCCGGCGTGCTCGTCCGAGGCGAGCGCACGCAGGACGGCGTCCATCTCGGCGGCCGTCTCGCCGCGCGCGCCGGCGCGGGCCATCCCCAGGGCCAGGGCGATGCTGGCCGGCGAGAAGACGGCATTGGTCGTGCCGGCCGCGATCTCCCGGTAGAGGTCGAGCCCGAAGGCGTTGATGGCGGCCCCGGCGGAGGCCGCGTCGGCGGGAGCGGCCGAGGCCCGCGGGACGTCGGCGCGGGCGAGCGCCGCATCGCCGCCGGGCGAGGTGCCGGGACCGGTCGAGGCCGCCGGCGAGCACGCGGAGAGGACCAGGACGAGCGACAGGAGGGCGGCGAGCTTCGTCTTCATGCCTCCACGACGCGCGGGACGGCCTCGCGGTTGCAGGTGGCGCGAGCGCGCCGGGGAGCGACCGCCGCGCCGCTCATGCGCTCCCGCGCGGGACGCCCGTCCCGGCGAGGATCCGCCGGCAGATCGCGGCCTGCTCCCGCGCGTCGTCGAGCGCCCCGTGCGTGTGTGGGAGGTCGACCGGGTAGCGCGCGCGGACGTGATCGCTGCTCGTCGCGCCCCACCGCAGGACCGTGTCCAGGTGACGGCCGAGGTAGAGCGCCTTGAGGTCGAGCGCGCTGATCCCGAAGGGGTTCCGGCCGAGGTGGCGCCACGTGGCGTCGGCCACGAACATCCAGTCGAAGGGGGCATTGAAGGCGACGAAGACCGGGCGGCTCCCCGCCGGCACGACCGCCTCCAGCCAGGCCGCGAACCGCTCCACCGCCTCGCGAGGTGGGAGCCCCTCGCGGGCCAGTCGCTCGCGGCTCAAGCGATGGATTGCCTCCGCGTCGTCGCTCCAGGGAAGCGCCGGGTCCGGGCGGAGGAGCAGCTCGATCCCCTCCTCCGGGCGGTCGACGAGGCAGGCGCCGATCGCCAGGAGGCTGCCGGTCGTGGGCGTGGGGCCGGACGTCTCCACGTCCACGCTGATCCAGGTCTCTGCGCTCACCGGCCGTCCTTCCGCGTGCAGTCGCCCGATACTAGACGCCCACGAAGCAGTGAGGCGGCGGCGATGAGCACGGACGAGATCGGGCGACAGGCGGCGCTCGCCAGCGTGATCGATTCGGCCAAGCGGCTCGGCGTCGAGCTCGACGAGGCAGAGGCCGCCCAGTGGGTCTCGGCCCTCGAGGCGGAGGCGAGCGGCGGCGATATCGTGGTCGACGTCGACAGCGGCATCTACGGCCACCGGGTCTCGATGCTGGATTTCACGGCGCGCGACCTGGCGCGCTTTCGCGCGATCGGCGACATCGTGGGCTTCCCCGACCGACCGCCGACGGTGCTGACGGCCCTCGCTCTCTCCGGCTCGGCCGCCCAGGACAAGGTCCAGTCCTTCCCCGGCGACTGTGACTACTTCGAGCGGATCCACATCGCCGCCCCCACCCGCGAGGAGGCCTGCGGGATCCTGGCCGACGTGATCCGCGAGAAGGCCCTCGCGACGCGAGTCGGGCCGACCTTCCGGCTCTGGGAGGTGAAGTTCGGCAGCTACCCGTTCGACGCGGAGCGGGACGGCCGGCCGGTCCGCGGCGGGAGCCCGATCTCCTGGACCGCCGACGACGTCGTCGCCGGCCGCGTCGCGATCGTCCGCGACGGCCGGCCCGACGAGCTCACCTGGGAGCAGGCCGCGGCCGACCCGGGCTGGTGCAAGCTCGACTGGATCGTGGCCGATCCCGCCCGCCGGGCCCTCGCGAACGCCAGCAACATGCTCGATGTGACGTGGGAAGCGCCCGACGGCGCGATCACCGCCCTCGACGGCTTCATCGACCCGTATTTCCAGGAGGTGTACCTCGAGGCCGAGTCGCTGCCGCTCTTCACGCGCCTCGTGGAGCAGCTCTCCGCGGACGCGGTCGACGAGTACGTCGACCAGCTGGAGCACGAGGTCGTCAAGTACACGACGAAGGACCCGAACTGGGGCAAGGTCGCCCGGCGGCTCTACAACATCTTCCGCCTCACGGGCCGCTACGCGGAGGCGGCCTACCTCCGCGAGCTCTTCGACGAGCCGACGACCGTCCTGTACCAGGTGGCCGCCCAGATCCGCACCCTCGACGAGGCCGACCGCCCCGGCGCCGAGTTCGACTACGAGACGCTCCTCAAGCAGACCGACGCGCTCATCATGTCGGCCATCGCGGCGCTCGACGGCCGCTCCGAGGCGGAGATGGTCCGGCACCTGCTCGAGGTCCGCAACAACCTCCGCGGCCGACGCGGATCGGCCGAACGGACCGCCCAGGTCGACGAGGTCAAGGACGAGGCGCTGCGCGCGGTCAACGACTACTTCGAGCGGCGGCTCATGGCGGTGCCGTCCATCAAGGCCTACCTCGACGACCTCGCCGCGCGGAGCTGACGCGCGCCCGGGACCGGCCGTCCGGACCTTCCGCCGCGGGACCTGCGGCACTATGGTCCGGCGCGACCCCCGCCTACGCTCGCCGCCGGGCGCACCGAGGTCGAGGAAGGGTGGTCGCGGTCGGGCGCCGAGTGATCCCGCAGCCGCTCGAGGACCACGATGAGCGACAGGCCGCGCCTCTACTTCCTGGACAACCTGCGGGCCTTCGCGATCGTGATGGTGATCGTGCTCCACGCCTCGATCACCTACATGGTCTACGCGCCCGAATGGTGGTATGTCCTCGACCCCGATCGCAGCCTCCCCTTCACGATGCTCGTCCTCCTCGTGGACGTGCCCACCATGCCCGCCCTCTTCTTCGTGGCCGGGTTCTTCGCGCTCCCGTCGCTCCAGCGGCGCGGGATCGGAGGCTTCGTCCGGGAGAAGATGGTGCGACTGGGGATCCCGTGGGTCGTCGGGGTCGTCTTCCTCGCCCCGATCGCGACCTACATGATCTACGTCTCGCGGGACAACCCGATGGGCTACCTGGAGTTCTGGTCCACGGACTTCTGGGGGCCGATGTTCCAGCAGTCGGTCTACTGGTTCCTGGGCGTCCTCCTGGCCCTGTTCCTCGTCCTCGCGTGGGTCCATGCGGCCAGCTCGCGCCTGGCTGCCAGCGTGCCGCGGGTGGAGCAGCCGCGGCCCCGCTTGTTCGTGGCGTTCGTCGCCCTGACCGCCGCCGGGTCGGCCTTCTTCGCGCCGTCCCTCGGCCTCGACGACTGGAGGCTCCTGCTCCCGTTCACCGTGCAGCCGGCGCGGATCGCCTTCTACGTCGGGTTCTTCATCCTGGGGGTCTACGCCGAACGGCGGGGCTGGTTCAGCGCCACCGGCTTCCGGCCCGCCCTGGGGCCGTGGGGCTGGGGCTGCGTGCTGACCGGCATGGCCTACCTGGTCTTCCGGCTGAGGGGCCTTCCGGCGACCATGCCCGAGAAGGCGATCGCGGCGTTCCTGTTCGCCGCCTTCTGCCTCACCGCCGTCGTCGCCGGCACCGCCCTCTTCCAGAGATGGGTCAACGGCTCAGGGCCCGCCTGGCGGACCCTGAGCGTCAACTCGTTCGGCATCTACTACGTCCACCCGCTGATCCTGTACCCGCTTGCCTACGTGCTCCTGGACCTCCCCGCGCCGGCCGTGGTGAAGGCCACCCTCCTGGTGCTGACCACCCTCGCCGGGTCGCTGGCCGTGAGCGCCCTGGTCCTGCGGCGCCTTCCGGGCGTGCGCCGGGTGTTCTGAGCCCGACCCCGGCGGCCGCCCTGCGGGTCGGACTTCCGGCGCCCGGGGCCCGGTACGGCCCTCCTACGCGGTGGCCAGGTCGGCCAGCGTGGCCATGTCCGTGACGATGAGGTCCGGCGCCGCGGCGGCGGGCGGGGTGGCGCCGCTGCCGAGGCGGCCGCGCCGCCGATCGATCCAGGCCGTCGTCAGCCCCAGCTCCTTCGCCGGGACGTGGTCGTGGAAGAGGCTCTGGGCAACGTGGAGGACCCGCTCCCGGGGCACGGCGATCCGCTCGAGCGCGACCTCGAAGCTGCGGCGGTCGGGCTTGTAGCTGCCCACCTGCTGAGCGGTGATCACCCAGTCGAAGGTCACTCCCAGATGACGGTTCGTATCCGCGAACAGATCGTCATCACAGTTCGTGATCACGGCGAGCAGGAAGCGCTCGGCGAGGCGGGCCAGGGCGTCCGGCGAATCCCGGAAGGGCGGCCAGTCCCCCACCGAGCCGCCGAAGGCCGCCGCCTCCTCGCCGGTCGGCTCGACGCCGACCTCGCCGCACACCGCACGGAGGGCCCGCGCGAGGACCTCGCGGTAGCGACGATAGGGGCCGGCCTCGATGGCTGCCTCGTGGCGGGCGTACCGCTCCAGGAGGTCCTCGTCGTCGGCCGCGACGTCGCGCGCGTCCAGGACCCGGCGCAGGCCGGCCAGGATCCCCGCCTCCCAGTCGATGAGGGTCCCGTAGCAGTCGAAGGTCAGGACCTCGAAGCGGGCGAAGTCGACGGCGCTCATCCGGCGGGGTCCTCCCTCGTGCGGGTTCGAGGCGCGGCGACCCGTGCGGTGACTGGTCCGGCGCCCGATTCGGCGCCCGGCTCCCCGACGAGCCCCAGGCGGGCCAGGTCCGCGCGAAGAGCTGCCGGCCCGGTGAACTGCAGGGCCACCATGCCGAGCTCAGCGGCGACGGTCACGTTCGGCGCGCTGTCGTCGACATACACCGTGGACCGCGGGTCCAGGCGATGGCGCTCGAGGAGGACCCGGAAGAGACGTGGGTCCGGCTTCGCGAGGCGCTCCTCACCGGAGATGACGAGGCCGTCGAACCAGCCCAGGAAGGGGTACCGGGCCCGGGCGACGGGGAACGTCTCCGCCGACCAGTTGCTGAGCGCGTAGACCGGCACCCGGCGATCGCGGAGCTCGCCGAGGACGGCCACCGTCCCCTCGATCGGCCCGCCCAGCATCTCCGGCCAGCGCTCGTGGTACGCCACGATGCGCTCCCGTTCCGTGGGGAACTGCGCGACCAGCGACGCCACGGCTTCCGCCCACGGGCGGCCGGCGTCCTGGCGGGCGTTCCACTCGGGCGTGCAGACGGTGGCCAGGAACGCCTCCATGTCGGCCTCGGCGGTGAACAGCGACCGGTAGAGGTGCCGGGGATCCCAGTCGATGAGCACGCCCCCCAGGTCGAAGACGACGGCGGAGGGCGGGCGGCCACCGTCGGACGCGCTGCGGGCCGAGAAGCGATCCGCGGCGGTCGACGCATCCATGCGCAGCATTGTCGCGCGGCCGCCGTCGATCCGGCGGCACGCCCACCTGACGCGGGCGCCGCTGGCGCACGGGCCGGTGCCGTCCCGCGCACAATCGAGCGATGGACACCTGGAAGTACTTCGCCATCACCCATGCCGACCACGTGATCTGCAACCCGACCAGCTCCGAGCGGATCGACGAGCTCGTCGGCCTCCTCGACCTGCCACCGGGCGCCCGGGTGTGGGAGGCGGCCTGCGGGAAGGGCGAGCTCCTGGTCCGGGTCGCCGAGCGATACCGGGCCGGCGGCGTCGGGGTCGACCTGTCCCCGTACGAGCTGCCGGTGGCTCGCCAACGGGCTGCCGCGCGGGTGCCTGCCGCGGACCTCACCTTCGTCGAGGGCGACGCTGCGGCCCACCTGCCCGAGCCCGGGAGCGCGGATCTCGCCGCATGCCTGGGCGCGAGCTGGATCTGGGGGGGCCACCGCGGGACGCTGCGGGCCCTGAGGGAGGTCGCCCGGCCGGGCGGCCTCGTCCTCGTCGGCGAGCCGTACTGGAAGCGGGAGCCCGACCCGGACTTCCTCGTCGCGGGCGGCCACCGGGAGGACGAGTTCTCCACGCTGCACGGCAACGCCGGGATCGGGGTCGAGGAGGGCCTGGCGCTCCTCTACGTCATGGCCAGCAGCGACGCCGACTGGGAACGCTACGAGATGCTCCAGCTCCGGGCAGCCGAGCGGTACGCGGTCGCCCACCCGGACGACCCGGACGTGCCGGCGCTCCTCGAGCGGGTGCGGGTCGGCGCGGACGCCTACCTGCGCTGGGGGCGCACCACGCTGGGCTGGGCCATCTACCTCTTCCGCGCCGCCGATTGACGTATCGGCCGGGCGTTCGAGCGGCAGCGCACAAGGCCCCCAATGAGCGAGCGGATTCGCGGCTACCGGGAGGCCCTCCGCGAGGTCGACGATCTCCCGGCCTACCTGGCCGAGCATTCCGGCCTGCCGGGGCCGCGCGGCAACCTCGAGCTGGCGCAGGCGGTGGCCGAGGAGGCAGATCCGGCGACGCTCGAGGAGCTCGCCCGCTCCGGCGACGAGTTCGAGGCGTTCTGCGGGGTCGTCGGCCTGGGTCGGCTGATCGCCGACGGGCGGCGGGAGCTGCTCGCGCAGCTGCGCGAACACGCCGGCGATGGACGCTGGCGCGTCCGCGAGGCGGTCGCGATGGCGCTCCAGCGGTGGGGCGACGCGGACCTTCCCGCCATGCTGGACGAGGCCGAGCGCTGGGCCGCGGGGAGCCGCTACGAGCAGCGAGCGGCAGCGGCAGGAACCTGCGAGCCGCGCCTCCTGCGCGAACGGGCCGCAGCCCGACGGGTGCTGGCGATCCTCGACGCCGTCACCGCGACGCTCCCGGGCGCCCGCGATCGGCGGGAGGACGCCTACCGCACGCTGCGCCAGGCGTTGGGGTACTGCTGGAGCGTCGCGATCGCGGCGGACCCGGTGGACGGCCTGCCGGCGTTCTCGCGCTGGCGCAGGGTCGCCGATCCCGACGTCGAGTGGGTGGTCCGGGAGAACCTGCGCAAGGCACGGCTCACGGCGGTGCTCGGGCGCTAGCCGGGGCGCCCTGCAGCCGCGTCCGCGCCGCGGCTCTCCGAATCAGGCCTTGGCGGCCGTCACCCGGCGCGCGCGCGACGCGGAGACCGACACCCCGAGGCGGCCGAGCGCCTCCGTGGCGTGGCGGCGGGTGTCCTCCTGGGAGCTGGAGACGAGGGTCCGGAGGGCGGCGACGACGGGCGTCTTCGCCTCCTCGTCGCGCTTGGCGAGGACCTCCAGCCAGGCCGTCACCGACGGCCCGAGCTCGGGATCCTCGGCGGCGAGGGCCGCCAGCGGAGCCACCGCTTCCACGCCGTGCGCGAGGATCGGCTCGCGCAGCTCGATGCGCTGCGCCGGCGCGCACACGGCAAGCTTGTCGATCTGCGCCTGCAGGCTCTTCACGGGAACCACCTCAGCGATCAGGACCCGGGCCTCGCGGAGCCCGTGTCGGGGCCCCGCGGTGCGACCGTGCGCGCCTGGGCGCGGATCCCGAAGCGAAAGGCGTGCAGGCTCCACTCGGGATCGTCGGGACTCCATGTCCGCACCACCGTGCGATCGACGGCGCGGAGCTCGATGGACCCGTCGGCGTTCAGCCCGAGCACGGTCCCGTCCGCCTGGACGAGCTCCCGACGCTTGAACCGCCGGTGGGGCGACCGCTCCGGGGCCCGCGCAGCGGAGCCAACGTCGTTCACCACGATGCCCTCCAGCCACTCCGGCCGACCAGACACGATGAGGATAGGCCGCCCGCGCGATCCGCGAGCGGCCTTTTCGAGACCGTCGTCAGGCCGCGCGAACGCGCGAGGCGCGAGGGCCCTTGGGGCTCTGCTCGATCTCGAACTCGACGCGCTCGCCGCCGGTGAGGCGGTCGAAGTCGAGCGAGGAATCGAGGCCGCCGCGGTGGAAGAAGTACTCCTTCGCATCCTCGGCGACGATGAAGCCAAAGCCGCGGTCGGCGATGACCTTCTTGATGGTTCCGGTGGCCACGTGGGACCTCCATCTCTTCCCGAACAGGGAGGGGCAGAACGCACGGTCCGTTCGAGAAGGGGGGTCGACCACGCGGAGCTTCGCCGCACAGCGCGGCGCTGGTGATCGTAGCACACCCCTCGAGACGGCCTCGCGGCGAAGGAGCCCGGCGCAATGGTCCCCCAAGGAGGGGCCGAACGGCCCTACGGACGGATCCGCCGCGCCCGGCATCCTTCACCCGCACGCACCGGTCGAACCCCCCCTCCCCGGTGCGTCACTATCCAGCGCCCTCGGCCTCTCCCCCCACCCTGGCCGGGGGCGCTGTGATTCCCCGCCCCGGGAGGGTCAGCGAGCCGCGCCGAGGACCTCGACGAGGAATGCGGCGGCGGCGACGCCCGCCCGGAAGCGGCCGTGGGCGCCGTGCTGGAAGAGGCGCAGGTCGAGGACGCGGGTCCACCCCGCCGCGGGGTCGGCGACGGCCGCCCGCAGCAGCGTCTTCGTGCCGTCCGTGTGGGCGACGAGCGCGAGGCCGATCTCCACCCCGGCCGCCCGGGCGGCGTCGGCAGCCTCGGCCTCCACCGGCCACGACGCCACGTCGCGGGCCACCTGCGGGCCCAGGGCGGTCTCCCGCTCCAGGGCCGGCACCTCCGCCAGGAGCGCCCCGAGCGCGCCGTGGGTGCCCGCCTCGATGACGGCGAAGCGGACCCCGGCCCGCGCCGCAGCCTCCGCGACGAGGTCGGCCCACGTCGTCTCTCCCTCCGCCATGACGAACCCTTCGAGGATCTCCCGGACGGCCGACGTGGCCTCCTCGAGGATCTCCGTCGCGGACCGGACGACCCTCCCGGCGGTGTCGGTCTCGTCGACCGCGGAGATCCGGACGTCGAGCCAGTCGGCGCGGGCATAGGTCGCGACGACGGGGTTGGCGGCCCGCAGCATCGTCTCTCCCAGCAGCTCCGCCACGTGCGACTCGCCGATCCCGTAGGTCCGCAGCGTCCGGACGACCCGCCCGTCGCCGAGGCCGCGCTCGCGGAGCCGGGGCAGGGCCCAGTCGTGCCACATCGGGCGCAGCTCGCGCGGCGGCCCCGGGAGGAGGACGGCGACGCGGCCGTCGGGCCGGTCGACCCACCACCCCGGCGCGGTGCCGTTGGGGTTCGGGATGGACCTCGCGGACGGGATCAGCCAGGCCTGCTTGAGGTTGACCTCGGGGAGGGCCATCCCGCGGCGGGCGAACAGCGCCCGCAGCCAGGCCTCCAGCTCGGGGTCGACGGCCGGCTCCTCGCCGACCGCGGCCGCGATCGCCTCGCGGGTCAGGTCGTCCGGCGTCGGGCCCAGGCCGCCGGTCGCCACGACGAGATCGACCGCGTCGAGCGCCTCCCGGAGCTGCGCCGTGACGAGCGCCAGGTCGTCGGGGAGCGCCGTGATCCGGCGCACGGCAACGCCATGGAGCGACAGCGATCGCGCAAGCTCGCCGCCGTTGGTGTCGCGCGTCTCGCCCGCCGTCAGCTCGCTGCCGACGGCCAGCAGCTCGGCGGTCCGGAGCCGGCGGCCGGGGGTGGAGGTGCCCTGCTGGTCGGTCATCCCCGGAGGGTACGTCGACCGGCCGTCTCGGCGCTGCCGGGCGCGGTCGGCGACCGGTCGGCGGCGGTCACGGCTCCCGCTCCTCCAGCTGGCGGAGCGTCTCCGCCCACGTCGCCTCGTCGGCCAGCGGGGCCAGCCGCGCGATCGAGAACTCGACCTGGCGCAGGCACCGGTCGCGCCAGATCCCGCTCTCGATGAAGGCCTGGTGCTGGGCCTCGGTCCGCAGGTCCATGCCCACCAGCTCGCGGCAGTCAACCGCCCCGTGCTCGTCCTCGAAGTCGCGCATCAGGAGGGCGGTGACGAGGCGCGCCGCCCGCTTCGCCGCGCGGTGGTCGGCGACCCGTCGCTCGGCGAGGAGGCCGACTGCCATGGCGGCCCCCGAGATCGCGCCGCAGATCCCGCCGCTGTAGGCCACGCCGCCGTTGAGCGCCATGGCCGCCGCCGAGCTCGCGCTGTCCGGCAGGCCGAAGGCCTCCTTGAGGACGATGAACGTCGTCTCGGCGCAGCCGTGGACGTTGCGGTCGTCGAGAAAGAGGTCGCGCGCCCGCTGCACCGCCTCGCGCTCGTCCATGGCCAGCCTCCACCTGCTCGCGCTCGTTGACCGGATCACGGCGTCGGCGTATGCTCGATAATCGATGATACGGGATCTGAAGGGATGACCCCGCCGCGGTCCGCGAAGGGAGAGCCATGAGCCAGCTCGACGTCTTCAGCCTGGAGGGCCGCGTCGCCCTGATCCCCGGCGGCGGCGGGGCGATCGGCTCGGCCATCGCGGCCGCCCTCGCCGGGGCCGGCGCCCGCGTGGCCGTCGTCGACGTGACCGACGAGCGGGCCGAGGCGGCCGCCGCGACCATCCGCGAAACCGGCGCGGAGGTCCTCGCGCTGGGCGCCGACGTGACAAGCGAGACGGAGTGCGAGCGGATCGTCGCGGCCACCGTGGAGCGCTTCGGCCGCCTGGACATCGTCGTCAACTGCGTCGGCGGCGGGGCCGGGAAGGTCCTCTTCGACGCCGAGGAGTACCCCCGCGACGCGTGGGACTGGATCTACGAGCTCAACGTGCGGAGCACGCTCCTCGCCACCCAGGCCGCCGTGAAGGCGATGAAGGCCACGGGCCGCGGCGGGCGCGTGGTCAACATCTCGTCGGTGCGCGCCTCCCTCGGCATCAACGCCGGCTACTCGGCGTACGTGGCCGCGAAAGGCGCCATCAGCTCGCTCACCCGCCAGTGGGCCACCGAGTGGGCGAAGCACGGGATCACCGTCAACGCGATCGCCCCCACCTTCGTGGATACGCCGCAGGTGGCGATGCTGCTCGACGACCCGGCGTTCAAGGCGGGCGTCATCGGCCGAATCCCCCTCGGCCGGGTGGGCGGGACGGGCGACCTCACCGGCGCCGTCATCTTCTTCTGCTCCGACGCCTCCTCGTTCGTCACCGGCCAGATCCTCGGGATCGACGGCGGGTTGACGGCGACCCAGTAGACAGGAACGTCAAGGTGACCACCGAGACTCTCGCCTCGCGGACCGGGTCGATCGCCATGGAGCGCGTGACCCCCAACGTCTTCACGAACACGAAGCTTCGCGGCTGCAACCCGAGCTTCGTGACGACCTCGGACGGCGTCGTCGTCATCGACACGCCGCAGCTGCCGACGAAGGCCGTGGCGATGCGCCGGGAGGCCGAGTCGCACGGGCCGATCCGCTACCTCGTCAACACCGAGCACCACGTCGACCACATCTTCGGCAACTACTTCTTCAAGGGCGCCGGCACGGTCGTCAACCACCGGGAGCTCTACGAGCGGTTCATGGTGGTCTACCCGGAGCTCGACCCGTTCGCCTACGCCTACGAGTCCGTCCCCGGCGACAACCCCAAGGGCACCGATCTCGACGACCCCGAGGGCGCGGCGCTCTGGCCGGACCGCGACGAGTACTACCGCGACCCGAACAAGGGCCGGATCATCTTCACCGGCGACCTGACGCTCCGCGTCGGCGACCACACGTTCAACCTTCTCCACACGCCCGGCCACACCCCGGGCCAGCTCGCCGTCCACGTGCCGGAGGAGCGCGTCGTCTTCACCGGCGACACGATCTTCTCGGGGTGCCAGACCTGGCTCATGACCTCGAACGTCGAGCAGTGGCTCGCAGCCCTCGAGCGGATCCGGGCGCTCGACTTCGACTGGATCGTCCCCGGCCACGGCCCGGTCGTGCCGAAGCAGTACCTCGACGTCCAGCGGTCGCACCTCATGGAGTGGAAGACGGCCGTCGCGACGGCGATCGCGGACGGCTGGTCCCGCGAGGAGACCGTCGCCCGGGTGAGCTTCAAGGACCGCTTCGGGCCGGTCGACATCGGGCAGGGCTACATGCTCGAGTACATCCAGAACCTCAACGCCGGCTCGCTCTACGACAAGCTGACGGGGGCGATCCCCGGCGCCTGACGCCGTCGCTGCCCTCCCCTCCTTGCGCCCGCCGGATGCCGCGGGCCCGCCTCATCGTCCCCACCCCGCCAGGGAGGCCGTTCCATGCCCGAGACCATGCAGGCGCTCGTCGTCACCGAGCCGAACCGGATGGAGGTCCGGGAGGTCCCGGTCCCCTCCCCCGGGCCCAACGAAGTGCTAGCCCGGGTGCGCGCCGTCTCGATCTGCGGCACCGACGCCCACCTGATCCGGGGCGACTACCCGGGCTTCTGGCCGCCCGCCTTCCCGTTCATCCCGGGCCACGAGTGGGCCGGCGAGATCGCCGCCCTGGGCCCGGGCGCCGAGCGCTTCGGCTGGAAGGTGGGCGACCGCGTGGCGGGCACGTCCCACGACGCCTGCGGCGTCTGCCGCGAGTGCGTCGAGGGGCGCTACAACCTCTGCGAGAACTACGGTCGCGAGGGGCTCCACCGGCAGTACGGCCACAACGTCGCGGGCGCCGACGCCGAGTTCGTCGTCCACGGCGTGAAGTGCGTCTTCCCGCTGCCCGACGGGCTCACGTTCGAGGACGGTGCGCTCATCGACCCGGCCTCGATCGCCCTCCACGTCGCCAACCGGGGCAACGTCACGCCGGGCGACACCGTGGCGATCACCGGGGCCGGCGCGATCGGCCTCCTCGGCGGCGATGCCGCCCGGATCCGGGGGGCGGGCCGGGTCATCGTCGTGGGCCGCGGCGCACGGCTGGCGAAGGCGGCCGCGCTGGGCTTCGAGACCGTCAACACCGCTGCGGGCGACCCGGTCGGCGCCGTGCGGTCGATGACCGGCGGGCTGGGGGCCGACGTGGCCCTCGAGTGCGCGGGCGTGCCCGAGGCGGTCGAATGGGCCCTCGAGATGCTCCGCCGCGGCGGCCGCTGCGCCGCGGTCGGGATCCCGACGGTCGGCGTGGAGATCGCCATGCAGCGGCTGGTCCTCGACGAGCTCGAGCTCGTCGGCTCGCGGGCGTCGGCCGGCGAGATGCGGCGGGTCATGCCGCACGTGGAGCAGGGCCGCATGCGGGTCCGCGAGATGATCACCCACCGCTTCGCGCTGGCGGACTACGCCGAGGCGCTCGCGACGTTCAACGACCGCTCCAGCGGCGCGATCAAGATCATCGTCGCGCCCTGAGGACCGGGCGCGGCGGCGTTCGCCGGGAGTCGACGGGGCGCCGAGGCGCTGAGGCGTGCCGCCGGTCAGAGGATGTCGGCCGCGCCGAGGGTGTAGCCGCCGTCGACGTCGATGACGGCGCCGGTGATCCAGCGCCCGCCGTCGCCGGCGAGCCAGGCAATCGCCTCGGCGACGTCGCGACCCTCGCCGACCGCGGACAGGGCCTGCCTGCCGAACGCGGTCCCCGTCTCGAGCTTCGCGCGCTCTGCCTCCTCCGTCATGCCGCGCAGCTCCGACGGGATGATGCCCGGACGGATCACGTTGACCCGGATCCCGTCCCGCCCCAGGTCGAGGGCCAGCGCCCGGCTCATCGCCTCGACGGCACCCTTGCTGGCGACGTATCCGAAGCGGCCCCGAGGTGGACGGGAGACGACCGTCGAGCCGAGGTTGATGACGGCCCCGCCACTCCTGCGGAGCTCCGGGAGGGCCGCCCGGGTGCAGACGAAGACGCTCGTGACGTTGGCCCGGAGCATCCCCTCGAAGTCCGCGTCGGCCAGGGTGTCGATGGGGCCCTGGACCTCGCTCCCCGCGTTGTTGACGAGGACGTCGATCCCGCCGAAGGCCTCGACGGCCGCCGCCACCATCGCCCGGGCGTCCGCATCGCGGGAGACGTCGGCGCGGAACGGGACCACGCGCCCTGGCGAGCCCTCCAGCTCCGCGGCGAGATCGCCGAGCCGGTCGGCCCGGCGCGCGACGGCGAGGATCCGCGCCCCCAGTCCGGCAAGGTGCCGGACCGCGTGGGCGCCCAGCCCGCTGGACGCGCCGGTGACGATGACCCGGCGACCGGCGATCGACATGCGGGGCTCCTCTCTTCCCGGCCGGCGCCGGGCTCGGCTCAGGCCCGGCCGGCGGCGACCTCGTCGGCCCGGGTGCGGCCAGCGAGCAGGATCAGGTCCTCGTGGAGCTCGAACCAGGCGCTGTGGTAGCTGTCGACCCGGGGCGAGGCCACGTAGCGCTGGTCCCCGCCCTGGGCGGCGGCGTTGGCCCGCTCGAGGCGCTCGCGGTAGGCCGCGAGGCGGGGCAGGCCGGCCACGAGCGGCTCCAGCCATGCCGCGGCGTCGAGCGTGCAGGGCGGCCAGGTCGGCGAGGACGGTCGCGTCGTAGGACGGGTCGGAATGGTCGTTGAACGTCTGGGCGCCGTCGACCTCGCGCATCTGCCAGGCGGTCACGGTCGCCTTCATCCGGTGGTCGAGGGCCAGGAAGGCGTCGAGGGCGGCGGTCGCCGGCTCCGCGCCCCAGGCCTCCGCGTCGGCGGCGATCCGCTCGCGGCCCACGGCCCTGCCGTCGGCGGTGAGCCGGAACGAGCCCGCGGCCATCTCCGCCAGGCCGTCGGCGACGAGGCGGGCCAGGAGCTCGCTCCCCTCCTCGGCCGTGCAGAGCAGCGCCGTCGCGATGCCCTCGGGCGTGGCATAGCCTTTCACGGTGAGCGCCCGCAGCACGTCGTCGGGCGTGAGGCCGGCCGGCGCGGGTCCGGGCGCCGGGGCGGGCGGCGTCCCGACAGCCGGTCCGGCGGCCTGCTCCGGCTCGCCGATCGGGATGCCGAGCTCGCGGGCCCAGGCGAGGAGCGTGGCCGCCTCGGGCACCACCGTGGCGGTGCCGGCCGCCGCCCCGGCGAACACCTCGCCGGTGCTGCCGTCGATCGTGATCGTCTCCCCGTGGGCCAGCGTCTGATCGCCGATGGTGACGCTCCCCTCGCCGAGGACCACCGCGGCCGCGCCGACGACCGCCGGGATCCCCCAGCCCCGCGCGACGACGGCGGCGTGGCTGGCCAGCCCGCCGGTCGAGGTGAGGATCCCCGCCGCCCGGGCCATGCCGTGGACGTCGTCGGGCGACGTCTCGGCGCGGACCAGGATCACGGTCCGGCCGGCCTCCGCGGCCTCGACGGCGGCATCGGGCGAGGTCACGATCTCGCCCCAGGCCATGCCCGGCGAGGCGGGGAGGCCGGTGGCCAGGGCCGGACCGACGTCGCAGCGCTCGGTGACGATGGTCGGCGGGTCGGCAAGGATCGTCGCGACCCGCTCGACCGCCTCGGCCCTGGTGAGGGGGAACCCGGGGTCCTCGGCCATGTCGACCGCGATCCGGAGGGCCGCGTGGGGACTGCGCTTGCCGATCCGGCACTGGAGCATCCAGAGCCGGCCATGCTCGATCGTGAACTCGATGTCACAGAGGTCGCGATTGTGGTGCTCGAGCCGCGCCGCGTACTCGCGCAGCTCGCGGGCAACACCGGGGAGCCGTTCGTCGAGCACCGTGATCGGCTCGGTGCGGTGGGTGCCCGCCACGACATCCTCGCCCTGGGCGTTGAACATGACGTCGCCATAGAGGACCGCCTCGCCCGTGGCGGGGTTCCGCGTGAAGAGGACGCCCGTGCCCGAGCCGACGCTGCGGTTCCCGAACACCATCGCCTGGACCGTCACCGCCGTGCCCAGGTCGTCGGGGATCCCCTCGCGCTGGCGGTAGGCCCGGGCCCGGTCGCTGTTCCACGAGCGGAAGACCGCCTCGACCGCGGCGCGGAGCTGCTCCCACGGGTCCTCGGGGGCCTTCTCGACCCCGACGATGTCGCGGAACATGGCCTCGAACCGCGCCCGGCAGTTGTTCGCGAACTTCTCGCTCCCCGAGGCCGCCGCCAGGCCGGCGGTCGTGGCGTCGTTCAGGCCGAGGTTGAGGATCGTGTCCATCATCCCCGGCATCGAGATCGGGGCCCCGGAGCGGACGCTGACGAGGAGCGGGTTCGCAGGGTCCCCGAAGCGCTGGCCGGCCGCCCCTTCCATCCGCGCCATGTGGGCGCGCAGCTCGCCCTCGAGCTCCGTGGGCCAGCCCCCGGCGAGGTATTCGTTGCAGGCCGCGGTCGTGATGGTGAAGGCCGGCGGGACCGGCAGGCCGAGGTCGAGGGCCATCACCGAGAGGTTGGCGGCCTTGCTGCCGACGAGCCGCTTGACCTCGGGGAGGGAGAGGTCGTGGCGATGGTCGCAGTCGTAGACGTAGGTCACGGAGCGGATCTCCCGGGATGCCCGTGCGGCCGGCCGCGCTGGGGGCACGCGGCCGGCCGTCAGGGCACGACGATGATCTTGATGGCCCCGCTCCCGGGGTCGTTGAAGGTGGCGAGCGCCTGCGGGTAGTCGGCGAGGGCGAAGCGGTGGGTCATGACGTCGCGGACGCGCATCCGGCCCTGCTCGACGAGCGGCATGACGCGCCGCATCTCGCCGGCCGTGGCCCGCGAACCGACCAGCTCGAGCTCGTCGAGGACGAGCCGCTGCATCGCGATCTCCACGCCCTGGGTCGGGATGCCGACGGCCGCGCAGCGGCCGCCCCGGCGAAGCATGGCCAGCGCCCACTGCACGGTCACGGGCACGCCGGCGCATTCGAGGACGACGTCGACGCCGAAGCCGCCGGTCATCTCGCGGACCGTCGCCACGGGGTCGCCGGAGCCCGAGTCGACGGTCTCGAAGCCCATCTCGGCAGCCTTTGCCAGGCGGCCGGGGTTGCGCTCGATCAGGATCACCCGCGAGGCGCCCCGGATCCGGGCGGCATCGCCGCCGAGGAGGCCGATCGCGCCGGCCCCGGTGATCGCCACGGTGTCGCCCGGCGTGACGTTGCCCCGGTTGGCGACGTGGAGGGCGATCGAGGCCGGGTCGATGACGGCGCCCTCGTCGAACGAGAGCCCGTCCGGGAGCGGGAAGATCGTCTTCACGCCCTGGACCACGTAAGTCGCGTCGGCGCCCTGGACGCTGTGGCCGTACTGCTTGTGGAGGCCCGGCCGGCCGTAGTTCTCGCAGAGGTTGTAGCGCCCCTCGACGCACTTCTGGCAGACGCCGCAGGCGTCGTGGGAGGTGCCGGCGACGCGGTCGCCGATTGTCCAGCCGTACTTCTCCGCGCCCGGCCCGAGCTCGACGATCTCGCCCGCCCACTCGTGGCCGGGGATGAAGGGGAAGGCCGGCGGCCAGAAGCCGGGATAGTCGCCGCGCACGATGTGCGCGTCCGTGCCGCAGATCGAGACCGCCCGCACGCGGGCCAGGACTTCGCCCGGCCCGGGGACGGGGACCGGGACGTCCTGGATCTCGAAGCGGTTCGGCTCGAGGACGACGAGCGCCTCCATCGTGGCGGGCACCGGTGGGCCTCCTTCAGACGACGGCCACGGGGTCGACCATCGACCCGGTGGCGCCGCGGATCTTGAGGGGCAGGGCGACGAACAGGAACTCGTGGACGCGCTGGCGGGCGAGCTCCTCGAGGTCCAGGCTCTCCATGAGGTAGATGCCGTTCTGGATGAGCAGGAGCGTGTGGACCGGCTGGGGGTTGCCCTCCGGGCCGGGGTCGGGCGCCGGCTGCACCTCGTACGTCTCGGTGTCGGTGCCGGTGGCGACGATCTCGCGCTCCAGGAGCCAGCGGGCGGCGGAGATGTCTGGCCCCGGGGTCTTGTGGGCGGCCAGCGCCTCGGTGTCGGGCCAGAGGCCCATGTAGCCGGTGCGGATGACGACCACGTCGCCGGGGCCGACCGTGACGCCCTCCGCCGCGGCGATCGCCTCCAGCTCGGCGGCGTCGATGGGCGAGCCCTTGGGGAGGCACGCCACGCCGCGGTGGCCGGCAGCGTCGAGCAGGACGCCGCGGGTGAAGAAGGGCGGCATCGTCGACGCGTCCAGGTGGGTCGGGCCGAAGTCGGTGAGGTGCTCGTCGGCGTTGCCGCCGCCGTACCAGTGCATGTCGTCGCCGACGGTCATGTGGGCGAGGGCGTCCATGTGCGCCCCCGAATGGGACGTCGCCATCACGTACTCGGCCATGTAGCCGAGCCCGGCGTCGTTGACCGGCCCCCACGGCTTCGCGCCGGTGACCCGGATGCCGCGCGGCGTCCGGTAGTTGAGGACCTGGAACGGCGGGTGGCCCGGGAAGAGCGGCATCCCGGGGTAGCGGACCGCCGCCAGCGAGATCATCCGCCCCTGGCGGACGAGGCCGGCGGCGCGGACGACCTGCTCGGGAGGCTGCCGCCCGATGGGACCGATGTCCGGTTGCGCGCTCATCGTGCGGTCCTCCTGGTGTGGCTGCTCACGGTCGATCGCGGAGGGCCCGCCAGACGCGCTCCGGCGTCAGCGGCAGGTCCCGGATGGCGACGCCGGTCGCGTCGCGCACGGCCCCGGCGACGGCGGCTGCGACGCAGAGCAGCGCGCCTTCGCTCATCCCCTTCGAGCCGTAGGGTCCCGGCCCGTCCTCGTTCTCGATGATCTCGCTGTGCATCTCGAGGGGCAGGTCCATGCTGGTAGGGATCCGGTAGTCGATCGCGCCGAGGTTCCGGATCCGCCCCGCCTCGTCGAAGATGTAGTGCTCCATCAGGGTGTGGCCGAGGCCCTGGATCGCCGCGCCTTCGTCCTGCATCCGGACCTGGAGCGGGTTGATGGCCTTCCCCACGTCCGACACGGTCACGTAGCGGACGAGCGTGACGTCGCCGGTCTCCTCGTCCACCTCGGCCTCCACGGCCGTGCAGTTGAACTCGAAGAACGCGGCGCTTCCGCCGAGCGGGTGGTCCGGCTCGGCGTCCTTGCGCATCTCCCCGTTCCCGATGAGCTCGCCGCCCAGGCGGCCGAGCCCCGGCCGCAGCACGTCGAGGATCGACAGCTCGCGATCGGGCAGGCGGACGACGCCGCGGTCGACGACGATCGCCGCCTCGTCCACCCCGTGGAGGCGGGCGGCCATCGCCCGCAGCTTCGCCTGGATGTCGCGGCAGGCGGCGAGGACGGCGTTGCCCATGAGGACCGTCGAGCGGCTCGCCGAGGTCTGCTGGTCGTACGGCACGACCGCGGTGTCGCCCATCACGACCGTCACGGCGTCGAGAGGAGCACCAAGCTCCTGCCCCGCGATCTGCGCGAAGACGGTGCGGGCCCCCTGGCCCATGTCCGAGGTTCCCGCGTAGACGATGACGCTGCCGTCGCCGAGGAGCCGTACCGTCGAGTAGGAGAGGCCGGTCGTGGGCCCGGACTTGATCCCGACGGCGATCCCGCGGCCACGGCCGGCCGGCGCCGGCATCCCCCAGCCGATCAGCTCGGCGGCGCGGCGCACGGCCTGCTCCCACGTGCCGTCGCACGGCGTGTCGAACGGGATGAACGCCTCGCCCTTGCGCGCGAGGTTGCGCAGCCGGATCTCGAGCGGGTCGATCCCGAGCCGGATGGCGGCCTCGGTGAGGTTCGACTCGACCGCCCAGTTGACCTGGGGGTTGCCGAAGCCTCGGAAGGCCGTCGACGGCACCGTGTGCGACAGGATGCTGCGGGCCAGGATCCGCGCATCGGGGACGCGGTACGGGCCGCAGCCCGGGTAGCTTCCCTTGCCGACCACGCGGTCGGCGATGTCGGCGTAGGCCCCGATGAGGTAGTCCGCCTCGATGTCCTGGAAGGCGATGGTCCCGTCGGCCCGGACGCCGGTTCGGACCCGGATCTCGGCCGCGGTCCGCCGGACGGCCTGGAACGTCTCCTCCAGGGTGAGGACCAGGCGCACCGGGCGGCCGGCCCGCAGGGCCATGAAGGCGACCAGGGGCTCGTACTTCGTGTGCTGCTTGCCGCCGAAGCCGCCGCCGGGATCGGGGGCGAAGACGCGGACCTTCGCGAGCGGCATCCCGAGGAGCCGTGCGATCACCTTCTGGAGCCAGTTGGGGTGCTGGATCGAGCTCCAGACGGCGATCCCTTCGCCGTCCGGCGCCGCCATGAAGGCATGCGGCTCGATGGCGAAGTGGGTCACCATCGGGAAGGTGTAGCGGTTCTCCACGACGAGCTCGGCCGTGGCCGCGGCCACGTCGCCCCAGCCCACCCGGTGCTCGCGCAGGACGTTCGTGCCGGAGAGCGGGTCGTTCGGGCGCAGGGCCGGGTCCTGGACGAGCGGAGCCGCCGGGTCCAGCGCGGCGGCGATCGTGACGATCGCCGGCAGCTCCTCGTACGTCACCCGGACGAGGCGCGCGGCCTCCTCGGCGGCGTCCTTCGTGTCGGCCGCGACGGCGGCAACCGGATCGCCGTGGTACTTCGTCTCGCCCACGGCGATGACCGGCCGGTCCTCGAACTGCGGGCCGAAGCGCGGCATCGGCTGCGGCAGGTCGGCGGCCGTCACCACGAGATGGACCCCGGGGACTGCCAGCGCCGCGCTCGTGTCGATCGCGAGGATCCGGGCCCGGGCGACGGGCAGGGTGACAAGCTTCGCGTGGAGCTCGTCGGGGAGGTGGACGTCGGCGACGTACTGCTGGCGGCCGCTGACGCGCGCGTCGCCGCCGACGCGCCGGGGCGCGGCGCCGACCCGGGCCGCGGTCATCGCTCTTCCTCCCCTGCGGCGGCGAGGACCGCCTCCGTGATCTGCTCGTAGCAGGCGCACCGGCAGAGGTTGCCGGCGAGGCCCTCCTGGATCTCGGGCACCGAGGGGTGCGGGTTCCGCCGCAGGAGGTCGTCGGCCGCCATCACCTGGCCGGGGATGCAGAAGCCGCACTGGACGCCGCCCCTGTCGAGGAACGCCCCCTGGAGCCGGCTGAGCCGGCTCTCGGGCGCGAGGCCCTCGACTGTGGTCACCTCGCCGCCGTCGGCCTCGACGGCGAGGACGAGGCAGGAGTCGACGATGCGGCCGTCGAGCCGGACGGTGCAGGCCCCGCACTCCCCGACGAGACAGCACTCCTTCGTGCCGGTGAGGTCGAGGTCATCGCGGAGGACCTCGAGGAGAGTGTGGTGGGCGGCAACCTCGAGCGCGCGGCGGCGCCCGTTGACGGTCAGCTCGATCGGGATCGCCCCGGACATCTCGCTCATGCCGCTCCCTCCCCGAGCCGGGCGATCGCGGTCCGCAGCGCCCGGGCCCCGAGGACGCGGAGCATCGCCAGGCGGTACTCGGGGCTCGCCCGCATGGAGCGGGGCGAGGGCCTCGCCGCGGCGAACATCTGCTCGAAGACCGCCGCCTTCGCCTCGTCGGGGGCAGCCGGGTCGGCCAGGACACCGCTCTCGTCGATCACCAGGACGGGCCGGGGGCCGACGCTGCCGTAGGCGAGCCGGGTCACGCCGGCGTCGTCGACGGCGCAGCAGAGCGTCACCGAGGCGAGGTCGTGGCCGCGCCGGCGGGTCCGCCGGACGTGCGTCGCCCCCATCCGCCGGACCGGGACGGGCAGCTCGATCGCCGTGACGAGCTCGCCGCGCGCGAGCGTGGTCTGGCCGGACGTCACGAACAGCTCGTCGATCGGCAGCCGCCGGATGCCGCCGGGTCCCGCCGCCACGACGATCGCCCCGTACACCAGGAGCGGCGGCGCCGTGTCGGCCGCCGGCGACGCGTTGCAGACGTTGCCGGCGAGCGTCGCCCGGTTCCGGATCTGCACGGATCCGACGACCTCCGCCGCCTCCACGAGAGCCGGGAAGTGGTGGCGGACCCGTGCGTCCGTGGCGACGTCCGTCATCACGCTGCCGGCACTGATCATCAGCACGCCGCCGACGAGGTCGATCCGCGGCCGCAGCTCGGGGATGCGCTTGACGTCGACGACGAGCGACGGCCGGACGGTCCCGTCCCGGAGGCGGATGACAAGGTCGGTGCCCCCGGCCAGGATCCGGGCGTCGGGGCCGCGCTCGTCGAGCAGGGCCACCGCCTCCGCGACCGAGGTCGGGCGGGCGTACGCGAACGGGTGCATCGTCCCGGCCCTTCGCTGCTACAGGATCTTCTCGACCTCGTCCAGGAGAACCTGGGGGGTCGCCGCCCGGATGAAGAAGAAGGGCCGCTCGCAGAAGCCCGCCACGAAGTCGGCGCGCCGCCGCCTGAGCTCGTCGTTGTCGACCAGCGGCATGACGTGCCCGGGGGCCAGCAGCTCGTTCGTCAGGAAGTAGTTCTGCAGCGAGTGCAGGAACTGGAACTGGCGCTCGAACGGGATCAGCTCGTTGGTGGCCGGATCGAAGTTGCCGTCGATGGCCGGGACGATGACGAGGTCGATGTTCGGCACGCCGTCGTACATGCCCCAGCTGGGCATCTCGCCCCAGAACTTCTCCACCCCCCGGTTCGGCGCCGCCTTGTCGGAGCGCTCGGTGCCCTCCGTCCGCTTGCGGAGGAACGTGTCCACCGAGCCCATGACGGCCCGGCCGGCCTCGTCGATGACCGTGGTCTCGGAGGCGACCTGGAGGGCGCCCCGGACCCCGGCCTCGATGAGGCCCATCGACTTGCCGTGGTTGGATTCGCCGCCGAGGAAGAGCAGTGTCTTCCCGCGGTAGTTGACCGCCGCGCTGTGGGACGGGTGGAGGCCGACCGTCTCCATGCGAAGGGCGAGGACCGCCACGATCACCTTCTGGATCGGGCCGGCCGGCCACGGACCGGTGAAGGTGACGGCGCGCCCGTCGTACGCGACATCCTTCTCGCCGTCCTGGTTCCAGACGATGTCCGGCGTCGCCAGCGTGACCTCCGGGGAGATGCGGACGTCGGCGAGGCGATAGTTGAGGAACGTGAGGTCGTCCAGGACGTGCTCGCGCGGCTCGCCACCGTACACGTCGACCCGCAGGCGCGCGGCCCCGGCCGACATCTCCTCCGTCAGTTGCAGCTGGTCGCTCATCTCGTCCTTTCGCTTGGGGGGATCGGCTGGTCAGCTGGACCGCTCCGCAGCGGCAAGGGCGGGTGCGGGCGCTCGCCGGTGGGACCGGGCGGTCGCGTCCGGCAACGCGGCCGGCGCCGTGGCCGGCACCGGACCCGGGGCCCGGTCGTCCCCGGCGGCCGTCGGCTCCGCCGCCGACCGGGCGATGACCGCCGCGGCGTCGTCGAAGTGGCGGCGCAGCACGTCGGTCACGACGTCCGGGTCTCCGCGGCGGAGCGCTTCGAGGACCGGCACGTGGTGGTCCGCGAGCGCCCGCCGGTCGGCGCCTGGCGCGACGATCGTGATGTATGTCCGCGAGTACGGCTCCAGCGTGCGCCAGACGCGCTGGAGGGTCGTGTTCCCCGACAGCTCGACGAGCCGCCCGTGGAAGGCGGCGTCGGCGACGGCCTCGGCGTGGAAGTCGCCGTCGTCGGCGGCCTCGCGCATCTCGCGGATGAGCCCGTCGAGCTCGTCGAGGTCAGCCTCGGCCAGGCGGGGGATGGCAAGGCGGGCGGCCAGCGATTCCAGCTGGGCCCGCACGGCGAAGGCCTCGAGGAGCTCGTCCGCCGACAGGCGGCGGACGCGAGCTCCCCGAAAGGCGGTGGTCTCCACGACGCCGAGCGCCTCGAGGTCGCGCAGGGCCTCCCGGACCGGGGCCTGGCTCGTCCCCAGCTCCCGGGCGACCCGGGTCTCGACGATCCTGGCGCCCGGTGGGTAGCGACCGTCGAGGATCGCCTGGAGGAGGCGGTCCTTGACCTGGTCGCTCAGGACGCTGCGCGAGATCGAGGCGTCGCGCGTCATGGGGGTGAGGTCAGTCCTTCATGCCGACGGTCGCGGTCGTCCCGAGGATCTCCACGACGCCGGCGCTGCCGTCCACCCGCAGCCGGTCGCCGGTCTTGATCCGGTAGGTGCCGGCCGAAGTGCCGACGACGGCCGGGATACCGTACTCGCGGGCCAGGACGGCCGGATGCGACACGGTCCCGCCGGCGTCCGTGACGACGGCGATGATCTTCCCGTAGAGGACCTGCCAGGCGGGGTTGGTCATCTGGCAGACGAGGATCTCGCCGACCTGGACGCTGTCGAACTCGTCCACCGAGCCGACGACGCGGGCGATGCCCTCGACGACGCCCGGCGAGCCCGCGATGCCCTTGACCTTGCCGTACTCGACCTCGGAGGAGCGGTTGAACTTGTCCGGGAAGCCCCAGAGGTTGAGGTACGGGAAGGCGAGCTGCGTCGCGGTGACGGTGCCGACCCAGTCCTTCGCCACGACCTTGTTCGCCGCCATCCACCGCTCGCGGGCGGCCTATGGCGATGGCCCGTCCGTCGATCCCGGTGGGGTTGCCGATGAACTCGCGGAGCTGGTTGTAGCGGAAGAAGATGACGTCGTCGGGCTGGTCGAGGACCCCCATCTCCACGAGCTTCTCGCCGAGGGCGATGAGCACGAGGCGGACGTGGGCGTTCGCGCCCTGGTCGATGTAGAAGTGGTGGTCCGGGGTGAGCGGCGCCATCTTGAGGTTGATCTCGTTGGCGGCGCGCATCTCCTCGAGCGCCTCACCCTCGAGCCCGTCGAGGATCTGCCGGGCGGCCGCGTCGATGTCGCGCCTTGAGGGTCGCGATCTTGGACGGGTAGTCGTAGTCGGACGAGTACTGGTCGCGGACCAGCTGGACGACCGGGGTCATGTCCTCCAGGAAGCTCGGGAAGACGAACTCGTGGCTCCAGACGGCGTGCCAGCCAAACTCCTTCTGGTAGGGCACGACCCGCTCGTCGATGAAGCGGCGGCCGCGCTCGCTGGCCTGCAGAACGGGGATGATGTCGGCCGCCGTCAGGCCTGCGAAGGCCTTGCTCAGCTCGGGGTCGGCCTTGACCTCCTCCTTCATCTCCCAGAGGGCCCGGATCTTGTCCCAGTTGCGGTCGTTGGCCGAGTTCTGGAGCCGGCCGAGCAGGACCTCGTCGATCTTGCCGTGGGTCTTCTCCATGACCGCCCGGAGGTTGAGCGTCGCGCTGAGCTGCGCGAAGTTCAGCATCCAGTGGATCTTCCAGTGACGGTCGTGCATGTCGATGGCGTCCTCGAGGAGGACGGCCACCTCGGCCAGGCTCAGCTGGTCCTTCTTGTCCAGCATCCCCTCGATGTAGGCGAAGTTGCGCTCCATCTCGGGGACGAACCGCGTGCGCCACCAGCTCGACGAACTTGTGGCCGTAGACCGGGAGGACCGCGCCCAGGTACGCCCCGATCTTCCCCGCGTAGTCGGCATCGGCAGCCTCGGGGACGATCGGGTTCGTCGCGGTAGTTGTACTCCTGCGTCTCGACGACCAGACCTGCCTCGGCCGGGATCGGCCGCCGTGTACAGGTAGCCGTTGATGTTCTTGTAGATCCAGTCGGTCGCGAACGGCGTGCCGAACCGACGGAACATGTGGTCGCAGGAGAGCCACCAGCCGCCGATGTCCTCGTACATCGGGCTGAGCGGATTGGGGCAGTGCAGGTCGTCGTAGACCCAGAAGAGGAGCTTCTCGGTCTCGGACGTCCATTCGATCGGGAACTTCTCGTCGCCGAGGAACTGGCCGAGGACTTCTTCCTTGAGGGGCACCTGGAACCTCCAACAGCTGGACGTGCCGTCGTCCGCCGGACGCGAGGTCAGCCGACGGGAATCGCCTGGCGAGACATGCGCTCGATGCGCCAGCAGCTCTCCGTGATCGCCACCTCCGTCCGACGTCGTTGCCGCGAGCCGGGTCCGTCGATCGCCCGCCCGGCGGTCCGGCCTCGAGACCGCGCACCGCCGTCATGGGTGCTGATCGTCGATAATCGATTGTTCAGGATAGCACTGCCCCGCCGGTGCGTCAACCCGCCGGCGCACGGACCGCCAGGGTGGTCGCGCGGGACTTGCATTCGAAACATCGATGATCGATTATACGCCTGACGCAACCGACAGGCACCGCCGGCTGCGCTCGGCCAGTGCCGCCGGTCCGGTCCGCCGGCGTCGGTCGCGGCAGCTGCTCGCTCCAGGAGGCCGCATGATCACGACGATGGTGGACAGCCCGCTGCTCCGCATGACGCAGGAGACGCCCACCCAGTACTGGAACGACTCGTGCGCCGTCGACGAGCTCGCCTACGCCGTCGAGCGCGGGGCGACCGGCGCCACGTCGAACCCGAGCATCGTGCTCGAGGTGTTGAAGAAGGAGCGGGACCACTGGGTCCCCCGGGTCCACGAGCACGCCGCTGCGAACCCGACCTGGTCGGAGGTCGAGCTGACCTGGGCCATCATCGAGGAGATGGCCGCCCGCGGCGCGGCGGTCCTCGCCCCGGTCTGCGAGCGGAAGCACGGCCTGGCCGGCCGCCTCTCGCTGCAGATCAACCCGGCCAACCACCGCGACCCGGCCCGCATGCTCGAGCAGAGCCTCCGCTTCCACGGGCTGGCCCCGAACATGCAGGTGAAGTTCCCGGCGACGGCGGCCGGGATCGCCGCGCTCGAGGAGGCGACGGCGCACGGCGTCAGCATCAACGCCACCGTCAGCTTCACGGTCCCCCAGGCGCTGGCCGCCGCCGAAGCCGTCGAGCGCGGGCTGGCCCGACGCGAGGCCGCCGGCGAGGACATCTCGACGATGTCCCCCATCGTGACGATCATGATCGGCCGGCTCGACGACTGGATGAAGGTCCTCGTCGAGCGCGACGACCTGGCCGTCCACCCGGACGCCCCGAACTGGGCCGGGCTCGCGGCGTTCAAGCGCGCCTACGCGATCTTCCGGGAGCGCGGCTACCGGTCGCGGCTGCTCGCGGCGGCGTACCGCCACCGCCTGCACTGGACCGAGATCGTCGGCGGCGACGTCAGCATGACGATGCCCCATTCATGGCAGGTCCGCTTCAACAAGAGCGGGATCGTCCCCGAGCCGCGCATGGACGTCCCCGTCGACGAGGCGTACGTCGCCGATCTGTACGAGCGGATCCCCGACTTCCGCCGGGCGTACGAGCCCGACGGGCTGACCGCGGACGAGTTCGAGGGGTACGGCGCGAGCGCCCGCACCCTCCGCACATTCGTTACCTCGTACCATGACCTCCAGGCCGCGATCCGCGACCTGGTCCTGCCCAACCCGGACGTCCGCCGGGCCTGAACACCGGCCATCAGCAGCTCGAAGGAGACGCCAGCCATGACCATCGAAGTCGCGCCCGCCGCGGCGCTGCCGATCCTGTCCCACTGGATCGACGGCGCGCCGGTCGAGGTCCTCCCCGAGCAGACGGGGCCCGTGTACAACCCCGCGACCGGGCAGGTCATCGCCCGCGTCCCGCGCGGCGGGGCGCCCGAGGTCGAGCGCGCCGTGGCGGCCGCGAAGGCCGCCTTCCCGGCCTGGCGCGACATGCCGCTCATCGCCCGCAGCGAGGTCTTCTTCGCCTGGCGCGAGCAGCTCTTCCGCCACCGCGAGGAGCTCGCCGCCCTCATCACCCGCGACCACGGCAAGACGTATCCCGACGCCTCCGTCGAGGTCATGCGCGGCCTCGAGACCGTCGAGTTCGCCGCGGGGCTCCCGGTCCACCTCGCCGGGATGATGACCCCCAACGTCGCCACGAACATCGACGCCTTCACGCTGCGGGGCCCGCTCGGGGTGACGGCGGCGATCACGCCCTTCAACTTCCCGGTCATGGTCCCGATGTGGATCGTGCCGATCGCCCTCATGTGCGGCAACACGGTCCTCCTCAAGCCGTCCTCGCACACCCCGGGGGCCACCCAGCTCCAGGCCGAGCTGTGGACGGAGGCCGGCGGCCCGGCCGGCACGTTCAACGTCGTGTATGGCGGCCGGGAGGCCGTCACGGCCATCGTCGAGCATCCCGACATCAAAGCCATCCAGTTCGTCGGCAGCACCGCGGTGGGGCGGTACGTCTTCGAGGAGGGCACCAAGCGCGGCAAGCGGGTCGGGGCGTACACGAGCGCGAAGAACGCGATGGTCGTCCTCCCCGACGCCGACATGGAGCTGACCGCCGACGCCGCCGTCGCCTCCGGCTACGGCTCCGCCGGCGAGCGCTGCATGGCCCAGACTCTCGTCATCGCCGTCGGCGACACGGCAGACAAGCTGCGGCCGCTCATGGAGGACCGGATCGCGCGGCTCAAGGTCGGCCCCGGCATGGAGAAGGGCGTCGACATGGGCCCGATCTACACCAGGGAGCACCGCGAGTCGGTCATTCGCTGGATCGAGGTTGGCGAGGCCGAGGGCGCCGAGCTCGTCGTCGACGGGCGGCCCTTTGTCCACCCCACGAACCCCGACGGCTTCTTCCTCGGCGTGACGCTCTTCGACAACGTGACGCCGGAGATGAAGATCTACCAGGAGGAGATCTTCGGGCCGGTTCTCGGCATCGTCCACGCGGCGACGTACGACGAGGCGATCGACCTCATCAACAGCCACAGGTACGCCAACGGCACGGCGATCTTCACGACCGACGGCGGCGCCGCCCGGCGCTTCAAGCTCGAGGTCGACGTCCCGATGATCGGGGTCAACGTCCCGATCCCGGTGCCGGCCGGGTATCTCTCGTTCGGCGGGGCCAAGGAGTCGGCCTTCGGCGATCTCGCCATGCGGGGCGAGGATGGCGTCCGCTTCTTCACCCAGCAGAAGATGGTCACCGAGCGCTGGCCGGAGCCGGGCCGCCGGCCCGGCCTCAGCCTCGTCTTCCCCGGCAACAGCTGAGCATCCCCAGTGCCGAACCCGCCGCGGCGTCCCCCCGCGCCGCGGCGGGTTCGTGCTGCAGCACGGTGCGCCGCCGGCGGGCGGCGAGCCACGGACCAGCGAGGTGGTCGATGATCAAGCGGGTTGCGCGCTCGGAGGCGGAGATCGTCCAGCTCCCGGGACGCGTCTGGCACTCGTACTTCGGACCCCACAACAGCGGCGCCCGGAACGTGTCGATGGGCGTGTCGGTCTTCCCGCCCGGGTCGCGGCCGGCCGGCCACGTGCACCCCGCGGAGGAGGAGACGATCTACTGCGCCGCCGGGCGCGGCCGCATCGTGACGCCCGACGGGATCGCCGAGGTGGAGCCCGGGGTCGTCGTCCACGTCTCGCCGGGAACCCACCACGCCACCGAGGCCGATGGCCCCGAGCCCCTCGAGCTCGTCTGCATCTTCTCGCCGCCGGTCGTCTCCGGCTCGTACGAGAAGGGGGGCGCGTCGTGACCGGGCCGGCCGCGGCCCCGCCGGACGCCGCCGAGCTCGAGCGCCTCCGCGAGGTCGCCCGGCGGATCCGTGTCGAGGTCGTCCGCAGCGTCTACATCGCGAAGGCCGGCCACCTCGGCGGGCCGCTGTCGGCCGCGGACATGCTCGCCGCCCTCTACTTCCACGTCCTCCGCATCCGGCCCGACGAGCCCGCCTGGCCGGATCGCGACCGCTTCGTCCTCTCCAAGGGCCACTCGTCGATCGGCCTCTACGCCGCGATGGCCCTCCGCGGCTACTTCCCCGTCGAGGAGCTCGCGACGTTCGACGCCGCCCACTCGCGCCTCCAGGGGCATCCCGACATGACCCGCCTGCCCGGCCTCGACATGTCGACGGGCTCGCTCGGGATGGGGATCTCGGCGGCGATGGGGATGGCGCTCGGCGCCCGGCTCACCGGGCGCGACGTGCGGGCCTGGGTGATGCTCGGCGACGGCGAGTGCCAGGAGGGCGAGGTCTGGGAGGGCGCGATGGCCGCGGCCCGCCACCGCCTCGACAACCTCATCGCGATCATCGACCACAACAAGCTCCAGCAGTACGGCTGGCCGGGCGACGGACCCGACGGACGGATCCCGCCCCAGGAGCCGGGCGAGCTCGCCGCGAAGTGGGCCGCCTTCGGCTGGCGGGTCCTCGAGATGGACGGCCACGACATGGCCGACATCCTCCGCGTCCTCGGCGCGGCGGCCGACGGCGCCGACGGCCGCCCGACCGCCGTCATCGCCCATACCGTCAAGGGCAAGGGCGTCTCGTACATGGAGGGCCACTACTTCTGGCACACCCGGGCGATCAAGCCCGAGGAGCTCGCCCAGGCGATGGCGGAGCTCGGCGAGCCGGTCCCGGCCGGCGAAGGAGCCGCCCGATGACGCTCCCGATGGGCGAAGCCATGCGCGTCGTGTTCGGCCAGACCGTCGCCGCGATCGCCGACGACGACCCGCGCGTCGTCATGCTCGACGGCGACGTCGGGAGCTCCACGCGGGCCGACATCTTCGAGAAGGCGCACCCGGACAAGTACTTCCAGATGGGGATCGCCGAGCAGAACATGCTCGGCGTGGCCGCCGGGATGGCGACCATGGGGCTGGTGCCCTTCATCAGCACGTTCGTCTCGTTCGCGGTGGTCCGGCCGCTCGACCAGATCCGCGTGCTCATCGCCCAGACCGGCGCCAACGTCAAGATCACACCGAGCTATGCGGGGCTCTTCACCGGCCAGACCGGGATGAGCCACATCATCGTCGACGACCTCACGATCATGCGGGCGATGCCGGGGATGGTGAGCGTCGCCCCCGCCGACGACATCGAGGCGGCCGAGGTGCTGCGCTGGGCGGCGGCGTACGAGGGGCCCTGCTACGTCCGCCTCGTGCGCGACCCGACGCAACGGCTCTTCGATCCGACCCACGCGTTCACGTTCGGAAAGGCCGAGGTGGTCCGCGAGGGCGGCGACGTGACCCTCATCAGCACGGGCACGCAGACGCCGCGCACCGTCGAGGCCGCCGAGCTCCTCGCCGCCGACGGCATCGAGGCGCACGTCCTCCACGTGGCGACCCTCAAGCCGCTCGACATCGAGACGATCGTGGCCGCCGCCGGGCGGACGGGCCGGGTGATCACCGTCGAGGAGCACACCGTGCTCGGCGGGCTCGGCGGCGCCGTCGCCGAGACGCTGGCCGAGCACTACCCCACCCGGGTCAACCGGATCGGGCTCTACGACCTCTACCCGCAGTCGGGGCCGAACGACGCCCTGCTCGACATCTACGGCCTCTCCGCGATTCGCGTCGCCGAGCAGGTGCGGGCGATCCTCGCCACGGACGCCTGACGCGTCGTCGCGGGGCCGCTCAGCGCAGCGCGGCGTCCGTCATGGGCACGGCGTGGCCGGGGTCCGGCGCGCTGGTCCTCCACTCCTCGGCGAGCCGCGCCCCGACCTCGTCGAAGTGCTCACGAAGGGCGGCGACCACCAGCTCCGGGTCGCGGACGCGCAGCGCGGCCAGGATCGGGAGATGGAGATCGGCCGTCCAGTGGGCGTCGGCGCCCGGGGCGACGAGGGTGATGTACGTCCGACTGAACGGCTCGAGGGAGCGCCAGACCCTCTCGAGGGTGGCGTTGCCGGCGAGATGGAGCAGGCGGGCATGGAAGGACGCGTCGGCGACGGCGACCTCGTGGTTGTCGCCGGCCGCTGCCGCCGCCTGCATGGCCGCTCCCAGGGCCTCCAGCTCGGCGAGGTCGCCGTCGAGAATCCGGGGGACGCCGAGGCGCGCGCCGAGGGCCTCCAGCTCGAAGCGGACGGCATACGCCTCGAGGAGCTCGCCGATCGTCGGGCGCCGGACCCGCGCGCCGCGGAACGGCAGGATCTCGACGAGACCGAGGGCCTCGAGGCCGCGGAGCGCCTCCCGGACGGGCGCCTGGCTCGTCCCCAGCTCCCGCGCGAGCTGCGTCTCGATGATGCGCGCCTCTGGAGGGTACCGGCCGGCGATGATGTCCTGCAGCAGGCGATCCTTCACCTGGTCCGCCAGGACGTTCCTCGCGATGACGTCTCCCTCGGCCATGGGGCTCCTCGACGGCTCGGACGCCTGCAGTCTACCCCGGCGCCACCCGCCGGGTGCCGCCGGAGCACCGCGAATTGGGGCTTCCGCAGCCATCGACGATCGATTATCGTTTGCCCTGCATGCGACGGGCAGACGGTTGCCGAGACCGACGGGCGTGGCCTCCGGAGGGCGACGCCACGCTGACCGGCATCTTTACCGTCGATGACCGACGTGGCGGTCGAGACAGATGACGCGGGTGAGGCCGACGGTACAATCGGTGATCAATCGGCATCGGCGCTGCACACCGGCATCTTCGCGAGGGCGAGCGATGACCCCAGGCGCACGGTCGGACGGCAACCGGCCCGAGCGGTCCGCCATCGTCGCGCTCGACGATCGCGTCCCGTCCCCGGCCGTGGGTGACGGCTCATGAACGACGTCACGCAGGCCGTCGTCATCGGCCTCGTCGAGTATGCCCCCCTGGTCCTCGCCGCCATCGGCTTCGCCCTGCTCTACAAGCTCACCGGGCTGATCAACGTCGCGTACTCGGAGACGATCACCCTCGGCGCCTACTTCGGCATGTGGCTCAACACCACGTTCAACCTCGACTTCTACGCCGTCCTGATCCCCACCGCCCTGCTGTCGGGCCTCCTGAGCGTCGCCACCTACCTCGTGATCTTCCGGCCGGCGAAGCGCCGCAATGTCGGCGTCCTGGAGCTGATCATCATCTCCTTCGGCCTGTCGATCTTCCTGCGGCACGGCCTGCAGTTCGTGTTCGGCTACCCCGAGCGTTTCTTCGACGTCCCGCCGCCCGAGACGATCTTCGTCCTCGGCGTCGGCGTGACGTCGTTCCGCCTCGTGGCCCTGATCACCGTCGCGGTGCTCTCGCTGCTGCTCTACCTGTTCATCCAGCGGACCCGGCTGGGCCTCCAGATCCGCGCCCTGGCCAGCGACGAGGCACTGGCGAGGGTGAGCGGCATCCGACCCCTCGCGGTCACGCTGCTGATCTGGTTCGTCGCCGGCATCGCCGGCGGGTTGGCCGGGGCGTTCCTGGGCGTCGGGTCGTCGGTCTCGCCGCTGCTCGGCTGGCGGCAGTTCCTGTTCATCCTGATGGTCGCGCTCGTCGGCGGGAGCTGGGGGCTCGGCGGCGTCATCGTCGTCGGGGTGGCTGCCAGCGTTGCGCTGGCCGGCATGGTCCTCCAGTTCGACCAGGCGCTCTACGCGCAGCTCCTGCTGATCGTCGCCTTCATCGCCGTCCTGAAGGTGCGCGGCACGCGGCTCGCCGAGACGGCGAAGGTGTAGCGGCATGCTCGACTGGCTCGACGCCTTCCTGATCACCGGGCTGTTCCAGGTCGTGATGGTGACCGGCCTCGCCCTCCTGCTGCACCTCCAGCTGGGCCTCGTCCGCATCGCCAACTTCGGCGTCGTGGGGTTCTGGGGCCTCGGGATGTACACCTTCGGCGTGCTCTACGTCCAGGTGGACTGGCCGTTCGGGGATCCCTGGCAGTTCCTCGTCTGCGCGGCTGCCGCCACGCTCGTGGCGGGCCTGGCCGGCCTGCTGGTCGGGTGGCTGATCGCCGGGCTCGACACGGACGGCGTGCTCGTGGTCACGCTCGGGTTCGCCACGGCCGTCCAGATCCTGGCCACCACGGAGGACGAGCTCACCGGCGGCGCGCGCGGCTTGGGCGGGCTCGACTTCCCCTTCGACATCGGCCGCGTCAAGGAGAACGAGTTCCTCTGGCTCTTGATCACGGCGGCAGTGGTCATCGGGATTCTCGCCTATGTCTGGCGGGTCCACCGGTCCCCGTACGGACGCCTGCTGATCGCCGTGGGCGGCAACGAGCCGCTGGCCCGCAGCCTGGGGAAGCCGACGTTCCGGACGAAGATCGCCCTGTTCGCCGTCACCTCGGCGGCCATGGGCCTGCTCGGCGCGATGAACGGGGTGATGGTGCGCTACCTCGATGTCGGCAATCTCGGGGTCGGCGTGACCCTCGCCGCGATGGTCGGCCTCGTGCTGGGCGGGACGGCGCGGGTCTGGGGTGCCGTCGTCGGCGTGATCCTCACCGTCGGCCTGTTCGACATCGTCGTCCAGTCCTACCTCCCGCTCCCGAAGGAGTGGTACACGCAGGCGATCCCCGTGCTGCGCGAGGCCCTCTTCGGCCTGGCGCTGATCATCGTCCTGCTGTTCCGGCCGCTGGGCGTGCTCGGCGACATGCGGCGGGACCGGCTGATGAGGCGGCTCCATGGTCGCTGACGTCGAGGGCAGCGTGGCCGTGGCCCGCCCCCGGATCCGCGTCCAGGGGGCCGTGAAGAGCTTCTCCGGGCGCGTCGTGGTCGACGTCGACGACGTCGTCCTGGGCGACCGGCCGATCGAAGGCCTCATCGGGCCCAACGGCGCGGGCAAGACGACGCTGATGCGCATGATCATGCACTCGACCCCGCTCGATCGCGGCACGGTGACGCTCCGGCCCCCCGAGGGGCCCGAGGTCGTGCTCTCGAGCCTGCCCGCCCACCGGATGGCGCGCCACGGCGTCGTGAAGTCCAACCAGGTGATCATGGACTTCCCCAAGCTCACGATCTGGGACTCGCTCCTGCTCGCCGTGGCCGAGCACCGCTACGAGCAGCCGCAGCGCGTGCTCAGCGAGGGGACGGTCTTCAGGCGACACCAGGACGAGATCCGCCACCATCTCGACTACTTCGGGTTCGCCGACCCGACGGCCTTCGCGCTGTCGGCGGGCGAGAAGAAGCTCCTCGACATCGTCCGCTGCCTGCTCCTGCGGCCCAGCTTCCTCCTCCTCGACGAGCCGGCGGCCGGCCTCCCCGACGAGCTGACCGAGAAGGTCATGACGGTGGTCCGGGAGCTTGCCGCCGCCGGCACCTCCGTGGTGGTCGTCGAGCACGACCTCAACGTCATCTGGGGGCTCTGCGACGAGGTCCTGTTCATGGCCGAGGGCAAGGTCGTCCTGCGGGGCGACCCGCAGTCGATCCGTGAGAACCGGACGGTCGTCGAGAAGTACCTCGGTGAGGGCCATGTCTGAGACGGCCCGTTCCGACATGCTCCAGGTCGAGGGGCTCCGCAGCGGCTATCACGGGGTCACCGTCCTCAAGGGCCTCGACTTCGCCGTCCGCAACGAGATCTTCGCCGTGCTCGGCGCCAACGGGGCCGGGAAGACCACGCTCCTGGCGACCCTGGCGCGCCTCCTCCCCCTCATGGCCGGGACGATCCGGTTCATGGGTGATGACGTGTCCGCGCAACCCCCCTACGAGACCGCCGCTCGAGGGATGGGCTACGTGCCCCAGGAGAGCGGCACGTTCACCAACCTCACGGTCCTCGAGAACCTGCAGATCGGGGCGATGGTCGGCCGGCGCGGGCGGGACGAGCGGATGGCCGAGGTGTTCGAGCTGTTCCCGGACCTCAAGGCCCTGCAGTCCCAGAAGGCGGGGACCCTCAGCGGCGGGGAGTCGCGCATGGTGGCCTGCGGGCGGGCTCTCATGCAGGACCCGAAGGTGCTGCTCCTCGACGAGCCCACGGCCGGCCTCTCCCCGCTCTACGTGGACACGTTCTTCGACAAGATCACGGAGATCCACCGGACCCGGGGCGTCGCCATCGTCCTGGCCGAGCAGAACGCCACGAAGGCGCTCCAGGTCGCCGACCGGGTGATGGTGCTGAGCCTCGGCGAGGCGTACGCCGTGGTGGACGCCGCCGAGCTGACGACCCAGCAGCTGAAGGAGGGATACCGGATCTGATGACCCTGTCTCTAGGCCATGCCACAGCAGGAGGAGAAACGGGATGACGGTCGGTAGCATCAAGTCGGGCCGCGTCGCGGTGGCGATCGCCACGCTGGCCCTGGTTGCCGCCGCATGCAGCGGCGGCGCGACGACGGCACCCGCCTCGGGCGAGCCCACGGCCGCTCCCACGAGCGGCGGCGAGGCCACCCCGGCCGCGGGGCCGGTGGTCGTCTGCGAGCTCGCCTACTACACCGGCTCGTTCGCGGCGTACGGGCCGTCGCTCACGAACGACGTGCGCTTCCCGATCGAGGAAGTCATCAACACGGACCCGCCGCTGGGCCGGACGTGGGAGCTCGTCAGCGAGGACATCGGCGATGACCATGAGGGCCAGGCCGCCAAGATCTGCCTGGAGCAGAAGAAGGCCGAGATCCTGGTCAGCATCGCCCACCAGTACCGGACCTACCGCGACTACATGATGGATTGGTGGCAGGAGAACGACTCGCCGCTCGGGCCGTCGGTCCACGGCGGCGCGATCCCCGGCAACCTCGGCGGCAAGGCCGCTGAGGCGATCTTCCGGGCGCAGGGCCTGGACCAGGCCCTCGGGACCTACGGGGCCCTGTATGCCGACCAGGAGGGCCTCAACAAGATCGTGATCTTCGCCACCCAGGTCGAAGGCTTCCAGCTCGCGGCCGACGCGGCCGAGCAGGCTGCCGAGATGCTGGGCCTCGAGGTCCTGGCCCGGATCGACGTCCAGCCGACGCAGCCCTCCTACCGGGCGGAGGCCCAGAAGATCGCCGACCTCAAGCCCGACGCGGTCATCGTCCAGGCGGGCTCGACCGAGTCCGCGGCGCTGATCAAGGGGGCGGCCGAGGCCGGCCTCTCGCTCACCTGGATCGGCGAGACCGGGTGGAGCGAGGCGGAGTTCATCGGGACGCTGGGCACAGAGCCCATCGCCTCGCAGAAGTCCATCGGCTTCCCGTCGTTCGCCCCCAACAAGTCCACGCCGGCCTGGGAGTTCTTCCAGCCGGCCTGGGACGGCCAGAAGAACTGCACCGAGGGCGTGGACCAGTGCCCGCCCTACGATGCCGGCAATCAGTACGCGTTCTCGACCTACGACCTCTTCGTGCAGACGGCGCTCGCCGTCGAGGCGGCCGGGTCGTACAAGGCCAGCGCCTGGGCCCCGGCGATGAAAGAGGTCGGCGAGGGCGGGGAGGTGTGCTACACGTACGCCGACTGCCTCGCGATGATCCGCGACGGCAAGGACATCGACTACGAGGGCGTCACCGGCCCCGGCCTGTACACCGATGGTGGCGTCAACGCCGTCACCCCGGCGTACATCCCGTTCACGGCCGACGGGACGCCCGGCGAGCCGGTCCTCCTCGACGCCGCGAAGGGGCTCGAGATCCTCGACGAGATCAAGACCGAGGCGGAGTGCGACCCCGCCGACCCGCCGAACGAGTGCACGTGGTAGTGGGCTGACCCCCCGGCCCCAGGCCACTCCCGGGCCCTCCCGCCCACGTGGGCGGGAGGGCCCTTCGCTGCACTGCGAGGCGCCGGCTCGGTCTCCGTGCCGGGTCGTGGTCGCATCCCTGCGCGTGCGACCGGGACGATCGGCGGGTCTCGGCGGTACGGTCATTGACGCCGGGCCGGGCGCAACGCCGATCGAACATGATAGAATATGCTCGTGTCAGAGCATATTGTGCAAGAATCCGACCTGTCCGGGCGCTCGCCCGACCTTGCCGCGGCACGTCGGCAGCGCCTCGGCGCCCTCGTCGACGCGCGGCGGGCCGTCCGGCTCGAGGAGCTGAGCGCCGCCCTGGGGGTCTCGCAGGCAACCGTCCGGCGGGACCTCGACGTCCTCGGCCAGGCCGGCCGCCTGCGCCGGGTCCATGGCGGCGCCGTTGCCCTGGACCAGCGTCTCGACGAGCCGCACTTCGACGTCAAGGCGGCCGCGCGCCGCCGAGCAGAAGGCGCGGATCGCCGCCCGGGCGGTGGAGCTCCTGGGCTCCGCCGACACCGTCTACCTCGACAGCGGGAGCACCGTCCTCGCGGTGGCCCGCCTGCTGCACGGCTGGAGCCGCCTGACGGTCGTCACGAACAGCCTGCCGGTGGCCGACGAGCTCGTCGGTCGCGGGCCGCGCCTCATCGTCGTCGGTGGCGAGCTCCGGGCCACCAGTCGCGCCCTCGTCGGGCCGTTGACGCGGCTCGTGCTGGAGACCATCCACGTCGACCGCGCCCTCATGGGGACGTTCGCCTTCTCCCTCGAGGACGGGCTCTCCACGACCGACCCCTCGGAGGCCTACACGAAGGAGCTCGTGCTCGCGCGGGCCGGGGAGGTGATCCTCCTGGCCGACAGCACGAAGGCCGGCACCCGCTCCTTCGTCCAGGCGGGCCGGCTCGAGGACATCGACGTCCTCGTCACCGACGACGGCCTCGACGAGCGGACCGCCCGGACGCTCGCCCGGCGCGGCATCCGCGTCATCACCGCATGACGACTCGCCCGGCCCCGGCCGAATCCATCCCGCCCACCCGGAGGACCAGCATGGCCGCCGAGCCGACGTACCTCTCCGACGCCCGCCCCGACTTCGCGCCGTTCGAGGAGTCGTGCGGGACGATCCGCGGCTTCGCCTACGCCGGGGACCTCGCGACGGAGCTCACCGCCGCGACGCTCACGCCGGCCGCGGCCCTCGAGCTCCTCGACGACATGCTCGCGATCCGCGAGCTCGAGGAGATGATCGTCAGGCTCCGCTCGGGCGGGTACGATCCGCTCCCCGCCTACGACTACCGCGGCCCGACACACGTCTCGATCGGCCAGGAGGCGACCGCCGTCGGGGCCGCCACCGCGCTCCGGCCGGACGACAACATCACGAGCTCCCATCGCGGCCACGGGGACGCGATCGCCAAGGGCTTCGCCGCGATCCGCCGGATGACCGACGCCGAGCTGGCCGCCCGCGTCCCGGGCACGACGACCGGGTCGCGCGAGGAGCTCCTGGCGGCCGCCCTCGAGGAGCACGTCTACCGGACGATCGCCGAGCTGTTCGGCAAGGAGGAGGGCTACTGCCGGGGGCGGGGCGGCGGGATGCACATCGGCGATTTCTCGACGGGGCACCTCGGCGCCAACGCGATCGTCGGCGGCAGCGTGCCGATCGCGACCGGGGCGGCGATGGCGATCCGCTACGAGCGGGGCGACCGGGTCGTCTGCTGCATGGCCGGCGACGGCGCGTACGCCAACGGCGTCGTCCTCGAGTCGCTCAACTGGGCCGCCCAGCACCAGTGGACGAACCACCTCGCGGGCGACCGGGCCCATGGCCTGCCGGTCATCTACCTCATCCAGAACAACCACTACGGGATGACCCACCGGACCGACGAGGAGGTCATGGGCGTCCGCCACCTCGCCCGGCGCGCCGCCGGATTCGCCGAGGACAACATGCACGCGGAGGTCGTCAACGGGATGGACGTCCTGGCCGTCCACGACGCCGTCCGGCGTGCCGCCGCGATCTGCCGGGCCGGCGACGGGCCGGTCCTCCTCGAGGTCAGCACGTACCGCTACTACGGGCACTCGCTCTCGGATCCCCGCAACGAGTACCGGACCCGCGAGGAGGAGGCCGCCTGGCGCGAGGTCGACCCGATCGAGCGCCTCGAGCGCCAGCTCGTCGAAGCGGGGGCGGCCGACGAGGCGGCCGTCGCGGCCGTCGAGGCCGAGGCCCGCGCTCGCAACGCCCGGGCCGCGATCCGCGCCGCCGCCGCGACGGACCCCGACCCGGCCGACGTCCTGCGCTATCTCTACACCGACACGGCCGCCGACGTCGTCCCCGAGGCGGCTCGCGCGGTGACGACGTACGCCCCGCCGCCGGTCGCGAAGCGCGACGCGGACGGCGCGATCAGCTACCGCGACGCTCTTCGCGAGGCGCTCGTCCAGGAGATGACGCGGGACAGCCGGATCATCCACTACGGCGAGGACGTCGCCGACTACGGCGGCGCCTTCAAGCTCACGAAGGGCCTCCTCGAGGCGTTCGGCCGCGAGCGCGTCTTCAACACCCCCATCAGCGAGGCCTGCATCTGCGGGACGGCGGTGGGGGCGGCGATGGTCGGCCTGCGTCCCGTCGTCGAGCTGATGTACATGGACTTCGCCCTCATGGCCGGCGACCAGATCGCCAACCAGGCCGGCAAGTGGCACTACATGAGCGGGGCCCAGGTCGAGGTGCCCCTCGTGATCCGGGCCTCGGTCGGCGCCGGCAAGGGCTACGGGGGCCAGCACAGCCAGTCTCTCGAGAGCGTCTTCACCCACATCCCCGGCCTGTACGTGGTCTACCCGTCCACGCCGGCCGACGCGAAGGGCCTCCTTGCCGCGGCGATCCGGACGAACAACCCGGTCCTGTTCGTCGAGAGCCAGGGGCTCTACCCGGCGAAGGGCGTCGTCCCCGAGGGCGAGCACGTCGTCGAGATCGGGCGGGCCCGTCTCGCCCGGGAGGGCGGCGACGTCACGCTCGTCGGTTGGGGGCCGGCGGTTCCCGACCTCCTGGCGGCCGCCGAGACCCTCGCGGTCGAGCACGGCATCGGCGCCGAGGTGGTCGACCTCCGCAGCCTCGTGCCGCTCGACATGGAGACGGTCCTGGCGTCCGTCCGCAAGACCGGGCGCTGCGTGGTCGCGTCCCAGGCCATCCTCGTGGGCAGCTTCGTGAACGAGATCGTCGCCCGGATCCAGCTCGAGGCGTTCGACGACCTCGACGGGCCCGTCGGCCGGATCGGCGCCGCGAACGGCATCAGCCCCCAGGCCGAGGGCCTCGAGCGGGCGTTCCTGCCGAACGCCGGCGACGTCGTCCGGGCCGTCCTGGCCCTCCTGTAGCCGGAGGTCGCGACGATGGTCCACGCGATCCGCATGCCCAAGCCCGGCCAGATGACCGAGGAGTGCGTCCTCGTCGCCTGGCACAAGCAGGAGGGCGATCCGGTCCGCCGGGGCGACATCCTCTTCGAGATCGAGACCGACAAGTCGACGATGGAGGTCGAGGCGTTCGACGCCGGGACGCTCCTGCGACGCGTCGTCGAGGAGGGGGCCGTCGTCCCGGTCAACGCCGTCTGCGCGTACGTCGGCGAGCCCGGCGAGGAGATCCCGGCGAAGGAGCCCGGCGGCCCGGCGGCGCTGGCTGCGCCCCCGGTCGCACCGTCGGCCCCGGCGCCGAGCGAGGCACTCCCCTCCCCCGCCGGGGCTCCCGCGGATGCTCCCGTCGCTGGGCCGCCCGCGGCCCCGACGGCCCGATCGCTGGGCTCTCCCGCCCCGGGTGGCCGTCGCCTGGCGATCAGCCCGCGGGCGACCCGCCTGGCCGCCGAGGCCGGCCTCGACCCGCGGTCGATCCGCGGAACCGGACCGGAGGGCCGGATTGTCGAGCGCGACGTGCGGGCGGCGATCGATGGCGAGGAGGAGCCGCGCCCGCTCAGCCGGATGCGCCGCGTCATCGCCGAGCGGCTCACCCTGAGCGCCACGACGATCCCGCACTTCACCGTCACCGTCGCGGTCGACGTCACGCCCCTCCTCGCCCTGCGGGCCGAGCTGAAGGCGGAGGGCACCAACCTGACCGTCACCGACTTCGTCCTCGCGGCGACGGCCCAGACCCTGGCCGAGTTCCCGGACGTCAACTCGCGGACGGACGGGACGCTCGTCTGGCCGCGGCGCCGGGTCCACCTCGGGCTCGCCGTCTCGCTGCCGGGCGGCCTCGTCGTCCCGGTCCTCCGTGACGCCGATCGGCTGCCGCTCGGGGAGCTGCACGAACGGACCGCGTCCCTTGCGGCCGCCGCCCGCGAGGGGGCCCTGGGCCCCGACGACCTGGTGGGCAGCACCTTCACCGTCAGCAACCTGGGCATGTTCGGGGTCGACGAGTTCAGCGCCATCATCAACCCCGGCGAGGCTGCCATCCTCGCCGTCGCGAGCGCGGTCCCGACGGCCGTCGCGATCGGCGACGGGCTCGCCGTCCGGTCGATCATGAAGCTGACGCTCTCGGCCGATCACCGGCTCGTGGACGGCGAGATGGGCGCCCGGTTCCTGGGAGCGATCCGGCGCCGCCTCGAGGACGTGGCATCCTTCCGCAACGAGGCCCTCGCCCACTGACCAACCGGGCAGACCCACGGAGCGTGGCTGCCCCCGACGCGGAGACACGATGAACCCCACCGCGCAGCTCAACCGGGCCGGCCAGAGCCTCTGGCTCGACAACATCACCCGCGACCTGCTGACGAGCGGCAGGCTGCGGCACTACATCGACGACCTGGCCGTCACCGGCCTCACCTCGAACCCGACGATCTACGACAAGGCGATCGGCGGGACGGCCGCCTACGACGAGGCGGTGCGCGCCGTCGCGGCGGGCGGCGCCGCCGGCGAGGAGGTCTTCTTCGCGCTCGCCCTCGACGACCTGACCCGCGCCGCCGACCTCTTCGGCCCTGTTCACGAGCGGACGGGCGGCGTCGACGGGTTCGTCTCGCTGGAGGTCTCGCCGCTCCTCGCCTACGACGCCGAGGCGACCATCCGCGAGGCGGCCCGGCTCCACGGCCTGGCCGGCCGCCCCAACCTCTTCATCAAGATCCCGGGGACCGCGGAGGGCCTGCGGGCCGTCGAGGAGACGATCGCCACCGGCGTGCCGGTCAACGTGACGCTCCTCTTCTCGCCGGCGCATTACCTCGCCCAGGCCGAGGCCTACACCCGCGCGATCGAGCGCCGGGTCGAGGCCGGCCTGCCGGCGTACGTCGCCTCCGTCGCGTCTGTCTTCATCAGCCGCTGGGACCCGGCCGTCGCCGCGAAGGTCCCCGGGGACCTCGTCAACCGGCTGGGCGTCGCGATCGGCATGAAGGCCTACGCGGACTACCGTCGCTTCTTCTCGACGGACCGCTGGCAGCGGCTCCTCAACGTGGGCGCCCGGCCCCAGCGGCTCCTCTTCGCCAGCACCGGCACGAAGGACCCCGCGGCACCCGACATCCTGTACGTGGCCGGCCTCGCGGCGCCGTACACGGTGAACACGATGCCCGAGGAGACGCTCCTGGCCTTCGCCGACCACGGCACGATCGGCGACCTCCTGCCGGCCGACCCGGCCGCCGCCGACGCGCTCCTGGCCCGGTTCTCCTCGGCCGGGATCGACGTGGAGGCCGTGGGCCGCGACCTCCAGGAGAAGGGCGCGGCGGCGTTCGTCGCCTCCTGGAGCTCCCTCCTGGAGCGGATCGCGGCGAAGGTCGCCGAGGTGGCCGGGGCCGGCTGACCGGGGCGGGGACGATCGGCCGATACTCTGCATCGGCGGCTCGCCTGCCGGCGCGCGGCCCGCGCGACAGATCGGGGCTATGCGGTCGGCCTGCCGGCCCGCTCCAGGGCGAGGCGCTGAAGGGCCATGATCGTCATCGCGTCGGTGATGCGCCCGTCGAGCGTCATCGCGACGGCCTCGTCGAACGGCACCCAGCGAACTGCCAGCTCCTCGGTCGCCTCGGGATCGGACGTCTCCTGGCGGAGGTCGGTGGCCAGGTAGAGCATGGCCGCCTCGTCGGTCACCGAGTTGGAGAGGTGGAACCGGCCGAGCTCGCGCCACGTGGCAGCGACGACGCCGGTCTCCTCGAGGAGCTCACGGCGCGCGCCGTCGACGGCGTTCTCGCCCGGGGGTACGCCGCCCTCGGGGATCTCCCACGAGTATGCGTCGAGGGTGTAGCGATGCTGCCCGACGAGGAGGACGCGGTCGTCCGCGTCGATGGCGACGATGCCGGCGGCGACCGTCCGGAAGTGGACGACGCCGTAGATGCCCGGGCCGCCGTCGGGGCGTACGACGTCGTCGTGCCAGACGGTGATCCAGGGGTTCTCGTAGGCGATGCGGCGGGCGGTGCGCCGCCAGGGGCCGACGTGAACGGGTTCCGGGTCCGGGCTCATCCGGCCATGGTAGCGGCGCTGCTCCGCCGCTAGGCCGTCAGCTGCGCGGCGATCTCCCCGGCCCACGCCCGGATCTCGTCCCAGGGACGGAAGTCGCCCTCGGGAGCCCCGACGGCCTTGAGGATCACCCGCTCGCCGAGCCCCAGGCGGCCCTTGTCCACGAGGCCCGGGAAGAGCCTGTGGCCCCGCGCCCCGGTGGCCGTCGTCAGCTCGGGGAGGTCGGCCGGGTCCTCGTCGGGCTTGGGCGGATCGCCGACCGGCCCGCTGGAGAAGAGCCACACGGGCCGGCTCGAGAGCTCGGCGCCGAACCGCTCGACGAGGCCCTTCGCCGGCTCCATCCAGTGGCCGACGTAGACCCCGCTGCCGAGGATGACCGCGTCGAAGCCGGCGAGGCTCGTGACGGTGTCGGGCGGGAGGACGGCGACCTCGAGGCCGGCTGCCTCGAGCGTCTCGCCGATCGCCTTCGCGATGTCGGCGGTGGCACCGTGTCGGGAGGCGGCGCTGACGAGGACCTTCATGCGGCCAGAACCTCGAGATCGGGGGGCTGTGGCTCCAGGAGATGCCCCGCCGGACCGACCCTACGGACGGCATCGCTCGGCGGCGGAGGGCCGAAGCGCCCCTACCGCTGCGCCATCGGCCCCGAAGATGCCGAGTCGCCGTCTCCGTTCGTGACCTCGGTCCCTTGGCGGGAGCGCCGCCGAGCGGCACGCTGGGGCCAGCACGTCGAGCCCGACGACGGCTCGCGGACAGAGCCGCGCGGGTTTTCTTCCGGGAGGTGACCGATGGTGGCGAAGGCAGGAGACCGGATCGTCGTCGAATCGGAGAAGGTCGGCCAGGCGGCGCGCGAGGGGGTAATTCTCGAGGTGATCGAGGCGTCCTACGGCGTCCGGTACCGGGTCCGCTGGGACGACGATCACGAGAGCACGATCCGTCCGTCTGCCGGCAGCGCCCGGACGCTCCCGGCCCCGGAGACGAAGGCGAACTAGCCCCCCCGCCCGGCGGGCGCCGGGCGGCGGGGCCGGCGCGCGGGGCGGAACGGGCGCCCGACCGGCGGGTCCCCGGGTCAGTTCGCGGCGCGCCCCGCCGCGGGGTTTCGGCCGGTGAAGCGCTCGCCCGGCAAGGCGACGAAGCGGGCGCCGGGCGATGTCGAAGGCCGCCCTCCGGCGACGCCCCGCGGGCCGGCAGGGCGCTGCGCACGATCGGCGCGCGAGGCCCGGTCCGGGTGCGAGGTGGACACCGGTCGCCCGGCGAAGGCGGGGGGCTGCCGTCGGGTCCCACCGTTCGCGCGGCGCGGCCCGGCCGGCACCCTCGGGTCCCTCGACCAGGTCCGAGCGGGGGCTCCACCCTGCGCCGAGCGGAGGCGGATCGGCTCGGCCGGGATGGAGCGGTCGGGCGCGAAGCCCGCCACCACCTCGACCGGGATCTGGCGCCGGAGGAGCTTCTCGATGCTTCGCAGCAGCGGCGCCTCGTCGACGCACACGAGGGAGATCGCCTCGCCCTCCACCCCGGCCCGCCCGGTGCGGCCGATCCGATGCACGTAGTCCTCGGGCACCATCGGCAGCTCGTAGTTGACGACGTGGGGCAGCGCATCGATGTCCAGGCCGCGAGCCGCGATGTCGGTTGCCACGAGCACGGTCACCCGCCCGGCCTTGAAGTCGGCGAGGGCCCGGACGCGCTGCGCCTGGGCCTTGTTGCCGTGGATCGTGGCGGTCGCGATCCCGTCGCGGCCGAGCTGCTCGGCGAGGCGGTTCGCGCCGTGCTTGGTCCTGGCGAAGACGAGCGTCTGGTCGAGCCGCCGGCTCCGCACCAGCGAGCTCAGCAGCTCGCGCTTGCGCTCCCGGTCGACCGGGTGGACGAGCTGCCGGACCAGCGCCGCGGGGGTGTTCCGGGGGGCGACGTCGACCTCCGCGGGCCGGTCCAGGAGGCCGGCGGCGAGGCCCCGGATCTCGTCCGAGAAGGTCGCCGAGAAGAGGAGGTTCTGGCGCCGGTCCGGCAGCATCGCCAGGATCTTCCGGATGTCGCGGATGAAGCCCATGTCGAGCATGCGATCGGCCTCGTCGAGGACGAGGACCTCGACACGCGAGAGGTCGATGGTGTGCTGGGCGGCATGGTCCAGGAGGCGGCCTGGCGTGGCCACCACGACCTCGGCGCCGGCCCGGAGCGCGGAGGCCTGGGGGCCGAAGCCGACGCCCCCGTAGATCGCCACGGAACGGACCGGGCGGCGGGCGCCGTACGTCCGGACGCTCTCCTCGACCTGGAGGGCAAGCTCGCGGGTGGGGGCCAGGACGAGGACCCGGACGTGGCGCCGGCCGGCGGCCGGCGGCCGGCCGGCGGCGCTTCGATCCGGAGTCCGAGACGGTCCGGCGTTGAGGCGCTGCAGGATCGGCAGGACGAAGGCGGCGGTCTTCCCGGTCCCCGTCTGGGCGCCGGCGAGGAGGTCGCGCCCGGCGAGGACGAGCGGGATCGCGGCGGCCTGGACGGGGGTGGGCTCGGTGTAGCCCTGGTCCGCGACGGCGCGGAGGAGCTCGGGCGTCAGCCCGAGACGATCGAAGGACACGTGGGTGCTCCTGGCGGGGCCCTCCCGCGACGCGCGGGGCCCGGTCAGGGCGACAGAGGTGGATCGGGTCGGGCGGCGCGGGGACCGGGGCGCTGACCGGAGCGCCCATCGAACACGAGGTGCGAAGTGTACTCGACGAGCAGGAAGTGCGCCGGCGAGGCGGACCGGGCCCGCGATCGCGGGCCCGGGGATCAGCCCTCGCCCAGCGGCTCGAGATCGATCGTGCGGACCTGGCGGCTCCGCCCGGCCTCCGTTCGAACCGTGGCAGCCGGGACGACCGATCCGCCCAGCTTCTCGATGACCGCGGTCTCCCCCGCGTAGAGGCCCGTGCCGAGGATCAGGACCCGTTGCCCGACGGCAAGCCCGTCGCGCCCCTGCCGGGCAGTGAGGTCGATCGCGACGACGCTGCTCCGGACGACCGGCGCCTCGCCCGGCGGGAAGGCGGGGGCCTTTGGCTGCGTCCGCTTCACCGGGTAGACGACCTTCCGCTTGCGGGCCACCTAGCGGCCCCTCCGCGGTCGGGCCGCGTCCTTGGGCGGCTTGGGCTCACGACCGGGGCGGGGCGGGTTGGGGGCCGTGCCGGGGGCCATGTCGGGCGGCGGCGGGACCGGTCCGCGCGCGCGGGCTGCCGCCACGGCGTGCTCGAACTCGCGCGTCACCGCGGGAGGAGTGCTGGCGGCCCAGCTCGCCTGGATCTGGCGCACCCGGTCCGTCTCGACGGCGCGCTGGGCGCGCTCGTGCTTGGATCGCTTGGTCATCCGTACCTCGCGCTGCCGCGCCGGCGGCGCGGACCTTCGCGGAGTGTACCGCGTGACGCCCCGGCACCCGTCAAGCGCCCGCCGTTCGCCCGACCGACGGCGTTGTCCATACAATCGCCTCGAACATCCGCGGACGGGCGGCCGCGTCCGCGCCGGCGACAGCATGCCCCGCACAGGAGTCGAGAACGATGGACGCGCACTCGATCACGATGCTCGGCACCGGGCTCATCGGCGACTTCTACACGATGACCCTCCACGGCCAGCGCAGCCGCGACCGCGTGCGCGTCGTCTACTCCCGGAGCGAGGTCCGCGGCGCGGCCTTCCGGGAACGCTGGGGCATCACCGAGTCGACGACCGATCTCGCGGCGGCGATCGAGCACCCCGAGACCGACGTGGTCGTGGTCGCCCTGCCGAACCACCTCCACGAGGAGACGGTGAAGGCGGTGGCGCGGGCCGGCAAATCGGTGCTGTGCACCAAGCCGCTGGGCCGCAACGCCGGCGAGGCCCGGCGGATGCTCGAGGCCGTCGAGAGGGCGGGTGTCTTCGCCGGCTACCTCGAGGACCTCGCCTACACCCCGAAGACGCTCAAGGCGGTCCGGTCCGTGCAGGCCGGTGCCATCGGCGACGTGACCTGGGTCCGCTCGCGCGAGACCCACCCAGGCCCGCACTCGGCCTGGTTCTGGGACGGCCGGCTGACCGGCGGCGGCGCCATCATCGACCTGGGCTGCCACTGCATCGAGATCATCCGCAGCTTCGTGGGCAAGGGGAACCGGCCCGTCGAGGTGCTCTGCCACACGGACACCCTGGTCCACCCGATCGACGACGAGGACAACGCGATCGCCCTCATCCGCTTCGAGTCGGGCGCGATCGGCCAGTTCGAGGTGAGCTGGACGTTCCGGGGCGGGATGGATCTCCGCGACGAGGTGGCCGGCACCCACGGCACCATCTGGATGAACCACTTCCTCCGGACGGGGTTCGAGATGTTCAGCGCCGGCGGAGGCGGCGGCTACGTGGCCGAGAAGGCCGAGACGACCGCCGGTTGGCTCTTCCCGGTCGGTGACGAGGTCTCGGAGCTTGGCTACGTCGACATGTTCACGGACATGCTCAGCGCCATCGAGGAGGGCCGGGCCCCCCAGGAGACGTTCTACGACGGCTACGTCGTGAACGCGGTCATGGACGCCGCGTACCGCTCGGCGAAGAGCGACCGCTGGGAGCCGGTCGACCTGTTCGAATGGCGCGGCAGCTCCACACCGCGGATCGCGGCGACGCCGGAGATGTACGAGGGCCACGTCGTCATCAAGCGGGAGATCCTGCCCGACGGCCGGCACAAGCTCATCCTGAAGGACCCGGCGAGCGGCGACTTCGTCGACCGCGTGGTGGCCGGCGGGTAGCTCGCCGGGCCGTATCCTTCCGCCGTGAGCCTCTACGACCTCCGGGACCCGGGGGATCTTGTCGCGCCGCTTCTCGTCGCCTCGTTCGACGGCTGGGTCGACGCCGGCGCCGCCGCGACCGTCGCGGCGGCCCATCTCGCCGCGGAAGCGGCAACGATCGCCACCTTCGACACGGACCGGCTCTACGACTACCGGGCGCGCCGCCCCACCCTCGAGATCGCCGACGGCCGGCCGGACCGGCTGACGTGGCCGGAGCTCTCCCTCCGGCGGACGCGGCTCGGCGAGCGCGACCTCCTCGTCCTGTCCGGACCCGAGCCGGACTACCGCTGGCGGGAGCTGGAGGCGGCGGCCGTGGAGCTGGCCCGCCGGCTCGACGTCGCCGGGTGGATCAGCCTCGGGGCGATCCCGGCTGCGGTTCCCCACACGCGACCGGTGACCGTCCTCGGCACCGAATCCCGCCCCGGGCTCCTCCGCGGTGACGTCCCGCCCGGCCCCGACGGGGTCCTCCGCGTGCCGGCGGCCGCGATCTCCGTCCTCGACCTGGCGGTCGCCGCCAGCGGGATCCCCACCGTCGGCTACTACGCCCAGGTGCCCCACTACGTCACGGGCGGCTACCCGCCGGCCTCCGTCGAGCTGCTGCGCCTGGTCGGTCGCCACCTCGACCACGAGGTGGCCGCGGACGAGCTCCGCGACGAGGCCCGCCGGATGCTCGCCCGCCTCGACGCCGCTACTGCGGGCGACGCCAACACCCGGGCCCACGTCGAGCGCCTGGAGGCGATGGTCGACGAGGCGCGCAGGCCGGCCGGGGGCGACCTGATCACCGAGATCGAGCAGTTCCTCCGCGAGCAGGGGCGCGACGGCGGCCGCTCCTGATCGGGGCGGCGGCCGCTCCTGATCGCGACGGCGGCGCTCAGCCCTCCAGGAGCGGCGCGATGCCGCGGCGGTAGACAGCCTCCCAGGAGAACTCGGTGCGGACGCGGCGCGCGAACGTGACGAGCGCATCGCGGTCGAGCCGCTCGAGGACGACCGCCGCGAGGGCGGCGGGATCCGCGTCCGGGGCGACGTACACGGCTGCGTCGCGGGCCAGGTCGCGGAGGGCCGGCAGGTCGGAGCAGACGATGGGGAGCCGGTGGACCGCTGCCTCCAGGATCGGGAGCCCGAACCCCTCGTCGAAGCTGGGCAGCAGGAGCATGTCGGCCAGCCGGTACAGGTCGTGGACGAGGGCGTCGCCGGCCGGCTCCCGGAGCACCTCGGCCAGGAAGACGGCGGCCCGCTCCAGGCCCAGGTCGTGCCGGAGGGCGAGGAGCGCGGCGAGGTACGTGCCGGTCGCCGGGTCGTGCGGGTCGAGGGGCCCGGTGACCACGAGCCCCGCCGCGGGACGACCGTGAGCGCGCATGGCGGCCACGACGCGGAGCGCGAGCTCCACGTTCTTGCGCGGCGTGATCCGCGCCGGCAGGAGGACGAGGGGATCCAGGGCCAGCAGGTCCGCCGCGCGGATCACCGCCATCGTCCGGGGGCCCAGCCCGAGGAGCGCCGCCAGGTCGACGCCGTTGGGCACCACCCGCACCGCCGCGGGATCCAGCCCCATCAGGGCGGCGAGGTCGGCACGACGCGCCTCGGAGACGGCGACCTGGGTAGCGCCGGGCCAGGCCGTGCGCAGCAGATCCCAGGGATGGCCGGCGTGGAGGCCGGGCCGGTACGACGGCAGCGTCCAGGCCAGGTCGTGGTGCCACAGGACCAGGCGCGGGGCGCCCGCCCGCGCCGCGACGGCGCGCAGCGCCGAGGTCAGGGCGAGGTTGCGGTTCAGGGAGCACACGTTGTGGGCGATCACGACCTCGACGTCGCCGAGCGCGGCCGCGAGCTCGTCGGCCAGGGTCGCGACGAGCGGCGCGAACGAGGCGGGGACGCGGCCGGCATCGAGCTGGGCCTGGAGATCGACGACCTGCGGGTGGCGGGTGTCGGCGAGGGGGACCCGGACGAACGCGATGCGGGGATCCCGCGAGCCGCCCCGACCGGCCACGATGCGCACCCGGTGGCCGGCGTCGGCGACGAGCCGGCCGTGCTGGCCGATGACGCGCTCCACGCCCCCGACGACCGGCGGCGCGGTGTAGTGGAGGAGGGCGACCGTCAGGCTCGTCGGGCGGGCCCTCCGCTCAGTCCTCGCCGAAGCACTCGTGGAGCAGGGCGTCGAGCCGCCGCTCCAGCACGGCGAACGAGAAATGGCGCCGGGCCAGCTCGTAGTTCACGGCCGCCCACTCCGCCGCGATGTCGGGGCGCTCGATCAGGCGGCGCGCGGCCCGGACCGTGGCGGCCCGGATGTACCCGTCGAACTCGACGACGCGGAAGCCGCGGGGCTTGATGTCGAGCTCGTAGATCGAGTAGCGGTTCACGACCAGCGGGCGCCCGAAGTAGACGGCCTCCAGGAAGGCGTTCCCGAAGCCCTCGATGCTGGAGCCGTAGGTCACGAGGTCGGCGTGGGGGTAGACGTCGGCCAGGACGTAGCGCCGGCGGCCGTCGGGCGTCAGGCCCCGGGTGGCGTTCACCAGGTCGGCCTCGAAGCGGACGTGGACCTTCAGGAGGTGGGCATACTCCCGGACCCGCTCCTCGTACTCGTCGCCCTCGTCGCCGCTTGCGTGCGAGATGACGAGCGTGGCAGGGATCCCCAGGCGGCGCGTCAGCTCGATGGCGTGCTCGATCCCCTTGCGCTGGACGATCCGGGTCGGCTGCAGGACCAGCGCCTCGGCGGGATCCACGCCGAGGTCGGCCCGCGCGCCGCGCGCGTACTCGTCGAGGGGCGGGGGCGGCGTGTCGAAGTCCATGACGTTGGGTATCACCCGCGCCACGAGCCCCGTCCGCGAGGCCAGCTGCTGGGCCTGCACGGAGTTGATGACGACGTGGCGGACGGACGGCAGGGGCGGCGGGAACGCGGCGGCGATCAGGTCGGTGACGCTGTTGGCGGCGAAGCGCTGGCGCTCCCAGGGCAGGTCGTGGTGATGGGCCAGGACCGGGATCCCGGTCTCCGCGACCACCTCGGCGAGGGCCAGGCCGAGGGGGATGTTGAGGGGGATCGCGAACGCGTTCTCGACGACGAGGAGGTCCAGGTCGAAGTCGCGCAGGAAGTCGTAGAGCGCGTCCTTGAGCCCGACCTTCAGCTGCTCGATGCGACGCGTGACGTGCGGCGGGCGGACGTACGGCGAGAAGAAGTCGCGGCGATGGACGAGCGGGTGCTCCGCGTCGGCCTCGGCCGTGATCTCGCGCGTGACGCCGTAGACCTGGGCGTTGATGGCATCGATCTCGGGGTGACGGTAGAAGGCCTCCGCCACGACGCGGCTGCGCGCGGGCGGCCGGTCCACCTCCCCGGCCAGCCAGAAGCAGGTGTGGCCGAGGCCCTCGAGGACCGTCGCCCACTTGGCGGCCTCGAGCGAGACGCCGTCGGTGCCGGCCAGGCGGGTCGAGACGAACCCGATCCGGCGGGGGTGGAGGCGCGGCATGGATCCACGGTACGACGCCGGCGGCCCGCTGTCGACCGGCGCCGGTCCGCGATCGTCCGACCGCGAGGGGTCCCGTGGGGCTACCATCGCCCCTCGTGACCGAGATCGCGGGCGACCGCTCGTATCGCGCCCTGCTGCGGGTCCCGACCCTGGGGCGGGTGCTGGTCTCGATGCAGATCGCCCGCACCGCCCAGTCCATGCTGGGCATCGCCCTGGTGCTCTTCACCCTGGCGGAGTACGACTCGCCCGGGCTGGCCGGCGTCGTCACCTTCGCGAGCATCTTCCCCGGCCTCGTGGCGAGCCCCATCGCGGGGGCCCTCCTCGACCGCCACGGGCGCGTCCGGCTGGTGGTCCTGGACTACGTCGTGGCCCTCAGCGCCCTCGTCCTGATCGGCGTCCTCGCGCTCGCCGGGCTCCTCCCGGCGCCGCTCCTCGTGGCGATCGCCCTCGTCTCGTCGATCACCGGGATCTTCAGCCACACTGGGCTGCGGAGCCTCTTCCCGATCCTCGTGCCGCGGCACCTGTGGGAACGGGTGAACGCGGTGGATTCGAACGGCTACGTCGTGGCCACGATCATCGGGCCGCCGCTCGCGGCCGGCCTCGTGGCAACGTTCGGCGGCCCGGCCACGGTCCTCGCCATCGCCGTCGCCTTCGGCGTCGCCGCCGTCGTGATGATCGGCGTCCCCGAGCCGCACATCGAGACCGCCACGACGGGGCGCCTCCTGGCGGACGCCTGGCAGGGGCTCCTCTACTGGTGGCGCAACCAGACGCTGCGGGGGCTCGGCTTCTCGCTCTCCGTCGTCAACCTCGCCGCCGGCATGACCACGATCGTGATCCCCCTCGCCGTGGTGCAGGTCCTCGGCGCCGGCGAGGCCGTCGTGGGGCTCGTCTTCGCCCTCTCGGGGATCACCGGGATGGCTTCGGCGCTGGCCTTCGGCCGCGTGGACACGCGGGGCCGCGAGTGGGGGATGATCGTGGTCCCGATGTTCCTCAGCGCGGCCGCGGTGGCGCTCATCCTGCCCGCCGTCGGGGCCGCTGAGGTCCAGGTGGGCCTGGCGGCCGGGCTGGCGTTCCTGGGCGCCCACGCCCTGGCCATCGGCCTCCTGCAGGGTCCGCTCGACATCGCCCTCTTCACGGTCCGCCAGCGGCGGACGGACCCGGCCTGGATGGGGCGGGCCTTCGCGGTCTCGATGGGGATCAACTTCATGGGCTTCCCGGTGGGCGCCGCGGTCGCCGGTGCTATCGCCGCGGTCTCGCTCCCGGCCGCCGTCGCCATGGGGGTCGTGGCCTGCCTGGCCGGCGGCATCCTCGCCGCGACGATGATCCCGCGTCGCGATCCCGCCGAGGCGCAGCTCGCCGGCCGATCCCGGACGCCCTAGCGGGCCGATCGGACGGGGGCGTCGGGACGGCGGGCGCGCTACGCTGCACCGCACATGGAAGCCGGCCCCGAGACCCTGAGCTGCAGCGCCTGCGGGAGCTACGTCCACCCGTTCCTCGGGGCCTGCCCCGTGTGCGGCGTGGCCCGCCGGTCGCGGTACGAGGACGCCCTCGCCGCGCCCGACCTCGGGCTCCGGTCGTCGCTGGCGGACCCCCTCGTGATCGAGGGGGTCCGCCAGGTCGTCCTGCGGTACACGATGAAGCTGAACAGGGAGCCCGAGGCGGCCCCTGTCCGAGCCGGGCTGGCGATCGTGGCCAACTCTCTCGCGTACCGCGTCCCTGCCGCCGGAACGAGCGCGGCGTCGTCGGAGGCGGGCCACCTCGATCTCATCGAGGATGTCGTCGTCGTCCGCGAGCACAATCCGTCCCGCGAGATCCACCGGGTGCGGCTCGACGCGATCCTCGCCATCGGCTATGCCGCCAGGGGCCAGCGGCGTGCCGACGCCTGGGCCGGCCTCGTCTTCGATGGCCGGCCGGAGCGGGCGTCGCCGCCCTCGCTCGACGGCGACCTCGTGGTCACCCATGCCGGCGACACCGGGCTGGCACGCTTCGCGCTCGCGAACCGGCGAGGCATCTTCGTGGCCAGCGCCAGGGCCGACCACTTCGAGATCGTCACGCGATGGCTCGGGATGCTTGCCGGGGCAGCCGCGGAGGAACGCTGGATGGCCGTGGGTCCCCGCCGGTACGCGGTCCAGCTGGGTCTCGTGGCCGGTGTCGCGGACGAGACCCCGAGCGCAGCGGCGGAGCCCGCCGCCGCCGCGCGCGCCGGCATGGAGCCGCCCGTACCGGCGACGACCTCGCTGCGCGACGCCCTCGAGACGCTCGAGCAGCTCCGCGCCGCGCGGCTGGTGACCGACGACGAGTACGCGGCGAAGCGACGGGAGATCCTCGCCCGCCTCTGACGAAGGCCGGCGCCGTTGGCCGCCGACATCGCGACGTGCGGCCGCGACGTGGTCGCGGCCGCACGCGATCGGACATCGCGGCCCCCGGACCCAGGCGATCCACGACCGGGGACCGGCTCGCGGCGGCCCCCGGGCTCGGCGTGCGATGTTGTTCGGGAGCGTCCAGGCCGGTCAGGCGACGAAGTCGGCGGGCGGCGCGCTCCGGGTCGAAGACCTCGGGCTTCCAGCGGAAGAACGACGGGCTGCGGACCCACCAGGCGACCATCAGCACGATCCCGATGACCAGGAAGATGATCGACAGGGCGAGCGGGACGCCCAGCGCCGAAGAGGCTGGCGCAGGTCGCCGGCGTCCTCGGGATCCGTGCAGGTGTACGAGCTGAGCGGGTCGGCCTGGTCGATGATCGACTGCACGAAGGCCCATGTCAGCATCAAGCCGCCGGCAAGCGGCAGGACACCCATCCCGACGAAGTTCTTCCAGCTCTTCGTCAGCACATGGCGGTAGTAGATCGCCGACGCGTAGCCGGTCAGCCCGTAGTAGAAGGCGATCATCAGGCCGAGCGCCGTCAGGGCGTCGTAGTAGACGTTCTCGGACATGAGCTTCAGGCCGATGTACCAGACGACCGACAGGATGCCCATCCAGATCGTGGCGTTCGTCGGCGTCATGGAAGCGCGGGTGCATCTTCGCCCAGAACGTCGGCAGCGCCCCCTTGGAGCCCATCGAGAGCGCCGTCCGCGCCGTCGGCAGGATCGTCGTCTGGGTCGACGCCGCGGCGGAGGTCAGGACCGCGATGATCATCAGCTTGTCGAGCGGCGAGCCGAGGACCTCGTTGGCCAGGGCCGCGAGGACGTCGCCCTCGCCCTGCTCGGCGAGGAACTCCGCGCCGTGGAGCGCCTGGGCCGCGATCGTCACGAGGACGTACGTGCCGACGAGGATGAAGACCGAGGCGACCGTCGCCCGGCCCGGCTGCTCGTTCGGGTTCGCGCTCTCCTCGTTCACGGCGGCCGTCGTGTCCCAGCCCCAGTAGATGAAGAGGGTGATGAGGAGGCCGGCGGCAAAGGCGCTGGTGTCCCAGGAGCCGTCCTCGGTCACGATCGAGAGCGGGTTGAGCCAGTCGAGGCTCGGCATCACCGCCGTCTCGACGCTCCCGCCGTAGACCTGGGCGAGGGCGACGACGGCGAAGAGGCCGAGCATGAACAGCTCGATCGCGAGGAGGACCGTCTGCGTCCGCGCCGACAGCTCGATGCCGCGATAGCAGATCCACGTCATCGCGGCGACGAAGAGGACGCCGAGGCCGATCACGCCGGCGTCGATCGTCGTCTCGCCGAACGTGATCGCGATGATCGGGTTCTCGAACGGGTCGATCCCGAAGAGGCTGAAGGTGTACTGGGCCGCGACCTCGGCGAGGCTGGCGATGACGATGATATCGGCGACGATGATCGCCCAGCCGGTCATCCAGCCGATCCGGGGGCCCATCGCCCGGGTCACCCAGGTGAAGCTCGTGCCGCAGTCGGGGTCGGCCCGGTTCATGTAGTAGTAGGCGATCGCGATGCAGAGCATCGGGATGAACGCCACCCACATGATCGCCGGCGCCGGAGAGCCCGACGGCGCCGCGACCAGGCCGAGCGACACCGCCAGGCTGTACGCCGGGGCCGTCGAGGCGACCCCGATGACGATGTTGGAGACGAGGCCCAGGGCCCCCGTCTTGAGGCCCTTCGCGCCGGGCGCGCCCGACGCGCCGACGGTCGTTTCGGACATGCTCGATCGCCTCCCTCAAGGGTCCGAGGGGACGCACTCGGCACGAGACCGTTCCGTGGCGTGAGGGTGCGAGGCGGTCGGGGCGCATCGCCAGTGCCGGACGGCCCGATACGGGGGTCAGCCTGGGCCGTCGCCCTCCCGTGCCCGCGTCCGCCCGGCCGCGGCAGCTGCGAGGACGAGCAGCAGCAGCCCCACCGCCGTCCCGCCGGCGATCGCCAGCCGGGTGTCGTCCTGGCGGGCCCAGGCGGCCTCGCGAGCAGCCGGCCGGGGGCCGGGCGACGGGGCGGCTGGTGCAGCGGGTACCGCGGGGGCGGGCTCTGCGGGCGTGGCGGGCGCGCCAGCGGGAGCGGCTGGCGGCGTCGCCGCGCGCGGCGGGGTGGCGGGCACCGCGGGCGCATCACCGGCGGGGCGCGGCGGGGCCGGCGCCGCGGGCGCGGCGTCGGCGAGCTCGGCATCCGGCATCGCGGCCGCGGGGACCCCGGGCGTCGCCGCCTGCTGCCCCAGCAGCTCGGGGACGGTCACGAACCGGAAGCCACGCTCGCGGTAGCGGGCGATGATGGCCGGCAGGGCCCGCGGCGTGACCTTCGGGCCGGCGTGGAGGAGGACGATCGAGCCGGGTCGACCGCGGACGGCGCTGGCGACCACGCCGCCCACGGTCGGGTTGCGGCCCGTGTCGGCGCCGACGACGTCCCACATGACGACGACCGGGAACCCGGCGGCGGCGACGGCCCGGTCGGTCCCGGCGTTGCGCGCGCCGTATGGCGGCCGGAAGAACGGCAGCATCGGCCTCCCGGTCGCGGCCTCGACGGCCTTCCGCGTGCGGGCCAGGTCCCGCGCGATGTCGCGAGGGGTCAGCGTCGTCATGTCGCGGTGGAGGTACGAGTGGCTGCCGATCGGGTATCCGGCGGCGGCGATCCGGCGCCACAGGTCTGGCGCCCGCTGCATGTAGACCCCGTTGACGAAGAATGTCGCGGGCACCTTCTCGCGGCGAAGAACCTGGAAGATGCGACGCACCGTCACCGGTCGGTACCCGTCGTCGAAGGTGAGCGCCACGACGCGGTCGGTCCGCGGCCCGTGCCACACCACCCGCGGGGCATCGCCGGGCGCCGGCTGCGCGGCGGCTGGCTCGGCCGCGGCGGGATCGGGGACCGCCGGATCGGCGGCTCGCACGACGGGACCGGCGCCGGGACCGGCCAGGGCGAGGCCGAGCACGCCGACCACCATCGCCAGGAACGCGCGGGCCGAACGGGCTCTCCTCGCGGTCATCGACCGAGGCTCCCGGGCGGATCGTCGAGGATGCGCCAGCCGCGGGCGACGGCGATCGGCCGCAGCTCGCTGTCGGGCGCGACGGCGACGGCCTCGCCCGCCCCCTCGAGGAGCGGGAGGTCGGCGAGGGAATCGCCGTAGGCGACGGCGAGGGGAGCCCCACCGGCAAGGGCGCGAACCCGCTCGGCCTTGCGCAGCCCGGTCCCGATCGGCGCGGCCAGCCGGCCCGTGGTGCGCCCCCCGTCAAGCTCCAGGGGCGTTCCCAGGCCCACGACGGGACCCGCCGGCCCCCCCGCCATCCGGTCGACGAAGGCGGCGAGCACCGGCTGGTAGGTCCCGGACGCCACGACGACGCGCGTGCCGGCGGCCGCCGCGGCCTCGAGCTCCGCGATGACCGCGCGCCGTCGCCTGGGCCACAGCTCCTCGTCGACGACCCACCGGGCCACGGTCTCGAGCTCGTCCGGGGTGAGGCCCTCGAGCAGCCTCGCGAGGTCGCGGATCCAGCGGTTGCGGAACGCCTCCCGCGAGATGAGACCCAGCCGGACGAGCGGGATGGCGGCCAGGCGCGGGGCGAGGAAGCGCCGGTAGCGGCCGCGGCGGCCGTTCGCCGCCAGCCAGCGTCCGACCCCGCGCCACGTCGCGCCCGCGGTGCAGGTCCCCTCGAGGTCGGCCGCCACGAGCGGCGCGGCGGGCACGGACAGCGTGGCCGGCACCGTCGCCGGCACGGTCGCCGGCGTCAGGGGCACGTTGAGATCGGCAGTCGTCAGGGCGTCGGCGCTCATCACGGCAAGGATACGGCGACGGGTCCGGGACGACGTCCGCGGCAGGCGTCTCGGGCGGCGGCGATCAGGCGGCCAGGCCGTCCTCGAGGAGCTGGTCGATCGACGCCGGGCGGGCGAAGAGGTAGCCCTGGGCGAGGCGAACCCCGAGCGCCCGCAGGGCCGCCGCCTCGTCCTCCGTCTCGACGCCCTCGGCGACGAGGTCGCTCCCGGTCAGACGCGCGAAATGGACCATCCCTGCGACGAGAGACTGGCGCGCGGGATCGTGGCCGATGCCGCGGACGATGGAGATGTCCAGCTTCACGATGTGCGGCCGCAGCTCGACGACGTGGCGGAACCCGGCGAAGCCGGCACCGGCGTCGTCGACGGCCAGCCGGGCGTTCGCCCCCAGCTCCTCCACGGCCGCGCGGAGGGCCGCGTAGTCATCGACGGCGACATGCTCCGTGAGCTCGATCACGACCGGGCGGTCGATGCCGGCGAGGAGCGCCCGAAGGCGTCCCGAGAGCACCATGGCCGATGACGCATTGAGGGTCAGCCAGGCCCCGGACGGCAGCTCCTCGGCCGCTGCGATCGCGACCCGGAGACAGGCCGCCTCGAGCGAGGGCCCGCAGCCGAGCGCCGCGGCCTCCGCGAAGCGCAGGTCGGGCCGGACACCATCGGCGAACCGCGTGAGGGCCTCGTACGCGATGGCCGATCCGTCCGCGAGGCGGACGATCGGCTGGAAGACAGGGCGGAAGGCGCCGTCCGCGATGATCGTCTCGATCCGCGATACGCGCGCCGACGAGGTCGTCGCGATCCACGAGCTGTGCACCGAGCAGCGGCGCAACGAACGCCGCCACCTCCAGCAGAGAGCCGAGGCGCCGGCCCAGCGTCGCCGCCGGATCCTCCCGCGTCGTCACGCCGCCCACGACCGCCACGACGCGCCCCTCGTGGACCACCGGCGCATAGATGCCGCCGGTGATGCCCCCGGCCCTCACGATCGCGACGGCGGTCCGTCCGGGCGCCGGCTCCTGGGCGAAGACGTGGACCCAGGGGCCATCGGCCGCCCGTCCCCGGAGATAGGCCGCCCGCTCGTCCGGCAGCTCCTCGCCGGGCGCGATCGCCACGCCGGGAAGCCGCCCGGCCAGGCGGAAGACGCCACCCGGGCGGGCGGGCAGGTGGAAGACGGACGGGTAGTCCAGGCCGTCGATCTGCTGCAGCGCCTCGACGACCGAGGCGGCGGTATCCTCCGGCGTCGCGCCCGCGCGGATACGCCCGATCGCCTCGCGGACGGCCACGCGGTCGAGGACCTCCGCGCGGAGGTCGGCCTCGAGGGCGCGCTCCACCGTGAGGTCCCGCTTGACGGCCACGAAGGCGGTCGTCGTGCCGGCCGCGTCGCGGACCGGCGAGATCGCGGCCTCCTCCTCGAAGAGCGTGCCGTCCCGGCGCCGGTTGACGAGCGTGCCGCGCCAGCTCCGTCCGGCGAGCAGCGCGGCCCACATCCGCTCGTAGAAGGCGGCATCCTGGATGCCGCTCTTGAGGACGCGCGGGTTCTGACCGATCAGCTCGGCACGGGCGTACCCGGTGATCTGCTCGAAGGCCGGGTTCACGTAGACGATGTGGCCGGCCGGATCGGTGACGACGATCGCCTCCGCAGCCTGGTCGATCGCGGTCGCCAGGCGGGCTCGGTCGGCCTGTGCCTCGTGGGCCGCGGTGACGTCCTCGGCGACGACCACCGCGCCCCGCACTGCGCCGGTCTCGTCGCGCAGCGGCGCGGCGAACAGCTCCAGGTCCCGCGGCCGGCCGTCGCGGTGTGGATAGCGCACCGGCACCGCGACGAGCGTCTCGCCGGCCAGCACCTCGGCGAAGCCGCGCGAGATCCAGGCCGGATCGTCGGGGCGGAGGATCGTGGCCGGATGCCCGACCACCTCGTCCGCCTGCCAGCCGAGGACCCGTTCGGCGGCCGGGCTCCAGGCGGTGATCCGGCCGTCCCGGTCGACCGAGACGATCGCCAGCGGGCTCGAGGCGAAGATCGAGGTCGTCGCCTCCACGGCCGCGGCCCGCTCGCGCTCCGAGCGCGCCAGGAGGTGATCGCGGGCCGCCAGGATGCCCCACAGCACCACGGTGGTGGCGACGACGAACCCGATCCCCTTGACGGACCCGATGAGCTCGCCGGTCCGGCCGGGCGCCAGGACCCGCAGGAGCGTGTCCGAGAGGAGGACCCAGGCGCAGCCGACTACCGCGTAGCCGCCCACGACGAGCGCCGCGGACGCCTGCCGGCCCGGGCCGGTCCGTCGCGGGACCTCGCGATTCCCGATGGCGCGTCGACGCATGGCCACTCCCGAAGGGCGCGGCGTCCCTCCGCACCGGAGCGTAGACGGCGTCCCCGGCGGCGGCCGGGGACCCGATCGGGCCATCCGCGCCGGACCTTCGGGCTACGCAGGCCGCGGGTGGGAGCCAGGACCCCGAATCGGCGAAGGGCCCGGCCGTCGGCCGGGCCCCTCGCGTCGCTGGGGCGGGATCGTCGGCGCCGCCGCCGAAGCGCGCGCTACTTGTCCCGGAAGCCGCCGTCGACCATCGCCGCCTGGGCCGCCGCCAGCCGCGCCACCGGGACGCGGAACGGCGAGCAGGAGACGTAGTCGAGGCCGATCTTCTCGCACTTGTGGATCGACTCGGGGTCACCGCCGTGCTCGCCGCAGATCCCGAGCTCGAGGTCCGGGCGGGCGGCGCGGCCCTTGTCGACCGCGATCTTCATGAGGTCGGCCACGGCGTCGTCGAGGGTCTGGAAGGGGTTGAAGGGGAGGATCTTGTCCTCGACGTACTTGAGGAGGAAGCCGCCCTCGGCGTCGTCGCGGCTGTAGCCGAAGGTCATCTGGGTGAGGTCGTTGGTGCCAAAGCTGAAGAAGGCGGCCTCCGTCGCGATCTCGTCGGCCGTCAGGGCGCCGCGCGGGATCTCGATCATCGTGCCGAACTTGTAGTCGAGGGCGACGCCGGCGGCGGCCGCGATCTTGTCGGCCTCGGCCTCCAGCAGCTCGCGGGTCACCCGCAGCTCGTTCACGTGACCCACGAGCGGGATCATGATCTTGGCGATCGGGTTCCCGCCGGCCTTGCGGACGGCCACCTGGGCGTTGAGGATCGCCCGGGTCTGGATCTTCACGAAGTCGGGGATCATGATCCCGAGGCGACAGCCACGCAGGCCCAGCATGGGGTTCTGCTCCCGCATCGAGGTGGCGGCGGCCAGCAGCCGACGGGCCTCGGCGTACGCCGGGTCGCCTGCCGGCGTCCCCGTGGCGTCGTAGCGGGCGACCTCCTCGATGAGGTCGTCGCGGTTCGGCAGGAACTCGTGGAGCGGCGGGTCGATGAGCCGGACGACGACCGGCAGGCCGTCCATCGCCCGGAAGATGCCCTCGAAGTCGCCCTGCTGGAGCGCCTCGAGCTCGCCCATCCGGGCGTCGAACTCGGCAACGATCGCGGCCTCGGCCGCCGTCAGCTCGCCGCCCGCGGCGATCTTGGCCTTGGCCCGGGTCGCCGCGGTGGCGACGAGGATCGCGGCCCGCACCATCTCCAGGCGCTCCCCTTCGCGGAACATGTGCTCGGTCCGGCAGAGGCCGATCCCCTGGGCGCCGTACGAGCGCGCCTGGGCGGCCTCCTCGGGCTTGTCGGCGTTGGTCCAGACCTCCATGCGCCGGATCCCGTCGGCCCAGCCGAGGATCGTCTGGAGCTCCGTCTGCTCCTCGTAGCGCGCCGAGACGGTGGGCAGGGCGCCGACGAAGACCTCGCCGGTCGAGCCGTCGAGGCTGATCCAGTCGCCCTCGCCGATCTCGAGGCCGGTGACGGCCGAATGGGCCTTCTTGGCGTCGGCGTCGACGTGGAGCTCCTCGGAGCCGGCGACGCAGGGCTTGCCGATCTGGCGGGCCACGATCGCGGCGTGGGAGGTCGCGCCGCCCTTGGCGGTCAGGATCCCCTGCGAGACGGCCATCCCCGGGAAGTCGTCCGGCGAGGTCTCCTCCCGGACGAGAACGACCGTCTCGCCGTTGGCGGCCCACTCGACGGCGGTCCGGTAGTGGAAGACGGCCCGCCCGACGGCGGCGCCGGGCGACGCGTTGAGGCCGCCGGCGATCTTCTGCGCCGCCTTCCGGGCGGCCGGCTCGAACTGGTCGCGGAGGAGCTGGTCGACCTGCGAGGGCTCGATCCGGGAGACGGCCTCCCGCTTGTCGATGAGCCCTTCCTGGACCATGGCCACGGCGATCTTCACCGCGGCGGCGGCGGTGCGCTTGGCCGAGCGCGTCTGGAGCATGTAGAGCTTGCCGCGCTCGATCGTGAACTCGAGGTCCTGGACGTCCTTGTAGTGGTGCTCCAGCTGGTCGCCGATGGCCACGAACTCGTCGTAGACGGCCGGCATCTGGTCCGCGAGGTGCTTGATGTCGAAGGGGGTCCGGATGCCGGCGACGACGTCCTCGCCCTGGGCGTTGGTGAGGTACTCGCCGTAGAGCTCCTTCACGCCGTCGAAGGTGTTGCGGGTGAAGGCGACGCCGGTCCCGGAGTCCTCGCCCATGTTCCCGTAGACCATCGTCACGACGTTGACGGCCGTGCCCAGGTCGTCGGGGATCCTGTTGTACTTGCGGTACTCGCGGGCCCGCTCGCCGAACCAGGAGGCGAAGACGGCCTTGATGGCGAGGTCCAGCTGCTCGTCCGGGTCCGTGGGGAACTCGCGCCCGGTCTCGTCGCGCACGATCTGCTTGAAGACCGTCACGAGGTCGCGGAGGTCCTCGGCGGGAAGGTCGGTGTCGGCCTTCGTGCCGCGGGCAGCCTTCTTCGCCTCGAGCGGCTCGTCGAACTTGCGGCCGTCGACGCCGAGGACGATCCGCCCGAACATCGCGACGAAGCGGCGGTAGGCGTCCCAGCCGAAGCGCTCGTTGCCGGTGAGGGCGACGAGGCCGGCCAGGGTCTTCTCGTTGAGGCCCAGGTTGAGGACCGTGTCCATCATCCCGGGCATCGAGAACTTGGCGCCGGAGCGGACCGACACGAGGAGGGGGTTCTTCGGGTCGCCGAAGCCCTTGCCGGTGCTCGCCTCGACCTCCTTCACGGCCGCCAGGACGTCCTCCCAGAGGCCGGCGGGAAGCGTCTTTCCCGCTTCGAAGTAGTCGTTGCAGGCCTCGGTCGTGATCGTGAAGCCGGGAGGGGTCGGGAGTCCGGCGTTGGTCATCTCGGCGAGGCCGGCGCCCTTGCCGCCGAGAAGGTCCTTCATGGACCCGTCGCCTTCGGCCCGGCCGTCGCCCCAGGCGAAGATGTAGCGCTTCGCGGCCGCGTGGGCGCGCGTGGACGGTGCGACGTCGGGCATGGGGCGGTTCTCCCTGTGTTCATGGCGGCGGGGCATGGGGTCGCCCCGCGATCGGTCCGATTGCGTCATCGGGGATTGTACCGGCCGTCCGCGGCGACGGCCGGGACCGGTCGGCCCGCTGTCGGGGGCCGGAGCGCCCGCCTCGGCGGCGGCGGCGTACACTCCGGACGGCGCCGCGGCTTCGCGCGGCCGGCCCCAGCCAGGAGATCGTCGTTCCCATGACCGACCACCTCGAGGACACCCGCGTCATCGCGGCGGACGCGCCCCAGTACAACGCCGCCCTGGCGCGGCGGGTCGACTACACCGCCGACCTCGCGTCGATCTGGGTGAAGCTCGACGGCGACCCCGTGCCGTTCGAGCCCGGGCAGTACATGACGATCGGCGTCTTCGCCGACGACAAGCTCTGGCAGCGGCCGTACTCCGTGGCATCCGCGCCGGCGGTCGCGGGGACGGAGGGCTACGAGCTCTACATCCGCCTGGTCCCCATCATCCGCTTCACCACGCTCCTCTGGCGGCTGGAGGAGGGGGCGCGGATGCGGCTGATCGGCCCCAAGGGCAAGTTCATGCTGGAGCCCGACGACCGCAGGACGCACCTCTACATCTCCACGGGCACGGGCCTGGCCCCCTTCGTCTCGATGATCCGGGAGACGCAGGCGCAGGGGAAGCCGCGCAGGACCGTGGTCCTCCACGGCGTCTCCCACGTCTCCGATCTCGGGTATCGCGAGGAGCTCGAGGCGATGGAGCGCGACGGATCGTACCCGCTCCGCTACGTCCCCACCGTCTCCCGCCCCGGCGAGCCGCGCAACGCGGGCTGGACGGGCCGGACCGGCCGGGTGGAGCAGGTCGTCGCCGACGTCTGCCACGACCTCGGCCTCCGCGCCGACCGCACCGTCGTCTACATCTGCGGCAACCCGGAGATGATCCTCAACGTGGAGCGCGTCCTCATGGACCGCGGGTTCCCCGAGTTCCACGTGAAGAAGGAGCTCTATTGGCCGAAGGGGAAGACGCCCGCGGCCGACGCGGCGGCGGCCGGCTGACCGGCGGCGGACGCGTGGGCGCCCGGCCGAAGGTGCCATTCGGCCCCCGCAACATATGGACGGTGGCGCATGGGTCGCGCGCGCGTGCGAGGCACCATCGTCCCTGACCGCACCCCGCCCTGGAGTTGCCATGCACACCGTCGTCGCGAAGGCCCAGCTGTCGCCCAACGTGACCCGTCTCGTCATCGAGGCGCGGCGCATCGCCGAGATCCGCAAGCCCGGCCAGTTCGTCATCGTCCACCGCGGACCCGGCTCGGAGCGGATCCCGCTCACGATCGCCGACGCGGACGCCGAGCGGGGCACGATCACCCTCGTCATCCAGGCGGTCGGCAAGAGCACCGAGGACCTGGTGGGGCTCGAGGTCGGCGAGGCGATCCAGGACGTCGCCGGACCGCTCGGCAAGGCGACCGAGCTGATCGAGTCCGGCCACGCGGTGTGCGTCGGGGGCGGCGTGGGGACGGCGGTCGTCCACCCGATCGCCCTCGGGCTGGCGCAGGCCGGCGTGAAGGTGACCAGCGTGATCGGCGGTCGCTCGCGCGAGTGGGTCATCTTCGAGGACGAGCTGCGGCGCGCCGGCGAGGTCATCACCTGCACCGACGACGGGAGCTACGGGCGGCACGGCTTCGTCACCGAGGCCCTCAAGGACGTCCTCGACGCCGGGGGCATCGACGCGATCTACGCGGTCGGCCCCGTGCCGATGATGCGGGCCATCGCCGAGCTCACCCGGCCGTACGGCGTGCCCACGTTCGCGTCGCTCAACGCGATCATGCTCGACGGCACCGGGATGTGCGGCGGGTGCCGCGTCCAGGTGGGCGGCAAGACCGTCTACGCCTGCGTGGACGGCCCGGAGTTCGACGCCCACGCCGTCGACTTCCGGGAGCTGGCCGACCGGCTCGGCACCTACCGCGAGTTCGAGGCCCACGCCCTCGAGGTCGCCCACCGGCGGGCGGCCGAGAAGCAGGGTGAGGCGCCGCTCCACGCGCCGGCCGGGAGCTGCCTGATCCCGGCCCTCGCCGAGAATGCTGAGCAGGAGGAGGCGGCCGCGGCCGCCGGGGAGGCCACTGCGTGACCGACCAGCCGATCCCCGCCCCCGGCGAGGGGGCGGAGGCAGCGTCCCCCGGCGACTCGGGCTTCCAGCCGGCCTTCGACCACCCGCTCACGCCCCGGGAGCGGATGACCATCGAACGGACCCACATGCCGGAGCAGGACGCGGTCCTGCGGGCGGCGAACTTCCGGGAGGTCAACCTCGGCTACACCGAGCAGCTGGCGGTGCTGGAGGCCGAGCGCTGCCTCCAGTGCAAGAACCCGGTCTGCATCGACGGCTGCCCGGTCCGGGTCAACATCCCCCGCTTCATCGAGCTCCTCCGCATCGGCGACATGGCCGGGGCCGCGGCGTCGCTGCTCGGCGACAACGCCCTCCCCTGCGTCACCGGGCGCGTCTGCCCCCAGGAGATCCAGTGCGAGGGCGTCTGCGTGCGGGCCAAGAAGGGCTCGCCGGTCGCCATCGGGGCCCTGGAGCGCTACGTCGCCGACTGGGCGATGGTGCACCCCGAGGTGCTGCCGGACGCGACACCGACCCAGAGCGGCCACACGGTCGCCATCGTCGGCTCCGGCCCGGCGGGCCTCACCGCCGCCAAGGAGCTGGTCGGAAGCGGCCACGACGTCACCATCTTCGAGGCGTTCCACGCGACCGGCGGCGTCCTCATCTACGGGATCCCCGAGTTCCGGCTCCCCAAGGACATCGTCCAGAAGGAGGTCGACCGCCTGGTGGCGGCCGGCGTGAAGATCGAGACGAACGCGATCATCGGCCGGACGTACACCCTCTCCGAGCTGCGCGGCATGCTTCGACGCCGTCTACCTCGCCGTCGGGGCCGGCCTCCCGGTCTTCATGAACGTCCCCGGCGAGAACTTCAAGGGCGTCTACTCGGCCAACGAGTACCTCACCCGGGTGAACCTCATGGGCGCCTGGAACCCCGAGTCCGACACGCCGGTCCTGCGGGGCCACCGGGTGGTCGTCGTGGGCGGCGGCAACGTCGCCATGGACGCCGTGCGCACGGCGAAGCGCCTGGGCGCCGACGAGGCGACGATCGTCTACCGCCGCGGCAAGGCCGAGCTCCCCGCCCGCGTGGAGGAGGTCCACCACGCCGAGCAGGAGGGGATCCGCTTCGAGCTCCAGGTGGCACCGGTGGAGGTCCTCGCCGACGAGAACCGCTGGGTCACCGGCATCCGCTGCCTCCGGATGGAGCTGGGCGAGCCCGACGCCTCGGGGCGCCGGCGCCCCGTTCCCATCGAGGGCTCCGAGTTCGTCATCGACTGCGAGATGGTCGTGGTGGCCATCGGGACGAAGGCGAACCCGCTCCTGACGGCGTCGGAGCCTTACCTCGAGATCAACCCCTGGGGCTACATCGTGACCGACGACTTCGGGATGACCACGATCCCCGGCGTCTTCGCCGGCGGGGACATCGTGCGCGGAGCTGCGACCGTCATCCTGGCCATGGGCGACGGCAAGCGCTCGGCGCACGCGATCGACGCCTGGCTGCGCGGCGAGTACCCACCGGCCGCGGAATCGCGCGCCGGCGAGCCGGCGGGGGCCGCCGCGGAATAGGCCCCGCCCTCGGCCGGCAGGGATATCGCCCGCGGCGCTGCAACGGTGCGGCCCCGCCCTCGGCCGGCCGGGATATCGCCCGTGGCGCTGCAACGGTGCGGCGCCGCCACCCGCCCACCCCGTCAAGCGAACCGGGAGCACGCCTCACGCTCGGGGCGGCGACCCTGCCGGACTGCCTGGAACCCGGACGCGACGTGTCCCATGCGTACCATGAACCCGGGCGATATCCCGAACGAACATGAGCGCGCTGCCGCGCCGGTCGACGATCGGGCCGGGAGACCGAAGCCAGGAGGCGAGCTGGCGGCCGCGGAGCGGGAACGCAGAGCCGAAGAGCGAGTCGAGGCGCGTCACCCGATCGCGGTTCGCCGTCGAGGCCCGGATCGCCAAGAGGCGCACCACCTTGGTGGGCGCCTCCCCGAAGCGGTCCGGCGCGATCAGCGGGGCGATCCGGACCTTGACGTCCAGCCGGCGGAGGGTCTCTTCGGCCGAGGTGATCTCCGTCTTGACCTCCACCACCAGCAGCGTGCGCGTCGCCGGGTGGTAGGCGAGCAGATCGATGGAGCCGCGGTCGCCATAGTGGTTGAAGCTCACCTCGAGCTCGACCAGCCAGCCGCAATCCCGCAACATCGTGGCGACCGCGGCGACCATCGCGGCGTGGCCCTCGTCGAGCAGTCGATCCAGCTCGCCGCCGCGGAAGCGAACCAACACGTGCACGTCGGCCTCGACGACATCGAACACCTCGCACAGCGTGCGAAGCGACATGCCGCGCCAGCGGCCGCGCTCGATCGCCGAGACCGTCGGCTGCGACACGCCAGCCGCCGCCGCGACGTCGCGCTGCCTGAGCGAGCGCGCCCGGCGGAGCACGCGGAGGGCTCGGCCGACGCGACGCTCGTCCATGCGGGGAGAGTGCCCGGTGACACGTATCGGCCACTTATCTGCAGCCAGGTGGGGACGTGGCACGCGCATGCCGATGCGTGCATCCGCCGCGCTTCGGCCCGTGATCTTGCCCCGTGCCGCAATCGGTCGGACGGCGCCGACTCGCCCGCCGCGCGTCCAGCTTGGCGGCGATCGCGCACACGAGGTGCGGCCCGCCGGCGAACTCCGCGGTCTTCCATGGGGTCATGCCGATCCGCTCCGCCGCCCTGCGAGAGGGAACGCTCGCCTCGAGGATCAGCGAGATGAGCCGCTCGCGGTCGGTCGTCGCGAAGGCGTGGTCGCGCCAGGCGATCGCCGCCTCCGTGGCGTAGCCCCGTCCCTGGTGGGCGGGGTGAAGGTGCCACCCGAGCTCGGGCTCGTCCGATCCATCGACGCGCTGGGGCACCGCACCGCCGTCGCCCACGACCTCACCGGTGTCCCTGTGCTCGACCGCCCACAGGCCGAGCCCGTCCTGTTCGAAGGGGGTGATGTTCGGGCTCACCCACAGGCGCGTCTCCTCGAGCGAGAGCGGGTACGGGTAGAAGCGCATCGAGACGGGATCGCCGAGCACCTCGGCCGTCCGCCCGACATCGTCCAGCCGGAACGGGCGCAGCTCGAGCCGCGGCGTCTCCAGGCGCGTCGAGCGGGGTGGACCCGGCCGGCCGGTCAAGGGCGCGCCGCGCTCCGCCGTCCGATCCGGCCGCGGAATCGCGCGCCGGCGAGCCGGCGGGGGCCGCCGCCGAATAGCCCGGGGGCAGGCGGCGGAGAGTGCCCCAGCGGGCTTCTCGACGCGCTACAGCCCCCGGGGGCGCGCCTCGTCCAGCTTGTCGGTGATGTAGCGCGTCACCTGGTCGGCGGAGATCCGCTCCTGGGACATCGCGTCGCGGTCGCGGACGGTGACCTGGCCGTCCTCCAGCGAGTCCACGTCCACGGTGACGCACCACGGCGTCCCGATCTCGTCCTGGCGGCGGTAGAGCTTGCCGATCGCCGCCGTGTCGTCGTAGACGGCCATGGTGTGGCGCCTGAGGTCGTCCCTGATGCGGTGGCACATCTCGACGATCTCGCCCCGCTTCTTGAGGAGCGGCAGGACGGCCACCTTGTAGGGGGCAAGGTCGGGATGCAGCCCCAGGACGACCCGCTTCTCGCCGCGGACCTCCTCTTCGCGGTAGGCGTCGATGAGGAAGGTGAAGGCCGCCCGGTCGCCGCCGGCGGACGTCTCGATGATCCAGGGGACGAAGTGCTCCTCGGTCGCCTGGTCGAAGTACTCGAGGTTCTCGCCCGACGCCTCCTGGTGCCGGCCGAGGTCCCAGTCGCCGCGGTTGTGGATCCCCTCGAGCTCCTTCCAGCCGAAGGGGAAGCGGTACTCCACGTCGACGGCCTTCTTCGCGTAGTGGGCCAGCTCGTCCGGGCGGTGCTCGCGGAAGCGCAGCCGCTCCGGGGCGACGCCGTAGGCCTCGTACCAGGCGCGACGGCGCGGGAGCCAGGCCTCGAAGTGGCCGGAGGCTTCGTCGGGCCGCACGAAGTACTGCATCTCCATCTGCTCGAACTCGCGCATCCGGAAGACGAAGTTACCGGGGCTGATCTCGTTGCGGAAGGCCTTGCCGACCTGGGCGATCCCGAACGGCAGCTTCTTGCGGGACGTCTCGCGGACGTTCCGGAAGTTGACGTAGATGCCCTGGGCGGTCTCCGGGCGAAGGTAGACGACGGCGGCCTCGTCCTCGACCGGGCCCAGGAACGTCTTGAGCATCAGGTTGAAGCGCCGCGGCGGGCTCAGGGGGCCGGCATCGTTCGGGCAGACGAGCCCGAGCCGCCCGATGAGACCGGGATCGAGGAGCTCCTGCGGCCCGAGGTCCTCCGCGCCCGGGAGCTCGTCGACCCGGAAGCGGCGATGGCACGTGTCGCACTCGACGAGGGGATCGGAGAACGAAGCGACGTGACCGGACGTGACCCAGACCTGCGGCGCCATGAGGATCCCCGCGTCGAGGCCGACGATGTCGTCGCGCTCCTGGACCATGGCCCGCCACCAGGCGCGCTTCACGTTGTTCTTCAGCTCCACGCCGAGCGGCCCGTAGTCCCACACGGCGTTGATGCCGCCGTAGATCTCCGACGAGGGGTAGACGAAGCCGCGGCGCTTGGCGAGGCTGACGATGACATCGAGGCTGGCGACGGACGGCGCGACGGCGCTCTCGTCCGGCGCGGGAGTTGTGTCGGTCACGGGGTCATGCTCCACGAGGGGCCCGAGCGTGGCAGGCGCGGGCGGGAGGGATTCGCGGGGGATCGTAGCAGGTCCGCCACCCGGTCCCGGCCCTCGCCCAAGGGACGCCGGGCGCCTACCAGGCGCGGACGCGCGTGGGTCGGATCCGGATCTCGACCGGGTAGTCGACGAGCATGCTCTCCATCGTCCAGCCGTTGGCGGCGAGCTCCTCCGCGTGCTTCGCCACGTACTGTGGCGGCACGTCGGTGAGGGCCGCCCGCTCGCGCGTGATCCGCGCCTCGCCCTCGATGGACACGATGTCGCCGCCTGCACCGTCGCCTTCGAAGTTCGCGCTGACCCGGGGGTTGGCCCGGATGTTGGCCGCGCGCGGCGTGTCGGCCCGGCTGTAGAGGAGGATCTCGTCGTCGACCCACAGGAACCAGACCGGCGAGGCTTGGGGCTGGCCCTCGGAGGTCACGGTGGTGAGCCACAGGATCAGGTCGCGCTCGAGGCGCCGGACCGCATGGGCGCCGGCCTTCGTCGTCGGGTCGATCATGTAGGTCCTCCCTCGGCTGCTTCCGCGCGGTGCTCGGCGGGGGCCGGTCCGGGGACGGGAGGGCCGGCAGCCCCGTAGCCCGCCCGGACCTCCTCCAAGAACCGGCGTGAGCGCGTGTCGCGCTCCATGACATGGCGCACGAACTCCCCCATCGCCCGCTCCACCTCGGCCTCCACGGAGCCCGGCAGCCGGAGCCCGGCCAGCGCCTCGACGTCCAGCCGCTGGTACGCCTTGAGCACCCGCACCGCGTCGGTCGAGAGGCCGGCGACGCCGAACGACGGCCCGGCGTGCCGGCCGCACAGGACGCCGCCCAGGAGCGGGATCCAGCGGACCTCGTCGTCGGGCTCGAGGAGCCGGCCGCACTCCACGCAGCGGTCCACCTCGGGACGGACGCCCAGCTCGTCGCAGAGGCGCATCTCGAACCAGCGCGCTGCTCGCCCGGGCGCCATCCCGGCGTCGAGGAGCTCGTAGGCGCGACGCAGGAGGAGGTAGAGCGGCTCGACGGCGTGGCGCTCCTCCAGCGAGCGGTCCACGAGCTCCGCGCAGTACCAGGCGGTCGCGGTCACCTCGAGGCGGTCCCGCAGCCCCAGCCAGGCGTGCTGCATGGTGACCTGGGTGACGACGTCGAACGTGCGACCCTTCGCCAGCTGGAGGCGCAGCTCGGCCAGCGGCTCCAGCGACCCGCCGATCCGGCTCGTGGGCCGGCGGATCCCCTTGGCGATCGCCTTGATCTTGCCGAGCTCCGGCGTGAGGAGCGTGAGGATCCGGTCCGCCTCGCCGAAGTCGAAGCGGGAGAGGACGATCGCGTCCGTGACGTACAGGCGGCGGTCCGGCACCTCCGCACCGTACCATCGGTCGGCCGGGCCGACACGAACATCGCCCGACGGGCCCTCCGAGCCCGACCACCGCCCGGAGGCTCTATCATCGTGCCCGTGCCCACCCCAGTGGACCTCGACCTTCCCGCCCTGATCGCCGACGTCGAGGAGGAGATCCTCCGCCTGGTCGTCGACCGCGATCCGTCGACCCACGGCATGTACGAGATGGTCCGCTACCACATGGGCCTCGACGGCTCCGGCTCGTCCGGCAAGCGGATGCGGCCGCTCCTCGGGCTCCTCGCCTACGCGTCGATCACCGGCGAGTACGAGCCCGCCCTGCCGGGGGCCGCCGCGGTCGAGCTGGGCCACAACTTCAGCCTCATCCACGACGACATCGAGGACGGCGACCGCGAGCGGCGCCACCGGGCGACGCTCTGGACGGTCCACGGCATCCCCCAGGCGGTCAACACCGGCGACGCCGTCTTCGTGCTCTCCCGGATCGCCCTTCACCGCCTGACGGAGCTCGGCTTCAGCGACGCCAAGGTCCTCCGCCTGATGCGCCTCTACGACGAGACGTGCCTGGCCCTGTGCGAGGGCCAGTACATCGACATCTGGACCGGCGAGCACGACATCACCATGACCGTCGACCTCTACTTCGACATGATCGGGCGCAAGACGGCGGCCCTGATCTCGGCCAGCATCGAGGCCGGCGCGCTCCTCGCCACCGACGACGAGGAGGTCATCGCCCGCTACAAGGCCTTCGGCTGGGCCCTTGGCCTCGCCTTCCAGCTCAACGACGACGTGCTGGGCATCTGGGGCCAGGAGCAGGCGACCGGCAAGGAGCCCTCGGACCTGGCGAAGCACAAGAAGACACTGCCGGTGATCTACGCCCTCGAGCACGCAACGCCAGACGACCGGGCCCGCCTGGAGTCGCTCTACGGCCACCCCGACCCGTCGCCTGCCGAGATCGCCGAGGCGATGGCGATCCTCGAGCGGACCGGCGCCCAGGACTACACCCGGTCCGCGGCGCGCCGCTGGCGCGACGAGGCGATCGCCCAGCTCGACGCCGCCGGCGTGGTCCAGCCGGAGGCGCGCGCCAGGCTCGAGCAGATCATGCGGAGCGTCATCTCCGCGTAGCCCCCTTCGGACCCGCGCGGCGGGCCCACCGCGACGGCGCGTCAGCGGTCGGCGTCGTCCCCGGGGTCGTCGCCCGCCCGCTCCCGCGTCACGAGCACCTTCGCGACGCGTCGGCCGTCCGTCGACTCCACCGTGATCGTCAGGCCGTCGATCGCCACGACGTCGCCGGGCTTGGGCACCCCGCCGATCCGGTGGAAGACCAGGCCGCCGATGGTGTCGTACTCGTCGCGGTCCTCCAGGAGCACGTCCAGGTCGAGGTCGTCCCAGGCCTCCTCGAGCTCGTCGACCGAGGCCCGCCCGTCGAAGCGGATGCGGCCGTCGTCGAGGCGGACGACCATCTCCTCCTCCTCGTCGTACTCGTCCTGGATCTCGCCGACGATCTCCTCGAGGAGGTCCTCGATCGTGACCAGGCCGGCCGTGCCGCCGTACTCGTCGCCCACGATCGCGAGGTGGACCTTGCGGCGCTGGAACTCGTGGAGGAGATCGTCGATCGACATCGACTCGGGGACGAAGACGGGCGGGCGGAGGAGGGCCCGAACGGTGGGTCGCTCGCCGGAGTCGGCCTGCAGGATCGGGAGGAGGTCCTTGGCGTAGAGGATCCCCACGACGTGGTCGACCGACCCCTCCCAGACCGGGAGCCGGCTGTGGCCCTCGTCGATGATCCGCGTCGACGGCCGCCTCGAGGTCGGCGTCTGCCTCGATCCCCACGATGTCGATGCGCGGAACCATCACCTCGTGGACGCGGCGCTCGCCGAGCTCGATGACCGCGTGGATCATCTGCTCCTCCTCGGCCTCGAGGACCCCCTCGTCGCCCCCGCGCTCGACGATGAGCTTGAGCTCCTCGGCCGTGATCTGGGCGCTCCGCGAGACGTCGGCACCGAACGGGCGAACGATGAGCCGGGTGAGGAACGTGAGGAGCCGAACGAGGGGGGCCAGGAGGCGGCCGAGGAGATCCACGGGCCCGGCCAGCAGGAGCGACGCGCGGTCCGGGTAGGCCAGGGCGAGAGACTTGGGCACGAGCTCGCCGACGACGATCGAGAAGAGGGCCACGAGGCTCGTCACGATCACCAGCGAGATCGCCTCGCCGCTCCCCGCCAGCCACGACACGCCGTCGATCAGCGAGGCGAGCCCGCTGGTCAGGGAGACGGCAGCGACCGCGGACGACAGGAAACCGATGAAGGTGATCGCGATCTGGATGACCGCCAGGAAGCGGCCCGGGTCCTCCACGAGATGGCGCACCCGGGCGGCGCCCCGACGCCGCTCGTCCACGAGCTGTTCGACGCGGCTCCGGCGGATCGAAACGAGGGCGATCTCGGCGGCGACGAAGATCCCGGCGAGGAGCGTCAGGCCGATGACGATGAGGATCTCGGTGAGGGAGCCCATCAGCGAGCCGCTCCCCGGGGAGGTGACGGGTCGGCGGCCGGGGGCTCGGCGCCGCCGTCGGCGGCAGGGGTCGTGGCCGGCCCTTCGGGAGGCGCGGGCGGGCGCGGGTCGCGGAGGCGCGCCGGCATTCCGACGGCAAGCTTGCCGGGCGGGACGTCCTTCGTGACGACAGCGCCGGCTCCGGTCCTCGAGCCGTCGCCCAGGGTGATCGGCGCCCGCAGCATCGTGTCGACGCCGAGGAAGACTCCCCTGCCGATCTCCGTGCGGTGCTTGCGGACGCCGTCGTAGTTGGCGGTGATCGTGCCGGCGCCGACGTTCGTGCCCTCGCCGACGTGGGCGTCGCCCATGTAGCTCACGTGGTGCTGCTTGACGCCCCGTTCGAGGCGGCTGTTCTTGACCTCGGCGAAGTTGCCGAGCTCCACGCCCGGGCCGATGGAGCTGCCCGGCCGCAGGTGGCTGAAGGGCCCGATCGTCGTCCCCTCCTCCACGTCGGAGCGCTCGAGGACGCTGGCCCAGACCCGGCAGCGCGGACCGACGACGCTGTCGACCAGCTGGCTCCCGGCGCCGATGACGGTCCCCTCGCCCACACGGGTCCGGCCGCGGAGGATCACGTTCGGCTCGAGGGTCACGTCCGGCGCCAGCTCCACGTCGGCATCGACGAACGCGGTCGCCGGGTCGAGCATCGTCACGCCGGCCCGCATCCAGGCGAGGTTGATCCGCTCGCGCAGCATGGCCGTCGCCTCGGCCAGCTGGATGCGGTCGTTGATCCCGTCGAGCGTCCCGTCGTCGGGTGCCTCGAAGGCGACGACCGCCCCGCCGTCCGCGGCCGCGAGGTCGACGAGCTGGGTCAGGTAGAGCTCCCCGGTCGCCGGCGAGGGCGTCAGGCGGCCGATCGCCGCCCGCAGCCAGCCGGCGTCGAACGCGTAGAGCCCGACGTTGACCTCGCCGACCGCGAGCTCGTCGGGGGTGGCGTCCTTCGCCTCGACGATCCGGGCCACCCGCTCGCCGTCGAGCGTCCGGATCACGCGGCCCAGGCGGCCGGGCTCCCACGTCTCGAAGGAGACGAGGGCGAGGGTCACCCGCGCCTCCCGGCGCCGGGCGAGCACGCCCGCCACGAGGTCGGCCTCGACGAGCGGGATGTCGCCGTTGAGGACGACGACCTCGTCGGCGTCGGCGGGGATCGCGGCCAGCCCGGCCCGCAGGGCGTCGCCGGTGCCGTCGGGGCGCTCCTGGAGGGCGAAGGCCGCGCCCATCGGGAAGGCGTCCCGCACGGCCGCCGTGGCCGGCGAGACGACCACGACGGGGTCGGCGCCGGTCGCGGCCCGCGCCGCGTCGATCACGTAGGCCAGCATCGGGCGGCCGCACAGCGGGTGCAGCAGCTTGGGCGTCGCCGACTTCATGCGCGTGCCGAGCCCGCCGGCGAGCACGACGGCGACGGGGCGGGTCATCGGGGGGCTGGGCGGACGGAGGGACCCGGGAGCGCCGCGGGCTCCGGGTCCGGGCGACGGTCGTCCGGCGTGGCTGGATCGGGTGTCATGTGGTCCCGGGATCGTAGGGGCGACCGCGTCGGTTCGTCAACCGACGGGTGCCCCAGCTCATCGCGGGTCCTCCCGGAGGCGCGCGATCGCCTCGATCTCGACCCGGCCGCCCTTCGGGAGCGCCGCGACCTCGACCGTCGAGCGGGCCGGCGGCGGGTCGGTCACGAAGCGGCCGTAGACGGCGTTGACCGTCGCGAAGTCGGCCATGTCGGCGAGGAAGATCGTCGTCTTCAGGACGTCCTCGAACGTGCAGCCGGCCGCCTCGAGGACGTTGCCCAGGTTCATGAGCGCCCGCGCGGCCTGGGACTCGACGTCCCCGCCCGCGAAGTCGCCGGTGGCGGGATCGAGGCCGAGCTGGCCGGAGCAGAAGAGGAACCCACCGGCGGCGATGGCCTGGCTGTAGGGCCCGAGGGCCGCCGGGGCCTCGGGGGTGACGATCGCGGTGCGGGGCATGGCGACCTCCTTCGTGGGCGGATCAGGATGACAGGGTCGGGATCGAGGTGGGCGGGCCCTCGACCGGCGACCCGGCGGGCGTCGGGCCGGCGGGCGCCAGCGCGACGAGCGCGGCGGAGGCGACGAACGGCGGGTGGTCCCCCGGGGCGGCGAGAAGCCCGTCGGCGAGGGCGGCCCGAATGGTCGCCGCGTCCTCCCGGGCGTCGGCCGCCGACGGCGCGAGCGCCCACAGGGTCGGCCCCGACCCCGACTGCCCGACGGGCCGGCCCAGGAGCCTGGCCAGGGCGCGACGGAAGGCCCCCAGCGCCGGGACGAGGTCGCTCGTCGCCGGCACCAGGTCGTTGGCCGTCGCGAGGATCCCCGCGCGATCGAGAAAGCGCGACGTCGAGAGCCCCGCCCGCAGCTCGCCCGCCAGGTGGCTGGAGGACGCCAGGGCCGCGCCGCCGGTCGACCGCAGGCCGGCGGCGAAGCGGGCGAAGACGGCGGGCGTCGGCACCGCCATTGCCGGCGTGACGAGGACGACACCCGGCACCGCCCCTCGCGGAGCCGGCAGGGGCGTCACCCGTTCGCCGCGCCCCTCCACGAGGGCCCATCCGCCGGCCAGGAAGAACGGGCAGTCCGACCCGAGCACCGCCGCGGCTGCGGCACGCGCACCCCCGTCGAGGACATCGGCGATGCCCCACGCCTCGAGCGCGCCGTCGAGCGCCGCAGCGCCATCCGACGAGCCGCCGCCGAGCCCCGCGGCCACCGGGATGCGCTTCTCCAGGCGGGCCGCCAGGGCGGGGAGCGGCCGGTCGTCGCCGGCCTCGCGGACCGCCCGTCGGGCAACGGTGAGGGCGCGCAGGACGAGGTTGTCCTCGATCGGCCCGAGGTCGGGCGGCGACGCTCCACCGGGCCCCACGACGTGGAGGTGGTCCCGCGGCCCGAGGGCCGGACCGAGGGACAGGCGGTCGGCCAGGTCGAGGGGGGCCATCACCGAGTGCAGGGCGTGGAACCCGTCCTCGCGACGGCCGACGACGGCGAGGGTCAGGTTCAGCTTGGCCGGGGCGAGCCGGACGACCGGCGTGACACGACGGAGCGGGTCGCTCATCGGGGTTCTCCCGCGGCGTCCCGGGCGGGCTCCGGGCCGGGTGGCTCGGTCTGATCGTGCGGCGCGGTCTGATCGTGCGGCGCGGTCTGATCGTGCGGCGCGCGGCGCCCACGCCGGTCCTCGGGCAGCGGCCCCAGCGCCCCGAGCAGGGCGATCCACTCCCCCACCCCCAGCGTCTGGGGCCGCCGGTTGCCGGCGATCCCGGCCTCCTCGAGCGCGGCGGCGATCCTCGCCGGCTCGATCGGCAGCTGGCGCGGGAGCACGTTGTGGAGCATCTTGCGCCGCTCGCGGAAGCCGGCCTGGACGAGGCGCCACAGGCTGTCCTCCATCGCCGGCGGCAGGCGCCCCGCTGAGCCGGCATCCCGGACGTCGAGCAGCAGCACGGCGGACTCGACCTCGGGCGCGGGCTCGAAGGCCTCGCGCGGCACGCGCCGGACGATCGAGGGGACGGCGTGGTACTGGACGAAGACGGACAGGTAGCTCATCGCGCCCGGTGGCGCCGCGACCCGCTCGGCGACCTCGCGCTGGACCATGAGCACGCAGCGCTCGGGCCGGGGCCCGGCCTCGCCGCCCAGCAGGAGGTGCAGGACCGGGCTGGTGACGTGGTAGGGCAGGTTGGCGACGACGTCGTAGGGGGCTGCGACGAGGGCCGCGAGGTCCTCGTCGAGCACGTCGCCCTCGACGAGCACGAGCGCGCCCTCGGCGATCTCCGGGGCGAAGGTCTCCCCGAGGTGGGCGACCATCCCCCGGTCGATCTCGACCGCCGTGACCCGGGCGCCGGCGGCGATGAGGCCGCCCGTCAGGAACCCCAGCCCCGGCCCGATCTCCAGGACGCTCCGGCCGGGCCCGGGGGCCGCCGCGGCAAGGACCGCCTCGAGGACGTCGACGTCGGTCAGGAAGTTCTGGCTGAAGCGGCGCTGGGCGCGCAGGCCGGCCGCGCGCAGCGTCCGGCGAACCGCGCCGGGATCGATCCGGACCCCCACCGGGCCGCTCACCGCGCGACGCGTCCGGCGGCGTCCGCCTCGGCGTCGCGGATCTCGGCGTACGCCCGGCCGACCGCACCGCGCCGCGGGGGGCGTCGCGAGTCCGGCGCCCCGGCCGGGCGGGCGAGCGGCCACGAGGCCCGGGCCCCCAGGTCGAGGCCGGCCCGCTCGCCGGCGGCGAGGCGCCGGGCGCCCGCCGCACCGATCATCGCCCCGTTGTCCGTGCACAGCCCGGGACGCGGGATCACCAGCTCGACGCCGAGGCTGCTCGCCCCGCCCGCGAGCCGCGCTCGAAGGGCCTCGTTCGAGGCGACCCCCCCGCCGACGACGATCGCGCGGGCGCCGGTCGCCTCGGCGGCCCGCAGCGTCTTCCTGGCGAGGACGTCGACCACGCTCTCCTGGAAGGCCGCGGCGAGGGCCGCCACGCGCGCCTCCGAGAGGCGGCCGCCGTCCTCGGCCTGGGGCAGGCCGGCGGCGGCGAGCTCGGCCTCGACGAGGCGCCGGAGGGCGGTCTTGAGGCCCGAGAAGCTGAAGTCGTACGAGTCGCCGAGCCAGGCCCGGGGCAGCCGTTCGGGCCGGCCGGGGGCCCCGACCGCCGCCTCGGCGATCGCCGGGCCGCCCGGGTAGCCGAGGCCGAGGAGCCGGCCGGCCTTGTCGAAGGCCTCGCCGGCAGCGTCGTCCACCGTCTCGCCGAGGAGCCGGTACGAGAGGTGGTCGCGCATCTCGACGAGGAAGGTGTGGCCGCCCGAGACGACCAGGGCGATGAGCGGGAACGGCGGCTCGGGGCGCTCGGGCTCCCCGGGATCCAGCAGCCAGGCGGCGTACAGGTGGCCCTCGAGGTGGTTGACCCCGACCAGCGGGACGTCGAGCGCCCAGGCCAGCGCCTTGGCATAGGCGAGGCCGACGAGCAGCGAGCCGACCAGGCCGGGTCCGGCGGTGACCGCGATCGACCCCACGTCGGCGAGCGACGCCCCGGCGGTGCCGAGCACCTCGTCGAGCGCCGGGTCGAGCCAGCGCAGGTGAGCCCGGGCGGCGAGCTCGGGGACGATCCCCCCGCTCCCCGCGTGGAGGGCGACCTGGCTCGCGACGGCCTGGGCGACGATCCGCCGCGGGCCGTCGAGGAGGGCGACGCCCGTCTCGTCGCAGGAGGACTCGACGGCGAGCAGCAGGCGGTTCACCCGTCGACCTCGATCTCCGGCAGGGCGGCGACCTCCGCCCGGCGGACGGCGAGCCGGGCGGTCATCGCCGGGCCGTCGAGCTGCTCGGTGGTCATGATGAGGGCGTCTTCGTGGTTGTCGCTGTAGTAGCGCGGCCGGATCCCGACGGGGCGGAAGCCGTACTTCTCGTAGAGGCGGCGGGCCGCCAGGTTCGAGAGCCGGACCTCGAGGGTCGCTTCCCGCGCCCCGCGCGCCACCGCGAGGTCGAGGAGGGCGATGAGGAGCCGCTCGCCGACGCGCCGACGCCGCCAGGACGGGGCGACCGCGAACGTCGTCACGTGGGCCTCGTCGACGAGGAGCCAGATGCCGGCGTACGCGACGACCTCGCGCCCGGCACGCACGACGAGATAGTGCGCCAGCCGGTTCGTCTCGATCTCGTTGCGGTAGGCGTAGGAGGGCCAGGGCGTGGTGAAGCTGGACTTCTCGATCGCCTGGACGGCCGCCAGGTCGGCGTGGGTCATCCGGTCGATGACGAGCCTCACGGGCGGGCGGGCGACCATGCCACCTCCCCGGTCCCGGCGGCCGCGCCGCGGGGCATCGTCACGTACTCGGGCCCGACCGAGGACCCCTCGTCCACACCGGCCCGCAGGCGCGCTGCGCCGAGGTCCACGACCGCGCGGGCGAGGCCGTCCAGGGCGGCTGCGCCGCGGGCCAGCGCCTCGGCCGGCGCCCGGCCCGGGAGGTCCACCGCGACGAGGATCGCCCCCGCCGCCGGGTCGCCGGCCCCGGACGACCGCTCCTCCGCCGCCCCGGCCGCGAGGGCCCGATCGTCGGGCGCCACCTCCGCGGGCAGGAGGCTGGCCGTCCCGTCGCGGACGAGGTAGCGGCCGGCCTGCCCGGCCGGCAGCAGGACCGCCGCCGGCCCCGCGGGAAGGCACCCGGCGGTCCGCGCGGCCGCCTCGAGCGCGACCCCGGTCGCGACGCCGACGAGCGGCGCCCCGGTCGCCCGGGCGATCCCGTGGGCCGTGGCGAGGCCGACCCGGAGCCCGGTGAACCCGCCCGGCCCCGTGCCGACGACGATCCCGGCCAGCGTCCCGCGCGCCGGGCGATCGATCCCCGCGCCTGCCAGCAGCGCCGCGATCCGGGCCAGGAGCTCCTCGGAATGACGGTGGCCGGCGTCCCAGGCGTCGGCGGCGAGGAGCACCCCGTCGAGCGTCCCGAGGGCGACCACCGCGCGGGTCGTGGCCGTCTCGATGGCGAGCAGCGGCGGCGCGCCGGGTCCCGGCACGGCCGGGCCGCCGGGGCCGGGCACGGCCGAACCGCCGGGGCCCGGCACGGCCGCACCGCCGGCGCCGGTTCGCCCGGCCGGCGCGCCCCGGGGGGCCGTCATGCCGCGGCCTCCAGGAGCCGCTGGTGGCGTGCGTCGGTGGCCCGCAGGACGAGCATCCGCGGCGCGTCGCCGGCGCCGTCGATCACGATCTCGAGACGGCCCGGCGGGAGGGCGGCGCCGAGGCGCTCGGCCCACTCGATCACCGTGACCCCCTCCGCGGCCCGATCGTCGAGGATCCCCGCCGCGAGGGCCTCCTCGGCCCCGGCCAGGCGGTAGCAGTCGACGTGGAAGAGCGGCAGGCGTCCGGCGTGCTCGGCGACGAGGATGAACGACGGGGACGAGACCGGCTCCTCGACCTCGAGGCCGCGGGCGATCCCCCGGGCGAGCTCCGTCTTGCCGGCGCCGAGCGGGCCGACGAGGGCGATCACGTCGCCGGCCTCGGCCGCCGTCCCAAGGCGCGCGCCCACCGCCCGCGTCGTGGCGGGCGTAGGGCTGGTCCGCCGATGGGCGGCGAGCGGCGGGGTCATCCCCAAGAGCCTACCCGAAGCGCCGGGCGGCGACGGGTCAGGCGAACCGCTCCAGGTCCCCGAGCCCGACGATCACCTCCCGTCCGTCGGAAAGCCGGACGCGGGCGGCCTCGGACACCACCCCGGCGGCCAGGCGGTGCGGGCCGGCGAGCCCGAGGAACCGCCCCTCGTGTCCGGCGTGCGGCCCACCGCGGAGGCGGACGTGGTCGGGGGCGGGCTGCGGCGGGGGGGACGGCCGGGCGGCCGCGAGGAGCAGCGGCGGGCCGCCGGCCAGGCCGACCTCCTCGCCATCGAGCGTCGCCAGCAGGTCGCGCATCGGCCTCGCCAGCGTCCGCCGCAGGTAGCCGTCGAGCACGAGGACGGGGAACGGAGGGAGGCGGTGGAGGCCGGCCCGCTGGCGCGCTTCGGAGGCGACCACGTCGCGCCGGTCCCGCTCGGCGAGCGCCGGCACGACCGCCCCGGCGATCCCCATCGCCCGGGCCCGGGTCAGCGTCTCGGCGTCGGCACGCCCCGGGAAGACGACGATGGCGCCGGCATGGGCGACCTCGAGCGGGATCCGCCCCTCGCCATCGCCGGGGAGGAGCGCCAGGCGCCCGTGGCCCGGATCGCCGAGAAGCTCGGAGCCCGGGATCCCGATCCCGTCGATCTCGAGGACGACGTCGACCCCCGGGCGGACGGCCACGACGCGCCCTGCCGCCGGGGCGGAGACGAGGTCGGGGTGGGGTCCCGTCGCGATGCGGCGCCGGCCGCCATGCTCGAAGAGGAGCTCGCCTGCCGGGGCCGTGCCGCGCCGCCCGGCCTCGGCGGCGATCCAGGCCCCGGGGTGGACGGCGCCGGACTGCGGGTCCCCGTCGCCGGCTTCGACGAGCCGTGGGTCACGGACCCGCTCGGCCAGGAGGTCGCCGGCGGCCACCGTCGCACCCACGGCGGCCACGATCCGGTCGCCCGGGAGGAGCGTCACGCGGACCTGCGGCCGCTCGGCAACCAGCCGGCGGACGGGGAGCAGCTCGATGCCGCTCATCGGAGAAGCCTCACCGGTCGCGCTCGGGCCAGAGGGCCCGCTCCCAGCGGGCCAGGGCGTGGCGGCGCTCCTCGGCTCGCTCGGGGAGGCGGAGCGGGACGTCGCGCAGGTCGACGACCAGGCCGGCCAGCCCGCCGGTGGCGCGCACGCCGAAGCGCCGGCCCCGGACCCCGAGGTCCACCGCGGAGCGGAAGGCGAGATCGGCCGAGCCCGCCTGGCCGGGCGGGAGGTCGACGAGCGCCAGCCCTCCGGCGGCGAGGTCGAGGTCGACCGGCTCGCCCGTGCCCGCAAGATGGAGGTGCCCCGCCGGCCGGCCCCGGGCGCCCTTGGCGATCGCCAGCGTGCCGAGCGGGACGGCGGCGTCCGGGAGGAGGTCGCCGAGGGTGCGCGTGCGCTCGGCGGGATCCTCGATCGTGCCGAGCGGCGCCAGGAGCCGGGCCGGGTCGGCGGCGACCTGCACGACGCCGGGGCGGCGGAGCGCGTCGGCCACGACGAGGAGAGCGGCGGACGCCGTGATGGACGCCCAGGCCCCGCCGGCGAGGACGACGAGGTCCGGGGCAGGACCGCCCAGCTCCCGGTCGGTCGCCGCCACGAGCCGCTCGACCGCGGCCCGGAGGGCGGCGGCGCGCAGGAGGGCGCCGTCGCCCCCGAGCTCGGCCCACGGCGCGAGACGCAGCTCGGCCAGGCGATCGCGGAGTCGCGCCCGGTCGACGCCGAGGGTGGTCCAACCGTCCACGCGGTCGAGCGCCGCGTCGTCCTCGACGAGCCCGAGCGCGGCGGCCGGCACCTCCGCGGCGGCGATCGCGGCGGGCTCGCCGGCGCGCGCCCCGGGCGCGGCCCGGGCGCGGAGGCCGCCCCCCATCCCGATCTCGAGGAGCTCGATCCGCAGGTCGAGGAGATCCGCGAGCGTCGCCGTCGCGACGACGAGGGCCTGGCGGGCGTCCCCGGGGCCCGCCCGCCGCGCAGCGAGGATCGCCCGCAGGTCGGTCGCCGGGTCGCCCCGGGGCCGGGAGACCGCGACGATCTCCGTCTCGAGGGGGAACGCGGGCCCGTGGACGGCCGCCGCGCCGACCAGCACGACCGCCATCCCCGGTCGCCGCTCGGCAACGGCCGCGGCGAGGGCGACGAGCTCGCCGACGAGGTCCCGCTCGTCGGACGCGGGAGGGTCGCCGGTCCCCACGATCAGCGTCGTGACGTCCCCGCGGGTCGCCAGGCGCGTCGCGGCGAGCGGGTCGAGGCCCTCGGCGCTGGCCCCGACCGTCCGCCACCCGGCGGCGGCTGCATCTGCCTCCAGGCGGGCGCGGGCCGCCTCCGTCGTGGCGAGGACGGCGGCGAGGGGGGCCGGAGCGGACGTGACCTCCAGGCGCGGCAGGGCGAGCGGCGGTTCGTCCGCCCGGGCGCCGCCCGGCGCCCGGGGCAGCCCGGGTGGCGGCGCCGGCCCGCCCAGGCCGATCTCGACGGCGAGAGCCGCGTCGGCGCCCCGCACGCGCTCGACGAGGAGCGCGGCCAGGACCCGGGTGTCGGCGCCGGCCGGGACCGCGGTGGCGGCCAGGAGCCGCCAGCGGTGAGCGACGCGCCCGACCAGGGCCGCGGCGCAGGTGGCGGAGCCCTGGTCGAGGGCGAGGAAGGCGGCGGGCGCCGGGCCCGCGCCAGGCGCCGGGGCATCGGCCGCGTGGTGGCCGGGCGTCGCCCCGTCCGTCACGCGTCCCAGCTCAGGTCCTCGTCGAGCTCCTCGAGCCGATCGATGAGCTGCTCGATGCCGAGCTCGTCCGCGAGGATCGCGCTGGCCGAGGCGCTGTCGCCCCCGAAGAGGCGGCGGAGGACCGGGTCGAAGAACGTCATCGCGCTGCCGGGGAGCATCCCGTCGGGCATGCTCGCCTGCAGGAACAGAACGGCCGGCCCGGTCATCCCGTGGAGAAGGATCTCGCGGGCGACCTGCTCGACGAGCTCCGCCCGCTGCTCCGGGGTCGGGAGGCCGCCGGTCGCCCCGGTCACGGCCGCGCCTCCTGGTCCGACGTGGCCGCGGCACCCGTCCCGAGGGCGGCACGGAACGCCTTGTACGGCGCGGCGCCGCGCAGGGCGAAGGTCACGGTCCGGAGCCGCGGCGCGCGGGGCGCCTCGTCCCGCACGGCCGCCACCGTGATCCGGGCCCCCTCGTCGAGGGGGAAGCCGCCGACGCCCGTGCCGAGGGCCGGGATCGCCAGCGTCTCGATGCCGAGCTCGGCGGCGCGCCGGATCGCGCTGCGGACGGCGCGGTCGATCGTCTCCGCGCTGGTGCGACGATGCTGGTCGAGCGAGACGGCGTGGATCACCCAGCGAGCGGCGAGCGATCCGGCGGACGTCACGACGGCGTCGCCCAGGGAGACCGGCGCCTGGCGAACGGCCGCGAACTCGATCTCGTCGCCGCCGCGGCGCTTGATGGCGCCGGCGACTCCCGTGGACATCCAGAGCGTGACGTTCGCGGGGTTCACGATCGCATCGACCTCGAGGTCGCAGATGTCGCCGTTCCAGAGCGCGAGCTGCGCCATGCTCCCCATTCCCCCGTGAGCGTGCGCATTCCGACCGCCACGGCCCGCGCAGTGTACACCCGGGTCAGGCGCCGGGACATGGTGGCGACCACCTCCCAGGTGATCGTGGTGCGCTCCTGCGCCAGCTCGGCCGCACCGATCTCGTCACCGCCCTGCTCGCCGAGGAGGACGAACTCGTCGTCGACCGTGACCGGCGGACCGGGGACGTCCGTGACGTCCGCCATCACCGCGTCCATCGCAACCGTCCCCACGAGCGGGACCCGTCCGCCGCGCACGAGAGCCGTGGCCCGGTTGCTCGACGATCGGGCCCAGCCGTCGGCGTATCCGACCGGGAGGGTCGCGATCCGGCTCGGGCGGGTCGTGACGAACGAGGGTCCGTAGCTGATCCCGGTCCCGGCCGGGAGGTCGGCCACCCGGATCGGGCGGGCTCGCAGCGACAGGACCGGCCGCAGGGCAGCATGGATGCCGCCGGCCGCGCGGCCGATGGGGACGTGCTCGGGCACGATCCCGTACATCGCGAGCCCCACCCGGAGCCCGTCGAAGACCGGCCGTCGGCCGCCGACGAGGCGGTCGACCCCGAGGAGCCCACCCGAGGCGAGGATGTGGCGGTGCGGCACCTCGATCCCGGCCCGCCGCAGGGCGCGGACCCCGGCCTCGAACCGGGCCACCTGCCCGTCCGTCAGGGGGCGGTCCGCCGGGGCCTGGAGATGGGACCACGCGCCGAGCAGGACCGCACCGGCCGTCCCCGCGATCAGCCGCCCGGCGGCGACCGCTTCGGGGGGGGTCAGCCCGTCCCGCCCGAGCCCGGTCTCGAGAGCCAGCTGGACGCCGAGGGGCGGCAGCTCGCGGCGCGCTCGCCGGCCGGCCGCCGCGTACGCGGCAAGCGCGCGGTCGAGGAGGCCGGCGTCGCCGGCGGCGATGTCGATCCGTGCCCGCGCGGCGACCGGCGCGCCGTCGGGCGGGATCGCGAAGAGCACCATCAGGGGCTCGCGCAGGCCGGTGCGCCGCAGCTCGAGGGCCTCGTCGAGGGTCGCCACGCACAGCTCGCGCACGCCCGCGGCAACGGCGGCCTCCGCGACGCGCAGCGCGCCGTGCCCGTACGCGTCGGCCTTCACCACCGCGTCGAGCGACACGCTCCGCGGCAGCGCTGCCCGGATCGCGGCGATGTTGGCGGCGAGCCGCTCGAGGTCGACCTCGAGCCACGCCGTGCGCGGCAGTGGAGGCAGGCCGGCCGCCCGCAGGCGGACCTCGATGGGCGGCGCGCTCCCCCCCTCGGGGGAGGTCACGGGTCGCCCGGCGTCGCCCCGGGACCGTCGGCCGTGCGTTCGGCCTCCGGGTCGCCCGGCGTCGCCCCGGGACCGTCGGCCGTGCGTTCGGCCTCCGGGTCGCCCGGCGTCCATCTCGAGCTGCCGGCGAAGCCCACCCGGCCGCCGCGCGCGCGCCGCGCCGCCTCCGCGGCGAGCCGCCGCCGGGCGAGGGCCAGCTCGAGGGGCAGGTCGCCGGCCAGGATTCCCGCATCGCCGAGACGGGCCCGGACAGCCTCGCCGGCGGCGCCGTGGAGGTAGACCCCCAGGCGTGCCGCGACATACGGTGCGAGGCCCTGCGCCAGGAGCGCCCCGATCGCCCCGGCGAGGACGTCGCCGGTGCCCCCCGTCGCGAGCCCCGGGTTCTCGAACGGGGCGACCGCGGCCGTGCCGTCCGGCGCCGCGACCACCGTGTGGGCGCCCTTGAGGACGACCACGTGTCCCCACGTCACGGCCGCGTCGAGGGCCGCCTCTCTGCGGGCCTCGTCGTCCTCGTTGAGGTCCCCGTCGGCGCCGGGCGAGATCCCCGACGCCGCCCGCAGCCGCGCGAACTCCCCGGCGTGAGGGGTGAGGACGGACGGACGGCGCACGCCCTCCCACCAGCCGTCCTCGGCGGCCAGGGTCCGGAGCGCCTCGGCGTCGACCACGGCGGGGCAGGCGTCGTCGCCGGCCGCCGGCCCCAGCACGCCCCGCACGAGCTCGCCGATCGCGAGCGAGGGGCGCAGGCCGGGCCCAATGACGAGCGCGTCGTGGTCGTGATCCAGGATGCGCGCCAGGGCGGGCTCCGGGTCGACCTCCTCCACGTCGTCCTCGACGAGCGGCATCGTCGTCGCCTCGATCACCTTGGCGGCGAAGAGCGGCTGCAGGGATTCCGGCACGGCGAGCGTGACCAGGCCCGCGCCGGCCCGCCCTGCCGCCCGGCAGACGAGCAGCGCGGCACCGGCGTAGTCGAGCGACCCGGCGACGACCAGGAGCTTGCCGAAGGTCCCCTTGTGCCCCCGCGCCGGTCGCGCCGGAAGGAGGCCCGCCGCGATCCGGTCGTCGAGGCGCTCGACGTCAGGCATCGGCGGCCTCCGCCCGGGCAGGCTCCCCGGTCGCGTCCGGCACGCCCGCCGTCGCGGCCAGCTCGCGGAGGCGAGCCATCCGGCGGAGCAGGGCCCCCTCGTGCTCGTCGAGCCGGGCATCGATGTCGGGAGGGAAGAGGTAGCGCCCGCCCGCGGTCCGGACGCCGAAGGCGATCGCGAGGGCGTACTCCCGCTCATGGGTGATGCTGACCGCCACCCGCCCGAGGCCGAGCTGGTCGGCCCTCTGGGCCGCCCGACCATGGAGGCGCACCGCCGGCTGGCCCGTGGGGAGCCGCTCGATCTCGATGTCGCGCCAGCCGATCCCCCGCACGCCGAGCCCCAGCACCTTGCTGACCGCTTCCTTGGCCGCCCAGCGGCCGGCGAAGGTCTCCGCGCGCCCGCGCACGTAGCGCGCCTCGGCGGGCGTCAGCACCCGTGCTTCGAACCGCTCGCCGAAGCGGTCGAGCGCCTCGCGGATCCGCTCGACGCGGATGATGTCGAGCCCGACCTCGGCCGTTCCGGCCGGGACCGGCGGTGTCGTGTCCACGCCCGCCCTACTCGACCGTCACCGACTTCGCGAGGTTGCGCGGCTGGTCGACGTCCGTGCCCCGGGCGACCGCCGTGTGGTAGGCGAAGAGCTGGAGGGGGATGATGGCGAGGGCCGGGCTGAGCGCGTCGAGGGTGTCCGGCACCCACAGGACGTCGTCGGCGAACCGCTCGATCTGGGGGTCGCCCTCGGTCGCGACCGCGATGACGCGGGCATCGCGGGCGCGGCCCTCCATCACGTTGCTGATGAGCTTGTCGTACACGGGCGATCGCGTGGCGACCGCGACCAGCGGGCACTCCGCGTCGAGCAGGCTGATGGGGCCGTGCTTCAGCTCTCCCGCGGCGTAGCCCTCGGCGTGGACGTAGCTGATCTCCTTCAGCTTGAGGGCCCCCTCGAGCGCAACCGGGTAGGAGGTCCCGCGCCCCACGAACATGAAGCCGCGGCTGTTGACGTAGCGCCGGGCGAGGTCGCGGATCCCGTCGCCCGCGTCGAGGGCCCGCTGCGCGGCCTCGGGGAGGTGCCGGAGAGCGGCGACCAGGGCGTGCTCCTCCTCGACCGCCAGGGAGCCCCGGGCCCGGGCGATCGCCGCGGCGACCATGACGAGCGTGGCGACCTGGGTGGTGAACGTCTTCGAGGCCGCCACCGCGATCTCGGGACCGGCCTGCAGGAAGAGGACGGCATCGGCCTCGCGGGTGATGGCGGAGCCGACGGTGTTCGTCACCGCGACGATCGGGCAGCCCTGCTCGCGGGCGTAGCGGGTCGGCACGATCGTGTCCGCGGTCTCGCCGGACTGGGTGACGGCGATCACGAGGGTGGTCGGGTCGAGCGGAGGCGGGCTGTAGCGGAACTCCGAGCCGACCGTCAGGCGGGCCGGCAGCCCCGTCCAGCGCTCGAGGAGGGCCGCGCCCACCAGCGAGGCATAGGAGGCCGTGCCGCAGGCGACGAGCTCGACGCGGGTGATCGTCCGCAGGATGTCCGCGAGCGGCGCCAGCTCCTCGACACGCAGGGTGCCATCGGCCGTCACCCGGCCGGCGATGCACTGGCGGAGGGCCTGGGGCTGCTCGTGGATCTCCTTCAGCATGAAGTGCTCGAAGCCGCCCTTCTCGGCTGCCTCGGGCGTCCAGTCCACCACCGTGACGCTCCGCTCGCACGCCGTGCCGGCGACGTCGGTGATCGTCACCTCCCCGGGGCGGAGGTCGGCGACGTCACCCTCCTCGAGGAAGATCACGCGGTTCGTGTGGGCCAGGATCGCGGCAACGTCCGAGGCGAGGAAGGCCTCCCCGTCGCCGATCCCGACGACCAGCGGCACGTTCATCCGGGCTCCCACCAGGCGGTGCGGCTCGCGGCGGTGCATGACCGCGATCGCGTAGGCGCCCTCGGCCCGCGCGAGGGCGGCCCGGACCGCAGCCGCGAGATCGCCCGTGTAGGCCTCCTCGACGAGGTGGGCCAGGGCCTCCGTGTCGGTCTCGGAGGAGAGGGCGTGACCGCGCTCCTCGAGGCCGTCGCGGAGCTCGCGGAAGTTCTCGATGATCCCGTTGTGGATCACCGTGATGTCGCCCGTGCAGTCGACGTGGGGGTGGGCGTTGAGGTCGTTGGGACGGCCGTGGGTCGCCCACCGCGTGTGGGCCAGGCCGATCCCCGCGGTCGGAGTCCGGTCCTCGATCGCGGTGGTGAGGTTGGCGAGCTTGCCGGCCCTCTTCTCGACGAAGAGGTCGCCCGCTTCGGTCACCAGCGCGATGCCCGCCGAGTCGTAGCCCCGGTACTCCAGGCGCCGCAGCCCCTCCATCAGGATCGGGCCCGCCGCGCGGGGTCCCGTGTAGCCGACGATCCCGCACATGCCGTCCCAACCTACCTCCGACTGCCCGGGAGCCCGCGCCGGCGCCCGCCAAGGAGCGCTAGTGTAGGCGCTCGCCCGCCAGGGCAGCCAGCGTGTCGGCCAGCTCGCGGACCACTGCGGCGTCGGGTCCCTCGACCATGACCCTCAGCGCCGGCTCGGTGCCGGACGGCCGGACGAGGACTCGCCCGGCGCCGCCGAGGCGATCGCGGGCGCCGGCGATCGCCACCCCGAGGACGGGGTCGGCCTCCCACTGCTCCTTGCGGCGCGCCGGCACGGCCCGCTGCTCCTGGGGGAAGAGCGTGATCGCAGCGGCCAGCTCGTCGATCGGGCGGCCGGCCCTCCCCACGACGCCGAGCACCTCGAGCCCGGTCACCACGCCGTCGCCGGAGCTGGCGTGCTCGAGGACGATGACGTGGCCGCTCTTCTCGCCGCCAAGGCCCGCGCCGGTCACCTGCATCCCCTCGAAGATGTACTTGTCGCCGACGGGGGTTCGGACGAGGCGGCCGCCGGCGATCCGGAGCGCCTCCTCGAGGCCGCCGTTCGAGAGGACGGTCACCACGAGGATGCCGCCGGGCAGCGCCCCGCGGGCGAGGCGGTCGAGGGCGCACACCCCGAGGAGCTGGTCGCCGTCGACGACCCGGCCGTGGCGGTCGACCACGACGAGCCTGTCCGCGTCGCCGTCGAGGGCGAAGCCGAGGTCGGCTCCGCGCGCGACGACCTCCCGCGCCAGGGAGGCGGGCGCCGTCGCCCCGCAGCCGTCGTTGATGTTCACGCCGTCCGGGTCGTTGTGGACGACGTCGACCCGGGCTCCGGTCGCGGCAAGGACGTCGGGGGCGGTCACGCCACCCGCGCCGTTGGCGCAGTCGAGGACGATGTGCAGGTCGCACGGCGTCGCGGCCGCCAGCCGCAGCCGGTCCTCGCGGTAGCGGTCGACGAGAGAGCGCATGTCCCGGACCCGCCCGATCCCGGAGTTCCGCGGCCCGCCGAGCTCCTCGGCCCGCCAGATCAGCTGCTCGAGGGCGTCCTCCGCCGGCTCATCGAGCTTGAGGCCCCGGCTGTCGAGGACCTTGAGCCCATTGTCGTCGGCGGGGTTGTGGGACGCGGAGACCATGATGCCCGCCGCGAACGACCCATTGCCGGCCAGGAAGGCCAGGGCGGGTGTGGGGAGCACCCCCGCCACCTGCACGTCCGAGCCGAGGCTGGCCGCGCCGGCAGCCAGCGACGCGACCAGCATCTCGCCCGAGCGCCGGGTGTCCTGTCCGAGCACGATCGAGCCGCCCGCGCCGGCCAGCTCGTGGGCCACCGCCCGGCCCAGGGCGTAGGCGAGGGGTGGACGCAGGTCGACGTTCGCCACGCCGCGGATCCCGTCGGTGCCGAAGAGGCGGCCCATGGTCAGGGAACTCCGGTGGGGGCCGGCGTAGCCTCGGAGGCCGGCGAGGGCGAGGGCGTCGGCTCCACGATGGGCGTCGCGGTCACGGACACCTCCAGGGGGGACACGGCGACCAGGGAGACGCCGGCCGGAAGCTCGACGGCGACCGGCACGGCGGCGGTCCCGGCGCCGAGGCCGACAACGTCGAGACGCGCGGTGATCCGCGTCGGGTCCACCGCGTCGAGGGCCTCGAGAGTGCCGCCGACGGTGACCAGGACGCGGTCGACGGCCGGCCGGTACTCGAGGTCGGGATTCGCGTTGATGATCTCGATCCCGGCCTCGAACGTACGCGTCCCGGTGCGCGGCCGGATCACGATCGTCACCCGCACCTGCTCGACCCCCAGCGCGGCGACACCGGCCGGGAGGGCCAGGCCGACCTCCGTCACAACGTCGGCGGTGGCCCCGGAGATCGCGACCGGTCGCGTGGCGATCGACACCAGCCCGGCAAGCGCGTCGGCCTCACCCTCGACGGTCACGAGGGCCGGCTGAACGTCGATGGAGGCGATCTCGAACGACGCCGCCGGGGTGCCGCTCACGGACGCCTGCACCGGCAGCGTCGTGGTCGCCAGCTGGCTCCCGATCTGGACGGTGACCCGAACCGTGCTCGGTTGCACGTCAACCAGGTCGACGACCTCGCCGCGGGCGTCAACGGGCAGCAGGCCGACCGTCTCGTTGACGTCGAGCCCCGACGGGTCGATCCGGACGCGAGCGACGGCGGCCGTGACGAAGCGAACCGCGGAATCCGGGCCCGACACCGTCGCGGTGTCCTCGGACACGACCGGCTCGCGCACGTCCAAGCCCGGCGGGACGGTCCCCAGGTCTACCTTGACGGGGACATCGCGGGCGACGAGCGGGTCGAGGCGGACCGCGATCCGGGAGGGCGAGAAGTCGATGACCTGGATGCCGGGATCGACCGCCTGGACGACGACCGGGACGCTGACCGGCGGCGCACCCGGGATCGCCTCGACGTTGGAGAGGTCCACCGTCGCGGTGAAGCTCGACGTGGTGATCCGGGGACGGTCGGTCCCGACGGCGAGGTAGCGGATCGAGGTGACGTCCTCGAGGCTGTTGAGGACGATGGTCTGGTCCGGCTGGTTGAGGACCTCGATCGGGATGCGACCCTGGAAGGTCTCCGCCGAAGCAGAGACGATCAGGCCGGCGTAGAGCAGCGTGGCGAGGAGGACCGCGGCGAGCTTGAGCGGCCAGTTGCGGACGAGGAAGGCCAGCAGGGCGCGCACGGACGAGGTCAGCTGCCTGCGCCGGCCGCCGCGCCGGGAGCGTCGTCACGCGGCTCGTCGGGGCCGCCCTCGCGGCGGGCGGCCCGGCCCAGGTCGCCGAGCGCCGCCCGGCGGAGGCCGCCGGGGTCCGGCCGCCCGAACCGGTCGCGGATCTGGTCGCGCCGTCGCTCCGGCCGGAGGAGCGCGGAGATCGCCTGCGCCAGCTGCGCCTCGTCGAGGTTGCGGCGGATCCGGGCCCGTTCGACGAGGCTCGCCTGGCCCGACTCCTCGGAGACGACGACCACGAGGGCGTCCGTCTGCTCGGTCATCCCGAGGGCGGCGCGATGGCGGGTCCCGTACCGCTCCGCCTGGAGGGTGGTCTCGGCCAGGGGAAGGAGCGCGCCGGCGGCCAGGATCGTCTCGCCGCGGATGATGACGGCGCCGTCGTGGAGCGCCGCACGCGGAGCGAAGAGCGCCTCGAGCAGGTCAGCGGTCAGGTCGCCGTGGATCATGACGCCCGTCTCCGCGATCTCCTCGAGACCCGTCTCCCGCTCGATGACGATGAGGGCGCCGCTGCGGACCGCGGCAAGGCGGGCTGCCGCCCGGGCGACCGTCGCCGCCACGTGGTCGGCGACCCGCTGGTCGGCGGGCGAGGCCAGCCAGGCGAGCGAGCCGACCCGGCCCAGGCGGTCGAGGCCCCGCCTGAGCTCCGGCTGGAAGACGACGACGAGGGCGAACAGGCCGACGACCGCGCCGGCCTGGAGGAGCTGGGTGAAGAGGCGAAGGCCGACGGCCTGGGCGACCGCGTAGATCACCAGGATGACGCTCACCCCGATCACGAGGCGCACGGCCCGGGTCCCGCGGATGAGGCTGAAGACCCAGTAGATGACGACCGCGGTCAGGCCGATGTCGATGAGCGTGGTCAGCCGGATCTGGCCGGCGATCGACTCGAGGAGCTCCGACATCGTCCGGCGAGTGTAGCACCGCCTCCCGGCGCCCTCCGCCGGCCTCCTCCGCCGGCCTGCCCCGCCCCGGGGTCAGCCGCGGGCGAAGCGCTCGTCGCCGGGGAGCCGCTCGGCCGCGACGGCCCGGATCGCCTCGCCGCGCGCAGCGTCGCCGTCCAGCTCGACGAGGCGCAGGAGATTCCAGTACGTGTCGCCGGCGTGGCCCGTCCAGCCGCAATCCGCGGCGATCTCGGCGAGGAGGAGGTGAAGGTCCATGTCGGCCGGACGCTCCGCGATCCCCGCCAGGCAGGCGTCGATGGCCGCCGCGGCGTGGCCGGCGGCCAGGTAGGCGCGGGCCGCCGCCAGCGCGGCGCTCGCGGCGCCCGCGGTGTCGCCGCGGGCCGCCGCCTCCTCGATCTCGGCGACGAGGACCTCGGGATCCGGTGGCGGGGGGACCTCGACCGGGGGCTCGCCAGCCTCGTCGACCGCGACCCCGCTGTCGTCCGGCTCCTCCGGGACCTCGCCGCCGGCCCTGCGCAGCTCGGCGACGAGCTCGGCGTGCCGTTCCCGCCGCGTGTCCGTGGGCTCGATCGCCAGCGCGCGTCGCGCGGCCTCGGTGGCGTCGCGCGGCCGGCCGGCGGCGGCGCGGATGCCGGCGAGCCGATCGTAGGTCGCGGCCGCTTCGCCGGTCCGCCGCAGGACGACGAGCGCCTGGGCACGGCCGAGGAGCGCCGAATCGTCGTCGGGCGCCAGGTCCAGGGCGCCGTCGTAGGCCTCGAGGGCGGCCGCGGGATCGCCGAGTCGGAGGTGGACCCCGCCGAGGGCCGTCCGCGGCACGCTGCGATCGCCGGCGATCGCGATCGCCTCGCGGTAGGAGGTCGCAGCCTCCTCCAGCCGACCGCGCAGCACGGCGACGTGGCCGGCCCGCAGGGCCTCCTTGTACCGCTCGAAAAGGGTCTCGGTCATCGCGCCGGGCTCCGGGAACCGAGCGGGCGCCCTCTGCAGGGCGCCCGACAGGTCAGCGCTTCGTGTACTGCGGCGCCTTGCGGGCTCGCTTCAGGCCGTACTTCTTGCGCTCCTTCATCCGCGGGTCGCGGGTGAGGAAGCCAGCCTGCCGAAGCGGCAGGCGGTAGCCCTCGGGGTCCACCGAGAGGAGGGCCCGGGCGATGCCGTGGCGGATGGCTCCGGCCTGGCCGGTCACGCCACCGCCCTCGACCTTGACCATGGCGTTGTAGCGACCCTCGGTCCCGGTGACCCGGAACGGCATCCTCAGGTCGCCCTCGGAGATCGCATTGCCGAAGTGCTGCTCCAGCGACCGGCCGTTGACGACGATCTCGCCCTCACCGGCCATGAGACGAACGCGGGCCACGGACGTCTTGCGGCGCCCGGTGCCCTGGAAATAGGCGGGAGTGGTCATCGGGGCGTGCTCCTCGTCAGGCGAGCGGCTCAGGCTGTTGCGCCTGGTGGGGATGGTCCGGGCCGGCGTAGATCTTGAGCTTGCGGAGCTGCTTCGCGCCGAGCCGGTTGTGGGGCAGCATCCCCTTCACCGCCCGGCGGAGGACCTCCTCCGGGCGCCGCTCCAGGAGGTGCCCGAGCGTCTCCTCCTTGTAGCCCTGCGGGTAGCCGCTGTGGCGTGCGTAGACCTTGGAGGTCAGCTTGTCCCGCGAGACGGCGACCTTCGCGGCATTGAGCACGATCACGTGGTCGCCGGAGTCGAGGTTGGGCGTGTAGGTCGGCTTGTGCTTGCCCTCGAGGACGCGGGCGATCCGCGACGCGAGCCGGCCGAGCGTCTCGTCCGTCGCGTCGACGACGTACCAGCGTCGGTCGATCTCCGCCTCTCGGAGCGTGTACGTCTTCGTGGTCATCTGTCTCCGTTCATCTCCTGGCCGGCCGTCCCAGGACGACCCGCCGCAGGCAGAGCCCCTTCGCCGGGGCCAGGGCCCCGTTGAAGGCCGGGCCTCGCGATGCGAGCGCCTCGGCCACTGCCGACTCCTCGATCTCGCCCCGCCCCACGAGGAGGAGCGCGGCGACGATCCGCCGGACCATCTGGCGGAGGAAGGCGTCGCCCCTGACGTCGATCGTCACGAGCGGACCCTCCCGCCGGACCCGAACCCGGTGAAGGGTCCGGACCGGCTGCCGGTCCGCCGCCCCGAAGGCGGAGAAGTCGTGTCGGCCCTCGAGGGCCGACCCGGCCCGCGCCATCGCGGCGGTGTCGAGCGGGACCCGCACCCCGAGCGCGAAGCGCTCGCGGAGCGGGCTGCGCGGCCCGTTCCAGACGGTGTAGCGGTACTCCCGGTACCGCGCCGCATGACGGGGGTGGAACCCGGCCGGCGCCTGCCGGAGGTCCCGCACCGCGACGTCCCCCGGCAGGAGCGCATCGAGCGCCCTGCCGAGCTCTGCCGCCGGGAGTCGTCCGCGGTAGGTGAAGGCGATCACCTGGCCTGCCGCGTGGACCCCCGAGTCGGTCCGTCCTGCCGCGTCGACCCGCACCCGGCGTCCGCCGGAGAGCGGGGCGAGCGCAGCTTCGAGCTCTCCCTGGACCGTCCGTGCTCCCGGCTGGGCCTGGAACCCGGCGAAGTCCGTGCCGTCGTATTCGACCCGCGCGCGATAGCGCACGGGGGCACCCTCTCGGGCGCCTCGATCGTCACCGCTGCGCCGGCGCCTTGCTGCGTTGGCGCGTCCGCTCGTTCGCTCACGCACCACGGGTGCGCTCGCTCACGTGCTCCGCGCCGCCTTGCACTGCATCCGCCGGAGCGGCGACTCTTGAGTTGTCCCCGGTCAGACGAGCTCGATCTGGACGATCGGAGCCGCGTCACCGGCCCGCTGGCCGATGTGCACCAGCCGGGTGTACCCGGAGGTCCGGTCGGCGTACTTGGGGGCGATCTCGTCGAAGAGCTTCTTGATGACGAGCGGCTCGTCGGGAAGCTCGGCCACCACCGTCCGGCGGGCGGCAAGGTCGCCGCGCTTGGCGAGCGTGATCATCCGCTCGACCTGCGGGCGGATCTCCTTCGCCTTCGCCTCGGTGGTCTTCACCTTCTCGTAGCGCAGGACCGCCACGATGAGGTTGCCGTAGAGGGCCATCCGCGGCCCGTGCTGGCGCCCGAGCTTGCGGCCGTCGATGCGATGGGCCACGGCTCAGGCCTCCCTGAACGGCTCGTCGCCGCCCGGGAGCTCGTCAGCGAGCTCATCGTCGAACTCGCTGCCATCCTCGTCGAGCTCCTCGAGGTCCACCGGCTCGCTGTCCGGCAGGAGGAAGCCCCGCATGCGAAGGCGTTCCTTCATCTCGTCGAGCGACTTCTTGCCGAAGTTCCGCATCCGGAGAAGCTCGTCGTCTGAGAGCTGCAGGAGCTGCCCGACCTTGACGATGTTGTTGCGCTTGAGGGAGTTGTAGGCCCGCATCGGGAGGTCCAGCTCCTCGATGGGCATCTCCAGCATGTTGGCCGGGATCTGCGGGGCTCCCGTTCCGGCGGCCACCGGGACGGCCGCGGCGCCGACGTTGGCGAAGAGCGAGAACTGCCGGACCAGGATGTCGGCCGCCTTGGCGAGCGCCTCCTCGGGGCCGATGGTCCCGTCGGTCTCGATCTCCAGCGTCAGCTTGTCGTAGTTGGTCATCTGGCCGACGCGGGTGTTCTCGACCTGGAAGTTCACCTTCCGGACGGGCGTGAAGATCGCGTCGACGGGGATGACGCCGATCGGGAGACCCTCCGGCCGCTCGGCCGCGAGGTACCCCACGCCCCGCTCGACGGTCAGGTCCATCTCGATCTGGACGTCGTCGGCGTCGAGGGTCATGAGGACCTGGTCCGGATTGACGACCTCGACGTCGGCCGACTCGAGGATGTCGGCGGCGATCACCGCCCCGGCCCCCGACTTGATCAGCTTCAGCTGGATCGGGTGGGCGGCGAAGCTCCGCAGGCGGAGCTTCTTGATGTTGAGGACGATCTGGGTGACGTCTTCCTTGACGCCGGGGATCGTGGTGAACTCGTGGTAGACGTCGCGGATCTGGATGGAGGTGACGGCGGCCCCCTCCAGCGATGAGAGGAGAACGCGCCGCAGGGCGTTCCCCAGGGTCGTCCCGTAGCCGGCCGGCAGCGGCCCGGCCTCGTACTTCGCGTACGCGCCCTGCTCCGCGACGGGCTCGATCTGGGTCGTGGTCTCGAGTTCGATCATGGGGTCGGCGCTACCTCGAGTAGTACTCGACCACGAGCTGCTCGTTGAGCTCGAGCGGCATCTGGTCGCGCCGCGGCAGGGCGGCGATCGTCCCGGTGAGGGTCGAGGGGTCGATGGTGAGCCACTCGGGCACCTGCACGGAGCGCAGGCTCTCCTTCGCCATCTTGAACGGCTCCCGGTCGCGCCGCGACTCGCGCACGCTGATCACGTCGCCGGGCTTCACCTGGAAGGACGGGATGTTGGTGGGCCGGCCGTTCACGGCGAAGTGGCCGTGGCCGACCATCTGGCGGGCCTGGTCCCGCGACGCGGCGATGCCGAGGCGGAAGACGACGTTGTCGAGGCGCAGCTCGAGGAGGCGCAGGAGGTTCTCGCCGGTCACGCCGGGACGGGACTCGGCCGCGTCGAAGTAGTTGCGGAACTGCCGCTCGAGGACGCGGTAGATCCGGCGGACCTTCTGCTTCTCGCGCAGCTGGAGCCCGTAGTCGCCGACCTTGCGGCGGCGGACGCCGTGCTGGCCCGGAGGCGACGGGCGGCGCTCGAAGGCGCACTTCTTGGTGTAGCAGCGCGAGCCCTTGAGGAAGAGCTTGGCGCCCTCGCGCCGGCACAGCCGGCAGACGGGATCGGTGTAGCGAGCCATGGGGCGGAAGCTCCGGTCAGACGCGGCGCCGCTTGGGCGGGCGGCAGCCGTTGTGCGGGATCGGGGTGACGTCGGTGATGGCGGTGACCTCGAGGCCGGCGGCCTGGAGCGACCGGATCGCCTGTTCGCGACCGGCGCCCGGGCCCTTCACGTAGACCTCGACCTGGCGCATGCCGTGCTCCATCGCCTTCTTGGCGGCGGAATCGGCGGAGAGGGCAGCGGCATACGGCGTGCTCTTGCGGGAACCCTTGAACCCGACGACCCCGGCCGACCCCCAGCTGATCACGTTGCCCGTCTGGTCCGTGATCGTGACGATCGTGTTGTTGAAGGTCGCCTGGATGTGAACGTGCCCCTGGGGCACGTTCTTCCGCTCCCGCCGGCGCTGCTTGGGAGCACGCTTCCGCTCGGCCATACGTCCGACTCGTCCCTCTTACTTCTTGCGCCGGGCGCCGACGGTCCGCTTGGGGCCGCGTCGCTGTCGCGCGTTGGTCTTCGTCCGCTGGCCACGGACCGGGAGGTTCCGCCGGTGGCGGAGGCCGCGGTACGAGCCGATCTCGATGAGGCGCTTGATGTTGAGCGCGACCTCGCGCCGGAGGTCGCCCTCCACCTTGTGGCGGCGGTCGATCAGCTCCCGCAGCCGGCCGACCTGGTCCTCGGTGAGGTCCCGGACCCGGGTGTCGGGGTTGATGTTCGTCTGCTGGAGGATCTTCTGGCTCGTGGGGAGCCCGATCCCGTAGATGTAGGTGAGGGCGATCTCGACGCGCTTCTCGCGCGGGATGTCGACGCCCGCGATCCGTGCCATACGTCTAGCCCTGCCGCTGCTTGTGCTTCGGGTTGGCGCAGATGACCATGACAGTCCCGTGGCGGCGGATCACCTTGCAGTTGTCGCAGCGGGCCTTCACGGAGGCTCGGACTTTCAACGGGACCCTCTTCGCTTCTGGAGTGCAGCCGGCTACTTGAGCCGGTAGGTGATGCGACCCCTGGTGAGGTCGTAGGGGGAGAGCTCGACCCGCACGCGGTCGCCGGGCAGGATCCGGATGAAGTTCATCCGGAGCTTGCCGCTGATGTGGGCAAGGACGCGATGGCCGTTCTCGAGCTCGACTGCGAACATGGTGTTCGGCAACGGCTCGATGACGGTCCCTTCGACCTCGATTGCGTCCTTCTTGGCCACAGGCTCCCTTGTGCCTTCGTCACATGATCATGCGCCGGCCGAGGCCGGGCGCACGAACGCGTAGCGTATCAACTTCCGCTCGATCCGGCAAGCGCGGGCCGCGTCTCTTCACGGCCGCGTCAGGACCTCCGGGCCCTGCTCGGTGACCGCGACGGTGTCCTCCCAGTGGGCTGCCAGCGAGCCGTCACGGGTCACGACGGTCCAGCCGTCGGCGAGCGTCTCGACGTCGGCCGAGCCGAGCGTGAGCATCGGCTCGATGGCGATGCAGATGCCCGGCGCGAGCTCGATCCCGCGCGTCTTCGTGCGGTAGTTCGGGACCTGGGGCTCCTCGTGCATCGCGGTGCCGATTCCGTGCCCGACGTAGGGCCGCACGATCCCGTAGCCGTGCGCCAGCGCCACGTCCTCGACGGCGGCCGAGACGTCCCAGATCCGGTTGCCCGGGCGCGCGGCCGCGACCCCGGCCTCCAGGGCCCGGCGGGTCGTATCGACGAGGTCGCGGGCCGGCTGGGGCGCGTCTCCCACGATGAACGTGCGGGCGGCGTCACCGTGGTAGCCGTCGACGATCGCCCCGGCGTCGATCGAGACGACCTGGCCGTCCCGGATCACCCGGTCGCCGGGGATGCCGTGGACGACCTCGCGGTCGACCGAGATGCAGATCGAGGAAGGGTACCCGTAGTAGCCCTTGAACGAGGGGGTCGCGCCCGCCTTGCGGATGTGCTCTTCGGCGAGCGCATCGAGCCGCGCGGTGGAGACCCCCGGCCGAAGCTCCTCCTCCACGAGGGCGAGGACCTCGGCGACCACGCGGCCGGCCCGGCGCATCGTGGCGATCTCGGCCGCCGACTTGCGGGTGATCACGGATGGGTGCGCCAGTAGGGCACCGGCTCGATGCAGTCGAGGAGGTCGTTGGAGACGGCCGCGATCGGGCGGCGGCCGTCCACGACCTGCAGCACGCCGGCGGCCCGGTAGTGGTCGACCACGTCCTCCATGGCGCCCAGCTGCTTCTCGAGGCGCGCCCGGACGACCGCCGGTCGGTCGTCGTCGCGCTGGATCAGGCGGGAGCCGCAGATGTCGCAGATCCCCGCCACGCGGGGCGGGTAGGCGGTCTCGTGATACGTGTGGCCGGCCGCCTCGCAGAGCCAGCGGCCGGAGAGGCGGGCCAGCAGATCCTCGGCGGGGACATCGACGAGAAGGGCGGCCTCCACCGACGCGGTCCGCTCGACGAGCGCGCGGTCGAGCGCCTCGGCCTGGGCCCGTGTGCGGGGGAAGCCGTCGAGAATCGCGCCGCGGGCCGCGTCGGCGGCCCCCAGGCGCTCGAGGAGCATGTTGATCGTGATCTCGTCGGGGACGAGCTCGCCGCGGTCCATGTACCCCTTCGCAGCGACGCCGAGCGGCGTGCCGTCGCGGAGCGCCGCGCGGAAGAGGTCGCCGGTCGCCACGCGGGGGAGGCCGAGGTGGCGGGCCAGGATGTGGGCTTGGGTGCCCTTGCCGGCCCCGGGCGCGCCGAGCATCACCAGGACTCTCATCTGGCTGGTTCTCCCACTGCTGCGGTCGTCACCGGATGAAGCCCTCGTAGCTGCGCATGAGGAGCTGCGCCTCCAGCTGCTTCATCGTCTCGACGACGACGCTGACCGTGATGAGGAGGCTGGTGCCGCCCAGCGAGAGGGCCGAGCTGCCGGGGAAGAAGATGGAGATGACGAACGGCATCACCGCGATGGTCCCCAGGAAGAGGGCGCCCGCCACGGTGATCCGGTTGACGACCCGGGCCAGGTAATCCTGGGTGGGGCGGCCGGGCCGGATCCCGGGGATGAAGCCGCCGTTCTTGCGGAGCTGCTCCGCGGTCTCGTCCGGCTTGAACGTGAAGGCCGTGTAGAAGTAGGTGAACCCGACCGTGAGCAGGAAGTACAGGGACCCGTAGATGACCGGGCTCTGGGGACCGAAGGTGTTCACGATGAAGGTCGCCACGTCGCGCACGACCTCGATGTCGGAGCTCGCGAAGTAGCCGGCGATCTGGCTCGGGAAGAGCAGGATGCTGACGGCGAAGATGATCGGGATGACGCCGGCCTGGTTGACCCGCAGCGGCAGGAACGTCGTCCCGCCCTGGTACATCCGGCGACCGCGGACGCGGCTGGCGTACTGCACCGGGATCCGCCGCTGGCCCTCGGTGATGTACACGATGACCGCCACGGCAGCGATCGCGAAGGCCACGAAGATGACGGCCTGGACCCAGTTGGGGGTCTCCAGGAAGCGCAGGATGCCGCCCGGTATCCGCGACACGATGCCGGCGAAGATGATGAAGCTGATCCCGTTGCCGATCCCCTTCTCCGTGATGAGCTCGCCGATCCACATGAGGAGGACGGACCCGGCGGTGAGGGTGACGATCTGGGTCAGGGTGTCGAGCGACGCCAGGTTGAAGCTGGTCGTCAGGACGTTCGACGAGTTCAGGAGGGCCAGGAACCCGTAGCTCTGGAGGACCGCCAGCGGCACGGAGAGGTAGCGAGTGTACTGGTTGATCCTGTTGCGGCCGTACTCCCCTTCGCGCTGGAGCGCCTGCAGGGCGGGGACGACCCCGGTCATCAGCTGCATGATGATCGAGGCGTTGATGTACGGGTTGACGCCGAGCCCCACCACCGAGAAGCGGGACAGCCCGCCGCCCGAGAACAGGTCCAGGAGACCGAACAGGGCGTTGTTCTCGAAGAAGTCCGCCAGCGCGGCCGGATCTGCTCCCGGCACCGGCACGTGGGCCAGCGCCCGGAAGATGATCAGCATCCCGAAGACGAACAGGATGCGCCGCCGGATGTCCGGGGCGCGGAAGGCGTTGAGGAGGGACTCGTACATCGGGGAGGCCTAGGCCTCGTCGCCCGGGGCCGGAGCCTCGGCGGGGGCCTCGGCCGGGGCCGGATCGCACGCCGGCGGCCGGGGCCGGCTCCACGCCGAGCGCCGCCAGCGGGCTCACGGGGATCTCGAGGAGCTGGAAGCTGCCCCCGGCCGCCTCGATCTTCTCGCGGGCGGTCCGGGTGAACGCATCGGCGACGACGAAGAGGGAACGGGTCACGTCGCCGCCGCCCAGGATCTTGAGCGGCTTGTCGAGGCTGCGGACCAGCCCCGCCACGCGGAGGAGCTCCTGCGTGACGGCGATCGGCGCGCCCTTCTCGCCCTCGGGGAGGCGGCCCGCGTCGGCGGCGTCGCTGATGCGGCCGACGTTGACCACCTCGTACTCGATCCGGTTGACGTTGCGGAAGCCGCGCAGCTTCGGGATCCGGATGTGGAGCGGCGTCTGGCCACCCTCGAACCAGGGCGGGATCGAGGAGCCCGCGCGCGACTTCTGGCCCTTCGTGCCGCGGCCGGCGGTCTTGCCCTTGCCGGCCGCGATGCCGCGCCCGACCCGCGTCTTCTTCGTGTGGGCTCCGGCCGCGGGCCGGAGGTCGTGGAGCTTCATCGCTTCTTCTCCGGGGCGGTCTCGGGGAGCTCCTCGACGGTCACGAGGAAGCGGATCTGGCGGACCATCCCCCGGGTGGCCGGGTTGTCCGGCACCTCGACGGTGTCGCCGATCCGGCGCAGGCCCAGGGCCCGCGCGGTGGCGCGGTTCCGCTCGATGTGGCTGATGGTGCTCTTGACCTGGGTGACGCGGAGCCTACCGGACATCGGCAGCCTCCCGCGCCGGCTGGCCGGCCACGAAGACCCGGACGGGCACGCCGCGCTGGGCGCTCAGCTGCTCCGCGGACTTGAGGTCGCCGAGGGCCTCCAGCGTGGCCCGGACGACGTTCACCGGGTTCGTCGAGCCGTGCACCTTCGTCAGGATGTCGCGCACGCCGGCCGCTTCCATGACCGCGCGGACGGAGCCCCCGGCGATGACGCCGGTGCCCTGGGAGGCAGGCTTCAGCATCACCCGGGCGGCCGCGTACTCGGCGTGCACCTCGTGCGGGATCGTCGTCCCGATGGTGGGGATGCGGATGAGGTGCTTCTTCGCGTCCTCGACGCCCTTGCGGATCGCCTCGGGGACCTCGCCGGCCTTGCCGAGTCCCGCGCCGACGTGCCCCTGCCCGTCGCCGACGACGACGACGGCGCTGAAGCTGAAGCGACGGCCGCCCTTGACGACCTTCGCGACGCGGTTGATCTGGACGACGCGCTCCTCGAGGGTCAGCTTCGCGGGATCGATCCTGGCCACGGTCGGTCTCCTCCTAGAAGTCGAGACCGGCTTCCCGGGCGGCGTCGGCGAGGCTCTTGACCCGGCCGTGGTAGCGATACCCGGCCCGGTCGAAGACGACCTGCTCGACGCCGGCGGTGCGGGCCCGCTCGGCGACCAGGCGCCCGACGACTTTCGCCTCCTCGACCTTCGTCTGCTTCGAGCCCTTGAAGGGGGGCTCGAGGCTGGAGGCTGCGGCGAGCGTGGTGCCCGCCCCGTCGTCGATCACCTGGGCGTAGATGTGGTTGATGCTGCGGAAGACCGCGAGACGCGGGCGACCGGCGGACCCCTCCACGCGGAGGCGGATCCGCTCGTGCCGCTTCTGCCGCGCGGCGCCGCGCGAGGCGGCCTTCGTCATCTCGGACGTCCCTTCGTTACTTCTTGCCGCCGATCTTCCCGGCCTTGCCGGCCTTCCGGCGGATCACCTCGCCGGAGTACCGGACGCCCTTGCCCTTGTAGGGCTCCGGCTTCCGGGTGGCACGGACCTTGGCCGCGACCTGTCCGACGAGCTCCTTGTCGATGCCGACGACGGCCAGCTTGACCGGGCTCTCCACCTCGAAGGAGATGCCCTCGGGGGGGGCGATCTCCACCGGGTGGCTGTAGCCCAGGTTCAGCTGGAGCTTCTCGCCGACCTTCTGGGCGCGATAGCCCACGCCGGTGATCTCGAGCGTCTTCCGGTAGCCGGAGGTGACGCCGTCGACCATGTTGGCCACGAGCGTCCGGGTCAGGCCGTGGAGCTGCTTGTGGGTCTTCGCCTCCGACGGGCGGGTGACGACGAGCGTCCCCTCGGACGTCGCAACCGTCATCGCCGGCGGGAGCGAGCGGGTCAGGGTCCCCTTCGGACCCGTGACCGTGATGACGGGCCCGTCGAGGGTGACCTCGACGCCCGCCGGGATCGGGATCGGCTGCCGACCGATACGCGACATCGCCTCCCCCTACCAGACGTACGCCAGGACTTCCCCGCCGAGCTGCGCCTTGCGCGCCTGCTGGCCGGTCATGATCCCCTGGCTGGTGCTGACGATCACGATCCCGAGGCCGCCGAGGACCCGCGGGATGTCCGTCTTGCGGGCGTAGACGCGGAGCCCGGGCTTGCTGATGCGCTTCAGCCCGGACACGACCGGCGCCTTGCCGTCGACGTACTTGAGGGTGAGCCGCAGGTGCTGGGCGGGCCCGTCGCGCTCCTCGCTGAAGCCCGAGATGAACCCCTCCTCGACGAGGATGCGGGCGATCTCGCGCTTGACGCGGGATGCCGGGACGACCACCTCGAGGTGGCGCGCCCGCGACGCGTTGCGGATCCGCGTGAGCATGTCGGCGATGGGATCGGACACGTTCATGGGCGGCTCACCAGCTGGATTTCGTCACGCCCGGCAGCTCGCCCACGAGGGCCCGCTCCCGGAAACAGATTCGGCAGAGCGCGAAGCGGCGCATGTACGCCCGCGGCCGTCCGCACAGGGTGCAGCGGTGGTACGCCTGCGCCTTGTGCTTCGGGGTCCGCTTCGCCTTCGCGATCATGGACTTCTTGGCCATCGTCTCCTCCCCGCGCTCAGCCGGCGAAGGGCATGCCGAGGAGTTCCAGCAGCTTGCGGGACTCCTCGTCGGTCTTCGCCGTCGTCACGATGCTGATCTCCAGCCCGCGGAGACGGTCGACCTTGTCGTAGTCGATCTCGGGGAACGCGAGCTGCTCGCGGAGCCCGAGGCTGTAGTTGCCCCGCCCGTCGAACGACTTGTCGGGGATGCCCCGGAAGTCGCGGATGCGGGGCAGGGCGAGGGTGGTCAGGCGCTCCAGGAAGTCCCACATCCGCTCGCCGCGGAGGGTCACCTTGGCCCCGATCGTGTTCCCCGTCCGCAGGCGGAACTGGGCGATCGAACGCTTCGCCTTGGTCGTGATCGGCTTCTGGCCGGTGATCTGGGCGAGATCCCCGACGGCGGCGTCGAGGGCCTTGGCGTTCTGGAGCGCCTCGCCCAGCCCGATGTTGACCACGATCTTCTCGAGGCGCGGCACCTGCATCGGGTTGCCGTATTCGAACTGCTTCTGGAGCGCGGGGACGACCTCGGCCGTGTAGCGCTCCCTCAGGCGGCTGCTCACGCGCCCTTCACCTCCACGGGCTGGCCGCAGCGGCCGCAGGCCCGCACGCGGGCGCCGGACTCGAGCGCCAGGTGCTGAACGCGCGTCGGGCGATCGCAGCGCGGGCAGACGAGCATGACGCGGCCGATCGCGACCGGCATCGGCTTCTCGATGATCCCGCCCTGCTGCATCCGGGGAACGCGGTCGTTCTGGTTCATCTTCGGGCGCGGCTTGGTGTGCCGCTTGGCGAGGTTGAGGCCCTCGACGACGACGCGGTAGGGCTGCCCGTCGAGGGCGGGGCGCTCGATGCGCTTGACCTCGCCACGCTTGCCGGCGTCCTTGCCGGACAGCACGACGACCGTGTCGCCGGTGCGGATGTCGGGGACCCTGGTGACCCGGGGGGCGACGGCGTTGGCCATCTCAGAGCACCTCCGGCGCGAGCGAGACGATCTTCATGTAGTTGCGGTCCCGCAGCTCGCGGGCGACGGGGCCGAAGATGCGCGTCCCGCGGGGGTTCCCCTGGTTGTTGATGAGGACGGCGGCGTTCTCGTCGAAGCGGATGTAGCTGCCGTCCGGGCGGCCGTACTCCTTGGCCGTCCGCACGATGACGGCCCGCACGACATCGCCCTTCTTGACGGCGGCGTTCGGGATCGCCTGCTTGACGCTGGCGACGATGACGTCGCCGACCTCGGCGGTCCTCTTCCGCGAGCGGCCCATGACCCGGATGCACTGGATCACGCGCGCGCCGGTGTTGTCCGCGACGCGCAGCCGCGACTGCTGCTGGATCACGACCCGGCCTCCTCGCCGGCGTCGGCGTGGGTCCTGCCCGGGT
>CAVPWX010000013.1:0-221532 GCA_963709605.1 uncultured Chloroflexia bacterium | reverse complement strand
GATGGCCTCCGTGTTGTCCGAGAACGCCCAGCGCTCGACGGCCCTGCCGTCGCGGATGTGGAAGATCTCCGCGGTCCGGTACACGAGGGTCTTCCCGCCTCGGGTGGCGGTCGCGGTGCCGAGCGCGATCGCATGGTCGTCGTTCGCGATGACGTCGTGGAGGTCGTAGGCGATCGTCCAGTCGCGCGCGCCCTCCATCATGGCGGCCCTCAGCTCGTCCTTGCCGCGGCGCGGCTCGGTGCGGCCGATCTCGTGCCACACGATGTCGTCGGCCATGAAGGCATCGACGATCGGCATCTCCTGCTGGGCCTTCGACATGTCCAGCTCGGTCATCGCCTGCGTCGCGCGGCGGACAAGCGCCACGTTCGGGTGTTCGGCCATGGTGTCCCCTCCGGTTCGGCGCCAGCGGTGCCTGCCACCGCGGTGCGACCCGTGTCCCACCCTAGCACCCGGCGCAAGGGCGGCGCCTCGACGGTGCACGGCTCCGGCGGTGGCCTCCAGCCCTCACCCCAGGGGTCGACCTGCGGCGTCACGAACGTCCCGAGCCTAGTCCACCGGCAATTGGGAGCGCACGGGCGGGGCGGCGTGCCGCGCCTCGAGTCAGGCGAGGCCAAGGGCTCCCAGGAGCTCCTCGTCCGACGGTTCGCGCAGGATCATGTCGGGCCGATCCGGGTCGCCGATGAGGATCGTCGGGGTGCGCCACCGCCGTCGTTCCTCGCACGTGTCGCGCCCGAGGATGACGATGGGAGGCAGGGCCTTCGCGGTCATCCGGAGAGCGGCCGCCTCAGGCCGGACGGGCGCGCCCGAGGACACGGACCTCCGCGCTCGGCAGCGTCTTCCACCAGTGGGCGTAGCGGCGGTAGACGGCCGGGTCGCGGCCGGCAAGGTGCGCCGCCAGGGCGCTGGCCTCGGCCTTCAGCCCCTCCCACGTCTCCTCGGGCAGCGGGTGGAAGGCGGTGGCCTCGATGCCATCCCGGACCGTGCGCCAGACCCCGGCGACGTGGCCGTCCACCAGCAGGGTCGGCAGGACGTCCCCGTTGTTTCGGGTCACAAGCCGCCGGTAGTCCGGGGGGATGACGCGGCTGCGGTCGGCGTAGGCCAGCAGGATGCTGTCCCACATCGCCATCAGCCGCGGCGGAGCGGGCGTCTCCTCGGGCGGGAACAGGCCGCCCGGCACGTCGAAGAGCTCGACTCCGTCCGGGCCAGTAAGGCGCTGGAGCATCCCTGCCATGGCCGTCAGGGCGTCGCGGGCCCGCGACCGCTGGACCAGCGCGAACTGCGCCACGTCCGCGACCGTGGCCGGCCCGAATCCCTCGAGGTAGCGGCGGATATGCATCTGCAGCGATGCGGCCCCGTCGCCCGGCCGTCGCTGCTGGGGTGCGGCGACGTACGACGGCCGCGGTCCGAATGACCACGGCCCGCCAGTCGGCGCGTGAACGAACGGGCCGAAGGTGCGCAGCGCCCACCATGCCCGCTCGGGGACCGGGCCCCCGGGCCGTCCGGCCAGCCAGGCCTCGACCTCGGCGTTGGTGCGGGGTCGCCCCGCGAACGCGAGGAGCGGCTCGACGAGCGCGTCGGCGTCCGTCGCGGTCAGCCCGGTCCCGGTGAACCGGCGATCGAACAGGCGCGACGCCCGCAGGCTCGGCAGCATCGCCTCGTGGAACGCCGGGTAGTCGGCTGCGTCGACGGCGTGCAGGGCGATGCGCATGAGCGTGGCCTTGACGACTGCATGGCCGGCGAAGGCACGATCGAGGTCGGTGGGATCGAAGCCGGCGAGCCGGTTCCACAAGGCGAGGTAGGGCGACGCGGGCTCCTGCGCCTGCAACGCGACGACGCGGTGGACGGCCCCGACCACGTCCAGCGGCTCGCGCTGCAGCAGGAGCTGCCGGCCCAACGTGGCCCGGTTGAGCTGCGGGCGGTGAGCAGCATGGGAACGATGATGTCACGAGAACGCCGGCCCTCGCGCCGGGGCGTATTGCGCACGCCACGAGCGTGCCGGCCGGTGGCCGGGGTGACGGCGCGGAGGCCCTGCACCGAATTTGCGACTCCGCGGCAGCAGTGTGACCTCTGCCTCTGGTGCTTGCGCCCGGTCGGGCGCTAACTGATGGATTGCGTCCCGAGGCTGCAGGCGTGAGAGGAAGGTGCGTCATGGCAGCGACCCACGACACGCCCGCCCGGGGTGGCGGGAGCAGGCACGCCGGCGTGGGCCCGATCTGGTCGTTCACCGAGATCCTGCTCGGGATCCTGGGCGTGATCTGCCTGGCCGTGGGCGTGGTCATCCTGGTGGCCGACGATGACCAGTTCGTCGGCCCAGGCGGCGACCTGGCGTGGCGGGTCGGGGACATCCCGGCGATGGTGGCCTGGGGCCTGCTGATCGGCGGTGCCGTCCTGCTCGTCGTGATGGGCGCGATGATCTGGGCCGGCCGCAGCACGGCAGCCGGACGCGTCCAACCCGCAGACCGGCCGCGGCAGGAGCTGATCGCCCACGCGGCGGCGTTCACCATCGTCAACGCGTTCCTGTGGCTCCAGGACATCGCGGCCGGCGGCGGCCTCGAGTACGCCTACTGGACGACGATCCCGTGGGGCATCGGGCTGTTGGCGCACGCAATCGCCTACACCACGGGGCGCAACGAGAGCGGGCGGTCGCCCGACGCGTAGCTTCTCGAGGCCGACTGACGCCTGCTGGGACCTGGCGCGCCCGGAGGGCGTCGGGCGCGCAGGAACAACAGCGACGGACGGCGCGTCCGCGTGACGCCGCCAAGGCCGACACTCCGCCTCGGTGGGCGCGTTCCGGCGACGTGGGTGTCCGAACCCTTGGCCGGCGCAGGCACAGGTACTGGCGCAACCCACGCGGGTGCCGGTCGCCGCGGCGAGCTCGCTTGCGGTCAAAGGCCCCGATCCGTGGAGGGCGCGGTAGAGGCCGAGGCGCTCCCCGAGGTAGATGGTCGCGACGTCGAACAGCCCCAGCGTCGCCTCGGAGATGCGGACCGTCCACCCGTGGCACCCAACCGGCTGATCGCGCCGGTGCGGCGCGCACGCCGCTGGCGCGAGCGCCGAGCTGGTCAATGATGCGTCGGGCGCGCGATCGTCTCGAAGGGCGTCTTCTGCTTGAACCGGTCCTCCGGGATGGGCGCGCCCGCGCGGAGGAGCGCCACCCGCCAGCGCGGGGAGTACCCGAGGACCCACCGAAGTGACCGCATGGACGCACGGCCAACCGGGATCGCGCCCCGGCGGGCGCGGACGTCCAGGACCTCCCGCAACCGCGCAGGCAGCGTGGCCACGGCAGCCCCCGCCATCAGTCGATAGCTGAGCAGCACCGCCGGGGCCAGGGGCGGTTGCCCGAGGAACCGGACAGCCTCCACCATGCCGGGAGAAGGCGCGACGGCCGGGTGCTCCGCCACCCATCGGGCGAGGTCCGCGGCCGTCCCAGGCAGCGGATCGGCCCCGAGGAGTCGACCGACGCGTGCCTGCTCCCTGACGAACCGGTCGGCCTCCTCCGTCGACAGCGACCGTGGACCGAACACCTGGGCTGCGACGAGGAGCGAATCCGTGAGCGAGTTGTGGACCCACGCTGCCAGCGCCGGGTCCCCCGCCGTGTAGGGGATCCCTCGATGGGATGTCCCGCGCACCCTGGCGTGCGCGCGCCGCACCGCCCCGACCGCCGCCTCCACCTCCGGCATGGCGCCGTACGAGGTCGCGGTCACGTAGTTCGAGGTTCGCGACAGGCGTCCCAGCGGGTCCTCGCGGTAGCGCGAATGGTCCGCGACGCCGGCTACGACCTCCGGATGTGCCGCCTGGACCAGCAGCGCGCGGATGCCCCCGATGAAGGTCGACGCGTCACCCATGAGCTCCCAGGTGATCGAGCCCGGCCCGAAGAGCCCCGGATCTCCGGCATACCGAAGCGTGTCGGCGAGGGGGTCATCCGCATGCGAGAACAGCCCCTCGGCCTCCCGGACGACGCGGCGCCGGAGGCCGTCGACATGCGTGGAGACCAGGGACTGCATGGGCGTCATGATCGAGGATCGAAGGGACCGGCGTCTCGGATTGGCGGCCCATCGGCAACGGGAGCCCGCGAAGCGCTGGGCCCGCAGGGCCGCCGGAGGATCCCGCGCGCCCGATCAGTCCTCCGGATCGAGCTCCAGCGCCGCTGAGTTGATGCAATAGCGAAGGCCGGTCGGGTCCGGGCCATCGTCGAAGACATGCCCCAGGTGCCCGCCGCACGTGGCGCACACGGCCTCGGTTCGAGTCATGAACAGGGAGCGATCCGTTCTGGTGGCGACTGCCGCCGGGTCGGCCGGGGCAAAGAAGCTCGGCCAGCCCGTGCCGGACTCGAACTTCGTGTCGGAGCGGAAGAGCTCCGTGTTGCAGCCTGCACAGCGGTACGTGCCCGGTCTGTGCTCGTCCCAGAGAGCCCCCGTGAAGGCCCGCTCGGTCCCCTTCTGACGCAGAACCTTGTACTGCTCGGGAGTGAGGATGGCGCGCCACTCGGCATCCGACCTCGTAGGTGGGGTTGGGAATGTCGTCTCGTCGTCAGGCATGGCCAAAGGCTACGACGTATCGCGGCAGCCGTGATCCGGCGCGGCAACGCGCCCGGGTCCGCCGCGCGAGCAGATAGGCAGGCTGGCGCGCCCGGAGGGCCAAGAGCGAGCAGCGACAGCACCTACCGCGGCCCCGGCCCGAGGGTGCCCCCTGGGTCGTGGCGCCCGCCGAGCGAACCGTCGTCACTCGCCGAAGGCCAGCCGCGCGACGTCGCGGAGGACCTCGACCAGCATGGCCTCGACCTCGTCGTTGGAGTGGCCGTCCAGGCCGGTGCCATGGCGGATGTAGTCACCGAGCAGCGCGTATCCCACGGCGGCGGCGGAGAGGCAGGCCACCACGACGCGGGGGTCGTGACGGCCACCACCGCCGCGGCCAGCTGCCTCCCGTGTGAAGCGCCTCACGAGGAGCGCCATCGCGGGGTTGCCGGCGGGGATGTCATCGAACACGCCGTCCAGTGCGGCCCTCGTCAGCGTGGCGATGAGCTCGCGCTCCCGGAGCGTGGCGTGGACGATCGCGGCAGCTCCCTCCGCGATGTCCGGGACCTCCTCGATCCGCGAGGCCAGGCGCTCCTGGGCGTGCTGCATCGCCGCCCGCATCAGGTTCTGCTTCGAGCCGAAGTACCGGTGCACGAAGGTCGCGTTCACGCCGGCTCGCGTCGCGATGTCGCGCACGGTGACGTGGCCCGATCCACGTTCGCTGGCGAGCGCCGCCGCCGCTTCGATCAGGGCCTCGCTCACGTCCTCCCGAGACCGTCGGTCGCGCCTCCGCGGCTCGCTCGCCGGGTCCCGTTCCTGTTCCACCATCGATCTCCCACGAAATCTCCTTGCGCGTGCCTGCAGCAGGAGTATTGTAGTCAGGCGTGTACATTCGTCCGGCCGACGCGCCGCGAGACGCGGTCGCAGGGTGCGGCATGGGAGGAAGTGCTCGGATGGGCATGGCCCGGCCGTCGCCGCTGGCCCCGGCCACTCGATGTCGTCGCCTCAGGAGCCCGCGAGGGAGCGGCATGAGTCCTCGTGAGGAGGGAAACGTGGAAGGATCGCGCCGATGAGGGATCCGCGGTGCTGCCGAGCTGGAACGACGGGCCCGCGAAGGCGGCGATCCTCGACTTCGTGCGCTCGGTGACGGCGCCGGGCGAAGAGTTCGTCCCCCCGGCTGACCGCATCGCCACCTTCGACAACGACGGCACGCTGTGGTGCGAGAAGCCCCTCTACGTCCAGGCCGACTTCATGTTCCGGCGCTTCCTGGAGATGGTGAGGGAGGATCCGCGCCGGGCCGAGGAGCAGCCCTACAAGGCGGTGGTGGAGGGCGACCGAGCGTGGCTGATGGACGTCTACGCCCACGTGCCGGAGCTGGTCAAGGGGGTGACCGAGGCCTTCGGCGGCATCACGACCGGGGCCTTCGACGCGGCCGCCCGTCATTTCTTCGCCTCCGCCATCCATCCCACTCTGGGCCGCCCCTACACCCAGGTGGCATATCGGCCCATGCTCGAGCTGATCGAGCTGCTGGGGACCCATGACTTCCAGGTCTACATCTGCTCGGCCGGCGGCCGCGACTTCGTGCGCGCCGTGTGCGAGCAGGTCTATGGGCTCCCCCGCGACCACGTGATCGGCTCCGCCACCACGCTCGAGTACCGCGACGGCGACCTGTACCGAACGGCCGGGGTGGAGCAGCCCATCGACGACGGACCCGGGAAGCCCGTGCACATCTGGGCCCGCACCGGCCGCAAGCCGCTGCTCGCCGGCGGCAACGCCGATGGGGACGTCGCCATGCTCGAGTGCGCCCGCTTCGCGCTTCTGCTCCATCACGACGACGCCGAGCGCGAGTTCGCCTATGACGACGGCGCCGAGAAGGCACTGGCGGCGGCCGGCGCCCGTGGCTGGACGGTCGTGAGCATGAAGGAGGACTTCGCGAGAGTGTTCTGACCCGGCGACCGCGGGCTCGGCCCGCGACCCAAGACGAGGTCCGGGGACACGGGGATCGTGGAGGTGTCGATCGGGAGATCAGACCGGCGCGGCAGCTGCCGAGCCGCGAGGGCGGTCCGGCTCCGACGCGGCAATCGGGGCCGCACGAGAGCGAAAGTGAGAAGGGACAGATGCACCCAACGCGCGTCGCTGCCGATCCAGTCCGATTGGCCGCCGACCCTGAGGACTACACACGCTTCAAGCTCGCGAAGGGCCATATCGAGCCCTGGGAGGACGGCATCCGGCTTGATCCTGCGGAACCCAACATCGAGTGGTGGTACTTCGACTCCATCCTCGACGACGGCGCCAAGCTCGCGATGATCTTCTGCACCAAGGACGGCTCGCGGCGGCACCAGCCCCTGGAGCCCCTGATCGAGATCGACCTGGACCTGCCGGACGGACGCAGGTTCATGAAGTACGGCCACTTCAAGGCCGCGGAGTTCTCCGCTTCCAAGGACCGCTGCGACGTGCACATCGGCCCGCATCGCTTCGTCGGGGATCTGCACGAGTACCAGATCTCCGGCGCCGCAGAGGACCTGTCGGCCGAGGTCCGGCTTGAGGCGACGACGGAGCCGTGGAGGCCGGGGACGGGGCACATCCTCTTCGGGGCGGAAGGCGACCAGTATCTCGCCTGGCTGATCGCGGTTCCCGCGGGCAGGGTGACGGTGACCTACCGCATCGGCTCCGAGGTGCACGAGACGACCGGCATGGGCTACCACGACCACAACTGGGCGGGCCAGTCGTACGTGCAGATGGGACACCTGCTCGACCACTGGTACTGGGGCCGAGGGCACCTGGGCCCCTTCGCGTACACCACGGCGTACCTCACCTCCACGAAGGACTACGGCTATGCCCCCGTGCCGCTGTACATGCTGGCGCGCGACGGCAAGGTGATCGCCGACGATTCCGCCAAGGTGACGTTCTCGAAGACCGGCACGCAGACGGACGAGCACACCGGCAAGCCGATCCCGGACCAGGTGCGCTTCGAGTACCGGGACGGGGAGAAGAGCTACGTCCTGACCTACACGCGCGAGCGCACCCTCGTCAGCCAGAAGAACATCGACATCGTCACCGGGGTGAAGAAGCTGGTGGCGGAGCTCGTCAGGTACCCGGGCGGATACCTCCGTTTCTCGGGCCCGTGAGTCTCGACTGCCTGCAGGCCGGTGAGGTGGTCGAGCACTACGAGGGCGCCGGCTCGTTCGAGCAGAACTACTTCGGCCAGGAGCTCCACGGCGACACGTAGGGCAGTCCGACGCGCACGGAGACAGCCTGAAGGAGTGAAGCGGCATGGGTGAACCGTTCGGGGGTGTCATCAACGTCGATATCCGGGATTCGGTCCCGGACTGGTCGCCCTTCGAGACGTCGAAGGCGCCCGACGGCGCCCCCAACGTCCTCTACATCGTCCTCGACGACGTCGGCTTCTCGGCGATGAGCTGCTACGGCGGGCCGATCGAGACGCCCAACATCGACCGGATCGCGGCGGACGGCGTGCGCTACTCGCAGTGGCACACGACGGCGCTCTGCTCGCCGACGCGCTCCTGTCTGCTGACCGGGCGCAACCACAGCCGCAACAGCATGGCCTGCATCACCGAGGGCGCGATCGGCTTCCCGAACGGCAGCGGCACGATCCCGCCGGAGAACGGGATGCTCTCCGAGATCCTCGGCGAGCTGGGCTGGAACACCTACATGGTCGGCAAGTGGCATCTCTGCCCGACGCACGAGATGAACCTCGCCGCGCCGCGGCGCAACTGGCCGAGCGGCCGCGGCTTCGAGCGCTGGTACGGGTTCCTGGGCGCCGAGACCAACCAGTGGTATCCCGAGCTCGTCTACGACAACCACCCCGTTGACCAGCCGAAGTCGCCGGAGGAGGGCTACCACTTCACCGACGACATCACCGACAAGGCGCTCGAGTTCATCAAGGACGCCAAGGTCATCGCACCCGACAAGCCGTTCTTCCTCTACTACGCACCGGGTGCCTGCCACGCGCCGCACCACGCGCCGAAGGAGTGGATCGAGCGGTTCAAGGGGCGCTTCGACGCCGGGTACGAGGCGATGCGGGTGGAGACGCTGGCCCGTCAGAAGCAGATGGGCCTGGTCCCGCCCGACACCGATCTGCCGCCGGTGAACCCGATCGGCACGCCGGCGACGCACAGGGGACCGAAGGGGCAGCCGTTCGCGCAGTACGACGAGACCAAGCCATGGGACACCCTGTCGGAGGGTGAGAAGCGGCTCTTCTCGCGGATGGCCGAGGTCTACGCCGGCTTCCTCGCCCACGCAGACCACCACATCGGGAGGCTGCTCGACTACCTGGACGACACCGGGCTGCGCGAGAACACCATCGTCGTCGTCGTCTCCGACAACGGCGCCAGCGGCGAGGGCGGCCCCGTCGGGTCGGTGAACGAGTGCCTGCTCTTCAACGGCATGCCCGACGATCTCGAGAACAACCTGGCGATGCTGGACGAGCTGGGCGGCACCAAGACCTACGGCCACTACCCCAACGGCTGGGCGATGGCCTTCAACACGCCGTTCAAGCTGTGGAAGCGCTACAACTTCAACGGCGGCACGGCCGACCCGTGCATCATCTCCTGGCCGGCAGGCATGACGGCGCGGGGCGAGATCAGGGACCAGTACCACCACGCGGTCGACATCGTGCCGACGATCCTCGACTGCCTCGGCGTCGAAGCCCCGGCAACCATCAAGGGCAACGTGCAGAGCCACTTCGACGGCGTCAGCATGCGCTACAGCTTCGACGACGCCGGCGCGGAGGGGACGCGGAAGACGCAGTTCTACTCGATGCTCGGCCAGCGCGGCATCTGGCACGAGGGCTGGAAGGCCGTCACGACCCATCCGCCGCTCAGCGGCTGGAGCGAGTTCAACCTCGACCAGTGGGAGCTCTACCACACCGACGTCGACCGCGCCGAGCTGCACGACCTCGCCGCCGAGATGCCCGAGAAGGTGCGCGAGCTCGTGAACCTCTGGTTCGCCGAGGCCGGCCGGAACGGCGCCTTCCCGCTCGACGACCGCGTCCTGCTCGAGATCGCGCTCACGGAGCGGCCGCAGCTGGCGGTGCCGCGCGAGAAGTACGTCTACTACCCGGATGTCGCCGAGGTCCCCGAGAAGCAGTCCGTCAACATCCGCAACCGCTCCTACTCCCTCGGCGCGCTCGTCGACATCCCGGGCCGGGCGCGGAGGGAGTGCTGTTCGCCCACGGCGCGCGCTTCGGCGGGCATGCCCTCTACGTCAAGGACAACCGGCTCCACTACGTCTACAGCTTCGTGGGCCTCGTGGAGCAGAAGATCGACGCCACCGAAGACATCCCCACGGGCAAGGACGTGATCCTGGCCGCCTCGTTCGACAAGGACGGCGAGGACCCGCCCGGCGTCGCCACGGGCATCCTGTCGCTGTACCACGGCGACCGGAAGGTGGGCGAAGGACGGATCAGGACCCAGCCCGGGGAGTTCGCCATCGCCGGCGAAGGACTCTGCGTCGGGCGCGACAGCGGCGCCCCCGTCACCGACGACTACCCCGGCGAGTCGCCGTATCGCTTCACCGGGGGCGTGATCAAGCAGGTGCGCGTCAACGTGAGCGGCGAGCCCTACCTCAACCTCGAGCGCGAGGCGATGGCGATGCTCATGCGCGAGTAGCGGGCGACCTGCCATGGCCGGCCAAGTCCAAGTCCGTCCCACCCGGCGCAGCTGGCCGATCCTCGCCTGGTTGCCCGGCTACCAGCGGAGCTGGCTCCGCTCCCGACGTCATCGCCGGGCTCACGGTGTGCGCCATCCTCGTTCCGGAGGGCATGGCGTACGCCCAGCTCGCCGGGGTGCCCCCCGAGGCGGCGTTCTACGCTGCGCCCGGCCGGCCTCCTCGCCTATGCGCTCCTGGGGAGCTCCCGCCAGCTCGTCGTGGCGGTGTCGTCGGCCATCGCCATCATGTCGGCCGCGACGATCTCCCTGCTCGCCCCCGCGGGGTCGGCCGATTACGTGGCGCTGACCGCGGCCCTCGCCCTCCTGGCCGGCGTCATCTCGATCGCGGCCGGCCTCCTGAAGCTCGGCCGGATCGCCCAGTTCTTCTCGGAATCGGTGCTGCTCGGCTTCGTCTTCGGGCTGGCGCTGCTGATCACCATCAAGCAGATCCCCAAGCTGCTGGGGATCGAGGCCCACGGCGATTCCGCGGTCCAGCTCCTCATCGACATCATCCCCCAGGTCGACGAGACCGACCTTGCGACCCTCGCGGTCGGCGTCGCCGGCATCGCCGCCATGATCCTGATGGAGCGGCTCCTGCCGCGCGTGCCGGCCGCCCTCGTCGTGATGCTCGGCGTCGATCGCTGGCGTCGGTCGCCCTCGGCCTCGAGGCGCACGGCGTCGCGGTCGTCGGGCGACCTGCCCGCCGGCCTCAAGGGGCCGTCGCTGCCGGGCGTCGGGCTCGAGGCGCTGCCGCTCCTGCTTCGGCGGCGCGGCCGGGATCGCCCTCGTCGCCTTCGCCGAGGCCATCGGCCCGGCCAACGAGTTCGCCCAGAGGCACGGCGGCAGGATCGACCCGAACCGCGAGCTCGTCGCGCTCGGCGCCGCGAACGCCGGCGCCGGCCTCTTCTCCGGCTTCCCGATCGGCTCGTCGCTCTCCAAGTCGGCCGCGAACGACCGCGCCGGAGCCCAGACGCCGGCCTCGCTGGTCGACCGCGGCCGCGGCGACGGCCCTGGTGGCGCTCTTCCTGACCCCGCTCTTCGAGCCGTTGCCCGAGGCGACGCTGGGCGCCGTCGTCGTCGTCGCCGTGAGCGGGATGATGAAGGTCGGCAAGATGCGCCGGCTCTGGGACCTCCGCCGGGTCGACTTCTGGCTGGCCATGATCGCCCTGGTCGGGGTCCTCGTCGTCCAGACCCTCGTGGCCCTCGGCGCTGGCGGTCATCGTCTCGCTGGGCTTCTTGATCTGGCGGACGAGCGAGGCTCGCCTCACGTTCCTCGGCCGGCCCGAGGGCGGCCTCGAGCCCGTGGACCTGTCGGACCGAGCCCAGCGCGGTCGATCCCCGGCCTGCTCATCGTCCGGCCCGACGAGATGCTCTTCTTCGCCAACGCCTCGTCCGTGCGCGACGCGATCGTCCGGGCGGCCGCCGAGACGCAGCCACGACCGAGGGTCGTCCTGCTGGACCTGTCTCTCACTCCCGAGGTTGACGTCCCGGCCGTCGAGGCGCTGGAGAGCCTGCACCGGCGCCTGGCCGCGGATGGGATCGAGCTGTGGCTGTGCTACGTCCGGCCCCGCGGTCCGCGAGCTGCTCGAACGCGCCGGCGCCCTCGCTGATCATCGGACCGGACTACGTCCACCCACGGGTGATCGATGGGCTCCTGGCGTTCGTCCTCGGGAGCGCCCGAAGCCAGGGACCGCGTCGCCGTCCTGGCCGACCTGCTCGCCTACCTGCGCGAGCGCCGGGCGCAGCCGGGGACGAGCGCCGAGGGCATCGAGCTGCTGGCGGTCCTCGAGGAGAGGCTGGCCAGAGAGCTGGCCGCCGGCGCCGGCGCGACGACGCAGGACGCGAGCACGCCGTGAGTCTTGCCGGGCATCGCGACCGCCCCAGCCCTGCTCGGTGACCCGTCACCCCTGGCCCGGACTACAACGAGGAGGCAGCAGATGGTCACCCGGGGGCTCGACACCGCGGCCGACCGGGCACCTGGAGGAGGCTCCGGCGGCGGAGACACTGGCGAGACGGCGGTCTCGGCCGCCCGTCCGATCCACCCATACGTCCACGTCGTGATCGTCGCCGTCATCGGCGCTGTCGCGGTGCTCGCCTGGCTGCTCGTCTTCGAGGAGTTGAACAAGCTCCTCTGGGAGAACGACGTCGTCACCGCGAACCCGTGGCTCTTCCCGGTCATCTGCCTGCCGTTCTCGCTCGCGGTGGGCCTGCTGGTCAAGTACCGGGACGCGCCGACGAGCCTCGACGAGTCGATGCTCGACAGCCTCTCGGGCGACGTGTCGAAGATCGATTGGCGGGCGCTCCCGGTCAATGTCGTGATGGCCTGGGCGTCCCTCCTCTCCGGCGCCGTCCTGGGCCCCGAGGGCGCCATCGGGGGGATCGCCACGAAGATCGCCGCGCTCTACGGCGACAAGGTCCGGGTCCCGGCCGAGCATCGCTCGCGGCTCGTCTTCTCGACCCTCGCCTCCGCCTACAACGGCCTCATGGCGAGTCCGCTGTTCACGGGTGTCCTGGGCAGCGAGCTCGTGAAGGACCCCGAGGCCAAGAGCCGCCTCCTGCCGGCGAACCTCATCGGCGGGTCAATCGGCTACCTGGTCTTCTTCGCGGTGGGAAGCACCGGCCTCCAGAACTTCCTGCACCTGACCACGACCCAACCGCTCGCGCCCCTCGACCTGGTGTTCGTGGCGATCTTCGGCCTGCTCGGCCTCGTGCTCGCGGTCGTCGCCGGCGCGCTGCTCCGGGTCGCGGGCGCGTTCTTCAGCCGGTTCGAGGGCCGCGAGGTCCAGCGGGCGCTGGTGGCCGGCGTCATCTTCAGCGCCGTCGGGATGTTCGCGCCGATCCTGCTCTTCTCCGGCCAGACGCAGATCCAGGAGGTCGCGGCCGACCCGGGGCGCTACGGTCCTGCCCTGCTCCTCGCGATGGCGCTGGTGAAGCTCGCCCTCCTCGCCGTCGCCTTCAAGAGCGGGTTCCTCGGCGGCCCGACCTTCCCGGCGATCTTCGCCTCCGTCTGCGTCGCGCTCGCGATCGGCCTGCTGTTGCCCGGCATCCGGATCGACGTCGTGATCGGCGGCGTGATGGCCGGCTTCCTGGTGGTGCGTCTTCAGGGCGCCGTTCATGGTCATCCTGCTGACGGCCGTCATGCTCCAGGCCAGCCCGGAGCTGACCGCCCTCATCATCCTTGCCGTCGCCGTGGTGATGATCGTCCAGCCCTACCTCCTCGCCGCGATCGAGGCAGGTCGGTCGGCGCGGGAGCGGCGGCGCGGCCGTGCAGCGAGGCAGCTCCCCGGGAGGTGATCCCGGACAGCGGAGGTGCGTACGCTCACAGTCTCGGACGATCCCTGCGGCGGCGAGGCGACCAGGGCCGGTGGCGCCGGTCGCGCGTCATCTCGCGAGAGGAGGTGGGCAGGTCATGTTCCCAGGGCTGCGGGCACTGCTTCGGGAGCGCGAGGGGAAGATCCTCGTTTGGGTCACGATCGGAACGATCGCGCTCGGGACGGTCGCGTACATGTGGCTCGAGGGCTGGTCGGCGATCGACGCCCTCTACTTCTCGGTCGTGGCCCTGGCGACGGTCGGCTTCGGTGACCTCGTCCCGACCACGGATGCCGGGAAGGTGTTCACCGTTGCCTACATCCTGTTCGGCATCGGGATCCTGGCCGCGTTCGCCTCCGAGCTGACCAAGGACCGCCGAGCAGCCGTCGCCCAACGGATGGCCGCTCATCGGCCACTTGGGCACCACCCGCCGGATGGGGGACCCGAGGCCTGATCGCACCGTCTGCGGGGTGATCGGTCCGCCCGCCGGGGTGGACCGTCGCCCGGCTGTCCTCGCCCGAACCCGGCACCGCTTGCCCTGACCGCTCCGGTCCGAGCCGTGGATGCGGACGGCGGCGTGGCGACCGGGACCGTCTCGCGACTCGCTGGCGACCGGACGTACCGATCGGCATCCGGCGGAGCTGAGCCATCGTCACGGCGCTCGACGCCGCGGCCTTCGCAGTTCTGGCGCGCCCGGAGGGCTTTGGGCGCGCACGAACAACAAGCCAACGGCCGACGAGAGCGGCCCGAGTTGGCGCGGGTCCGCTGCGATACTTCGCGGGATGTCCTTTCTTGCGTCTTCTGTGGACCGTGAACGGGTGGCTACGCTGCGGCTGACGGCACAGCGCCTTGGCACCACCCGTTCGGTGTCGCCCGCGGACGCGGTGCGCTGGATGCTGGCCGTCCAGGCGCAGGAGTTGCCGGGCGCGAAGTGGTCGCTGGGATTGCGCACCAATGGCGGCACGGAGGTCGCCGTGAACGCGGCGCTCGACGCGGGTGAGGTTGTCCGCTCCTGGCCGCTGCGCGGAACCCTCCACCTCGTAGCTGCCGAGGACATCGCCTGGCTCCTCTCGCTCACGGCATCGCGCCAGATCGGCGGCGCGACGTCTCGTCGCAGCGCGCTCGGGATCACGGACTCGGACATCGGGCGCGCCGAGGAGGCGGTTCGGGATGCCCTCGCAGGCAGGCGCGTTCTGCCCCGTGACCAGCTCCTCGCTCGGATCCGGGCGGGCGGCGTTGCGACGGATGGCCAGCGGGGCTACCACCTGATCTGGCATCTGGCGCACGCGGGGACGCTCGTCATGGGCGCTGCCGGCGGTCGGGGCCAAGCGTTCGCACTGCTCGAGGACTGGGTTGTGATCCCGCCAGCCCTCGACCGCGACGAGGCCCTCGGCGAGCTCGCCCTTCGCTACCTGCGATCCCACGGCCCCGCCAGCGACGCGGACCTGGCTCGGTGGGCAGGCATCCCCCTCGGCGAGGCTCGGCGGGGACGCGCCATCTGCGGCGCCGCGCTGGCGACGATCGAGCTCGGAGGCAGGACCTACCACCTCGACCCCGAGGCGCTGGATCGCGAGACGGGTGTTGCTTCCCCATCGGTGCCCCGGGCTCTCTTGCTGCCGGGCTTCGACGAATACCTCCTCGGGTACGGGGATCGGTCGGCGGTCTTGGCACCCGAGCATGCCGACCGCATCGTTCCCGGCGGCAACGGGCTGTTCCGGCCGACGATCGTCGTCGACGGCAAGGTGGTCGGCACGTGGCGCCGGACGCCCCGCGCCGGGAAGATCCTCGTCGTTCCCCAGCTGTTCGGCCCGCCCGATGCCGAGCTGCTCGCGGGCCTCTCCGACGCGGCCATGGCATACGGGTCGTTCCTGGGTCAGGACGCCCACCTCGCTCACCGGACCCGCGGGGCCTGGCGCGTCAACCTGAGGTCACTGCACGACGAGCAGGCAGGCCGGGAGGGCTCGACACGCCCCAGCAATGTACAGCGCGGTCGCCGCCTCTGAGCAGGCCCGACGTTGAACCCTTGATGCCGCGCTCGCTCGATGGGGACGGCAACGCGGGCTTCCGTAGAATGCGGCGGTGAGCTTCGAGGTCGCAGCGGCCGCCTACGAGGCCTTCATGGGCCGGTGGTCGCGGCTCCTGTCAGGCGCCCTCGCCGACGTCGCCGGGGTCACCGCCGGGATGCGGGTCATCGACGTCGGCTGCGGCACCGGCGCGCTCACCGAGGAGCTCCTGCGGCGGGTCGGTCGCGGCGCCGTGGCGGCGGTCGACCCATCCGCGTCCTTCGTGGCGGCGATGCGAAGCCGGTTCCCCGGGATCGACGTTCGCCAAGGATCGGCAGAACGGATGCCATTCGACGATGCCACGTTCGACGCGGCGCTCGCCCAGCTCGTCGTCCACTTCATGGCCGACCCCGTCGCGGGCCTCGCCGAGATGCGACGGGTCACGCGACGCGATGGCGTGGTCGCGGCCTGCGTGTGGGACTACGCGGGGGATCGCGGACCGCTGGCCGTGTTCTGGGACGCGGCGCGCGCGATCCAGCCGAGCGTCCGGGACGAGTCCGGCCTTCCGGGAACGCGCGAAGCGCACCTCGCCGAGCTCTTCGTCGCCGCAGGCCTTCGAGAAGTGACTCCAACCACCCTGCATGCGACGATCGCGCACCCGACCTTCGCGGCATGGTGGGAGCCGTTCACGAAAGGCGCAGGGCCAGCCGGAGCCTTCGTCGCAGGCCTGGATCCCGAACAGCGGGAGCGTCTCCGCCGTGAGTGCGCGCGGCGACTCTCTTCGGGCCCGATCGTGGTGACGGCGGCTGCGTGGGCGGTGCGCGGGGTGGCGTGACCCGCCGGTGTGCGCTTCAGGGCCCGCTTCGAGCGCCGCGCCGCCGATCTCGCCGGATGACCACGGTCGCCGTGACCTCGGAATGCGAGTACTCCGGCCGGCGACGCATGATGGCGATCGGCGCCTCAGTCTGAGTTGTCATTGTTCCACTGGCTGCCGGACTTCCTGCGCACGACACTGCCGACGGCAAGGGTGCCATCACCCTGCGCCGGGCCGGCCGCCTGCACCACCTCAACACCGGCGCCGCGCATGCCCGCCAGCGGGTCCTGGCCATCGTCGACGAGCACGAGGTAACGGTCGTCGCCCTCGACACCGGCGAGATCCTGTCGACCCACCTCATCGAGCCGGGCCGCCGCTACTGGCGCAACCAACGGAGAGACCCCGGCCGGTGGCCGGGGTCTCGAGCAACACGGTGACGCATGTGTCGCCGATGTCGCGACGCATGTGTCGCCTATGTCGCGACTCATGACACTGGCGCGCCCGGAGGGAGCCGGACGCGCGTTGGCAACCCGCGAGATCCTGATCGAGGGCCGCGATGAGTGGATTGCCGCGGCGGAACGATGGGCATGAAGGACGAGTACCTGCGCGGCGCCTTCTCGCCGCAGGCGACGCAGCGCCAGATGGAGGTCCTCGCCGCCTATGTCGCCACCGGAGGATCGGTCTCGGCGACGGCTTCGCTTGTGGGCATCCGGCCGGGCACTGCAAAGCGTCACCTCGCCGACCTCCATGCGCGGTCGGGCCTGACCACCGAGCAGCTGATCTACCGCGGGCGCGCTGAGGGGTGGCTCGTGGTGGCGAGTCCGGAGCCCAGCTGAAATCCGCGCCCGGCGATCAGGTTTCCTGCAGGGCCCGCGCGATACCCTCGAGGATGAGGTCGAGCCCGAACTCGAACTCCGCTCCGTTGGTTGGTATGTCGCCCGACGTGAGCGGCAGCCTTGTGCCACGCCAGGCGCCGCATCGCCAGCCGACCGCGCCCGGCCGAGAACCAACCACCGCGTCCGTCCAACGATGGATGCGCCCGATGCCGGTTGAGCCGCACCTTGGTCGGCATCGGAGCCGGCCACCCGGCCGGCACAAACGGAGAAGGCCACGCGGCGGCGGCGCACCGGCAACGCCTCCGCGACCGGCGGACTGGAGACCATCGATGAGCACGAACGGGACAACCTCGCTGGCGGCCGCCGAGCGCGCCGGCGCTGCCGTGGAGGTCGCGACCAGCGGAACCCGCGTGACCAGCGAGGCGGTCTGGAAGGCGCTCGCCAAGGCGTCGTTCGCCGTCGTCAGCCACGTCAGCACCGCAGGCGAGCCCCGATCGAGCGGCGTCGTGTACGGGACCGCCGACCGGCGCTTGTACGTCGCCGTCGCCGCCGACGGCTGGAAGGCGCGCCAGATCGCGACCGGCGATCAGGTCGCCGTGACGGTGCCGGTCCGTCGCGGCGGCATCCTCAGCCTGTTCGTCCCCATTCCGCCGGCCACGATCACCTTCCACGCCCGGGCGACGGTCCACCCGGCTGGTTCGCTCGACATCGGCTCCATCTCGAAGGATCTCGAGAAGCTCGTGCCCGAGGCGCGGAAGACGGGGAGCTGCGTGGTCGAGCTCATGCCCGAAGGGCGGTTCCTGACGTACGGCATCGGCGTGTCGCTGATGACCATGGCCAATCCGGCGCTCGCGCTTGCCCGCGTGCCGGTCGAGTAGGCGGGAGGAGAACCGCCATGAAGATGCTGATCGCCGTGTCATCGAGGCACGGCAGCACCGCTGAGATCGCCGCGTCGATCGGCCAGACCGTCCGTGAGACGGGTATCGAGGTCGACGTCGTCGACGCCGGGGATGTCGAGTCCGTCGCCCCGTACAACGCCGTGATCGTCGGGAGCGCGGTCCACATGGGCCGCTGGATGGGGCCTGCTCCGGCGATGGGCGCGCATCGCGTCATCGCCCAGTGCAATCCCGCCAACATCGCGTCCTGGCGCGTGCTCGAGGAGATCGGCTTCGTACGCGAGGGCCACCTTCGCCGGAACATCCTCTTCCGCGTGGATGGTGACGGCCGACCACTCTGGCAGGACACCTTCGAGTACGGCCTGCTCAACGATCTTGAACACCCACCCTGTCGGTGAGCGTTGCGATGAAGCGCGTCGGGAAGATCTTCCTCGCCGTCATGGGCGGCCTCGTCGCCGTCCTCATGCTGCTGCTGGGCGGGCTCACGCTCCTTGGGCACGGACACCTCTCGATCAGGACGCCGGTCGACCAGCGCGCCGAGTTCGATTGCGGATCGTGTGCGACCTACCCGGAGCCCCTCGTGGCCGATGGCCATGACCTGGTGCGCGCCGACGGCTCGACCGTGAGGTTGCGGGGCGTCATGGTGCCTGCGCCCGAGCGGCTGTCGGACCAGGGGCGCCTCGGCCCTGACCTGTTCCGTTCGATCGCGGCGGCTGGTGCGAACGTCGTGCGCCTGCCGGTCGATCCCGAGACGTGGCGTTCCGATCCCGAGTACATCGCGCGCTACCTCGATCCGGCGGTCCGATGGGCAGGCGAGGCCGGCCTGTACGCGATCGTCGATCTCCACATGATCGGGAACATCGAGACCGGCGCTGGCCAGGCGATGCCGCAGTCTCCCGCACGGCCGCTCGCCGAAGGCTTCTGGCGCACGACGTCCGCGTACTTCCGCTCAACGCCGCACACGCTCTTCGAGCTCTTCAACGAACCAGCTGGTATCGCGGCGGACGCCTGGCAGCCCGTCGCCGCCGACCTCGTGCGGACGATGCGGGCCGGCGGCGCGCAGCAGCTCGTCATCGTCGGCGGCGTCGACTTCGCCTCCGATGCGTCGTGGGTCGCCGACACCCCCATCGCCGACGACAACGTCGCGTACGCCGTCCACATCTACCCGGGGACCAGGGTGGACTGGGAGCGCTCGTTCGGGGACGTCGCCGCGCGCCACCCGGTCCTGGTGACCGAGTGGGGGTTCATGGACGAGAACCCGAGCCCGTCACAGGGCTACCTCAACGGGACCCAGGCCACGTACGGCGACCGCCTTATGGCCTTCCTCGGTGAGCGCAGCATCAGCTGGGTTGCCTGCTGGTGGGACGCCGAGTGGGAGCCGCCGATGTTGTCAGGCGATGGGACGAACTACACCAGGTTGGGGCAGTTCGTCGTGCAGCAGCTCGAAGGGCGGTAGCGATGGGGCTGCCTCCGGCGTGCCGAGCGTCGCTTCTCGTGCCTGCACGGCGCCGTGCCCACCTGACGGCCCAGGGAGGAAGGATCATGCGATCGCAGTGGAGTGATTCACCAGGCGCCAGGGCCGAGCCCTGGATTGGATTGGCCCTGTGCGTCGCGGTTGCGCTGGGTTGGGCCTGGGCACAATACGTCCCGAACCCGGACGGCCCCCAGGCCTTCGCCCCGCACTGGCTCCCGCTCGCCGCCGCCGGGTTCGCCGCGGCGGGGATCATGTCACTCGATCGCTTTGCCCTCTGGCTTCGCGTGCGGGGGGCGCTGCGGTGGACCGGTCTCCTGCTCATGGTGTGGGCGGCGAGCGGGCTGCCGTTCGACCTGCTGACCGCGGCAGGCCTCATGGGTCACCGAACGGCCGCCGGGGAGATCGTCCTGTCCACCGTCTACTGGCCGGCCCTGGTCACTCGGGCGTTCGCGCTCGCGGCCGTCGTCGCGCTCGCGCGTCGCACCCTGGCGCACCCGGTCGCCCCGGCGTTCACGTGTGCACCTGCTTGGTTTGGCTACGTGGCGTTCGTGCTCGCGCTGCCCTACCCCGTGCTCAGGGTCCACTGGGCGCTGGGAGGAACGCTCGGGCTCATGTCGCCCGGCGGGGCCGGCACGGGCTGGGAGCCGTTGCTGATCGCGATCCCGTGGGCGCTCGCGGCCGTTCTGTCCCTGCTCCTCGCCTCACCGCCGCGCCGGATGCCGCGACGGCTGCTGCTGGCGGCGGGCTGGTCCGCCACCGCCATCGTCGCCATGATCGGCCCGGCTGCCTTCTGGGCCTTCGTCAGCGCACTGGCGGGCGGTGGCGATATGGCCACCGGTGCGATCGACCTCTGGGTCTTCGGTCTCTTCTACGGCAGCTGGTTCCTCTGGGCGATCGCCGGTGGGGCCGCCACCCGCGCCTATCAGTTGCGTAGTGCACCGCTCGGGATGCCCTCGCCGGCATGAGCGAGCGCTCGCCTTCCAGCTCCCGGCTGAAACAAGCAGCCGAAGGCTTCGGTCACGATGGGTGGCCAGTTGGAGCCTGAGCGAGCGGCCACGACCGTCCATTCGTACCCGGTCCGCTCGGGCCATCAGGCGCCAGGAGGCTCCGGGCGACCGTCTGCATGCCGGTTCGCGCCCGACGTTCACCCCACCCCCTATGCGACCGCCCAGAGCTCCGAGAGCACCTCGGCCTGCTCGAGCACGAGCTCCGTCGCGCGGGCCTGCTTGTCGGGCGGGTAGCCGTGCTTGCGCAGGATCCGCTTGACGAGGACCCGGAGCTGGGCGCGCACGTTCTCGCGGACGGTCCAGTCGATCGTGACGTTGGCCCGGACCTGCTCGGTCAGCTCGCGGGCGATGGCGAGGAGTTCCGGCTCGCCCAGCGCCGCGACCGCGCTGTCGTTGGTCTCGAGTGCGTCGTAGAAGGCGAGCTCGTCGTCGGTGAGGCCGAGCGCCGCGCCGCGGGCCGACGCTTGGCGGATGTCCCTGGCGAGGGCAATCAGCTCCTCGATCACCTGGGCCGTCTCGATCGCCCGATTCTGGTAGCGGCGGAGCGCCTGCTCGAGGAGGTCGGCGAAGGAGCGCGCCTGGACGACGTTCCGCCGGCCGCGGGACTTGATCTCGCCCGCCACCAGTTTGTGCTGAGGGTCGACCCCAGCGTCGCACCTGGCGACCCACGAGGCGACGCCGCGCGATGGCGTGCCCGCGAAACGGGCGGTCGAGTGGCTGCGGGTGCTGGCTGAGACCTGGGGCTCCGCCGAGGTCCCGGAGCCCAAGGCTGACCTCCTGCACGCGATCTACGAGCGCATCACCGTGGTCGGGCGATCGATCGTCTCGGTGCGCCTGACGCAGGCCGCCTAGGCCAACGGTCTGGCGCTCGCGCTGCCTCAGGTTGTCATGGCGCGCCCGGAGGGCGTCGGACGCGCAGGAACAACACGGGACAGTCGCGTCCGCACGAGGCCACATCCGGTGACCGCCCGAGCGCCGGCATCGTTGGGGGCCGGGCGGTGCTTCTCCCGCTCGGGCATTGGGGCGCACAGGGGGCTGCCGACCAAGGCGCCGCCCGCAACGGGCGCGACGCCCTCTCTGACCTTCGGCTCTACCCGGCCACCCGCTGGTCTGCTCACAATCAGCCCATCGCAGCCGCGCCACGGGAGGCGGACGGATGCACCCTGCGGATAGCGAGCTCGCCATCCGGGCGGAACACCTGACACGCCGGTTCGGCACCCGTACAGCCGTCGACGATCTCACCCTGTCGGTGCCGCGTGGCATGGTGTTCGGCTTCCTCGGCCCCAACGGCGCGGGCAAGACGACGACCATCCGTCTGCTTCTCGGCCTGCTCGAGCCGACCTCCGGAGTGGCCGAAGTACTGGGCTTCGATACCCGTCGTGATCCCAACCACGTTCGGTCGGCCGCAGGCGTCGTCCTCGAACACCCGGGCCTGTACGAGGAGCTGGGCGCCGAGGACAACCTCGAGTTCCACGGTCGGGCATGCGGGCTGCCGACGCCCGAGCGACACGCGAGGATCCGGCTGGCACTCGAGAGCATGGGCCTGTGGGACCGACGACGGGAGCCCGTCAGGGGTTGGAGCCGGGGGATGCAGCAGCGCCTGGCGCTCGCGCGCGCCCTGCTCGCCCGGCCACCCCTCGTGTTCCTGGACGAGCCCACGGTGGGGCTGGACGTGATGGCGGCGGTCGCTGTGCGCGACGCGATCGCGAGCGAAGCGCGTGATGCGGGGACGACGATCTTCCTCACGACCCACAACATGGCCGAGGTCGAGCAGCTGTGCCCGATGGTCGCGGTCATCCGGGAGGGCCGGCTGCTGTCCGTCGGAAGTCCGGCCGAACTGCGAGCGCGCTCGAGCACCCCACGGCTGGTCGTCGTTGGGCGGAACCTCGCATGCGCTGCGGTGCAGGGCATCGCCGGCGTGCTCCACGTGGAGGGTCGCGACGGCAGCCTCCTCGTCGATCTCGACCCCACCGCCGACGCCGCCGCGGTGGTCACGGCGCTGGTGCGCGACGGCGGCGAGGTGGGCGAGGTGCGCCGGGAGACCGCGACCCTCGAGGAGGCCTTCGTGCGATTGATGGAGGAGGCGCCACTGATGGAGGAGGCGCCACTGATGGAGGAGGCGCCGGTATGAGGGGCGTCGACGCCATGGCGTGGAAGGAATGGCGTTCTCTGGCCACGGCCCGGAACCGAACGCAGCTCGTCCTCCCGCTGGTAGCGCTTGCGTTCCTGCCGATCTGGGCGCCATTCGAGATGGGTTCGGCGTGGTTGCGCGACCCGATTTTCCCGACCGTGTTCGTCATCGCGACGTCGCTTCTCGTCGTGGGGTTGATCGTGCCCGATGCAATCGCGGGAGAGCGGGAGCGCCGCACCCTTGCCACGCTCCTCGCCGGCCCGTTGTCGGACGGGGCGATCCTGTCGGGGAAGCTCCTCGTGCCGGTGCTGGTCAACGAGGTGGTGATCGTGGTGATGCTGGCGGTGAGCGTGCTTGTGGCCAACGTCACGCACTGGACAGGCGGTGTCGAGCTGTTCCCGATCGCGATGATCATCGGCATGTGCGCGCTCGGGCTGGTCCTGGGCCTGTTCACGGCCGCGCTCGGCGTCCTGGTGTCGCTCCGGGCGGCCACGGTCCAGTCGGCGCAGCAGGTGCTCGTCGCTGCGCTGATGACGCCATTCCTGGTGGGCGGCGTCGCGTTCATGCTTGCGGCCACGGGCGGAGGCCCACCCCCTGATTGGCTCGTCCGGGGTGACGTGGTCATCGTCATCCTCGGCGCGTGCACGGTGCTCGCCGTCGTGGACGCCGTGCTGCTGTGGATCGTGCGGCTCCGGTTCCACCGGTCGCGCCTGATCGTCCTCGGCTAGCTCTAGTTCCCAATCGGGTTGTTGACGGGTGAGGGCCCCTATCGTTCGGCTGCTGGTGTGAGAAGTCGCAGTCGTCGAAGGGAGCCCTCGTGTCCCATGCTAACGCGCGCCTGACGCCGCTCGGTCGGCGCACGCTGGTCGCCCGCGTTACGTCGGGCTGGACGATCACCCAGGCGGCCAGGGTGGGCGCGGCCCACGCCCGCCGGCGGATCCTCGCCATCATCGACGAGCAGGAGGTGACGGTCGTCGCCCTCGACACGGGCGAAGTCCTCTCCGCCCACCCAATCGAGCCCGACAAGGGCTACTGGCGCAACCAACGAAGAGACCCCGGCCGATGGCCGGGGTCCGAGCCGGGTGACACACGTGTCGCCTATGTCGCGACTCATGTGTCGCCTATGTCGCGACTCATGACAATGGCGCGCCCGGAGGGATTCGAACCCCCGACCATCTGATCCGAAGTCAGATGCTCTGTCCGCTGAGCTACGGGCGCGTGGCGGCATCGTAGCGCAGGCCGGCGGCGGCGCCCGCGGACCCCGACTGGCACCGCCCGCGGCTGATCCCCCCGGGGATCCCCGGCGGCCGCTTCAGGCGCGAAACCTCGGCCAAGCCGGACGGATCTACCCTGATCTCGCGGGGTTTCGTGCGGAACGGCGTGCCTCGTGATCCCGCCGGGGATCTCGGATGGCCGCACACGTCAGGCTGCGATCGTCGCCAGGGGAGGCCGCGGGCGTCCCTCGCGCGGCGTCGCCGGCACGCCCCCGCCACGCCGGCACGCCCGCGCGACCCGGCGGCGACAACCCCGGGCGGCCCGGGGGCGGCGTACGATCGCGTCGTGACGAACCTCGAGACGGGGCGCCTGTCGGACCGCCACCCGCCGTTCCGCTACGCGGCGCTGTCGCGCGTCTGGTTCTCCGACACCGACGCCCAGGGCGTCGTCTACTACGGCCGCTATCTGCCGTACTTCGACAACGCCCGCCTGGAGTATCTCCGCCACCTCGGCCTGGTCCGCTTCTGGCAGGGCGACCCGGAGCTCGTCATGCGGGCGCTGGAGGTCACGTACGAGGCGCCGGCCGTCTTCGACGATCTCCTGGAGGTCTTCGTCCGGACGACCCGCATCGGGCGCACGAGCGTGACGACCGAGGGCGCCGCCTACCGCGTCGACGACGACCGGCTGATGTGCACGGCGCGGATGACCCTGGTGCTCATCGACGCGACGACACGCCGGCCGACGCCGATCCCGGACGAGTACCGCCGTGCCATCGCGGCGTTCGAGGGCGACGAGGTCGAGACCGCCCCCGTCGGCGGGGGATGATGCCGTCGGCGACCGGCTCGAGCCGAGGCCGCCCCCGCCGCCGGCGGCTGATGCGGCGCCGGGCATGGGCGTGACCGTCGCCGAGCCCCGCGACGCGCTCCTCCGGCACGCGCTCCGCCTGGAGTACCTCACCGTCGGCTGGAACGTCGTGGAGGGAATCGTGGCCGTCGCGGCCGCCGCGGCGGCGGGATCGGTCGCCCTGCTGGGGTTCGGGATCGACAGCTTCGTCGAGTCGGCGTCGGGGATCATCCTGGTCTGGCGGTTGCACGCGGAGCGGCGCGCCGCGGACGAGCGCCGCATCGAGCAGGTGGAGCGGCGGGCCCGGCGCCTCGTCGCCCTGTCGCTGGCGTTGCTGGCGGCCTACGTCGCCTGGGAATCGATCACCTCGCTCGCCGCCGGCGAGCGGCCCGAGGCCTCGCCGGTCGGCCTTGCGCTGGCGGTTGCCTCGCTCGTCGTCATGTGGTGGCTCGCGCGCGCGAAGCGACGGGTGGCAGTCCAGCTGGGGAGCCGGGCCATGGGGGCCGACGCGTTCCAGACCGAGGCCTGCTTCTGGCTCTCGGTCTGCCTGCTCGTGGGGCTCGGGGCCAACGCGGCCTTCGGCCTCTGGTGGGCCGACGCGGTTGCCGCCCTGGGGATGACCGTCTTCATCGGCCGCGAGGCGCTGGAGGCCTGGCGCGGCGAGGAGGACGGAGGGGGAGCGGGAGGCGCCGGCTGACGAGGGCTGTGGCCCGGCGCGGGCGAACGGTGCAGCCGTCCGCCGACCCGGGCCATCGGCCCTGCCCGCGCCCGGCATTCGGCCCGGGCCACCCGGCCCCCTCGGCACTGGCCTTCGGTACCTGCGGCAGGGAACGATTCGCCCACAGGCGCCTCTCCACCGAGGCACCTGCGATGTTCTGCGCTCGTCTGCGGAGCCGAGCGATGGTCGAGGTGCCCGGCCGGCGTCCCCCGGTCGGTGGAGGCAGGCTGCGATGGCACGCCAGTTCGTCGTCCAGCTCGAGAACAAGCCTGGTGAGCTCGCTCACCTCGCCCGGGCCCTGGCCGCGCGCGGCATCGACATCCGGCACATCGGCGGTGTCGGCGCGGGCGACCTCGGCTGCGCGTTCATCACGACCTCGGACGACGACGCCACCCGCGAGGTCCTCCACGGCCTCGGCCACCCGTACGTCGAAGGTGCCCCGATCCTCGTCGAGGTCCTGGACCAGCCGGGGGGGATCGCCGACGCGGCGGAGCGGCTGGCAGGGGCCGGGGTGAACGTCTGCGGGACCCTCATGGTCGGCCACAAGCCGGGCCTCGTAGAGATGATCTTCTGCGTGGACGACGAGGCGAAGGCCCACGCCGCCCTGCACGGGGAAGAGGTCGAGAACGTCGGCGTGGCCGACTGAGCGCATGTCGGGACGCCCGTTGGAAGGAACCCCCTGGTGCTGACTCGATGATCGAACCGATCGACGAGCCGTTGACGGCACCGGAGGGTCGGCGCGGCACACTGGGAGCGTGAAGGGACCTTGTCGGAATCTGGCGCAAGCCTCGCCGTCCGCTCGGAGCCGGCGATTCCCGGCTCCGTCCAAGAGCGGGTCGCGGACGACGCCCAGGTAGCACCGGGTCGTCGCGGGGCGAGCCGCTTCGTCAAGCTGATGGTCGCCTTCCTGGCCATCATCATCCTGCTCAGCGCGACCTTCGCCGGGGTGGCGGTCTTCTTCATCGGCGAGCGAGTGGTGGCGGAGGCACAGAACCGGGTGTCCTCCGATCTCAACTCGGCCGGGGCGATCTACGACACCTACGCGGACGATCTCTACGACCTGGTCAGGTTCCAGGCCGATCGCTTCTACCTCCGCGACGCCTTGCTCGGCGGCGACGTCAGCGTGACCGCGGGCGAGCTGACCGACATGATGGTCTCCGAGCAGCTCGACTTCCTGACCGTGACCGACGCAGCCGGCGCCGTCCTCCTGCGAGCTGCGAACCCCGGTGTCGTCGGAGACTCCCAGGCGGGGATGAGCGTCGTGGCCGCCGCCCTGGGCGAGGCGACCCCGGTGGCCGCCACGGCGGTGTTCACGGCGGACATGCTGGGCCGGGAGTCCCCCGGCCTGCCCGAGATCGCCAGGCTCGAGCTGGTGGAGACGCAGGGGGCGCGACCGCGGGACGACACGGTCGAGACCGACGGCCTGGTCCTCCTGGCCGCAGCCCCGGTGGTCGACGAAGCCGGCAACGTCATCGGCGCCCTGTACGGCGGCCAGCTCGTCACCCGGCGCTACGGGATCGTGGACGGGATCAAGGAGACCGTCTTCGAAGGTGCCCAGTACGAGGGCCGGGACATCGGCACCTCCACGATCTTCCTCGACGACGTGCGGATCGCCACCAACGTCCTCAACGAGGACGGCACCAGGGCCATCGGCACCCGCGTGTCGGAGGAGGTCTACGACAGGGTCGTCGTCGGCGGGGAGCGCTGGGTGGGCCGGGCGTACGTCGTCAACGACTGGTACATCGCTGCCTACGATCCCCTCCGGGACCTCGACGGCAGGGTGGTGGGGATGCTGTACGTGGGCACGCTCGAGAAGCCCTACGTCGATCTCAGGGTCAGCACGAGCCTGTTGTTCCTGGCCGTCACGCTGATCGCCGTGGTTGCCGCGATCGCGTTCTCCTATGTCTTCTCCCGCCGCCTCTCCAGGCCGGTCCGCGCGCTCGTCGAGGCCTCCCGCAGGGTGGCCGCGGGCGACCTGCAGGCGAAGGTGACCGTGACCTCGAACGACGAGATCGGGGAGCTGGCCAGCTCGTTCAACAGCATGGCGGCCTCGCTCCAGGCGCGTGACGACCAGCTCAAGGAGTTCGCCCGGAGGAAGGTCATGGAGTCGGAGCGCCTGGCCGTGGTCGGCCAGCTCGCCGCCGACGTGGCTCACGAGCTGAACAACCCGCTCCAGGGGATCGTGACCTACTCGCACCTCCTGCTCGAGAAGATGACGCCCGACGACTCCCGCAGGCCCTCGGTGGAGAAGATCGCCAACCAGGCGACGCGCTGCGTGACCATCATCCGGGGCCTCCTCGACTTCTCCCGGCCCAAGAAGCCGCACAAGCAGCTGACGGACCTGCGCATCACGATCGACGAGTGCCTGTCCCTGGTGGAGGACCGGGTGCTCTTCCACAACATCGAGGTGGTTCGCGACTACGAGGAGGACCTGCCCCCGACGGTGGTGGACCCGGCGCAGATGCAGCAGGTCTTCATGAACCTGATCATCAACGCCGCCGAGGCCATGGACGGCGTGGGGCGGCTCACGGTGACCACCCGGCTCGACGCCGAGCGAGAGGGTCGTCCAGGCCGTCTTCCGGGACACCGGGCACGGCATCAGCGAGGAGAACCTGGGGAGGATCTTCGATCCCTTCTTCACCACCAAGGAGGTCGGGCACGGCACCGGCCTGGGCCTGGCCATCAGCTTCGGGATCGTCAAGGAGCACGGCGGCACGATCGTCGTCGAGAGCGAGGACGGCGCGGGGACGGCGTTCACGATCGAGCTGCCCGTGCTGGCGTCCCGGGGGGACGGCCAGTGACCGAGCAGCGACGGCGCATCCTGCTGATCGACGACGAAGAGGTCGTGCTCGATTCCTGCCTCGCGATCCTCGAGGGCAGCGAGCACGAGGTCGCGCTCGCGTCGAGCGGCGCGGAGGGCCTCGACACGGCCCGCGCCTGGGCGCCCGACCTCGTCTTCGTCGACCTCAAGATGCCGGGCATGTCCGGGATGCAGGTGCTCGAGGAGATCCGGTCGCTGGACCCGACGGTCGTGTGCATCGTGTTCACCGGGTTCGCCACGATCGCGTCGGCGGTCGAGGCGATGCAGCACGGCGCCTTCGACTTCCTCGCCCAAGCCCTTCACCCCCGACGAGTTCCGCACGATGATCCGGCGGGGCCTCGAGCAGCGGGCCCTGGTGGTGGAGAGGGTGGCGCTGCGTCGGGAGCGGGAGGCGCTCCGGGAGAACTTCGCCGCCATCGTGTCCCATGAGCTGCGCTCGCCCCTGGCCGCCGTCCAGCAGAACCTCTTCGTGACGATCACGGAGCTCGAGGGGGTCGTCTCGGAGGACCAGCAACGGCGGCTGGAGCGGATGAGCAGTCGCATCGGGGACCTGCTCGCCCTGGTGAATCGCTGGCTGCGCGGCTTCACGGTCGATGTCGCCCCCCTTCGGGATGGCTTCCGCCCGGTCGCGATCTCCGCGCCGGTGGCGAATGCCCTCGAGAGCGCCCGGACTGAGGCGGTGCGCAAGGCCGTCGAGGTCGTGGCCGAGGTGGACCCCGCGGCGACGGTGCTGGGGGACGAGGGTGCGCTGACCGAGGCGGTGCTCAACGTGGTCGGCAACGCGGTCAAGTACTCGAGAGAAGGCGGCACGGTGGTCGTGTCGGCGGTGTCTCGGGACGGGAAGGTCGTGATCTCGGTGACCGACACGGGAGTCGGGATACCCGCGGCGGACCTGCCGCGGATCTTCGACGCGTTCTATCGCGGGCAGGCCGGGGAGAGCGGCGTCGCCGGCGCCGGCATCGGCCTGGCCCTCACGCGGCGCATCGTCGAGGCCCACGGCGGGTCGATCACCGCGACCAGCGACCCGGGTCGGGGCAGTGTCTTCGTCATCGCGTTGCCGGCGCACGGGACGCCGGTTCCGGGAACGGAGGGAGCGCCTCCGGAGCAGGTATTGGAAGGAGAGAAGGGATGAGCGAGCGCAAGAGGGTGCTCATCGTCGATGACGACCCCGACTTCGCTGCGGGGATCAGGGCCATCCTCGACACCCAGTACGACACCGCGGTGGTGCACAACCCCGAGGATGGCTGGGATGCCCTGCAGAAGGACCACTACGACCTGCTGTGCCTCGACATCATGATGGGGCGCGGTGCCGAGGGCGTGATGATGGCCCGGAAGATCCGCAAGGACAACGTGCTCCGGGAGATGCCCGTCCTCATCATCACCGGCCTGCGGGAGCAGATCGCGTTCCTCTTCCCCGGCCAGGCCGTGCACCCGGGCTTCGTGCCCGTCGATGAGCTGGTGGAGAAGCCGGTCGAGCCGGAGCTGCTGCTCCAGAAGGCCGCGGCCCTCATCGCCGCCAGCGAAGCCCGCAAGAGCAGGTAGGGGATCCCATGGCGATCGCGACACCGGCGAGGAGGATCTCCTTCCGGGAGGAGGTCGAGAACCTCCTTCACGCCGAGGAGGGAGTCTCCCTCGTTCGCTGCATCCAGTGCGCCACGTGCTCGGCGGCGTGTCCGGCCGTGGAGTTCATGGACCACACGCCTCGCGAGCTCATCGCCCTCATCAATGCCGGGATGAAGGACGAGGTCATGGCGTCCAACACCTTCTGGACGTGCGCCTCGTGCTATGCGTGCTCCGAGAAGTGCCCGGAGGGTATCCGGCCCGCCGACGTGATGTACGCCCTCACGCGCTACTCGCTGTGGAAGGACACCTTCAACCGGGACTGGGTCGCGCCGGAGTTCTCGCGGCGCTTCACCCGGACCATCATGCGGACGGGCAAGTCCTACGAGCCCGGCTACGCCCCGGCCTTCATCTTCGAGGGCGGCTTCCCCGGGGTGGTTCGCGAGATGCGCATGGCGGTACGCCTCCTCGGCAAGGGCCGCCTGCCCCTCCTCCCCTCCCGGATCAAGCGGATCCGCAACCTGCGGGCCATGGTGGCCCGCGTCCTCCCCCTGGACGGTATCAAATGACCCGCTACGCCTACTACCCCGGTTGCTCGCTGGAGACCATGGCCGCCACCTACCACGTGTCGTCGATGGAGGTGGCGCACAAGCTCGGCGTCGAGCTGGAGGAGCTCGAGGACTGGAACTGCTGCGGGGCGACCGCCTACTCGAAGGTCGACGAGCTGCTGGCCACGGTCCTGTGCGCCCGCAACCTCGCCATCGCCGAGAAGCAGGGCCTCGACATCGTGGCGCCATGCAACGCCTGCTACAAGAACCTGTGGACCACGAACGCCGCCCTGAAGCGGGACGCCGACCTCGCGGAGCACATGAACTACGCCCTCGAGGCCGATGACCTGCGCTACGACGGCAGGGTCGAGGTGAGCCACATCATGCACGCCTTCGTGACCGAGGAGGCGCTGGAGCTGGTGCGCCAGAAGGCCGGCGAGCGCATCAAGGGGCTCCGAGTGGCCCCGTACTACGGCTGCCAGATCGTGAGGCCCCGGCGCCCCGGCGTGGAGCTTGCCCAGGTCGAAAGCCCGACCTACTTCGAGGCGCTGCTCGAGGCAGCCGGGGCGGTCCCGGTGGCCTACCCGTACAAGCTGCGCTGCTGCGGCGCGGCCCTCATGGTGACCAACCGGCGCGCGGCGGTGCAGATGCTGCGTGACCTCCTCCAGAGCGCGGTTGACGCCGGCGCCGAGGTGATCGCCACGGCGTGTCCGCTGTGCCAGACCAACCTGGAGTGCTACCAGGGCGAGGTGAACCGCGCCTACGGGACCAACTACACGATGCCCATCCTCTACTTCACCCAGCTGCTCGGCCTCGCCCTCGGAGTCGGAGTGAAACGGCTGGGGATCGGCAAGGAGCTCGTCTCGGCCGAGGCCGTCGTCAAGCGGCCCTGCGTGCCGGCTGCGGCGTCCGCGCCCGGGGGCGCATAGCGGGTTGACACGCCCGGGGCGATCCGCCGCCGGCCGGTTCCGGGCGCCGGGTCGTGATGCATCTCGGTAGCACAGGAGCAGCGCGTTGGTGACCAGCCAGTCGCTCGCCGGCTTGTCCGGTCGGCTGCGCCCCCGCCGCGGGCCATCGGCCCCGGCAGTGCGCGGCGTTCGGCCCGCGCCGCCCGGTCCCAACGGCACTGGCCCCCGTCGTGTCGCGCGGGGAAGACTCGTCCGCAGACCCTGGTGGCGGTACCGAGGCCCGATCTCGGCGCCCCCGCCGGTAGAGGTACGCGGCGTGGCGCACCAGTTCGTCGTCCAGCTCGAGAACACCCGGTGTCGGCCCGCACACGTTCAGGGGGTGACGGCCGCGCGCTCGACAGCCCGGGCACTTCACGAGCCGTTCGCCGCCCCGGCAGCGGAGATGGCCACGGGTTCACGGCGGCCGGGTGCGGCCCGGCAGGGCAGGCGAGCCCCGAGCCCGCCGCGGCGGCGGCATCGGGGCCGGGACCACCACGAGAGGGAGTGACCGATGGCGACGGCGACCGTGCCGGGGACCCCCGACATCACGCTCGATGGGCTGCTCGCCACGCCGGAGGGCCGCGCGCTGCTGAGCTGCATCCAGTGCGGCACCTGCGCCGGCACCTGCCCCCACGGCGACGTGATGCGCTACACGCCGCGCCGCCTCATCGGCATGCTGCGGGAGGGCTTCATCGAGGAGGTGCTCGCCGGCGACGATCTCCTCAGCTGCGTCACCTGCTACGACTGCTGGGACAAATGCCCCCGCGGGCTCCACCTGACCGACATCCTCCTGCCGGTCGTGAAGGAGCAGGTGCTTCTGCGGCTCCCCCAGGTGCCGTCCGAGCTGCAGGGCGCGCTCGCCAACACGATGCGCTACGGCAACCCGATGGGGGAATCGCCGCGCAAGCGCGCGGCGTGGGCGGACAGCGCCGCGGTGCCGGTGCCCGATCCTGCGCGACCTGGGGCGGCCGGTGGACGTCCTCTGGATCGTCGAGTGCTACGCGGCGTACTACCCGCGAGGCCAGGACAACGCGCGGGCGACGGCCCGGGTCCTCGCCGCGCTCGGGGTCGACTTCGCGATCCTGGGGACCGAGGAGAAGTGCGCCGGGGAGTGCGCCCGGCTGGTCGGGGAGAAGGGCCTGTTCGACACCCTGCGCGAGCAGAACATGGCGACCTTCGGGAAGTACGAGTTCGCCTCCCTGCTCACGTCGGATCCCCACGCCTTCGACGCCTTCGCCTTCCTCTACCCGACGCTGGGCCTTCAGCAGCCGGTTCAACACACGACGCCGTTCGTGGCGGCCCGGCTCGACGCTCTCCGGCCGCGCCTCACCCGGGAGCTCGGCTACAAGGTCACGTACCACGACTCGTGCGTCCTCGGCCGGCACAACCACATGCACGACGAGCCGCGGCGAATCCTCGAGGCCATCCCCGGCGTGAGCATCGTGGAGATGGCCCACAACCGGGACAACACGATCTGCTGCGGCGGGGGCGGGGGCGGGATGTGGCTCGACACCTTCTACAAGGAGAAGGGGCACGGCCGCCTCTCCGACCGCCGGGTCGAAGAGGCGGCGGCCACCGGCGCCGACGTGCTCGCGGTGTCGTGTCCCTACGAGGTGCCGCGCTTCGAGGACTCCCTCAAGGTGCTCGGGTACGACGATCGGATGGTGGTCCGGGACGTCATGGAGCTGGTCGCCGAGGCGCTCGATGGCTGAGCAGGCGCGACCGGCGGCAGGATCGAGCGAGGAGGACGGGCTGGCGCGATGAAGATCCTGGTCCTGATGAAGATGGTGCCCGACATCGTGGAGGAGCTCGAGGTCGCCGGCGACGGCTCGTCGCTCGACCCGGAGTACCTCCGCTTCATCGTCAACGAGCGCGACGACTATGCCCTGGAGCAGGCGCTGCTCCTCAAGGACCGCCTGGGGGCGACGGTGACCGTGGCGGCCCTGGAGGCCCCCGAGATCGACGACGTCCTCCATACCGCGCTCGCCAAGGGCGCCGACCGGGCGATCCGCGTGTCGGGCATCGACGTGATCGCGGGCACTCGCGCCAAGGCTGCCGCGCTGGCCGCCACCCTGCCCGGCATCGCCGGCGTGCTCCCCGCAGACCTCGTGCTCAGCGGGTGCCAGGCGATCGACGATCTCGACGGCTTCGTGGGACCGCTCCTCGCCGGGGCCATCGGCCTCCCGTACCTGGGCCTCGTGAGCCGCATCCAGGTCGATCCCGCGGCCGGCAAGGCCGTGGTGGCCAAGGAGTACGCCGGGGGCGTCATGGGGCGCTTCGAGGTCACCCTTCCCGCCTTCCTCGGCGTCCAGGGCTGCGAGAAGCCGCCGCGCTACGTGCCGATCGCCAAGGTGCGAGCGGCCATGGCCGCGGGTGGCATCGAGGCGGTTCCCGCAGCCAGCGGGCCGGCAGTGACTCCGCTCGCCGTGACGGCCATGGCCAAGCCCGAGGCGGCCGGGCACGCCGAGATGCTGGAGGGATCGGTGCGCGACGTGGCGGAGCGCCTGGCCGACATCCTGGCCGCCCGCGGGCTGATCTGAGGAGATGGCGATGGCTGGCAACGTCTGGATCGTGGCGGAGCACTGGAAAGGGACCATCTCCGACGCCACCCGCGAGCTGCTGGCCGTGGGGCGGGGCCTGGCCGATTCCCTGGGGGTGCGCCTCGAGGCGGTCCTGCTCGGCCACGGGATGCGCGGGCTTGCCGCGTCGCTGGGCCCGGCCGACGCCGTCCTCTACGTCGACGATCCCACGCTCGCCGACGCCACCGGGCTGCAGGCCAGCCGGGCGGTGGCTGCGCTTGCCTCGGAGCGTGCTCCCGCGGTGATCCTCCTCCCGACCACCAACCTCAGCTGGGACCTGCTCGGCCTGCTGCCGGCGCGCCTGGGCGTGCCCCTCGTCAACTTCTGCCGGGAGGTCGAGGTGGTCGACGGGGCGCTGCGTGTCGGGAGCCTGCTCTACGGCGGCAAGATGGCCGTGACGGTCGACGCCGGGCCCGGGCCCATGGTGCTGGCCGTCCTCCCCGGGACGGGCACCGCGCCGGCCCCCGGCGCCCCGGAGCCTCACGTCGAGGACGTGGCCGTGGACCTTGCCGACGATTCCGGCGTGCGCCTCGTCGCCTACGAGGAGCCCGAGGCGGGCGACGTGGACATCACCCAGCAGGACGCGCTGGTCTCGGTCGGCCGGGGCATCAGCAGCGAGGCCAACCTGGAGGTCGCCGAGGACCTGGCCGATGCGCTGGGCGGGGCCGTGTGCGGGTCGCGCCCCGTCATCGACCAGGGCTGGCTCCCCCTCGTCCGCCAGGTCGGCAAGTCCGGGGTGACCGTCAAGCCGCGCCTGTACGTGGCCGCCGGGGTCAGCGGGGCCCCCGAGCACGTCGAGGGCATGAAGGACTCCGAGCTGATCATCGCCGTCAACATGGACGCCGATGCCCCGATCTTCTCGATCGCCCACTACGGGATCGTCGATGACGCCACCGACGTCCTCGAGGCGCTGGCCGAGGCCATCAGGAAGCGGAAGGGGTAGCGCCGATGCCGGACCCGACCGCGCAGACGCTCCTCGGCGTCCCGGGTGTCGCCATCCTGTGGGCGCTGACGGCGGTCGTCTTCGTCCTGTTCGGGCAGCGGGCCTACCGGATCCTGCGGGCGGTGGCCCACGGGAAGCCGGAAGCGCGCTGGGACCGGCTGCCGAGCCGCCTCTGGAGCGTCGTCGTCAACGTGGCCGCCCAGCGCCGGATGTTCGACAACCCCGGGGTCGGGCTGGCCCACCTCGTCATCTTCTGGGCGTTCATCTTCTACGCCGTCAGCTTCGCCTGGAGCCTCCTGCGGGGCCTGCTCCCGTTCCTCCCCATCCCGTACCCCGACGACGTGCTCCTGTTCACCATCCCCATGGTGCTCCTCAGCGTGGCCACCCTGGCGGCGTTGGCGGGAGCGGCGCTCCGCCGCTACGTGCTCGTTCCGCCGCGCCTGGCCCAGTCGCGGGATGCCGGGCTCATCCTCCTCCTCATCACCCTCCTCGTGGTGACCTTCCTGGTCGGCCAGGCGGCGAAGGAGGGGCTCGGCGGCCTCTCGGCGGCGGCGGCCGAATCGCTCTACACGGCGATGTGGTGGATCCACATGGTGGCGGTGCTGGGCTTCCTGGCCTACCTGCCGTACTCCAAGCACCTCCACCTGCTGGCGTCGCCGTTCAACGTCCTCACCGCGTCCCTGGAGCCCGGCGCGATGCCGCCGCCGTCGGAGGGTGCCGCGCGCCTGGAGGAGTTCACCTGGCGGGAGCTCTTCAACGGCCTCTCGTGCGCCGAGTGCGGCCGCTGCGATCGGGCCTGCCCCGCGTTCGCCGCCGGCGGGATCCTCTCGCCCCAGGACCTCATCCACGACGTGAAGCTCCTGGTCCTGGGCCGGGCCTCCGGCCGCGACGGCAACGGGAGCCTCGTCGATGCCGTCGGCGCCGAGGCCGTGTGGGCTTGCACCACGTGCATGGCCTGCATGGAGCGCTGCCCGGTCTTCAACGAGCACGTTCCGCTCATCGTGCAGATGCGCCGGCACCTGATCGGCCAGGGGGAGGTCGGGACCGGCGTCCAGGACATGCTCATGGGCATGACCCGCTACGGGAACTCGTTCGGCCAGTCGCCCCGCAACCGGCCGAAGTGGACGCGGGAGCTCGACTTCGAGGTCAAGGACGCCCGCAAGGAGCCCGTGGAGTACCTCTGGTACGTCGGCGACTACGCGTCGTTCGACCCGCGCGTCCAGGAGGTCACCCGGGCGACGGCGCGGGTCTTCCGCGAGGCCGGGCTCGACTTCGGGATCCTCTACGAGGCGGAGCAGAACGCCGGCAACGACGTCCGGCGCCTCGGCGAGGAAGGCCTTTTCGAGATGCTGCGGGACAAGAACCTGGCGGCGCTCGAGACCGGGCAGTTCCAGGCCATCGTCACGACCGATCCCCACACCTACCACGTCCTCAAGCACGAGTACGGGCTGGACGGCAGGGTGAAGCACTACACCGAGGTCCTCGAGGGCCTGGGCGTCGCGGGCCGCCTGCCCGTCTCCCCCAACGGCAACGGCAGGGTCACCTACCACGACCCCTGCTACCTCGGCCGCTACGGCGGCGTGTACGACGCCCCGCGCCACGTGCTGGAGGGGTTGGGCCTGGACCTGGTCGAGATGCCCCGCAACCGGTCGGCCGCGTATTGCTGCGGTGCCGGGGGCGGGCGGATCTGGATGGAGGACGCCGCAGGGGCCGGCGAACGCCCCGCGGAGAGTCGCGTGCGCGAGGCCGCGGGTCTCCAGGGGGTCGGCACCATGGTGGTGGCCTGCCCCAAGGATCTGGTCATGTTCCGCGACGCCCTGAAGACGACGGGGCTGGAAGGGACGCTCGAGGTGCGAGACATCGCTGAGCTGGTGGAAGACGCCATGGGTGCGACGCGGGACGCCGTCGGCGTGACGCGGGACGCCGTGGGTGCGACGCAGAGGAGCGACACATGAACCCGGCCGACAGGAGCGGCAACGGCCAGCCGAAGATCGGGGTCTACGTCTGTCACTGCGGCACCAACATCGCCGCGACGGTCGACGTCGAGGCGGTGCGGGACTATGCCGCAGGCCTCCCGGGGGTGACGGTGGCCCGGGCCTACAAGTACATGTGCTCCGACCCCGGCCAGGAGCTGATCAAGGAGGACATCCAGGCCAGCGGCCTGGAGCGGGTCGTCGTCGCCTCCTGCTCTCCCAGCCTGCACGAGGCAACCTTCCGTCGCGCCACCGCCGAGGGTGGCATCAACCCCTACTACTTCCAGATGGTGAACATCCGGGAACAGGACTCCTGGGTGCACACGGATCGCGCCGAGGCGACCGCCAAGGCCAACGACCTCATCCGCGCGGCGGTCCACCGGGTCCGGTTCCACAAGCCGCTGGAGCGGTCGCGGGTCCCGGTCAACCCGGCGGTCATGGTGGTGGGCGGCGGTATCGCCGGCATCCACGCCGCGCTGACCATGGCCAACGCGGGCAAGCACGTCTACCTCGTGGAGCGGGAGCCGTCCATCGGCGGGCACATGGCCCAGTTCGACAAGACCTTCCCCACCCTCGACTGCGCCGCCTGCATCCTCACCCCGAAGATGACGGAGGTGCGATCCAATCCCAACATCACCCTGTGGACCATGGCCGAGGTCGACAGGGTCGATGGCTACGTCGGCAACTACACGGCGACGGTCCGTCACAAGCCCCGCTTCATCGTCGAGGACGCCTGCGTCGGCTGCCTGGAGTGCATCGAGGCCTGCGTCTACAAGGTGGGCAAGACCCCCGACGTGTTCAACCTCGGCCTGAACATGCGCAAGCCGGTCTACATCCCCTTCCCCCAGGCGGTGCCCCAGCTGGTGGTCATCGACCAGGAGGCCTGCATCGAGTTCAAGTCCGGACGCTGCAAGAAGACCTGCGTCGAGGCCTGCGCCGACCGCAACGCCATCGACTTCACGCAGACCGAAACCATCGACACGGTCGACGTCGGCGCAGTGATCCTCGCCACGGGCTTCAAGACCTTCGACCCCAAGCGGACCCCGTCGTACGGCTACGGGGTCTACCCGAACGTGTACACGAGCATGGAGCTGGAGCGGCTGGTGAACTCTTCGGGGCCCACCGAGGGGCACGTCACCCTTCGCGACGGGCGCACGCCGGAGACAGTGGGGATTCTCCACTGCATCGGCAGCCGGGACGTCAACACCAACGAGCACTGTTCCCGCGTCTGCTGCATGTACTCCCTCAAGCTGGCCCACCTGGTCAAGGAGAAGACCGGGGCGGAGATCTACAACTTCTACATCGACATCCGGGCCGCCGGGAAGGGCATGGAGGAGTTCTACAACCGGGTCGCCGAGGAGGGGGTCCACTTCATCCGGGGCAAGGTGGCCGACGTGTACCCGGAGGCCGGCAACACCGGGCGGGTGGTCCTCCAGGCCGAGGACACGCTGCTCGGCCGGGTGCGCAAGATCCCGGTGGACATGGTGGTCCTGGCCACCGGCCTGGAGCCCCAGGCCGACGCCGAGGACGTGCGCCGCATCTTCAACATCACCTGCGCCGGGGGTGGCTTCTTCATGGAGCGCCACCCGAAGCTGGCCCCGGTGAGCACGTTCACCGACGGCATCTACCTCGCCGGCGCCTGCCAGGGCCCCAAGGACATCCCGGACACCGTGGCCCAGGCCGGGGCCGCCGCCGCCGAGGCCCTGGCCCTGATCGACAAGGGCTACGTCGAGATGGAGCCGAACACCGCCTACGTGGTGGCCGAGGAGTGCTCGGGCTGCAAGACCTGCATCCCGCTCTGCCCGTACACCGCCATCACGCGGGTGGACGGCAAGGCCCAGATCAACCCGGTGCTCTGCAAGGGCTGCGGCACCTGCGTGGCCGCCTGCCCGTCCGGGTCCATCCGGCAGAACCTGTTCGAAGACGAAGAGATCTACGAGGAGATCCTGGGGGTGCTGGCCCATGCCTGAGCCGACCGCGAAGCCGCAGGAGAGCGCCGACGGCTGGGAGCCGAAGATCGTCGCCTTCTTCTGCAACTGGTGCACCTACCTGGCGGCCGACCTGGCCGGCACCTCCCGCATGAAGTACGCGCCGAACGCGCGGGTCATCCGGGTCATGTGCTCCGGACGGGTGGATCCCCAGTTCGTCATGGAGGCGTTCGCCAACGGCGCCGACGGGGTCCTCGTCGGCGGCTGCCACTTCGGCGACTGCCACTACCAGTCCGGCAACCACAAGGCGCTGCGCCGCTTCCGGCTGCTGCAGCGGGTCCTGGTGGGCATGGGGATCGAGGAGGAGCGCATCCGCCTGGAGTGGATCTCCGCCGCCGAGGCCGACAAGCTGCGCGACGTGATGAACGACATGGTGGCCCGCCTGACGGCGCTGGGGCCATTGCACCTCGAGGTGCCGCCGGAGGGCTTCAGCGTGGAGCTCCCCGAGGAGATCCCCGCGGACGCCGAGCTGGCGGAGGTGACGGCATGAGCGACAAGCCCAAGGTCGCCTTCTACTGGTGCTCCTCCTGCGGGGGCTGCGAAGAGGCGGTGGTCGACCTCGCCGAGAAGATCCTCGACGTGGTGGCCGCCGTGGACATCGTGTTCTGGCCGGTGGCCCTCGACTTCAAGAAGGCCGACGTCGAGGCCATGGAGGATGGGTCCATCCTGGCCGCCTTCGTGAACGGGGCCATCCGCACCACCGAGCAGGAGGAGATGGCCCACCTGCTGCGGCGCAAGGCGAAGGTGCTGGTTGCCTTCGGCTCCTGCGCCCACCTGGGCGGGATCCCCGCCCTGGCCAACCTGTGGGACCGGGAAGCCATCTTTGCGACCGCGTACTTGACGTCCCCGTCCACCGTCAACCCCGACGGGGTGATCCCCCTCGAGGCCACGCCCCACAACGGCACCTTTGTCACCCTGCCCGGCTTCTACGACACGGTCCGGGCCCTCGACCAGGTCACCTCGGTCGACTACTACATCCCGGGCTGCGCGCCCACGCCGAACGTGATCGCCGGGGCGGTCGCGACCCTGCTGAGCGGCGACCTGCCCCCTGCGGGGACGGTGCTGACGCCGGACATCGCCCTCTGCGAGGAGTGCCCCCGCCTCGACACCAAGCCGCAGGACCTCAGCCTGGAGCGCTTCTACCGCCCCCACGAGATCCTCATCGACGAGGACACCTGCCTGCTGGCCCAGGGGCTGCTGTGCATGGGGCCGGCCACCCGGGCCGGGTGCGGCCAGCAGTGCATCAGGGGCAACATGCCCTGCACCGGCTGCTTCGGGCCCACCAGCAAGGTGCACGACCAGGGCGGCAAGTACCTGTCGGCCCTCGGCTCGATGCTCACGGCGCTCGACGACGAGGCCATCGAGACGGCCCTCGACAGCATCCCCGACCCCATCGGCACCTTCTACCGCTACGGCCTGGCAGGCTCGCTGCTGCGCCGGCGCAAGATGACTCCCGTCGACGCCTGAGGAGCCCCGACACATGTCCGACGAGATGGCCGCCCAGGAGGCGTGGAGCCGGGGCTCGCAGGGGGCCCAGGCCGCCTACGCCCGCCGCCGCATCACCATCGATCCCATCACCCGCCTCGAGGGGCACGGCAAGATCGACATCTTCCTCGACGACGCGGGGGACGTGGATCGGGCCTACTTCCAGGTCCCGGAGCTGCGCGGCTTCGAGAAGTTCGCCGAGGGCCGCCCGGCCGAGGACATGCCGCAGATCACCTCGCGCATCTGCGGCGTCTGCCCCACGGCGCACCACATGGCCGGCACCAAGGCGCTCGACGCCCTCTACAAGGTCGACCCGCCGCCGGCGGCCAAGAAGATCCGGGAGCTGGTCTACTCGGCGTTCATGGCCGAGGACCACGCCCTCCACTTCTACTTCCTCGGCGGCCCCGACTTCGTGGTGGGCCCCGAGGCGCCGGCGGCCCAGCGCAACATCCTGGGCGTCATCGCCACGGTGGGCCAGGAGGTCGGGCTGCGGGTCATCACCATGCGCCGCCGCATCCGGGAGATCATCACCCTCACGGGCGGGAAGGTCATCCATCCCGTCCTCGGCCTCCCCGGCGGCGTGGCGAAGCGGGTCACCGCGGAGCAGCAGGCGCAGATACAGGGAGACGGCCAACGACGCCGTGGAGTTCGCCCGCTTCACCCTCGACACCTTCCGCTCGGTGGTGCTGGCGAACCCGGCGTACGTCGACCTCATCGTCTCCGACGCCTTCACCCACCGGACCTACTACATGGGGCTCATGGACGAGCGGAACCGGCCCAACTTCTACGACGGGCGGATCCGCGTCGTCAGCCCCGAGGGAGCGGAGTACGCGACCTTCCCGGCGGCCGACTACCTCGACTTCGTGGCCGAGCACGTCGAGCCCTGGTCCTACGTCAAGTTCTGCTACCTGAAGCCGCTGGGCTGGCACGGCTTCACCGACGGCGCGGAGAGCGGCATCTACTCGGTGGCTCCCCTGGCCCGGCTCAACGCTGCCGACGGGATGGCGACCCCCCTGGCCCAGGAAGCCTACGAGGAGCTGTACGCGACCCTGGGCGGCAAGCCCGTGCACCACACCCTGGCCAACCACTGGGCCAGGGTGGTGGAGCTGCTCTACGCCACGGAGCGGCTCAAGGAGCTGGCCGACGACCCGGAGCTCATCGACCCCAACGTGCGCACCCTCCCCACCGCGACGCCGCGCGAGGGCGTCGGGGTGGTGGAGGCGCCGCGGGGAACGCTGTTCCACCACTACGTCACCGACTCGCGCGGGATCATCGAGAAGGCCAACCTGATCGTGGCCACCCAGAACAACTCCGCGCGCATGGCGATGAGCGTGGAGAAGGCGGCCAAGGGGCTGATCTCGAAGGGGATCGTGTCGGAGGGCATCCTCAACAAGGTGGAGATGGCCTTCCGCGCCTACGACCCCTGCCACGCCTGCGCCACCCACTCCCTCCCGGGGAGCATGCCGCTGGTGCTGACGGTGCGCGGGTCCGACGGCCGGGAGATGTCGCAGCTGCGCCGCGACGCCGATGGCAGTCTCCACCGCGACTGACGGGCGGGTCCGGCCCGGCGGCGCTGCTGCCGGGCCCGTCCGGGTGCTCGGTCTCGGCAACGAGCTCATCGCGGACGACGCCATGGGCATTCTCGCGGCCCGCGGGCTGTGCCGGCGCCTCGCCGTCGCCGGCACGCCGGCGCCGTCCGGGCCATCGCCCGACTCGGCGATGACCGTGACGGCCTTCGAGCATCCGCGGGCCGGGACCGTCGAGGTGCTGGAGACCGCGCTCACCGGCATGTACCTGCTCGAGGCGGTGCTGGGGGCTTCCCGGCTCATCGTGGTCGACACGATCGTGACCGGCTCCGTGGACCCCGGCACCGTGCTCGAGCTGAAGGAGGGAGACCTCGTCGGCGCTCCCGGCGGCTCGCCCCACTACATCGGCCTCTTCGAGACGCTCGAGCTGGCCCGCGGCCTCGGCCTCGAGGTGCCGTCGGACGTCGACATCCTCGCCGTCGAGGCCGGCGACTGCACGACCGTCGGCGGTGCGATGACCGCTCCCGTGGCGGCGGCCGTGCCCCTGGTGGTGGAGAGGGCGATGGCCCTCATCGAGGGCGGGGCGGTGGCGTCCGCCTGATGAGCCGCCGCTCGTGGGTGGGGGCGGCGCCGCGATTTGAGACTCGGTCTCGTAAAGCCGGCCACAGGGCACCCGGGAACGGGACGTTCGGCCGATCCGGCGCTGCAGGAGGTTCGCCCACGCTGCGGGGTGGTCCCGAGACCCCGCTGGAGGACGCCGCGCCGTGGATCCCCTGTTGCTGGCCCGGTGGCAGTTCGGCATCACGACCGTCTACCACTTCCTGTTCGTCCCGCTCACGATCTCCCTCGCCTTCACCGTGGCCGGCTTCCAGACGGCCTGGTACCGCAGCGGGAACGAGAAGTACCTGCGCCTGACGCGGTTCTTCGGGAAGCTCTTCCTCATCAACTTCGCCATCGGCGTGGTGACCGGGATCGTCCAGGAGTTCCAGTTCGGGATGAACTGGAGCGACTACAGCCGCTTCGTCGGCGACATCTTCGGGGCCCCGCTGGCGATCGAGGGCCTCCTCGCCTTCTTCCTGGAGTCGACGTTCCTGGGCCTCTGGATCTTCGGCTGGGATCGCCTCTCGAAGGGGGTCCACCTGGCCACGATCTGGATCGCCGCCATCGGGACGGTCCTGTCCGCCTACTTCATCCTCGCCGCGAACTCCTGGATGCAGTACCCGGTCGGCTACACGTTCAACGAGGCGGCCGGGCGGGCCGAGCTGAACGACATCGTGGCGGTCCTGACCTCGCCCGTCGCGCTCATCACCTTCGCCCACACGATCCCTGCCGCCTTCATGACCGGCGGCGCGTTCGTGGCCGGGATCGCGATGTGGCGGCTCCTGCGGCACCCCGACACGGACCGGCCGGCCTTCCGCACCGCGACGAAGGTGGGCGCCTGGATGCTCGTCGTCTCCGGCCTCCTCGTGACCGTCACAGGCGACCTCCAGGCCCGGATCATGACCGACGTCCAGCCGATGAAGATGGCGGCGGCCGAGGCCCTCTGGGAGACGTCCCAGCCGGCCTCCTTCTCGATCCTCACGATCGGCTCGCTCGACGGGACGGAGGAGGTCTTCTCGATCCGGATCCCGTACCTGCTCTCGTTCATGGCGACCGGCGACCCCAACGGCAAGGTGGAGGGGATCAACGATCTCCAGGCCCAGTACGAGGAGCAGTTCGGGCCGGGGGACTGGACGCCGAACATCCCGGTCGCCTACTGGTCGTTCCGCCTCATGATCGGCGCCGGGTTCCTGGCCGCGGCCGCCGCGGCCTGGTTCCTGTGGCGGATGCGCAAGGAGCGGATGCCTTCGCGGGGCATGGTCGCGGTGGCGATCCTGCTGCCGTTCCTGCCGATCGCCGCGAACTCGATCGGCTGGATCTTCACCGAGATGGGCCGCCAGCCCTGGATCGTGTGGGGGCTGATGACGACGCCGCTGGGCGTCTCGCCGTCGAACCCGTGGTACGCCGTGGCGATCACGCTCGTCGGCTTCACCGTGGTCTACGGCGTCCTCGCGATCGTCGAGGTCGGGCTGCTCCTGCGCCAGATCAGGCTGGGCCTCCCGGAGGCGGACGCGGAGGCCGGTGTCCACGGCGAGGGCGAGCCGTCGCTCGCGCTCGGGTACTGAGGGGGCCGTGATGGATCTCCCGACGATCTGGTTCATCCTCATCGCCGTCCTCTGGATCGGCTACTTCGTCCTGGAGGGCTTCGACTTCGGGGTCGGCATCCTGCTCCCGTTCATCGGCCGCAACGAGCCCGAGCGGCGGGCGATGCTGCGCACGATCGGCCCGGTCTGGGACGGCAACGAGGTCTGGCTCCTCGTCGCCGGCGGCGCGACGTTCGCCGCCTTCCCGGAGTGGTACGCGACGCTCTTCTCGGGCTTCTACATCGCGCTCTTCGCGATCCTGCTGGCGCTCATCTTCCGGGGGATCGCGATCGAGTACCGCAACAAGCGGGCGAGCGTGACGTGGCGGACCCGCTGGGACTGGGCGATCGCGATCGGCTCGTTCGTCCCCGCGCTCCTGTGGGGCGTCGCCTTCGGGAACATCGTCCAGGGCGTGCCGATCGACGCGGACAAGGAGTTCACGGGCACCTTCTTCACGCTCCTCAACCCGTTCGGGCTGCTCGCCGGGGTGACCACGCTGTTGCTGTTCGTCACCCACGGGGCGGTCTTCCTCGCCCTCAAGACCGAGGGCGTGATCCGGGACCGCGCCAACCGTGCCGCCTGGCTCGTCGGGCTGCCGACGGCGCTCGCCGCCGTCGCGTTCCTGGCCTGGGCGCAGGCGATCCGGGGCGACGCGCTCTCGATCGCGGCCGCCGTCCTGGCCGCGGGCGCCTTCGTCGGCGGCATCGTCGCCAACCGGCTCAAGCGCGAGGGCTGGGCCTTCATGGGGACGGCCGCGGCGATCGCGCTGGCCGTCGTGAGCCTGTTCGCCGCCCTCTTCCCCGAGGTGATGCCGTCCTCGACGGACCCGGCCTTCAGCCTCACGATCACGAACGCGTCGTCGACGACGTACACCCTCACGATCATGACCGTGGTGGCGGTGATCTTCACCCCCATCGTCCTGGTCTACCAGGGCTGGACCTACTGGGTCTTCCGGAAGCGGGTCGCATCGCCGCCGGTTGCCCTCGAGCCCTGACCTCATGGCCGCGTCCCCCGGCCGTGCATGACCCCGGCTGACCGCCGCCTCCTCGCCTCGGCACGGGTCGCGAGGGCGGCCCTGGCGGCGGCCGTCGCCCTGGGCCTGCTGACCGCGCTCCTCGCCGTCGCGCAGGCCGGGCTCCTGGCCGGCTCGATCGCCGCCGCCATCGAGGGCGGCGAAGGCCCGGCCGAGCTCGCGCTCCCGCTGGCCCTGCTCGCGGCCGTCCTCGTCGCCCGGGCCGGCCTCGGCTGGGGCGCCGAGATCGTCGCCCAGCGGATCAGCGGCGTGGTGAAGTCCGACCTGCGGCGGCGCCTCCTCGCCCGCGCCGTCGAGCTGGGTCCCCGCTGGGCGTCCGAGGCCCGGAGCGGTGAGCTCGTCGTCCTGGCGACCCGCGGCCTGGACGCGCTCGACGGCTATTTCGCCCGCTACCTGCCCCAGGTGGCCCTCGCCGCGATCGTGCCGGTCGCGGTGGTGCTCTGCCTGGCGACGGCGGACCTCGTCGCGGCGCTGACCGTCGCCCTGACGGTCCCGCTCATCCCGGTCTTCATGGTCCTCGTCGGGCGGATGTCGGAGGCGCGTCGCCGGCGCCGCTGGGCCGCCCTCGCCCGGCTCGCGCACCGCTTCCTCGACGTGGTCGCCGGCCTGCCGACGCTCCGGGCGTACGGCCGGGCGGACGCCCAGGTCGCGACCCTCCGCCGGGTCACCGACGCGTACCGCATCGAGACGATGGGGACGCTCCGGGTGGCCTTCCTCTCGGCCCTCGTCCTCGAGCTGCTGGCCACGATCTCCGTTGCCCTCGTCGCCGTCGGGGTGGGGCTCCGGCTCGTCGTCGGGGAGCTCGACCTCGCGACCGGCCTCTTCGTGATCGTCCTCGCCCCGGAGGCGTACCTGCCGCTGCGACGGCTCGGCGCCGAGTTCCACGCCAGCGAGGAGGGGATCACCGCGGCCCAGCGGGCCTTCGCGATCCTCGACGCGCCGGGGCTCCCGGAGGGCGGCCGGGCCGAGGTGCCGGCGCTCGCTGGCGGCCGTCTCGTCGTCGAGGGCGTGAGCGTCGTCCAGCCCGGCCGCGACGCCGAGGCCCCGGCGGGGGCAACGCTCGAGGTCCGGCCCGGCGAGGTCGTGGCGGTCGTCGGCCCGAGCGGCGCCGGGAAGAGCACGCTCCTGGCGGTCCTCCTCGGGTTCGTGGCGCCGGACGAGGGGCGGGTGGCGCTCGTCGGGGCGGACGGACGGGCCGTGGACCTCGCGGCGACCGACGGCGAGGCGTGGCGCCGGCAGGTGGGATGGGTTCCGCAGGTTCCGTTCCTGTTCGCGGGGACCGTGGCCGAGAACGTCCGCCTGGCCGCGCCGGACCGGGACGAGGATGCCGTCGCCGGGGCGCTGGCAGCCGTCGGCCTGGGCGACCTCGACCCGGCCGCGGTCCTCGGCGAGCGCGGCGCGAGCCTCTCCTCCGGGCAGCGTCGCCGGATCGGGGTCGCCCGGGCGCTGCTGCGCGCGGCCCCGCTGCTCCTCCTCGACGAGCCGACGGCGGGGCTCGACGAGGCCGCCGAGGCGGCTGTGCTCGCCGCCGTGCGCGAAGCAGCCGATGCCGGGGCCGCGGTCGTGCTCGTCGCCCACCGGCCGGCCGCCGCGGCCGCGGCCGACCGGATCGTGGAGATCGGGTGGGCGGCGCTCCCGCCGGCTCCCGCGCCGCTGCCGGGCGGCGGGACGCGCTCCGGCGCCGTCGACACCAGCGGGGCGGGAGGCGCGCCATGAGGCCGCTGCTCCGGATCGCCCGCCTGGGGCGCCCGGTGAGGGGCCGGCTCGCCCTTGCCGTCCTCGCCGGGACCGGGGCGGCGGCGGCGGCCGTGGGGCTCGCGGCGACGTCGGCCTGGCTCATCGCGCGGGCCGCCGAGCAGCCCCCGGTCCTCTACCTCTTCACCGCGGTCACGGCCGTCCGCGCCTTCGGGATCGCCCGCGGCGTGCTCCGCTACGCCGAGCGGCTCGCCGCCCACGACGCCGCGTTCCGGGTCCTCGGCGAGCTCCGCGCGGACGTCTACGCGCGCCTCGCGCGCCTCGCTCCCGCGGGCCTCGCGGAGCTCCGCTCGGGCGACCTCCTCGCGCGCCTCGTCGGCGACGTCGACGGGCTGGCGGACCTCTGGCTGCGGGTGCTCCTGCCGTACGCGGCGGCCGGTGTCGTGGCGCTCGGGGCCGTGCTTCTCGTCGGGAGCCTCGTGCCCGGCGCGGGGCTTGCGCTCGCGGTCGGCGTCCTTGCGACGGCGGTCGGGGCGCCGCTCGCGGCCGCGGCCCTCGCCCGTCGCGCGGACGCGGTCGTCGCGCCGGCGCGGGGTGACCTCGCCGACGCGGCCGTGGACCTCCTCCGCGGCGCCCCGGAGATCCTCGCGACCGGCGCCGCGCCGCGCGCGGTGGAGGGCATCGCGGCGGTGGACGCCCGCCTCGCGGCGGCGGAGCGGCGGGTCGCCGCCGGCGCAGGGATCGGCGGCCTCGTCGCCGGCCTGGCGGCGGGCGCCTCCACGTGGCTCGCCCTGCTGCTCGGGATCGTCGCCCTCCGCGAGGGCTGGCTCGCCGGGGTCGCCCTCGCCGTCGTCGCCCTCACGCCGATCGCCGTCCACGAGGTCGTGGCCCCGCTCGTGCCGGCCGCCCGCGGCCTGCCCGGCCTGGCCGCCGCGGCGCGGCGCGTGGTGGACGTCCTCGACCGGCCGGATCCCGTGCCGGACCCGGTCGCGCCTGTCCCCGTTCCCGCCGGGCAGCTCGGCCTGCGGGCGACCGCGCTCCGCCTCCGCTACCCGGCGGCGGCGCGGGACGCGCTGCCCGGCCTGGACCTCGACGTCCCGGCCGGCAGCCGCGCGGTGGTCACCGGGCCGAGCGGGTCCGGCAAGAGCACGTTCGCCGCGGCCTGCCTGCGCTTCCTCGACCCGGCCGCGGGCTCGCTGGCGCTGGTCGGCGCTGCCGGGCCGCTGGACCTCCGGGCGCTCGCCGGCGACGACGTCCGGCGGGCGATCGGCCTCTGCGAGCAGGACCCCCACGTCTTCGATGCGACGATCGCCGACAACCTGCGCCTGGCCCGCCCCGGCGCCGACGCCGGCGATCTGCGCCGGGCGCTGGCGGATGCGCAGCTGCTCGCCTGGGTCGACTCGCTCCCCGACGGCCCGGACACCCCCGTCGGCGAGCACGGCGCCCGGCTCTCGGGCGGCCAGCGCCAGCGGCTCGCCCTGGCCCGGGCCCTCCTGGCCGACGTCCGGGTCCTCGTCCTCGACGAGCCGACCGAGCATCTCGACGAGCCGACGGCGCGCGCCTTCGTGGCCGACCTGGAGGCCGCGACGCGGGGTCGGACGGTGATCGTGCTCACGCACCGCCCCGAGCTCTTCGATCCCGCGACCTGGAAGCCGGGCCGCGGTTCTCGGCGAACGGGGCAGCGAAGGCTAGGCCACCCCCCGCGCGTCGAGGAACGCCGCCAGCCGCTCCAGCGCGAGCGAGAAGTCCCCGCGACCGAGCCCCACCCGCACGTGGTTGCCGGGGTGGCCGAACGCGCTGCCCGGCAGGAGGAGCACCCCCTTCGTCTCGACGAGCTCGGCGGCGAAAAGGTCGGCGTCGAGGCCGGCGGCAAGGTGCGGGAAGCCGACGGAGCCGCCCGCCGGCCGGACCCACGAGGCGAATCCGGGCCGTTCGGCGAGGAACGCATCGAACAGCTCCAGGTTCGGACCGACGATCGCCCGCGAGCGGGCCAGGACGGTCTCGCGGGCCCGGAGCGCGACCAGGGCGAGGACCTCGGATGGGGCTGCGGCGCAGATCGTGGTGTAGTCCTTGAGCGTGTTGCAGCGGGCCAGGAGGTCGCGATCCCGCGAGGCCAGCCAGCCGATCCGGAGGCCGGCCAGGGCGAACGACTTCGACAGCCCGCCGACGGAGACGAACGACGGCGCCAGCTCCGCGCCTGCGGCCAGGGGTGCCCGCCCGTCGTGCTCGAGGAACCGGTACACCTCGTCGGCCACGAGACGCACGCCGGCTTCGCGGCAGGCCTCGCCGAGGGCCCGCCACTCCCCGGCCGTGGGGAGCATGCCGGTGGGGTTGTGGGGCGCGTTGACGATCAGGGCCCGCGTCGCGGGGCGGATGGAGGCGACGAGCCGCTCGACGTCGAGCGCCCAGCCGTCGGCCTCGTGCAGCTCGTGCAGGGTGACGTCCGCGCCGGCCGCGCGCGCGACCTCGTACAGGCTCTGGTAGCCGGGCCACGTCACGACGACGTGGTCGCCGGGGCCCAGGAGCGTGGAGAAGAGGCAGAAGAGAGCCTCCTCGGCGCCGGAGCAGACGAGCGTGTCGTCGGGGTGGAGGCCCTCGTACAGGCCCGCGATCTCGGCGCGGAGCAGCGGGTCGCCGTTCGGCTCCGTGTAGCCGAGCTGCAGGCTCTCCCAGCGGGTCCGCGCCTCGTCGTCGGCGAGCGCGAGGAGGTCCGCCACGCGCCAGCCTTCGACGTCCGACGCGCACATCGGATGCTCGGCGACGAACTCCCAGCGGGCCAGGTAGCGCTCCAGGGCGAAGTCGGCGATCTGCATGGGCGAAGAATGACATCCGCGGCGCGGCTCAGCGCGTCCGGGTCACCTTGCTGAGGCCGGCCGGGGCGTCGGGGTCCCGCCCGCGGGCGCGCGCCGCGGCCTCCGCGAGGAGGAAGCCCGGCAGCACGTAGGCGAGCGGCGTCAGCGGCTCCGGCAGGTCGGGGGCGACGACGAGCGCGTGACCGCCGCTGGCCACCTCGCGCCCCCCGATCAGCCAGGGGACCACGCCGCGCCGGGCCGCGACGGCGAGCGCGTCGTCGACGGCGGCTCCGGCCGGGCCGTCGGGGCGGATCGCGATCGTGGGCACCGCCGGGCCCGCCACCGCGACCGGCCCGTGGAGGAGGTCGGCAGTCGAGTAGCCGTCGGCGAAGATGCGCCCGGTCTCGCGCAGCTTCAGGGCGATCTCGAGCGCGGTCGCGAAGTTGTGGCCGCGCGAGACCACCAGGGCCTCGTCCGCCGCGGCGAGGGCCCCGACGCACGCCGCGCCGGGCCCGCGGACCCACGGCCCGGCCTGCTCGAGAGTCGCCGCGAGCGCCTCCGGGAGCGCCGCCAGGCCGGCCCCCCACGCCGGCGCGCCGGCGAGCCGGGCCACGAGTCCCGCGATCACCGCCAGCGACGCCGCATAGGTCTTCGTCGCCGCGACGGCCCGCTCTTCTCCAGCACGGAGGGGGATGACCAGCTCGGCGGCCGCCGCGAGCGGGGAATCCGGCTCGTTCGTGATTGCCAGGGTCGGGGCCCCGGCCCGCCGCGCGGCGTCGACGACCGCGGCCACGTCCGGGCCGGCCCCCGACTGCGAGACCGCGATCAGGAGGACGTCGTCCCAGCGGAGCGGCGCCCGGTAGATCGTCGTGATCGAGGCCGCCGCGAGGCCCACCGGGATGCCGAGGGTGGTCTCGATGAGGTAGCGGGCGTAGAGCCCGGCATGGTCGGAGGTCCCCCGGGCGGCGATCAGGACGAAGCGCGGCGCCCGCCGGGCGATCTCGCGGGCGGCCGCGTCGAGCTCGCCGGCCCCCTCCTCGAGGGCGCGCGCCACCACCGCCGGGATCTCGGCGATCTCCCGGGCCATCAGCGATGGGCCGCGGAGCGAGGCCGTCATCCGTGCCGTCCCTTGCGGGAGGCGGCCGCGGCGAGTCCGGATGCAAGGACGGCGGCGCCGACGAGCGGGCTTCGCTCGCCGAGGGCCGCCGGCACGACCCGGAGCGACCCCCCGGCCTGCGGGATGACGAGCCGGCGGGCGCGCGCCGCGGAACGCCGGACGAGGGCCCGCTGGCCGCGTCCGAGCGACCCGCCGACGACGATCACGCCCGGGTCGAGCACCGCGCTCACCGCGGCGATCGCGCGGGCGAGCGCCTCCGTGGCGTCATCTGCCAGGCGCACCGCGGTCGGGTCCCCGGCGCGGGCGAGCCGGAGGACCTCCCCCGCGTTCCGGGGAGCGGGACTCCCGTCCGCCAGGGTCGCGGCCGGCCACGCCGCCGCCGCGCGGCGCGCCAGGCCCGCCCCGCCGACGAAAGCCTCCACGTGTCCCGCGCCGCCGCACCCACAGCGAGGCCCGGCCGCATCGACGACGAGGTGGCCGATCTCGCCGGCGGCCTGGTGCGCGCCCCGAACGATCCCTCCGCCGACCACGATGCCGGCGCCGACGCCGGTGGAGAGGGTCAGGTACGCGACCGGGTCATGGCCAGTCCCGGCGCCGTGCAGTGCCTCCCCCAGCGCCCCCGCGTTCGCGTCGTCCTCCAGGCAGACCGGGGCGCCCACGGCCCCGGCAAGGGCCGGACCGAACGGGTGATCCCTCCACCCCAGGTTGGGGGAGTGGAGGATGACGCCGCGGGCAGGGTCCAGCGGGCCCGGGGCCGCGACCCCGACGGCGCGAACGGGATCGCCGGCGGCGAGATCGACGATGGCGGTGGCCACCGCGGCGAGGCAGCGATCCGGATCGCGATCCGTGATGAGTCTGCGAACTCGCCACCGGCCAATGGGCCCCGCGAGCTCGCTCGCTGCGGTCGCGGGAGCGACGGCGACGAGCGTCTTCGTCGCGCCGACATCGACTGCTCCGACGACGCCGCTCCCTCGACCGCCCGTTCCCACGTCAGCCTCGCGGCGAGCCGGCCAGGATCGCGTCGACCAGGGCGGCCGCGCGGTCCAGGTCGCGGACCATCGGGTTCGCAGAAAGGGCGCGCACGAGCGCGCGGCGCGAGCCGCCCGTCGAGAGCGCCTCCACCACGAGCGCCTCGTACGCGGCGTGCGAGGAGAGGACCGCCGCGGGAAGGGGCGGCAGGGTTGGCGCGGGAAGCGGGACGATCGCTCCCGGGGTCGCGACATCGGCCGCACGCTCCACCACGACCCCGGAGGGGATCCCCGGCACGGAGCCGTCGACGACGAGCCCAACGACCTCCGGGAGGGAGCTGCCGTTCCAGTACGCGTCGAGGAGGGGAACCACGGCCTTGGGATACCACGCGGCGCCCCGGCGCGGCGCAGGCTCGCCGCCCGGCACCGGCATACGCATCGAGCAGGCGAGCCTCCAGCTCCTGCAGCTGCTCGGCCCGGGATGGGCCGTTCGCCTGCGCGGCGACGATCCGGTCCGGGACCAGGTAGTAGCGGCCGTATGGAGCCGGGAGGGCGCCGGCAGTCAGCACCTCCTCCTCGGTGAGGCCCGTCGCCAGCCCGGCCACCGCAGCCAGCTCGGCGTCGTCCGCCGCCACCCACCACCCTGCGTGGTTGCAGCCGAGATACCGGGAGCGCACGTCGGCACGAGAGCGGCCCACCCGCGAAGCGACCGATTCGGTCAGCGTGACGGGCGAGTCGCAGACGGAGACCACGTCGAGCCCGAAGCCGCGCGCCGCGACCGCCACCACGATCCCGGAGGGGTTCGTCAGGTTGACGACGAGCGCCCGGGGCGCGCGTCGACCGACCGCCTCCCACGTCGAGGCCAGGGCCGGCACCGTGCGAAGAGCGTTGGCGAACCCGCCCGGCCCCATCGTCTCCTCGCCGGGGATCCCGAACGGGCGCGGGAACGTCTCGTCGAACGCGCGCGCCGCGAGACCCCCGACGCGGACCTGGTTGAGGACGACGTCGGCTCCGTCGAGGGCCGCCCCCAGGTCGGTGCTCTCCTCGACGGCGACCGCCGGCCCGCCGGCGCCGGCCAGGCGTGCCCGGAACGCCCGGGCGACGATGGCCAGCTTGTCGGCCGAGCGACCCTGCAGGACGATCGTGAGGGGCGGCCGGCGGGCGAGCCCGCCCGGCCAGGCGACGAGGGCGTCGGCGAGCTCCGGCGTCGAGGCGCCGGAGCCGCCCAGGACGACGAGGCGTGCCATCACGCCCTCAGGATGCGCCGTAGAAGTCGCGGATCGCGCGGCCCACGCGGTCGACCTCCGCGTCGGTGAGCTCGGCGAACATCGGCAGGCACAGCAGACGGGGAACGAGAGACCGGGCGACGTCGAGCGGGTCGGCCGCCCGCCAGGGGCTGGCGGCGTAGGCCCCCTGCTCCGGGACGAGCTTCGGGTAGATGAGCTGGGTCCGGATGCCGCGAGCATCGAGGTAGGCCCGCAGCTCCTCGCGGCGCGGGGCGAGGACCGTGTACATGTAGTAGGCGTGGCGGCCGGTCACGTCGTGGGCCGGGGGCTCGACGGGCGTTCCCTCCAGCCAGCCGGCGTAGCGGGCGGCGACCCGCCGCCGGCCGGCGACCTGGTCCTCGAGGTGGCCGAGCTTGACCCGCAGGAACGCCGCCTGGATCTCGTCGAGGCGCTCCTGGTAGCCGAGGACGAGGTGCTCGTGCTTCACGCCCTTCTGGCCCATGTAGCGAAGCTGGCGGATCCGGGCATCCAGCTCGGGATCGCTCGTCGTGAGCATACCGCCGTCCCCGAGCGCGCCCATGATCTTCGACGGGTAGAAGCTGAACTCGGCGAGCTCACCGAGGCTCCCCGCCTTCCGCCCGCGGTAGGTGGCGCCGTGCGCGTGCGCCGCATCCTCGAGGATGGGGACCCCGGGGGCGGCCGCCCGGATGGCGTCCACGTCCACGCACTGGCCGTACATGTGGACGGGGATGATGGCCTTGGTGCGGCCCGTGAGGGCCGACCCGACCCGACCCGGGTCCATGTTCGCCGTCGCGGGATCGACGTCGACGAAGACCGGCGTGGCTCCCGTGTAGGTGATCGCGAAGACGGTGGCGACGTAGGTGTTCGGGACGGTGATCACCTCGTCGCCCGGGCCGACGCCCAGCGCCCGCAGCCCCAGGTGGAGCGCGGCGGTGCCGCTGCTGATGCCGATCCCGAACGCGCTGTCGCAGTACGCCGCGAACTCCTGCTCGAAGGCCGCCAGCTGGCTCCCGAGCGTGTACTTCCCCACCGGCAGCACGGCCTCGAAGGCCTGCCGCAGCTCGTCGGCGATGGCGGCGTGCCAGCGGGTCAGGTTCTCGACCGGGACCTCGGTCTCCGCCGCGATCGTGACTCCCGTGGGTTCGGCAGACATCGGCTTCCTCCGTTCAGGCAGGGATGGCGTCGGGGATCGGGCCGAGCACCCGTCGCCAGGAGGGCGTCAGCGGCGCCCGGCCCGAGGTCGGACTGGTCGATGACGGATCGGGGCAGCTGCTGGGCCCGCACGAAGGCGGGGAGACCGACCAGGGCTTCGTGGATCGCGGCCCGGTCCACGCCGAGGGCGGCGGGGCTCCAGTCGACCCGGCATGCGTCCAGGATCCGCCGCGGGCGGTCGGGGTCGTTCTCCTGGAGGGTCGCCATCAGGACCGTCCCCAGGCCGATGAGCTCGCCGTGGACGAAGGAGCGGCCGGTGGCCTGCTCCAGCGCGTAGCCGAAGTAGTGCTCCGAGCCCTCCTCGGGGCCGCTGTGGCCCGCCCGGAGGCAGAGCGCGTTGACCTCGGCGTAGGCGCGCAGGACGCCTTCCAGCCCGGCGTCGCCCACGGCCCCGATCTCCGGCGCGAGGACCTCGATCCGGTCGAGGACGGAGGCGGCCGCGGCGGCGATCCCCTCGTCGAAGGCGATCGTCCCGGCGGCCGCCCCGCACCGCCAGTCGTGGAGCCCGGTGTGGATCGAGAGGAGGTCGCCGACGCCGGCGCGGTTCAGGCGAGCGGGCGCCCGCGTGACCAGGTCGGGATCCAGCACGATCGCGTCCGCCACCACGAACCCGCGGTAGACGACGCCGCCGGCCTCCCGCACCGCGATCGTGTTCGTGACGGCCGCGTCGACCGAGACGGCGCCCGGGACGAGAACGAGGGGCCGGCCCGTCCGCCAGGCGCACCACTTCGCGGCGTCGAGGGCCATCCCGCCGCCGAGCCCCACGACGGGCGCGGCGCTGTCGGGCAGGCCGGCGGCGAGGCGATCGAGCGCCTCGACGGCAAGCGAGTCGACGAGGTGGGTGCTCGCGCCGGCGGCCGCGATGAGCCCGGGGTCGAGATGGGCGAGCGGCTCGGCCTGGGTGACGAGCGACCAGCCGTGCGGCAGAGCCCGGAGCGTTGTCGGCAGCGTTCCCCGGCCGACTCGCAGGGGCGGGTCGGCCGCACGTGCGAGGAGGTCCGGGGTGACCAGTTCGGTCATCGCTGTGGCCAAGTTCGATCGCCTCCAGTCACGAGAAGGTCACATCGAGCGTTGAGAGTCTACGCCAGACACTCAGTCCCTGCCAATCCGATTGACAGTCCGATCACGACTGCGCACAATCCGCTCGTGCCGAGCCAGCTGCCCGTCGACGATCGCCTCCTCGACCTCCTGCGCGCGCGAGGCGCCCGCTCCGTCACGGAGCTTGCAGGCTCCCTCGATGTGGGCGAGGCCACGGTTCGCCGCAGCCTACGCCGGCTCTCGCGCACCGGCCGCGTGATCCGCACCTACGGGGGCGCCGTCCTCGCCGGCGAGCGCCCTTTCGTGTCGGCGGCCGGGATGCAACCGGGCGCCCAGGCGAAGCGGGACATCGGGCGCGCCGCGGCGAGCCTCGTCCCCGACGGCGCGACCGTCGTGCTTTCCAGCGGCTCGACGGTCCTGGAGCTGGCCCACCGGTTGCGCGGCCGTCGCCTGACCGTGATCACGAACGCGATCGACGTGGTCACCGCACTCGCCGACGAGCCTGCCATCGAAGTCGTCGTCCTCGGCGGCATCCTCCTGCCACGGCGGCGCAGCCTGGTCGGCCACCTGGCCGATCTCGCCGCCCGCGACCTGCGGGCCGACTACGCCTTCATGGGGGTCAGCGCCATCGACCTCGCGCACGGGTTCATGACCGAGGACGTCGGCGAGATCCAGACGGACCGCGCGCTGCGCGGGATGGCTCGCGAGTGCATCGTCCTGGCGGACGCGTCGAAGCTCGACCGCGTGGCGCCGGGGTTCATGTTCGGGTTCGACCAGGTCGGGACGCTCGTGACCGACGAGCGGCTCCGGCCTGCGATGCGCGCCGCCCTCGAGGAGCGGGGACTGCGCGTGATGATCGCGTCACCCGCCGAGACCGGCACCGGGCCGGTGGGGTCGCAGAGGACCGAGTCCTAGAGGAGGAGCAGCGCATGGAAACCCAGCGGGCACCGCGCGGCCTGTCGCGGCGGTCCTTCCTGCAGCGGAGCGCGGCGGCCGGGGCCGGCGTCGCCATGGTCGGGGGCCTCCCGACGCTCCTCGCGGCCTGCGGCGGCGGGGGTGACAAGACCCTCAACGTGCTCGTGCCGGCGGCTCCCGACCCGGCACCGCCCGGGGTGGGCGCGTTCTCGCAGTCGGTCACGGATCGCTTCACGAAGTGGCAGGAGGACAACGCCAAGGTCGTCTACGAGGCGCCGCCCTGGCCGCAGCTCCACGACAAGATGGCGGCCAACTTCGCCTCGGGCAAGTACGTCCACGACGTCGTCTACATGTCGGGCTGGGTTCCCGAGTTCTCCGAGTACCTCGTGGACTTCGTCGACAAGCTCCCGAAGGAGCTCATCGACGATCTCCCGGCCTCGAGCTTCTCGACCGTCACCTGGGACGAGAAGAAGCTGGGCGTGGTCTTCACCCTCTCGCTCCTGACGACGTTCTACAACATGGAGATGTTCGAGGCCGCCGGCATCGCGGAGCCGCCCAAGGACTGGGACGAGCTCAAGCGGATGGCCAAGGACTTCACCAAGGACGGCAAGTACGGCTGGGTCCTCAACTACGGCGCTCCCGAGGGGATCGGCGGCGTCGCCTCGTACTGGATGGTCTACCTCCAGCAGGCCGGCGGGAAGCTGTACGCGGCCGACGGATCGCCGGATTTCGACAACCCGGCCGGCGTCGACTCCCTCCAGCTCATGGTCGATCTCATGGAGTCGACCGACCCGGGGTCGATCAGCTACGTCGGCATCAACGATGCGACCAACGTCTTCTCGGCCGGCAACGCCGCGATGATGCTGAACTGGCCGTTCATGTGGAAGCCGGCCAACGACCCCGAGACCAGCAAGATCGCCGGCAAGGTCGGCGCCGCCATCAACGCCGCCGGCCCCGCCGGCACGGCCTCGATCGACGGCACGGACGCCTACACGATCACCAAGCTCTCGCCGAACCCCGAGGATGCCCGCAAGCTGATCGAGTTCTACCTCGACCCCGAAGTCCAGAAGAGCCAGGTGCTCGACACCGGCTGGCTGCCGATCCGTCTCTCGATCCTCAACGATCCCGAGGTCCAGGAGAAGGCCGCCAACGCCAAGGTCACGCTCGAGCAGGCCAACGCCCCGTACGACAGCTTCGTGACCCCGGACTACAACGAGGTCACGCAGGCGATCGGGACGGAGATCCAGAAGGCCCTCCGCAAGGAGCTCTCGGCCGCCGACGCGATCAAGAGCGCGTCGGACCTCGTCGCCGAGATCGTCAAGAACCGGGGCTGACGCCATCAGCGGCACCAGCCGGGGGGCCGCGCCCAGGGGCGCGGCCCCCCGCTCGTCGTACGCGAGCCGTCGCCGGCGGACGGGCATCTGGCTCGTCGCGCCGGCGCTCGTCGTGCTGATCGCCGTTCTCGCCTACCCGATCCTCGCCTCGATCGTCCTCGCCTTCACGGAGGTCTCGCCGAGCCCGGTGGCTTCGACCTCGCCTGGGTGGGCCTCGACAACTACGCGCGGATGCCATCCGACCCGGCATTCGCGATCGCCTTCCGCAACTCGATCTACTTCACCCTCGTCGAGGTGGTCGCCGTCGTCGGCCTGAGCCTCGTCGTCGCCCTCATGCTCAACCACCCGGCCGGCCGGAACGCCGCGTTCCGGGTCATCCTCCTGGTCCCGTGGGCCCTGGCGCCCGTCGCCAACGCGGTCCTCTGGAAGTGGATCTACAACGCGAACTACGGGATCCTCAACGCGATCCTCCTGCAGCTCGGGCTGATCGACGAGAAGGTCGTCTGGCTGGGGGACCCGTTCCTCGCCCTCAACATGATCCTCGTCGCCGACATCTGGAAGGCGATCCCCTTCATCGCCCTGCTCCTCCTCGCGGGGCTCCAGAACATCCCGTCCTACCTCTACCGCGCCGCCCGCCTCGACGGCGCCGGGGCATGGCAGCGCTTCCGGTTCGTGACGCTGCCGGGCCTCCGGACGCCGATCCTCATCTCGATCGTCCTGCAGAGCATCTGGGCGCTCAAGGTCTTCGACCTCATCTTCGTCCTGACGAAGGGCGGGCCGTCCGACGGGACCGTCCTCCTCAACTTCCTGGCCTGGCGCGTCACGTTCAACTTCCTCGACTTCGGCTACGGTGCCGCGATCGCGAACGTCCTCTTCGTGTTCATGTTCCTGCTGGCGATCGCCTACGTCCGGACGCTCGATCCGAACCGCGGGCGCCGGGCACCGGTGACGGCATGAGCGCCCGGGCGCGCCGCCGGCTGTCGACGTGGGGCATCCGCGTGGGGCTGGCCGCGTTCGTCGTGCTGGCCCTCGGCCCGATCGTCTGGGGCGTCGTGACGAGCCTCTACCCGACGAGCGCGCTGACGAACGTCCCGCCCGACCTCGACCCGTCCCAGCTCACCCTCGACAACTACGCGGACGTGCTCGCCTCCGACCGGAGCCTCACGCGCGGGCTCCTGAACTCGGCGATCGTCGCCACGCTGACGGCGTTCGTGTCCCTCTCCCTCGGCTCCGCGGCGGCCTACGCGCTCGCCCGGCTGCGCGTCCCCGGGGGCAACCGGATCCTCCTCGGCGTGCTCGCGACCCAGATGTTCCCGGGGATCGTCATCGCGATCCCGCTCTTCCTCGTCTTCAGCCAGCTCGGCTGGGTCGACACGTACCCGGCCCTTGTCCTGACCTACCTGTCGTTCACGCTGCCGATCGTCATCTGGATCCTGAAGGGCTTCTTCGAGGCGATCCCGCCGCAGCTCGAGCGCGCGGCCGCCGTCGACGGGGCGAGCACCATCCAGATCTTCCGGCTCGTCATCCTGCCGATCTCGTTGCCGCCGCTCTTCGCGACAGGGGTGTTCGCCTTCATCGAGGCCTGGAACGAGTTCTTCTTCGCCAACATCCTCACGCGCATCAACATCAAGACGGCGCCGCTCGCGATCGCGGAGTTCGCGGGCCAGTACCAGACCCTCTACGGCCAGATGCTCGCGGCGGCGGTGCTCGCCAGCATCCCCGTGGTCGTCCTGGCCGTCGTCTTCCGGCGCTTCATCCTGCAGGGGTTCGTCGAGGGGGCGGTCAAGGGCTGATGGCAGACGTCCAGCTGGTCGGGGTCACGAAGCGCTTCGGCGCGGTCACCGCGGTCGACGGGGTCGACCTTCACATCGCCGACGGCGAGTTCGTCACCCTGCTCGGCCCGTCGGGCTGCGGCAAGACGACCACCCTGAACATGATCGCCGGCCTCGAGGAGGTGTCGGCCGGCGAGATCCGGATGGGCGGCCGGGTCGTGAACGACCTGAGCCCGTTCGAGCGGGACGTCGCCATGGTCTTCCAGAACTACGCCCTCTACCCGCACATGACCGTCGGCGAGAACATCGGCTTCACGCTCCGCCTCCGGAAGCGCCCGAAGGACGAGATCCGCGAGCGGGTCGCCCGGGTCGCCGAGATGCTCGAGCTGGGCCAGCTCCTCGACCGGCTCCCGCGCGAGCTCTCCGGCGGGCAGCAGCAGCGGGTCGCGCTGGGCCGGGCGGTCATCCGGGAGCCGGCCGTCTTCCTCTTCGACGAGCCGTTCAGCAACCTCGATGCCGCGCTCCGGATCAAGATGCGGGGCGAGATCAAGGAGCTCCACCATCGCCTCGGCGTGACCTCCGTCTTCGTGACCCACGACCAGGAGGAGGCGCTCTCCATCTCCGACCGCATCGCGGTCTACCGGGCGGGCCGCATCGAGCAGGTCGGGACGCCCGAGGAGGTCTACGCGCGACCCGCCTCGCGGTACGTGGGCCGGTTCATCGGGAGCCCGCAGATGGACATCCTGGTCGGCGAGCTCGTCCGCGCAGAGGATGGCGCGCCGGTCTACCGGCTTGGCGCCGGCGCGTTCCCGGTGCCGTCCGGCCTGGCGATCGGCGAGCCGGTGGATCTCGGCATGCGCCCGGAGCACGTCCGTCTCGGTGCCGAGGGGGTCCCGGCCCGCGTCCGCGTCGTCCAGCCGATCGGCCCGGCAACCCACGTCACGGTGGAATGGGATGGCGGCACGGTGACGGCCCGCGTCGGCGGGATCGCGCGGTACGCGCCGGACGACGGCATTCACGTTGCATTCGATCCCGCCGGGATGGTCTTCTTCGATCGCGAGACCGGCCGCCGGGTCGAGGTTGGAGGCCCCGAGCATGGGTGAGCTGTTCAACGCCACGTACGGGCGAGGCGTCGCCCGCGGGCTCGGCGCGGAGCTGGCGAAGCGGCACGGGCCGCCGGTCGTGATCGCGCACCCGGAGCCGTGGGCGAGCCTGGCCGGCGATTTCGGGGCCGAGCCGGCGGCCGTGGTCATGGTCGAGAGCCTGGAGCGCCCCTACCTGGAGGGGCTCGTCCGGGACCTGCCCGCCGGCCCGATCATCGGGATCGGGGGCGGGAGCGCCATGGACGCGGCGAAGTGGGTGCACTGGCGACGGACGCTGCCGCTCTGGCAGGTGCCCTCCCTCCCCAGCGTGAACGCCTGCTTCACCCACATGGTCGCCGTCCGCGACGAGACCGGCGTCCACTACTCCGCGGACGCGATCCCCGAGATGGTCTTCGTCGACTTCGACCTCATGCGCGAGGCGCCGGCCCACCTCCTCCGGGGCGGGATCGGCGACGTCTTCACCTGCCACACCGCGCGCTGGGACTGGGAGTACGCCGTGGCCCGGGGCCACGATCCGGCCTGGGACGAGTTCGCGGCCGCGGAGTCGCTCCAGGATCATCGCCCAGCTCCGGGAGCTGGCGCCGGCGATCCACGACCTCACCGACGAGGGGCTCCAGGGGCCTCATGGAGCTCCACCGCCTCATCGGCAAGATGTGCGACGACTACGGCCACGCCCGCTTCGAGGAGGGCTCGGAGCACTTCTTCGCGTACTGCTTCGAGTTCGTCAACGGGCACACGATCATGCACGGCGAGATCGGCAGCCTCGGCGTCCTCATCATGTCGGCCATCCAGGGCAACCGTCCGGAGCTGGCCCGCGAGATCGTGGCGGCGGCCGGCGTCCGGCATCGGCCGGAGGACCTGGGGATCACGTGGGAGGAGATCGACGCCGCCCTCTGGGCGCTGCCCGAGTTCGTCGCGCGCGAGAAGCTGTGGTACTCGGTGGCGAACGACCTCGTCGTCACGGACGAGGTCCTGGCGACCGCGCGCCGGGCGGTCGACTTCTAGCGCGATCCGCGCCCTTCCTCGCCGTCGGTCCGCACGTAGCGCCGGCCGATGAGGGCGTAGGCCGGAAGGCGGGCGAGCGCCTCCGCGAGCGGCCGCGTCGGGCGCCCGTCGCGACCGGCGACGGCGAGGAGCGCGTCCGCGGCGTCGCCCGCCGGCCGCGCGTCGACGACCGCCAGGTCGATCGTCACCCGCCCCGGCTCGGCGATCCCGAGCGTGGCGACGGCGTCCGCGGGCGGCGGCCCGGATTCGTACTCGGCGCGGATCTCCGCCTCCGCGCGCCAGCGCGGGCGACGGAGCAGGATGCGGCGCCAGATCCCGGCGACGTTGGGCGTCACCTGGCCGCTGCCGGGCGCCGGCGCGAGCGTCACGTCCTCGCCCCGGGCCCAGCGGGCAGCCTGGTGGAGGAGGGCGTACTCGTCGAGGTCGGCGTAGCGTCGCAGGTCGTCGGCCGGCGACGCCTCGCCGAAGATCGCGACGATGGAGAGGCCGAAGACTTCGGCGAGGTCCAGGTCGATCCCGCGCACCGTCCGGTGGAAGTAGACCTGCTGGTACATGAAGAGCCGGGCGGTGAGGAACATCTCGAGGGCCGCGAGCCCCGGCTCGTAGAGGGTCAACCCGCGCTCGGAGACGAAGGCGTAGCGGCGCAGCCGCTCGGCGTCGACGGGCCCCGCGGAGACGCCGGTCAGGTAGGCGTCGCGCCGCACGTAGTCCAGGTTGTCCACCGTGAAGACGCCCGAGAAGAGCGGCTGGAGCCAGCGGATCCAGCGCGGCATCCCCGGATCGTCCAGCGGCGGCTTGGCGACGAGGTAGGCGACCCACGCCGGGTCGATCGCCTCACCGGCTGCGAACGCGTCGCGCGCCGGGATCCCGTCCCCCGGGGCCCGCCGCAGCCGGGTGATGAGCGTCCCGAGCTCGTGCTCGATGATGAGCTGGGAGAGGTCCTCGTGGGTCAGCGGCTTCCCGTCCGGACGGCGCCGGTCCGGGGGCGCCGGGAAGGCAGCCAGGACGTGGTCGTCGAAGAAGTGGGCGAACGGCCCATGGCCGACGTCGTGGAGGAGGCCCGCCACCCGAAGCGTCTCGACGACGAGCCCTTCGGATGGCGGACGCATCCCGGGATCCGTCGCGGCGAGGGCCTCGGCGAGGGACGGGTACAGCTGGCGGCTCCACAGCCCGGCCTCGTGCATGACCCCGAGGCCGTGCGTGAAGCGCGAATGCTCGGCGGTCGGGAAGACCCAGCGGGCGCTCTGGAGCTGGCTGATGCGCCGCAGCCGCTGGAGCCACGTCGAGTCGAGGAGGTCCTCCTCGGCCGCCTCCTCGACCGGGAAGCCGGCGGCGCGCGCCGCGGCCGGGGCGAGCCGCTTTGTCAGCTCGATGTAGCCGTGGATCGGGTCGCTGATGAGGTTGACGGCGGCAAAGCGGGCCGGTCGCATGGCCCCATTGTGGCCGCCCGGCGCGGCAGGGGAAGTGCCGTGCGTCAGGGAACCCAGGCGGAGATCGGGCTGGACAGTGGGCCGACGTTCAGGGCCCGGTCCCGGGGGCGCACGGCCAGCCAGTAGCGGTGCCCGGAGGCCCGCCCGGTCAGGCGGAGGCTCGTCGCCGTCGTGTTGTCGCGGACCAGGCGCCACGCGCCGGCGTCGACCCGGTACCAGACGTCGAAGTCGCGCAGGCCAGCCCCGTGCGACTGGAGGACGGGATCCCAGCCGCGCCAGGTGAAGGTGATGGTCGTCCCGTCCCGCGTGGCCGTCTCCATCTTCGCGCGGGGCGCGGTGCGGTCCCTCGATTCGGTGAAGACGGTGCAGCCGAACAGCCGGCCGTCGGAGCGGCGGTGGGCGACCCCGAAGCCGACGTAGTTCAGGCTGGGGCTCATCAGGGCGGCCCAGTGGTGAGCGCTCGCCCGCCATGCGCCGTAGAGCGCGGAGGCCGCCGCGAGCGTCGGGCCGCCGCCCCACCAGCCGATGTTCTCCGACCAGGCGTACCACTGGACCCCTGCCCGATCGAGCGTGGTGGAGAGGCTGGCACCGGCCGCCTGGTGACTGAGGGACGCGGCCGCGACGAGGTTCGCCGCCCGCTCGTCCGCGATGGCCGCGAGCCGGCCGTCGAGCCGCAGCGGACGCAGGCCGATGGCGGCCCGGTCGCGGTTGGTCCAGGCCAGCAGCGAGGCCTCGATGGACGCGGGGCTCGTGGCGGCCGCGACCGGCGCGGGGGTCGACGACGTCCCGCCGAGGAGGGCGAGCAGGCCGAGGATCAGGGCCAGGGCCGGGCGGCGGGCGGTGCCCGCGACCGTCGCGGCGAAGGGCATGGCCGACAGGATACCCGCCGCGGAGGATCGGGGCTCGTGAGGATCGCGCGTGGGCCTCGCCGGGCGGCCCGCAGGGCGGGCGGGGCTCAGGCGTTTCGGCGGTAGCCGGCCGCGGCGGTCTCCAGCAGCCCGGCGACCTCGGCTCGCAGCGGCTCCGGCGCCACGACCTCGACGTCCGGCCCCCAGGAGAGGATCCAGGCGCGGATCTCGACCGTCCCGGAAACGGTGGCCCGCCACATCAGCGAGCCGTCCGACTCGCCGGCCGTGACCTGGGTAGGATGCCACGTCGTCTCGGCGACTCGCCGGGCGACCGCCGGCCCGAAGCGCAGGACGACGTCGACCGGCTGCTGGTCGGCGATGATCCCCCAGGCTCGCTCCAGCGCCTCCTCGATCACGCCGTCCGGGGGCGCGTCGAAGCGGTCGGCGGTGACCGCCAGCGAGCGGATCCGCTCGAGCTTGAACGTCCGGACGGCGTCCTTCGTCTCGTCGAACCCGATCAGGTAGAGGGCGTGCGTCTCGGTGGACGGCTCGATGAGGTACGGCCGGACCCGCGCCCGCCGGGGCTCGCGCGCCGGGTCGTACGTGCTGGCGTCGTAGGTGAGCTCGACCACCCGCCGCTCGGCCCACGCCTGGGTGAGCACGTGGAGGCGCCGCGTCCCCTCGGGGTCCGGCGGCCGGCGGGCCATCACGTCGAGGGTGCGATGGACGTGGCGGCCGAGGACGTCGGGGAGGGCCTCGCCGAGCTTCTGGAAGGCGGCCGCCAGCTCGGGGTCGTACGCGTCGGCGTACTTGGCCATCAGGCGCGCCGCGAGGAAGACGGCCATCGCCTCGCCGCGGGTCAGGCGGAAGGCCGGCAGGAACGCCTCCTTCGCGAGGCCCCACCGTCCCCCCTCGGCCCAGACGGGCATCCCGAGCTCGTCCTCGAGCGCCCGCAGGTCGCGATAGGCGGTCCGCCGTGACATGCCGAGGAAGCGCGCCAGCTCGTCCGCGGTCACCCCGTCCGGGTGCGCCGACAGGTAGGTCGCGACCCGGAAGAAGCGGGCGACCCGGTCGCGCTTCCGGCCGGCATGGGTGTCGTCCCCGGGAAGGTCCCAGCGATCCATGAAGCCCTCCGGATCAGTCGGTCGGCGGCAGGACGTTCACCGGCTCCCCCCGGTCGGTGGCCGTGAGCGTGGCGGCGAGCTCGCCACGGATGGCGCCCTCCTCGATGGTGAACCCGGGCCCACCCAGGCGGCCCTCGGCCCGGCCGAGCTCGCCGTCGGCGAAGACCCACAGGTCGAGGCTGCCGCGCCACTCCTCGAGGTCCGCGTCGCCGACGAGCCAGCGAACCTGGGGGAAGGCGACGCGGAAGGTCGCTCCGTCGACGGCGATCCGGCAGCGGCGGGCGCGGGCCCCCTCGACGTACACCAGGCCAAGGTCCTCGGCCGCCGCCCGCAGCAGCGGGTCCTCGGTCACGGCGACGACGACCAGGTCGAGCGCCTCCAGCCGCGCGGTCTCCGGCGGGACGTCGAGCCAGCGGGTGCCGCTCTCGCGGATCCAGCCCCGATCTCCGATGGCGGCCGCCCCGGCGAACCCCACGACGCGGGTCGTCGTCACCTGGGCGAGCCAACGGAAATCCTGCGCGTCGCGTCCGCCGTCGACGCCGGCGATCCCCAGCGATCGCGCATCGACGCTCCCCTCGAGGTCCAGCGTCAGGCGGGCCGTGGCGCCGGCGGCCAGCGGCCCGTCGCATGGCGGTGGGACCAGGTCGGGGTCCGTGGGCCCGTAGCGCGAGGCCGCGGCCGGGCGGTCCCGCAGCGCGAGCTCGTTCCCGATCGCCGCGCCGGCCATGGCCGCCGAGGACACGATCGCCAGGAGGAGCCCGATCGACACCGCCGTCCCCAGGCGCCCCGGCCGGCCGCTCTCCGGCCCCCGGATGCGACGGGCCAGGCCGAGCCCGGCGAAGATCGAGGTGCCCAGGATGGCGAGAGCCCACGGGTAGGCCGCCTCGAGCGACGGCACGAGGGTCTGCAGCCCGCGGTCCGCGAGCTGGCGGACGAGGCCGGCCAGCGTCGGCAGGAGGACCACGACCGTCGCCACGCCGATCGCGGCGATGACCCGGTACGCCTGGGCGCCGCGTGCCGCGGGGGGCCAGGCGACGGCGGCGATCGCCACCGCGAGGGGCGCGAGGGCCGCCAGGCCCACCAGGAGGTCGGCCGGCCCGCCCGGCCGGTACCCGACGAGGAGCAGGCCGGCAATGATCGCCCACAGGCCCGCGAGGCCCACGGCGAGGAGGCGGAGCTCCAGCTCTCGAACGCGCACGGCTCGATTCTAGCGGTCTCCCCTGGTCTGCCCCCCCGCCGCGGTCGAGGTCGCCATCCTCGCCTGCACCACCTGCCTCCCGCGCGCGACGAGCTTTGCTAGATTCGTCGCGGCTGCAGGCAACTCCCACCGCTGCGGCCACGGAGGACGAGATGACCGACCAGCCCGAAGTCACGCCCGGCACACCCGGGGCTCCGCCGGAGCCGCCGCCGGCACCCCCGCCGGCAGCGGGCGCCGACACGCCGACGACCCAGATCCCGACGCCCGGCGCGGGCGACACGCCCGCCGCGCCCCCGGAAGCGCCCGCCGCGCCCCCGGAAGCGCCCGCCGCGCCCCCGACGACCCCCGTCAGCGGCACCACGACGACCGCCGGCGACGGGGGCGGCAGGAACTGGGCGTTGCTCGTCGTGAGCGCCGTCGTCCTCGTCGGCGTCATCCTGGCAGGCGCGTTCCTTGTCTTCGGTGGCGCCTCGCCGAGCCCCAGCCCGGAGCCGACGGCCGCCCCCTCGGCCACCGCCGAGCCGACCGCGGAGCCGACCGAAGCCCCGACCCCGACGCCCGCCCCGACCCCGACCCCCGAGGCCTGCGCCCCCGGGAACGTCCCGACGCAGGTCGTCGGGGCCCTGGTCATCGGGGCCGATAACCCGGCCTACCCGCCGTACTTCGAGCCGTCGGATCCCAACCCGCTCCCGTGGGAGCTCGGCGATCCGACGAACGGCAAGGGCTTCGAGGGCGCCGTCGCGGCCGAGCTGGCGAAGCGCCTCGGGTTCGCCCCGGACACGACCCAGTGGATCGTGGTCCCGTTCAACAACAGCTTCGCTCCCGGCCCCAAGCCGTTCGACTTCTACATCACCCAGGTCTCGTACACGCCCGAGCGCGCGGAGACCGTCGACCTTTCGGACGGCTACTACTTCGTGAACCAGTCCGTCGTCGCCCTCGGGGGCTCGCCGCTCGCATCGGCGAAGACGATCACCGAGCTGGCCCAGTACAAGTTCGGGGCCCAGGTCGGGACGACGAGCTACACGACGATCATCGACACGATCAAGCCGACCCAGGAGCCGGCCGTCTTCGACACGAACGACGCGGCGATCGAGGCCCTCAAGAACAAGCAGATCGACGGCATCGTCGTCGACCTGCCGACCGCCTTCTTCGTCACCGCGGTCCAGGTCGAGGGTGGCGTGATCGTCGGGCAGTTCCCGGCGCCCGAGGAGGGCGAGTACTTCAGCCTGGTCCTGGGCAAGGACAGCCCGATGACGCCGTGCGTCAACAAGGCCATCGCCTCGATGTGGGACGACGGCACGCTGGAGGCGATCACGAAGGAGTGGCTCGCCGACAAGGTGAGTGCCCCGGAGTTCACCCCCTAGCCGCCGCGCGGCTCCATCCGCGTGGCCCTCAGCGGCGGCCCGCTCGACCCGGGTGACACGACGCACCTGCGGTCCGGCGGGCCGTCCCGCGCCCGGGAGGGCGGCGCGCTTCGCTCCACGGCGATCGCTCTCGCCAGCACGGTCGTCTTCGTCGTCGCCCTCGCCTGGATCGTCGTCAACGCGCCCGGCTGGCCGGCCGTCCAGGAGTCGTTCCTCAACGGGGAGATCTTTGCCCGAGCCTTCGGCTTCATCGACGGGGAGTTCGTCTGGGAGCGCTCCATCCTCCGCTACTTCCTCGTCAACGTCCGGCTCTTCCTCATCGCCGAGGTCCTGATCCTCGGGCTCGGCCTCCTCCTCGCGGTCCTGCGAAGCCTGCCCGGCCCCGTCCTCTTCCCGCTGCGGGCGTTCGCCACGATCTACGCGGACATCTTCCGGGCGCTGCCGGGCATCCTCGTCATCTACATCCTGGGCTTCGGGATCCCGGGCCTGGGGATCGCCGGCGTCCCGGTGGACCCGTTCATCTGGGCGGTCGTCGCCCTCACCCTCATCTACTCGGCCTACGTCTCGGAGGTGTATCGGGCGGGGATCGACTCGGTCCACCCGAGCCAGGAGGCGGCCGCCCGCTCTCTCGGGCTGACACGCTTCCAGGCCCTCCGTCACGTGATCCTGCCGCAGGCCGTGCGGCGGGTGATCCCGCCGCTCCTCAACGACTTCATCGGCCTCCAGAAGGACACGGTCCTCGTCTCGTACATCGGGGTGGTCGAGATCTTCCGCCAGTCACAGATCATCCAGGCCGCCACCTTCAACTTCACGCCCTACATGGCGACCGCCCTCGTCTTCATCGTGATGACGATCCCCCTGGCCCGCCTGACCGACTGGCTGGTGGCCCGCGACCGCCGCCGCGCCGCGGCGGGCGCCCGATGAGCGGCGAGCGCCCGCCGGGCGCGCCGCTGCCTGCCGCCGCGGGCTCCGCCCTGGTCATCGAGGATCTCCACAAGTCGTTCGGGAAGAACGAGGTCCTGCGCGGCATCGACCTCGCCGTCGCCGAGCACGAGGTCGTCTGCCTCATCGGCGCGTCGGGGAGCGGCAAGTCCACGCTCCTGCGCTGCGTCAACCTCCTCGAGCAGATCGACGCCGGGCGGATCGTCGTCGAGGGGGTCGAGATCACGGCGCCGAAGGTGGACGTCAACCGGATCCGCCGCCGGATCGGGATCGTCTTCCAGGCGTTCAACCTGTTCCCGCACATGAGCGTCCTCGACAACGTGACCCTGGGGCCGCGGAAGGCGCTCAAGATGAAGCCGGCCGAGGCCGAGGAGCGGGGGCGGGGGCTCCTGCGGCGCTTCGGCCTCGAGGAGAAGGCCCTCGAGTTCCCCGACCGGCTCTCCGGCGGCCAGCAGCAGCGGGTGGCGATCGTGCGGGCGCTGGCGATGGGGCCCGACCTGCTCCTTCTCGACGAGGTCACGAGCGCCCTCGACCCGGAGCTGGTGGCGGAGGTCCTCAACGTCATCCGCGAGCTCGCGGCCGGCGGCATGACGATGGTCATCGCGACCCACGAGATGGGCTTCGCCCGCGACATCGCCGACCGGGTCTGCTTCCTCGACGCCGGGCGGATCCTGGAGGAGGGGCCGCCGGAGCGGATCTTCGGCGCGCCGCGCGAGGAGCGGACCCAGCAGTTCCTGCGCCGGATCGTGGAGGCAGGGCGGCTCCAGGTGTAGGGACCGCTCGGCGACGACCACGCCGGGCCGCGGCTACTCGAGGCCGAGCACCTCGGCCAGGGAGATCATCTCCAGGCCCCGCGCGGCAAGCCCGTCGACGATCCCCGGCAGGGCGTCAAGCGTTCGCGCGCCGGCGAGCGAGAGGCGGATGATCGATCCCCCGCTTGCCCGCGACAGGACACGGGTCACGATGTCCGCCGCGATGGGACCGCCGTCGCCGGGGGCCACGTCGTCGCCCGGATCGACGTCCCACGCCACGGCCCAGGTCCAGCCGGCCCGGCCCGCGGCCGCGAGCGCCGCCGGCCCGGCGTCGCCGTCGCCGGGGCGGAGCAGTGGGGCCGTCGACCGGCCGAGGGCCGGCGCGAGCGCCGCGTCCGCGGCGCGAAGGGCAGCCTCCAGCCCGTCCGTCTCGGCGGCGCTCGCGAGGAGCCCGGCCGTCACGGTCGGGGCGGCCGCGAGCCGGGCAAGGAGCGCCGCCGCGGCCGGGTCGTCGGGGCCGGCCGCCCGCGACGCCACGAAGACGGTCGCGGGGATGCGGTTCGCCGCCAGCCACTGGACGATCGCCTCGGCGCCGACCGGCTCCCGCGCCGGCGCCACCGGGGTACTCGAACGTGAGAGCCACGCCGGAAAGGCCGGCCGGGCCGCGGCGCACGAGGGCGGCGCTCCCGTCCGGCGGCACGGTGGGGAAGGGGCCGACGGAGGCGGCGGGCTCAGGGTCGTCGGTCGCCTCGTCGCTCGCCGGGGGGAGGTCCTCGGGGTCCACCACTGCCCCGGGCAGGTAGGCGAGCTGCCAGCCCACCTCGATCCGGTCCGGCCGGTAGGACGGCGACTCCGGGTCGAGCGACGGGTAGCGGGCCCGGTTCCAGTAGGCCAGGCTCTCGGGCGTCGTCGCGAACCGGTCGGCCAGGGCGATGAGGGTGTCCCCCCGGCGCACCGTGTGCACGGCGAACGTCGGCGCCGGGGTCGGGGTGGGCCGGAAGGGCCGGGACGGCGCGCTCGCCGAGGGAGAGGCGTCCGCGATCTCGCCGGGCGAGGCCGAAGCGGGCGGGCCGCTTGCGCCGGGGACGGCGCATGCCGCGAGGAGGCCGGCCGCGGCGACGGCTGCCGGGACGATCGCGGCGAGGAGACGGCCGGGACGGCGGCGCTGCACGCCGCGATCCTAGGCCGTTGGTGCCCCCGGTGCGTCGGATGGGCCGGGCGCGACGCTCGTCTCCGGGGGGTCGAGCGGCGTCGGTGCCTGGAGGGCGACCTCGCCGGCGAGGGCGAGACCCTCCTCGGCGGTGGCGATCTGGTTTCGGCCACGTCGTTTCGCCACGAAGCAGGCGCGGTCGGCGGCGAGGAGCACCTCGTCGGCCGTGGCGCCGTCCTCCGGGTGTGTCGCGACGCCGATCGACGCCGAGACGGGGCCGGCGTCGCGCCGGCGGCCCCAGTCGATGCCGATCCGCGCGAGGGCGTCGCGGACCCGCCCGGCGAGGGCCAGCGTCCCGGTCGGGTCGGTCGCCGGGCAGATGATCGTGAACTCGTCACCGCCGTAGCGGAAGACGCGGTCGGAGTCGCGGCAGGCACCCCGGATCGCGGCGGCGACCGAGCGGAGGAAGTCGTCGCCGGCCTGGTGGCCGAGGCGGTCGTTGACGGCCTTGAACTCGTCGAGATCGAGCATCAGGAGGCCGAACCGCTCCCGGTTGTCCACGCTCCGGGCCAGCCACTCGGCGAAGGTCCCCTGGTTGAGGAGGCCGGTCAGGTCGTCGGTCTGGGCCTCGATCTCCTTCTCGCGGTAGGCCTCCGCGTTCCGGACGGCGATCGAGACCTGGGCGGCGAAGAGCTGGACGAGCTCGAAGTCGTCCTCGTCGAAGCGGTCGTCGGCGCCGAGGCGCTCCAGCGACACCACGCCGCGCACCCCGTCACGGCCGTGCAGCGGCACGCAGATCAGGCTGCCCTCCACGTCGCCGGTCGAGGTGAACTGGTGGATCCGGGGGTCGTGCAGCTCGTCGCGGACGAGCTGGGGCTCGCCGCGCGTGAGCACCCACGTTGCCAGCCCCTCCTCGCCCGGCTCCCAGGGCTTGATGTACTCGTCGGCGTGGATGCCCCGGGCCATGAGCGGGGTGAGCATGCCCGTCGCCGCGTCCACCCACTCGATCGAGATGTTGTCCCAGTGGGCGATGACCGCCAGCCGGTCGGCGACCTCGTCGAGGATCCGGGGCAGGTCGAGCGTTCCCAGGATCGAGCCCGTGATGTCGAGAAGGGCCCGCTGCGCGGCAAGGCGTCGCTCCAGCCGCACCGACTGCGCGCGCAGCCGCTCGGTCGCCTCGGCGTTCGCCATGGCCTGGGCGGCGAGGCTGGCGTAGATGACGAGGAGCCGCAGGTCGTCGTCGGTGAACTGGCGCAGCCCCAGCTTGGAGAGGACGATGACCCCCAGGACCTGGTCCTCGAAGACCATCGGGGCCAGGAGCATCGACTCGTCGAGGTCCTCGTCGGTGCCCGGGATCGTCATGGCCCGCGGGTCGTGGGCCGCGTCAGGCAGGTTCTGGGGCACCCGGTGGCGGGCGACCCAGCCGGTGATCCCCTCGCCGAGCCGGATCCGGAGCATGTCCGGCGTCTCGTCGTGGAACTCGCCGACGAGGCCGCGCATCGCCACCGGGACCAGCCAGTCGTCCGCCCGGAGGCGGTAGACCCGGACGTTGTGGTACTCGATGAGCTGGTCGAGCTCGTTCGCGATCGCCGCCCCGATCTCCGCTTCGGTCGTCAGGCGGGCGAGGCGAACCCCCAGCTGCTGGATCGACTGGAGGTGGGCGGCCCAGGTCGCCATGCGTTCGTAGTTCTGGGCGTTCTTGATGGCCGTGGCGGCCTGCGCCGCGAAGCCCGCGAGGGTGGCAAGCTCCTCCTCCGACCAGGCGTGCGGGCGATCGTGGAAGACCACGAGGAGGCCGAGGAGCTCGTCGCCATCGAAGAGCGGCGCCGCGCAGATGGTGTCGAAGCCCTCCTGGACGACGGCCGACCGCACCTCGACGGCCCGCGGGTCGTCGCGATAGCCCGTGGCGAAGAGGGGTCGCCGGGCCGCCGCCGCCTCGGCCGGCAGCGAGGGGACCTCCAGATCCTGCACGGCCCCGAGATAGGCGTCCGAGAGGCCCCGCGCGACCTCCGCCGTGAGGTGCCCGTCGGCCCGGCAGAGGAAGACCGCGGCGCGCTCCCCCCCGAAGAGGACCCGGGCGTGGTCGACGACCCCGGAGAGGATCTGCCCGAGGTCGAGCTTGCTGCCGATGTCGGTCGCGATCCGGCGGAGTGCATCGGCGCGGTGCAGCTGGGTGGAGGTCTCGGCCCGCAGGCGATCGGCGTGGACGGCGACCCCGAGCTGGCGCGCCACGGCCACCAGGAATGTCTCCAGCTCGGCCAGGGAGGCCGGCGGCGCCTCGTCGGCGGTCGCCAGGACTCCCCAGGGGCCGCTCGGACCGCCCGGGACGGCCACGGCGATCCTGCCGGGCAGCCGGTGTGCCAGCGGCAGCCAGTCGTGCCCGCTGCCCGACGCTTCGCTCACCGGCCCCGGCGCCCCGAGCGCGCGTCCCGGCAGGCCCTGCGATTCGCCGATCCAGCCGATGCGTTCTGCCGCCTCGCCGCGCGCGGCGAGGGGCACGAGGCGGCCGTCGCGGCGCTCGAGGACGAGCGCCAGGTCGTGGCCCGCCCGGCCGTGGAGGAGGTCGACGGCAACGCCGGCGATCACCTCGAGGGTCTGCCCGGACGCCACGAGGTCGGCCAGCCGGCCGAGGAGGTCGATCTCGACCAGGCGGCGCTCCACGTCGAGGGGCGACGAGAGGGGCGGGGCGAACGGCGACAGGTCGACCGCCCCCCGCGCGATCCCGGGCGAGCGCGGCTGATCGGGAGCCCGCCCTCCCGCACCCACCGTGGAGAGCTCGGCGGCGGGTGGTCGCTCCGAGGGACGCGTCCGGAGCTCGACGAGCTCCGCCCCGATCGAGGGGATGGGCCGGACCTGGACCGGCACCGTGCCATGACCGCGCCGGGCCGGCGGCGCGGGCTGCTCCGCGGCGGCCAGGAACCGCTGGAGATCGCCGAGCCGGTACCGCCGGTCGCCGCGGGCGTTGATCCGGTAGAAGCGGAGCCGCCCCTGGTCGCTCCAGGCGCGGATCGTGTTCGGGTGGACGCCGAGAAGGCGGGCCGCCTTCGTGACGGTGAGTGTCGCGTCCGACGGACGTGGCGCGAGCTGCGTGGCCGGGTCCCCCTGGCATGCCCTCCCCGGCGCCGCGCGGCCGCGGCCGGGGATGGAGGATCGGTGAGGTCGACGAGCCGAGTCTCCGCGACTTCACAGTTCTTGCCAATAGGACGAAGGTCAGGGGCCGAGCCGGAGCGGGCGAGGCGCCGCCGATCACCGCCGCTCGGCGATCCGGGTAGCGACCAGCGTCAGGGCCACGGCGAGGATGCCGACGAGGACGACGCCGAGGATCGCGACCAGGGGGTCGCCCACCAGCCCGGGAGCGGTCGGGTTCGTGCGCACGTCCCCGCCCCCAGCCGGCGTGGGCGACGGGCCGGCGGCCAGGGCGACCGTCGAAAGCGCGACGAGCGCGACGAGCGCGACCGCGACGGCGGAAGCCACGGCGACGTCCCGGGCGATCCGGCGCCCCCCGGCTCCCCGGCCCGCCCCGCTGGCCGCGGCCCGGCGCGCCCGCCCGGCCATCAGGCGAACCCGCCGGCGACGAGCGCCCAGGCGAGGCCGACAGCGAGCGCGGCCATCCCGCCCCCCAGCGCCGCCGCGGCCGCCGCCGGCCGGGCCCGGCTCCCCCCGGCCAGCACGCGCATCGCCTCGGCGCGTTCGAGCGTGCTGATGACCAGCGGACGCCCGGTGCCGGAGGTCATCGCCACGCGGCCGTCGGCGAGCACGACCGGGACCCCCAGGACGGTCGCGTGCTCGACCGACGAGAGCTGCTCGATCCGGAGCCGGACCGGCGTCGTCGGCGGCAGCGAGGCCAGGCCCGGGGGCAACGGTGCCGTGGCCGCGGGCAGCGCGGCGACGGCCTCCGCCGCGGTGCCGGCCGACTCCCGCACGAGCGTGACGAGGCCGGCGTCGAGCGCGTCGACGTCGACGTCGATCGCGTCGAGCCCTTCCCGGACGCGGAACGGGACCGCGTCGCGGCGCTCCTCGAGGACCGCCCAGCCCCGCGCCCGGTGTGCCTCGAGCCGGCGGCGACGGAAGACCAGCGGGCGCTCGTTCTCGTCCGGGAAGTCCTCGTCGGCGTCGAGACGCCCCTCGACGCGGACGTAGCGCCGGGCCCCGGCGGCGGCGATGTCCATCGCCGCCGCGATCCCGACAGGCGGAGTCACCGCGAGGAGCCGACCGACCCGTCCGCGGACGCCAAACGTCCGCAGAAGGAGGGAGCCGAGCCCGATGGAAACCAGGCCCGCGACGATCACGACGAAGGGGCTCACGGCCGGGGATGGTACAGCGGCGGGCACGGAACGACCCGGAGGAACCTCCGCGTCGCGTGGGCCTCGGCCGGAGCCTCCGCCATTAGCGAGCTCATGACCCCTCCGGGTCGATATCCACGCTACCGGGGACGCGTGCCCCGGTCAACGACCGTCGTCCACGTGATCGGCGGTTCCGGTGCGGGTTGTCCACACCCCGTCCACGACGGGGCGGCGGGACGGGATCAGCCGGCGGCGACCCCCGTGGCGGGATCCAGGGCCCGGACGAGCCCGCCGTAGCTGGTCAGCACCAGGCGACCCCCGACCAGCTCGGCCTCGGCAACGACGTCCGAGTGCGCCACCCGCCAGCGGACGTCGCCGCTCGCCTCGACGGCGAACGTCTCGACCTCGGCCTGCACGACGACGTGCTCGAGACGCGAGGAGCCGAGCACGGCCACCACCGGCGACCCCGAGCGGTGGAGCCAGCGCAGCTCGCCGGTCCGGGCGTCGAGCCCGTACGTCGCGAACCCGTACTTCACGACCAGCAGCCCGGCGACGTCCCAGGCCGTCCCCGCCGGCGCATCGAAGATCGGCGACGCGAGCCGGGCCGCCCAGGTGCCGCCGGGACTCTCGGCCCGGACCTCGGCGCGGCACTGGCGCTCGAACGAGGGCGAGATCCGGTCGCCGTACTCGTGGAGAGCACCGCCGGCCTCGCTCAGGGCGAAGACCGCCGGGCCCTGCCCCGTGCCGCCCCACCGATAGCGGACCCGGATGCCGCCGGGGTACGAGACGACGGCCTGGCGCGGCTCCGCGGTCACGCGTCGCCGTGAGTGGCGGGTCCCACCGGGCCGGCGATCTCTGCCGCGCCGCCCGGACCATCCACGGCGTCGGCGATCGGCGCCACGATGGCGTTCGCCAGGGCCCGCAGAGCGGCCGGCGCGATCGGGAAGACGGCACGGTCCGCCCCGGCGGCCGCCCAGACCTCGCGGAACCGTCCGAGGTCGGGATCCATCACCGCCCGGACGCCGTGCGCGTGACCCACCGGGGGAATCCCGCCGATGGCGTACCCGGTGAGGTCGCGCGCCTCGCGGGCCGTCGCCCGCCGGATCCCCGGCTCGCCGACGACGGCGGCCAGGCGGGCGACGTCGACCCGGTTGGTGCCGGCGACGAGGCAGAGGACCGGCTCGTGGCCGGCATCGTCGCGCGGGGCCACGAAGACGAGCGACTTCACGATCTGCCCGAGCTCCGCACCGACCGCGAGAGCCGCGTCCTCCGCCGTGTGGGTGGTCGCCTCGAGGACGACGATGCGGAGCTCGACGCCCTTGCGGGCGGCCGCCTCCACGACCCGCCGGACGGCGGGATCGAAGGACTCGGGGGCGACCGTCTCGGGCACGGCCGGGAGTCTAGCATCGGCCGCCCCGGCACCCCGCCCTACGAGCCCCTGCCCCGCTGGCCGGGCCGGGCTACGATGCGGCCGATGCGCGCGGTCGTCTTCGACTGGGACGGCACCATCGCCGACACCCTGCCCCTCATGTACGCGGCCACCGACGAGGTCGTGGCCGGCTTCGGGCTGCGCCTGACGTGGGAGGACTACTGCCGCCTCTGGACTCCCGACTGGCGGCAGCTGTATCGCCTCGCCGGGCTTCCCCCGGAGCTCATCGAGGAGGCCGGGCGCCGCTGGTGGGCCATCTACCGTGGGCGCGACGAGGCGGAGCTGCTGCCCGGGGCGGCCGCGGCCCTCGAGCGGCTCCGCTGCGCCGGCTATCCGCTGGCCCTCGTCACCGCCGGGCACCGGGACAACGTGGGCACCCAGCTCCGCCGGCACGGCCTCGAGGACCTCCTCCCGGTCCGCGTGCACGGCGACGACCTCCCCGAGGCCAAGCCGGACCCGGCGCCGCTCCTGCGGGCGATCCGCGAGCTCGGCCTGGGGCCCACCGCAGCGGGCACCGCGTACGTCGGCGATGCCTTCGACGACATGCGGATGGCGCGCGCCGCGGGGGCCCACGCGGTGGGGATCGGTTCGGTGCTCGGCGACGAGGCCTCGCTGCGGGCCGCGGGAGCCGACGAGACGGCCCCCTCGGTCGCAGCCTGGGTGGACCGGCTCCTGGCCCCCCGGGTGTAGACTCGTCGGCGCCGGCTGGAGGCCGGCCCAACAGAAGAATGGGACAGGGGAGCGCCGCCGCGGCGCTGAGAGTGCGGGACCACCGCAGACCCTCGGAACCTGATCCGGGTCATGCCGGCGAAGGGAGTCCAGGCCACGCCTCCGTCCCATCCAGCGGAGGCGTCTCGATTCCCGCGACCGTCCACCACCGGCTCCACGCCATCCTCGTCGGCGACGGGGACGTCCCGCCGCGCGCCGAGCTCGACGTCGCCTGGCCGGGGTGGGACGCGGGTGCCGGACTCGTCGTGGGGGCGGACGGCGGGGCGACGAAGGCGCTGGCGGCAGGCCTGCGGCCCGACCTCGTCGTCGGCGACGCCGATTCGCTGGGCCCCGCCGGGCTGGCGGCCGTCCGGGCGGCGGGGATCCCGCTGGAGCTCGTCACGGCGGCCAAGGACGAGTCCGACCTCGAGCTCGCCGTGCTTGCCGGGGTGGCGCGCGGCGCCACCCGCCTGACCATCCTCGGCGCGCTGGGCGGCGCCCGGTTCGACCACGCGCTGGCCAACGCCTGGCTCCTCGCCCACCCGGCGCTCGCCGGGCGCCCGACCGTCCTCCTCGACGGCCGGACCCGCGTCCGGCTCCTCGACGCGGCGGCATCACCGGCCTCGGCCGTGCTCGCCGGGCGCGCCGGCGACGTCGTCTCGCTCTTCCCGTTCGGCACCGATGCGGCCGGCATCGTCACCGCCGGCCTCGTCTACCCCCTGCGCGACGAGTCGCTCCGCACGGGTCCGGCGCGCGGGCTCTCGAACGTCCGGTCCGGGCCGGAGGCTCGCGTCTCCCTGCGGTCCGGCCGGCTGCTGATCGTCGAGACGCACAGCACGGAGGCATCGGGCCGGTGAGCTCCTTCGCCCCGCCCGTCCATCCCCGCGCCGCAAACGGCTGGCGGACCCGCGACGTGATCGTCACCGCCGTCCTCGGTGTCGCCTTTGGGGTCGTCTTCTGGGCCTGGGGAAACGTCGCCTGGCCCGCCCTCGCGTTCCTCGGGCCGTTCCAGAACCTGTTCTACGGCCCGTGGCTCGTGCCGGCCGTCCTCGCGCCGCTCGTCATCCGCCGGCCGGGGTCGGGCGTCTTCGCGGAGGTCGTCGCCGCCTCGGTGTCGGCCGTGCTCGGCTCGCAGTGGGGCGTCATCGTTCTCGTCTACGGCGTGGCCCAGGGGCTCGCCGGCGAGCTGCCGTTCCTCGCCACGCGCTACCGCTCGTTCGGCTGGCCCGTGGTCGCCGCCGCCGCCGTCCTCGCCAGCGCCGCGGCCTGGATCCTGGACTGGGCCATCTACTACCCCGCCGTCGCCGTCGGGACCCAGCTCCTCGTGGGTGCCCTGATGGCCGTCTCCGGGGTTGTCGTCGTGGCCGGCGGCTCGATCTTCCTGGCGCGGGCCCTCCGGGAGGCGGGCGTCCTGGAGGGCTTCGACGGTCCGGAGGGCGGGTCCACCTGAGCGCCGCCGCCGTCGCGGGGAAGGCGCCGGCCGTCGCGGAGGAGGCCCCGGCCTCGCTCGGCCGCCCCGTCGCGGTCGTCGCCCGCGACCTCGCCGTCACCTACCCGGGCCGGGCGGCGCCGGCCGTTGCCGGCGTCTCGTTCGAGCTGCCGCCCGGCGCCTGCCTCCTGGTGGTCGGCCCGTCAGGGTCGGGCAAGAGCACGCTCGCAAGGGCGATCGCCGGGCTCATGCCCTGGTCGGTCCCGGGGCGCATGGCGGGCGAGCTCACCGTGGACGGCCTGGTGGTGGACACCGGGACCGCCCCCGCCGTGATCGAGCGCGTCGGGGTCGTGTTCCAGGATCCCTCGAGCCAGCTCGTCATGGAGCGCGCCGAGGACGACGTCGCGTTCGGCCTCGAGGGTCGCGGCTGGTCCCGCGAGCGGATGCGCGCCCGCGTCCCGGACGCGCTGGCCGAGGCTGGCCTCGCGGGATTCGAGCGGCGGCGGACGGCCCGTCTTTCCGGCGGTGAGCAGCAGCGTCTCGCCCTCGCCGGGGCCTTCGCCCCGCGACCGGGCCTCCTCGTCCTCGACGAGCCGACCGCCAACCTCGACCCGCCCGGGGCGTCGGCCTTCGCGGCCCGGCTCGCCGCGGTCCGATCGGCCCGGGCCGCGACGGTCGTGCTGGTCGAGCACCGGGCCGAGCTCGCCTGGCCGCTGGCCGACCTCGTCCTGGCCCTCGGCGCGGACGGCGCCCCGCTGGGCTTCGGGCCGCCCGGCGAGATCCTGGCCCGCTCCCGCGACGTGCTGGCGGAGGCGGGCATCTGGCTCCCCGACGAGCCGCTGCCCCCCCTCCCGCTCCGGTCGTCCGGCGGCGCGGGGACCGGTGAGCCCGTCGTCGAGGCCCACGACGTCGCCTTCGCCTTCGAGCGGGGCGTCGCCGTGCTGCGCGGCGTGGACCTGGCGGTGGGCCCCGGTGAGCGGGTTGCCCTCCTCGGCCCCAACGGCAGCGGCAAGTCGACCCTCGGGCGCCTCCTGGTGGGCCTCCTTCGGCCGGCGGCCGGCCGCGTCCGCCTTGCCGGCGCCGATCCCTCGCGCCTCGCCCCGCACGACCTGGCCCGTCGCGCCGGCTACGTGATGCAGGACCCGGAGCGCGGGTTCCTGGGTGCGACGGTGGAGGCCGACCTGCTGCTGGGCCTCGCCACCGGGGAGCGGCAGCGGGCCGGCGACGTCGCCGACGCCCTCGGGCTCCCGATGGCAGCCTTCGGCCGGCGCAACCCGTTCACGCTCTCGGGCGGCGAACAGCGCCGGCTCTCGCTCGCCTCTCAGCTCGTCCGGCGGCCCGCCCTCCTCGTCCTCGACGAGCCGACCTTCGGCCAGGATCGACGCGGCTACGGGGCGCTCCTGGGCCTGCTCCGGGCGGGGGTCGACGAAGGCACGGCGATCGTCGCCGCGACCCACGACCTGCGCTTCGCCGGCGACGTGGCGGAGCGCGTCGTGCGCCTCGTCGACGGTCGCATCGCCGGCCCGGGAGCCACGATCCCACCGCAGGAAGCGGCATGATCGCGGTGCAGGCCCGGACGGATCGCGTCGCAGCCAGCCCGCTCGGGCGGGCGAGTCCCCTCGCCACGCTCGCCGTCGCCGTCGCGTGGCTCGTGGCCCTGGCGACCACGACCGACCCGCGCCCGCCGGTTCTCGTCGCCGTCGTCGCCATCCTCGCCGCCCTCGGGCCCGGCCGCGTGGCGCCGCGCGATCTCGCGCGCGGCCTTGCCCCCCTCTGGCTGGCGGCGCTGACGGTCGGAGCCTTCAACGCCCTTCTCTCGCCGGCCAACGCCGATCCCTCGGCCGCGGTCGTCGTCGTCTTCGGGCCGGTTCGGCTGACCACCCCGGCGATCGAGGCCGGCGTGGCCCTCGCCCTGCGGGTGGTGGCGATCGTCGCGGTCGGCGTCGCCTGGGCCCGGGTGACCGACGCGACTCACCTCGCCGATGCCCTCGTCCAGCAGGCCCGCCTGCCGGAGCGGTTCGCCTACGGCGCGCTGGCCGCCCTGCAGGCGATCCCGTGGCTGGCCGAGGATCTCGTCGCTCTGCGCGAGGCGCGCCGGATGCGGGGCCTCCGGGCGACGTGGCATCCGCGCATCCTCGTCGGCCTGCTCGTTCTCGCCATCCGCCGCGGGGACCGGCTGGCCGTCGCGATGGACGCCCGGGGGTTCTCGACGGCCGGGCGCACCCGGTACCGGATCGTCCGCTGGTCGGCCCTCGACGGGACGGTCGTCGTCGGCGGCCTCGCGGTGCTCGCGGCGATCGTCGCGCTGCGGTAGCCTCAGCGCATGTCGACGATGCCCGCCGCCGGCGATCCGGCGCCCGACTTCGCGCTCCCCGACGAGAACGGCACGATCCACCGCCTCGCCGATCAGCGCGGACGCTGGACGGTGGTCTACTTCTATCCCAAGGACGACACGCCCGGCTGCACGACCGAGGCCTGCGCCTTCCGCGACGCCAACGACGACCTGGTGGCCGCCGGCGCTGCCGTCTGGGGGATCAGCCCCGACGACGCGAAGAGCCACGGGCGCTTCCGCGAGAAGCTCCACCTCAGGTTCCCCCTCCTCTCGGACCGCGACCACGCAGCTGCCGAGGCCTACGGCGCGTGGGTCGAGAAGTCGAAGTACGGCAGGACGTACATGGGGATCCAGCGCTCCACGTTCCTCGTGGGGCCCGACGGCCGGGTGGCCCACGCCTGGCACGCGGTCAGGCCCGAAGGCCATGCCGAGGAGGTCGTGGCTGCGCTCGAGGCGGCCACGGCCCGGCCGTGAGCGCCCGCGGGACCAGCATGGACGAGCAGGATCCGGCCGTCGGCGGGGAGCGGCCGCGCGTCCGCGGACGAGCCCGCGGCGCCGTGACTCCCCCCGCGCCCTCCCCCGGCGAGCGCCAGGCTGCCCACGCCTGGCGGCCGGCGCGGTTCCTCGTCATCGCCGCCCACCCGGACGACGCCGAGTTCGGGCCGGCCGCGACGGCGGCAGCGTGGATCGATGCGGGGTCCGTCGGCCGCCTCGTCTGCTGCACGTCCGGCGACCAGGGCAGCGAGGATCCCGGCGCCGACCCGCTCGCCCTCGCGGCCGCGCGGGAGGCGGAGCAGCGCCGGGCCGCCGCGATCGTCGGCTACGACGACGTCGTGTTCCTCCACCAGCCGGACGGGGCGCTGGCGAACGAGCTGCCGCTTCGAGAGCTGCTGGTGCGGGAGATCCGGCGCTTCCGCCCCGACGCGGTCCTCACCCACGACCCGGAGGTGCTCTTCTACCGGGGCGCCGGCGTCAACCATGCCGATCATCGCGCGGCCGGCATGGCGGCCGTCGACGCGGTCTTCCCCGCGGCGCGCAACCCTATGGCGTTCGCGGGGCTCGCCCGGGCGGGGCTGGCGGCGCACGCCGTGCGGCGGCTCTACCTGTTCTGGCCCAACGCCCCCACGGCGTGGGTCGACGTGAGCGCGACCGTCGAGCGCAAGATCGCCGCCCTCCTGTGCCACGCCAGCCAGGTCGCCGATCCCGAGGAGCTGGCATCCCGCCTCCGGGCCTGGCTGGCCGAGGAGGGTGAGCCGATCGGCGCGGCGGCCGGCGAGGCCTTCCGCCTGGTCGTCATCGACGACGAGCCGGACGAGGGCCCGCACGGGGCGACGCCCGCCTGAACCCGGCGTCGCCCGGCCCTGGCGGGGGATCAGGCGGGGGCGAGGAGGAGCGGCCGGACGCGTCCCCAGGCGTTCCAGAGGTCGCTGAGGTCCTCTGCGCGGCGGCCGAGCAGGTCGATCATCTCGCCGAGCGTCAGGTCTCCCGCCGCCTCGGCGACGAACCGCCCGCTCTCGACGTGCACCTCCTCGAACAGGCGGGCCAACTCGGCCTCGGTGGGCCAGAACCGGATGCGCATCGGGTCCTGGCCGGCGTAGCCGACCGCCAGCGAGAGCTCCCGCTGGCCGGGGAACCGCCCGTCGGTGAAGCCGCCGAGCCCGTCGAAGCGGTACCCGAGCGCCGCGAGCGCCGCGGTGATCTCGCGGCACTGCTGCTGGGTATACGGGCCCCAGAAGGGATGCTTCTCGGGGAAGACGAGCGCGGCCCCGTCGATCGCCCGTGCCGTAACGGCATCGACGAGCGCGCTGAGGTGCGCCTGCCAGCGGCCCTCGGCCTCCGGGTCCCCCTCGGCCAGCGCGGCAGCGATCCGGCGCAGCACGTCGCGGTCGCCCGCGAGGAGGGGGAAGACGGCGGGCCCGCTGGTCGACGGCGGCGGGAGGCCCGGGCCCGCCGAGGCCTGCGCCTGGGCCGCCGCGGGCTCCGGGGCGGGCGACGCCGGCGTCACCCGCGCCGCGACGGACGCAGGCTCGAGGGCGCCGGGGGCCGGCGTGCCAGCCGCCGTCGCGGCGATCGCCGCAGCACCGGCCCGCTCGCGCTCCTCGCACGTGGCGAGGGTGATCCGCGCGTTGCGGCACGCCTCGGCCGCGCTCTCGGCCGCGATGCGCGCGCCGTCGGCCTCCACCCCGAGCCGCTCGACCACCTGGTGCAACGGGCTCTCGGCCGCGTCCTCGCGGGCGAGCAGGCGGATCGCCTCACGGGTCCTCGCGTTGATCCGGTCGATCTCGCGGAGCCACTCGCGGGCGGCGACCTCGATGGCACCCCGGTCGGCGGCAGCCAGGCGGGCACCCCGGAACGCCGCCTGGGCATCGTCCTTGGCGGCGCGCACCGCGCGCGGGTCGGCGGCCGCGGCGGCGCGCTCGCGGCGCCCGGCGTGCTCGTCGTAGGCCCGGCGGGCGTCGCGGAGGCGCTCCTGCGTCGCGAGGGCGAGCGCGCTCATCCGGTCGGCGAGCGCGCAGGCGTCTTGGGCGGCACTGCGGGCCGTGGCGCAGGGATCCAGCTCGGGCGACGCCGCAGCGGTGCCGGGAGCTCCGGCCGCGCCGGGAACGATGCGCTCTTCCAGGGGCACGGATGCGCTCCAGCGAGGGACCTGGGCCGACGCCCCCGGCGCGGTCGCGGTCCTCGACGAGCGTAGGGTCGCCGGCCCCCGGCGTCAATGCCGGCGGGGCGCCGTGTCAACGTTCCCGGGGCGCGGCCGGAGGGAGCCGTCCGACCCGCCTCGCCCGGTTCGCCACGCGCGAAGGGGCGTGCATCCATGCGCATCGTCGTGTAGCATCCGCCCGCGCCGATGCCCCGGGCGTCGGCCGCGCCCGAGCGCCAACCTGCCCCCGAGCCCAGAGGACAAGGCACCGCATCGTGGCCATCGACCCGACCCAGGAGTTCCTCGTCCAGCCGGTCGACGCATCCTGGCTCCAGTGCAACATCGAGTGCCAGGAGGCCTGCCCGGTCGGGACGAACTGCCGGGGCTACCTGAACCTCGCCGCCGAGGGCCGGTTCGAGGAGGGCTACATCCTCTCCCGCGACCCGAACCCGGTCGCGGCGATGTGCGCCTACGTCTGCTCGGCGCCCTGCGAGCGGGCCTGCCGGCGCGGCGACATCGACCGCCCCCTGGCCATCCGGGCCATGAAGCGCTTCCTCGTGGAGTGGCACGAGGCGTCCGGGATCCCCGACGTCATCCCCGCGATCACCCCCCGCGACGAGCGCGTCGCCGTGATCGGCGTCCGGGCCGGCCGGCCTCGCCGTCGCCCGCGAGCTGGCGGTCAAGGGCTACCAGGTCACCGTCTTCGACAGCCTCCCCTACGGCGGCGGCACGATGCTCATCGGCGTGCCGGCGTTCCGCCTCCCGCGCGAGGCGATCGAGATGGACGTCCGCCTCGTCGAGCGCCTGGGGGTGACGTTCCACTACAACACGACGGTCGGCAAGGACGTCCTGTTCGAGGACCTCCAGCGCGACTACGACGCGATCTCGATCTGCGCCGGCGCGATGGACGCCGTCGGCCTCGACATCCCCGGGTCGGACCTCGAGGGCGTCCAGTACGGCGTCGACTTCATGAAGAAGGCCAACCTCGGCGAGCCGCTCGAGGTGGGGCGCAACGTCGTCGTCGTCGGCGGCGGCTACACGGCCATGGACTGCTCGCGGACCAGCCTCCGCCACGGCGCCGAGAACGTCACGATCGCCTACCGCCGCACGCGCTCGGAGCTCGTCGTCGACGAGGAGGAGCTCGGCGAGACCGAGCGCGAGGGCGTCCGCATGGAGTTCCTCGTCAGCCCGATCGAGCTGGTCGGCGAGGACGGGAAGCTCACCGGCGTGAAGTTCATCCGCAACAAGCTGGGCGAGCCCGATGCCTCGGGCCGCCGCTCGCCGGTCCCGATCCCCGGCTCGGAGTTCACCGTCCCGGCCGACACGGTGATCCCGGCCGTCTCCCAGGCTGCCGATCTCTCCTTCCTGCCGGTCGAGTCGAGCTTCGAGGTGGGCCGCGGCCGCCTCCGCGTCGACCCCGCGACCTACGCCACCAACGTGCGGGGCGTCTTCGCCTGCGGCGACTTCGTCACCGGCCCGACGACGCTCATCGAGTCGGCCGGCCACGGCAAGAAGTGCGCCTACGCGATCGACCGCTACCTGGCCGGCCGGGTGGACGTCACGGTGGCCGCCAACGTCAAGATCACGAGCTCGTGGCGCCACGAGATGCCGGAGTTCTACGACGTCCTGCCCCGCCAGCACGTCCCGATGCTGGCGGTGGACGGGCGGATGCCCTCGCGGGACCCCGAGGTCAACTTCACGACCTCGGTCGAGCTCGGGTACGCGACGACCCAGGCCGTCGCGGAATCGACGCGCTGCCTGATGTGCAACTACAACATCTGGTTCGACCCGTTCCGCTGCGTGCTGTGCGGCGCCTGCGCGGATGTCTGCCCGGAGGGCGTCATCCACATGATCGACGTGAACCAGATGAAGTCGGAGGGGTACCTGCCGGAGCTCGAGGAGGCCTACGGCTGGGACCAGGGCGCGGCGATGATCCTCGACGAGGAGCGTTGCATCCGCTGTGCGCTGTGCGTGAAGCGCTGCCCGTTCGACGCCATTACGATGGAGCGGTTCGAGCTCCAGGAGATCTCGACGGACGGACGGCTCTACAAGGAGTCGTACCGGGATGCGCAGCTTGCCGGGACCCCCGGCGTCGCAGGAGGAGCCAGGTAGGTGAGCTTCCTGGAGCGGGTGGATCAGACGATCCGACGGAGCCCCGTCTTCCGGTCCATCTTCCGCAACCCGTACCCCAACGACGAGCGGTCGCGGGCGTACGCGGTGATGAACAACGTCTTCCTCCACCTGCACCCGGTCCGCGTCCGCCAGCACGCCGTGAAGTTCGCCTACACCTTCTGCCTCGGCGGGCTCTCCTTCTTCCTGTTCCTGGTCCTGACCGTGACCGGCGTCTACCTGATGTTCTTCTACACCCCGTCGGCCACCCAGGCCTACTCGGACATCCTGCGGATCCAGGCCGAGGTCCCCTTCGGGCTCCTGACGCGGAACATCCACCGCTGGGCGGCCCACCTGATGGTCTTCTTCGTCTTCCTGCACATGATGCGGGTCTTCTACCACGGGGCCTACAAGCCGCCCCGCGAGTTCAACTGGGTCGTCGGGGTCGTGCTGCTCTTCCTGACCCTGATGCTGAGCTTCACCGGCTACCTGCTGCCGTGGGACCAGATCGCCTACTGGGCGATCACGATCGGCTCCAACATGGCCGGCTACGCGCCGCTCTTCAACACGCCCTCCAAGCTGCTCCTGCTGGCCGGCCTGGAGGTGAGCGGAAACACGCTCCTGCGCTTCTACGTGCTCCACATCATGGTCTTCCCGCTCGTCGCGGCCATCTTCCTGGCGGTCCACTTCTGGCGGATTCGCAAGGACGGCGGGATTTCCGGGCCGCTATGAGCGACCGATCCGTGCGTTGCCTCCTCCGCGCCGTCGCTTACGCACGCTGGGGTGCGCTCGCTCCGGTGCTCGTCGGCGCCTTCGCCTCGGCCGCTCCTCGCGGCCCGGAGGGCTACGTGCGAATGACCGACACGAAGAGCCCGCCCGAGCGCCGCGTCGTCCTCCCCGTCGACCCCGCCCGACGAACGGAGATCGACAAGCAGCGCGTCCCGATGTCGGCACGGCCGTACCGGCTCCTGGCACTCGTCAAGCAGGACGCCGTCGTCCGGGTCCAGAAGGAGCCCGACGACACGGTCATGACCTGGCCGCACCTGCTGGCCATCGAGTTCCTCGCCGCGGTCGCGATGAGCGTCTTCCTCCTGATGATGGGGCTCATCGTGAACGCCCCCCTCGAGGAGCTGGCCAACCCCAACGTGACGCCCGAGGTCGCCAAGGCTCCCTGGTACTTCCTGGGCCTCCAGGAGCTGCTCGCCTACTTCCACCCGACGGTGGCCGGCGCCCTCGTCCCCATCTTCGTCCTCGTTGGCGCGGCGCTGATCCCGTTCCTGGACCGCGGGAGGATCACCGCCGTGCGGCCCTCGGATCGCAAGACGACCGTCGTCCTCTTCACGATCTTCTGCGGCCTCGGCCTCGTGGTGACCTTCCTCGGCATCTTCTTCCGGGGCCCCGGCTACGCCTTCACCCTGCCCTGGGTGGACGGCTTCTTCTTCACCCTGTGACCGGCGCAGCGGACGGACGGGATCGCAGTCGATGAGCAACTACCACGTCGAGCCGGCGAGCAAGCCCCAGGCCCTCACGACCGAGGCTCTCAAGTCGATGCGCAACGAGGCGCCCAAGGGCCTCTCGCGCCGCCAGCTCCTGCGCACGTCGCTCGGCGCGGCGGTCGGCCTCTGGATCCTGGAGGTCGGCGCCGGCACGATCAGCTTCCTCTGGCCGAACCTGTCCGGCGGCTTCGGCGGCGAGGTGACGATCGGCACGTTCAGCGACATCAGGAACACGAACGCGGCGCTCCCCATCGCCGAGGGCTTCCCTGCCTACTACCAGGAGGCGCGGGCCTTCGTCATGCTCGTCGACCCGTCGCGCCAGGAGTTCATCCCCGGCGAGGACCAGACCGGCGACGGCACGGCCCTCAACGTGCGGGCGCTCTACCAGAGATGCCCGCACCTGGGCTGCAAGCCCAACCCGTGCCTGAAGTCCTTCTGGCTCGAGTGCGCCTGCCACGGCTCGCGCTACGACCGGCTCGGCACGAAGGTCAAGGAGCTCGGCCCCGCGCCCCGCGGCATGGACCGCTTCGCCGTGATCGTGCGGGACGACGGGACGCTCGTCCTCGACACGAGCCGGATCACCCTCGGCGCGCTGCCCGTGGCGCTCGGCCAGCCGGGCCTCGAGCCGTCGAAGAGCCCGACCGGGTGCATCTGACGCCGGACGCCGACCCCGCCATGCTTCGAGGATCCCGATGACCGACCAGCCCGGCGAGAGCCCCGAGCAGCGCCTCCCGGTCCCGCGCGAGCCCGCCGAGGTCGAGCCGGCCGAGCGCTTCACGGCGCCGCCCCAGGCCCACGCGCTCGGGCTCACCTCGGAGCGCGCCGCGAAGATCGTCCGGCAGAGCTCGAACGCCCGTTGGGTGGCCTTCCTGGCGGTCACCGTCGTCGCCCTCTTCGTGATCCTCTACTACTTCTACGAGCTCGGCGTCCCGGGCGTGTCGAACACGAGCCGGATGGAGAAGGAGGCGGCCGCGCAGCAGGTCACCGACGTCGAGCGCGGCTACAAGCTCTACCAGGCGAACTGCGCCCGCTGCCACGGCGACGCCGGGCAGGGCGGGATCGGGCCCGTCCTCAACGACCAGGCCAAGCTGCTGACCCATCTCACCCCGACCTACCTCGAGACGGTCCTGACCGTGGGCGGCCGCTACGTCTGCGGCGACCCGAACTCCCTCATGCTGGCCTGGCTGGAGCCGAAGGGCCCGCTCAACTACCGGGAGATCGAGGAGCTCATCGCCTTCATCCGGGCGCCGATGACCATGACCTACACGGCGGTCGACAAGGCGACGGGCGAATCGACGGAGAAGACCGGCTGGCGGGACCCGGCCTACGCCCTGCCGGCCGGCGCGACGCCGGTCCCGGCGTGCTGGAAGGACGCCTTCGGCGGTGCTGGAGGCACGCCGGCTCCGAGCGCGGCACCCCCGGGCGAGGCGACCCCCGCTCCGTCGGACGGCGGCAACGGCGGGCAGACGGTCGTGATCAAGATCAGCGCCCAGGGCATCGCCTACGACACCGACACCCTGGAGGTGCCGGCGGACACGCCCTTCCAGATCGAGTTCGCCAACAACGACGCGGGGATCCCCCACAACGTGGCCATCCACGAGGGGAGCCCCACCGGGCCCGCGGTCTGGACCGGCGAGATCTTCAACGGGGTGGAGACCCGGACCTACGACGTCCCGGCCCTCCCGGCGGGGACCTACGGCTTCGTCTGCACGGTCCACCCCAACATGACCGGCACGCTCACGGCGAAGTAGGGAGGCACGATGGCGGCTCAGGCGCTCGGTCCCGGCCCGACGATCGTCCGACGGCGGGCCTTCTTCGGGCTGCTCGACGCGGGCGGCTGGGCCTGGGCGACCGTCAAGGCGGCCTTCTGGTTCGTCGTCATCGTCATCCTGATGGCGTACATCCCGGACCGCGCGCTCTACTTCGTCGTGCAGCCGACGATCGAGCTGGGCGTCCCGCTGCAGACCTTCAACGAGAACCTCAACATCACGCCGGTCAACCTGTGCCCGGCGTCGAACGAGACGCTGCCCTGTCCCGCCCCGGCCGGCGCCGTCCTGCCGTGGCAGCCCAACCCGCCCGAGCTCGGGCTCCCGGAGGCGCGGACCGACGCCGCCGTCGTGGCCGCCGGGCTCGAGACGCTGCTCGTCGGCGGCTCCGACGGGACGGTCGCCCGGGACAGCGTCTTCGCCACGGTCATCCGCCAGGACGGCAACATCGACGGCTGGACGCAGGGTGCGTCGCTCCCGGCGCCGCGAGCCGGCGCGAGCGCCGTCTTCTTCGCCGGCACCGCCTACGTGATCGGCGGCCTGGACGCGTCCGGATCGCCCACCGACACCGTCTTCGCCGGCACGCCCGACGCAGACACCGGGAAGATCACGTCCTGGACCGAGTCGGCCGACCTGAAGCTTCCGGCGCCGCGCGCGGACGCGGCCGTGGTCGTCTCCGGCGACGGGATCCTGCTCGTCGGTGGCCGGGATGCCAGCGGCCCGGTCGCCTCGGTCTGGCAGGCGCCGCTCAAGGCCGCGACCGGCGCGCTCCAGCCGTGGCGCGAGCTGGCCGCCATGCCGGCCGCGCGGGTGGGGGCGACCGCGGTCCTCCTCGGGACGCACCTCTTCGTCTACGGCGGCGAGGACGCCGCCGGACCCACGACCGCCGTTCTGCGCGGCGAGGTCGGCCTCGTCGAGGGCGACCCGATCCCGACCCTGACCGGCTGGTCGACGCCGACCGAGGAGGCCGCGGCCCAGGCGAACCTCCCGGAGGCCGCCCGGGGAGCCACGGGCTTCGTCTCGAACGGGATCTTCTACTACGTGGGCGGCGAGGGGACCGGCACGCTGTACTGGACGACCCCCGATGCCGAGGGGAACCTCAGCGGCTGGAACACGCTCGCCCAGAGCAACCTCCCGGCCGACCTCCAGCTGCAGGACGCGGCCCCCATCGTGAACGGGCCCCACGCGTTCCTCATCGGCGGGACCTCCGGCGGGAGCCCCACCCAGGGGATCGCCCGCACCAACCTGGCGCCGCCCCAGCCGTTCTTCCAGCTCGGCCTCTTCTACGTGGTCGTGCCGGCCCTCGGCATCGGGGGCGAGGTGGGCCAGCAGCTCTCGTACCTCGCGGCGGCCGGCGTCGCCACCGTCAACTTCGTCCTGCTCCTCCTGATCGGCTACCTCTACAACCACCCGGCCACGGCGCGGTCCCTCTGGGATCGCGTGCGCCGCCGTCCCCGCGGCGCCTGACGCGCGCCGGGCGCGGCCCGGCGACGATCGAGACCGCTGACGCCGGCGGATCTCCGCCGGCGTCGCCGCGTCAGGCCAGGTCGCCCTCGCCGGCGTCCAGCGGGCCGCGGCGGACGGGCAGCCCGGCGCGCACCCAGGCGGTCATCCCGCCGGCGACGTTGTGGACGTCGATCCAGCCGTTGCGGAGGAGGAAGGCCGTGACGGCCGCGGAACGGCTGCCGCTGTTGCAGACGACGTGGAGCGGACGGTCCCGCGGCAGATCCTCGAAGCGGAGCAGGAAGGACGACGTCGGGTAGAGGACGGCGCCGGGCGCCCGGATTCGGGTGAACTCGTCGCGCTCCCGCACGTCGACGAGGAGCGGCGTGCCGCGCGGGACGGGGGGATCGCCGGCGGCGTCCGCACCGGGGCCCAAGCCGCCGTCCGCACCGGGGCTCGCCGCGGGGGGATCGCCGGCCGGCCGGGCGGCCTCCAGCACGTCGATGGTCGGCACCTGGGGCTGGCGGAGATGCATCAGGCCGGTGTCCTCAGGGAGAGCGGCGGCGGGACGAGATCGAGGGGTGGCCGGCGGGCTCGGCCGGGTGGCCCGGCGACGTCGTGGGGCGGGTCCATGAGCGTGCCGCGGGGCGCAACCGGCGCGGCCTGCAGGGATGCCAGCCGGTCGAGGCGCACGTCGATGGCGGCCTGGAGCGCAGGCAGGTCGAACCCTCCGTCGACGCCGTGCGCGGCCGCCTGGTCGAGCCGGGCCCGGGCGCCGCGGAGGTTCGTCGCCACGCCCGCCGGGTTGCCCCGGGCGGCGTGGACGAAGGCGGCAGCGAGCTTGATGAGGCCGGCCAGGAGCTCCCGCTCGCCGGCGTCGGCACTGCCCATCCAGGCCGGCTCCAGCTCCTCGTGGGCGAGGTAGAAGTCGCCCCGGGCATAGGCGGCGAGGCCGCGCTCGACAGCGGTGTGCCGTGCGTCGGGATCGAGCGGCCGGAACGCCTTCGCCCGCCCCCGGGCGTCGACGATCCGTGCCGGTGCGATGGCGCCGGCCCGAGGGAGATCGGTCACTCCAGCTCGGCGAGCGGCCGACGCCCGGCGAGCCCGGTCGCCAGCTCGTGCCACCAGGCGACGTCGTCCTCGCCGAGGCGCCAGCAGAGCCAGACCTGGCGCCCGCTCACGAGCGCCGGGAAGTCGATGAGGCCGGTCTCGATGTCGCGCAGCATCACGTCCCAGGTGTCGAGGCGCTCAACGGCGGCCTGCATCTGGTCGATGATCGCCTGGATGCGCGCGGCAAGCACCCGCGGCGACTCCGGCTCGCCGGGGCTCGCATCCGTGAGCGCGTCGTCGACGAGGGAGCGCCCGCGCCCCGGGACCTCGGCCTGGGTGGCGGCCCGCATCCGATCGCGGAGCCCCAGGAGCTCGAGGCGGCGTGCCCGGAGGTCCTCGAGGATCGCCCGCACCTCGGGGATCCGCGCGTTCGCCCGGTCGAGGGTGTAGAACTGGGTCACCTGCCAATTCTACCGGGGAGTCCGCGAAGCACCCTCGCCGGGCAAGGGTCCGGGCATCGCCCCTCTCGCGCGCAACCGTCGCCCCGCCCGCTATCGTTGCGGCCACGTGGGCCCGTAGCTCAGTGGCAGAGCGAGGGACTTTTAATCCCTGCGTCCTGGGTTCGAATCCCAGCGGGCTCACGACCCCGTCGCCTGCTGCGGAACCTCGATCGCCGGTCCGTCAGCGCCCCACGGCCGCGAGGAACGCCGCCACCCGGTCGAGCACGTCGTCGAGGACCGGCGCCAGCCCGTGCCCCAGGCGCGGGTAGGTCACGAGCTCTGCGACGGGCAGGCGCTCCGCCACCGCCTGCTCCAGCAGGGCCAACCTCGCGAAGGGGTCCGACGATCCCGAGAGCAGGAGCACCGGGCAGGTGATCCGCGGCCAGTGGGCGCTCCGGGCGTCCCAGTCATCGGCCCGGCCCGGCGCGTGGAGCGGGTAGGAGAGCAGGACGAGCGCGAGCGGCGGGCGGCCGGCGTCGCAGGCCTCGGCCGCAGCGAGGCTGGCCACCCGGCCGCCAAAGGAATGCCCGCCGACGGCGATGCCCGGCTCGGCCGCGAGAAGGCCGGCGAAGACGGGAACGGCTCGCTCCGCGCGACCGCGCGGGAGGTTGACCGTCCGGGCGTCGATCCCGCGTGCCCGAAGGCCGGCGACGTGGGGGGCCATCGTCGCGGCTGTCCCCGACGCGCCGTGGCCGAGGACGAGGACCGGGCAATTCACGGTGATGCCCCGCGACCGCCCGGGGCGGGGGGCGAGAACGCCTTCGCCGTCACGCTGGCGGCTCGGGGTGGTCGTCCGGCCCGACGTCCCGTCCCGGCCCGGAGCCGACGTTCTTCGGCGCCCGCCGGCCGCGCCGCAGCCAGGTCGCGGTGGTCTCCGGCGCGACCACCAGGGGCGCGACGTAGAGCACGACGAGGAACGGCACGAGGAACCGCCCAGGCCCCCGCGCGACGATCACCGCGACCCCCAGCGCGACGAGGGTCAGCAGGTAGACGGTGAGCCACGCGGGTCGAAGCCCAGCGTTCGACAGGCGGCGGGTGGGGATGGCGGCCAGCGCGAAGCAGAGCAGGACGAGGCCGATGAGCCACGGCGCAGGGAGCCCCATCGGCCGATGATACGGCCCGGTCGTGATGGAGCCGGAGGGACGCCGAGGCTCGCCTCGGCGCAGGGGAGGCGCCCGGTCCGCAGTGGCGCTCGAGGCCCCCCGTCGGCAAGACGTGCTACGCTCACCCCTCGCCGCAACACGCGACGATGCTCCGCGTGGTCGACCCCCCTTCTCGAACGGACCGTGCGTTCTGCCATCCCTGTTCGGGAAGCGTTGGAGGTCCTCATGACCACCGGTACCATCAAGAAGGTCATCGCCGACCGCGGCTTTGGCTTCATCGTTGCCGAGGATGCGAAGGAGTACTTCTTCCATCGCGGCGGCCTCGATTCCTCGCTCGACTTCGACCGCCTCACCGGCGGCGAGCGCGTCGAGTTCGAGATCGAGCAGAGCCCCAAGGGCCCGCGCGCCTCCCAGGTGCGCTCCGCCTAGAGCGGAACGGCGGCCCGTCCGTTCGGACGGGCCGCCCCCCAACCCGCCGGCCTCGCCTGCCCCGCGGAGCTGCAGCCGCCCCCACCATCGACGCCGGCCGTGCCGGAGCCCCGGAAGGAGCGACGTCATCGCCCGCACCGTGTTCGCCTCGACCTACCCGCCGCGCCACTGCGGCATCGCCACGTTCACGCAGGCCCTCTCGAGCGCGACCGGAGAGCGCGAGATCGTCGCCCTCCACGCTCCCGGCCCGCACCTCCCGTACCCTTCCGAAGTCCATCACCGGATCCGTCGCGACGAGCCGGGCGACTACGTCAGGGCGGCCCGTGACCTCTCCCGCTGTGCCGACGTCGTGTCGGTCCAGCACGAGTACGGCATCTGGGGCGGCGACGACGGGGCCGCGGTCCTCGACTTCGTCCACGCGCTGGACGCGCCGGCAGTCGCCACCCTGCACACGGTCCTCCGCCAGCCGACCCTCGGCCAGCGGGCCATCCTCGTGGAGCTCGTCCGCGCGGCCTCCGCGACCGTGGTCATGTCGCGCTCTGCAGCGCGCGTGCTGGCCGGGACGTACGGCGTGGACGCCGCGAAGGTCGAGGTCATCCCCCACGGCGTGCCGAACCTCCCGCTCGTGGACTCCGGGACGATCAAGCCGGCCCTCGACCTGGCCGGGCGCGAGGTGATCCTGAGCTTCGGCCTGCTCGGTCCGGGCAAGGGCTACGAGCTCGTCCTCGACGCGCTCCCGGCGGTCGTCGCCGCACGCCCGACGGCCTGCTACGTCGTGCTCGGCGCCACCCACCCGAACCTGCTGGCGGTCGAGGGGGAGGCGTACCGCCGGTCGCTGCAGGATCGCGTGGCGCGGCTCGGCCTGGAGCGGCACGTCCGGTTCGTCGATCGCTTCGTCGGCCGGGTCGAGCTCACCCGCTGGCTCGAGGGCGCCGACGTCTTCGTGACGCCCTACCCGAACCTCGACCAGATCGTGTCCGGGACCCTGTCGTACGCGATGGGAGCCGGCCGGGCGATCGTCTCGACCCCCTACGCCTATGCGGCGGAGCTCCTCGCCGGCGGTCGCGGCATCCTCGTGCCGCCCGCCTCGCCGGCGGCCTGGGCCGACGCCCTCATCGGCCTGCTCGAGAACGACGAGCTGCGGGCAGCGGTCGGGCGGCGGGCCCACGAGCACAGCCGGGCGATGGTCTGGTCGAACGTGGGGACGCAGTACCGCCAGCTGTTCGCCCGGGTCGTGGCCGGCACCCGGATCCAGGCGCTGCCGCTCCCCATGGTGGCCGCGCGTGGCTGATCCTGCACCGCTCCATCCCGTCAGCCGCCGGCACCTGGCGGTCATGTCCGACGCGACCGGGATCATGCAGCACGCGGCCGGGTCCCGGCCGGACCCCGCCCACGGCTACTGCACCGACGACGTCGCCCGTGCCCTGCGCGTGGACCTGGTGCACCAGCGCGAGACGGGCTGGGCGGCCGTGGCCGCGAGCGCCCGGCGCAACCTCTCGTTCCTGGCCGACGCGTTCGTGCCCGCCACGGCCGGGTTCCGCAACTTCCGGGCCGCCGACGGCTCGTGGCTCGACGACGGAGGGTCGGAGGACAGCCAGGGGCGGGCGCTGCACGCGCTCGGCGAGACGGTCCTCCTGGCCCCGGACGCGGGCATGGTCGCCACGGCCGGCCTGCTCCTGGGGCAGGCCCTCCCGGCAGCCCGGGGCCTGACCGCGCTGCGGGCCCGCGCGTCGGCGGTCCTCGGGTGCGTGTCCGCCGTGCGCGGCGGCATGGACGGCGAGGCCCCCTCGACCCTGCGCCTGCTCGCGGGGCACCTCGGCGCCGCGTTCAAGGCGTGCCCGGACCCGGCGTGGCCCTGGCCGGAGCCGATCCTGACCTACGAGAACGGCCTGCCGGTCCAGGCGCTGGTCGCGGCCGGCGCCCTCCTCGGCGACCGGGAGATGCTGGACACGGGCGTCCGTGCCCTCGACTGGCTGGTCGCGATCCAGACCGCACCGGCCGGCCACCTCTCGCCGGTCGGCAACGGCTGGTGGAGGCGCGACGGCATCCGGTCGCGGTTCGACCAGCAGCCGATCGAGGCTTCGGCGCTCCTGCTCGCTGCGCAGGCCGCCTTCGCCGCGACGGGGCAGCCGCGCTACGGTGATGCCGTGGATCGGGCCTACGGTTGGTTCCTGGGCGCCAACGACGGCGCCGTTCCCGTCGCCGAGCCGGACCGCGGCGCGTGCTTCGACGCCCTCACGCCGACTGGCGTGAACGCCAACCAGGGCGCGGAGTCCACTCTCGTGTGGCTGCTGGCGCTGGAGGGCGCGCGGGCGGTGCGGGCGACGCCGGCGCCCCCCATCCGCATCGCCGTCGCCGTCGCGTGACCCGGCCCGACGACGTCCAGGTCCTTCGGCGATCGGACGCCAACCCGATCATCACGGCCGCCGACGTGCCCTACCCGGCCAACTCGGTCTTCAATCCCGGCGCCGCGCGCGTGGACGACGAGACGGTCCTCCTGCTCCGGGTCGAGGACCTGCGGGGCATCTCCCAGCTCCACGTCGCCCGCAGCGCGAACGGGGTCTCCGGCTGGCGCTTCGATCCCGAGCCGCTGCTCCGCTCCGACGTGGACCGCTACCCCGAGGAGATCTGGGGCTGCGAGGATCCCCGCCTCACCTGGCTCTCCGAACGCGAGGAATGGGCGATCGCCTACACGGCCTACAGCCGGCGGGGCCCGCTGGTCTCGCTGGCGATGACGCGGGACTTCCGCAGCGTGCGGCGCCTCGGGCCGGTCATGCCGCCGGAGGACAAGGACGCGGCCCTCTTCCCGCGTCGGTTCGACGGCCGCTGGGCGATGATCCACCGCCCCTCGCCGCTTCGCGGCGGAGCCAACATGTGGATCTCGTTCTCGCCGGACCTCCGCCACTGGGGCGACCACACGATGTTCCTCGAGGCGCGCGACGGCGCCTGGTGGGATGCCGGCAAGATCGGCCTCGGCCCCCCGCCGCTCGAGACGCCCGAGGGGTGGCTCCTGATGTACCACGGCGTCCACGCCACCGCGGCCGGGCCGATCTACCGGGCGGGCCTGGCGCTCCTGGATCTCGAGAACCCGCGCGTCGTGGTCGGCCGGACGGACGAGTGGATCTTCGGGCCGTCGGCGCCGTACGAGGTCGCCGGGGACGTCGCCAAGGTCGTGTTCCCCTGTGGATGGGTCCTGGACCCGGCAGGGGAGGTGGTGAGCGTCTACTACGGCGGCGGGGACTCCGTCGTGGGGCTGGCCACCGTGCCTCTCGCCGACCTGCTGGCGTGCGTGCGCCGTCCAGCGTAGGCGGACCCGCGCGAGACCGGCTCCGCCGCTGAGGTACCCTGATCCCGACATGGCGACGTTCGATGCGCGGGATTGGCTGGCGGGTCTCATGGGCTGCCCGCGGGACGAGCTCGCCGTGCGCAGCACCGACCGCTACGGCGAGCGCGAGACGCAGGTCCGGTACGACCGCGGCGGCGAGTCCGTGGCCCGCGTGATCGTCACCGGACCCATCCGCGACATGGGCGACCGCGAGGGCGCCGGCCACTGGCTGGTCTCCGCCCAGGTGGGCTGGGAGGCGAAGGACGCCCACAGCGTCAAGGTCCCCGAGTCCGACGAGATCGTCTACTAGCGGCGCCCCGCCCCCGCGGCGGGGCGGCTACGATGGGCAGCGATGATCGACGCGCGCCCCGGGGGTGTCCGCGGGTGGCTCGCCCGGACGCTCCCGATCCTGCCGGTGCTCCTCGCCGAGGCGATCCTGTGGCTCGGCTTCGGCGCGCTCCTGCCGGTCCTGCCCCTCTACATCACGGAGCAGGGCATCGACCCCGCGACCCTTGGCTGGATCGTCGCCGCCTGGCCGGCGGCGCGCCTCCTCGGCGAGCCGGCGTTCGGCTGGCTCGCCGACCGCGGCGACAAGCGCGTGCTCATGCTCGGCGGGCTCCTCGCGACGGCGGTGGTCGTCCCGCTGCCCCTCGTCTTCACCGGGGCGCCGGCGTTCCTCATGGCGCGGGCGCTGGCGGGCCTCGCCACGGCGGCCTACGACCCGGCCGCCCGCGGCTACATCATGGACGCCACGGCGCCCGACGAGCGCGGAGCCGCCTTCGGTCTCTACTCCTCGGCCCAGATGGGTGGCCTCCTCCTGGGCCCCGCGTTCGGCGGCATCGGCGCCGCGCTCGGCGGCGGCTACGTCTTCCCCTTCGTCTTCTGCAGCGTCGCCCTCGTCGGTGCGGCCGTGGTCCTCGGGCTGACGACCGTTCGCCGGCCCGGCGCCCAGGCACGTCCCCGACGAGGCGGCTGCTGCAGAGACCGCGCGCCGACGTACCGTCGTCCCTCTGGAACCGCCTCCTGGTCGCGGCCATCATCATCAACATCGGGAGCTTCTTCGCCTCCGGCACGTACGAGGTGATCTGGAGCCTCTGGATGACGGAGCTCGGCGCCGACATCGGGCTGATCGGCCTGACCTTCGCCGCCTTCGGCCTCGGCGTCCTCGTCCTCTCGCCCGTCGCCGGTCGATGGTCCGACCAGCGCGGCCCCTTCCTCTTCATCGTGCTCGGTAGCCTCGGCGCCGCCGCCGCCGGCATCCTCTACACGCTCCTCCAGGACCCGATCCTCGTCGTTCCCGTCGTCTTCTTCGAGGGCATCTCGTTCGCGCTCCTGGGCCCGGCCCTCTACGCGGTCGTCGCACGGGGGACGCCCGCCGGGCGCTCGGCCACCACTCAGGGCGTGTACGGCGCCGCCGGCACGGTCGGGACGATCGTCGCCTCGATCGCGGCCGGGGCGCTCTTCGTCATCGACGTCCACCTCCCGTTCTACGTCTTCGCGGTCACCATGGTCGCGTCGCTGGCCCTCGGCCTCGTCGTCGGCGGGCCCGCCCTCCGCCGGCTCGGCCCGGCGCCGGCCCCCGCTTCGGCATCCGCCCCATCCCCGGACGCGCTCGCCGCGAAGGAACCGGCGTGAACCGCCCGTCCGCCCCCTGGCTCGACCCCGCGGTCGAACCGGCCGAGCTGTCTCCCGTCGTGCTCGTCGCCGGCGGCTTCCTGACGACGCCCGGCTGGTACGGTCCGATGGCCGCTGCCCTGCGCGCTCGCGGCGTGGCCGACGTCGTGGTCGCCCGGGTCTTCCCGCCGGACTGGATCCTCAGCGCGGTCCGGGGCATCGGCCCGGCGACGACGCGCGTCGGCCGGGCGCTCCTCGAGGCCGGCGAACGGAGCGCCGCGCACCCGGCCAGCCGCGGCGCGCCCATCCTGTATGTCGGGCACAGCGCCGGCGGGATCGTGGGCCGGCTCCTGACCTCGCCCGTGCCGTTCGAGGGCCGCCGCCTCAACGCCAGCGGGCGGATCGGGGAGCTGGTCACGCTCGGGACCCCGCACCTCGTCGGCGACGAGGCTCGGTGGGGGAGACGCGTGGCCGACGCGGGAGCGCGTTTCGCCAACCGCCACGTGCCCGGCGCCTTCTTCGCTCCCACGACCGCGTACCTCGCCGTCGCCTCGCGCTACGTCGTCGGGCACGACGAGGCCGAGGACGGGCGGTCGCGCTTCATGCATCGCCTCTACGAGGAGGTCCACCCCGCGCCCGACGAGCCGATCGTCGCTGGCGATGGCCTCGTCCCGGTCGCCTCCGCGCTCCTGCCGGGCGCCCACCACCTGGTCCTCTCCGACGCCGTCCACGGCCCCGGCGTCCGCGACCCGTGGTACGGCCAGGACGCCCAGCTCGACGCGTGGTGGCCTCTCGCCGTGGAGCTCTGGCGGGACGCGCTGCGGGCCCGCCGGGCGCGCCGCGTCGACGTCCTTGCCAGCGCCGCGACCGTCGCGACCGCCGCCGACGAGCCCTGACGAGCCCCTCGCGAACCCGGCCCGCGTGACATGACGGAGCCCCTTCGCGGGTCTCCGGAGTGGCAACCTTAACCTTCGCGCGAACGTCAAGGTTGTGCGATCATGGGCAGATGGCGCTCCCCGCACCCTCAAGCGGCCCCGCGGCCGGCCCCACGTCGCCGGCCGGCCCCACGTCGCCGGCCGGCCCCGAGCCGCCGCAGGCCCCGGCCGCGCCGCGGCTCCTCCGCATCCAGGAAGTCGCCGCGGAGACGGGCCTGACGCCGCGCTCGATCCGCTACTACGAGGAGATCGGGCTGCTCCGGCCGGCCGCCCGCTCCCAGGGCGCCTACCGCCTGTACGACGCGTCGGACCTCGATCGGCTGCGGTTCATCCGCGAGCTCCGCGACCACGCTGGTTTCAGCCTCGGCGAGATCTCCCGCCTTCTCGAGGACGAGGAGGCGCGCATCCGTGACGGCGAGCGCTTCCGCGCCGCCGGCGACGAGGCCGAGAAGCGGGCCATCCTCCGGGGCCTCATCGGCCGCATGGACCGCCAGGTCTCCACGCTGGCGGAGAAGGCCGCGCGCCTGCGGGAGATGATCGATGCCACCGAGGCGCGCCGGGCCCACCTGCGGGCCCACCTCGACGAGCTCGAGGGTGGGGCTTCGGCCCACGTCGCCGGCGCGCCGCACGCGGAGACGGGCCCGTGACGATCGGCTCGCTCGGCGGCGCGAACGCCCTCCGCGCGATGCGCCACCGCAACTTCCGTCTCTTCTTCGGCGGGCAGGCCGTCTCTCTCGTCGGCTCGTGGATGCAGTCCGTGGCCCAGGCGTGGCTCGTCCTCACGCTCACCAACGACCCGTTGATGCTCGGTGTCGTGGCTGCCGCGCAGTGGACGCCGGTCCTTCTCCTCGGGCTGTTCGGTGGCCTCATCGCCGACGCCCTTCCCAAGCGGCCGACGCTGATCGCCCTGGAGGCCGTCATGGCGACGCTCGCCATCGTCCTCGGCGTCCTCACCCTGGCCGGCATCGTCGAGGTCTGGATGATCCTCGTCCTCGCGGTGCTCCTCGGCTGCGCGAACGCCATCGAGATGCCGGTCCGCCAGGCGTTCGCCGTCGAGATGGTGGGACGGGAGGACGTCGTGAACGCGATCGCCCTCAACTCCGCCACGTTCAACGCCGCACGCGTCATCGGGCCGGCCATCGCCGGCGTCACGATCGCCGTCTTCGACATCTCGATCGCCTTCTTCCTCAACGGCCTCAGCTTCCTGGCGGTCATCGTCGGGCTGCTCCTGATGCGTGCCGAGGAGCTGCGCACGCCCCCGCCGATTCCCCGGCCGCGCACCGTCCGGGCAGTCCTGGCCTCGGTGGGCGAGGGGATCAGCTACTCACGCGGGAGCTCCTCGGTCCTGTTGCCCGTCGTGGTCGTGGGCCTCGCGGCGACGATCGGCATGAACTTCCAGGTCACGATCCCCCCGTTCGCCCGCGACGTCCTCGGCGGCGACGCAGCGTCGTTCGGGTTCCTGATGGCCGCCAGCGGCCTCGGATCGGTGGCGGCCGCGCTCTTCCTCGCCACGCGGAGGCGGCCCAGCCCGTGGGCGATCGCGGCCGGCGCGCTGATGCTCGGCGTCGGGCTCCTGGTCACCGCCGCCTTCCCGGCGTACGTGGTCGCCATGCTGGCCCTCGCGTTCGCCGGGTTCGGCGCGATCTGGATGGCCGCGAACGGCAACACGCTCATCCAGGCGACGGTCCCCGACGAGCTGCGGGGTCGCGTGATCAGCGTCTACACGACCGTCTTCGCCGGCTCGACCCCGCTGGGGGCCCTGTTCGCCGGAGCCATCGCCTCGACCTGGGGGGCGGTCGCCGCCCTCCTCGTTGGCGGCGCCCTGACGACCGTCGTCGGCGGTGGTGCGCTGCTCTGGCTGCGCGCCCACCCCGCCGCGGCCCGGCCGGTCTTCCCGCGGTCGACGGGCGCGATGCCGGTCCTGCCCGCGCCGGCCGTGCCCGCGCCGGCCACGCCCGCGGTGCAGATCGCGGCCTCGCCGGCCGCGCTCGGGACGCTGCAGGACGCGGCACCCCGCGGGCCGCTGACCACGACGGAACGGCGCTCCTGACACCGCCGGGTCGAGAGAAACCCGGACGATCTCCCTTGACAGGGGGTGCTACCCGGGCGTACGGTTGCGTACACATGAGCACATGCCTGCACATCTGAGCATGGCAACGAGCCCGGCGATCCTTCGCCAGGATGAGCTTGCGGCCGCCGAGACCCGGCTGATGCTTCGCGCGGCGCAGCTCTACTACCGCCTGAACCTGACCCAGGACGAGGTCGGCAAGCGCCTCGGTGTCAGCCGCTTCAAGGTGGGCCGGCTCCTGGACCGGGCTCTCCGCGAATCGGCCGTCAGGATCGAGATCGTCCACCCGGATGCCCGCCTCGTTGAGCTCGAGGACGCGCTCGTCCGGACGTTCGGGCTCCGCAGCGCCGTCGTCGTCGACGTCCCGACGACGGGCTCTCCGCCCGACGACGAGCTCCTCGCCCGCGAGCGCGTCGCCGCCGCCGCTGCCGCCCACCTCGCCGCCATCCGGCCGCAGGGCGCCATCGGCGTGTCGTGGGGCCGGACGATGCTGGAGCTCGCCGCCCACCTCCGCCCCGGCTGGAGCACCGCCACGGAGATCGTCCAGCTCAACGGGGCGATCTCGCGTTCGGCGCGCCCGACGCGGGCCCAGGAGGTCGTCGAGCAGTTCGGGATCACCACCGGTGCCGCCATCCGCCTCATGGCCGCGCCCGCCATCGTCGGCTCGCCGGAGCTCCGGGACGCCCTGGAGGGAGATCCGTCGGTCGGCGAGACGCTCGCCGCCGCGCGGTCGGCGCCCACCGCGGTCTTCGGGATGGGCGTCCTGGGCCCGGACAGCGTGCACGTCGCCTCGGGCTACGTCGGCGACGCGGAGCTTGCGGCGCTCGCCGACGCCGGGGCCGTCGGCGACATCCTCGGCCGGTTCCTCTCGCAGGACGGTCGGATCGCCCTCCCGTCGCTCGACCGGCGGACCGTCGGCCTCCCGCTCGACGAGCTGCGCTCGAAAGCGCTGCGCGTAGGGGTCGCCCCGGGCGCGGGGAGGGGGCCGATCGCCCTGGCCGCGCTCCGGGCCGGCTACGTCAACGTCCTCGTGACCGACGAGGCGACCGCCGAGTGGATCCTCGACCGTGTCTGACCCACGACCGGCACCCTCCGCTGACGAGGTTCGGGCGCTCGTCGCCCGGATCGTCGACGCGACCCTCGGCGGGGGGAGCGCCGCTCCTGCCGGCGCGACCGCCGCGGCGGACTCGGCCGCATCCGCACCCCCGCCCGCGGCGGCCCGGGCCCCGGCTCCCGCCCCGGCCTCGACGGCAGTCGCCATCGCGATCGGCGCCGACCACGGCGGCTGGCAGCTCAAGGATGCCATCGGCCGCGTGCTCACCGAGGCCGGCTACGCAGTCCGGGACTGCGGAACCAACGGGCCCGAGGCCGTCGACTACCCCGACATCGCCCACGCCGTCGCCCGCCTCGTCGCCGACGGGACGTGCCGCTGGGGGATCGTCCTCGACGGCGCCGGGATCGGCTCCGCGATGGCCGCCAACAAGGTGCCGGGGATCCGGGCCGCGAACTGCCACGACCTCTCGTCGGCGCGCAACAGCCGCGAGCACAACCACGCCAACGTCCTCACGCTGGGCGCGCGATTCCTCGGCGAGGGCCTCGCCATCGAGATCGTGCGGGCCTGGCTGGGGACCGACTGGGCGCCCGGCCGTCACGCCGCCCGCGTGGACAAGATCACCGATCTCGAACGCCGCTACATGAGCCCAACCGGTGAGGGTCGACCAGGATGACCGAGACGATCAACCAGCGGAACGACCTCGTGGAGGCGATCACGCGGGAGGTGCTGGCGGCGCTGGGGGCCGGCGACGGGACGACCGGCGCCGCGTCGGGCGGCGCCCTCGATCCCTGCGCGACCTGCCTCCGCGGCTGCGCCGCGCAGTGCGCCGTGAAGGTCCGCGACATCGTGGCCGGCGGTGCCTCCCGCGTCGAGTACCACGGCGCCGCAGCCGACGTGCCGCGCGACCTCGCGCGCTACATCGACCACACGCTCCTGAAGCCCGAGGCGACGGCCGCCGAGATCGACCGCCTCTGCGCCGAGGCCGCCGAGCACGGCTTCGCCGCCGTCTGCGTCAACCCGACGTGGGTCCGTCGCGCCGCGGAGAACCTTCGGGGGACGGACGTCGCCGTCGCCTCGGTCATCGGCTTCCCGTTCGGGGCGAGCACGTCCGAGGTCAAGGCCGTGGAGGCCCGTCGGGCGATCCGCGACGGCGCCCGCGAGATCGACATGGTCCTCAACATCGGCGCCCTCAAGAGCGGCATGCAGGACGCGGTCCGCGAGGACATCGCGAAGGTCTCGGACGCCTGCCACGAGGCGGGCGCGGCGAACAAGGTCATCATCGAGACGGGGCTCCTCACCGACGAGGAGAAGGTGATCGCCTGCCGCCTCGCCAGCCAGGCGAAGGCGGACTTCGTCAAGACATCGACCGGCTACGCGAAGGGCGGGGCCACGGTCTTCGACGTCGCGCTGATGCGCGAGGTGGTGGGCCCGAAGATGGGCGTCAAGGCGTCCGGCGGCATTCGCACCGCCGAGGACGTGCAGGACATGATCGCGGCCGGCGCGACCCGGATCGGGGCCTCCGCCGGCGTCAGGATCGTCACGGGAGAGAAGGGCGCGCATGGCAGCTATTGATCTCCGGGCCTATGTCTTCCTGGACAGCCTCCAGGCCCAGTACGCGGCCTTCCTGGGGACGGTCGCCCAGGGCTTCCTGCCCCTCGCGGGCGACGCCTCGCTCTCCGTCGAGGTCTCGCCCGGCATCGAGATCAACCGCCTCACCGACATCGCCCTCAAGTCGACGACCGTCAAGCCCGGCATGCAGATCATCGAGCGCTACTACGGGATGCTCGAGGTCCACTCGGCGTCGCAGGCGGAGGTGCGCGCCGCCGGCGCCGCGATCCTGGCCGAGATCGGCCTGGCGGAGACCGACCGGATCAAGCCCCGGGTCCTCTCCAGCCAGATCATCCGCCGCATCGACGACCACCAGGCCCAGCTGATCAACAGGACGCGCCACGGCCAGATGCTGATCCCCGGCCAGACGCTCTACGTGCTGGAGCTGGAGCCGGCGGCCTACGCCGCCCTCGCGGCGAACGAGGCGGAGAAGGCGGCCCACATCAACATCCTCGAGGTGCGGGCCTTCGGCTCGATGGGCCGGATCTACCTCGGCGGCGAGGAGCGCGACATCGACGTCGGATGGCGCGCGGCGCTCGCGGCGATCGAGGGCCTCGAGGGACGGGAAGCGAAATCGTAGGGGCCCGCGGGGCCGGCAGCACGAACCACACAGGTCGAGCACGACGGAGAAGGAGAACGGATCGATGGCAGAAGCGCTCGGGATGATCGAGGCCCGCGGGTTCGCGGCGGTGGTCGAGGCCGCCGACGCGATGGTCAAGGCCGCGAAGGTCGAGCTCGTCAGCTACGAGAAGACCGGCGGCGGGTACGTCACGGCGGTCGTCCGGGGCGACGTTGCCGCGGTGAAGGCGGCGGTGGAGGCGGGCGTCCGCAACTCCGCCAAGGTCGGGGAGGTCGTGGCCAGCCACGTGATCGCCCGGCCGCACGTCAACGTCGATCTCGTCCTGCCGCTCGGGCGGCTCGACGAGGCGAAGGCCGAGTCCGGCCAGGGCTAGGAACCGGGACGGGCGCGCCGGGCCCGCCGGCCCGGCGCGCCTCCCCTGAGCAGGCGGTGGAGAGATGCTCCTCGGACGGGTGACCGGCACCGTTGTCGCGAGCCGGAAAGAGCCGCTGATGGAGGGCTGGAAGCTCCTCCTGGTGCGCCAGCTCGACGCCGAGAACCACGAGGCAGGCGGGTACGTCGTCGCGGCCGACGCGGTCGGCGCGGGCGTCGGCGAGGTCGTCCTCTACGCGACCGGCAGCTCGGCGCGGAACACCGAGGCGACCCGCGACCGGCCCTGCGACGCGGTGATCGTGGCGATCGTCGACACGTGGGAGACCGGCGGGACGGAGGTCTACCGCAAGTAGCCGTCGCCGGGCGGCGGCGACGAGCGGGCGGAGAGCGATGGACGAGCGCGAGATAGCGGAGATCATCGAGCGCGTGCGCCGCCGCGTGGTGGTGGCCGGCGACGGGCGCCCGGGACCGGGCCTGCGCGCCGAGGCGGAGCTGGCCGCGGCGTCCTCCGCCGACCTCGGCGACGGGATCCACGCCACGATCGACGACGCGGTCGCGGCCGCGTCGAGGGCGTTCCTGGCCTTCCGCGACAGCGGCCTGGCCGCCCGCAAGGTCGTCATCGAGGCCGTCCGCCGCTCGATGCTCGACCACGCCGAGCAGCTGGCCGGGATGGCCCACCAGGAGACGCACATCGGGCGCTACGAGGACAAGATCGTCAAGAACCGCCTCGTCGCCTCGAACGCGCCCGGGCCGGAGGACCTCGAGGTCCAGGCCGTCAGCGGCGACGCCGGGATGATGGTCACCGAATGGGCGCCGTTCGGCGTCGTGGCGTCGATCACCCCGGTGACGAACCCGACCTCCACCATCATCAACAACACGATCAGCATCGTCTCCGCGGGGAACGCCGTCGTCTTCAACGCCCACCCCTCCGCGAAGCGCTGCTCGGCGGAGACGATCCGCCTCATCAACCGGGCGATCGTCACGGCCGGCGGCCCGCCGGACCTCGTGACCGCCGTCGCGATCCCCACGATCGACACGGCCCGCGCGCTGATGGCCCACCCCGGCGTGCGGGTCCTCCTCGTGACCGGCGGCCCGGCCGTCGTGCGCGAGGCCCTCAGGACCGACAAGCGGGCGATCACCGCCGGCCCCGGCAACCCGCCGGCCGTCGTGGACCAGACCGCCGACGTCGAGCGGGCCGGGCGCGACATCGTCCGCGGCGCCTCGTTCGACAACAACCTCGTCTGCATCGACGAGAAGGTCGTCCTCGTGGTCGACTCCGTCGCCGACCGGCTCCTCCGGGCGATGACCCAGCACGGCGCGTACCTGCTGAAGGAGCACGAGCTGCGCCGCCTCGAGCGCGTCATCTTCAAGGAGCTCGGTCAGCCGGGGAAGGCGGGCGTCATGAACCCGGCCTGGATCGGGAAGGACGCGGCGAAGATCCTCGCCGAGGTCGGCGTGCAGGTGGACGCCGCCCCGCGGCTTCTCGTGGCCGACGTGCCGCGCGACCACAGCCTGGCCTGGACGGAGCAGATGATGCCGGTCCTCCCCGTCGTGCGCGTGGGGAACGTGGACCAGGCGATCGACCTGGCGGTGCGGATGGAGCACGGCTTCCGCCACACGGCGTCGATCCACTCCACGAACGTCGACACGATCACGAAGATGGCCCGGGCGATGAACTGCAGCATCTTCGTGGCCAACGGCCCGAACCTCGCCGGCCTGGGCGAGGGCGGCGAGGGCTTCACCTCGTTCTCGATCGCCAGCCCCACCGGCGACGGCCTCACCCGGCCGCGCACGTTCTCGCGTGAGCGGCGGGTCACCGTCGTCGGCGCGCTCCGGATCGTCTGATGCCGTCCCGTCGGGCCGCCGCCGGCACGCGCGTCCGCGCGGCTGCGGCGGCGCCGGTCCCCGGGCTCGCGGTGGCGCCGGCCCTGGGCCTCCTGGAGCTGGACTCCATCGCCGCCGGGATCGAGGCCGGCGACGCGATGGCGAAGCGGGCCCCGATCGACGTCATCCGCGCGGGGACCGTCCATCCGGGCAAGTACCTGGTCCTGGTCGGCGGCGCGGTGGCGGACGTGGAGGAGGCGCTGGGGGCCGGCCGCGAGGTCGGTGCGGCGGCGGTCCTCGATGTTGTCTACCTGCCGAACGTCCATCCGGACGTCGTGGCTGCTCTCCGGGGCGCCCGGGCGGAGCCCGCCGGCGAGGCCCTCGGGATCATCGAGACCGCGACCGTGGCGGCGACGATCGAGGCTGCAGACGCGGGGGTCAAGGGCGCTCGGGTCCGCCTCCTGGAGCTGCGTCTCGCCGACGATCTGGGCGGCAAGGGCTACCTCCTCTTCGACGGGCCGGTCGCCGAGGTGGAGGCGGCGGTCGAGATCGGCGGCCAACGGATCGCCGGCTCGCCCGGCCTGGCGCTCCGGGTGATCGCCCGGCTCCACCCCGAGATGGCCGAGAACCTCGCCGCGGATGCGCGGTTCGCGGCCCGGGTGCGGGAGTAGCGCGATGCAGCTGGCACGGGTGACGGGCACCGTCGTCGCCACGGTGAAGGTCCCGGGCCTCACCGGGATCAAGCTCCTGCTGGTCCAGCCGCTCGACCGGCAGCTGCAGCCGGTCGGGGGCCAGGTGGTCGCCGCCGACGCCGTCCACATGGCGGGTCCCGGCGAGCTGGTCTACATCGTCACGGCCCGCGAGGCCTCCGTGGCGATGCCCGATCCGTTCGTGCCGGTTGACCATGCGATCGTCGGGATCGTGGATGCTGTTCGGTCACTTGAGGGTGACGATCCGGCCGCAACTCCGTCCGCAGCCGACGCGCCCGCAGCCGGGCCGCCGCCCGCCCGGAAGCGTCGAGCCAGGGGGGCCCGGTCGTGAAGCTCGCCCGGGTCGTGGGGACCGTCGTCTCGACGATCAACCACCCGGCGTTCGAGGACCGGACGCTGCTCCTGTGCGACCTGCTCGACCCGGACGGTTCGCCCTCCGGCGGCTATCTCATCGCCGTCGACTCGGTGGGCGCCGGCGCCGGCGAAACCGTCCTGCTCCTTGACGAGGGCAACTCGGCCCGCCAGGTGCTCGCGGCGCCGGGCGCCCCGATCCGCACGGTCGTCGTGGGGATCGTGGACGAGGTGACCGCTTCCTAGGCCCCGCCGGCCGCCGGGCATCCCGCGACCGTGGCTCCGCCCCGGAGCCGCCACGCCGGGCGGGTCCGGGGCGTCGATACTGGAACAATGGCGCTCCCCTCCGCCCCGGCCGGCCCCGGAGCCCCCGCGACCCGTCGCGAGGCGGGCTTCGCCGCGACGGCCATCGTCGTCCTCGCCTACGGCGTCGCCATGGCGTTCCTGGAGTCGGCCGTTGTCGTCTACCTCCAGCGGGCTCTCGGGATCGAGACGGGCGACCTCTTCCCGCTGCAGGACCCGGCGGGCGTGGGCGACCTCGCCGCGATCGAGGTCGGCCGCGAGGTGGCGACCCTGGTCATGCTCGCGGCCATCGGCTGGCTGGCCGGTCGGAGCGGCTTGGAGCGGCTCGCGTGGACCGCGGTCGCGTTCGGGACGTGGGACATCCTCTACTACGGCTGGCTGTGGGCCTTCATCGGCTGGCCGCCGTCGCTCGGCACGTGGGACCTGCTGTTCCTCATCCCGGTGCCGTGGGCCGGGCCGGTCTGGGCGCCGGTCGTCGTGAGCCTGGCGCTCGTCGGGTTCGGCCTTGCTGCGGCCGCTCGGCTCCGCGCCGGCGAGCCCGTCCGCGTCGGTCCCGCCCAGGTGGCGGCGGGACTGCTCGGTGGCCTCATCGTGATCGTCGCCTTCTGCTGGAACGCCCCCCAGCTGCTGGACGGCGGCATCCCGACTGACTTCCCGTGGCCGATCTTCGCCGCCGGCATGGCCCTCGCCGCGTGGGGCGCGACGACGGCGCTGCGGCCGCCACCCGGTTGATGTCGGTCGCGCGGGGCCCCCGCCCCCTCCTCCCGCGCGGGATCGGTCGGAATCTGAGCGCCCGGTGACCGGCGGGCCCTCGTCCACCGATCGGCCCCGGCCCTACCCCTTCGCAAGGACGACCCGGAACTCCATGCTGCCGTTGTCCTGGACGGCGATGAGACCGGCCACGTTCGGGGCCTCGATGCCGTAGTCCGCGAAGTGGATCGGCAGCGAGCCGGCGACGACGACCGTGCCATCGGGTTCGACGCGGGCCTGTGCCGCGATCTCGACGTCGCGCGTCACGCCGTGGAGCGTCAGCTTCCCGGGGAGCGTCACGTCCACGTCGGCGCTGCCGAACTCGGCAGGAAGGGCGGCCGGCCCGGCGAGCTCGAACGTCGACGTGGGGAAGGTGTCGGTCTGGATCCCGCGGCCACGGAGCTGGCTGTCGCGGCGTCCGTTGTCGCTCTCCAGGGTCGTCATGTCGACCTCGATGCGCCCGGCCGCGATCACGAGCGCGCCGGCGTCTCCCTCGATCTCCAGGCCCCCCGTGACGCCGCTGGTGCGCCCGACTGCGTCGGTGTCCGCCTGCTGCTGGAGGAACGTCTCGCGGACCCGGTAGCCCGCCTCGCCCTCGGCGATCGTCCAGGTGCCGGCGAGGTCGCCCGCGGCGGCCGAGGGAGCCGCCGTGGCGGACGCCAGGGTCGCTGGCCGCCGGCGCGGCAGACGGCGCCTCGGAGGCCATGGCGGAGGGCGCAGGAGTGTCCAGCCCGAGCTCGGGGACCTCGTCCCCCCGGAGGAAGGTCTGCGCGGCGACGAACCCGCCGATCGCCACGACGGCGATGACGGCGACGACGATGATGGCAATGCGGCGGCTGTTCATGTCCCCCCATTCGTGCGGAGTGGCCTTCCCGGTTTCCGGGCAGCGGATCCTGCGATCCGTCCACGACGATCACCCAGGGCCGCCGGCCGGCGTCCGCTCGGGCGGCTCGTCGGCGATGCCGGGCCGGCTACCCGGCCACCCTCTCCAGGACGACCGGCGCCCGCTCCGGCGGCTCGTCGGCGACCGTGATCGCGGCGCGGACCTCGGCCGCGGCGGCCTCCGCCTGGGCGGCCGTCCGGGCGTGGACCAGGCAAAGCGGCCGGTCGGGCCCCACCTTGGCTCCCACCGGCGCCATCCGGGTGAGGCCGACCGTGTGGTCGATCGACTGGTCGGCGCGCGTGCGGCCGCCGCCCATTCCCACGATCGCGAGTCCCACCGCCCGGACGTCCTCGGCCGCAATGAACCCGCTTCGCGCCGGCACGACCGGCAGCGTCACCTCCGGCAACGGGAGGTATGCGTCGGGCCGCTCCAGCAGGTCGGCCGGCCCGCCGAGGGCGGCGACCATCCGCGCGAACCGCTCGGCGGCCGCGCCGGACGCCAACGCGCGCTCGCAGGCTTCGCGGGCGTCAGCGACGCCTGCGAAGAGCCCGCCGATGACCAGCAGCTCCGCCGAGAGCGCGATCGTCACCTCGTGCTGGCGCGGCTCGCGCTCGCCGTCGCCCGCCAGGTATGCGATCGCCTCGCGGACCTCGACGGCGTTCCCGGCCGTGGTGCCCAGCACCTCGTTCATGTCGGTGAGGATCGCCGTCGTACGGCACGCCGGCTCCGTTCGCGACCGCCACGATGCTCTCGGCCAGCGCCCGGGCGTCCTCGTCGGTGCGTCATGAAGGCACCGGTGCCGTACTTGACGTCCTGGACGAGGCCAGTGAGGCCCGCGGCCAGCTTCTTCGACAGGATCGAGGACGTGATCAGGGGGATGCTCTCCACCGTCGCGGTCACGTCCCGGATGGCGTAGAGCCGCCGGTCCGCAGGGGCGAGGTCGCCTGTCTGGCCGATGATCGCGCAGCCGACCTCGCGCACGACCCGACGGAAGTGGGCGTTGTTGGGCGCCGTCGTGTAGCCGTCGATCGCGTCCATCTTGTCGAGCGTGCCGCCCGAGTGGCCGAGGCCGCGCCCGGAGATCATCGGCATGGCGCCGCCGCAGGCCGCCACGATCGGGGCCAGCATCAGCGAGACCTTGTCGCCGACGCCGCCGGTGGAGTGCTTGTCGAGCGGTGGTCCCGGGAGGTCCGCGTCGGACCAGTCCAGGACCGTGCCGGAATCGCGCATCGCCAGGGTGAAGGCCACGAGCTCGGCGCGGGTCATGCCCCGGAAGAAGACGGCCATCGCGAAGGCCGCCGCCTGGCCCTCGGTGATTGTCCCAGTCGGTCAGCCCGCCGACGAAGAAGGCGATCTCCGCGTCGGACAGCGTGCGGCCGTCGCGCTTGTGGCGGACGACCTCCTGGGGGAGCATCGCTATGCCTCCGCGGCCCGGCCGCCGGGGCCGCCGGCGCCGCCGTCGGATGGCTCCCCGGCGAACGAGGCGACGAACGCCCGCACCAGCCGCGTGAGATCGGCGGCGGCCATCGCCGCGCCCCGCAGCGTCTGCTCGTGGTCGATCGGCTCGGCGCTCATCCCGACCGCGAGGTTCGTGATCGCGCTGATGGCCGCGACCCGGATCCCGGCGTGGCGAGCGACGATCACCTCCGGCACGGTCGACATCCCGACCGCGTCCGCGCCGAGGACCCTGTAGGCGCGGATCTCCGCCGGGGTCTCGAAGAGCGGTCCCAGGAGCGAGCAGTAGACGCCCTCGTGGAGCCTGATGCCGAGCTCGCCGGCGATCCGCCCGAGGCGCGCCCGCAGCTCGCGGTCGTAGGCGTCCTCGAGGCCGACGAAGCGCTCGCCCCACTCGTCCTCGTTCGGCCCGACCAGCGGGTTCGTCCACATCGCGTTGATGTGGTCGGTGATGAGCATGAGGCTCCCCGGCTTTGCCTCCGCGCGCAGCGAGCCGGCCGCGTTCGTCAGCAGGAGCGCCTCGACCCCGAGCGCCGCGAACGTGCGGATGGGGAGCTTGATCGCCGCCGGCGGATGTCCCTCGTAGAGATGGAAGCGGCCCTGCATGCAGGCGACCGGGACGCCCTCGAGCGTGCCCAGCACGAACCGCCCGGCGTGACCGGCGACCGTGGACGGCGGGAAGCCGGGGATCTCGGCGTACGGCACGGCCACGGCGTCGTCGAGGGCGTCGGCGAGCCCACCGAGGCCGGAGCCAAGCACGATCCCGAGGCGCGGGTTGAAGCCCGGGGCCTGCTCGCGGAGGACGTCCGCGGCGAGGCGCGCGGGGTCGAGACCGGGGTGGGTCATCGGACGGCCTCCTTGCCGAGGAACTCGGGCCCGAAGCTGAGGGGAAGGAGATCGCCGAGCGTCACCGTGCGGATCACGCCGGCGAGGCCGGCGAGGTGGACCGGCGCCTCGAGCGGCGCGAACTCCCGGAGCCGCTGGCGGCAGGCGCCGCAGGGGGTCGGGATGCCGGTCCGCTCGTCGGCGACGACGCAGATCTCGGTGATCCGGCGGGCACCCGCGGCCACCAGCACCCCGATCGCCGAGGCCTCGGCGCACTGGCTCTGGGGGTACGCGGCGTTCTCCACGTTCGCGGCGGCGTGGACGCGGCCACCCTCGTCGCGGATCGCGGCCCCCACGAGGTAGCCCGAGTACGGGGCGTAGGCCCGCTCGCGGACGGCAAGGGCGGCAGGATAGAGGTCGTCGGCGGACATCGGCAGGACGGCTCCCGGTTCGCTCGCGGCGCATCGGCCCGACGAGGGCCATCACTGTAGCGCGGCGATGCCGCGGCGGCAGCACCGTGGGCGACGCCCGGCGGGCGGCCGGGCTGTTGTCCGGCGGGCAACCGGGCGCGGACACGCCTTGGAACGAGGGCGACGCGCGGGGCCGCGAGGCCGCACACTTGTGGCCTTCCCACCCCGTCGCGGCGAGGCGCACCGAGTGCTCGACCTGTGGACCACGCTGATCCCGCTCATCCTCGGCAGCGCGATTCTCCCCGTCCAGGTGACGGTCACGATCCTGCTGCTCCGCTCCGGCGGCGGGCGGTCTGCCGCGATGGCCTGGGTTACCGGGATGACTGCCGTCCGGCTGGCCCAGGGGATCCTGTTCGGCCTCGTCCTGGACGCCGCGAGCGCCGCGGCGGTCGATGGGGACGGGCCCGGGCTGGTCGCGTCGACGCTCCTCCTCGTGATCGGGGTGATCTTCCTCGTCTCGGCGGCGAAGAAGCTGGCGACCCAGCCCGACGAGGACGCGCCTCCCCCGCGCTGGATGGCGATGGTCGGCTCGATCACGCCGGGCAGGGCCTTCCTCTTCGGGGCGGGGATCGTCGCGCTCAGCGCGAAGCTGTGGGCCTTCACCCTCGGCGCGATCGGCGCGATCGTCGACACCGACCTCGGCCGGCCGGCGGCGATCGCCGCCTACCTCGTCTTTGTCGTCGGGGCGGTGTCGATCCACCTGGCGGCGATCGGGATCACCGTCCTCGCGCCCGCCCGGGCCGGCGCGATGCTCGAGCAGGCCTCGGCACTCCTGGAGCGCTACAGCAGGGCGATCATGATCACACTCGGCCTCGTGTTCGGGACCTGGTTCCTGGCCAAGGCGCTGGGCGGCTTCGGGATCCTGTGACGAGCTCGGTACCGGGGCGCCGGCGCCGACTCCGGCCGGGCTCCCCGGTCCGGTCGTGCGTGGGCCCGCACGCCCGGGCGCGTGGACCGGCGTTTGACGCACTTGGCCCACCTGGCCCATACTTCGCACGCGGGGTGGAGCAGCGGCAGCTCGTTGGGCTCATAACCCAAAGGTCAAGGGTTCGAATCCCTTCCCCGCAACCAATTCGCATACCGACGTCGAGAACCCCGGTCCGCCCGCCGGGGTTCTTGCTTTCCCGCGGCGTTCCGGGCTCACCGTCCGGCTGGGATCACGGGCGCTCGACCCGGACGTCGTCGATCGCCGCCTCCACGAGGCTGGCGGCCCCCTCGTCGGCCGCGCCCACCACGATCCGGATCACCTGGCCGGCCCACGCCGCGAGCGGGATGCGGGCCGAGGCCCAGGCGGCATCGTCGTCGTCGGCCGCCCCCAGCTCTTCGAGGACGAGCGTCCGCGTCCCGTCCGCGCCCTCCACCCAGACCCGCAGCCAGTCCTCCGGCCCCGACAAGGCGTCGTGGGCGAGGTAGAAGCGCAGGGTGAGCGGCCCCGGCGTCGCCGGCAGGGCGATGGAGCTCGAGCGGGCGGTCGTGGTGCCGCCGTCGAGGTCGTTGGCGCCGGCCGCGGCGCCGGCGGCGGTGCCGGTTGCCAGGGTCCGCGACCCGGAGGTGGCCGCGTCGAGCTGCTTGGGCCCGTCGGACCGCGTCCCTGCCGGGTTCGCGCGCTGCCAGCGGCCCGCCGTCGCCGTGTCCGTCCCGTCGGGGTCGAGGGTCCACCCCGTCGATCCCTCGAAATCGTCGAAGAAGGGGCCGCAGTTGGCCTGCGCGCGGCCGATGACGCCCCACGGGCAGGCGGCGTTCCGCAGGAAGTACAGGAACGCCGAGCGGTTCCGCGCCGTCTCGCGGGCGATGATCTCGTCGGACGAGTAATGGTCGGTCGCCGTGGACGGCTGCTGCGGTGGGTAGAGCTCCCAGGTGAACGAGAAGACCCGGTGGCGCCCGTACATCCAGTCGATCTGGTCGCCGTCGGTGAGGTACAGGTCGCTGGACTGCATCGGCCGGTAGCCGTTCCGGCCGGCCATCCCGCGAGCCAGGGCCACGAAGGCCCGGTGGTCCTCGACGGTCATGTCGGAGGGCACGTCGGTCTTCGTGTAGCCGAACGGCCAGAGGACCTGCTCGCCGTTCGTGTGGAGCGTGATGTGGGCCCGGATCTGCTGGCGGCCGTCGACGACCCGGCTGTTGACGAAGTCGCGAAGGGCCCGGGTCTCGGGGGCGGAGAAGGGGGCCGGCCCCCGGTAGTTCCACGCGGCCGGGTCGCCCGACGAGCCGCCGCAGCATCCCCAGCGGTAGTCGTAGTTGCGGTTCAGGTCGGTGCCGACGGCGCTGGCCCCCGGGGTCGGCTGGCGGTTCCTGCGCCAGAGCCGGTCCGGGTAGCCGGCGACGTCGTAGACGTGCCCGTCCGGGTTGAGGGAGAAGACGATCCAGACCTCGCGGGCGTCGACCACGGCGCGCACGCCGGGGTCGGTCGCGTAGTCGCTCGTGAGCGTGTCGAGGAAGGAGAGCGCCTGCTCCAGGCTGAGCCGTTCGCGGGCGTGGTGCAGGGCGTCGACCAGGACCTCCGGCTCCGGCTCGTCGAGCGCCACGTTGTCGGAGACCTTGGCGACCCAGATGTCACGCCCCTGGTGGCTCTTCCCGATCGAGAGGACGTCGACGAGGTCGGGGTGGGCGGTCTCGACGGCGTGGATCTCGGTCACCATCTCGGCGTTCGTGTGGTACCGCCCGTCGCGGCTCGGGTAGTCCGGCTCGGCGGCCACGGCCGCGGGGGCGAGGCCGACGACGAGGCCCGCGGCGAGCGCGAGCGCGACGACGGCCGTCACGGGACGGCGACGGTGCGACATGCGGCGAAGGGTGCCCGGCCGGCTGCGGATGCGCAAGCGGCCGATCGGGCGGGGCCCACCCGGGACCAAGGGGCCACGATGGCCGCCGCCCGGACGGACGTCAGAGGACGGCGCGGCCCTTGATCATGCCCGGCTGCATCTCGGTGGCCGCCACGATGTGGCGCCGGTTGAGCAGGGCGAACTCGTAGCGGGAGATGACGCGGCGGTCGGCGAGCGACCGGGTCCGCACGTCCGTCATGGGGATCCACGCCGGCGACGGGGACTCGATGAACGCGGCGAGGAGCGCCTCGGGGTTGAGGTGGACATCGCCGCTCAGGGTGTGGCCGGGGGTGACGACGATCAGGGTGTGGGTCCGTTTCTCCTGGAGCAGGTCAGGCGGCGCCTCGCGGACCGTCGATTCGGTCTGCTGGCCGATCAGGGTCACCTCCTCGGGGCTGACCCAGATGCTCGGGGCCGTCACCTTCGTCGGTTCGCCGTTCCGCCGCAGGATCGTGACCCCTTTCAGGTGCATCAGGCCTTCGTGGTTGTTGATGAAGTCCGACAGGCGGCGGTGGAACCCGATCTGGATGGAGCCGGAGAGGCGGAGGTGCTGCCCCACCAGCTCGATCAGGAGGGCATCGGTGACCGCCGCGAAGGCCAGCTCGAGCGCGGCGTCGAAGACGAGCGCCTCGAGGTGCGTCGCGGCGTCGCCGTCGACGATCTCTTGCTCGTCGCAGGCCGGCATCGGGTCCAGCTGTCGCAGACTCTCCATCACGTGAGCGAGCATGCCCGAGCTTCCGCCGTGAGTCCCTGGTCCAGAGGTCCCGGAGCGCGTGGCCGGTCGTGCCACGCGGCCAGCCTCGTCCCGGCGAGCTCGAGCGATCGCGCAGCTGGCTGTCGCGTGGGAAAGCTCACCCGGACTGGAGGATAGCGGGAGGTCGTTCGTCGGCTAGGCTGACGTCGAAGAGGGGCATGTTCTGTCGTGACCCCGCGGCGTGGAGGTAACCTGTCGTGCGCGTTCGTCACCGCAGGCGCATGGCCCGCCATGTCGCCCCAGCCATCATCGCGACCGTCGCCCTGCTGCTCCTTCTCGTCCCGGGCAGCGTCGCGGCGCCGTCCGGCCTGGTCTCCGGGACCCTCGAGATGGAGGACGTCCGGACCGAGGCCGCCGTGGCGGTCATCACCATCGTGGACCAGTCCGCGTCGGCGACGGATCCCCTGATCGTCGGCCAGCAGCGCCTGCCCGCCCCAGGGGCCGGGCCGCTCCCCTTCGCCGTGCGCTACGACCCGGCCCGCATCGACCCGAAGCGGTCGTACGCGGTGTACGCATCGGTCGTCGACGGCCTCATCCTCTTCCAGAGCCCGGGGCCGGTCCCGGTCATCACGGGGGGCCCGGAGACCGACGTCAAGGTCCCCCTCGAGACGCCGATCCCGGGGTCCGCGAGGCTGACCGTCACGATCACCAAGCCGGACCGGACCGCCCTCAGCGATGCGGCCGTGGCCCAGGTGGTGATCGTCAACACCACCGGCGGCCGTCTGGCCGCCCGGGGGATCTCGGTGACGACCGGCCAGGCACCGATCACGGTCGCCGTTCCCTACGAGCCGGCGCTGGTCGATCCGGCCGCGCGCTACGTTGTGAAGGCGGCGATCGTCGACACCGGCTCGGTCTGGGAGAGCGTGCCCGTTGAGATCGTGACGGGGTCCGGCGGTGCCCTGACCGTCCCCGTCACAGCCCTGCCCACGGGAATCCCGGTCATCACCCCGAGCCCGCAGCCGTCAGGGTCGCCGGCGGCCCCCACGGCCACGCCTGCTCCGACCCCGGAGCCGTCCGCGACCCCGGAGCCGACCGCGACCCCGGAGCCGACCGCGACCCCGGAGCCGACCGCGACGCCGACGCCGGCCCCCACCCCCGCGCCGACGCCGACGCCGGATCCGTCCGCCACCGCGACGCCCCTGCCGGCCGAGGGCACGGTCACCGGCACCCTGGTCTACGCGGAGGGCGCGACGCTCTCGGGGGGCGCCAGGGCCGTGGTCGCCCTCCTCGACGAGGGCAACGCGTCGTCGGTCGCCGTGGTGGCGACACAGGTGATCCAGGCGCCCGGTCAGCAGCCGATCGCCTTCTCGATCCCCTATGCAACGGCCGACATCGACCCCGCCCGGACGTACACCATCCGTGGCGCCATCGTCGACGGCGATAACGCATGGGTGTCGGCGGAGGGCGTCGAGGTTGTCACCGGAGGCGCCCCGTCGTCCGGCGTCGTCGTGCGCCTGACCTTCCGCCCCGACCTGCTGCTCGGCGAGGTTTCCGGGACGCTGACCGGCATCGAGGGATCCCTGGGCGAGGATGCGTCGTCGGTGACCATGATCGTCCAGCAGGAGACCGGCGTCGTGCTCGGATTCGACGCCCGGCCGCAGGGCGGTGCCAGCGCGCCGATCCCGTTCGCGGTGCCCTTCAACGTCGCCGAGGTCGATCCGGACGCGGCGTACGTCGTGGTCGCCGACGTGACGGACGGCGACCGCTCATGGGAGACCGTGAATCCGCCGGCCGTCATCACCGACGGCAACCCGTTCGTGGACGTCTCCGTCGTGCTGGCCGCCGTGGCCACGCCCACGCCGTCGCCGAGCCCGACGCCGATGCCGAGCGCGACGCCGGCGCCGGCGCCCCCGCCGGCAGAGGAGGAGGGCGGCCCGCCGTGGGTCCTGCTCCTCGCCCTCGTCGCGGGGATCGGCATCGCGGCGGCCGTCATCGTGGCGCGGCGTGGCGCGAAGCCGTCACCGACGGCACCGGCCGGGGACGAGGCTGCGGCAGGCGAGGAGGCCCCGCCGCCCGACGACGGCGCTGCGACCGCGCCCGAGCCGGAGACCGGCACCGAGCCGCCCGCTCCCACGGAGCGCGGACGGGACTGACCACCCGCCCGAGCTCGACCCTCGTTCCCGCGGCGAAGCCCCGGCGCCCGTGCGGCGCCGGGGCTTCGTTGTGGGCGGTCAGCTACGCCGCGCCTACTCCCAGCGGAACCAGCGTGCGGCGGCCAGAGCGGCGGCGGCCCCCCATGCCCCGAGGAGGAGGAGCGGCCCCGTGGCGTCGCCGGGCGCGGCGCCCAGCCCGATGCGCAGCGCCTCGGCCAGCGCCGATGTCGGGGTCAGCGAGGCCACGTCGCCGAGGATCCCCGGGAGGCTCGCCGCGGGGACGAGCATCCCGCCCAGGAGCATCCCCAGGACGAAGAGGCCGTTGGCCAGCGCCAGGGTTGCCTCCGGGCGCAGGGTGCCCGCCAGCAGCAGCCCCAGCGCCGCGAAGGCGAACGTGCCGAGCGCCACCGCCGCCACCACCACGCCGGGCAGCCAGCCCTCGCCGGGCGCCCAGCCGAAGCCGACCGTCGCCACGCCGACGAGGAGCGCCGCCTGGACGGCCTCCACCACGAGCACGGCCCCGATCTTGGCTGCCAGCAGGCCGCCGCGGGGGAGAGGCGACCCACCGAGGCGCTTCAGGACGCCGTAGCCGCGCTCGAAGGCCGTCGCGATGCCCAGGTTGACGAGACCTGCCGCCACGACGGCGATGGCCATGACCCCGGGCAGGAGCGCGTCGACGGCCCGGGTCGCCGGTGCCGCGCCGCCGGGCAGGGGGAGGAGCGGCACCGCCGCGAAGAACGCGAGCAGCACGACCGGCAGGACGAGGGTCGCCAGGAGGTTCTCGCCCCGGCGCAGCGTGAGGCGCAGCTCCATGCCCAGCTGCGCCGCCACCATCCGCGACAGGGGCGCGGCCCGACCGGAGCTCGGGCGCAGGAGCGCGTCGCGGCTGCTGGCCACGCCCGACCCCCGGTCACGCCCGACCCGCCGTCAAAGCTCGGCCCCGGGTTCGCGGACCAGCTCCAGGAACCGCTCCTCGAGCGTGCCCCCGGCCGTCCGGATCTCTTCGAGGAGGATCGACCGCTCGGCGGCCCAGCCCGCCAGCACGGCGACCAGCGTCGCGTCCGGCGCTCGCCCGGCGAGGCGGTAGCGCCCGGGCGAGCCCTCCTCCTGCACCCTGCCGCCGAGCGCGGCGCCGAGCGCCGCCGTGTCGGTCGCGTCGAGGGTGGCGGCCGTGCGGAAGCGGAGGACCGGCGTTCCGCCGGCCACGAGCTCGGCGGGGGTCCCGAGCGCGATGAGCCGTCCCCGATCGAGCACCCCGACGCGGTCGGCGAGCCGCTCGGCGTCCGCCAGCTCGTGGGTGGTCAGCAGGATCGTCCGCCCGCCGGCCCGCAGCTCCATGACGAGGTCGCGAACCACGGCCTTGGCAGCGGGATCCATCCCTGCCGTCGGCTCGTCGAGGATGAGCAGCTCCGGGCGGCCCACGAGCGCGAGGGCGAGCGAGAGGCGCTGCCGCTCGCCCCCGGACAGGTGGCGGTAGCGTCGAGCGGCCGCCTCGGTCAGCCCGACGAGGTCGAGGAGGCCGTCGGGATCCGCCGGGTCGGCGAAGAACGCGGCATGGAGGCGGAGGAGCTCGCGCGGCCGCGCCTGGGGCGCGATGCCGCCCCCCTGGAGCATGAGGCCGACCCTCGGACGGAGCGTCGCGGCGTCGCCCGCCGGATCCAGGCCCAGCACCCGGATCTCCCCGGCATCGGCGCGACGGTACCCCTCCAGGATCTCGACGGTCGTGGTCTTCCCGGCGCCGTTGGGGCCCAGGAGCGCGAACAGCTCGCCCGGCCGGACGTCGAGGTCGAGCCCGTCGAGGACGGTGACGGCTCCGTACCGCTTCCGGAGCCCGCGGACCGCGATGGCCGGCCCCGCATCGCCGTCGGCGCCGGCCGCGACGGGAGCAGCCAGCGCCGCGACGGTCACTCGAGGATCGACGCGAGCAGCCGGTCGAGCTCCGCCGCGTCGCGCACCTGGCCGACCTGGACCTCGCGGATGATCCCCTGCCGGTCGATGAAGAAGGTCTGCGGCGGGGCGAGGACCTTCCAGGCGCTGCCGATGGCGCGGTCGGGATCGTCCACCGTCGGCCAGGTCGCGCCCGCCTCGGCCACGAAGGCACGGGCCGGCTCAGGATCGTCCTTGTACAGCGCACCGACGACGACGAGGCCTTCGGACGCATGGCGTGCGGCGGCATCCTCTAGGAGGGGGAACTCCTCGCGGCAGGGGCCGCACCAGCTGGCCCAGAAGTTGACGAGGACGGGCTTTCCGCGCTGAGCCGCCAGGTCGAAGGCCGCGCCGTCAAGCGTCGACCCGGCGAGGGCCGGCGCCGGCTTCCCGATGAGCGGCGACCCGATGATCACGGGGCTGCCCCCCGGGCTGGCGGACGGCGACCCGCCGCCGCAGGCCGCGAGGACGACGGCCGCCGCGGTGAGCAGCGCGATGAGGGGGCGGAGTGGGGAGGACATGTCTCGAATTCTAGGTCCGGACGGGGAAAGTGGGTCGGCGCGCGCAGGCTGGGGCACGCCGAGTCGTGCCCGGCCTCCGCGGGGCGCCTCTCCTACCTGGCCGTGAGCGCGCCGGTCATGTTGGGGTGGACCGTGCAGACGAAGCCGTAGGTCCCCGCCGGGAGGGCCGGGACGTCGTAGGTCCGGGTCTCCACCCCGTTGAAGATCTCGCCGGTCCAGACCGCGGGCCCGGTGGGGCTCCCCTCGTGGATGGCCACGTTGTGGGGGATCCCCGCGTCGTTGTTGGCGAACTCGATCTGGAAGGGCGTGTCCGCCGGCACCTCCAGGGTGTCGGTGTCGTAGGCGATGCCCTGGGCGCTGATCTTGATCACGACCGCCTGCCCGCCGCTGCCGCCGTCCGACGGAGCGGGGGTCGCCTCGCCGGCCGGGGCGCTCGGCTCGCCGGAGGCCGGAGCCTGGGTGGCGGGGGCCGCCGTGGGCCCTCCTGCGCTCCCGCCCCCGGCACTGTCGCCCGGCGGGAACACCCCGCCGGCGATGAGCAGCGAGCCGACGAAGAGCACGGCGAAGACGACGAGCGTCCCGGTGGGGAATCGCGGCGCGGGGATGTTCTCGAGATGCCCGGTCGCGTCCGCCCTGACCGTCTCCCGGTACTCCTTGCGGGCGTCGTTGAGCCACCCGAGGAGCCCGATCACCGTCATCAGGATGCCGGCCACGAAGACGGCCGGATGGATGACCAGGCCGAGCAGCGTCACTGCCGCGGCGATCGACGCCAGGAGCGGCCGGAACGACGGGCCCGGGATGTGGACCCCGGGGGGCGGGCCCTCGTGGACCACCGCCGGGAGCGCCGGCGGCGCCTCCAGCGCGTCGTATTCGCGGTTGGCCTCGCGGCCCCAGTAGAGCAGCGCGGCAACGAGGGCCACGAGGCCGACGACGAGGGCGAGGACGCCGAAGGGCTCGACGACGATCGTGCTCGATCCGGGGATCGGCAGCTCGGTGTCCGGGTCGACCGCCGGCTCGACCTTGATGAAGAGCGTCGAGAGGAGGAAGCAGAAGGCGCCGCCTGCGACCAGGAACGGCGCCAGGCTCGGCCCGGGCATGTGGATCCCCGGCGGCGTGGGGGCGGTCGGCAGGGGGCGCGAGATGCGCGGCCCGGCGGTCGCGAAGCGCCGCACCACCCAGACGAGGTAGGCCCCGACGACCACGAGGAGCCCGAGAGGGATCAGCAGGACGAGCGTGCCCCAGTCGGGGGAGACGAGCGATCCGACGAGCTCGAGGATCGAGTCCCAGATCGTCATGGAGGCGGCGCTGCCCGCCGGCTACTGCTCGTCGCCGCGGGGCGAGCCCGCGATGAGCACGTACGACATGAGCCCCATGGCGATCCCGAGCGCAGCCAGCAGGGTGACGCCGCCGTAGTCGCGGCTGAGCAGCCCGTAGACGATGGCCAGGACGATGAAGACGGCGCCGGCCACCGCGGTGTAGCGAGGCTTGATGATCATCCGTTCCCCCCGGAAGCTACAGCAGGTAGAGGGTCGAGAACAGGGCGATCCAGACCACGTCCACGAAATGCCAGTAGAGCGACGTCGCCTCGACGGCGTCGTGGTGCCGCGCCGAGAACTGGCCTGCCAGCCCGCGGTAGAGCACCACCGTCAGCATGATCGCTCCGCCGAGCACGTGCGCGCCGTGGAAGCCGGTCAGCGTGTAGAAGGTGCTGCCGAACGCGGTGTCGGTGATCCCGAAGCCGAGGTGGAGGTAGTCGTAGACCTGCCCGGCGAGGAAGACGACGCCCAGCAGCAGGGTGATCGCGGTGTTCCGGAGGAACGCCTTGCGGTCGCCCCGCCGGATCCCCCATACGGCCAGCTGCATCGTCACCGAGCTCAGGACGAGGACCGTCGTCAGGACCGCCGGGAGGAGGATCTCCTCGCCGATCAGGAACGGCTCGTACTCGGCCTCGTTGACGAGCGGCGGCCAGTGGGCGGAGGTCAGGCGGACGTTGAAGTAGGCGGCGAAGAGGCCGGCGAAGAACATCACCTCGGAGGCGATGAACAGGATCATCCCCAGGATGGGGTTGCTGATCCCGCTCCGGGCGTGCCCGTGGGCGTCGGGGTGCCCCCGCGTGCGGCGCGACGGCGGACGTGTTCGCAGCCATCGTCAGTGCCCCCCCGTCAGCTGCGGCGCGTCGGCGGCGTGGCGCTGGTCGAAGACCGGGCGCTCGGACCGGATGGGCGGCAGGTGGTCGAAGTTGTAGGCGGGCGGCGGCGACGAGGTCGCCCATTCGAGGGTGTTGCCTTCCCACGGGTCGTCCCCGGCCGGCTCACCGCCGCGGAGCGTCACGAAGATGTTCCACAGGAAGGGCAGCATGGCCACCGCGATCGTGAAGCCCCCGATGGTCGCCAGGAGGTTGAGGTCGTTCCAGCCGGCCGTGGCGCTGTAGTCGGCGATCCGGCGGCTCATGCCCGACGTCCCCAGGAGGTGCATGGGGAAGAAGGTCAGGTTCATGCCGATGAAGATCCCCACGAAGTGGATCTTCCCCAGCGTCTCGTTGAGCATCCGCCCGAACATCTTGGGGAACCAGTAGTAGAGGCCGGCGAAGACGCCCATGATCGAGCCGCCGAAGAGGACGTAGTGGATGTGGGCCACGATCCAGTACGTCGCGTGGACGTGGTAGTCGACCGGCACCGAGGCCAGGAAGGCGCCGTTGATCCCGCCGATGAGGAACATCGACAGGAAGCCGACGGCGAACAGCATGGCCGTCGTGAAGGCCAGCTTGCCGCGGAACATCGTGGCGATCCAGTTGAACATCTTCACGCCGGTGGGGACCGCGATGAGGAAGGTCATGAAGCTGAAGAACGGCAGGTAGACCGCCCCCGTCGTGAACATGTGGTGGGCCCACACGGAGAAGCCGAGGGCCCCGATGGCGGCCGTGGCGAAGACGAACGCCTTGTAGCCGAAGAGCGGCTTGCGGCTGAACGTCGGCAGGACCTCGCTGATGATCCCCATCGCCGGCAGGATCATGATGTAGACCGCCGGGTGGCTGTAGAACCAGAAGACGTTCTGCCAGAGGATCGCGTTGCCGCCTTCGAGCGCCGTGTTGAAGAAGGCGCCGCCGAAGTTGCGGTCGATGTAGAGCATCATCAGCGCCGCCGTCAGGACCGGCGTCCCCATCAGCACCAGGACGCTCGTCACCAGGATCGTCCAGACGAAGATGGGCATCCGGAAGAGCGTCATGCCCGGCGCCCGCATCTTGAAGATCGTCACCAGGAAGTTGACCGCCCCCAGGATCGAGCTCGTCCCGACGAGGAGGAGGGCGATGATCCACAGGTCCAGGCCGACACCGGGCGAGAACCTGTCCTGGGCCAGCGGGCTGTAGGCGGTCCAGCCCTCGGCGGCCGCCCCGCCGAGCGGGAAGCCCAGTATCGCGATCAGGGCCGAGATCGGCAGCAGCCAGAACGACAGGGCGTTGATGCGCGGGAAGGCCATGTCGGGCGCACCGATCATCAGCGGCGTCAGGTAGTTCCCGAAGCCCGCCAGGAACGGGATGACGACCCAGAAGATCATCACCGAGGCGTGCATCGTGAACATCTGGTTGTAGGTGGACTCGTCCATCGCCTGGAGGCCGGGCTGGGCCAGCTCGGTGCGGACGGCGAGGGCGAGGACGCCGCCGACCAGGAAGAGCAGCAGCGAGTTGAAGGTGTAGAGGATGCCGATCTTCTTGTGATCGGTCGTCGTCAGCCAGTCGTAGAGCCCGGAGCGATAGGTCGCGGTGGGTCGGAGCGCGGTGGTCGCCATCGTGCCTCTCCTACCTGGCCGTGAGCGTGCCGGTCATGTTGGGGTGGACCGTGCAGACGAAGCCGTAGGTCCCCGCCGGGAGGGCCGGGACGTCGTAGGTCCGGGTCTCCACCCCGTTGAAGATCTCGCCGGTCCAGACCGCGGGCCCGGTGGGGCTCCCCTCGTGGATGGCCACGTTGTGGGGGATCCCCGCGTCGTTGTTGGCGAACTCGATCTGGAAGGGCGTGTCCGCCGGCACCTCCAGGGTGTCGGTGTCGTAGGCGATGCCCTGGGCGCTGATCCGCAGCGTCACCGACTCGCCGGGTGCCTGGCTGGGCGCCGGCTCGCCGCTCGTCGTGGGCGCGGGCGTCGGCGACGGAGGTGGTGGTGCGAGCTGCTCGGTCAGCCAGGCGTTGAACCCCTCGCGCGACTCGACCTTGACCTGGAACTCCATGGCCTGGTGCAGGAGGCCGCAGAACTGGGTGCACTGGCCGCGGAAGGTCCCCTCGCGATCGGCGAGGAACTGGATCACCTGGTCCTTGCGCGGCGTGATGTCGCGCTGGTAGAGGAACGCCGGGACGTAGAAGGAGTGGATGACGTCCGTGGCATGCATCTGGAGCTCGACCGTCTCGTTGACCGGGACGTGCATCGTCGGGGGCTCCCAGTTCGTGCGGTCGCCGCCGGGAGGCGGGACCCCGAAGACGGTGACGCACTTGCCGGCGTTCTCCGGCGCTCCGCAGTCCTCCCAGCGGATGCCCTCGGGGGCGTACACGAACTGCCACTGCCACTGGTAGGCGACCACGCCGATCCGGACCGGCGGGTCCTCCTTGCGGGCGTCGATCGTGTTGAGCGTCTGCCACGAGACGACGAAGAGGGCCAGCACGATGGCGATGGGGATCGCCGTCCAGATGATCTCGAGCTTGTTGCTGCCGTGGATCTGGGGCGGGAGCTCGTCGTCGCCGCGCCGGCGGCGGTAGCGCAGGACGGCGTAGAGGATGAGCCCCTCGACGAAGATGAAGATCGCGATCCCGATGAGGAAGACGATGTCGTAGACGTTCCGGACCGCCTGCCCCTGGCTGGTCGCGGCATCGGGGGGGAACGCGGTGCGGATGTCGAAGTCCGAGCAGCCCGCCACGAGGATCGCCATCGCCGCCAGCAGCACGAGCACCGCGCGGCGCCGCGGTCCGTTCCGGGTGAACGTCATAGCCTCCCTCGACAGTGCATGCTGTCGTGCTCCCGCCCGGGCGGGCGGTCCTCTCCGCGATGCTCCGCCCCGGGACGCTGCGGACGAGAGCGCGGGCATGATACCCGAACCCGTGCAGAGTTGCGCATACGTTCTCGCGGCTGCCGGGTGCGCAACAGCCGAACGACGCGTGACGCGCGAGAATGGGGCCGTGCTGCGCCTTCGTCCCCCCTCCGGCCGCTCCGCCGCGCTGCTCTCCGGCGTCCTGGCGTGGCTGCCTGTCGCGACCCTATTGGCCGTCCCGGCGGCGCTCGCGCACGGCGGCGAGGTCCCCCCACCGCCGGACCTGGCGGCGTTCCTCCTCGGCTGGTCGTTCCACCCCCAGGTCGCGCTGCCGCTGCTCGCGGCCGCCGCCGCCTACCTGTGGGCGGTCCGGCGCGTCAACGCCGCGCACCCGGCCAGCCCGGTGCCCGTCGACCGGCCGGTCTTCTTCCTCGTCGGGCTGGCGTGCCTGGCCGTCGCGCTCATGTCGGGGATCGAGCGCTACGACACCGAGCTCTTCGCGGTCCACATGGTCCAGCACATGCTGCTCGTCTTCGGGGCGGCTCCCGCGATCGTCCTTGCGGCGCCGATCACCCTGCTCCTCCGCGTCTCGTCCCCCGACGTGCGCAACCGCTGGATCCTGCCCGTGCTCCGCTCGCGCGTCGTCAGGGTGATCGCCCACCCGCTCGTGGCGTGGCTCCTCTTCACCTTCGTCATGTGGGGGAGTCACGTCTCGCCGCTCTTCGACGCGGCGCTGGAGGACCCCCTGCTCCACGACCTGGAGCACGGGCTCTACCTCTTCAGCGCCCTCCTCTTCTGGATGCCCGTGGTCGGCCGCGACCCCAGCCCGTGGCGCCTGCCGTACCCGGCGCGCATCGGCTACCTCTTCCTCCAGATGCCGCTCAACTCGCTCCTCGGCGTCGCGATCCTCTTCTCGGAACAGGTCCTCTACCCGCATTACGTGACGACCGGGCGTCCCTGGCCCCCGACGCCCCTCGAGGATCAGCAGCTCGCCGGCGCGATCATGTGGGGCGTGGGGGATGCCGGGTTCATCGTCGCGATCCTCTTCGTGATCGCGGCCTGGATGCGCAGCGAGGAGGCCGCGACCAGGCGGCGGGAGGCCGTCGAGGACGCGCGCGCCGCCCGCCTCGCGGCACCGACCTCCCCCGGGGCGGGGGCGCTCCCGGCCGCGCCGCCGGTGATGCCGCCGGCGGGTCAGGCGGAGGGGATCGGCGCCTCGAGGTAGGCGCGGTAACGGGCCGGGTCCACGTTCCCGCCGGACACGACGCAGACCACCGGCCCGGCAAGGCCCACGACGCCCGCCTCGGCGGCATGAAACCGCAGCGCGGCGATTCCCAGCGCCCCGGACGGCTCGACGACGAGCCGGGCCTCCTCGGCCGCGAGGCGGACCCCGGCGGCGATCTCCGCCTCGCTCACGGTCACGATGCCGTCCAGCAGCGCCCGCAGGTGGGCGAACGTGCGGACTCCGAGGGCCTGGGTGCGAGTGCCGTCCGCGATGGTGCGCGAGACGTCGGCCGCCGACCACTCCACGATCTCGCCGCGGGCCAGCGACTCCCGGGCGTCGGCCGCGAGAGCCGGCTCGACCCCGATCACGCGGGCGCCCGGCCGCAGCGCCTTGACCGCTGCCGCGACCCCCGACGCGAGGCCGCCGCCGCCGACGGGGACGAGGACGAGGGCGAGATCGGGCAGGTCCTCGGCGATCTCGAGGCCGCACGTGCCCTGCCCGGCGATGATGCGGTCGTCGTCGTAGGGCGGGATGATCGCCAGGCCGCGCTCGGCAGCCAGCCGCTCGGCGACGGCCTGCCGCTCCGCGCTCGCGTTGCCGACCGTCACGACCTCCGCGCCGTCGGCGAGGACCCGGGCGCGCTTGACCGCGGGCGCGTTCTCCGGCATCACGATGACCGCCGGGACGCCGAGCAGACGGGCGGCCCGGGCGACGCCCTGGGCGTGGTTGCCGGACGAGTACGTGACGAGGCCCCGGGCGCGCTCCTCCGGGGTCAGCGAGGCCGCCGCGTTGTACGCGCCGCGGATCTTGAAGGCGCCGATCGGCTGGAGCGACTCCGCCTTCAACAGGTGGCGGTCGTCGGGGTCCCCGAGCGTGACCAGCGGGGTCCGGGCGGCGACGCCGCGCAGCGTCGCCGCGGCGCGGCGGATCGCGGCCAGGTCGACGAGGGGTGCCGCCGGGTCCGGCGGGATCACCCGCGCCCTACCGGTGGGTCCGGCCGCACTCGACGCAGGTGGTGGACCAGGGGACCACCTCGTGGCGCTCGGCGGAGATCGGGCCGCCGCAGACTTCGCAGGCCGTGTAGGTCCCGGCATCGAGGCGGGCGAGGGCGTGCTCGACGGCGTGGAGTCGCCGCTCGGCCTGCTCGCGGAAGGCGAGGTCCCGCTGCTGGGCGAAGACCTGCGCCGCCGCTGCGGCCTGCGACCCGTACGTCATCTGCCCCGGCGCCTCGATCTCCTCGCCGAGCTCCGAGCGGAGGCGAGCCTGCTCCTCGAGAAGGCGGTTCCGCGCGGCGACGAGGTCCGTGACCGTGTCCATCGCATCATCCTAGCGGCCCCGTCGAGGAGATGGGAGCCGCCGTATACTGGGGGGGAGTACCCGGCGGGTGCCCGGGGGCAACGGGAGCGACGAACCGATGGCCATCGCGATCGACCCGGTCTGCGGGATGGAGGTCGACACGGAGACGGCGGCCCTCTCCTCCGAGCACGAGGGAACCGTCTACTACTTCTGCGGGAAGGGCTGCAAGCTCGACTTCGACGAGGACCCGGAGACCTATCTCGACCCGGCGTACGAGCCCCAGGGGATGTAGCGGTGCGAGCGCGCCGGCAACCGCCCGGCGTCCGCGGCGACCTTTGTGCGAAGGGCGCCGACCGCGGCGCTGATCCGGGAGCGACGCGTCTCCGGCGCCGGACGTCCCGAGGCGCGGCACCGCACACCCGGCGGCACGCGGGCTAGACTCCCCGCCGTGCCCCGCCCCACCCTCGCGCCCGGCCCCGCCGCTCTCACGGTCCTGGTGGTCGCCGGCCTGCTCGCCGGCGCCTGCGACGGCGGGTCCCCCGCGCCCACGCCTGCGATCACCCCGGGCTCGTCGGGCGCCCCGCGCCAGGTCAACGTCATCCTCAGGGACTACGTCTTCGTCCCCGCGATCGTCGACCTCGTCCCCGGCGAGACGATCACCCTGAACGTCGTCAACGGTGGCCTGGACGTCCACGAGCTCGTGCTCGGCCCGCAGGCCGTGCAGGACGCCTGGGAGGCGGCCGAGGAGGCGGCGGCAAACCCGCCCCCCGGCCCCACCCCGGCCGTGTCCGTTCCGCCGGCGCTCGCCGGGCTGCGCGTGGTGGCCCGCTCCGGGGAGACGCAGACCGTCACCTACACCGTTCCCTCGAACGTCGCCGAACAGCTCCTCCTGGGCTGCCACATCTCCGACCACTGGGAGCGGGGGATGGCGGGCTCCGTGCGCTTCGTTGAGCCGGGAGGCGTGCCGCTCGCCTCCCCGGTCCCGTCAGAGGCGCCGTAGCGGACCTCCCGGCGGGGCGGCCGGGGCGGCGGTGCGCGGGCCATCCGCGCCGCCGCTCCGCGAGGCGTGGCAAGTGGTACGCTCGGCACCGCGAGCGTGCCCGCGGCCCGCGGCTTGGTGCGGCCCCGGGGTCGTGACGATCTTGTATGGAGGATCTCCGGACATGACCTACGTGATCGCCGAGCCGTGCGTCGATACGATGGACCAGGCGTGCGTGGCGGTCTGCCCCGTCGACTGCATCCATTTCGAGCAGGGCGCCGACCGGACGCTCTACATCGATCCGGACGAGTGCATCGACTGCGGCGCCTGTGAGCCGGAGTGCCCGGTCAGCGCGATCTTCCCGGAGGAGACGCTGCCGGCCGAGTGGGCGGAGTACACCAAGATCAACGCGACGTGGTTCACCGACAAGGAGGCCGCGCGCGCCATGGTCGAGGCGCTCAAGCCCGCCTGACCGGCGGGTGGCGCCCCGGCCCCGGGGCGGCCGCCTGCGCATCCTCCCGACGACCGGCCCCCGTCGCGGGTGGCCGGTCGTCCCGTCTCCGGCGCCGGAGCTCGCCCGCCGATGCGAATCGTCTCGCTCCTCCCGGCCGCCACCGAGATCGTCTGGGCTCTCGGGCTCGGGGACGACCTGGTGGGGATCTCGCACGCCTGCGACTACCCGCCGGGCGTGGCCGGCCATCCCGCCGTCACCCGGCCGGCGGACGCGCTCGCCGGCGCCGCGGCGCACAGGGTCGACGACCTCGCGGCGGGAGCCGCCGCGGGATCGGGCCCCCCGCTGGTCGACGTCGACGTGCCCCTGCTCGCCTCCCTCCGGCCGGACCTGGTCCTGGCCGGGCCGTGGGCGGGCGCGGCCGCCGCAGACCTGGGCCGTCTGCTGCGGGACGCCGCCGGGCCCGACGCGTCGGTGGTCACGCTCGAGCCGACAAGCCTCGAGGGGATCTTCCACGCGATCGCGACCGTCGGCGCGATGACCGACGCCGAGGACGAGGCTGTGGGCCTCGTGGAGATCCTGCGGGAGCGGCTGGCCGACGTGGAGGAGGTCGTCGAGGAGCGCCGCGACGGAGGCCACCATGCGCCTCGGGTCGCGGCGCTCGACTGGCTCGACCCGCTCTCCTCCGCGGGCCTGTGGGTGCCGGAGCAGGTGCGGCGGGCCGGCGGCTGGGAGGTCCTGGCCGTCGACGGCGAGCCCAGCAGCCGGACCACGTGGGACGCCGTGGTCGACGTCGACCCGGAGATGCTGCTGCTGCTTCCCTGCGGCATGCACCTTGCCGAGACGATCCGGTCGTGGCGCACGTCGCCGAGGGCCCGCGCCTGGGACGAGCTCCAGGCCGTCCGGCGGGGCCAGGTGTTCGCCCTCGATGGATCGGCCTACTTCAGCCGGCCGGGCCCGCGGGTGATCGACGGGATCGAGCTCCTCGCCGAGATCTTCGACCCGGCCGCCTTCGTCGACCTGGCTCCGGCGGGCAGCTGGGTTCCCGTCGCGTGAGCGACCCACCGGCAGGTGCCGGGATGCGCCGCCGAGGCCCTCCCGGAGGTGGGATACACTCGGCGCCATGTCGCCCTTCGCAGGTCGCACCCTCGCCACCGTCGGCACCGGGGTCATCGCCGAGTCCGTGATCGCGGGGCTCACCCGCGGCCGGCTCCTCGAGCCGGCCCAGGTGATCGCCAGCCATCCGCGCCCGGAGCGGCGCGAGCAGCTCGCGCGGGAGCACGGCATCAGGGTCACGGCCGGCAACGTCGAGGCGGTGACGGGCGCCGACATCGTGCTCCTCGCCGTGAAGCCCCAGATGGTGGCCCGCGTCGGCCGGGAGATCGGCCCGCACCTCGCGCCGGGGCAGCTGGTCATCAGCGTCATCGCCGGCGCCACGACCGCCGCGCTGGAGGCTCTGCTCGGGCACCGCGAGCTGGTCCGGAGCATGCCCAACACCCCGGCCCAGATCGGGCACGGGATGACGGTCTGGTACGCGACCCCCGAGACGAGCGCGGAGCAGCGGGCCCAGGCAAAGGCCCTCCTGTCCGCCCTCGGCGTCGAGATCGAGGTCGACGACGAGAAGCTCGTGGCGATGGCGACCGCCGTCTCGGGCACGGGGCCGACCTACGTCTTCCTGGTCATGGAGGCGCTCGTCGACGCGGCGGTGCACCTCGGGTTCCCGCGCCACGTCGCTCACGACCTCGTCGTGGAGACGCTCGAGGGCAGCGCGCACTTCGCGAAGCAGTCCGGGGCCCATCCCGCGTTCCTCCGCAACATGGTGACCTCGCCCGGCGGCACCAGCGCGGCCGCCCTCCACGAGCTGGAGTCCGGGCGCCTGCGGACGGTCCTCTCCGAGGCGGTCTGGGCGGCCTACCGGCGAACCGTGGAGCTCGGCGAGCACCTGGAAGCGGCCGCCGCCGAGCCCCCCGATCGCCGCCGCCGGTGACCGGCGGCTTCGAGCCGGCCGCGCCCGCCGGGGCCGCGCGAGCGGCGCAGCGACGCCCCTGCCCCGGGGGCTGCTGGCGATCTTCGCCCACCCCGACGACGAGACATTCGGGGCGGGCGGGACGATGGCCCTCGCTGCCGCGGCCGGCGTCCCGGCCTGGATCGTCTGCGCGACCGACGGCGATCTCGGCGGCGAGGAGGGAGCCCGCGAGCTGGACCCCGAGCTGCGCCGCGGCGAGCTGCGCTGCGCGATGGCGGCGCTCGGCGTCGGCGAGCCGATCTTCCTCGGCTACGGCGACTCGGGGATGGAGGGCTGGGCAAGGCCCGACGGCTGTCTCGCCCTGGCAGACGCGGAGGAGGTCGTCGGGCGGTTGGTCGAGATCATCCGGGCGCTGCGGCCGGCCACGATCGTGACCTTCGACCCGGGCGGCATCTACGGCCACCCCGACCACGTGGCGATCTCGGCGCGGGCCAGCGAGGCCTTTCGGCGTGCCGCGGCCGAGCCCGGCGGCCCGACCACGCTCTACCACCAGGCGATCGCGAGGGGCGATCTCGCCGCCTGGGGCGAGATGGAGGCCCGCTGGGCCGAGCTCCGGGGCGACGCGGCGGGCGAGCCGAAGGAGCCGACCGCGGACGACCTCCTCCAGCAGCAGCGCTTCGTCGAGCTCGCCCGGCCCGACGAGGACTTCACGACCCGGGTCGACGTCCGCGCGGTCCTCGACCGCAAGCTCGCCGCGTTCGGCTGCCACGCCAGCCAGATCCGCGACAGCTGGTCGGCGGCGCCCCCCGACCTGCTCGAGGCGTGGCTCGGCCGCGAGGCCTTCATCCGGGTGGAGCCGCCACCGATGCCGGGCGAGCGAGAGACGGCCCTCCGGGGCGTGGTATAACGCCGGCCATGTCACGCTCCGTCCACGTCGGGGAGGCAGACGAGCCCCTTCTCCCGAATGCCGACACAGCGCTCGAAGCCGCCGTTCCCCCCGCCCCCGTCGCCCGCCGTCGGGGCCGTCCGCCCGGCCGGGCCGCCCCGCCCGCGACGCCCGCGACCGCGCGTCGCGACCGTCTCGACGGTCGAGCAGATCGTCGCCGTCGAGTCGCCCCGTGAGCCGCGCCTCTCGCCCGACGGGCGGCGGGTTGCCTACACCGCCGAGGCCGGCGGGGCGCGCCAGGCCTTCGTTCTCGACCTCCGCTCCGGGCCGGCCCGCCAGCTGACCGCCTCGGAGCACGCGGTGAGCGACCCGCAGTGGTCGTCCGACGGGGCCTGGCTCGCCTTCGTCCGGGAGAAGGCGATCTGGATCGTCGGCGCCGACGGAAGCCGGCCGACGCTCGTCACCGACCATCCGGCCGGGAGCCGCCTTCCGCGGTGGGAGCCGGGCGGGCGTCGCCTCGCGTTCGTCTCGCGGCGCCGGGGCTGGGACCAGGTCTGGCTCGTGGAGGCGCCGATCCCGCGCCGTGGGCGGCCCCCGGCCGCCGGGGCGCGGCCCGTTCCCCGGGCCCTGACGCCGGCGGGGATCGACGTCGAGGACGTCCAATGGTCTCCCGACGGGACGCGCCTCGCGTTCGTCGCCCACCGTGACCCGGACCTCCTGACGATGCAGGTCACCGTCGTCGACGTCGCCACCGGCGAGGAGCGGCTCGTCGCCGGTGCCGGGGCCTGGGAGACGAGCCCCCGCTGGCTCCCCGACGGGAGCGGCCTCCTCGTAGCCTCCGACCGGGACGGCTGGTTCCAGGTGATCCGGATCGCCCTCGAGGGCGACGGGCGGACGGTGCTGACCGCGGGAGCGGCCGAGCACGGCGACTACGGCGGCGGCTTCGGCCACGCCCCCCTTCCGTCGCCCGACGGGACGCGGTTCGTCCACCCGATCATCCACGACGGCCTCGTCGATCTCTACGTTGCCCCGCTGGCCGGCGCGGCGCCGGTGAAGCGCAGGCCCGGCCGGCCACCCAAGCACCGCCCGCCGGAGCAGGCCGCCGGCGCCGGAACGCGGATCAGCCCCACCGACGGCGTCTGGCTCGCCGTCGCCTGGCTCCCCGACGGGAGCGGGATCCTGGCCGTTGGCGAGACGGAGCGCGACCCGGAGGACCTCTGGGTCCTGTCCGTGCCCGGCGCCGACGGCACCGCCGCCCGGCCGCGGCGCCTGACCCGCTCGCTGCCCGCCGTCCTGCCCGTGCGGGGCTTCGTGGCGCCCGAGCGGCTCACGATCCGGGCCCGCGACGGCCTGGCGATCCCGGTCACCCTGTGGCGGCCGCCGGTCGCGACGGGGAAGCGCGGCGGCAAGACCGTCCCGACGATCGTCCACGTCCACGGCGGCCCGTCGTGGCAGGCCTACCGCGACTTCCAGCCCTACCGCCAGCTCCTGGTCCAGGAGGGATTCGCCTTCATGTCCGTCGATTTCCGGGGCTCGACGGGGTATGGGCGGGCCTTCCGCCTCGCGAACCGCGACGAGTGGGGCCACGCCGACCTCCACGACGTGATCGATGCCGCCCGGTGGGCCGCTGCGCAGCCGTGGTCGAACGGCAGGCTCGCCATGTACGGCGGCTCCTACGGCGGCTACCTGACCCTCTGTGCGCTCGTCGAGGAGCCGGGCATGTGGGCTGCCGGCGTGGACCTGTACGGCGACTCGGAGATCGCCGAGAGCTACCGTCACGGCGATCGCACCGGCCGGATCGACCTCCAGCGGATGATGGGCTCGCCCGACGACCCGGCCCGGGCCGAGCTGTATCGGCGCGGATCGCCCCTCTATCGCGCCGAGCGCATGGAGGCCCCGCTGCTCATCCTCCACGGGCGGAAGGACAAGCGGGTGGTGCCGCTGATGACCGAGAAGATGGTCGAGGCGCTCGAGATCGAGGGCAAGCACCACGAGGTCCACTGGTACGACGACGAGGGCCACGGCTGGGAGCGCCGCGAGAACCGGCGCGACGCCTTCACCCGGATCCTCGGCTGGCTCCGGCTGCATCTTCTCGAGGAGCGGCCCCCGGCGGAGCGCTGACGGGCGGCCCATCTTTCGGATCCCCGCCTCGGCGCGACCGCGATCCCGCCGGCCGGCGCGCCGGGCGCTCCCCGGTCACTGGGGTCGCGCTACCATCGACCCGGGGGATCGGATCACGCCGGCGCGGAGGACCCAGATGCGCTTCTCGATGTCGATCGGGCCGGGCGATGCCGCCCCCAGCCCCGCGCCGGCGTCCCCGGGGACCCTGGGGCCAGAGCAGGCCGCCGCCGAGCTCCGCCTCCTCGAGGCCCAGCTCGAGCGGATGCGGGGGATGCTCTTCGGCTACTCGAGCCTCTTCTTCTCGACGATCCGCAACTGGACCTTCCTGGCCATCGGGCTCCTCGTCCTCGGGTGGGGCGGCGTCCTCCCGGCCGCGGTCGTCCCGGTGCCGTTCATCGTCCCCTTCGCCTTCCTCGAGACGGGCTACATCTTCTGGTACACGGTCTTCGCCCGCCGCCACGCGGAGCGCCTCGAGCAGGCGATCAACGAGCGCCTGGGGCGCGAGGTCCTGGTGGCGCACAGGCTCGAGGCGGCCTACTTCTACCCGCCGGACGCGCCCAAGATCGCCGCCTTCTCGTTCGGCAACCCGGCGGGCTTCATGAGCGCCATGACGATCGGGTACGCGGCCGGGGCTGCGCTCGTCTGGGCGTCCGGGCTCGCCTCGACCGCGGCGTACATGGAGGTGCGGGGCGTAGCGCCGTGGGCCCCCGACCTTCTCCTCTCCCTCGTCGTGCCCGGGGCGATCGCCTGGACGGCGATCATCGCCGCGTACCTGGCGTGGACGTTCCTGCGCCGTCCCGACGAAGAGCGCTTCCTGGCGGTCCTGCACGACGCCTACCGGCTCCCCGCGCCAGCCATGACTCCCGCCGCCGAGGACGCAGCGGCGTCCCCGGATCCGGCGGCCGATGCCACCCCGCACCCGGAGGATCGATGAGCACCCATCCCGCCCACGGCTCGATCCCCGAGCGCAGCCTGCGGACGTCGTTCATCTGGCTGTCGCACCGGAAGGCCCTCGGCCGGCTCTCGACGCGGATCCCGATCACGCGGCCGATGGTCCGCCGCTTCATCGCCGGGGAATCGCTCGCAGAGGTTGTGCCCGCGCTCGAGCACCTCCGCGATGCCGGGTACCTGACGACCGTCGACGTCCTGGGCGAGTCGGTCGACTCCGCGGACGCGTGTGGGGCCGCCGCCGGCCGCTACGAGGAGACGCTCGACGCGCTCGCGGAGCGAGGCCTCGAGCAGAACGTCAGCCTGAAGCTCACCCAGATGGGCCTCGACATCGACCACGACCTCTGCCGCGCCACCGTTGCCCGCGTCTTCCGGCGGGCCGCCGAGCTCGGCGCCTTCGTCCGGATCGACATGGAGGACCACACGAAGACGGACGCGACGCTCGACCTCTGGCGCGAGCTTCGGCCGGCCAACCCGAACAGCGGCGTCGTGATCCAGGCGGCGCTCCACCGCTCGCCCGCCGACGTCGAGGCCCTTATCGTGGAGGGCGCCCGGGTCCGCCTCTGCAAGGGGGCGTACAACGAGCCGACGTCGGTGGCGCTCCGCGATCGCGACGAGATCAACGCCGCGTACGAGCTCCAGGCGCGCCGGCTCATGGCCGATGGCGTGTACCCGGCGCTTGCGACCCACGACGGGCGGCTCATCGGCCGCCTCATCCGCTGGGCCGAGGCGGAGGGGATCGGCCGCGAGCGCTACGAGTTCCAGATGCTCCACGGCGTCCGGCGCGACCTCCAGGCCCAGCTCCTGGAGAAGGGGTTCCGGGTCCGGGTCTACGTGCCGTACGGCACCCAGTGGTACCCGTACTTCATGCGCCGCCTGGCCGAGAAGCCGGCCAACGTGACGTTCATGCTCCGCTCCCTGGTGAAGGAGGGGACGGGGGGCGCGTCGAGGGCCTGAGGGCGCCGCCGAGGGGCAGCGCTCCGTCGCCCGGGTGGCTGGCCGCGATGCAGGGCGGCCGACCCCGCGCTGCCGTGGTAGTGCCCGCGGCGCGGGCCCTCACGCCTCCTCGACGACGACCTCCGGCGTGGCACCCGGCGTCGTCTGGGCGAGGATGACGCCGCCGATCACGAGCGCCCCGCCGACGAGCTGGACCGGCGTGAGCGTCTCCCCGAAGAGGAGCATCGCCAGGGTGATCGTCCAGACCGGCTCGACCGTGGATACGAGTGCCGTCTGGGCGGCCCCGATGCGGGCGGTCGCCGCGTAGAAGGCGGAGATCGCGAGGGCAGTCGAGAAGACGGCGATCCCGGTCAGCCCGAACCAGGCGTCGGCCGGAACAAGGCCCGGCAGGACCGGCGCGCCCGTCGCCACCGCCAGGGTCGCGACGACGGCAAAGGTCCCGCTGATCATGAGCGCCGAGGCGACCGCCGGCCGTGTCTCGGCCCCCGCGCCGCCGGTCCGCGAGGCGGCCGTCTCGCCGCGCCGCTCGCCGGCCAGGCGGGCCGCCAGGATGATGTAGACGGAGTAGATGATCGGCGAGGCGACGATGAGGGCAATCCCGATCGGCTCGGCGCGGGTCTCGATGCCGCCGATCGTGAGGGCGACGCCGGTCAGGACGAGGGCGAGAGCAGCCCACGGCCGGCGGCCGTGCAGCCCGTGGCCCCAGCGGATCGAGAGGACGGCCACCAGGGCCGGGTAGATGTAGACGATGAGCGCCGCCAGCGAGGCCGAGACGTACTGGAGAGCCGCGTAGTAGGTGCTCGCATTGCCGACGAAGAAGGCACCCAGCCCCAGCAGGGCGAGCACGCGGCGGCGGGGAAGCGCTCGCAGCGCCGCCCGGTTCTCGCGGAAGAGGAGCGCCCAGGCCCAGACCAGAAGCCCCCCGATGAGGAACCGCCAGTAGAGGAGGGCGAGCCAGTCGAGCCCGGACCCGTAGACGCTCTTCGCGAAGAGAGGGCCGGACCCGTAGCCGCAGGCGGAGGCGGCCGCCAGGGCGATGCCCAGCAGCCGGCGTCGGTCCATCGGCCCGAGACTAGCAGGACGGGACGGCCCGTCGGGCGACCCCCGGACCCTCGGGCGACCCCGGACCTCGGGCGGCCCTCGGACCCCTGGACGACCCGCGGCCACGGGCGGCCCCTGACGCCCGGCGGCTCGTGCGCTACGCTTGCCGAACCGGCCTGCGCCGCGCCGATCCCGCTGGTGCGCCGGCCTCGAGACCCAGGAGGATGGCGAGGTCCCGTGACGACCACGAAGGGCCACGAGGTTGCGGTCCAGGAGCTGGATCGCGTCACGATCCGCTTCGCCGGCGACTCCGGCGACGGCATGCAGCTGACCGGCACCCAGTTCACCCGCACGGCCGCCGTCTTCGGGAACGACATCAGCACCCTGCCCGACTACCCGGCCGAGATCCGGGCCCCGGCCGGCTCGCTGGGCGGCGTGTCCGGCTTCCAGATCAGCTTCAGCTCCGGCGAAATCCACACGCCCGGCGACGCGCCCGACGTCCTCGTCGCGATGAACCCGGCCGCCCTCGCGGCCAACGCGAGGGAGGTGGTCCCCGGCGGCGCGATCATCGTGAACAGCGACGCCTTCACGCCTGCCAACCTGGCGAAGGCCGGCTACGCCGCGAACCCGCTCACCGACGGCTCGCTCTCCGCCTGCTCGGTCTTCGAGATCCCGATCTCGACGCTCAACGCCGGGGCCCTCGAGGGGCTCGACATGACGGCGAAGCAGATGGATCTGACGAAGAACTTCTTCGCCCTCGGCGTCATGTTCTGGCTCTACGAACGGAGCATGGAGCCGACGCTCGCCTGGATCGAGGAGAAGTTCGGCCGGCGCCCGGTCGTCGCCGAGGCGAACCGGCGAGCCCTCCACGCCGGCTACGCGTTCGGCGAGACGACGGAGATCTTCCACACCCGCTACGTCGTCCCGGCGGCTCACCTCGCTCCCGGCACGTACCGCAACCTGACCGGCAACGAGGGGACGGCGCTCGGTTTCGTCGTCGCCGCGCGGCTCGCCGACCGACCGCTCGTCTACGCCTCGTACCCGATCACCCCTGCGTCGGACATCCTTCACCAGCTCTCGACCTACAAGCACCACGGCGTCAAGACGTTCCAGGCCGAGGACGAGATCGCGGCCATCGGGGCCGCGCTCGGCGCCTCGTACGGCGGGGCCCTCGGCGCCACCGGCACCTCGGGTCCCGGCATGGCGCTGAAGGCCGAGATGCTCGGCCTCGCCGTGATGGTCGAGCTGCCGCTCGTCGTCGTGAACGTCCAGCGGGGCGGCCCCTCCACCGGGCTCCCGACGAAGACCGAGCAGGCCGACCTCCTCCAGGCGGTCTTCGGCCGCAACGGCGAGGCCCCCGTCGCGGTCGTCGCGCCCGCGTCGCCGGCCGAATGCTTCGCGATGGCGATCGAAGCCTGGCGGATCGCCCTCAAGTACATGACGCCGGTGGTCTATCTCACCGACGCGTTCCTCGCGAACGGCACGGAGCCCTGGCGGGTCCCCGACCTCGCCAGCCTCCCCGACCTCCGCGTCCCCGACCGTGACCCGGCGGCCGCCTTCTACCCCTACCAGCGGGACGAGACGACGCTCGCGCGGCCGTGGGTCGTCCCCGGCACCCCGGGCCGCGAGCACCGCATCGGCGGCCTCGAGAAGCTCGACGTCCTCGGCACCGTCAGCTACGACGCCGACAACCACCACCGGATGACCCTCCTGCGGGCCGAGAAGATCGCCCGGATCGCCGCCGACATCCCGCCCCTCGAGGTCTTCGGGCCGTCCGAGGGCGACCTCCTGGTCCTGGGCTGGGGCTCGACGTACGGCGCGATCCGGAGCGCGGTCGAGCGCTTCCAGGCGCGCGGGAGGCGCGTCGCCCACGCCCACCTTCGCCACCTCCACCCGTTCCCGCCGAACACCGGCGACGTCCTGCGGTCCTACGGCACGGTCCTGGTCCCCGAGATCAACCTCGGCCAGCTCCGGACGATCGTCCGCTCCGAGTTCCTCGTCGACGCGGTCGGCTTCAACCTCGTGCGTGGCAAGCCGTTCGCGATCGGCGAGATCGAAGCCAAGGCCGAGCAGCTGCTCGGCGACCTGTGAGGCCGGCCCGATGACCGAACCGACCACCACCGCCGCGCCAGCCGCGCTGACCCGCAAGGATTTCGTCGCCGCCGACCCCAAATGGTGCCCCGGCTGCGGCGACTACTCGATCCTCGCCCAGACCCAGAAGGTGATGCCCGACTTCGGGGTGCCCAAGGAGAACATCGTCTTCATCAGCGGGATCGGCTGCTCCGGCCGCTTCCCGTACTACATGAACACCTACGGCTTCCACTCGATCCACGGCCGGGCGCCGACGATCGCCACCGGCCTCAAGCTGGCCCGCCCGGAGCTCATGGTCTGGGTGATCACCGGCGACGGCGACGCGCTCTCGATCGGCGGGAACCACATCCTCCACGCGATGCGGAAGAACGTCGACATCAAGGTCGTCATGTTCAACAACCGGATCTACGGGCTCACGAAGGGCCAGGCCTCGCCGACCTCGGAGCTCGGCCAGAAGACGAAGTCGACGCCGATCGGCTCGATCGACTACCCGATCCACCCCCTGATGATCGCTCTCGCCGCCGAGGCCAGCTTCGTGGCCCGGACGGTGGACACCCAGATCGACCACATCCAGAGGGTGATGGAGCAGGCCGGTTTCCACCGCGGCTCGGCCTTCGTCGAGGTCCTCCAGAACTGCAACATCTTCAACGACGGCGCCCACCGGGCCTTCACCGACCGCGAGGTCCGCGATGACCGGATGCTGCTCCTCGAGCACGGCAAGCCGATGGTCTTCGGCAAGAACCGCGACATGGGCCTCCGCCTCAACGGGCTGCGCCCGGAGATCGTCCGGATCGGCGAGGCCGGCATCACCGAGGCCGACCTCCTCGTCCACGACGAGACGAGCGAGGATCCAACGATCCACAACATGCTCGCCCGGATCTACTGGCCGGAACTCCCGGTGCCGATCGGCGTGATCCGAAGCGTCCAGCGCCCGACGCACGACGAGCTGGTGGCGGCCCAGATCCGCGAGGCCGTCACCCGCCAGGGCAAGGGCGAGCTTGCCGACCTCCTCGGCGGGAGCGACACCTGGACCGTCCGGTGAGCGAGGCGGGGGTGCCCGCCATGTCCACGACGGGTCCCGGCGGCCCGGCGCCCGGCGAGACCGTCATCGTCCTCGCCGACGACCTCATCTGGGCGACCCGCCTCGTCGGCCAGCTCCGGACGCTCGGCGCGACGCCGGTCCGGGTCGGCTCGGCTGCCGCGCTCGAGGAAGCTCTCGCCGCCGGCGAGGCACGGCGGGCGGTCGTCGACCTCACCGCCCGCGCCTACGACGGGATCGCCGCGACCGCGCGGGCTTCCGCCGCCGGCCTCCGTGTGCTCTGCGTCGGCCAGCACGACGACCGCGACATCCGGGCCGCGGCCCGTGCCGCCGGCGCCGAGCGCGTCTACGCCTACCGCAAGCTCTTCGAGGACGGCCACGCCGCGCTCGCGGCCTGGCTGGGCGTCCCGGTGCCGGCGCCGGGCTCCCGGGCCGTCCCCGACGGCACCGGCCCAGGAGAGGCGCCCCGAGCATGAACGCCGCCCCTGCCGGCTCGCCCCGGCCCGTGATCCCCGCCACCCGCTTCGCCGAGCGGATCGCCCGCGCGCAGGCGACCGCCCGCGCCCGCGGGCTCGACGCCCTGCTCGTGGGCGTCGGCGCCGATCTCGCCTATCTCACCGGGTACGCCGCCCTTCCGCTCGAGCGCCTGACGATGCTCGTCGTCCCGGCCGAGGGGCCGGTGACGCTCGTCGCGCCCCGCCTCGAGGCGACCCCGGCGCGCGGCTGCCCGGCCGTCGCCGCCGGCGCTGCCGCCGTCGCGACCTGGGAGGAGACCGAGGACGCGGTGGCCCGCGTTCGCGAGCTCCTGCCGGGGTCGCCGGCGCGCCTCGGTGTCTCGGACCGGCTCTGGGCGCTCCACCTCCTCCGGCTCCAGGCGGCGCTCCCCGGGGCCGCCTTCGAGCCGGGGTCGCTCACGCTGCGCAGGCTGCGGATCGTGAAGGACGCCGACGAGATCGCCCTCCTCCGGATGGCGGCGCAGGCCGCCGACATCGTGATCCACGAGGTCGCCCACGGCCGGCTCGTCGGGCGGACCGAGGCAGACGTCGCCCGCGAGATCCGCGAGCGGCTCGTCGCCCAGGGCCACGACAGCGCCGAGTTCGCGATCGTCGGCTCGGGGCCGAACTCGGCCTCGCCGCACCACGAAGCCTCCGACCGCGTGATCCGGCGCGGCGAGCCGATCGTCCTCGACATCGGTGGCCCGCTCGGCGGCTACGGCAGCGACATCACCCGCACGATCTGGGTCACCGGCGGCGACGCCGCCCACGGCCCCGACGACGAGTTCCTGCGGCTCTTCGCGGTCCTCCGGGCGGCCCAGGCAGAGGCGACCCACGCGGTCCGGCCGGGCGTCCCGGCGGAGCGGATCGATCTCGTCGCGCGCGAGCTGATCTCGGCCGCAGGCCACGGGGCGCACTTCATCCACCGGACGGGGCACGGGATCGGCCTCGAGGGCCACGAGGACCCGTACCTCGTGGCGGGGAACGGCGAGCTCCTGGAGCCCGGCATGGCCTTCAGCGTGGAGCCGGGGATCTACCTCGAGGGCCGCTACGGCGCCCGGATCGAGGACATCGTCGTCTGCGGCGAGGACGGGCCGATCGTCCTCAACGAGGCGCCGCGCGAGCTGCTGGTCGTCACCGGATGATCGTCCCGCGCCACGGGGCGTGACCGGCCGCCGGAAGCCGGGGGGAGGCAGCCTCCGCGCACGGGTCGCCACGCCGGGCTCCGCGCGGGTCGGTCCGCCGCCGGCGTCCCGGCCGGGCCCGGGGTATGATCCGGCCCAGTCGGCGGGCCCTCGTCCCGCCTCGTCCGTCATCAACGCGCGGCCCGGGGCCGCGGAGCTGCCATCCATGACCGATCACGCGCCGGGACCCGCGGCCCGGCAGGACGTCCCGGACGGTCCCCCGGATCCGGCGCCCGCCGGCGTCGAGCAGGCCTCGAACACCGCTCCCGTCGCGGCGCCCGGGAGCCGCGACGCGCTCCCCGAGGGAGCGGGTGCCTGCACCCAGGCCCAGCTGCGCCGCTTCATCAAGAGCCGGCCCTACGTGCCCCTGCACGAGCTGCGCCGCCGGTTCGGGCTCAACGGCGCCGACGACGACGTCTCGTCGGTCGACCTCCAGGACGGCCGGGTCTTCGTCGGGCTGCCCGCCCGCGAAACGGGGCTGCTGGGTGAGCTCATGAGGCACGGCGAGGTCGGCTACGAGCTCCTCCTCGACCCGACGAGCCCGATCGTGATCGGCGTCTTCCCGATGCGGCCCATCCAGCGCCCCTGAGGGCGGGCCCGCCGCGGCGTGGCCGACCGCGCCGGCCGCGACACGGAGAGTGTCGCGCGGATGACCGGGCACCGGTCGGGTCGGCACTCTGCCCGAGTGGCGCACGGCTCCATGATCCATCTGACCGGTGCGATCCGGACCCGCTCGCCGATGGAGGAGACGAGCTCGCCGACCAGCAGCCGCGTCAGCGGCCCGTTGCGCAGCAGCTGGCGATAGGCGCGCAGGACGGTCACTCGCGGATCCCTCACCGCTGGCGGCCCGCGGGCCGCGGAGGGGGCGTGGCGCCCTCGAGCTCGAGGAGCCGCTCCTTCAGGCCCAGCAGCTCCTCTCGCGAGCCGAACCAGCTGCCGCCGTAGCCGCCGAGGGTGCCGTCGCCGGCGATGACGCGGTGACAGGGGATCAGCAACCCGATCGGGTTCCGCCCGACGGCCCCGCCGACGGCGCGCGCCGCCCCGGGCGCGCCGATCCGTCGGGCGACCTCGCCGTACGACGCAGTTGTCCCGCGGGGGATCGTGCGGACGCCCTCGAGGACACGGCGGTCCCAGGCGGAGATACCCTCCAGGACGACCGGCAGGTCGAAGGCGTCGCGGGTACCGGCGAAGTGCTCCTCGACCTGGCGCTCGAGCTCGTCCAGGTGGGCCCGTGCGGCATGCGGCGCCGCGGGATCGGCGGCCAGGACGACCGGCCGCCGGGTCCGCGTCCCGACAGCGGCGGCGAAGGCCTCGTCGGTGGACCGGAGCTCCAGGCCGACGATGCCCCCGTCGGTCGCGGCCGCGTGCAGCGGCCCGACCGGCGAGGCATGCACGGCGACCACCACGGGCCCCAGCCCTGCGGGCGGCGGCGCGGCGGCAGGACGACCGGCGCGGCTCGGCATCGCCTGAGTGTAGGCGTGGCAGTACGGCTCCGAAGGGACCGGCCCGCAGCTCGGGCGTTCCGGGTGAGCCGCGAGAGGCGAGCCCATCCGACCCGTTCGGCACCTCGTTCGATTGACATGCCGATGTTATACTCCGGGGGAGTATGACAGCCAGCGTCCCGACCGCCCCTGCCAGCGTCCCCGGCCCGGCCATCCGGCCGGGCTCGCCGCCCTCGGCCGCGGAGCCTGTCGAGGTCTCCTTCCCGGTCATCGGGATGACCTGCGCCTCGTGCAGCAACCGGATCGAGCGGTTCCTGCGCAAGACCGAGGGCGTGGTGGAGGCGAACGTCAACCTCGCCAGCGAGGTCGCCACGATCCGCTACCTGCCGGACGCCGTCGGCCGTTCGGAGCTCGTCGGCGCGATCGAGAAGGCCGGCTACGAGGTCCGCCCCGGCGCGCTCGAGGCCGCGGAGGCCCGGGCGCCCGGCGGCTCCGGGGCCACCGCCACCGCCGCGGTCGACACCGAGCTCGACGAGACGGAGCGAATCCGCGCCCGCGAGCAGCGCGAGCTCGGGATCCAGGCCGCGGTCAGCATCGGCGTCGCGGTCGGGATCATGGCCCTGATGTTCGGGCCGTTCCCGCTCACGATGGCCGAGGTCAACCGCCTCGCGCTCTGGCCGGCGACCTTCGTCCAGTTCTGGGCGGGACGCCGCTTCTACCAGGCCGCCTGGAGGAGCGCCCGCCACGGCGGCACGAACATGAGCACGCTGGTCGCGGTCGGCACGAGCGCGGCCTGGGGCTACTCCGTCTTCGTGACGATGTACCCCGAGGTGATCATGCGGGCCGGCCTCCCGGCCGAGACCTACTTCGACTCGTCCACGATCATCATCGGCCTCATCCTCCTCGGGAAGTGGCTCGAGACGCGGGCCAAGGGCCGCACGACCGGCGCCATCCGCCGCCTCGTCGGGCTCCAGGCGAAGACCGCGCGGCTCGTCCGCCCCGACGGCGACGTGGACGTCCCGGTCGAGCAGGTCCAGCCGGGCGACCTCCTCCGGGTCAGGCCCGGCGAGAAGATCCCCGTCGACGGCGTCCTCGTCGAGGGGACGAGCGCGGTCGACGAGGCGATGCTCACCGGCGAGGCGATGCCGGTCACGAAGAGCCCCGCCGACGAGGTGATCGGGGCGACGCTCAACACGACGGGCAGCTTCGTCATGCGCGCGACGCGCGTCGGGCGCGACACCGCCCTCGCCCAGATCGTCGAGATGGTCCGCCGGGCCCAGGGCAGCAAGGCGCCGATCCAGCGACTGGCCGACCGGATCAGCGGGTTCTTCGTGCCTGTCGTCCTCGTCGTCGCAGCGGCGACCTTCGCGATCTGGTGGATCTTCGGCCCCGAGCCGAAGGTGACGCTCGCCCTCGCCGCGTTCATCACGGTCGTGATCATCGCCTGTCCCTGCGCGATGGGCCTCGCCACGCCCACCGCGATCATGGTCGGCACGGGGCGCGGCGCCGAGGCCGGGATCCTCGTCCGCGGCGGGGAGGCGCTGGAGAACGCCCACCGCGTGACGGCGGTGATCCTCGACAAGACGGGCACGCTGACGCGCGGCAAGCCCGCCGTCGCCGAGCTCCTCCCCGCCGGCGACCTCGCCCCCGACGACCTCCTGCGCCTCGCCGCGGCCGTTGAGGCCGGTTCCGAGCACCCGCTGGCGAGCGCGATCCTGCTCGCCGCACGCGAGCGCAGGCTCGCCTTCCCCGGCGGCGAGGGGTTCGAGGCCACCGCGGGGGGCGGCGCCGAGGCGACCGTCGAGGGACGGGCCGTCCTCGTCGGCAGTGCCCGCTTCCTCGCCGAGCGCGGCATCGAGCTGGGCGATCTGGCCGCCGTGGGAGACGCGCGGGCTGCCGTCGGGCGGACCCCCGTCTTCGTGGCGGTCGAGGGCACGCCGGTCGGCCTCCTTGCGATCGCCGACCCGGTGAAGCCCGAGTCGGCCGAGGCCGTGCGCGCGCTCGCCGCCGCCGGAATCGAGGCCTGGCTGGTCACCGGCGACCACCGCGCCACGGCGGAGGCCGTCGCCGCCCAGGTCGGGATCCCGCCCGAGCGGGTCCGGGCCCAGGTGCTGCCCGGCGACAAGGCCGGCGTCGTGGAGGAGCTGCGGGCGCGCGGCAAGGTCGTCGCGATGGTCGGCGACGGGATCAACGACGCACCGGCCCTGGCCGCGGCCGACCTGGGTATCGCGATCGGGACCGGGGCCGACGTCGCCATCGAGGCGTCGGACATCACGCTCGTCGGCGGCGATCCGCGCGGTGTCGTCGCTGCGATCGCGCTCTCGCGGCGGACGATGGCGGTGATCCGCCAGAACCTCTTCTGGGCCTTCGCCTACAACGTCGCCCTCATCCCCATCGCGATGGGCGTCCTCTACCCGTTCTTCGGGATCACCCTCAACCCGGCGATGGCCGCTGGCGCGATGGCGCTCTCCTCGGTGAGCGTCGTCTCCAACTCTCTCCGCCTGCGGGGCTACGACCCGCGCCCGGCAGCGGTCCTCGCGGGGGCGCGGCATCGGACGTGGACCCGCATCAGGGACGCGGCCTATCTCGCTGTCATCGCGGGGCTGGCGGTCGGCGTGGCGGCGTCGGTCATCGGTGTCAACCGCTGGCTCGACGCGAATGCCGTGCCGGTGGAGCTGCGGGCGTCGGCTCTGGACGGCCCCGCGCCCGTCTACCGGGTCGCCGCCGGTGAGCAGGTGCTGGTCACATTCACGAACGACGCGGAGACGCTGTACGTCTGCACGCTGCCCGGCGCGCCCCGCGTGGAGCTCAATCCCCGGCCGGGCGAGGACCAGGCTGCGCGGTTCTCCCTGGCCGAGCCCGGACGCCACACGCTTGCCTGCGCTCCCCTCGACGAGGTCGCCTCGACGGGTGGGACGATGCCCGGGATGGGTTCCGCGGCGGCGATGCCGGCCGCGATCTTCGACGTTCGCTGAAGGGGCTGCCCGACCCGCTCAGCGCGGCTCGCGGAGCGGGTTGAGGCGTCCCTCCGACCACGTCGCGTGGGCGGCGGCGATGTCCTCGTCGGCGCGCCACAGCGTGACCCAGATGGGCGCGTCGATCGTCGTCCAGTCGACCCGCGCGTCACCGTCGGTCTCGACCGAGCAGGCGATGAGACCCCGTGTCTCGCCGAAGATGCCGAAGAGGCCTTCGTCGCCCCAGCTGCCGGCGGCCTCCTCGCCCGCCGCGCAGCGCCCACCGGGCGTGCCGACGGCCCGCTCCACGAAGAGGTCCCAGCGCCGCTGGAGAGCCGCGGCGTCGCGGTAGAGGGAGTAGCGCACCGCGGCGGTGTCCTCGGTCGAACACCGCAGTGCGGCGGTCTCGCCCGCGTAGCGGAGGGCCGTCGACTGGCAGTCGTTCCGCACCGGCCTGGGGACCCAGGCGCGCAGCCGGGCCACGTCCTCCGGCGAGCCGAGGCGCGGCGTCGGCGTGGGGGTCGGCGTGGGGACCGGCGTCGGCGTGGGGGTCGGGCGGGGCGTGGGCTGCGGGCTGGGCCGATCGGTCGGCGCAGCCGCGGCGCCGGACGGGACCGCCGTGGGGCCCGGGTTCGTGCCCAGCGACCCGGCCACGAGGATGCCCGCCCCGATACCCGACCCGGCCGCCACGACGACCAGCGCGAGGAGCGCCAGTGCTCGGACCGCGGTCGCCAGGCCGGAGCGGCGCCGCGGCGGGGCCGGTGGACGCGAGGCTGCAGCCGGCGCCGCCGGCGGCGGGGCGGCCGTCGTCGCGGCGGCGGCCGCAGCCGCGGAAGCCACGCCCGGCGTGGACGCGAGCGCCGCCCGCGCTGCCGCAATGAGCCCGCCGGGCGTCGCGAAGCGCGCCGCCGGGTTCTTCGCGAGGGCCTTCGCGACGACGGCGTCGATGGCACGCGGAAGGGCCGGCTGGCGCTCGACGAGGCTCGGGGGATCGGCGTGCACGTGGGCCCACAGCGCTGCCTCGTACGTGTCGCGCGGGTACGGGGGCGTGCCCGTGAGGAGCGTCACCAGCACGCAGCCGAGGGCGTAGACGTCGGCGCGGTGAATCGAGGTTCTCGTCCGGTGCCGGTGCCGGTGCCGGTGCCGGTGCCGTCGCCCCTTCGCCGGCAGGCGATGCGAACTGCTCGGGCGCCATGTAGGAGGGCGTCCCCATCGGTCCCAGCGTCAGGGTGGTCCTGCCGACCGGGGCGGCCCGCTTCGTCAGGCCGAAGTCGGTGAGGTAGGGGATGCCCCGCGCGTCCAGGCGGATGTTGGCCGGCGTGACGTCGCGGTGGACGATCCCCCGGGAGTGGGCGACGTCGAGCGCATCCGCGATGGGCGACAGGAGGGCCAGCGCCTGGGCCGGGGGAAGCGGCCCCCGGGTCCGGACGACCTCGGCGAGGTCCGGTCCGTCGAGGTATCGCATCGCCAGGTAGAGCTGGCCCTCCCACTCGCCGGCCGCATGGATGGGAACGACGTTCGGGTGCTCGAGGGCGGCGAGGCTGTCGACCTCGCGGAGGAACCGCTCCCGGTACGCCGGGTCGGCGGCGAGCGCCGGCGCGATCAGCTTGAGGGCGACGCGTCGCCGCGGCCGCAGCTCGGTGGCGAGATAGACGACGCCCATCCCGCCCCGGGCGAGGACGGCGTCGACCTGGTAGCCGGCGAAGGTGCTGCCGGCGGGGAGCGGCGTGATCACGGGACCTCCTGCGATCCGCCGACCGGACCGCCCGGGGAGTATCGCACCGGCCGCCGGATGGGTCGACCCTGCCCCGGGCGCGTCGCGGGTTGGCCGTCAGGCGACCAGCGGCACCACGATCAGCAGGACCGGGATGGCCACCGCGGTCGCCGCGATCGCCGCGATCCGGCCGGCGCGCCGGCCGAACCCGAGCGGCGTGAAGAGCTGGGCGGCAAGCAGTCCGCCGAGCGCGGCGGGGGCGGCGAACAGCCCGGCGACGATCCCCAGCGGCACGGTCACGCCGGCTCCCAGGAGCAGGAGCCGCTGGTCGATGAGCATGGTCATGAGCGCCAGCAGGTCGGCTCCCACGATCCAGCCGGCGATGGCGCCGAGGATGGCGTCGCCCCGGGTTGCTGCCAGCGCCACGGGATAGGCGACCGCCAGGACCCCGATCGAGAGGACCGGGAGGGCGAGGGTCAGGCCGGCCCCCAGCCCGCTCGGGAGGATCGTCGGGCCCGCGGCCGGGCGTTCCCAGCCCAGGACGACGACCGTGACCAGGGAGAGGAGCGCGGCGAAGACGCCCGCCTCGAGGCCGCGGCGGAGCCAGGGAGGGAGGCGGAGGCGGCCCATGCGGCGATGGTACGCCCCGCCGTGGCCCGGGAGGGCCGTCGGCTACCCCGTGAAGCGCCTGAAGATCACCACCGCGTTCTGGCCCCCGAAGCCGAAGCCGTTGACCATCACCGTCTCGACCTTCGCCTTCCGCGCCGTGATCGGCACATAGTCGAGGTCGCACTCCGGCAGGTCGGGGTTCTCGTGGTTCGCAGTCGGCGAGATGACCTGGTCGCGGATGCCGCCGAGGGCGGCCAGCGCGGAGGCGATCCCGGCGGCCCCGACGAGATGCCCGATCATCGACTTCGGCGACGAGATCGCGACCTTCGCCGCGGCCGGCCCGAACGATGCCTTGATCGCCCGCGTCTCGGTGACGTCGTTGAGCGGCGTCGACGTCCCGTGGGCCACGATCCAGTCGACCTCGTCGGCCGCGACGCCGGCGTGCTCGCGGGCCAGCGTCATGGCCCGGGACGCGCCGCGCCCGGTGGGCTCCGGCGCCGAGATGTGGAACGCATCCGCGGTCAGCGCGCCGCCGAGCACCTCGGCGATCGGTGTCGCGCCGCGCGCGAGCGCATGGGCCAGCGACTCCACGACGACCACGCCGCCGCCCTCGCCGAGGACGAAGCCGTCGCGGTCGCGGTCGAACGGCCGGCTCGCCCGCTCCGGCTCGTCGTTGCGCCTGCTGAGGGCGCCCATGTTGCCGAGCGCCGCGATCCCCACCGGGAGAACCGGCGCCTCGCTGCCGCCCGCCAGGACCACGTCGACCTCGCCCGACTGGATGAGCCGGAGGGCGTCGTGGAAGGCGATCACCGAGGTCGCGCAGGCAGCCGTCTGGGCCATGACCGGGCCGGTGAGCCCCCACTCCATCGACAGCATGCAGGCGGCCATCGAGCCCGACAGGGCCGGTATGGCGAACGGGCTGACGAAGCGGGGGCCGCGGGTGTCGGCCGTGTGGGTCCCCTCGATGATCTCCTCGATCCCGCCCCCGCCGGTGTTGACGGCGACGCCCACGCGGTCGCGCTGCTCCTGGGTCATCGCCGCGAAGTCGAGGCCGGCGTGGGCGACGGCCTCCTTGCCGGCGGCCATCGCGAAGTGGATGAAGCGGCTCATCCGGCGGGCCATCTTGGGATCCATCCCGATTCCCGGGTCGAAGCCCTTGACCTCGGCGGCGATCCGCACCTCGAAGCCGGCGGGATCGAAGCTCGCGATCGGGGCGACCCCGGAGACGCCGGCCCGGAGGCTCCCCCAGTACGTCTCGAAGTCGTTGCCGTTCGGCATGACGGCGCCGAGGCCGGTCACGACGGCGCGGCGTGCGGGATCCTGGCTGGGTGGCACGGGCGGGGCTCCTTCGACTCGGGACGTGGGGGGGCGCGAGCGGTTGAGCCTCGCGATTGTACGGCGGACCATCGGGCGGACGGCTCCCTCAATCGCCCTCGTAGCGCTTGAAGACGACGGCGCCGTTGTGGCCGCCGAGGCCCACGTTGTCGGAGATCGCGTAGCGGATCTCCCGCCGCACGGTCGAGACCGGCACGTTCAGGTTGATCTCCGGGTCCGGGTCCCGGAAGGTCGGGACGCCCGGGACCGCCTGGTGGTGGACGGCGAGGATCGTGAAGATCGCCTCGACGGCGCCGGCGGCGCCCATCAGGTGCCCGGTCAGCGACTTGGTGGCGCTGATGCTGATCTCCGGCGTCCGGTCGCCGAAGACCGCCCAGAAGGCCTGCGCCTCCCGGAGGTCGCCCAGCGGCGTCGACGTCCCGTGCGGGTTGATCATGTCGATCCATTCAGGCTTGACGTCATGGCGCTCCAGGGCCTGGAGGAGCGCGCGGCGGACGCCGTCGCCCTTCTCGACCGGCTGGATCAGGTCCCAGGCGTCGGCTGCCGAGCCGAAGCCGACGACCTCGGCGTAGATCGTCGCCCCGCGGGCCCTCGCGAGCTCGAGGTCCTCGAGGATCACGGCCCCCGAGCCTTCGCCCAGCACGAACCCGTTGCGACTGATGTCGAAGGGCCGCGACACCGACTGCTCCACGTCGCCCTCGCGCGGGGTGCCCATGCCCCGCATGTTGGAGAAGCCGATGTGGATCAGCTCGTGGAGCGGCGTCTCCGTCGAGCCGGCGACGGCGGCGATGACGTCCCCGCGCCGGATCAGCTCGGCCGCCTCGCCGACGTTGTGCGTGCCGGTCGAGCAGGCCGTGACGATGCACATGTTCGGCCCGCGGATGCCGGTCTCGATGGCGATCTGGCCCGACGCGGTGTCGGGGAGCATGTTGGCGATGAAGAACGGGCTGACCGAGCGCGCCCCCTTCGTCTCCCAGGTGTCGAGGTTGTCCATGAGGAGCCTCGCGCCGCCCCCGCCCGACCCGAAGTAGACCCCGATGTCGTCGCGGTTGGTGTCCGTGATCTCGAGCCCGGAATGGGCGAGGGCCTTCTTCGACGCGGCGACGCCGAGGACCACGCTGCGGTCCGTCCGACGGACCTCCTTGAAGTTCATCCAGGCATTCGGGTCGAAGTCGGGGACCTCGCCGGCGACCTTGCAGTCGTACGGCTCGGGATCCCAGTACGTGATCCGCTTGAGCCCGGAGACCCCGTCGACGAGGTTGCTCCAGACGGTGTCGACGTCGTCCCCGATGGGGCTGACGAGGCCCATGCCGGTGACGGCGACGCGGCGGGTGAAGTCGGGCTTGCGCACGGGTGGGGAGCCTCCTGTCGCGGGTCGGTTCAGTCGGCGGTCAGGCCGGCGGGGCGGGATCGGTGGCGGGGTCCGGGTCGGCGAGGCCGCCCGGCGCGCTGGGATCGTCGAGGGGAACGGTTTCCGCGTCCGGGGCGATCCGCCGGATCAGCCCGGAGAGGACGCGCCCGGGACCTATCTCCAGGAAGCGGGTGACGCCGGCGGCCGTCATCGCCTCGACGGCGGCGATCCAGTCGACGCCGGTGGTGAGGTGATCGACGAGCTCGGCCCGGCAGGCCTCGGCGGTCGCGAGGGGAGCGGCCGTGGCGTTCGCGAGGAGCGGGATGGCCGGGTCGCGAACCGTGACCTCGGCGAGCACGGCACGCATCCCCTCGGCGGCCTCGGCCATGAGCGGGGAGTGGGCGGCGACGCTCACCGGAAGGACCACGCCCCGCTTGGCGCCGAGGCCCTTCGCGGCCGCTGCGGCGGCCTCGACGGCGGGCCGCACGCCGGAGACCACGACCTGGCCCGGCGAGTTGCGGTTCGCCACGCCGAAGATGCCGTGGGAGGTCCCGACGGCCAGGAGGTCGTCGAGGCGGTCGTCGGGAAGGCCGATGATCGCGGCCATCGCCCCCGGGTGCCCCTCGCCGGAGGCCTGCATGAGGCGGCCCCGCTCCCGCACCAGGCGGATCCCGTCGGCCAGCGAGAGGACCCCCGCGGCGACGAACGCGGAGTACTGGCCCATGGAGTGCCCGGCGGCGCGGGCCGGGACCAGCAGGGGCTGCCCGGCGGCCGCGCGGCGCTCCTCGAGAGCGCGCAGGAAGGCGATCGACGCGGCGAGGAGGGCGGGCTGGGCGTTGACGGTGAGGTCGAGCAGCTCCGCCGGACCGCTCCAGGCCAGGGCGGAGAGGCTCTCGCCGAGGGCGTCGTCGGCCTCCGCGAAGACGGCCGCCGCCGCCGGCGAGGCGTCGGCGAGGGCGCGACCCATGCCGACGGCCTGGGAGCCCTGGCCGGGGAAGACGTAGGCGAGCCTCGACATGGTGCTGCAGGTACCTCGTGGCGCGGTGGCGGGAGCGGCTCTCCGGGGCAGGGTGCTCGGCCTCGGCGGCGCCGACCCGGACGGGACGCGCGTGCCCGGACCGGCGCCGATGGCAGAGTACCGCCGGATCGCGCTGCCATCCGCGGAACGCGTGCAACCTTGCATCGATCGAGCGGGTGGGCTAGCCTCCGCCCATGGTCCAGCCGCGTCCCCGACGGCCGCCGCGGTCGGTCGCCGGGCGCGCCCATCCGGCGCGCGTCACGACCGCCTCGCTGGAGGCGATGGCCGACGACGTCCTCCTCGCCCCGGTGGCCGCGGCGCGGTCGCGGATGCAGAACCCGCGCGAGCTGTCCGAGCGGGTGGCCTTCGGCAAGGCCCTCTGGCGGGAGCTCGTCATCGGGTTCGCCGCCCAGCTCGGGGAGCTGCGCCTCGGCTTCACGCAGCTGGCCGCGCTCTACGCCGTCGCGGACGGCGGGACGACGACGATTGTCGACCTGGCCGACACCCTGAACCGCTCGCCGTCGGCGACCTCGCGGCTGGTGGATGGGCTGGTGCGGCGGCGCCTTCTCGAGCGCCGGGAGGAGCCCGACGATCGCCGCATGCGCTCCGTCTGGCTCACCGAGCGGGGCCGAGCCCTGGTCGCGCTCGTCGACCGCGGGCGGGCGGACCAGTTCCTGGCCGTGGTGCGGCCCCTGCCGTCGGCGGAGCGCGCCATCGTGGCGATGGGCGTGGCCGCCCTCGCCACGCGCGCCGTCTCGCGTCGCGGCCGGCTCATCAAGCAGCGCCCGCTGTAGGGGTGGCCCGCTGCGGGCTGTTTGACGCCGGGGAGGGTCCGAGCGCACACTCGTCGTGAAGGGGAGTAGTCCTCCTCCGGCCGATCGACATGCTGGCGCTCCGGCGCCCGGTCGCCGGGCCCCTCGCGGGCGGACGAGACCTTCGACCAGCGCCATCCCCGGCGCCGGGTCGAGGTCGCACCCCGCCCGGCGCCCCAGCCGGAGACCCCCGTGATCGAGGCATTCTGGCTCAGCTTCGGCATCGTCCTGCTCGCCGAGCTGGGGGACAAGAGCCAGCTGATGGCACTCGCCTTCGCAGCGCGCTACCCCGCGTGGACCGTCCTGGCCGCCGTCACGATCGCGACGCTCATCGTCCATGCCATGTCGGTGGTCCTCGGGGCCGCGGCGGCGATTGCCCTCCCGACGAACGTCATCAACGTCGCCGCCGGCCTCGCCTTCTTCGCCTTCGCCGCGTGGACCCTTCGCGGTGACCATCTCGGCGAGCGGGAAGCGTCGCGTGCGGCCCGCTCCACGCGCTGGGCGCTGCTCACGATCGGGACGGCCTTCTTCCTCGCTGAGCTGGGCGACAAGACGATGCTCGCCACGGTCACGCTCGCCACCAACAACGATCCGATCGGCGTCTGGCTGGGCTCCACGGCGGGGATGGTCGCGGCGGACGCCCTCGCCATCGCGGCAGGGTCACTCCTCGGCGCCCGGCTCCCGGAGCGGGCCATCAAGCTGTTCGCCGCCGGCACCTTCGTCGTCTTCGGCGCGATCCTCGTCCTCCAGGGTCTGGACGTCCTGTAGGGGCCGCCGCTCGCGACCCACGCGTACGTGGTCGTCGAGACGCTCGCTGTCGCGCGTGGCCGCTACGGTCCGGCGGCAGCCGCCGACCTCATCGACCGGGTCATCCCCGCCCTCGACGTGGCGGCGGTCGATGCCGGGCTCCACGCCGGTGCGTTGGCGGCGTTCCGCGACATGGTCGAGTCGTCGGTCTCACTGGTGGACCGGACGAGCTTCGCCTTCATGCGCCGGGAGGTGATCGAGCGGGCGATCGCTCTCGACGCCGACTTCCGCACCGCGGGGTTCGAGACGCTCCCGTGGGCGCGGGCCTCGGCGCCGCTCAGCCGCCTCGCAGGGAGATCAGCTGGCCCACGAACGCGATGATCGTCAGCACGGTCGGGATCCCGACGACCAGCGCCACCATCAGGACCAGGAGGCGGACCAGGCGGCGCTCGTCGGCGACGCGCTCGGGCGGCGCCTCGTCCTCCCCCCCGGGCGCGAAGGGGGCGTCCAGCCCGCGAGGGCGGTCGTCGCCGGCCCAGGGATGGGGCCCGCCGCCGTCGGGATCCGCAGTGGGGAGCGGCTCGCGCCCGGGCTCGTCGGTCATCCCGGCCCTCGCTATCCGAGCGTCGCCACGGCCGGCTCGGCGACCTCGTGGGCGGCCGCGACGAGGGCGTCGGGGCCGAGGCGCGCCGGCACGGCCACGCTCACGTGGGTGGCCCCCGCCCGGGCGAAGGCGAGCGCCTGGTCGCGCGCGATCGCCCGCGCCGCGCTGTCCGCCCCGGCGCTCACCTGGGCAACGAACTGGAAGCCGGTGGGGTCGCGCCCAGCTGCCTCCATCGCCCGCAGGATCACGCCCCGCCGCTCCCCGAAGACCTCTGGGCTCGTGAACGGGATCGACGGGATGAACCAGCCGTCGCCTTCCCCGGCGGCGAGGCGAAGGCCATGCGGGCCCTGGCCGCCGAGCCAGACCGGGGGGCCGCCGGTGGTCAGCGGCGAGGGCTCGTTCGTGGCGCCGCGGAGCGGCACGAAGGGGTCGTCCAGGGTGACCCCCGGCGCTGCCGCGGCGGCCGGGGAGCCGAGCGCGCGCAGCACCCGGACCGTCGAGACGAGGCGCTCGAAGCGCTCGGGCGGCGACGGCAGCGGCACGCCGAACGCCTCGTGCTCCCAGGCGTGCCAGCCCATCCCGAGGCCCACGATGAACCGGCCGCCCGTGACGTGATCCATCGTCGTCGCAGCCTTCGCGAGCAGCGCCGGGTGGCGGAACGTGTTGGCCAGCACCGAGTGGCCCAGCCAGACCCCGGGCACCCGGTGGGCCAGGGCGGCCATGCAGCGTCAACGACTCGAAGCTGGGACCGCCGGACTCCGTCGCCGGGTCCGAGAAGTGGTCGTTCATCCAGCCGGCGACGAAGACCGGCAGCTCGGCCGCAGCCGCCCAAGTCTCGTCGAGGATCGTGAACGAGACGTGCTGCGGGGACGTCTTGAAGCCGAACGTGACCCGTCCGGCGTCGGCCTTCACGGCGAGATCGGGCGCCGGGCCCCCGGGTCGGCGACGACCGCGAAGGCCCTCATCGCGCGGCGTTCGGGAGGCTCGCCCGCATCCGGGCGCCGGTGGTGATCGCCCCGTCGGACGCCGACGAGACCAGCGCCGCGTATTTGGCGAAGACGCCGCCCGGGTAGCGGGGAGCCGGCGGCGCCCAGGCCGCCCGGCGGCCCGCCAGGACGTCGTCGGCCACGAGCAGGTCGAGCGCCTTGCGGTCGACGTCGATCTCGATCTCGTCGCCGTCCGCGACGAAGGCGATCGGGCCGCCCAGCGCAGCCTCCGGCGCGACGTGGCCGATCATGAGGCCGTGGGTGCCCCCGGAGAACCGCCCGTCGGTGAGCAGCGCGACGTGCTCGCCGAGGCCCTCGCCGACGAGCGCCGCGGTCACCGAGAGCATCTCCTGCATCCCGGGGCCGCCGACCGGGCCCTCGTAGCGGATGACGATGACGTCGCCGCTGCTCGATCGTCGCCGGCCTTCACGGCGTCGAAGCAGGCGTTCTCCGACTCGAAGACCCGGGCCGGCCCGCGGTGGTGGCGCCGCTCGTGGCCGGCCAGCTTGATGACGCAGCCCTCGGGCGCGAGCGTGCCGCGGAGGATCGTCAGGCCGCCGCTCGTCTTGAGCGGCGTCTCTATCGGCACGACCACCTGCTGGCCCGGGGTCTCGACCGCCGCGGCGGCGATCTCGGCGATCGTCCGCCCGTCGACGGTCGGCGCCTCGCCGTGGAGCAGGTCGCGCTTCAGCAGCTCGCGCATGACGAGGGCGACCCCACCGGCGTCGTACATCTCCGACGCGGCGAAGCGGCCACCCGGCTTCATGTCGGCCACGATGGGGGTCGCGTCGGCGATCCGGGAGAAGTCGTCGATCTCGAGCGGGATGCCGCCCTCGCGGGCGAGCGCGAGGAGATGCAGGACGCCGTTCGTCGAGCCGCCGGTGGCCGCCACGGACGCGATCCCGTTCTCCAGCGCGCGCCGGTCGACGATCGACGAGGGCCGGACGTCGCGGACGACGAGGTCCATCACGAGCTCGCCGCAGCGCCGCGCCGCCTCGTCCTTGGCCGGGTCCTCGGCCGGGATCCCGTTGAGGCCGGCGGGGGAGAGGCCGATGAACTCCATCACCGTGCTCATCGTGTTCGCCGTGTACTGTCCGCCGCAGGCGCCGGCGCCGGGGCACGAGACGCACTCGATCTCGTAGAGCTCGTCGAGGGTGATCTTCCCCGCCCGGTAGGCGCCCACCGCCTCGAAGACGGTGATGATGTCGGCGTTCCTGCCCCTTGTAGACGCCGGGGTAGATCGTGCCGTTGTAGAGGACGAGCCCGGGGAGGTCCATGCGCAGGAGCGCCATCGCCGAGCCCGGGATCGTCTTGTCGCAGCCGACCAGGCAGACGAGGCCGTCGAAGAGGTGCCCGCGGGCGACCGTCTCGATCGAGTCGGCGACGACCTCGCGCGAGACCAGGCTCGCCTTCATCCCCTCGGTGCCCATCGAGACGCCGTCGCTGACGGAGATCGTGTTGAACTCCATCGGCGTGCCGCCGGCCGCCCGGATGCCCTCCTTGACCGCCTCCGCCAGGCGCCGCTGGTTGTAGTTGCAGGGCATCGTCTCGATCCAGTTCGTGGCGACGCCGATGATCGGGCGGGCGAGGTCCTCGTCGGTGAAGCCGATCGCCTTGAGCATCGCCCGCGCGGGCGCCCGGTCGGGCCCGTCGGTCAGGCGCGCCGAGTTGCGCTTGGCCGGATGGCTCGGCTGGTCGTAGGGGAGGGTGCGGTCGGTCATCGGAGAGGTCCTCGGGGCGTTCGTCGGGGCTCGGAGGGGGCGGCGGTGCAGGTGGAGTGTAGCGACGTGGCCTCGCGGAACGTCCGCTCGGACGGCGCGCCCAGCCCGCACGTCAGCGGATGCAGGGCCCCGTGTCGGCCGGGCTCCGTCTCGCCGATGCCGGGCCCGATGGCGACCGCGACGGCCGTCGGGTCGAGGGCGTAGCCGACCGTGTCGTCCGTCCGCAATTCGGCGAAGACGACGCCGCCCACCGTCCCGTCCGTGAGCACGAACGGCCCGCCGCTGACGCCCGGCTCGACCGCCGCGAGCAGCTCCAGGATGTCGCGGACGACGGGCGCCCGGCCGTACAGGTCGCGCCCGCGGGCCCGGACCTGGGCGGTGACGGCCGCCGGCAGGACCGTCAGCCCGGACCCGTTGGGGTGCCCCAGCGCCGCGCCGATCGCGCCGCGCTCCGGTGCCTCGGCGGCGAGCACGAGCGCCGGCAGGCGCAGAGAGGCCGCCCGGACGACTGCGACGTCGAGATCCGGGTCGAACAGGACGACCGTCCCCCGGGCGCTCGATCCGACGCCCCGGAGGGTGATCCGCTCGGCCCCGGCCACGACGTGGGCGTTCGTCACGAAGTAGCCGTCGGCGACCGAGAAGGCGGTCCCCGTGAACGACGCCCCGCAGCCCTGCGCCTCCACCCGCACCGTGCTGCCGACGGCCCGGGCGGCGATCCCCGAAGCGTCGCCGCCGCCCGGCACGTCGACCGGCGGCGCGGGGAGCGGCTCGATGCCGGAGAAGACCTGCGGCAGGCCGCTCTCGTCGAGGATGACACCGACCTCGCCGATCACGTCGCCGGGCGGCGGCAGCGTTTCCAGCAGCCAGCGCACCGCGACCGACCGCTGGGCCAGGGTGGAGACGACGGGGATGGAGCTCGTCGCGAGGAGCCCGCCGACGAGCCAGGCCACGACGAGCGCCTGGCCGGCCCCGAGGAATGCGCCGAGGGCGCTGTCGACCCCGCCGGCCACGCCGTCCGCCTGGTCGCGGACGGCGGCCCCGACCCCCGAGCCGATCGCCTCCGCCATGGCCACGACGAGGAAGGCCCCGCCGATCGCGACCAGGGCGCGGGCGGGCTGCTCGAGCCCGGCCAGCGCGTTGGTGATCTGGGGCGCGAAGAGGACGATGAGCACGACGGCTCCGCCCGACCGCCGCCAGGCCGAGCACCTGCGGGATGGCGCCCGAGCGGTAGCCGACGATCGCCGCGGCGATCGCGACGAGCAGGACGAGCAGGTCGATCGTGTTGATGGGCAGGAGATCCATCGCGACGATTGTGCGCGACGGCCCCGATTCCGGCACCATGGCGCCGGTTGCCCGGCCCGGCCCCACCCCCGTCCGCCGGCCGCGACCCGTCGCCGAGGAGCCGCCCCCACGATGACCGACGCCGGCCTGCCCCCGCTGATCCCGCTCGAGGAGGCGCAGGGTCGCGTCCTCGCGGGCGTGACGCCGCTGCCCACGGAGCGCGTCGGCGTCGACGACGCGGCCGGCCGGGTGCTGGCCGGGGCGGTTCGCTCGACGCTGACGGTCCCGCCCTGGGACAACAGCGCCATGGACGGGTTCGCCGTGCGCAGCGCGGACGTGGCCGCCGCCAGCGTCGCCGCGCCGGTGACTCTGCGCGTCCTCGGCGAGATCCCCGCCGGGGGGCCCGCGGGCGCGAGGGTTGAGCCGGGGTCGGCGCTGCGGATCATGACGGGGGCGATGATGCCCGCGGGAGCGGACGCCGTGGTGCCGGTGGAGGACACCGATGCCGAGCCCGGGCAGGCCGCGCTCCCGGAAGAGGTCGGGATCCGGGCCGCCGCGGCCGCGGGCGCCAACGTCCGCCGGGCCGGCACCGACGTCGTGGCCGGGGCGCCGCTCCTGCCTGCCGGGTTCGCGATCGGCCCCGCGGCGGTCGCCCTGCTCGGGGCCACCGGGCACGCGACGGTCGAGGTCCGCCGCCGGCCGCGCGTGGCGGTCCTCTCGACCGGCGACGAGCTGGTGCCCCTGGGCGAGCCGCTGGGCCCGGCCCAGATCCACGACAGCAACGGCCCCGCGCTCGCCGCCCAGGCGCGGGCCGCCGGCGCCGAGGTGCGCCGGCTGGGGATCGCCCGCGACACCCTCGCCGACCTGCTGGGGCTTCTCGAGGAGGCGGTCTCGTGGGCCGACGTCGTGGTGCTCAGCGGGGGCGTCTCCGTGGGCGCCCACGACCACGTGAAGACGGCTTTCGCGACGCTGGGCACGATGTCCCTGTGGCGGGTGGCGATCAAGCCCGGGCGCCCGTTCGCCTTCGCCCGGGCCCGCTCGGGGGAGCGCGACGTGGCGCTCTTCGGGCTCCCCGGGAACCCCGTGAGCGTCTTCGTGACGTTCGAGCTCTTCGTGCGGCCCATGCTCCGCGCGCTGGCCGGTCACGCCCGGGTCTTCGATCGTCCCGTGCGACGCGCCCGCCTCGCCGAGCCCCTGGCCGGGTCGCCCGGGCGGCTGACTCTCGCCCGGGTCGTCCTCGAGCCCGATCCGGACCACCCGAACGGGCTCGTGGCCCGCTCGTCGGGCGGCCAGGACTCCTACATGCTCGCGTCGCTGGCCGCCGCGAACGGGCTGGCCTTCGTGCCCGCCTCGCTCCCGGCCGGCGCGGAGGTGACGGTCTGGGAGCTCGGCGCGGGCTAGCGACGGGCGCCGCCGCTCATCGGAGGGTAGAGGTCGAGACGGTCGGCGTCGCCCACCCGGGCCTCCGCCAGCGCGACGACCGCCCGGTTGACCGCGGCGACCGCGATCTCCGCCTCCGGGACGCCCAGCATCCGGATCACCTCGAGGAGCGGTGTCTCGGCGTCCAGGTGCACCTCGAAGCGCGAGCGCTTCTGCGGGTCGTAGAAGGCGAGGTGGCCGCCGAGGTGGACCTCCATCAGCCGCCGGCGACCGCCCCGCCGGCGACCGGCGTGTCCGCCGTCCATTCGAGCCCGAGCTCGCGCAGGCGCGCCTCCGTGGGGATCCCCGTCTGGGGGTCCCAGCCCTTGAGCAGGTAGAGGTTCGTGAGGGCCCGCTCGAAGTCGTCGCGCGGGATGGCCGTCCCCGCCAGCGCGCCGTTCTCGAGCGGGCTGAAGAGCCGGTCGGGGAGCCGGTCGTCGGCCCGGGTGAAGCCCTCCCGGACGTTGAAGACGCGGGCCATGTTGACGGCCCGTTCGCCGACCTCGAGCAGCTCGTCCGCCGTCATGTCCCAGCCCGTCGCGGCGCGCACGGCCGCGACGACGTCGGCGACCTGGATGAGCGACCGCGGGACGGGGCCGAAGAAGCAGAGGCCGAGGACCTTCTCGGCGCTGTTCCAGCGCTCGCTGGTGTGCCAGATCCGGACCTTCTTCTCGCCGAGATCGAGCACCCCGGTCGGCTCCGTGATGCCGAGGTCGGCGACGGACCGGAACGGCACCGAGTCCGGCTTCACGAAGAGCGGGTCGTGGAAGCCCACGAGGTGGTCGGCGCCGGCCTCGTTCGTGGCGTAGCCGAGGCCCACCCCCACCTTGCCCCGTGGCTCGTGCATCGGGAGCTCCTGGCCCTTCACGTGCATGGCGAAGGACGGAGCGTCGCCCCCGATCGCCTCGGCCGCCCGCCGCGAGCCCTGGGCCAGAAGCTCGCCGAACCCGCTGCGGTCGGCGATGCGGGGGACGATCTCCAGCACGGCCTCGGCGTTCCCGAAGCGCAGCTCGAGGCCGTCGGTGTCGCCCGGCCCGATGAGGCCGTGCTCGAAGCACTCCATGGCGAAGGCGATGGTCCCGGCCGTCGAGATGACGTCGAGGCCCAGCTCGTTGCACAGCTCGTTCGCCCGGGCGACTGCCTGCAGGTCGCCGATCGCGCAGTCGGACCCGAAGCCGGCGACGGCCTCGTACTCGGGACCGTCGTACGTGTCGGTGACGGTGTGCCGGTCGCTGAAGGCCATCTCCGGCTTGCAGCGCACGGCGCAGGCGTAGCAGGAGCGGGTCCCGCTGCGCAGCGCCAGGTAGGCCGCGAAGTCGATCTCGTCGACGCGCTCGAAGGCGCCCTGCCGGAAGTTGCGGGTGGGCAGGATGCCGCCGGCGTTCATCGCGTCGGTCAGCCCCGGCGTCCCCTTCGTGCGCAGGTCCCAGGCCTGGGGGTGCTCGGGGATCTGCTTCGCCAGGCGCCGCCCGAGCTCGGCCAGGGCGCCCGGGTCGCGGGCAAGGTCGCCGTAGCGGCGGCTGCCGCGCACGGCGACGGCGCGGAGGTTCTTGGAGCCCATGACGGCGCCCATGCCGGTCCGCCCGTTGTAGTGGCGCAGCTCGTTCATCAGCATCGCGTAGCGCACGCGGTTCTCCCCGGCGCGCCCGATCTGGAGGACGCGGACCAGGCGGTCGCCGAGCTCCTCGCGGATGGCGGCCTGGACCGCCGGCGGGTCCTGGCCCCAGAGGTGCCGCGCGTCGCGGATCTCCGCCACGCCGTCCTTCACCCAGAGGTAGACGGGATCGGGCGACCGGCCGGTGACGAGGATGGCGTCGAGGCCGGCCATCTTGAGCTCGGGTCCCCAGTAGCCGCCGGCCTCCGATTCGCCGAAGCCGCCGGTGAGGGGCGAGCGGGCGATCGCGTTGAAGCGCGTCGCGGTTGAGATCGGGGCACCCGTCAGCAGGCCCGTCGCGAGGACGAGGAGGTTCTCGGGGCCCAGCGGATCGACGCCCGGCCGGAGCTCCCGCAGGAGGTGGTACGCCGCGAGCGCCTTGCCGCCGGGGTAGCGGCGGTAGAAGCCGTCATCGAAGGACTCGGTGGAGATCGACCCGGCGGTGAGGTCGACGCGAAGGATCGTCCCGTTGGTCCCGTGGCTCATCGGCGACCTCCGTCATCCTCGGTTCGGGTCGGAGGGTCACGGCTCGTGCCGCGCGATCTCGCCCGCTGGAGACTCGCCTCATTGTCTCAGAGGCGGGCGCCGGGGACGGACGCGGCCGTGCGGACCGGACTGGCGGCCCAGCGCGTCGATCGTGCGCGACGGCTCCGATTCCGGCACCATGGCCCCGGTCGCCCGAGCCGCCACGCCGGCGCCCGCCGCCTGCGACCCGCCGCCGAGGAGCCGCCCGCCGATGCCCGCCCCCGACCGCCTCGCCGTCCTGCGCACGATCCTCGAGGACGGGGCGGTCCCCACGTTCAGCGCCCCCGACGCGGAGACCGCCTTCGAGATGGTCGCGGGCTGCGCGACCGGCGGCTCGCGCGTCGTCGAGTTCACCAACCGGGGCGAGGGCGCCTACGAGACGTTCGCCCAGCTCGCGCGGCCGGGTCGCCGCCGAGCTGCCCGCGGTGACCCTGGGCGCCGGGACGATCATCGACGCGCCGACCGCCGCGCTCTTCATCGCCGCCGGGGCGCGCTTCGTCGTCGGGCAGTCGCTCAGCGAGGAGGTCGCCCGGCTCTGCAACCGGCGGCGCGTCGTCTACATCCCCGGCTGCGGCACCGCGACCGAGATCGCGGCCGCGGAGGAGCTCGGCTGCGAGATCGTCAAGCTCTTCCCGGCGGCTGCGTACGACGGCCCGGCGTTCGTGCGCAACTTCCTGGGCCCCAGCCCCGGGTCGCGGGTGATGCCGACCAACGTCGTGGCGACCGAGGAGGCGACCCGCGCCTGGATCGCCGCGGGGGCCGCCTGCCTGGGGGTCGCCGGCCACCTCTATCCGGCGGACCTCGTCACCTCGCGCGACCGCGCGGAGATCGCCCGCCGGACGCGTGCATTCCTCGGCTGGGTGCGCGACGCCCGCGCCGCCGGGACCTGATCGAGGGGTCCCGGTCAGCGAGGCGCTCAGCCTCTGGACGGACCTGCGGCGCCTCGCCTTCCTCACGAGCATTTGCTGGAGAAGCCGCTCGAGCGTCCCTCGCTCCTGTCGTCGGCTCAACGACCGGGCGGCAGGCCGGGTCAGGCCGCTACGGCATCTCCATGAACGGCGGGCGTAGTGGACGACGCCGCCGACGGCGGGCGTCCAGGCCGAGAGGAGGCGGGCCAGCCAGACGTCGTCGGGCCAGTGGCCGGGCGGCAGGAGCCCCACGTCGCGGGCCGGCCCGAAGCCGAACCGCAGGTAGTAGGTCGGGCTGCCGACGAGGACGACGGCCGCGGCGCCGTCCAGGTCGCAGCGACCCAGGGCGGCGTGCATGAGCGTCGTCCCGACGTGCCGGTGCTGCCAGGCGGGGAGCACGGCGATCGGCCCCAGCGCCACGATCGGCCCGATGACCCGCGACCCGTCGGGGCGCTCGAGGGCCGTCGCGGTCAGCAGGCAGTGGCCGACGATCGCGCTCTCCACCTCGGCGACCAGGGATCGCTCGCAGTCGATCTCGCCGGCCTCCCGCAGGGCATCGACCAGGTCCGCCTCGGCCGGGGTGGGGAAGGCGGCGAGGTGGACAGCCCTGATGGCCCCGACGTCGGCGGGGTCGTCGCGGCGCTCCGGCCGGATCGTTACGCGCGGCGGGACGGGCGGCAGTGGATCGAGCACGGCCTGATGGTGCGCCGCTGCCGCGCCAAAGGCACGAGTCGGACGGCCCGAGCTGGGGCCGATCGGTCGCGATCGGCGACCGCGCGCCAGGCGGCCGCCGCGCGCGGACGGCGCCGTCAGCCGGCGGCGAGCGGCGTCCCGATGCGCGTGTCGACCCGCGCCGGATGGGTCGCCTCCCAGGCCTCGATCTCGGGGAGCTTCGCGACGACGTAGCCGATCTCATCGGTGCCGGCGAGGAGCATCCGCTTCGCGAACGGATCGATCGCGAAGTCGAGCGTGCTCCCGTCGGGGAGCAGGACCCCCTGCTCGGCGAGGTCGACCGTCAGGCGGGCGTCGGGGTCGGCTTCGACCATCTCGAAGAGCCGGGCGTGGGTCGCCGGGTCGACGACGATCGGCAGGACCCCGTTCTTGAGGGCGTTGTTGCGGAAGATGTCGGCGAAGCCGGTGGAGAGGACGGCCCGGATCCCCCATGCCGTGAGCGCCCACGGGGCGTGCTCGCGCGACGAGCCGGTCCCGAAGTTGTCGCCGACGAGGAGGATCTGCCGGCCGGCCATCTCCGGCCGGTCGAGGACGAACGGCGGGTCCTTGAGCGTCCCGTCGTCGTCGAAGCGCCAGTCGTGGAAGAGGGCGTTCGCGAGGTCCGCCTTGTCGGTGATCTTGAGGTAGCGCGCCGGGACGACCTGGTCCGTGTCGACGTTCTCCGCCGGGAGCGGGACGACCCTGCTGGTGAACTGGCGGAACGGCTCGGCCACGGCTCAGTACCCCCCGCCGACGGGCGCCGGCTGCTCGATCCCGGGGAGCGTCCGGGGGTCGGTCACGACCCCGGCGATCGCGGTCGCCGCCGCGGTCAGCGGCGAGGCCAGGAGCGTCCGTCCGCCCTTGCCCTGGCGCCCCTCGAAGTTGCGGTTGCTCGTGCTGACGGCGTACTGGCCGGGCGAGAGCTGGTCGCCGTTCATGGCGATGCACATCGAGCAGCCCGAGTCGCGCCACTCGGCGCCGGCCGCGCGGAAGATCTCGTGGAGGCCCTCGCGCTCGGCCTGGGCCTTCACCTGCTGGCTGCCCGGGACGACCATCAGCCGCACGCCCTCGGCCGCGTGGCGGCCCTCGAGGACCGACGCCGCGAGCCGCAGGTCGCTGATCCGCGAGTTGGTGCAGCTCCCGATGAAGACGACCTCCACCGGCTGGCCGGCGATCGGCTGGCCGGGCTGCAGGCCCATGTACTCGAGCGCCCGCTCGAGCGCTCGCCGGGCGGCGGGATCGGCGGCCTCCTCGGGGCGGGGGACCCGCCCGGAGATCGGGATCCCCATCCCGGGGTTCGTGCCCCAGGTGATCATCGGCTCGAGGGTGTTCGCATCGAGCGTGATCGACGTGTCGAAGGTCCCTCCGTCGTCGGTCGGGAGCCTCCGCCAGCGGGCGACCGCCGCGTCCCAGGCCGCGCCCTGCGGGGCGTGGCGGCGGCCGTGGACGTACTCGAAGGTGGCGTCGTCGGGGGCGACGAGGCCGGCGCGGGCGCCGCCCTCGATGCTCATGTTGCAGATCGTCATCCGCTGCTCCATCGAGAGCGCGCGGATCGCCTCGCCCCGGTACTCGAAGACGTGGCCGGTTCCGCCGCCGATCCCGATCCGGGCGATGAGGGCGAGGATGATGTCCTTGGCCCCGACGCCCGGCCGCAGGCGCCCGTCGACGCGGACCTCGTAGGTCTTCGGCTGCCGCTGCAGCAGGGTCTGGGTGGCGAGGACCATCTCGACCTCGCTCGTCCCGATGCCGAACGCAAGGGCCCCGAACGCGCCGTGGGTCGCGGTGTGGCTGTCGCCGCAGACGATCGTCATGCCGGGCTGGGTGAGCCCGAGCTCCGGGCCGATGACGTGGACGATCCCCTGGGTGTCCGAGCCGTAGGCGTGGATCGGGATGCCGAAGTCCGCGCAGTTCGTCTCCAGCTGCTTCACCTGGGCGGCGGCCATCGGATCGATGATCGGGAGGCCGCGGGGAGTGGTCGGCGTGGAGTGGTCGGCCGTGGCGACGGTCCGCTCGGGCCGGCGAACGCGCAGCCCGCGGGCGCGCAGGCTCGTGAACGCCTGGGGCGAGGTCACCTCGTGGACGAGGTGGAGGTCGATGGCCAGGACGGCGGGCGAGCCCTCGTCCTGGGCGACGACGTGGTCGTCCCAGATCTTCTCGACGAGGGTGCGCGGGCGGACGCTCGGACACGGCGCTGCGGCTCCGGGTGGTGGCGGTCGGTCGGAGGCCGAAGCGTAGCAGAGGGCGGGGAGAGGGCCGGCCGGTGCGGTCGGCTCAGTTCACGTCGTAGGCGCGGCGGATCCAGGCAATGACCTCGTCGTCGATCTCCTCCGGGGTCGTGATCGCGAAGACGTGGCTGGCCATGCCGCCGGGCGTCGGTCGCAGGCGCGCCACGCCCACCGCCTCGTCGGCCAGGTCGCCCCGCAGGTTGACTCCCAGGTCGACACGCTTGGCCGACATCGGCGTGAAGCAGGCGAACTGCTTCGTCCGGCGGAAGCTGACCATCGTCTTCTTCGGGGCGATGGCGACGTCGTCGCCCATGCCGGTCGCGATCTCGAGGGTCCGGTCGTAGAGCGGCCGGAGGCCCGCCCTGGGGCCGGCGAAGAGGCCCTCGACGAGCTCGGCCTCGCCCTGCTGGCCGTAGCCGGTGGCGACCAGCGCCAGCAGGTTCGCGTAGCCGTGGGTGAGGCCGTGGTCGCGCTTGAGGGCGGCCAGGATCTCGCCGTGGCGCTGGAGGCCCAGGCCGCGCACGATCGCCAGCCAGTCATCCACGGAGCGGCCGGTCGTCGCCTCGAGCGAGTCGGCCATCGGGCCCATGATCGTTCGCGGGTCGGTCATCGAGGTCCCCTCCTGGCGCGTGGTGTCCTTGCTCCATCGAGGAACACGCCGACCCAGTATCGGCCAGCTGCCGCAGCGTCGCCCGCGGCGCAGCGCCCTCCTCAGTGGCGCAGCAGCTCCGGGTTGTTGGCCACCCGGACGGTGAAGTCGGCGAGGCCCGCCGCCAGGACCCGGGCGAGGCGCAGGTTCGCGTTCGCGAGATCGTCGCAGGATTGGTGGTAGCAGGCGTCTGCCGGCTGGCCTGCCACGGCGCCGGAGCCCGGAGCCTGCGCCCCCGACGCGGCAGCCTGCTCCGCCGAGACCGGCTCGCCGGCGCCCGAGAAGACGCCGGCCGTGGCCACTCCCGATTCGGCGAACGCGCGGTGGTCCGATCCGCCGCCCAGGTCGACGCCGATCGGCGTGCCGCCCGCGCGTTCGACCGCGGAGGCGAGCAGCTCGCGCGCGGCCGCCGAGCCCACCGGCGCGCCCGGCTCGTCGTAGACGCCGGCGAACCCGTTCGGCGAGGCGATCATGTCGACGTTGGCATAGACGAGGATGAGCCGCGCATCCTCGCTCGAGAGGGTGGTCGCGTAGCGATACGAGCCGTGCAGTCCGAGCTCCTCGCCGCTCCAGAATGCGAGGCGGATCGTCGCCCGAGGGCGCGTCCGCCGAGGGCCCGCGCGATCTCGAGCAGGGCCGCGACGCCGGAGCCGTCGTCGTTGATCCCCGGGCCGTCGAGCACCGAGTCGAGATGCGCCCCCAGCATGATCACCGCGCCGGGCTCGGTTCCCGGCAGCTCGGCGATGATCGAGCAGGTCGGGACCTCTCGCGTGCGCGCACGGGTCACGAGCCGGGCCGTCTCCCGCGTCGCGCCCGCCTCGAGGAGCGCGGCCGCGACATCGCGCGAGACGGCGACCGCCGGGATCTCGAGGGCGCGGGGCTCGATGAGCGTCGGGCGGAAGACGACGCCGCTCGGGACCCCGGGGTGGACCGCCACGAACGCGGCGGCACCTGCCTTCTGCGCGGCGATGACCTGGTCGCGACGCGGGCACGGGCCCTGGCTCACGACGACGATCGCGTTCTCCGGGAGGAGGCTGTAGTGGGTGACGGCGCAGCCCTTGGCGCTGCCGACGGGGGCGTCGAGCTGCTTGTCGAGCGTGATGACGGGCCCTTCGACCTCGCCGGCGGGCGCGAAGATCATGGCGCGGAGGTCGGCATCGCCGAAGGTCAGGCCGCCGACCTCCAGGGACGTGCCACCCTCGTCCACGAAGCCGGCGCCGGCGTACTCGTCGGGGGTCACGGTCCAGCCGGCAGCGCGCAGCTCGCGCTCCACCATCTCCGCGGCTGCGTCGTAGCCCGCGGAGCCCACCGCGCGGTAGGGCGCGGCGTCACCGGTCGCTGCCGCCAGGTCCACCAGGCGGGCCCGGAGGCCCTCCTCGGTGATGGCCGCCGCGACCTCGCCGGGGTCCGGCGGCGCCGCCGTGGGGGCGGGGGGAACCCCGCATGCCGTTGCGACGAGCGGGATCAGGAGCGCGACGATCCCGAGCAGGAGCGCGACCGCGGGCCGCGCCGGCCGGTTCCTCATCGCCCCACGCTACTGCCGGCGGGGCCCGCGGGGGAGTGCCGGACGGACTGCGGCCGTCCGGCCGCCTCGAGCGTGACCCTCGTCGATGCGTTGACACTCGACCACCGAGACTGCTAGGATTCGGCCGTTTCCGTTAGCACTCAGCACATTGGAGTGCTAGACAAGATCGCAGGGCGTCCCGGGGGCCCGGACCGCCCGCAGAGGAGCTGTGCCGTGGCGCGAGGAATCCGCCGCAGCAGCGGTCCGCTCGACGCCCGAATGCAGGCGATCCTGCGGGCCGTCATCGAGGAATACGTGGCGACCGCCGCTCCGGTGGGCTCGCAGACCCTCGTGGAGCGCTACCCGTTCGGGGTGAGCTCCGCGACGGTCCGAACCGTCTTCTCCGAGCTGGAGCGGGAGGGCTTCCTCGGCCACCCGCACACGTCCGCGGGCCGCGTCCCGACCGACGCCGGCTACCGCTTCTACGTGGAGTCGCTGGTCGGCGACCTGCCGCTCCCGCCGATCGAGCAGCTCATGATCCGCCACCAGTTCGGGCAGGTGGAGTTCGCCACGGACCAGTGGTTCCGCCTCGCGGCGACCACCCTGGCCTCCGCCACGCGCGCCGCCGGCCTCGCCACCCCGGCCAAGCCACGTGCTGCCCGGATCCGGCGCCTGGAGCTGGTGGCGATCGGGGAGCGGATGGCCAGCCTCATCGTCGTCCTGAGCGAGGGGTCGCTCAAGCAGGCGCTCCTGGCGACCGACCCCGGCACCACCGAGGACGAGCTCGCCGAGGCCGCCCAGCGGCTGAACCGCAGCTGTGCCGGCCTCGCCGCCGCCGACCTCGCCGAGCGGCTGCGCTGGTTCGAGGAGGCCCCGGCCGATGACCCGGTCTTCACGCTGGTGCGGCGGGCCGGGGCGCGGGCCCTGCAGATCCTCCGCGATTTCGACGCCGCGACCGTGGAGCAGCTCTTCAGCGACGGCCTCCTCCACGTCATGGCCGAGCCCGAGTTCGCCGCCTCGGCGAAGCTGCGCCGCGTGTTCACGGCGCTCGAGAACCGGCAGTACCTGGGGGAGCTCATCGAGGACGTGACCCGCGCCGGCGAGCTGCGGGTCTTCATCGGGCGCGAGAACCCGCCGGAGGAGATGGCCGACGTCACCCTCGTCCTGGCCCCCTACGGCCGCCCGGGGGCCGCCGTCGGCGTGGTGGGCGTCCTGGGCCCCACGCGCCTTCGCTACCCGCAGGCCATCGGCTCGGTCCGCTTCGTCGCCGGCCTCATGAACGATCTCGTCGACCACCTGTACGCCTGAAGCACCGGGGACGCCGCATGCCCAGCAAGCCCGACCAGCCCGACCAGCCGGACCGCCTCCCGCGGGTGGACGAGCGCGCCCCTCACCGCCGGACCCGCGCCGAGGAGCGGATCGCCGAGCTCGACGTCAGCCCGACGGCCCTCGTCGCCCAGGTCGAGGCCCTCACGGCGGAGCGCGACGCCGCGCTCGAGAAGGCCGCCGAGCACCTGGCCCTGGCCCAGCGCGCCCAGGCCGACTACGCGAATCTCAGGCGCCGCAGCGCGGAGGAGCGCGATGCCATGCTCGGCCTCGCCAACGAGGTGCTGCTGACGAAGGTCGTGGCCCTCGCCGACGACTTCGACCTCGCGATCGAGCACGTCCCGGCCGAGGCGCGCGAGACGCCCTGGCTGGAGGGGATCGCCGCCATCGACCGGAAGCTGCGCAGCCTCCTCGAGAGCGAGGGCGTGACGCCCATCGAGGCTCTCGGCCGGCCGTTCGACCCCCAGGTCCACGAAGCCGTGGCCCACGTGCCGGGCACCGGCCGTCCCGAGGACGAGGTCGTGGGCGAGATCCGGCGAGGCTACCGGATCCGCGATCGGGTCCTTCGCCCGGCCCTCGTCGCGGTCAGCGACGGATCCGGCGGGCCGGCCGACCGGCCGAACTGACGACCACCACCGCAACAACCCCGAACCACGAAACCACCCCGCGAGAGGAGCAGCACGATCCAATGGGCAAGATCATCGGCATCGACCTCGGCACGACGAACTCGGTCGTGGCCGTGATGGAGGGCGGCGAGCCCACCGTCATCGCCTCTGCCGAGGGCGGCCGCACCGTCCCGTCCGTCGTCGCGTTCACCAAGACCGGCGAGCGGCTCGTGGGCCAGCTGGCGAAGCGCCAGGCCGTCACCAACCCGGCGAACACCGTCTACTCGATCAAGCGTTTCATGGGCCGCCGCTGGGACGACCCGGAGGTGAAGCGCAGCAAGGGCCTCGTCCCGTACACGGTCGAGAAGGACCCCAAGTCCGACGGGATCAAGGTCGCGATGGGCGAGGGCCGCAGCTACACGCCGCCCGAGATCAGCGCGATGATCCTGCAGAAGCTCAAGGCGGACGCGGAGGCCTATCTCGGCGAGAAGGTGACCGAGGCGGTCATCACCGTCCCGGCCTACTTCGACGACACGCAGCGCCAGGCCACCAAGGACGCCGGCCGGATCGCCGGCCTCGACGTCAAGCGGATCATCAACGAGCCGACCGCCTCCTCGCTGGCCTACGGCCTCGACAAGAAGCACGACGAGAAGATCGCCGTCTACGACCTGGGCGGGGGCACCTTCGACATCTCGATCCTCGAGCTCGGCGAGGGCGTCTTCGAGGTGAAGTCGACGAACGGGGACACGCACCTCGGCGGCGACGACTTCGACATCCGGGTCATGGACTGGCTCCTCGCGGAGTTCAAGAAGGACCAGGGCCTCGACCTTCGCAGCGACCCGCAGGCGCTCTCGCGCGTGAAGGAGGCCGCCGAGAAGGCGAAGATCGAGCTGTCATCGTCGGTCTCGACGGAGATCAACCTCCCCTACATCACCGCGGACGCGGATCGGAACCCGAAGCACCTCGTGATGACCATCACCCGGGCCAAGCTCGAGGATCTCGTGGGCGACCTGATCCAGCAGACTGCCGAGCCGGTCGCCAAGGCGCTCAAGGACGCCGGTCTCACGGCGTCCGAGATCGACGAGATCGTCCTCGTCGGCGGGATGACCCGCATGCCGGCCGTCATCGAGGCGGTCAAGGCGATGTTCGGCGGCAAGGAGCCGAGCCGCGGCGTCAACCCGGACGAGGTGGTGGCGGTCGGCGCCGCGATCCAGGCCGGCGTCCTGGCGGGCGACGTCAAGGACGTCCTCCTCCTCGACGTGACCCCGCTGTCGCTGGGCATCGAGACGCTGGGCGGGGTGATGACCCGCCTCATCGAGCGCAACACCACGATCCCCACCAGCAAGTCGCAGGTCTTCTCGACGGCCTCGGACAACCAGCCGCAGGTGGAGATCCACGTCCTCCAGGGCGAGCGCGACTTCGCCGCCGACAACAAGACCCTCGGCAAGTTCATCCTCGACGGGATCCCGTCCGCCCCGCGCGGCGTGCCCCAGATCGAGGTCGCCTTCGACATCGACGCCAACGGGATCGTCGAGGTCCGGGCGAAGGACCGGGCGACCGGCAAGGAGCAGAAGGTCACCATCACGGCGTCCTCGATGCTCGACAAGAAGGACGTCGACAGGATGGTCCGCGAGGCGACCGAGCACGCCGACGAGGACCGCCGCCGGCGCGACGAGGTCGAGGCCCGCAACCAGGCGGAGGCCCTCACGTTCCAGGCGGAGCGGACGCTCAAGGACCTCGGCGACAAGGTGTCCGCCGAGGACCGGGCCGCGGTCGAGGGCAAGGTCTCCGACGTCCGCAACGCGCTCAAGACCGAGTCGGTCGACGTGGTCAAGGCGCGGGCGACCGAGCTCGCCGAGGTGCTCCAGCGGGTGGGCACCGCGGCGTACGCGGCGTCCGCAGCGTCCGCCGGCGAGGCGGGCGGCGACGGCACCGGCGAGGCCGGTCCGGACGCGGGGGAGGGTGCCGGCGCCGAGGACGAGACGGTGGAGGGCGAGTTCAAGGAGGTGTAGCGGGGGCCGCGGCGCGTCCGCGCTCTCGGCGCACCACGCGAGGCCCGGGCGATCCCCGGGCCTCGGGATTCCCGGCCATCTGCCGTCGGCGCGATCGGGGCGCACCGTGAGGATGTCGGGCCCGAACCGGATTGCGCGCCCGCGCGAATGGAGGGCATGGACACGCAGCGATCCAGCCGCGAGGAGCGTGCAGCCGCGGCCGGGATCGAGGAGGTCGCCGCCGTCGGCCCGGGCGCGGGTGCGCCTGGTCGGGGCCCGGAGCCCGGCGGCGATGGGACCGGTGGCGGTGGGACCGGCCGCACGGGAACCGGTCGCCCGGGGATCGGGAGGTGGCTGCCGGTCCTCGCGGTCGCCGGCCTTGCCGTCGTGATCGTGGGAGCGGGCCTCCTGGGCCCCAAGGTGCCGTCCCGCGAGGAGCCCGTCCCGGCCGACCCGCCCGCCTCCCCGGCAGCCAGCCCGGGGCCTGCCGGCTCGCCGTCGGCGACGCCCCCGGCGGTCGCGGGGACGCCGGTCCCACGGCTTCGCCTTGCCGGGACGCTCCCCGACGATCGGTATCTCCTTCTCGGTGGGCGGTGGATCGACCTCGGGACCGGGACGGTCGATGTCGCGACCGGCTGCGAGCTGGAGCGGCCGCTCGTGCTGGCCGGCGGGCGAATCGTCTGCGTGGCCCGGCAGAAGGGCCGCCCTCCGGGCTCGACGTGGGCCACCTACGACCTCTCGATCGTGACGCTCGGACGCTCTCGGCCGGCACCGGCGGAGCCGTGGGCGAGCACGCCACCCAGCGTCGGAGAGGGCGTCGAGCCGGCCGTCCCGCTGACGAAGCTGGTCGGACGGCGGGACCTCGCCTTCGGCGACCCGGTGGCCGTCGCCCCGGCGCCCGGCGCGGAACCGGACAGCCTCCTCCTCGCGTGGGCCGTCCTCGGCGACGGCGGCTATCGCGTCGGCCTGGACCGCTACGTCGTCGGGGATGGGGCGGCCGTCGCGACCGGCTCGCGAGAGGTGCTGGCGCTGCCGCTCGAGGACGAGCTGGGGCCGACATCCCTCGCGGATCTCGCGGTGAGCGTCTCCCCGGACGGCGGCACGGCCCTCGTCGGGGTGACCGTGACGAGGACCTCGCCGGCGCCCAGCGTGCGGCGGCTGGCAGTCCTGCGCATCGACGCCGGGGCGGCGGCCGGCGGCGCAGTCGGGGAGGCCCGGGCCCTGCCGCCGGAGGTCACCTCCAACGCGACCGGGCCCGCCGACGTGGCCCGGGACGATGGGACGGCCTGCGGGGGCGCGCTCGGCGAGGGCTGGGCCACGGACGAGACGCTCTACCTCGTCTGCGCCGGCCGGCCCTCCGTCTTCCGACGGGTCATGCTCCCCGCGGCTGCCGCCGACCCGGGTTCGGGCGGTGCGTCCGTCCGGGCTGCCGTCGTGGACGAGACGCTCTTCAACGCCGCGAGCGGCGTCGCCGACGCGCTCCTGCTGGCCGGCGACGGCGAGGCGATCGATCGCCTGCGCGGCCGCTACTACCGCTGGGAGCCGGCGACCCGCCTCCTCTGGGCCATCGACCTGCTCGCCCCGCCCCACGCACGTGCCGTGGCCGACTCGGTGGCGCTCGGGTGGGACCGACCGACGGGGACGGGCGACCCCGGGGTCGCGGACCCCGGGCCGGCGTCGCGACCGGTCGTGGGGATCGACGTCGCGGCGGATCGCCTCTACCTGCTGGCGCCCGACGCCGACGGACGAGGAGCCTGGATCGAGGTCGTCTCCGGGGTCGACCTGGTCTCGCGTGGCTCGCTGCCGACCTCGCCCGAGCCGTATGCCGCGATGGCGTTGAGCCCCGACGGTCGGCTCCTCTACCTGGCCACGCCACCCCGCGAGACCGGCGGCGCGCCGCGCCCGCTGGTCGCGGTCGAGGTGCTTGACACGGAACCCCTCGCTGCACGCCTCTTCGCCGGCCGGCTGCCACCCGGGCCATGGGATTCGGCACAACCGATCGTCGTCCGCTGAGGGGTACACTCCCCGTCCCATGACGGAGGCCCCGAGCAGCTCTCTCATCCATGCCCGCGGCCTGACGAAGCGGTTCGGCGGGTTCACCGCGGTCGACGCGATCGACTTCGACGTGGCGCCCGGCGAGTCCTTCGGCTTCCTGGGCCCCAACGGGGCCGGCAAGACCAGCGCGATGCGGATGATCGCCTGCGTCTCCCCACTGACCGGCGGCACGCTCCGCGTGCTGGGGATGGACCCGCTGGCCGATGGTCCCCGGATCCGGGCCCGGATCGGCGTCGTCCCCCAGCAGGACACCCTGGACATGGAGCTGACGGTCCGCGAGAACCTGCTGATCTACGGCCGCTACTTCGACCTCCCGCGACCGGTGATCCGCCAGCGCGTCGACGAGCTCCTCGACTTCGTCCAGCTGACGGAGCGCTCGAAGGACCAGGTCGAGCCGCTCTCGGGGGGCATGAAGCGCCGCCTCACGATCGCCCGCAGCCTCGTCAACGAGCCGGACCTGCTCCTCCTCGACGAGCCCACGACCGGCCTCGACCCCCAGGCCCGGCACCTGCTCTGGGACCGCCTCTACCGCCTGAAGCAGCGGGGCGTGACCCTCGTCCTGACCACCCACTACATGGACGAGGCCGAGCAGCTCTGCGACCGCCTCGTGGTGATGGACCACGCGAAGATCGTCGCCGAGGGGAGCCCACGCCGGCTCATCGAGGAGCATTCGACCCGCGAGGTCCTCGAGATGCGGTTCCCGGTCGGCGTCCAGGAGACGCTCGACGGGCAGCTCGAGGGCCTCGGCGAGCGGGTGGAGCGCCTGCCGGACCGCGTCCTCGTCTACGCCGACGACGGCGAGGCTGCGTCCGAGCAGGCCCACGCCCGCGGCCTCCGCCCGGAGATGGTCCTGGTCCGGCGCTCCTCGCTCGAGGACGTCTTCCTCCGGCTCACCGGCCGCAGCCTCGTCGACTGAGGAGGGAGGGGGAGTGGCGGCGCCGGCGGTGCGGGTCCTCGAGCACGAGCTGCTCGTCTACCGCCGCGTCTGGCGGGGGAGCCTCTTCTCCTCGTTCCTGAACCCGGTCCTGTTCCTGGCGGCGATGGGCCTGGGACTCGGCAGCCTCGTCGACGCGAGCGCGGCGGCGGGCACGTCGACGCCCGGCGCGAGCGCCGCCGCGCTGGCCGGCGTGACCTATCTCGCATTCCTGGCCCCGGGGCTCCTCGCCTCGACCGCCATGCAGACAGCGGCCAGCGAGTCGACCTTCCCGGTGATGGCCGGCATCGTCTGGGTCAAGAGCTACCACGGGATGCTGGCGACGCCGATCCGGACGGCCGACGTGGTGATAGGCAAGCTCGCCTACATCGGGCTCCGTCTCCTGCTGGTGACGAGCGTCTTCTTCCTCGTCACCGTGGCGTTCGGCGCGATCAGCCGCCCGGCGGCCCTCCTCGCGGTGCCCGCGGCCCTCCTCACCGGGCTGGCGTTCGCGGCCCCGATCGCGGCGTTCTCGGCGACGCAGAAGGACGCCAACGGCTTCAACAGCCTCTTCCGATTCGGGGTCATCCCGCTCTTCCTCTTCTCGGGGACGTTCTTCCCGATCAGCCAGCTGCCGGAGCTGCTCCAGGTCGTCGCCGTGCTGACCCCGCTCTGGCACGGGGTCGACCTGTGCCGCTCGCTCGCGCTCGGGACGGCGGAGCCGGCCCTGACGGCGATCCACCTGGCGTACCTCGGGACGATGACCGGGCTGGGCGTCTGGGCCGCCTTCGTCGCCTTCCGCCGGCGGCTCGTGAAGTGAGCGGGCGCACGGCGCTCGCGGCCGCTCCGAGGCCCGGCCGATGACCCTCCTCGCCCGCATCGCGCCGCCCGTCCTCTTCGGCGGCCGCCGTGCCGGCCTCCTCATCGAGCGGAACCTGCTCGTCTACCGGCGGGGCTGGCTGATCATCGTCTCGGGCTTCTTCGAGCCCCTCTTCTACCTCCTCTCGATCGGGCTCGGCATCGGCGCCCTCGTCGGCGGGGTGACGGTCGACGGCGGGGAGATCCCCTACACGGCCTTCGTCGCCCCGGCGCTCCTGGCCTCCTCGGCGATGAACGGGGCGATCTACGACTCGACCTTCAACGTCTTCTTCAAGCTCAACTACGCGAAGACGTACGACGCGATCCTCGCGACGCCGGTCGGCGTGGGGGACGTGGCGCTCGGCGAGATCGGCTGGGCGCTGATCCGGGGCGGGATCTACGCCGCCGCGTTCCTGCTCGTGATGGTCGTGCTGGGCATGGTCCTCTCGCCGTGGGCGGTGCTGGCGTTCCCCGCGGCGCTGCTGGTCGGCTTCGCCTTCGGCGCGGCGGGGATGGCGGCCACGAGCTTCATGCGGACGTGGCAGGACTTCGACCTGGTCCAGCTGGTGATCCTGCCACTCTTCCTCTTCTCCGCCACCTTCTACCCGATCACGACATACCCGGAGCCGATCCAGGTGCTCGTGCAGCTGACGCCGCTCTACCACGGCGTCGACCTCATCCGGGGACTGACGACGGGGAACGTCGGGCCAGGCCTCCTGGTCCACGTTGCCTACCTCGCGGCGATGGGCCTTGTCGGCCTCGCGATCACCTCGCGGCGCCTGGAGCGGCTCCTGCTGAAGTAGGGGTCCGCCGCGTGAAGCATGCCGACCTGCTGATCGCCGCCGCCGAGCTGGCCGGATGACGCTCCTGCACCACGACTCGGACGACGACACGATCGCCGTGCTGACCGGCCAGCCGATCCGCTGGGCGGCCCCGCGCGGCTCGCTCTGAGGCCGGTCGGCCGGCACGCTATCCTCCGCGCATGAGCAAGCCGAAGGCCGCCCCGACGCCCCCGGCCGACGCGGCGCCGGAGCCGGAGCCGCCGGCGACCGAGCCCGAGCGGGCACCCGAGGCGGTCCCCGGGGCGCCCATCGTCCCATCCGCACCCAGGCCCAATTCGGCCCCCGAGCCGGCGCCGGGGCCCGCACCTGCGCCGGGGCCCGCACCTGCGCCTCGGCCGCTCCACCACCGTGCGATCGGGATCGACGTCGGCGGGACCGGCGTGAAGGCCGCCGTCGTCGACCTCGCGACCGGCGAGCTCGTCTCGCCGCGAATCCGCGAGAAGACCCCGCAGCCGGCCACCCCGGAGGCGGTCATCGAGGTCGCCGGCCGAATCGTCGACCGCCTCGTCGAGGGCGGTCACGTCGGCCCCGACATGCCGGCCGGCGTCGGCCTCCCCGGCGTCGTGAAGGGCGGCTTCCTCAAGACGGCCGCGAACATCGACGCCTCGTGGGTCGACTACCCGGTGCGGGAGACCCTCGGGGTCCGCATCGGGCGTCCCGTCCGCCTCATCAACGACGCGGACGCGGCCGGGCTCGCGGAGGTCGCCTTCGGCGCGGCGAAGGGCGTCCCCGGCACGGTCCTTCTCCTCACGATCGGGACCGGGATCGGGAGCGCCCTCCTCGTCGACGGGCGGCTCCTCGACTCGACCGAGTTCGGGCACATCACGTACCGCGGCAAGGACGGTGAGCTGCTGGTCTCCGGCGCGGCGCGCGAGCGGCGCAAGCTCGGCTGGCGGCGCTGGGCCCGCGAGTTCAGCGAGTACCTCGCCCTCCTGGAGAGGTGGTTCTGGCCCGACCTCGTCATCCTCGGCGGCGGGGTCAGCAAGGAGCACGCGAAGTACGCGAAGTGGCTGACGTCGCGCGCGCCGATCGTGACGGCCACGTTCCTCAACACCTCGGGGATCATCGGGGCGGCCCTCGCCGCGGGCGGTCACGCGGGCACCCGGCTGCGCCGAGGCACTGACGCCGCCGGCGGCCGCGGCCGAGCCGCGCCGCGCCTGCACCCGCCGGTCTGGCGCCGCGCCGCGCCGCCGCGCCGGTGGCGCCCGCCGCGCCTGCACCGGTCGCCCCCGCGATCCTCCCCGGGATCGCCATCAGCCGCTCGCCGCACGGAACGCCGGCCCGAACGGGCCGATCCGGCGGCTTCGCGCAGGGTTCCACGCTCGGAGCGGGGCGCCCCGATCCCCGGGGGGATCGCCGGCGGAGAACGGCGGCGCCCGCGGGCGGAGCCGGCCCCGTCCCGCGGCCGGCCCGACGGGACGACGAGGGCCCGCGGTGCCGGCGGTGCCCCGTCGCCCGGACCGTCAGGGTCGCTCCCCGTAGACTTCGCCTCGCAGATGACCACCCAGCGCGACTACTACGACATCCTCGGCGTCGAGCGCGGCGCCACCGACGCCGACATCAAGAAGGCCTTCCGCAAGCTCGCCCAGCAGTGGCACCCGGACGTGAACCGGGCGGACCAGGCCGACGAGCGCTTCAAGGAGATCAACGAGGCCTACCAGGTCCTGTCCGACCCTCAGCGGCGGCAGGCCTACGACATGTTCGGCCGGGCCGGCGTCGGCGCGGGACCGGGCGGCTTCGAGCCGGGCGCCGGCGCCGGTTTCGGCGCCTTCTCCGACCTCTTCGACGCCTTCTTCGGGGGGAGTGCCGCCGGCGGCGTCCGCCGGGGACGCCCGGCCGTCGGATCCGACCTCCGCTACGACCTCCGGATCACCTTCGAGGAGTCAATCCGGGGCACCGAGAAGGAGATCGAGTTCCCGGTCCTCGACCGCTGCGCCGCGTGCTCAGGGAGCGGCGCGAAGAGCGGTACCGCATCGCAGGCGTGCCCCCAGTGCGGTGGCCGGGGCGAGATCCGCCACGTCCGCCAGACGATGCTGGGGCAGATGGTCAACGTGGTCACCTGTCCGCGCTGCCGCGGCGAGGGGAAGATCGTCGAGTCGCCCTGCGAGACCTGCAGCGGCGAGGGGCGCACGAAGCGCACGAAGCGGCTGCGCGTCGCCGTGCCGGCCGGCATCGACGACGGCCACCAGATCCGGCTCTCGGCCGAGGGCGAGGTGGGCCCGCGGGGCGGCCCGCCGGGCAGTCTGTACGTGGCCATTCACGTCACCGCCCACCCGCATCTCCGCCGCGAGGGGACCGAGCTCTACCACGAGCTCGACATCTCGATCGCCCAGGCCGCTCTCGGCACGACCGTGCGGGTTCCGACGGCCGAGGGCGAGGAGGAGATCGAGATCAAGCCCGGCACCCAGCCCGGGACGGAGATCCGGCTGCGGGGGCGCGGCGCCCCGCACCTGCGCCGGGCCGGGGCCCGCGGCGATCTGCACGTGCTCGTGGACGTCCGCGTGCCGACGAAGCTCTCGCGCGAGCAGCGCGAGGCGCTCGAGGCCTACGCGGCGGCCTCGGGCGAGACGAACGTCGGCGGCGGGAGGGGCGGCGTGCTCGACCGGCTCAAGGACGCCCTGGGGTGACGCCGGCGGGCCTCGGCCCGGACCCGGCGACCGGGGGCCTCGGGCCGGACCCGGCGACCGGGGGCCCCGCAACGACCGGGGGCCCCGCAACGGCCGCCGGCACGGCCGACCCGGCGCTCGACGGCCTCGTCGGCGAGGAGGCCTGGCTGGAGCTGGCGGTCGCCTGCGACGCGGAGGCCGTCGAAGCGGTCAGCGAGATCCTCGCCCGCGTCGCGCCGGGGGGCGTGAGCGTCGAGGCCGGCTTCACGCTCCTCGACGAGGGCCTCGGCGCGGCCGTCGATCCCACCGCCCCCGCGACCGTGCGGGCCTACCTTCCGGCCCGCGACGCCGGCGCCGTCCGCCGGGCGACGGAAGAGGTCGACCGTGCGCTCGGCCACCTCCAGGCCTTCGGGCTGCGCGACATCGGGGAGCTCCGGACGCAGGTCGTCCACGAGTCCGACTGGGCGAGCGCGTGGAAGCGCCACGTCCGGGTCATGCGGATCGGGCGGGGCATCGTGATCCGGCCGACGTGGCGCCGCCACCACCGGCGCCCGGGCGACACGGTGATCGCGATGGATCCCGGGATGGCCTTCGGGACCGGGCTCCACCCGACGACCCGCCTCTGCCTCGCCGGGATCGAGCGCTGGGCCGACGAGGGGCTCCTCGGCCGGGGGGGCGCGCCCGACGGGCGGGCCCGCCTTCTCGACGTCGGCTGCGGCTCCGGGATCCTGGCGATCGCGGCCGGGCTGCTGGGGGCCGGCGAGCTCCTCGGCGTGGACACCGACCCGATCGCGATCGAGGCGACGGCCGCCAACGCCCGGCGCAACCGGCTCGCGCGGCGGCTCCGGGCGCGCCAGGGCTCGCTCCCCACGGGCGACGGGCCGTTCGACCTCGTGGCGGCGAACCTCATCGCGTCCGTGCTGGTGGCACTCGCCGGCCTGCTCGCGGCCGAGCTCGCGCCGGCCGGCCGGCTCCTTGCCTCGGGCATCTTCGTCGACCGTGAGAGCGAGGTCCATGCCGCCTTCGAGGCGGCAGGCATGCATGTCGCGCGCCGGGACGCCGAGGGCGACTGGGTTGCCCTGGAGGCCGAGCGCCCGCCTGCGTGACGCCGGCCCGCCCCGGCCGGGCGCGTCAGGCCGCCGCCGCGCCTCCGCCGACGGGCAGGAGCCCTGCGACGAGGCCGATCAGCCCGCCGCCGACGATGGCGACGACCGGGCTCAGCGACCCCAGGGGAACGATCCCGAAGACGAGGGTGAGGACGCCGGCTCCGAGCCCGAGCAGGATCCCGAAGATGAGCCCGCGCCCGGGATGGCGGCCGGGGACCGCGCTGAGCACACCGACGAGGCCGAGGATGGCGGCCCCGAGCCCCACGAGCCCGGGGATCGAGGTGAGCGGGTCGCCGCCGATCCGGACCCAGGCGCTGCCGCTGCACGAGCCGCCCGTTCCGCTCACGCTCCCGCTGACCTCCACCACGCCCACCAGGTCGATGGGCACGACGGAGAGGATCTCCGCCAGATCGAGGGTCCCATCGGCGCTCGTCTTCCCGTCCGGGTTGTCGATGTCGCCCGACCAGACGGGAACGCCGTAGACGGTGACCGAGAAGGTACCGCTCGTGATCGCCGGGCCGGTGCCCGACCAGGCGACGCTGCCCTTCCGATCGACGTCGAAGGGGTTGTTGGGGTCGCTCGTCCCGGGGCCGGCCAGCGTGTCGAGGTCGGTGCCGGCCTCGTCAGTCGAGGTGGCGGCGAGCGTGCACGGGCCGGTGATGTTCGCCTCGGCGGGCGGGTCCGCGGCCGAGACGGGCCCGGCCAGCGCGAGGAGCACGACGACCCCGACCCCCGCGAGCAGGCCGAGCCGGCGCGGACGGATGGTGGCAACCACCGGATGAATCCCTCTCCGCCCGGCGGGGCAACGTCCCCGGTCGCCGATAGGTACCGCCGGGACGCACCGGCACCGTACGCCACCCGCGCGGGCCCGCGGAACGGCCGTTCGGCAGGGCTGCGCTACGATCTTGGGCCCGAAGTCCGCTCCGCCCCGCCGCAGCCCCCCGACCCCTCAGACCGGATGCCGAACCTCGCCCCGCTCTTCCCGTACATCCTGGCGATCCACGTGACGCTGGCCATCTCGCTCTTCGTGCCCGGCCTCCTGCTGCCCTTCACGCTGCGGAACCGGTCCGTGGAGCGGGGAGTGCTGCCGGAACCCCCCGGGCGCTTCGTGCGGCTCCTGCAGTGGCTGCAGGCGCACGGGACGGTCGTGATCGGCGCCGGCCTGGCGCTCACCGGGCTCGCCATGCTCGCCGTCCTGGGCTCGCGGATCCTCGAGCAGCCCTGGCTCATGGTGAGCCTCGCCACGTACGCGGTCACCGCCGTGGTCGCCTTCGCCGTCCAGCGTCCCGGGCTGCGCCGGCTGCAGGCGCGGGAGGGGCTCGTCAGCGACACCGATCGCGCGGCCTGGCGGGCGAAGGCGCGGCACCAGCGCTACATCGCCTACGCCATCACCACCGCGGTCGGCCTCATCGCCTTCCTCATGTCGACGAAGCCGGCCCTCTGGTGAGCCGATGAGCGGGCGCGCGACGACGCCGGCGGGCGGAGCGGGGTCGGGCGGCGTGCGCCCGGTTCGCCGGGCCGCCATCACCAACCTGGGCTGCAAGGTCAACCAGTCCGAGATGGACGCGGTCGAGCGGCTCCTGCGGGCCCGCGGGGTGGAGGTCGTTCGCGACGGACGGGCCGCCGACCTGCACCTCGTGAACACCTGCACCGTGACGGCGGTCGCCGACGAGAAGTCGCGCAAGGCGGTCCGGCGCGCCCGCCGGGCCAGCCCCGGTGCCGCCGTGATCGTGACGGGCTGCTCGGTGGAGGTGGACCGCGAGGCGTTCGCCGCCGCCGACGCCGCAGCGCTGCTCGTCGGCAACGAGGCGAAGGACGGCCTGCTCGCCGAGGTCGAGCGGCTCCTCGGGCTCCCCGGGGACGGCGCCGAGGGGCCGCACGGCCCCCTCGATGCGGCCCTCCCGACCCTGGCCGGCGTCGAGATCGAGGGGGTTGCCGACGGGCGGGCGCGGATCGACCGGACGCGCGCCTACGTCAAGGTCCAGGACGGCTGCAGCTTCCACTGCACCTACTGCATCATCCCGCTGGCCCGCGGCCCCGAGCGTTCCCTGGCCCCGGAGATCGTGCTCGAGGACGTGCGACGCGCGCTCGCCGCCGGCCACCGCGAGGTCGTGCTGACGGGCATCAACATCGGGACGTACGACGGTGGCTGGTCGGAGCTGGGTGTCCGCGGGTCCCACGCGCGGGCCGCCCTCTCGCTCGCCGGCCTCGTCCGGCGGATCCTTGCCGAGACGCCGGTCGAGCGGATCCGGCTCTCCTCGATCGAGCCGCAGCACGTCGACGACGAGCTGCTCGCCGCGTGGGCGGGAGCGGGAGCCGGGCGCTGCCTTCCCCACTTCCATCTGCCCCTCCAGTCGGGCGACGACGGGGTGCTGCGGCGGATGGGTCGCCGCTACACCGCGGACGAATACCGGCGGGTCGTCGAGCGGGTGCGCGCCGCGATCCCCGGCGTGGCGATCCACGCCGACGTGATCGCCGGCTTCCCGACCGAGGACGACGCGGCCTTCGGGCGGTCGCTGGCGTTCATCCGGGAGCTCGACCCGGCCGGCCTCCATGTCTTCCGCTACTCGGCGCGGCCCGGGACGCCGGCGACGCGGATGACCGGGGGGGTGCCGGAGGCGGTCCGTCGGGGGCGAGCCGCTGTCCTGCTGGCCGAGGCTGCGGCAGCGCGGGCGCGGTTCGCGGCCCGGGCGACCGGCGGGCGCCGGCTCGTGCTCTTCGAGGAGCCCGCCGACCCCGCCGACCCGGCCGCCGGCTGGATCGGGCACGCCGAGGACTATGTGCTCGTCCGCGTGCCGGCCCCGGAACGGCGACCGTTGGAGGGCGAGATCGGCGTCGTGGCCGTTGGCGGACCCGACCCGCTGAGGGTCGACCAGGCCCGGGGGCGGCTGGAGCGGCTGCTCCCCCGGCCTGCCGGCACCGGCCGCGACCTGCCCGTCGTACCCTTGCCGTCATGAGCGCCGACTGCCTCTTCTGCCGGATCGTCGCCGGCGAGATCCCCGCCACCGTGGTCCGCGAGGACGACCTCGTCGTCGCGATCCGCGACATCTCCCCGCGGGCACCGACCCACGTGCTCCTGATGCCGCGGGAGCACGTTGCCTCCGCGGCCGAGCTCACCGAGGCCCACGGCCCGCTCCTGGGGCGCCTCTTCGCCGTCGCCGCGGAGATCGCCCGCGCCGAGGGGATCGTCGACCGGGGCTACCGCATCACCTCGAACGTGGGTGCCTGGGGCGGGCAGTCCGTGCCGCACCTCCACCTCCACCTGATGGGCGGCCGGGCCTTCGACTGGCCGCCCGGATGAGGTGGGCAGCCGGCATGCCGCCCGGCCGCCCGGCCCTGGTCGTCCTCCTCCTGGCGCTGGGGCTCGTCGTTGCCGGCTGCCGTGCCGCGGCGACGTCGCCGCCGGAGCCGGACCCCACGCCCCGCCCGACGATCTCCCCCGCCGTCGCCGCCACGCAGGTCCAGCTCGACGGGGCTCTCCGGGCCCGCGGCCTGGTCCTGCAGCAGACCGAGCTGACGGTCCGCCCCGGCGAGCCGCCGTCCTTCGCCGGCGTGCCGCGGACCGCCTTCCGGGCGATCCTGCCGGACGACCCGGCGGGCGGGCTGATCGTCGTCTACGAGCTCCCGGATCCTGGGGCCGCGGCCACGGCCGCGACGGATCTTGCCGCTCACGTCACGAGCGGCCCGGGGCGCGTCCAGTACCCGCCCGACGTGCGCCTCGTCCTCCGTCAGGCGGGATCGACGGTCGTCTTCTTCCCCTGGTCGCCGGCGTCGTCGCCGGACTCGCGCACGGCGGACCTGGCCGCGGCCGTCTCAACGGTGGGCACGGAGGTGCCCATCCCGCGGGGCTGATCGGCCCCGGGCGGCGGGAACGTCATGTCGCCTCGGTCACCGGCAGGGGCGCGGCGACGGCCGCCCACGCCCGCACCTGGTCGCGCTTCACCTTGAGCGTGTGGGTCCGGGGGAAATCCATGTCGGGCCAGAATCGCCAGGCGGCGACCCGGGCGTGGACGGCCAGGGTTGCGTTCGCCGCCTTCACCGCCGCGTCCACCTCGTCGCGGACGCGGTCGAGGTCGGCGCCGGGAGTGAACGCTCCGACGATCGGCGCTCCCGCTCCCCCGGTCGAGACGCGGTCGGGGGTGGCCGGCGCCAGGACGATCGCCTCGATCCGGCCCGGCTCTGTCTCGAGGACGACCGAGTCCCGGATCCCCGCGACCCGCAGGGCGTTCTCGATGTCCTCGGGGAAGACGTTGAGGCTGTTGGGCAGGACGATCATGTCGCGCTTGCGGCCGTGGAGGACGAGGCGACCCTGTGGGTCGAGGCGGCCGAGGTCGCCGGTCCTGTAGAAGCCGTCATCGGTGAAGGCCGCCGCGGTGGCCTCGGGATCCTCCCAGTAGCCTCTCGTGACCGTCGGGCCGCGGAACTGGACCTCGCCGTCCGAGGCGATCCGCATCTCGACGCCGGCGAGCTGTCGGCCCACGGTCCCCAACGGGTGGTCCTGCCACGAGTTGATGGTCCCTGATCCTGTCTCGGTTGCCCCGTACGCCTGCATGACGACGACCCCGAGGTCCTCCCACGCCTGCTGGGTCGGCGGCGGGAGGAAGGCGCCGGCGCAGACGAACAGCCGGAGACCGCCGCCGAACCGCTCGTGGACGCTGCGGAAGATCCGGCGCCGGGCAGCCATCGGCAGGCGACGCGCGATCGGACGAACCCGCCGGAAGAACAGGCCCTTGCCCTGGCGCTCGACCTCGCGCTCGACCGCGGTCCAGAACAGGTCGAGGACCTGGGGGAAGACCAGCATCGCCGACATCCGATGCTCGCGGATCGTCTCGAACACGACGCGCGGGTTCCGACTCCGCACGTACATGATGTCGGCGCCGAGGTCGAGGGTGAAGAAGAGCTCCACGCCGATCGCGTAGAGGTGCGACATCGGGAGGATCGAGACGATCCGGTACTCGATGTCCGGCACGATGGGGTGGAAGGCGTCGATCCCGGAGACGGCGTTCTCGTGGGTCAGCATGACGCCCTTCGGGGCCCCGGTCGTCCCGCTCGTGTAGATGAGCAGGTAGACGTCCTCCCGCCGCGGCCGATCCCAGGCCGCCACCTGGGCCTCCCAGTCGGCCGGCATGCCGGCGCCGGGATCGGCGCACAGGTCCGACGTGGTGGTGCGCGGAAGGTTGTCGAGGTCGGCGTCGGCAGGATCGGGAGCGTCGCGCCCGGTCCCCACGACGAGCTGGCTGGCGCCGGAACGGTCGGCGATGCGCCGGATGGCGTCGGGTGTCATGTGGAGGTCGAGCGGCACGAAGACGACGCCGGCCCGGATCGCCCCGAAGTAGACGGCGGCCAGCTCGGGCCCGGAGGGGGCCCACGTGAGCAGCCGATCGCCGGGCAGCAGGCCGCGCGACCGCAGTCGCCAGGCCGCGAGACGGCTGCGCCGATCCAGCTCACGGTAGCTCCACGTCATCGTGCTGCCGTCGTCGGTGCGGAGTCGCACAGCCGGCTGGTCGCCGAACCGGGTCACTGCCCCTTCGAGGACGTCGACGAGGGTGCGGTGCGACGGCCGGAACGGTCTCATGGGCGCATCGTGGCGGACGTGCCGGCGGGGCGCAACGGCCTTCCGGCCCCCGTCGTACCGTTGACGGCGGAGGTGCAGCCGATGCCCGAGCCCGCCCTGTTCTTCGAGGATCTCGCCGCAGTGGCCCCGCACGTCCACCGCGGGATCCACAGCCAGACCCTCTACGACGGCCCCGACCTGCGGCTCGTCCTGTTCGCCTTCGCGCCGGGGGAGGAGCTCTCGGAGCACACGGCGGCTCGCCCCGCCGTCGTCCACGTCCTCGACGGCGAGGGCGACGCGATCGTCGGCGGCTCGCCGCACGCGCTGATGCCGGGAACGTGGTTCCGCATGCCGGCCCGGATGGCACACTCGATCCGGGCCCGAACGCCGCTCCGCCTGGCGCTCTACCTGTTGCCGGCGGAGGCCTGACGCCGAGGTGGGCGCGGCGCCCTTTCCGCGGTGGGCAGCGCGGCCGGGGCCAGCTCCATGACCTTCGGCACGTTTGACCGGCCCGGGGTGTCGGTCTATGCTCCGCCGGGCTCGCCGGCGCGCGACGGAACCGTGCGTCGGTGGGCGTTCGCGCCTGCCGATCTCGCCCGGCGGCCGGCGTCGGAACAGGAATCCAGGGCGGAGGAGGTGATCCCGGCATTGGCAGAGATCCGCGTTGGTGAGAACGAGACCTTCGAGAGCGCCCTGCGTCGCTTCAACAAGAAGATCCAGCAGTCCGGCATCCTCGCCGAGGCTCGCCGTCGCGAGCACTACGAGAAGCCGAGCGTGAAGCGCAAGCGCAAGGAAGCCAAGCGCAAGAAGGCCACCCGCCAGCAGGGTTAGCCGCCGGGATCGGCGCCCCGGGGCCGCGTCACCGCCCCGCCGCCGGTCCACCTGCTTCCCCGGCCCGTTCCCGGGCCCCGGAGGTCCATCGCAGCCGGTGCGTCGTCCCCGGACCGCGCACCCCGGCGGAGGAGCCGCCCCGGTGTCCTTACGAGACCGCCTTCACGAGGAGATGACCGCCGCCACGCGGTCGGGCGACGCGCTGCGCCGCGACACCCTCCGGATGGTCTGGAGCGCCGTCTACAACGCCGAGAAGCGCGACCGGACGACCCTCACCGACGACCAGGCCATCGCCGTCCTCTCGCGCGAGGTGAAGACCCGCCGCGAGTCGGTCGAGGCGTACCGCAAGGGCGGCCGCGAGGACCTCGCGGCGAAGGAGGAGGCGGAGATCGCGATCATCACGACCTTCCTCCCCCGGGCGCTGACCGAGGACGAGCTCGCCGCGCTCGTCGACGAGGCCATCGCCGCGACCGGCGCGTCGTCGGCGCGCGATCTCGGGAAGGCGATGGGCTGGCTGAGCCCGCGAACGCGCGGCCGCGCCGACGGGAAGGTCGTCTCCGGCCTCGTGGCCGCGGCCCTCGCCCGCGCCGACCTCGTCGCCCACGACGCAGGCGGCCACGAGGAGGGCGGCCGGGGCTAGGCCCGGCCGGGATCGTCATGCTCTCCCGACGACTCGACCGCGTCACCGCATTCACCCGGCGCGACGCCGTGCGCCTCGTCGTTGCCGCCGCCCTGCTCGTCACCGGCCTCACCGCGGTCCTGGCGATGAACGACCTGCCGACCGCGGTCGACCTCGACGTCGGCGACCTGGCCCCCGCCGACGTGGCGGCGCCGCGGACCATCGTCTTCGCCAGCGAGATCGAGACGGAAGCCGCGCGCGAGGCCGCGCGCGAGGCCGTCCCGCCCCAGTACAACTACCGGGCGGAGACGGCCGCCAACCTGACGAACCGCCAGCTCGGCGTGCTCGCCGAGGCGCTCGCCCCGGTGGACGCGGCCTTCGACCCCGCGGTCACCCCGGAGGAGCGCCAGGTGGTCCTGGCCGAGCAGCCGCCCGACCTGAGCCCCTCGGCGCGGGCGACGCTGCAGGCGCTGGCCCCCGAGCGCTGGGCGCTCGTCGGCGCCGAGGCGGCCCGGGTCCTCGGCCTCGTCCAGCGGGCCGAGCTCCGCGACGCGGAGCTGGAGGCGGTCCGGCGCAACCTGGGCGAGCGCTTCTCGGCGGCGCTCACGGACGACGAGCGCCGCCTCGCCACCGAGATCGTGGCCCCGCTCCTCGTGCCGAACGCCACCTACAGCGAGGCCCTGACGAGCGCAGCGCGCGACGCGGCGGCGCAGGCCGTGGAGCCCGTCTCGTACACGATCCGGCAGGGCGAGCTGATCGTCGAGGCCGGCCGCCAGGTGACGGCCCTCGAGATCGCGAAGCTCGAGGCGTTCAGCCTGACCGAGGCGAAGCTCGACGTGGCGCGCGTCGCCGGCTGGTTCCTGCTCGCGACCCTCGTCGTCGTCCTCCTCCTGGCCTGGATCTGGCGCTATCGCCAGGAGCTCTGGCACCGGGCCCGGGCCCTGACCCTGCTGGGGCTCGTCCTGCTGGTCACCGCGCTCGCCTACCAGCTGACGGCCGGCCGCTCCATCCTCCCCTTCTTCGTCCCGGGCGCCGGGGCGTCGATGCTGGTCGCGATCCTCCTTGGCGCGGGACCCGCGACGATCACGACTGCCCTGCTGGCGATCCTTGCCGGCGCCGTCAACGACCTGTCGCTGGAGCTGGCGACGTACGTCCTCGTGGGCGGGATCACCGGGATCATCGCCGTGCGGCGGGGCGACCGGGTGGGGATCTTCCTGCAGGCCGGGCTCGCGATCGTCGTCGCCAACATCGTCGTGGTCTCGATCTTCTCGCTGCTCGGAACGCGGGACCTGACCGGCATCCTCCAGCTGTGGGGGGCTTCCCTGGCGGCCGGCGTCGGGTCCGCGGTCGCGGCGGTCGGCACCTTCCACGTCGTCGGGAACCTCTTCGGCATCCTCACGGTCTTCCAGCTCCTGGAGCTGGCCAACCCATCGCAGCCGCTCCTGCGGCGCCTGCTCCTCGAGACGCCCGGGACGTACCACCACTCTCTGATGGTCGGCAACCTCGCCGAGCGCGCCGCCGAGGCGGTCGGGGCCGACCCGCTCCTGGCCCGCGTGGCGGCGTACTACCACGACGTCGGCAAGCTGGCGAACCCGGGTGCCTTCATCGAGAACCAGGCCGGCGGCGTGAACGTGCACGACGAGCTGCCGCCCGAGGTGAGCGCCCAGATCCTCCGGGCGCACGCCGCCGACGGGATCGACATCGCCTACAAGGCGAAGCTGCCGAAGCCGCTCATCGCCTTCATCCCGCAGCACCACGGCACGGCCCGCATCGGCTACTTCTACGCCAAGGCCCGCGAGCAGGCCGCCGCCCCGTTCGGGGGGCTCGACACCGCCGCCGGCCGGGCGACGGCCGACCGGCTCGACGAGCGGCGCTTCCGGCACAGCGGGCCGAAGCCGCAGACGCGCGAGGCGGCCATCCTGATGCTCGCCGACGGTGTGGAGGCGGCCGTGCGCTCGCTCGCGAGCCACGACGAGCCGACGATCCGGGCGATGGTCTCGCGGATCATCGAGGAGCGTCTCGAGGACGGTCAGTTCGACGAGTGCGACCTGACCCTCCGCGACGTCGAGCGGATCCGGGAGGCGTTCGTGGCCCAGCTTCTCGGGATGTACCACCAGCGGATCGCCTATCCCCAGAACAAGGTGGTCGAGCTGGAGGCCCGCCGGAACGTCGTGGGACCCGGCGCCTGAGCCGCCCGGTGAGCGGCCCCGGGCCCCGCGCCCACTACCTGCCGCCGTTCCGCGTCGACCTCGACGTCCGGCCGGGCGTCCCAAGGCTGCTCCCGGTGACCGCCCTGGCCCGGACGCTGCGCGCCGCGCTGCTCGCCGGCGGGGCGCCGGAGCCCTCGTCGGTCGGCCTGGTGCTTGCCGACGACGCCGAGCTGGCCCGTCTCAACGCGGCCCACCTGGGGACGCGTGGTCCCACGGACGTCCTCTCGTTCCCCCTCCTGCCGCCCGAGGCGTTCCCGCCCCACGAGGGCGGCCCGCCGCGGCCGGCGGCCGGGACCGGCGCCGCCCGACGGGCCGACGAGCGGCGCGCCTTCCTGCTCCCGCCCGGGACGCGGCTCCACCTCGGCGACGTCGTGGTCTCGGTGGAGCGGGCGATCGAGCAGGCCGCCGCCGGGCGCGGCGGCCAGGCCGGCGACGTCGGCTGGGCAGCGGCCGACGAGCTGCGGCTCCTCGTCGTCCACGGCGGCCTCCACCTCTGCGGCTGGGACCATGCCGAGCCGGCCGAGGAGGCGGCGATGCGGGCCCTCGAGCGGAACGTGCTGCGGGACGCGACGACGGGCTGACGGCCGCCGGGTACCATCAGCCGCGAGGCCCGGGTCCGCGGCGGATGCGGGCCGTTCGGCGTGCCGCAGCCCGGCGCGCCCCCGCACGGAGGAGACGTGAAGGTCGTCATCGGGCTCGGCAACCCGGGCGAGCAGTACGCCAAGACTCGCCACAACATCGGCTGGATGACGCTGGACCGGCTCGCCGACCGGGCCGGCTGGGCCGGGCGCGGCCGCACGCGCGACGCCAGCGCGGTCGTCCAGGGCCGCTACCGCGGGCTGGATGTCGTCCTGGCCAAGCCGCTGACCTACATGAACGACTCCGGGATCGCCGTCCGCAAGCTGATCGCCCGCGAGCGGGCCCCGCTCCACGAGGTCCTGGTCGTGACGGACGACTTCAGCCTGCCGTTCGGCAAGATGCGCTTCCGCGAGGGCGGCAGCCACGGCGGCCACAACGGCCTCCGCTCGATCGTCGAGGAGCTCAGCACGGAGGCCTTCCCGCGGCTCCGGATCGGCATCGGCGAGCCCGACCGCGGAGCGGTCGACCACGTGCTCTCGGTCTTCCGTCCGGAGGAGCGGCAGCGGCTCGACGAGCTGCTGGACGCCGCCGCCGACGCTGTCGAGGCCTGGGCCCGCGAGGGTGTCTCGAAAGCGGCCAACCGCTTCAACGCCTTCCAGCTCCGGCCGGCCGACGAGTCCCGCACGGCGCCGCCCGGGGAGGTCGACGGACCCCCCGGCCCCGACGGCGTGCGGCGCACGCGGACGGGCTGGCGCCGCATCCGGCCCGCCGCCGACGACCGATGACGGGCCGGGTCCGCCGCGCGGCGCCCCCGCCGGGACCCGCGGGGGGCACGCCCGCGCGACGCATCCCCGACCTGTCCGCCCTGCCGCCGCTCCTGCGCGAGACGGCGCCGTTCGGCGCGCTCGACGCCGTGCTCGCCGGCGCCCCGGGGACCCGCGGCCGGCACGCCGCCGTGACCGCCGCTCCGCACGGCGCGAAGTCGTTCCTCGTGGCTGCCCTCGCTCTGGCGCGGGGCGAGCGGGTCTGCTGGATCGCCCGCGACGCGGAGATCGGCGACCGTGTCGCCGACGAGCTCGTGGCCTGGCTCGGCGAGCCGGACGCCGTCGCGGTCCTCGAGCCGCGCTCCGCCCTCGCCTACGAGCGAAGCGAGCTGATCCGCGACGAATTGGCGGCGCGCGTGGCCACGCTTGCCCGCTGGCGCAGCGGCCGCGGTCGGGTCCTCGTGGCATCCGTCCAGGCGCTCCTCCAGCCGACGATCCTCCCCGCCGACCTTCCCTCGTCCCCGCGCGTCCTCCGGCGCGGCGACCGGATCCGCCAGGAGGACCTGCTGGCGGAGCTGCTGCGGCTCGGCTACGAGCCCGTCCTGGAGGTCGCGGGCCGCGGCGAGATGGCCCGCCGGGGCGGCCTCGTCGACGTCTTCCCGGCCGGCGCCGACCTCCCGGCGCGCGTCGAGCTCTTCGGCGACGAGATCGACGAGATCCGCGTCTTCGACCCGACGGACCAGCGCACCGTCCGCTCGACGGACGCGGTGGAGCTGCTGCCGGCGAGCGAGTTCCTCGTCCCGGCCGGCGGCGTCGAGGAGCTCCGGGCGCGGCTCGGGCGCCTGGCCGCCCGGCTGCCGGATCGCCTCGCGGAGGATCTCGCCCGGCTCGAGGGAGGGGCCGCCCAGGGCGAGGCGCCCGCGGCCCCGCGCCGGGCGGCCTCCGCCGGGCTGCCGGGTCGGGCCCCGACGCGGGCGCTCGACGTCGGCGACGCCGCCGAGGTCTGGGCCGCCTTCGCCTGCCCGGCCAGCGGGCTCGACCACCTCGATCCGGCGACGCTCCTCGTGCTGGACGAGCCGGGCGAGGTGGCCGCCGCCGCCGAGTTCCTGTGGGACCAGGCCGCGGAGCGGCGCCGCGACCTCGTCGCCGCCGGCGAGCTCCCGGCGGCGTGGCCGGACGCCTATCTCGCCCCCCGCGACTGGAAGGGTCGGCTCCTCGCCGGTCGGACCCTGGAGCTGACCTGGGAGTCGGGCCCGGTCGCCGCCATCGGCGGCGGGGCCGTTCTCGAGGACGCCTTCGGCTGGCGCGAGCCGATCCTCCCGCCGGGCCGCAGCGCCGGACTCGCCCGGGCCGTCGAGCGCTGGCGGGCGGGAGGGCCGGCGTCCGCGCCGCGGATCGTCCTGGCGTCCGACCAGGCGACCCGCCTCGCGGAGCTCCTCGGCGAGGCCGGCATCCCTGCCGGGGTCACGATGCGCCCCGGCGTGCCGCCGCCGGGCGCCGTCGCGCTCGTCGGGCGCAGCCTCAATGCCGGGTTCTCGGGCGGCCCCGACGGCCTCGTCGTGGTCACCGACCGGGAGCTCTTCGGGAACGTGCGGGTCCGCCGCCCGAAGGCCCTCCGGCGGGTCGTCCCCCGCGACATCCTGGAGCGGCTCACCCCCGGCGACCTCGTCGTCCATGTCGACCACGGCATCGCCCGCTACGAGCGGATGCTGCGCCGGGGCGGCGCCGGCGAGGAGCGCGACTACCTCGAGCTCTCCTTCGCCGCCGGCGACCGGATCTTCGTGCCCGTGGAGCAGGTGACCCGCGTCACGCGCTACGCCGGCGCCGAGCGACCCGTCGCTCTCCCGCCTCGGCGGGACCGAGTGGGCCCGCACGACCGCCCGCGTCAGGCGCGCCGTCGCCGACCTCGCCGACGACCTCCTCCGCCTCTACGCGGCCCGCGCCGCGGCGGAGGGCCACGCCTTCGGCCAGGACACGCCGTGGCAGCAGGAGCTGGAGGCCTCGTTCCCCTACGAGGAGACGGTCGACCAGCTGCGGGCGGTTGCCGAGGTCAAGGCCGACATGGAGACGGCCCGCCCGATGGACCGGATCGTGGTGGGCGACGTGGGGTACGGGAAGACCGAGATCGCCCTGCGGGCGGCCTTCAAGGCGATCGAGGACGGGCGCCAGGTGGCCGTCCTCGTGCCGACCACCGTGCTGGCGGACCAGCACGTCCGGACGTTCGACCAGCGCTTCGCCGCCTTCCCCGCCACGGTCCGGCTCCTCTCCCGGGCCGTCCCGGCGCGGGAGAGGACGGCGACGCTGGCCGGCCTGGCTGCGGGCTCCGTCGACCTCGTGGTGGGGACCCACCGGCTCCTCTCCAGCGACGTCCGCTTCCGCGACCTCGGCCTGCTCGTCGTGGACGAGGAGCAGCGCTTCGGCGTGGCCGCCAAGGAGCGCCTCAAGCAGCTGCGGACCGAGGTGGACGTCCTGACCCTCTCGGCGACGCCGATCCCGCGGACCCTCAACCTGGCCCTCGTCGGGGTCCGCGACCTGTCGGTGATCGAGACGCCCCCGGAGGACCGCCTGCCGATCCAGACGCGCGTCGCCGAGGCCTCGGCGGGCCTCGTGAAGGACGCCATCCTGCGCGAGCTCGACCGCGGCGGCCAGGTCTTCTTCGTCCACAACCGGGTCGAGACGATCGAGGCCCAGGCGGACCAGCTGCGGCGGCTCCTGCCCGCCGCGCGGATCGTCGTCGGGCACGGCCAGATGAGCGAGGGGGCCCTCGAGACGGTGATGCGGGCCTTCGCGGCAGGAGAGGCGGACGTCCTCGTCTGCACCACCATCATCGAGTCCGGCCTGGACATCCCGAACGCGAACACGATCATCATCGACCGCGCCGACGCCCTCGGCCTGGCCCAGCTCTACCAGCTGCGGGGGCGGGTCGGGCGGAGCAACCGGCGTGCCTACGCGTACCTGCTCTACCGGCGCCGCGACCGCATCTCCGACGAGGCGCGCAAGCGGCTGCAGGCGATCTTCAACGCCTCGGAGCTGGGGGCCGGCTTCCAGATCGCCCTCGCCGACCTCGAGATCCGGGGCGCCGGGAACATCCTCGGCGGCGAGCAGTCGGGTCACATGGCCGACGTCGGCTTCGATCTCTACACGCGGCTCCTCGCCGAGGCGGTCGAGGAGCGCAAGGCGAGCTGGGAGGGTCGGGAGCCCCTCCGCCCGTCGCCCGGGGCCACGGTGGACCTGCCGGTGGACGCGCACCTGCCCGACTCCTACGTCCCGGACGAGGCCCAGAAGCTGGAGCTCTACCGGCGTCTCGCGCGGGCCCGGACCGCGGGAGACCTGGCGGCCTTCCGCCAGGAGGTCGTCGATCGGTTCGGGCCCCTGCCGCCGCCGGTCCTTCGCCTCGTGGAGGTCGCCGAGCTCCGCCTGGCCGCCGAGGCGGCGGGGATCGCCTCGCTCGCCCGCGAGGAGGGGCTCCTCGTCGTCCGCTTCGGGAGCGGGCTCTCGCGTGGGGAGGCGATGCGCCTCGTCGCCGGGGCTCCCCTGCCGGGCGTCCGGCCCGGCGACGTCACGTTCGCCGCCAGCCAGGTCCGGATCCGCGCCCCGCGCGACCCGGCCCGGGCGTGGGCCCTCACCCAGGCGCTCGTCGCGCGGGTCGCGGCGGCGCGGGAGGCGCGCGGGACGGGCGACGGCGGCGCTGCCCCGGGCGGCGGGCAGGGCGACGGCGGGCCGGGCGACGGCGCCGTGGGCGGGCGTCAGCCCTCGGCGGCGGAGAAGCGGTAGCCAAGCCCGTACTCCGTCTCGATGTAGCGGCGGCCGCCCGCCCCGCTCGCGAGCTTGGCCCGCAGGTTGCGGATCGCCACCCGCAGGAGGTGGTGGTCGTCGCGGTAGCCGGGTCCCCAGACCGCCACCAGGAGGTCGGCGTGGGGCACGAGCACTCCCGGCCGCTCCGCGAGGTGACGGAGGAGCCGGTACTCGGTGGGCGTGAGGTGGACCAGCCGATCGCCGACCTCGACCCGGTGGCTCAACCCGTCGATCCGGATCCCGGGATGCTCGAGCGTGGCGGTCGCGCCGGGCATGGCTGGCGCGCCACGGGCGCGGCGGAGGGCGGCCGCCACGCGGGCCACCAGCTCGGGGAAGCTGAGCGGCTTCGTCACGTAGTCGTCCGCGCCGCTGGCCAGCCCGCGCACCTTGTCCGCCTCCGATCCGCGGGCCGTGACGACGATGATCGGCACGAGGCTCTGCTCGCGGACCCGCTCGATGACCTTCCAGCCGTCGACGCGCGGCAGGCTCAGGTCGAGGACGATGAGGTCCGGCAGGCGCTCCTCGACGGCGCGGAGGGCGTGGGCGCCGTCCGGGGCGATCTCGGTCTGCCAGCCGTGCCGCTCCAGCCAGAGCGAGATCAGCTCGGCGAAGGCCGGCTCGTCCTCGACGACCAGGATCCGCTCGCCCCGCCCGGCGATCGGCCCGGGCACGGGCGGCGCGGCGGTCACGCCGGCGCCTCCGGCCCGTCGCGCCCGGGGCCGCCCTCGCCGGTGAACTGGGCCACGGGGAGGCCGAAGGAGATCGAGGTTCCCCGCGTCGTCGCGTCGAGGCGGATCCACCCCCCGTGGGCCTCGACGATGCGGCGACAGAGGTAGAGGCCCAGGCCGCTCCCGGGGACGTGCGATTCGCGGACCCGCTGGCCGCGGTAGAAGCGCTCGAAGGCGCGGTCGCGATCCTCGGGGGCGATGCCGCGCCCGTTGTCGGCGACCGTGACCACCACCGTCCCGCGATCGAGTCGCCGGGCCCGGATCTCGATCGTCGCCGCCCGCCCGGCGTGCTTCTCCGCGTTCTGGACCAGGTTGCCGATCACCTGGCGGATCCGCGTCGCGTCGGCGTCCACCGCCGGCAGCCAGCGCGGCAGCGTCAGCGCCACGGCCCCGACGTCGGGGAGCTCGGCGCGCTCCGCGACGTAGGCCCGCAGGAGGCCGTCGAGGGCCAGCGGCGTCCGGCGCAGGACGAGGGCGTCGCTCTCGACCTGGCTGACGTCGATGATGTCGTCGATGAGGCTGGCCAGGCGCTGGGCCGCCCCGGCGATCCGCTCGACGTGGCGGCGCGCCGTGGGGGCGTCGAGGTCGAGATGGAGCAGGCTCTGGGTGTACCCGTCGATGAGCGCGAGCGGCGTGCGGAGCTCGTGCGAGACGGCGGCGACGAAGCTCGTCTTGGCCTCGTCCAGCGATCGCGCGGCCCGCAGGTCGCGGAGGATCGCGACCGCGCCCCCGTCGGGCGCCGGCATCCGCGAGATGCTCGCGGCGACGGGGATGGCGGACCCGTCGCGGTGGCGGACGCGCATCTCGCGGCCGACGATCGGCCGGCCGGCATCCAGCACGTCGAGGAACGGGCACCGCGGGCCGCAGAGCGGCTCGCCGGCCGGCGTCCCGTCCGCGGGCGGTCGGGCGCAGCCGAGGAACTCGGAGCAGTGCATCCCGGTCCCGGCGCGGGCGGGCGTCCCGACGAGCTCCGCCGCCGCCCCGTTGAGGCGGACGACCCGGCGGTGCGCATCGACGGCCACGATCGCGTCCGTGGCGCCTTCGAGGATGGCGGCGAGCGTCGCCTGCTCGCGGGCCAGCGACGCCCGCAGCTGGGCCGCCCGCAGGGTGACCGCCAGCTCCAGGCGGACGCTGGCGAGGTAGCGGGTGTGCGCCGGCTCGAGGGCGGCCCCCTCGTCGGGGCCGACGGCCAGGTAGCCGACGACGCCCGGCTCGGCGCCGTCCGGCCCGCCTCCCCCCACGGCGCGACCCTCGGGCAGGGTCACCCCGCTCCAGCCGCGGGCCGCGGTCCAGCCGCGGGCCGCGGCGAGGTCCGCGAACGCGCCCCGGATGGCCTGGCGGTTCCGCGCCTCGATCGTCTCGGCAGGGCCGGGGAAGGTGGCCACGAGCTCGAGCGTCGTCGTCGCCGGCCGTGCCAGCCACAGGGCGGCGGCGTGGGCTCCCACGGCCCGGGCCACCTCGGCGAGGACCGCTGCGGCCATGTCGTCGACGCTGCCCCCCGCGGCCAGGAGCTGGCTCAGCTGGTACTGGGCGAAGACTGCGTCCGCTTCCCGCTGGGCGTCCTCGAAGACGCGGCGGCGCTCCGCTTCGAGCTCGTGGATCCGCGCCTCGAGCGCCGCGGCGTCGGCGGCCGGCGCCGGCTGTCCGGCCCGGGTTCCCGCGGAGATCGGATCGTCGGTCACGTCGTCGCCTCGCCGCGGACGGCGCGGGCCATCGCCCCGAGGAGCAGGAAGCACGAGACGGCGCCGGGGTCGCGGTGGCCGCGGGATCGCTCGCCGAGACGGAGCGCCAGCCCGCGGCGGGCGACGAGCGGGATCGTCGCCCGCATCCCGCCCGCCGCGCCGGCGGCGGCGGCGGCGACGCAGGCGTCGAGCGGGGCGCCGGCGTCGGCCTGCGCGCGGAGCGCCCGGACCGCAGGGTCGAGGGCGTCGAGGATCGTCTTGTCGCCGATCGCGCAGCGCCCCCGGCGAGCCAGCCCCGCCCGCCCGGCCTCGAGCGCGTCCGCGAGCTCGCGGGGTCCCGCGGCCGGGCTCCCGGCGAGAGCGAACCCCGCCTCGATGAAGGCGGTGCCGTAGAGGGGTCCGCTGGCGCCGCCGACGCTCGCGACGAGGCTGTGGCCCAGGAGCCGCAGCAGCTCGCCGACGTCGTCGGGCCGCTCGGCGAGCCCGGCCCGCACGGCGGGGAGGGCGACGCCGAACCCGATCGTCATGTTGGCGCCGTGGTCGCCGTCGCCGAGCGCCGCGTCGAGGCGATCGAGGAGCGCCTCGTGCCGCGCCAGGGACGAAGCCGCGCGCTCGACGAAGCGGACGACGTCCGCCGCGGCGAACGCATCGATGCGGGCCGGAGCGGCACCGGCGGGCGGGCGGGGCCCGGCAGACCCTATCCTGTTCATGGGCCGCCTGAGTCTACGGCGGCGAGCCGCGGGACGCGACGCCCGGCCGTCGTCGCCGCGGGACCGGAGGGAGCGAGAGGGATGACCTCCCTGGTGCTGGTGGGCCACAGCCCCGAGCTGCTCCGGGCGCTGCGGGCGATGGTCGCCCAGAGCGCCCCGGCGGTGCCGGTGGCGATCGCGGGCGGGACCGCGGTGGGCAACCTCGGGACGAGCAGCCCGGCGATCCGCGACGCGATGCGCGCGGCGCTGGCGGCCTCCGGCGGCGACGGCGCGGTGGTCCTCCTCGACCTCGGCAGCGCGGTCCTCGCCCTCGAGATGGCGCTCGAGGAGATGTCGGCCGCCGAGCGGACCCGCATCCGGGTCAGCCGTGGCCCGCTCGTGGAAGGTGCCGTGCGAGCGGCGGTCGAGGCGGCCGGCGGGGCGTCTCTCGACCGCGTCCTCGCCGTCGCCGACGCCGAGCGCGAGGCCGACAAGCTGCCGCCGGACTGGCTCGCCGGGCCCGCGGCCTGATGGACGGGCTCCTGCCCCGCTGGCTGCGGCTGGCCGCCGGGCGCGTCGCCGAGGCCCGCGAGCGGCTCACCGACCTCGACGCCGCGATCGGCGACGGTGACCACGGGATCAACCTCGACCGGGGCTTCCGCGAGCTGGCCCGCCGGATCGACGCCGACGACCTGCCCGGCGAGCCGCCGGCGGCGGTGCTGGCTGCCGCCGGGCGCGTCCTCATGGGGACCGTCGGCGGAGCCAGCGGCGCCCTCTACGGGCGGGCGTTCCAGCGCGCCGGGGCCGCCCTGGCGGAGCTCGACCAGAGGGAGGTCGCCGGGTATCCCGTCGCCCGCGAGGCGAGGGCCGCCGCCGCCTTCGCCTCGGCAGTGGACGCGGTCGCGGCGCTGGGGCGGGCGACGCCGGGCGAGAAGACGATGCTCGACGCCCTCGTCCCGGCCCGGGCGGCATACGCGGCGGCGCTGGAGGAGGGTGCCACCCTCGCCGGCGCGACGGCACGCGCGGCCGCCGCAGCGGAGGCGGGCGCCCAGCGGACGATCCCCCTGCTGGCCACGAAGGGCCGGGCGAGCTACCTCGGCGAGCGCTCCATCGGCCACCTCGACCCGGGGGCGGCCTCGAGCGCGATCCTGCTGCGGGCCCTGGCCGACGCAGCCGCCGACCCCGCCGTCCCCGCCGACGTCTGACCTGCTCGCCGCGCCGGCGACGAGCCCCGTCGCGCGGCCTGCCCGCCGAATCTGGACGAAGTCTTGACGTTTCCCGGCCGTGCCCGGTCGTACCCTTCTCGCAACGGTGCCGGCGGGCACCGTGCGCCGACCGCGCCCAGACGGTCGCGCGGCCCGAGGCCGTGGCCGCGATACGAACGGGAGGGACGCACCCCGGCAGATCGTGCTGTGCCCTGCCCGGCGGGCCCGAACCGGGTGCTCGCCCGCCGGTTCCTCAGTCGATCGGCGACGACGTGTCGCCCTCCGCGCGAACGGCGCGCTTCCTTCATCCAAGAGGGAGAGAGCATGGAACTGAATATCTTCATGTCCGAGGTCTTCGGGACGATGATCCTGATCCTCCTCGGCGACGGCGTGGTCGCAGGCGTTCTCCTCGCCAAGTCGAAGGCGAATGCCAGCGGCTGGATCGTCATCACCTTCGCGTGGGCAATGGCCGTCTTCGTCGGCGTCATCGTGGCGGCCGGCGTGGGCGGCGACCTGCCGCTCGGCAACGCGCACCTGAACCCGGCGGTGACCCTGGGCCTGCTCGTCAACACGGCGATCGCCGGGGGCGACCTCGAGTCCGTGTATGCCGGGATCTACGTGGCCGGCGAGTTCGTCGGCGCGTTCATCGGCGCCTTCCTCGTCTTCCTTCACTACTACCCGCACTGGGCCGAGACGGAAGACAAGGGCCTCAAGCTGGCGGTCTTCTGCACCGCGCCGGCCATCCGCAACCCCGCCTGGAACTTCGTCTCCGAGGTCATCGGGACCTTCGTCCTGGTCTTCGTGATCCTCACCTTCGGCAACAGCGGCGCGATGGGCGACATGGGCGCGCTGAACGTGGCCCTGCTCGTCCTGGTCATCGGCCTGTCCCTCGGCGGGACGACCGGATACGCGATCAACCCGGCCCGCGACCTGGGGCCGCGCATCATGCACGCGATCCTGCCGATCGCGGGCAAGGGCGGCTCCGACTGGGGGTACTCCTGGATCCCGGTGGTCGGTCCCGCTCGTCGGCGGCTTCGTCGCGGCGCTCGTGTACCAGTATGGGTTCATCCCCCTGGTCGTCCCGAGCTGATCAGCGCCTGATCGTCTCGGCCTGACCCTGCACGCATCGCGCGCCGGCGGCACGACGGCCTCGCCGCCGGCGCGCACCCGTCCAGCACACGTTCCCGAGCACCCGGCACCATGTCATTGGAGGAACGGATGAAGAAGCTCATCAATGCTCCCGAGACGGTCGTCGACGACGCCCTGCTCGGCGTCGCCGCGGCGCACGCGGATCTCGTCCGCGTCATCGAGCCCAACGTCGTCGTGCGCGCCGACGCCCCCAAGAAGGGCAAGGTCGGCGTGATCTCGGGCGGCGGCAGCGGCCACGAGCCGATGCACGGCGGCTTCGTCGGGATGGGCATGCTCGATGCTGCCTGCCCCGGCGCCGTCTTCACCTCGCCCGTGCCGGACCAGATGCTCGCCGCGACCAAGGCGGTCGACGGCGGCGCCGGTGTCCTGCACATCGTCAAGAACTACACCGGCGACATCATGAACTTCGAGCTCGCGGCCGAGATGGCCCGGGCCGAGGGGATCGAGGTCACCAGCGTCGTCATCGCCGACGACGTCGCGGTCAAGGACTCGCTCTACACCGCGGGCCGCCGCGGCGTGGGCGGCACCGTCCTCGCCGAGAAGATCGTCGGTGCCGCCGCCGAGGCGGGCGCCGACCTCGCGACGGTCACCGCGCTCTGCCAGAAGGTCCAGGACAACGTCCGCTCGATGGGCATGGCTCTCACGAGCTGCACCGTCCCGCAGGCCGGCAAGCCGACCTTCGAGCTCGGCGACGACGAGATGGAGATCGGCATCGGGATCCACGGCGAGCCGGGCCGGACCAGGATGAAGGTCGCCACCGCGGCCGAGGTCACCGGCATGCTCGCCACGCCGATCCTCGACGACCTCCCCTTCAAGGCCGGCGACAAGGTCCTGGCCTTCGTCAACGGGATGGGCGGCACGCCGCTCATCGAGCTCTACGTCATCTTCGCGGAGCTCAAGAAGATCCTCGACGCCCGTGGGATCACGATCGCCCGCAACCTGGTCGGCAGCTACATCACCTCGCTCGAGATGGCCGGCTGCTCGATCACCCTGCTCCGCCTCGATGACGAGCTGACGAAGTACTGGGATGCGCCGGTCAACACGCCGGGCCTCCGCTGGGGCGTCTAGGACCGCACGTCGTCATTCACCGCTGACACCCGCAGCGCGGGAACGGAGCCGCCGATGATCTCGCACGACGACATCCTCGCCTGGGTTCGCCGGTTCGCCGCCGTCGTGACGGAGAACAAGGCGTACCTCACGGAGCTGGATTCGGCGATCGGAGACGCCGATCACGGGATCAACATGGATCGTGGCTTCACGGCCGTGATCGGCAAGCTGGACGGCCTCCCCGGTGGGGACATCGGCCAGACGCTCAAGACCGTCGGCACCACCCTCGTCTCGACGGTCGGGGGCGCCAGCGGCCCGCTCTACGGGATGTTCTTCATGCAGATGGGGGGCGCCGTTGCCGGAAAGGAAGCCCTGACCCTGGAGGAGTTCGCGGGGGCCTTTGAGACAGGCCTCGGCGGGGTCCTCCGGATCGGGAAGGCCGAGCCCGGGGACAAGACGATGGTCGACGCCCTCATCCCCGCCCGGGACGCCCTCCGGGCCGCGATCGCCGACGGAGCGTCCGTCGGGGATGCCGTGGCCCGGATGGCCGATGGGGCGCAGGAGGGCATGCTCGCCACGGTGCCGCTCGTCGCCCGCAAGGGCCGGGCGAGCTACCTGGGCGAGCGGTCGGCCGGGCACCAGGATCCCGGCGCGACGTCCTCGCATCTCCTCCTGCGGTCCGCCGCAGAGGTCTGGGCCGGGCGCTAGCCCGGCAAATCGGGGTCAACCGATATCGGGAGACACACATGCCAAGGAACTTCGTGGGGGCCCTCGACCAGGGGACCACGAGCACCCGCTTCATGATCTTCAACCACGCCGGCGAGGTCGTGGCGGTCGATCAGATGGAGCACGAGCAGATCTATCCGAAGCCGGGCTGGGTCGAGCACGACCCGATGGAGATCTGGGCGCGCAGCCTGGATGTCATCAAGGCCGCCCTCGGCAAGGCCCACCTCAGCGCCGCGGACCTCGCCGCCGTCGGCGTCACCAACCAGCGCGAGACGACGGTCGTCTGGGACAAGCGGACCGGCAAGCCGGTCTACAACGCGATCGTCTGGCAGGACACCCGGACGAAGGACATCTGCGACGCCCTCGAGAAGGACGGTGGCCCGGACCGCCTCCGCCCGAAGACCGGCCTGCCGCTGGCGACCTACTTCTCCGGCCCGAAGGCCAAGTGGGTCCTCGACAACGTCGCCGGCGCGCGCGCCGAGGCCGAGGCGGGGAACCTGCTCTTCGGCAACATCGACACCTGGTGCATCTGGAACCTCACCGGCGGCGTGAACGGCGGCGTCCACGTGACGGACGTCTCCAACGCGAGCCGGACGCTCATGTTCAACTACACCACCCTCGCCTGGGACCCGGAGATCACGGCGCTCCTCGGCGTGCCGGAGAAGATGCTCCCGGCCGTCAAGGCCTCGTCCCAGATCTACGGCATGGCCGTCGGCGATCTCGCCGGCGTCCCCGTCGCCGGCGACCTGGGCGACCAGCAGGCCGCCCTCTTCGGCCAGACGTGCTTCTCGCCCGGCGAGGCGAAGAACACGTACGGCACGGGCTGCTTCATGCTCCTCAACACGGGCACGAAGGCGGTCCCGAGCAAGAGCGGCCTCCTCACGACGCTCGCGTACAAGATCGGCGACCAGCCGGCCGTGTACGCGCTCGAGGGCTCGATCGCCATCACCGGCGCCCTCGTGCAGTGGATCCGCGACAACATCGGGCTGATCGCGAAGTCCCCCGACATCGAGGCCCTCGCGGCCACCGTCGAGGACAACGGCGGCGTCTACTTCGTCCCGGCGTTCAGCGGGCTCTTCGCGCCGTACTGGAAGAACGATGCCCGCGGCGTCATCGCGGGCCTCACCCGGTACGTCAACAAGGGCCACATCGCCCGGGCCGTCCTCGAGGCGACCGCCTGGCAGACCCGCGAGGTGCTCGACGCGATGAACGCCGACTCCGGCGTTCCGCTGACGGCCCTCAAGGTCGACGGTGGCATGGTCTACAACAACCTCCTCATGCAGTTCCAGTCCGACGTCCTGAAGGTCCCGGTCATCCGGCCGAAGGTCGCCGAGACGACGGCCCTCGGGGCGGCCTACGCGGCCGGCCTGGCGGTCGGGTACTGGGCTGAGGTCGAGGACCTCCGCGCGAACTGGGCGAAGGACCACGAGTGGCATCCGACGATGGACGCCGCCCAGGTCGACGCCGAGTACGCGCAGTGGAAGAAGGCCGTCACCCGCACGTTCGGCTGGGTCGACTAGCACCCCCACCCCCGCTGCCCGGGGCCCCGTCGCGGGGCCCCGGGCAGCACCTACCCGGGCGCGGAGCGCAGCAGATGACCATCACGCGACTTCCCCGGCAGCCCTATCACGTCGTCATCGTGGGCGGCGGCGGCACCGGGGGCGCCCTCGCTCACGACTTGATCCTGCGCGGCTTCCGGGTCACGCTCGTCGAGCGCGGCGAGCTCACCTCGGGCACCACCGGCCGGCACCACGGCCTGCTCCACTCCGGCGCGCGCTACGCGGTCAAGGACCGCGAGTCCGCCGTCGAGTGCATCGAGGAGCGCGAGATCCTCCGCCGGGTCTGCCCCGGGTCGTTCGAGGAGAACGACGGCCTCTTCGTCGCCATCACGGACGAGGACGTGGCCTACGAGCCGCTCTTCTTCGAATCGTGCCTTGCCAGCGGCATCCCGGCCCGCCGGGTCAGCCGCGAGGAGGCGCTCCGCCTGGAGCCGAACCTCAACCCCGAGGTCAAGATGGCCGTCCAGGTCCCCGACGCCACGATGGACGCCATGCGGATGCCCCTCCGGTTCTTCGCCAGCGCGAAGGCCGGGGGCGCGGTCATCCGTCCCTGGACCCTGGTGACCGAGCTGCTGGTCCACGACCGCCTCGTCTCCGGGATCCGCGTCCGCGACCTCGTGAACGGCGTCGACGATGAGATCCGCGGCGATCTCGTCGTGAACGCCACCGGGCCGTGGGCCGAGCAGCTCGCCGTGATGGCGGGCTGCGACGTGCCGATCCGGCCGTCGCCCGGCGTCCTGCTCGCCGTCCGCGGCCGCGTCTGCAACATGGTGATCAACCGCCTGCACCCCTCGGGCGACGGCGACATCATCGTCCCCCAGCGCGGGCTCTCCGTGGTCGGCACCAGCTCCTGGGTCGTGGACGATCCCGACGACCTCGGCGTGCCCGAGGACCACGTCGAGCGGATGTACAGCGAGGGCTCGAAGATGGTCCCCGCCGTCCGCCACGCCGAGCGCCGGGCCGCCTGGTCGGCGGCGCGCCCGCTCATCGGGTCGCGAGATGCTGACACGGGCCGCGAGCTGAGCCGGACGTTCAAGTGCTTCGACCACCGCGAGACCGACGGCGTCGAGGGCTTCGTGACGATCTCCGGCGGCAAGGGCACCACCCTGCGGGCGATGGCCGAGACGACGGCCGACGTGATCTGCCGCAAGCTCGGCGTCGAGGCGGCGTGCCAGACCCGGGAGATCGTCACCCTTCCCCACACCGCCTACTACGCGGCGTAGGGGCGGAGCGATGACCGAGACTGCCGCGGAGCTCCGCACCACCCGTTTCGTCGTCTCGCGCCGCAAGGAGGGCGACGACCCCGGGGAGCTCCGCTACGACACCTTCGACGTGGCCGTGGGGCCGCGCTCCACGATCCTCGACTCGCTCGTCTCCATCCGCCGCGAGCTGGACCCGACCCTGACGTTCCGCCACTCCTGCTTCCACGCGTCGTGCGGGACCTGCGGGATGCGGGTGAACGGCCGGGAGGGCCTCGCCTGCGTGACCCCCGTCCCCGAGGGCGGCGAGGTCACGGTGGAGCCGCTCGGCAACATCCCCGTGGTCACCGACCTCGTCGTCGACATGGACGCCTTCTACGACGAGTTCGACGAAGCCGGCCGCCCGCTCGTGCGGGTCTCGGAGATGATCCCGGGCGCCGAGATGGCCGAGGGGATCGACGAGCTCGAGCGCTACGAGGACTGCATCGAGTGCGGGATCTGCCTCTCCGCCTGCCCGGTGGCCGGCAGCGACCCGCGCTACGTGGGGCCGGCCGCCCTTGCCGCGGCCTGGCGCCTCGTCGACGAGCCCCGCGGGCGGGACCCCGGCCCGGTCCTGCGGCTGATGGACGACGAGCAGGCCGCGTGGCGCTGCCACCTGGCCTGGGAGTGCACCGAGGCCTGCCCGTCGGGGGTCGACCCGGCCGCCGCGATCATGCGGCTGCGCCGGGCGGCAACCGCCGCCCGGGCGCGACGCCTCTTCTCCTTCGGAGGGACACGCTGATGGCCAGCACGACCGTCGAGCCGAGGCGGCCGGAGCCCGGCCCGGCCCGGCGCCGGGGCTTCGTCGGCTGGTTCGATCCCCGCGGCCGCCGCCTCGGGGGCTATGCCTTCATCCTGAACCGCCTGAGCGGGATCGGCCTCGTCGTGTACCTGTACATGCACCTGGTGATCCTGTCGCTGCTGGTCCAGGGCCCCGGCGCCTGGGACGCCTTCGTCGAGATCGCCCTGAGCCCGCCGGTCCTCGTGTTCGACGTGGTCCTCCTCGCCGGGATGCTGTTCCACGGGCTGAACGGGATCCGCGTCGGCCTCGTGGGGATGGGCCTGGTGGTGAGTCGCCAGCGGGCGCTCTTCATCGCCGCGTTCGTCGTCGCCGGCCTGGTCACCCTCGTCGGCGCCCTCCGCATCTTCGGCGGGGAGGGGTAGGAGAGCCATGACCACCGACCAGCCGGCGCTCGAGCGCCCGGCCGCCGGATCCCGCGGGATCCCGGCCTTCGTCGTCCAGGTCGTCACGGGCGTCGCGCTGCTCGTGCTCCTGGCGCTCCACATGGTCGCCCAGCACTTCATCGTGCCCACGGGCCTTCGCTTCTACGACGACGTCATCGCCTGGCTCGGGAACCCGGTGGTCGTCGTGGTCGAGGTCGCCTTCCTCGGGACGGTGACGTACCACGCCCTCCTCGGCGTGCGCGCGATCCTCTTCGACTTCGGGTTCTCGGAGCGGACGGAGCGGCGCATCACGAACGTCCTCGTGGTCGTCGGGATCGTCACCGTCGTCTACGGGGTTGCCCTGCTGGCGGCGATCATCAACGACGCGTCGTAGGATCTCGGCCATGGAGCCGCTCGTCGGGATCGTCGTCGTCAGCCACTCCGCGCAGATTGCCGCGGGGACCGTGGAGCTCGCCCGCCAGATGGCGGGCCCGGACCTGCGCATCGAGGGGACCGGGGGAATCGCCGACGGGTCGCTCGGCACCGACGCCGCGGCGATCATGGCGGCGATCGAGGCCGCGGACGGCGGGGCGGGGGTGCTCGTCCTCGTCGACCTCGGCAGCGCCGTCCTCGCCACCCAGACGGCCCTCGAGCTCCTCGGCGAGGAGGTCGCCGGGCGGGTCCGCCTCTCCGGGGGGCCGCTCGTGGAGGGTGCCGTCGTGGCCGCCCTCCAGGCGAGCATCGGCGACCCCCTCGACGTCGTGCTTGCGGCGGCCGAGGGCGCGGCGAGCCTCCCGAAGCTGCCCGAGTGAGCGCCGCCGCGGCGGCCGGGGAGGCGCCGCGGCGCGTCGCCGTCCTCGGGGCGGGCGCCGTCGGGACGCTGCTGGGCGGCCTCCTCGCCGCGGCGGGCAGCTCCGTGACGCTCGTCGACCGGCGGGTCCCCCGCGACGCGCCCGAGACGCTCACGCTCCACGAGCCCGACGGCCGCACCATCGAGGCGCGGGTCAGCCGGGCCGTCGCCCCGGCGGAGCTCGCCGGGGCCCCGGACCTCGTCGTCGTGGCCGTCAAGATGTTCGACCTGGCGGGGGCCCTCGACGACCTGGCTGTGTGGCCGGCCGCGCCGGTTCTGACGATCCAGAACGGGATCGGGGCGGAGGAGCTCGTGGCCTCCGCGCGCCCGGGGATCGGGCTCATCGCGGGCTCGCTCACCTCACCCGTCGAGCGACCCGGTCCCGCGGAGGTTCGCTGGCGCGGTCGGGGCGGCATCGCCCTGGCGCCGGCGGCGGGCCCGGTCGACGCACCTCGTCGACGCGCTGGTCGCCGCGTTCTCGGGGGCCGGGCTCCCGGCCAGGCGGCTCGCGGATCCGCGGGCCATGAAGTGGTCGAAGCTCCTCGGCAACCTGGCGGGGAACGCCCTCAGCGCCCTGGCGGACCGCGACCCGGCCGCCGTCTACGCCGACCCGCGTCTCTTCGCGGTCGAGCGACGCCAGCTGCTGGAGGCTCTCGCGGTCATGCGCGCCGCGCGCCTGCCGGTGGTGGCCCTCCCCGGCGCCGACGTGCGGCTCCTGGCGCTTGCCATCCGCCTGCCGGCGCCCCTCTCCCGGGCCGTCCTCCGCCGTCGTCGTGGGCCGGGCACGCGGCGGGAAGTCGCCCTCGCTGCGGCTCCACCTGCGGTCGGCCGAGGGCCCCACCGAGGCGTCCTGGCTGAACGGGGCGGTCGTCCGCGCGGGCCGCGTGGCGGGCGTGCCGACCCCCGTGAACGCCGCGCTCGCCCGCCTGCTCGACGCGACGGCCTCCGATCCGGCGCTCCGCGCCGAGCTGGCCCGCCGCCCGGCGCGCATCGCCGAGCTGGTGGACGGCGCCTCGTCCGATCCGTCCCCGACACTCGACCACCGCGTGGAGGATTCCTGCGATGCGCACCCTCGAGATCGAGATCCGCAACCCGTCCGGCATCCACCTCCGACCCGCCGGGACCTTCGTCAAGGGGGCGGCGGCCTACCGCTCCGCCATCACCCTCGAGAACGTCACCCGCGGCGGCCGGGCCGTGAACGCCAAGGACGCCCTGGCGGTCCTCTCGCACGGCAAGGCCGCCAGGGGCGACACCGTCCGGATCGTCGCCGAGGGCGAGGACGAGGAGGCGGCGATCGCCGGCCTCCAGGCGCTGATCGAGAGCGGCCTGGGGGAGACGCTGGAATGACCGCGACGCTCCGCCTGGCCGGGCGTCGGGGCCGCGCCCGGGATCGCGATCGCCCCGGCCTGGCGCTACGAGGAGGGCGGCTCGGCGGCCGCGGCCGATGGCGTGGCTGCCGCCGGCCGGCCGGCCGCGCCCGACCCGGCCGGGGCGGTCCGGGCCGCCGCCGAGACGGCCGCCGCGTGAGCTCGAGGCCCTCGCCGACCGCGTGCGGGCGACGGGCCGGGACGAGGAGGCGGGGATCTTCGACGGCCAGGCGCTCCTCGCGATCAGCCCCACGCTCGTCGACGACGCCGTCGAGCGGGTGGAGGCGGGCGCGCCGCCGCCGGACGCGGTCGTCGCCGCCGCCGATGCCGCGGCCGAGGTCCTCGCCGCGCTCGACGACGAGCTCCTGGCGGCACGCGCCGCGGACGTGCGCGACGTGGGCGCCCGCATCGCCCGCATCCTGCGCGGCGAGCAGCTGCGGCTGCCCGCGGCGCCTGCGATCGCGGTCGCCGACGACCTCCCGCCGTCGGTGACGGCCGAGATCCCGGCGGGGCTGCTGCGCGGGATCGTCCTGCAGGGCGGCTCACGCACCGCCCACGCGGTCATCCTCGCCCGCAGCCTGGGGATCCCGGCGATCGTCGGCACGTCCGGCATCCTCGCCGCGCTCGACGCCGCGGGCCGGGCGGCCGGCGGCGGCGACGTCGATCTCGCCGTGGACGGCGACACGGGCGAGGTCGTCCTGGCGCCCGACGCCGCGGAGCGCGCCGCCTTCGCGGCCCGCGACGCGGCGCTGGCCCGGCGTCGCGCGCGCGCGGCTGCGGCGCGTGGCCGGCCGGGCGCCACCGCCGACGGGCAACGGGTGCTCCTGGTCGCCAACATCGGCACGCCGGACGACGCGCCGCGGGCTCTCGAGGCGGGCGCCGAAGGCGTCGGCCTCTTCCGCACGGAGTTCCTCTTCATGCAGCGCCAGGCGCCGCCGACCGAGGACGAGCAGGTCGCCGCCTATCGCCGGGTCTTCGAGGCGTTCGGGCCCGAGCGGCCCGTCGTCGTCCGCCTGGCCGACATCGGCGGCGACAAGGGGATCCCCTACCTTCGCCTGCCGGCGGAGGCCAACCCCTTCCTCGGCGTCCGCGCGATCCGCCTGGCCTACGGCGATCCAGAGCTCCTCCGGACGCAGCTGCGGGCGATCTGGCGGGCGGGCGGCCTCGCCGGGGTGGTGCCCCACGTCATGGCGCCGATGGTGGCGACCCTCGACGACGTGGCCCTCCTGGAGTCGCTCCGCGACGACGCCCGGGCGGCCGTCGTCGCCGCCGGCCAGCCCTGCGCGGACCGGATGGTCACCGGGATCATGGTCGAGGTTCCCGCCGCCGCCTTCCTGGCCCCCGAGCTGGCGCGGCGGGTCGCCTTCTTCAGCATCGGCACGAACGACCTGACGCAGTACGTCATGGCTGCCGACCGGGGCAACGCCACGCTGGGGTACCTCCAGGACGCCCTTCACCCGGCGGTGCTGCGGGCGGTGGCCGGCGTGGTGGCGGGAGCGGACGCGGCGGGGATCCCCGTCGCCGTGTGCGGCGAGCTGGCCGGCGACCCGGCGGGCGCCCTCGTCCTGGTCGGCCTCGGCGTGGACGAGCTCTCGGCCGACGCCGGCTCGCTCGACGAGGTCCGCGTCGCCCTCGCCGCCGTGAGCGGGGAGGAGCTCGCGGAGCTGGCTCGCGGGGCCCTCGCGGCGCCCGACGCGGCGGCGGTCCGCGCGGCCGCGGGCGCCCTGCTTGCGCGCGCGGCAGCCGGGCCGGAGGAGGCGGGTCCGGCCGCCTGACGGCGCCTATACTCGGCGGCCATGGATCCCCTCGTTGCGGCCCGCGCCGTCGCGATCGTGCTCGCCGCCTATGCCATCGGCGGTATCCCGTGGGGCGTCATCGTCGCCCGCCTCACCGGGGGCCCCGACCCGCGCACCATCGGCAGCGGCCGCACAGGCGGCGCGAACGTCATGCGCGCCCTCGGTCCGCGCCTTGCCCTGCTTTCGGGGATCCTCGACATGCTCAAGGGGACGGTCGCGGTCCTTCTTGCCCGGGTCCTCGGCGCCGGCGTGGAGGTCGAGGTGCTGGCGGGCCTCGCGGTGATCATCGGCCACAGCCGGTCGCCCTTCCTGGGCTTCTCCGGCGGGCGCGGCGTCTCGGCCGCGTTCGGGGCGGCGCTCGTGCTCGGTCCGCTGGCCGCGGTGGTGACCCTCGCCGTCTTCATCGCGACCCTGGCCATCACGCGGTACACGTCGGTCGCCTCGCTCACCGGCGCCGCGATCGGCGGCGCGGCCTTCACGGTCCAGATCCTGGCCACGGACCTGCCGCTCGCCCTGCTGGGGTTCTCGATCGGAGCGCCGATCCTCGTCTGGCTCTTCCACCTCGACAACATCGGGCGCCTGCGACGCGGTGAGGAACGGAAGTTCGGGGCAAGGTGAGCGACGGGCTCGCGACCCGCCGGCGGCCTGCGGGTCAAGCAGGCGCGCCGCTGCGGTAGACTTCCGGCGGGGCGGCGCCCGGCCGCCCGCGACCGCCACATCCCGGCGCCGGCCGGCGCCCTGGAGGTTTCCGCGACGATGACCCCGGACGAGCTCCGCGCGAAGATCCGCGAGATCCCGGACTTCCCGAAGCCGGGGATCCTGTTCTACGACATCACCACGCTCCTCAAGGACCCCGCCGCGTACCGCGCGGCCATCGACGCGATGCTGGCGCCCTATGCGGGCCAGAAGGTCGACATCGTCGTGGGCATGGAGTCCCGCGGGTTCATCTTCTCCGCCCCGATGGCGTACCAGATCGGCGCCGGGCTCGTCCCCGTGCGCAAGCTCGGCAAGCTGCCGGCGGAGACGATCAGCGTCGAATACGCCCTCGAGTACGGCTCCAACACCCTCGAGGTCCACCGGGACGCGATCCAGCCCGGCCAGAAGGTCCTCATCGTCGACGACCTGCTGGCCACCGGCGGGACGGTCCGGGGAACCGTCGAGCTCGTGCAGCGGCTGCACGGCGACATCGTGGGCCTGGCCTTCCTCGTCGAGCTCTCGTTCCTCAAGGGCCGCGAGCGGCTGACCGAGCTGGTGGTCTCCTCGGTCATCCAGTACTGAGCCACGGTCCGCCTGCCGGCCCCGCGTCCCCCCGCCCGTGCCATGAGTGACGCGGACCGCCCCGCCGATCCGCCCCCGCCGGCGCCCGACCCGGACGAGGCGCTCCGTCTCGCCCGGCGCCGCTTCTTCAGGACGATGGCGGACGACGCGGTGCGCACCGCGGCGACGCTCGTGGGCGCCGCGGGGGTGCTGCGCGAGACCACCCGGGAGGTGGCCGATCGGGATTCTCGCCGAGGCGGGTCCGGGCGCGGCAGGGGGCGTCGCAACGGGCGGTTCGCCCGCCGCTCCGGCGTCCCCGCCGGGGTTCCGGAGCCCGTTCCGCCTCGAGGCCGACCGGCTCGTCCTCGTCGACCAGCGTCGCCTGCCCGACGAGCTCGTGGAGGTCGTCTGCGAGTCGGCGGGCGACGTCGCCCAGGCGATCCGCGAGATGGTCGTCCGGGGCGCACCGGCGCTGGGCCAGGTGGCGGCCGCCGGGCTCGCGCTGGCGGCAGGTCGGGCCACGGCGTCGAAGCCGTACGCGCGCCGGGCGATCCTCCGGGGCTCGGCCAACGCGCTCGTCAACGCCCGGCCGACGGCCGTCTCCATCCGCTGGGCGACGAACCGGATGCTGGACCGCTACGCCGAGATGGGCGAGCTCGGCGAGGACGGCCCGGCCATCGCGGCCGCGCTTCGAGCCGAGGCCGAGGCGATCATCGGCGAGGCAACGCTGGACCACGCGGCGATGGCCCGCTGGGGCGTCGAGCTCCTCCCGGTGCCCGAGGGGCGCCCGCTGCGGCTCCTCACCCACTGCAACACCGGGCCCCTCGCCTGCGGCCAGGTGGGAACCGCCCTCGGCGTCGTCCAGGCCCTCGCCGCCGACGGTCGCGACGTCCACGTCTACGTCGACGAGACGCGGCCCTGGCTCCAGGGGGCCCGGCTGACGGCGTGGGAGCTCGGCCAGGCCGGGATCCCGTACACGCTCCTGGCCGACGCCGCGGCGGGCTGGCTCCTGGCGACCGGCGACGTCGATGCCGTCCTCGTCGGTGCCGACCGGATCGCGGCGAACGGTGATACGGCGAACAAGGTGGGCACCTACCCGCTGGCGGTCCTCGCCGCCCGCCACGGGGTGCCCTTCCATGTCGTCGCCCCGACGTCGACCCTGGACGGGGAGTGCCCCGACGGGTCGCGGATCCCGGTGGAGATGCGGGGCGCCGGGGAAGTCACCGGCTTCGGGGGCCGCCGTATCACGCCCGCGGGCGCCGCCGCGATCAACCCCTCCTTCGACGTCACCCCGGCCGAGCTGATCACGACCATCGTCACCGAGGCCGGCGTCCTGCGCGCCCCGTACGGGCCGGCGATCGCGGGGGCCGTGGCCACCCGGGAGGCGCGCCGGCCGGCGCCGGCGCGCCTCCCGGCGCCTCCGCCCGGCCCCGACGGCCCGCGAGGCCCCGACGGCCCGCCCCGCCCCGACGGCCCGCCCCGCCCCGACCTGCCGCCCGACGCGGCCTCGGCCTCCTGACATGGCGACCGCGGCGACCTCCTCCGTCGCAGGCCCCGGCGTCACCGCACGCGCGACCGAGGACCGGGCCCTCCTGCGGGCCTTCCTCGAGCGAGACCGGCTCTTCGCCGCCTACGCCCTGTGCGACCTCGACGTCCGCGAGTTCTCCAGGACGCACTGGGGCGTCGCCATGGCAGGCCCGGAGCCGATCGCGGTCGTCCTGGAGTACGCCGGGCACTCACCGCAACCCCTCTTCGCCATGGGGGAGAACGCGGGGATATCGGCGATCCTGCGCGACGTGATCCGGCCCCGGGCGGCGTACGCCGCCCTCCTCCCGGCAGCCCTGCCGGCCCTGGAGGCCCACTACCGCGTCGAGCCGGGCGCGCCGATGCTCCGGATGTGGGTCGACCGGGCCTCGTTCCGCCCGTATCCGGCGGACGTGGCGCGCCTCCTCCCGGTCGAGATCAGCGACCTCAACCGCCTCTACCAGCTCGGCTTCACGGCCTGGCTGCCTCCCTCGGCGATCGCCGAGGGGGTCTACTACGGCATCCGGGTGAACGGGCGGCTGGTTGCGGCCGCGGGGACCCACGTCATCTCGCCCGAGGCCCGCCTGGGCGTCGTGGGAAACGTCATGACCCACACGGACTTCCGCGGCCGCGGCTACGCCACCGCCGTCACGGCGGCCGTCACCGCCGAGCTGCTGCGGTCCTGCGACGAGGTCGTCCTCAACGTCCGCTCCGACAACCCGCCCGCCATCCAGGCCTATCGCAAGCTGGGATTCCGCGAGCACGTCCGGTTCGAAGAACGGCTCGTGCACCGGGCCGCTGTCGGGGGCGGGCTGGTGCGCTCCCTGGCAGGCCCGATCCGGCGCCTCCTGCGGCGTGACGGCTGATCGCGTCGCTCGGGCATAATCGGCTGGCCGCCGGCCGCCTGTCCGCCGGTCCCCGCCCGGAGATCCCACCCCCGATGACCACCCCGACCGCCCTGCCGCCCCACGATGTCACCGACCTTGGCCTCGCCGACGAGGGCGTCCGCCGCATCGAGTGGGCGGAGCGCGAGATGCCCGTCCTGCGCCTCATCCGCGAGCGATTCGCCCGGGAGCGGCCGCTGGCCGGGATCCGGGTCGCGGCCTGTCTCCACGTCACGACCGAGACGGCCAACCTGGTCCGCACGCTGGCGGCCGGCGGGGCGGAGGTCTCCCTCGCGGCGAGCAACCCGCTCTCCACGAAGGACGACGTGGCGGCGGCGCTCACCGCGCGCTACGGGATCGGCGTCTTCGCCCGGCGGGGCGAGGACCGCGACACCTACTACGCGCACCTCAACGCGATCGCCGACACGAAGCCCCACATCACGATGGACGACGGGTGCGACCTCGTCAGCCTCCTCCACAGCGAGCGGACCGACCTGCTCGACGGCGTCCTCGCCGGGACCGAGGAGACGACGACCGGCGTCATCCGCCTCCGGGCGATGGCCCGCGACGGCGCGCTGCGCTTCCCGGTGGTGGCCGTCAACGAAGCCGAGACGAAGCACCTCTTCGACAACCGGTACGGGACCGGCCAGAGCACGCTCGACGGGATCCTGCGGGCCACGAACATCCTGATCGCCGGCCGTCGCGCCGTCGTCGCCGGCTACGGCTGGGTGGGGAAGGGGATCGCGGCCCGCCTCAAGGGGCACGGGGCCCACGTCGCCATCGTGGAGGTGAACCCGGTCCGGGCGCTGGAGGCGCTCATGGACGGCTTCGAGGTGAAGACGGTCGACCAGGCCGCGCCCTGGGGCGAGCTCTTCGTGACCGCCACGGGCAACGTCAACGTCTTCCGCCGCGAGCATTTCGTGGCCATGCCGGACGGGGCGATCATGGCCAACAGCGGCCACTTCGACGCCGAGCTCGACCTCGTGGCCCTGCGCGCCCTCGCCGAGGGCCACGTCCGCGAGGTCCGCGAGAACGTCCAGGAGTTCGACCTCGGCCCCAAGAAGCTGCACCTCATCGCGGAGGGCCGGCTGGTGAACCTGGGGGCGGCCGAGGGTCACCCCGCGGCGGTCATGGACATGAGCTTCGCCAACCAGGCGCTCTCCGCCGAGTATGTCGTGGCCCACCACGGCGAGCTCGAGCCGACCGTCTACGTCGTCCCCGAGGCGATCGACGCGGAGGTGGCTCGCCTCAAGCTCGAGGCCCTCGGGATCCACATCGACGACATGACCGACGAGCAGAAGGTCTACGTCGCCTCCTGGCACAGCGGAACGTAGGCTGAGGCGAACGGAAGCGATGACGAACGGAGCGCCTGATCGGGTCGTGGCGCCGTGCGGGAGCTGGCGCTCCGCGATCCCGATCGAAGCGGTGACAGCCGGGTTCGTGCGCCTGGCCGAGGCGCGCTGGGACGGCGACGACCTCCTCTGGCTGGAGGGTCGACCGGATGACGGCGGGCGGGCGACGCTGGTCCGGCTCCGCCCGGGCGGGGAGCCGGTGGATGTGAGCCCGCCCGGGGTCAACGTCCGGACGCGCGTCCACGAGTACGGCGGCGGGGCGTACCTCGCTGCCGGCGACGTCGTCGTGGTCTCCGATTTCGCGACGGGCCGCCTGCTGCGCGTGGCGCCCGGCCGGACGGCCGTGCCGCTCACCCCCGACGGTCCCTTCCGCTTCGCCGACCTGGAGCTCGACGCCGCGCGCCGCCGGCTTCTCGCCGTCCGGGAGGACCATTCCGGGCCGGGCGAGGCGAGCAACGCGATCGTGGCCGTCCCGCTCGACGGCGCCGCGGCGGCCGACCCGGCCGCCGTCGAGGTGCTCGTCGCCGGCAGCGACTTCGTTTCGTCCCCGCGGCTGGCGCCCGACGGCTCGCGCCTCGCCTGGCTGCGCTGGGATCACCCGAACCTCCCCTGGGACGGCACCGAGTGCGCCGTCGCGGCCCTCGACGCGGCCGGGCGGCCGGGCCCGGGGCAGGTCGTCGCAGGCGACGCGTCGACGTGGACCGCCCAGCCGCGCTGGGCCCCCGACGGCTCGCTGGTGCTTGCCTCGGAGCCCGGCGAGTGGATCGGCCTGCACCGCTGGGACGGCGCGGGCCTGGTGCCCCTGACCGCGGGGATCGCCGCGGAGTTCGTGGGCCCCGACTGGGTCTTCGGGCTGTCCACGCACGGGGCCGCCGGCGACGGCACCATCATCGCCGTGGGGCGCTCCGCCGGGCGCGACCGGCTGTGGCGGATCGACCCGTCCGGCGGACGCCCGCCCGTCGCCCTCGACCTGCCGTTCACCGCGATCGGCGACCTGGCCGTTCGGGGTTCGGAGGCGGCCGCCATCGTCGCCTCGCCGACGATCTTCCGGAGCCTCGTCCGGATCGACCTCGGGACCGGCGCCTGGACGGTCGTCCGCGCCTCGTCAGACCTCGTCCTCGATCCGGCCGTCGTCTCGGTCGGCGAGCCCGTCGAGTTCCCGACCAGCGGCGAGCGGACCGCCCACGGGATCCTGTACCGGCCCACGAACCCGGCGTTCCGGGCCCCCGCGGGTGAGCTGCCGCCGCTCGTCGTGACGAGCCACGGGGGCCCGACCTCCGGCGCCTTCACGGGGCTCCACCTCCCGGTCCAGGTGCTCACCAGCCGCGGCGTCGCCGTCCTCGACGTCGACTACGGCGGCAGCACCGGCTACGGGAAGGCCTACCGCAAGCGCCTCGAGGGCGCATGGGGGATCGTCGACGTGGACGACTGCGTCGCCGGCGCGCTCGAGATGGCCCGCCGGGGCGAGGCCGACCCCCGGCGCCTGGCCATCGAGGGTGGGAGCGCCTCGGGCTTCACGACGCTCGCCGCGCTCGCCTTCCGGGACGTCTTCCGGGCGGGCGTCAGCTACTTCGGGATCGGCAACCTCGAGGCCTTCGTGACCGAGACCCACAAGTTCGAGTCGCGCTACCTCGACCGTCTCGTCGGCCGGTACCCGGCCGAGCGCGAGCGCTACCTCGCCCGGTCGCCGATCTTCCACGCCGACGGCTTCTCCTGCCCGGTCCTCGTCCTGCAGGGGCTCGACGACCGGGTCGTGCCGCCCAGCGAGGCGGAACGGATCGTCGCGGCCCTGGCGGCCAAGGGGATCCCCCACGTCTACCTGGCGTTCGAGGGCGAGGACCACGGGTTCCGCCAGGCGGCGAACATCGTCCGCGCAGTCCAGGCGGAGCTCGCCTTCTACGGGGGCGTCTTCGGGTTCGCGCCGGCGGACGACCTTCCGGAGCTGCCCTGGCGCGGCACGCCCGGGTGAGCCCCGGACGCGCCACCGCGGCGGCGCTCCTGGTGGCCGCGGTCGTGACCGGCTGCGCGACCCCGGCCACCTCGACCCCGTCGTCGCCGCCCGCCCCGTCGCCGATCGCAGCCCCGACCCCGACGCCGGCGCCCACCGCGTCGCCGGACCCATCGCCGGCCGGGCCGGCGGGGCCGCCGCCTGCCTACGACCCGGGCGTCACCCCGGAGCCGACGTCGACGCCCACGCCGGTCCCGGCGAGCGGCCGCGCGGGCGCGCCGACGCGGGTCGCGATCCCGAGCCTCGGCATCGACCTCCCGGTCGTGGCCCCTCCCCGCAACTCCACGTGGCCCCTCTGCGACGTGGCCGAGTACTTCCGGCCGCCGACATTCCAGCACCCGGGCGCCGGCGGCGTGACCTACATCTACGCCCACGCCCAGGAGGGGATGTTCCTGCCGATCCTGCTCGCCTCGCGCCGGAACGGCGGGCGGGCCATGCTCGGCGACCGGGTCACCGTCTGGACCGCGAACGACCATCGCTACACGTACCGGATCAGCTCCGTGCGACCGTCGAAGAAGTCGCTCGACTGGGCCTTCGCCCTGCCCCCGAACTCGCTCGTCCTCCAGACCTCCGAGAACCAGTACCGGACCGGGACCAAGGTGATGCTCGTGGCCCGCCAGGTCGGCGATCCGGTGCTGGCGCCGGAGGCCGAGGCCCAGCCGGCGGCGAAGCCCCGCGTCTGCGGGCGGTGAGAGGCCGCCACGCGGAGAGGCCGCCACGCGGAGAGGCCGCCACGCGGAGAGGCCGCCACGCGCTCGTGCTACGCTCCCCGCCGCCATGACGAGCATCATCGACGCGCCGAGCTACCTGTTCACGTCCGAGTCGGTCACCGAGGGCCACCCGGACAAGATGTGCGACCAGATCTCGGACGCGATCCTGGACGCGATCATCCGCGAGGATCCCCACGCCCGCGTGGCCTGCGAGGCGGCCACGACCACCGGCCTTGTCGCCGTCCTCGGCGAGATCACGACCGAGACCTACGTCGACTTCCAGGCCGTCATCCGGGAGACGGTGCGCGAGATCGGGTACACGAAGGCCGACTACGGCTTCGACTACCAGACCTGCGGCGCGCTGGTGAGCATCAAGGAGCAGTCGCCCGACATCGCCCGCGGGGTGGACGCCGCCGAGCTCGGCGCGGGCGACCAGGGAATGATGTTCGGCTTCGCCTGCCGCGAGACGCCGGAGCTGATGCCGCTGCCGATCGCCCTCGCCCACCGGCTGGCGCGCCGGCTGGCCGAGGCTCGCAAGTCGGGGCAGCTCCCCTGGCTGCGGCCCGACGGCAAGACCCAGGTCACCGTGGAGTACGAGCACGGCCGACCGGTCCGGGTGCCGACCGTCCTCATCGCGGCCCAGCACGATCCCGACGCGCCGGCGCACATGCGCGACGACCTCGTCGAGGCGGTCATCCTCCCCGTCATCCCCCACGAGCTCCGCCCGACCGACCCCGTGATGCACATCAACCCGACCGGACGCTTCGTCATCGGCGGTCCGATGGGCGACGCCGGCCTGACCGGGCGCAAGATCATCGTCGACACGTACGGCGGGATGGCCCGCCACGGGGGCGGCGCCTTCTCCGGCAAGGACCCCACGAAGGTCGATCGCTCGGCGGCGTACGCGGCGCGCTGGGTGGCCAAGAACGTCGTCGCCGCCGGGCTGGCCGATCGCTTCGAGCTCGAGGTCGCCTACGGGATCGGGATCGCCCACCCGCTCTCCCTCTCGATCGAGACCTTCGGGACCGGGCGGGTGCCCGACGAGCAGATCCGGGCCGTCATCGACCGCCACTTCGACCTGCGCCCGGCGTGCATCATCGAGGCGCTCGACCTGCTGACCCCCATCTACCGCCAGACCGCCGTCTACGGCCACTTCGGGCGCCCGGACCTTGACCTGCCGTGGGAGCGGACCGACAAGGCGGAGCTCCTGGCCGCGGAGTGCGGGCTCCCCGTCCCCGATCCGCCGGAGGCCTGACGGCGCGCGGGCCGGCGGGACCATCAGCGACGCCCGGCCGCCGCCCCGGCCCCGCCAGGGCCCCGATGGGCGCGTCTCCGGGCCCGTAGAATCAGCGGGATGTACGCCGTCATCCTGGCCGGCGGCGGGGGCACCCGGCTGTGGCCGCTCTCCCGGCCCGACCGGCCCAAGCCGTTTCTGCCCCTGCTCGGCGAACGCACGCTGCTGCGGGCGACGTTCGAGCGCGTCCTGCCGGCGCTCGGTGGGCCGCAGGACGTCGCCGTCGTCGTCGACCGCCGGCACGTCGAGCTGGTCCGGGCCGAGCTGCCCGAGCTCCCGCCCGGCAACGTCCTCGCCGAGCCGGCGGGGCGCAACACGGCCGCCGCGGTCGCCTTCGCCGCCCTCGCCCTCGACCGCGAGGCGGGCGAGGTCATGGCCGTCCTGCCGGCGGACCATCTCGTCGCCGACGTCGCCGGGTTCCGAGACGTCCTGGCCCGCGCGGCCGCGGTGGCCGCCGCGGCCGACGGACCCCTGGTGACGCTGGGGATCGCGCCGACCGGGCCGGAGACCGGCTACGGCTACGTCGTCGCGGCCGCGGAGCGGGACGAGCCCGGCGCGTACGCCGTCGCCCGCTTCGTCGAGAAGCCCGCCGCCGCCGCCGCGGCGGCGCTCCTGGCCGGGCCCGCGCCGGTCGCCTGGAACGCGGGCATCTTCCTGTGGCGGCGCGACGCCATCCTGGGGGCGCTCGCGGCATCGGCGCCTGACATCCTGGCCACCGTCCGGGCCTGGGTCGCGGGGGGCCCGGCCGCGCTGGACGCCGCCTACGCGACCGTCCGGGCGACATCCATCGACTACGCGGTGCTCGAGCCGGCATCGCTGGCGGGGCGCGTGGCGATGGTCCGGGCCGACGTCGGCTGGAGCGACCTCGGGAGCTGGGCCGCCCTCCGCGACGCGCTCGTCGCCCGGGCCCGTGCCGAGGGCGAGCCGGCCGGCGCGGTGGGGTCCGGGCCTCGCCGCGACGTCGGGTCGGAGGGCACCCTCGTCCTCGCCGGCGGGCGGCTCGTCGTGACCCTGGGGCTCCGGGATACCATCGTCGTCGACACGCCGGATGCGCTGCTGGTGTGCGCCGCGGACCGCTCCCAGGAGGTCCGCGCGATCGCCGAGGAGCTTGCCCGGGCCGCGGAGGAGGATTCGTGACCACGCCGCGCGCCGGGGCCCCCTTTGCCCCGACCACGATCGTCTTCGGCACCGACGGGTGGCGGGCGAGGGTCGCCGACGACTACACGTTCGTGAACGTTCGCCGCTGCGCGGAGGGCGTCGCCCGCTACGTCGCCGACAGGGGCGAGCAGGCGAAGGGGGTCGTGGTCGCCTACGACCGCCGCTTCGCTTCGGAGCACTTCGCCGCCGCCGCGGCCGAGGTCCTGCTGGCCTACGATATCCCGGTGGCCTTCGCCGTCGACGCGGTGCCGACCCAGATGTCGAGCTACGAGGTGGTCGAGCGGGGGGCAGCGGCCGGGGTCGTCATCACGGCCAGCCACAACCCCTGGACCGACAACGGCTTCAAGGTGAAGTCGCCGACGGGAGCCGCGGCCGGCCCGGAGATGCTCGCCACCCTGGAGGCCGTCATCCGCGAGAACGGCGGTCGGGCGATCCCGTCGCGGCCGATGGCCGACGCCGAGGCCGCCGGCCTCGTCGAGCGCTTCGACCCCTACCCCGGCTACGAGCGCTTCGTCCGGCGAAGCCTCGACCTCGACGCCCTGCGGGCCGCCGAGGCGCGGGTCCTCGTGGAGCCGCTCTGGGGCTCGGGCGCCGGGTGGATCAGCCGGCTCCTCGCCGGCGGGCGGATCGAGGTCGTCGAGATCCACACCGAGCGGAACCCCTACTTCGGGGGCGTCAACCCGGAGCCGATCCGCCCGCACGTCGACGAGGCGCTGGGGATCGTTGCCCGCGGCGGGTTCGACCTCGGCCTCCTCCTCGACGGCGACGCGGACCGGGCCGGGGCCGTCGACGAGCGCGGCGTCTTCATCCACCAGCTGCAGGTCTACGGCCTGCTCATGTACTACCTGGCCGAGCATCGCGGGATGCGCGACCCGGTGGTGAAGAGCGTGAACGAGACGTCCATGGCGGAGCGGCTCGGCGCGCGCTACGGCATCGCCGTCCACGAGACGCCGGTCGGCTTCAAGTACGTGGGGCCGAAGATGATCGAGACCGGGGCGATGTACGGCGGCGAGGAATCCGGCGGCTACGGCTTCGGGATGCACCTGCCCGAGCGCGACGGGATCTACGCCGACCTGCTCCTTCTCGACCTGTTCCTCCGCGAGCGCGCGGCCGGCCGTTGGCCGGTCTCGAAGGCGATCGCGCATCTCCACGAGATCGCCGGGCCGTCCTTCTACCGGCGCGTCGACGTCCACGTCGACAGGGCGATCTACCCGGCCGTCAAGGACCGCCTCCTGGTCGAGCTCGTGGACAAGGCGCCGGCGGCCCTTGCCGGCCAGCCCGTGACACAGACGATCGCGCTGGCCACCGGCGACGGCTTCAAGTTCTACGTCGGCGACGGCTCGTGGCTGCTCGTTCGCTTCAGCGGCACGGAGCCGCTCGTCCGCGTCTACACGGAGGCGACGTCCGCGGACGTCGCCGACGCCTGCGTGGCCGCCGGGGAGGCGCTCGTCCGGGGCTGAGGAGCACGGCATCCGGCCGGCGACGCGGCCCGTCGCCCTTCTTGGCCCCGGGTAGTAGAGTTCCGGGTACGACCGCCCCTCCCGGCCGACGACCACGACCGGGCGGCGGCCCCTGGATGGGCCCATGCGGCCACGGAGGGACCACGGCGATGCACAGCTCTCTCATCGGCAAGGTCGAGAAGGCGAACCGCTACGCC